>NC_008390.1:1200000-2400000 GCF_000203915.1 Burkholderia ambifaria AMMD
ACGGTGCCCGCGCGTTCGCCGTTCGCACCCGACCGCCTCGTGTGGCGCTGCTACCGGTTGTTCGCGCAGGCCGCGGGCGATGCGCCGTGGCTCGCGTCGCCGCGGCTGGCCGCGTATCTGTCCGCGTCCGACGACGCGATGCGCTACGAGCTGGCGCAGCGCGTCGCGGCCGTGCTCGATCATTACCTGACCTATCGGCCCGAATGGCTGGCCGCGTGGCAGGCCGGCGAGTCGGTGCTCGCGGGCGACGCCGCGCCGCGCGGGATCAGCGATGCCGCACGCGACGACGAGCACTGGCAGGCCGCGCTGTGGCGCGCGCTGCTCGCCGAGCTGAGCGACAGCGGCACGCCGCCCGCGCATCGGTTCCTCGTGGAGGCGCGCAACCTCGATGCCGAAACCGTCGCGCGCGCCGACTGGCCGGAATCGGTCAGCGTCTTCGCGCTGCCGACGATGCCGCCGCTGCACGTCGCGCTACTGCGCGAGCTGTCGCGCTGGATCGACGTGCGCGTCTATGCGCTCAACCCGTGCCGCGAATTCTGGTTCGACATCGTCACCGCCGCGCATGCCGAGGCGCTCGATGCGGCCGGCCGGCTCGACTACCAGCAAGTCGGCCATCCGTTGCTCGCGGAGTGGGGCCGGCAGACGCAGGCGCAACTGCACATGCTGCACGAACTGACCGAAAGCGCCGCGTTGGGCGACGCGTCGCACTTCGTCGGCAATCCCGCGCCGACCTGGCTCGCGCGCGTGCAGAACGCGATCCTCGACCTGCAGCCGGAAGCCGAACTCGGCGAAGCGCCGGCCGAGCGCGGGATCGAGGTGCACGTGTGCCACAGTCTCGCGCGTCAGCTCGAGGTGCTGCATGACCGCCTGCTCGCGTGGTTCGACGCCGACGCGACGCTGCAGCCGTCCGATGTGCTGGTGGCGGTCGCCGATCTCGCGGCGGCGGGGCCGCTGATCGATGCGGTGTTCGGCACGGCGGGCGCCGGCGGCGCGCGCGTGCCTTACCGGATCACCGGCCTGCCGCCGTCGCAGGCGAACCCGGTCGCGCGCGTGCTGCTCGAATGGCTCGCGTTGCCGGAGCGGCAGGTCGGCGCGCCGGAGCTGGTCGAATGGCTGCGCGTCGACGCGGTCGCGGCCCGTTACGGCATCGACGCCGCCGCGCTCGAGACGGTGCAGACCTGGCTCGCGGCCGCCGGCGCGCGGCGCGGGCTGTCGCCGACGGCGAGCGACGATGCGGCGGTGCCGGCGCCGCGCCATACGTTCTCCGATGCGCTCGCGCGGCTCTTCCTCGGCTATGCGATGCCCGAAGGCGCGGCACCCGTCGGCGCGTGGCTGCCGATCGAGGCGGCCACCGGCAGCGAGGCCGAACTGCTCGGCCGGCTCGCGCGCTTTACCGACGATCTCGACGGCTTTTCACGGCGGCTCGCCAGCGCGCATACGCCGCGCGCATGGAGCGAACTGTTCGCCGACACCCTCGCGCGGTTCTTCGACTCCGGCGCCGCGTATGCCGATGCGCTCGCAGGTGTGCGCGACGCGCTCGACGCGATGCTCGCCGCGATGACGGAAGGCGCGCCCGACGAGGCGTTGCCCGCGGCCGTCGTGCGCGCGGGGCTGACGGCCGCGCTCGACGATCCGGCGCGCGGCGGGGTGCCGTGGGGCGGTGTCACGTTCTCGTCGCTGACGAGCTTGCGCGGCTTGCCGTACCGCGTCGTGTGCCTGCTCGGCATGGACGACGGCGTGCTGCCGAGCCTCGCGCGCGCGGACGAGTTCGACCTGATGGCCGTCCTGCCGAAGCTCGGCGACCGCCAGCGCCGCGACGACGAGCGCAACCTGTTTCTCGACCTGCTGCTCGCCGCGCGCGACCGGCTGCTGATCGCCTATACGGGGCGAAGCATTCGCGACAACGCGCCGTTGCCGCCCGCGGCGCTCGTCGACGAACTGCTCGACCATCTCGCGCTCGTCACGGCCGGCGCGGACACCGCGCCGGGCGCGGTCGATGCCGCGCGGCGCGCGTTCATCGTCGAGCATCCGCTGCAACCGTTCGCGGCCGAGTATTTCCGGCCCGGCAGCGAACTGGCGTCGTACGACGCCGAGCGCGCGACGCTCGCGTCGCTGCTGGCGGCCGAAGCCGCGCGCGACGCGACGCGCGAGCAGCCGTTCTTCGCGCAGCCGCTGCCGGCCGAGCTGGTCGAGCCCGTTGCATTCAACGAATTCGAACGTTTCTGGCGGCATCCGGCGCGCGCGCTGCTGCGTGCGCGGCTCGGCATCGTGTTGTCCGACGCGCAGGCCGAACTGCTCGACACGGAGCCGTTCGCACTCGACTTCGCCGGCAGCGACGCGCTCGCCGAGCGCGTGCTGCCGCTCCTGATCGAATCGGATGAAGGCGGCGTGCACGATCATGCGCTGCGCATCGCGGACGCCAGCCCCGAACTGCCGGGCGGCGCGACGGGTGCCGTCTGGCGCGACCAGGCGCTCGGCTCGATGATGCAGCTTGCGTCGAACGTGCGCCGTGCGCTGGCCGACGGCATGGAGCGACGGCCGTTCACGCTCGCGATCGCGCCCGCATGGCCCGACACCGACCAGGCACTGTTCGGTGCCGATGACGCGATGCTGTCGGGCGACGCGCTGAGTGCGCCGCTCGAATTGCACGGCACGCTGAACCGGCTGACGCCGGCGGGCCAGATCATCTATCGCTATGCGCGGCCGAGCGCGCGCGACTACCTGTCCGCGTGGCTTGCGCACCTCGTCTATTGCGCGGTGGAGCCCGACGGCCCGCGCCGCACGCTGTGGTTCGGCAGCGGCGGCGCGTTCGAACTCACGCCGGTCGCTGCACCGCTCGAGCGGCTCGCGCCGCTCGCCGCGCTGTTTCGCGCGGGGCGGCGCATGCCGCTGCGATTTTTCCCGCGCAGCGCATGGGCGCGCGTTTCCGACGGCGAGGCGAAGGCCGCGAGCGTCTGGATCAATGAGCGCGTGGTGAGCGAAGCCGACGATCCGGCCATCGCGATCGCGTGGCGCGGCGCCCATCCGTCGCTCGACGAGCCGTTCGGCACACTTGCGCGGATCGTGTTCGAGCCGATGCTGGAACATCTGAAGGAGATCGCATGAGCGCCGCATCGCAGCCGCAGGCGGCGCTCGAACTCGACGTGTTCGCGTGCCCGCTCGACGGCGTCAACCAGATCGAGGCGTCGGCCGGTACCGGCAAGACGTGGAACATCTGCGCGCTGTACGTGCGGCTGCTGCTCGAGAAAGATCTCGGCGCGGACGAAATCCTCGTCGTGACCTTCACGAAGGCCGCGACCGCCGAACTGCACGAGCGGATCCGCGGGCGGCTCGCGCAGCTCGCGCATGCACTCGATACCGGTGACGACGGCGGCGATCCGTTCGTCGAGCGCCTGCTCGAGACGACGCTCGGTGACGCCGGCACGCTCGACCCCGAGACCGCCGCGAAGCGGATCCGGCGCGCGTTGCGTGCATTCGACCAGGCGGCGATCCACACGATCCACGCGTTCTGCCAGCGTGCGCTGCAGGAAGCGCCGTTCGCCGCCGCGATGCCGTTCGCGTTCGACATGCAGGCCGACGATGCAGCGCTGCGCTTCGAACTCGCGGCGGACTTCTGGCGCACCCGCGTCGAACCGATAGCCGCGCGCTGGCCCGGCTTCGCGACGTGGCTCGTCGATTCCGGCGCGGGCCCGGCCGCGCTCGACGCCCAGCTTGCGCGCCGGTTGAAGAAGCCGCTCGCCGCGCTGCGCTGGGACGGCGTCGTCGAACCGGACGAATCGGCGGAGGCTGCTGCCGCCGAGTGCTTTGCGGAGGCGGCGCGGATGTGGGCCGACGAGCGCGATGCGATCGACGCGTTGCTGCGCGCCGCGCAGCCCGCGCTCAATCAGCGCTCGCACAAGCCCGATGCGCTCGCCGATGCGCTCGGCGCGTGGACCGCGCATTTCGCGCAGGGCGATGCCGCGGCCGCGCTGCCGAAGGCGGCGCTCAAGCTCACGCGCACCGCGCTCGCGAAGGCGACGAAAAAGGGCGGCGTGACCCCCGAGCACGCGTTCTTCGACGTGGCCGACGCGCTCGAAGCGGCGGTGGCCGCGGCCGAGGCCACGCAGCGCGCCCGCTGGCTCGCGCTGATCGCCGACTGGCTCGACACCGCGCCGGGCGAGCTGGCCGAACGCAAGCGTACGCGTCGCGTCGTGTCGTTCGACGATCTGCTCGCGAACCTGTATCACGCACTGCACGCGCACCCGTGGCTTGCCGAGACGCTGCGCGCGCGCTATCCGGCCGCGCTGATCGACGAATTCCAGGATACCGACCCGCTGCAGTTCGCGATCTTCAACCGGATCTTCGCGCCGGGCGGGCCGCTCTTTCTCGTCGGGGACCCGAAGCAGGCGATCTACAGCTTCCGCGCGGCGGATCTGCATACCTATCTCGCCGCACGGGCAAGCGCGAGCGCGTGCTATACGCTCGCGGTCAACCAGCGCTCGACGCCGGCGATCGTCGACGCGTGCAACCGCTTCTTCATGTCGAACCCGCGCGCATTCGTGCTCGACGGGCTCGACTATTACGCGGTGCGCGCCGGCACGCGCGTGCGTGCACCGTTCGTCGACGCAACCGATCCGGGCCCGTCCGGCGATTTCCGGATCTGGGCGCTGCCGGGCGGCGATGGCACGCTGCTCAAGCGCGACGCGCAGGCGCAGGCCGCCCAGGCGTGCGCGGCCGAGATTGCCAGGCTGATGCGCGGCGCGCGCGAAGGGCATGCGCGGCTCGGCGATACGCCGCTGTCGCCGGGCGACATCGCGGTGCTGGTGCAGACGCACCGGCAGGGCAGTCTCGTGAAGCGCGTGCTCGCCACGTGGGGTATCGGCAGCGTCGAGCTCGCGCAGGCGTCGGTGTTTTCGACCGGCGATGCGGAGCAGCTCGAGCGCGTGCTGGCGGCGATCGACGCGCCGGGCGATTTGCGGCGCTTGCGTTCGGCGCTGGCCGCCGACTGGTTCGGCCTCGATGCCGGTGCGCTGTGGCGGATGGAGCAGGGCGACGGCGACGCGTCGCGCGAAGCGGCGGACAGCGCGGACGCGATGAGCTGGGTCGAGCGCTTCTCGCGCTACCGGCTGCTGTGGCGCGAACGCGGCTTCGCGGTGATGTGGCGCACGTTCACGCGCGAGCTGCGCATCGCCGAGCGGCTGATGGCCGGCGCGGACGGCGAGCGCCGCGTGACCGACATCAACCATCTGGCCGAACTGACGCAGGCGCGCGCGTCCGCGCAGCCCGGCATCGCGCCGACGCTGCGCTGGCTCGCCGCGCAACGGCTCGACGGTGGCGGCGAGGAAGCCCAGCTGCGCCTGGAATCCGACCGCAACCTCGTGCAGATCGTGACCGTGCACAAGTCGAAGGGCCTCGAATACGCGGTCGTGTTCTGTCCGTTCCTGAATGACGGCGGGCTGCGCGAGCCGCCCGCGTCGGGGTTGCCGGACGCGCGCGAGTATCACGACGACGCGGGCGACGCCGTGCTGCATTACGGGTGCGACGACGAAGCCGCCGAGCATGCCGCGCGCCAGGCGCTGCGCGAACAGGCGGCGGAACGCGCGCGGCTCGTCTACGTGGCGCTCACGCGCGCGGTGTATCGGTGCTATCTCGTCGCCGGGCCTTATCTGTCGTCGCGCTCGACCCGCGAGGCACGGCGCAGCGTGCTGAACTGGCTCGTGGCCGGCGCCGGCCAGTCGTTCGACGCGTGGCTCGACGAGCCGCCCGACGAAGCGGTGCTCGACGCGGCGTGGCAAGCGCTGGCCGGCGGCCCCGTGAGCGTTGCGCCGTTGCCGGTGCCGGCTCGGCGCGAACGGCTCGCGGCCGGCCACGATGCAACGCAGACGCTCGCGGCACGTCATGCGACGCGCGTGCTGCGCGACGCGTGGCGGATGGCGAGCTTCAGTTCGCTGACGGCGTCGATGGCGCGCGAGGAGGCGGGCGTCGCGGTCGTGCCGGACGACGAGCTTCGGCCCGATCACGATGCGCTAGCCGCCGTGACGCCGGACGGCGCGTTCGTCGCGGTCGACACGATCGCTACCGAGCCGCCGGACGACGACATCCTCCGGTTTCCGCGCGGCGCGGCAGCGGGCGAGTGCCTGCACCGCCTGTTCGAACTCAGCCGCTTCACGGAACCCGATTCGTGGCACCAGGCAGCGCTCGGCGCGCTGCACGACCGGCCGGTCGAGGCCGAGCCCGAACTCGCGACGCGTCTGCCGGCGATGATGGCGCGGCTCGTCGACGATGTCGTGCGTACGGAGCTCGTGCCGGGCATGCGGCTTGCGGATCTCGACCCCGCGAGGCGGCTCGACGAAATGGGTTTCCTGTTCCCGGCGCCGTCGCTCGAGCTGGGGGCGCTGCGCCGGCTGCTGGTGGCGCACGGCTATCCGGACGTGGCGCTCGACTCGGGCATGCTCGCCGGTTTCATCAAGGGTTTCATCGACATGATCGTCGAACACGACGGCCGCTTCTGGATCGTCGACTGGAAGTCGAACCATCTTGGCAATACGCCGGATGCGTATGGCCCGCGGGCGCTCGACGTCGCGATGGCCGATCACGCATATCACCTGCAGGCGCTGCTCTATACGGTCGCGCTGCATCGCTATCTGCGCGGGCGTCTGCCCGACTACGACTACGACACGCATATGGCCGGCTACCTGTACCTGTTCGTGCGTGGCGTGCGGCCCGACTGGCGCAGCGGCGGCGAACCGGCCGGCGTGCATGCGCGGCGGCCCGCGCGCGAACTCGTCGATGCACTCGACCGGATGATGGAAGGGGGCCGCGCATGAACGCGTCCGACGATACGCTCGAATTCACCGGCGGCCTCGTCGCGCGCCTGCCCGAGCCCGCGGATTTCGGCATCGCCCTCGCGGAAGGATTCGCGCGCCGCATGGGCGACCTGTCGCGCCGCGCGGGTGCGCCGGCCGTGGCCGCCCGCTGGGCGGCGCGTGCCGCGTTCGCGACGAGCCGGGCGACCGCGGGCGGCCACGTGTGCGTGTCGCTCGGCGCGCTCGCGCAGCGCTACGAGGAGCCGGTCGACGACGTGCGCGCGGCGCTTGCCGCGAGCGGCGTGGTCGCGTTCGGTACGCTCGCGCGCGGCGACGAGCGGCCGCTGATCGTCGACCGGCTCGACCATCTGTATCTGTCGCGCTATTTCGACTACGAACGGCGGCTCGCCGATGCGCTCGTCGCGCAGGCCGGCGTCGCCGCACCGGGCGACGCGCTGTCGCCCGAGCGCTTGCGCGACAGTCTTGCGCGTTACTTCGGGCCCGCGACGGGCGAGGTGGACTGGCAGCGCGTCGCCGCGATCGTTGCGCTGACCGGGCGCGTGACGATCGTCAGCGGCGGCCCCGGCACCGGCAAGACAACGACCGTCGTCGGCGTGCTGGCTTGTCTGCTCGACGCGCATCCGGGGCTGCGCATCGCGCTGGCGGCGCCGACCGGCAAGGCCGCGCAGCGCATGCAGGAAGCGCTGCACGCGCGGGCGGGCGACCTGCCGCCGGAACTCGCCGCGCGCCTGCCCGACACGTCGTACACGCTGCATCGCCTGCTGGGCGGCGGCGGAGCGGCGGGCTTCCGCCATCACCGCGACAATCCGTTGCCGTATGACCTGATCGTCGTCGACGAGGCGTCGATGATCGACGTCGCGCTCGCCGCGCATCTGCTCGATGCGCTCGCGCCCGGCGCACGGCTCGTGCTGCTGGGCGACAAGGATCAGCTCGCCGCGGTCGAGGCCGGCGCCGTGTTCGCCGAACTCAGCGCACGGCCGACGTTTACCGCCGCGGCACGCACGCGCATCGCGGGTGCACTCGGGATCGACGAGGCGACTTTCGTCGCGGCGTTGCCGGTGCCCGACGGCGAGGCGGCGGCGGTTGTGGCGCCCGCTCTAGCTCCGGCCTCAGCGCCAGCTCCGGCATCCGCGCCGGTGTCGACGAGCGCCGCGCGCAAGCCGCCGGCGCGACGGAACGTGGATACGCGCCAGGCGTCGCTGTTCGACGACGATCCGCAGGACGAAGCGATGTCCGCTACCGATGTCGCCGCGCCGCCGGCCGCTTCGTTGTCACCTGCGGCGGCCGCGCCGACCGACATCGATAGTGGCGCGGTCGCCGATCCAGCATGGATCGAAGCCGACGAACTCGCGTGGCTCGATGCGATCGAGCTCGCGCCATTCGATCCGGCCGATGTGGTCAATGCGGCCAATGCAGCCGATTCGTCGCTTGCATCGACCGTCGCAACGCAACCCGACGACCACGCCGCAGCGTCACCCGCGCCCGCACCGCTTGCAGACTGCGTCGTGTGGCTCGAACGCAATTACCGTTTCGGTCTCGATTCGCCGATCGGCCGCCTGTCGCTGGCGATCCGCCGCGGCGACGTGCAGGCCGCGCTCGATGCGTTGCCGACCGACGATGCCGCTGCCGCGTCGTTTCATGACGACGCGAGCGATACGCTTGCGGCGTCGACGGTCGAGCGGCTCGCGCGCCGGTTCGGCGCGTACCTCGACGCATTGCGTACTGCGTTGTCCGAGCCGGTGCCTGACCCATTGCCGCTGTTCGATGCGCTCAACCGCTTCCGGATCCTCTGCGCGACGCGCACGGGGTCGCGCGGCGCCGAGCACGTCAATGCGCTGGTGGCCACGCACGTGCGGCATGCCGCGCGCGTGCCGCTCGCGGTCGGCGCACACTGGTTCACCGGGCGGCCGATCATGGTCACGCGTAACGACTATGCGCTCGGGCTGTTCAACGGCGACATCGGCATTGCGTTGCCGGACGCGCACGGTGTGCTGCGCGTGTGGTTCCGGCGCGCGGACGGCACCGCGCGCGCCGTGTCGCTCGCCGCGCTGCCGCCGCACGAAACGGCGTTCGCGCTGACAGTCCACAAGTCGCAGGGCTCGGAATTCGACGAGGCCGCGCTCGTGCTGCCGGCGTCGTTCGGGCGTGTGCTCACGCGCGAACTCGTCTATACGGCCGTCACGCGTGCACGCACGCGCGTACAGGTGATCGGCCCGCGGCGCGTGCTCGCGCAGGCGGTCGCGACGCGCACGCAACGCGATTCGGGCCTCGCGGCCCGCGTGGAGGCGCTCGCGCGGCGTCGCAAGGAGCCGTCGCGATGATGATCCGCTACACGCTCGATCCGGCCGAAGTCGAATGGACCGCCGTGCGCGCGCAGGGCGCCGGCGGACAGAACGTCAACAAGGTGTCGAGCGCGATTCACCTGCGCTTCGACATTCGCGCGTCGTCGCTGCCGCCCGTCATCAAGGAGCGGCTCCTCGCGCTGTCCGACCAGCGCATCACGCGCGACGGCATCGTCGTGATCAAGTCGCAGGAATACCGCACGCAGGAGAAGAATCGCGACGCGGCGCTCGCGCGGCTCGATGCGTTG
Organism: Burkholderia ambifaria AMMD; assembly: GCF_000203915.1. Taxonomy (NCBI): domain Bacteria; kingdom Pseudomonadati; phylum Pseudomonadota; class Betaproteobacteria; order Burkholderiales; family Burkholderiaceae; genus Burkholderia; species Burkholderia ambifaria. The sequence goes on from NC_008390.1 coordinate 1,209,397, forward strand.
ATCGCCAGCGTCGCGTACACGCCGCGTGCGCGAGTCGCGACACGCCCGACGCGCGCGTCGAAGGAGCGGCGGCTCGAACACAAGTCGCGTCGCAGCGCGGTAAAGTCGGGAAGAGGGAAGGTGACGGACTGACGAAGGGCTAGGCTGGGCCGGCCGGCGTTGCGCACGGTTCCGGGCCACCGCGCCCGCTACCGCATCACGGTGCCCGCGCTGTCCAGCACGAAGTCGACGCAGAACACGACGAGGCGGCTTTGCGCGCGAATCGCGACCGCCGCGGTATAGCAGTCGCGGCCTTCGGTCAGCGAGAAGTGCGGGCCCATCAACGCGACGCGTCCCGGCGCAGCGATTGCGCGCTGGAAGTACGGGCGTCGCGACCAGTTGCTGTGCGTTTCCGGAAACAGCGGCGAGAGCCGGGTGCCGCCCGCCTGGCCGTCCTCGGGGGGGGCGCCGATCGACGGCAGGAACTGTTCGCCGATCTCGTCCGTGACGAACACGCGGCGCGCGGCCGGCACCGTGAAGACGCGCTGGGCGGCGTCGTTCAGGTCGCCGCTTGCGGAAAACGCGGCCGCGCCGGCGAGCACGAGCCGCTCGATCGCGTCGAAGCCCGGCTGCTCGGCGCTCCCCGGCGTATGCCGCTGCGCGATGAAACGCTGCCACGCGGCATCGAGCATCGCGGGCGCCGCGGCGCTCGCATGTGCGATCGATCCATCGGGCTGGCCGAACTGGAAGCCCTGGACGAAATCGATATCGGCGTCCATCAGCGCCTGCAGTGCGTCGTCGTTTTCGACACCCTCGGCGAGCACCATCGCGCCGGCCTGGTGGAGCATCGATACCAGGTGATGCATGATGCGGCGATCCTCGCCCGAGCCGGTCGCGCGTTCGACGAGCGAGCGGTCGAGCTTGACGATATCCGGCCGTGCGCGCCACACGCGGTCGAAATTCGAGAATCCGGTGCCGAAATCGTCGATCGCGATCAGGAAGTCGCGATGCTGGATCATGTCGATCGTGCGGGCGAGCGCGGCCTCGTCGCGCGACGGCTGCTCGACGACTTCCAGCACGATGCGGTTCGGCGGCAGTGCGAAATGCCGGCACAGCGCCTCGACGAATTCGCGCTGCACGAGGCCCGAATCGAGCACGCGCGGCGTCACGTTCAGGAACAGCCAGCCGTCGCCGATGCCTTGCGCGACGAAGTTGGCCGTATGCAGGCAGCGCGCGAGCCGGTCGAGCAGCAACGCGTCGGCGGCCGCGCGCGTCTTGTCGAACAGTGCGACCGGCGACACCAGCGTGCCGTTCGCGTCCACGACGCGCAGCAGCGCTTCGTAGCCGACCACGCGCTTGTGCGTGATCGACAGCACGGGTTGGAACACGCTGCGCAGCGTCGTGTCGCGATACGTGGCGATCCAGCCGCTGGGCGTCGGCGTGAGGCGTTCGAGCAGGGATTCGAGCGAGAGCTCGCGGGAGGCCTTCATGTCAATGGTGCGCTGGCGCGCTCCGGGGGGGCCGTGTCGTGCCGCCACGCCGAAGCCGTCGCACGCGCAGGTGGACGCGAAAGAACGTGGCGCATCGTGACCGCCTTCTGCGGATGAGTGTCCCGAGTGTAACGGGAATGGCGCGGCGCGCGTATCAGGGTAACTCCAGACGCAAACGCTACACAGCACGTGGGCGGGGTTGTCCGGCCGGAAACATGCACGCTGCGAGGGCGCCGGCCGCACACGCGGGACGGCGCAGCGTGGCCCGCATGCATTGCGTGCGAAGAATGCGGCGGGATTCCGAATACGGTGGGGCCGGAAGGCTACGCACCGCGCGCGGTCATCGGCGTCGGGCGAAAGACGCCGTGCTTCGGCGCGTATCGGTGGGCGCGCGGTGCTCTAAGAAGACCGAGAACTGACAACGGGCGCGTCACGCGAAACAGAGAACCGGTGGGGCGCCGGCCGCCACGCTCACCGCCGTTCAGTCCGCTCAGGCTGCTCAGTCCGCTCACACGCTCACACCGTTCACACCACTCAGGCAGCTCAGTCCACGCAGTCCGCTCCGGCCGCACAGTCAGCTCCGGCCGCTCACGCAGCTTCCTCCCCACGCGGGCGGACCCCGGGAATCCGCTTGATCACGCCGGTCGCAAGCGCGGTGCCGACGAGCACGATCGCGCAGCCTTCGAGCATCACGACCGATACGTGTTCACTGAGGAACAATGCGCCCCACAGCAGCCCGAACACCGGGATCACGAACGTCACGGTAATCGCGCGGGCCGGGCCGACATGCGCGATCAGGTAGAAGAAGATGAAATACGCGATGCCCGTGCACGCGATGCCGAGCGCGAGCACGGCGCCCCATGCATGTGCACTGACCGCCGCCGCAGGCCAGGTCGCGATTGCAAACGGCAGCAACAGCACGGTCGAGCCGATCATGCTGCCGGTCGCGTTGACGAGCGGATCGACGCCGCTGAGCTTGCGCTTCGTATAGTTGGCCGCGATGCCGTACAGCAGCGTCGCGCCGAGCGCGGCGACGGCGGCCAGCGCGGTCGCGCTGGCGCCCGTGCTGCCGTGCGCGTTCGCGATCTGATCCCACACAAGGGTAAGCACGCCGGCAAAACCGATCACGAGGCCGAGCGCGCGCGGCAGCGACAGCTTGTCCTTCAGCCATACGTAGGCGACGAGCGCGCCCCACAGCGGCGTGGTCGCGTTGATCACCGAGGTCACGCCGGCCGACAGCGTCAGTTCGGCATAGGCGAACAGGCAGAACGGCGCGCCTGAGTTCAGCAGGCCGACGACGAACAATGGCCACGCATGCCGGCGCAGCCGCGCGGCGAGGTCGGCGGGCTTGAAACGCGTCAGCGCGAGGCCCGTCAGGAACAGCGCGCCGATGCCGACGCGCAACGCCATCAGCGGCGCGACGCCGAATTCGGCGACGCCGATCCGGATGAACAGGAACGACGCGCCCCACAGGGCGGCGAGTACGGTCAGCAGAAAGGCGTTCTTGGGCGACATCGAGGGTGGCGGGCGAGGGGAAGGGATGCGCTGAATCTTACACCCCGTTATCACGCTGTCGTTTCACGATCGGATGAAACGACAAGAAACGGGAAATCCACTCGCTGCCGCCGCGAACCGGCCGGATGGCCGGCTCGGTGGCTCAGTGATGGCGATGGCCGCCGCGTCCGCCGAAACCGAAGTTCAGCGACAGCGCGGGGCCCCAATAGCCGCCCCATGCCGGCGCATACGCGGGGGCCGGATAGTAGTACGCGGGGCCGGGCTCGACATACACCGGCGCGGTCTGTACCGGCGCCGCTGCGTAATAGCCGGACGGATAGTAGCCGTAAGGGTAGTAACAACCGGCGAGTGTCGCGCACGCGAGCGCGGCGGCGACGAGGGTCCTGTTCATGATGTTTCTCCGGCGTAGCCGGCAATCGGCGGATGCTTAAAGCTTAGACCGCACGACCATGACGCGGTGCGCAAAACGGTAACGGATCATTTCCGCGCGTCGGCTGCGCCGGATGCGAAAACGGCGCTTCCGCAGTGCGGAAACGCCGTTGGGTCAAAACTGAAACGTGCCGCGCGTCGCACGGCACGCGTCGGGCCGGCTTACTTGCCGACCTGGTTGCCGATGAGGCCGCCGGCTGCCGCGCCGCCGAGCGTCGACAGTGCGTTGCCGCCGATCGCCGCGCCGGCTACGCCGCCGACACCCGCACCGATTGCCGTATCGCGCTGGCGCCGTGACATCGAATCGCAGGCCGACAGGCTGGCCACAGTCGCGACGAGGAGCGCGTATACCCCAAAACGCCGAATCGAGTTCATGATCGTTGTCCTTGTGGTAGTGGGCGGAAGTCGCGCGACCCCCGGGTCGCGCATGACCCCAATCTACGCGCCGTACCCCCACGCTGCTGTAAGGACTTGTTAAGCCTGGTACGGTTTCGTAATCAATTGTTTCCCACCCCTGCGCAGGCATGGGTGATGCGGGCGCAAAAAAAGCCCGCTCGAAAGCGGGCTTCCTGCAGGGCGTCACGAGGCGATCCGTGCGGATCGCCATGCGCGCTTACTGACGGTGATAGATCTCCGCACCGGTCTTCACGAACTCGACCGCCTTGACTTCCATCCCCTTCTTCAGCGCCTCGGTTTCCGACACGCCCTGCTGCGCGGCGAACTCGCGCACGTCCTGCGTGATCTTCATCGAGCAGAAGTGCGGGCCGCACATCGAGCAGAAGTGGGCGACCTTCGCCGAGTCCTTCGGCAGCGTCTCGTCGTGGAATTCGCGCGCCTTGTCCGGATCGAGGCCGATGTTGAACTGGTCTTCCCAGCGGAACTCGAAACGCGCCTTCGACAGCGCGTTGTCGCGCACCTGCGCGCCGGGGTGACCCTTGGCGAGGTCGGCCGCGTGCGCGGCAAGCTTGTACGTGATGATCCCTTCCTTCACGTCGTCCTTGTTCGGCAGTCCGAGGTGTTCCTTCGGCGTCACGTAGCACAGCATCGCGGTGCCGAACCAGCCGATCATCGCGGCGCCGATGCCCGACGTGATGTGGTCGTAGCCCGGTGCGATGTCGGTGGTCAGCGGCCCGAGCGTGTAGAACGGCGCTTCCTTGCACCAGTCGAGCTGGAGATCCATGTTCTCCTTGATCAGCTGCATCGGCACGTGGCCGGGGCCTTCGATCATCACCTGCACGTCGTGCTTCCATGCGATCTGCGTGAGCTCGCCGAGCGTCTTCAGTTCGCCGAGCTGCGCTTCGTCGTTCGCGTCGTAGATCGAGCCGGGACGCAGGCCGTCGCCGAGCGAGAAGCTCACGTCGTACGCCTTCATGATCTCGCAGATCTCTTCGAAGTGTTCGTACAGGAAGCTTTCCTTGTGATGCGCGAGGCACCACTTCGCCATGATCGAGCCGCCGCGCGACACGATGCCCGTCATCCGGTTCGCGGTGAGCGGCACGTACTGCAGCCGCACGCCCGCATGGATCGTGAAGTAGTCGACGCCTTGCTCGGCCTGCTCGATCAGCGTGTCGCGGAAGATTTCCCAGGTGAGATCCTCGGCCTTGCCGTTGACCTTTTCGAGCGCCTGGTAGATCGGCACCGTGCCGATCGGCACCGGGCTGTTGCGGATGATCCACTCGCGCGTTTCATGGATGTGCTTGCCGGTCGACAGGTCCATCACGGTGTCGCCGCCCCAGCGGATCGCCCACGTCATCTTGTCGACTTCCTCGCCGATCGACGACGTGACGGCCGAGTTGCCGATGTTCGCGTTGATCTTCACGAGGAAGTTGCGGCCGATGATCATCGGCTCGGATTCCGGGTGGTTGATGTTCGCGGGGATGATCGCGCGGCCGCGCGCGATTTCGTCGCGCACGAACTCGGGGGTGATCTCGGCGAGCGCGTTCGCGCCGAAGGCCGCGGCGCCGAACGCCTGGCCCGGGTGCTGGCGGCCCATCATCGCGGCGAGCTTCGCGCCGTTCGGGCCGCTCGACTTCAGGCTCTCGATGTACTCGGCGCGGCGCTGGTTCTCGCGGATCGCGATGTATTCCATTTCCGGCGTGATGATGCCCTGACGCGCGTAGTGCATCTGCGTGACGTTCTTGCCCGGCTGCGCGCGGCGCGGGTTGCGGTGCAGGCCCGGGAAACGCAGGTCGGCGGTGGCCGGGTCGGCCGCGCGCTCGAGGCCGTACTGGCTCGACAGGCCGTCGAGCACTTCGGTGTCGCCGCGCGCTTCGATCCAGCCCTGGCGCAGCGCGGGCAGGCCCGCGCGGATGTCGATCTTCGCGTCCGGATCCGTGTACGGGCCCGACGTGTCGTACACGTAGATCGGCGGATTCTTTTCGCCGCCGAAGCCGGTCGGCGTGTCGGCCTGCGTGATTTCACGCATCGGCACGCGGATGTCGGGCTGCGAGCCGGTTACATAAACCTTTCGCGAATTGGGCAGCGGCGCGACGGCAGCGGCATCGACGTGGGCGTCGGCGGACAGAAACTTCGGATTGGCGTTCATGCAATCTCCTGTGTGAGCGCCGGACACGCGCTATGGCGCTTGCCCGGAGCCCTTGACGTATGTGGGGCTCGAGCTAAGCAGGAGACGAGGTTTGGTGAGGCGGCGGATTTCGTCAGAAGGAAGGCGGCGAAATCGTACGCTTCCCTGCGCTGGCATTATCCAGATCAGGTTCAAAGGGTATTTCTCACCCGCAATGCCGGTTTGTTTGACCGAACGCATTGCAGGACCCCCGCGTTAGCAAGGGCACACGATACACCGGCTTCGCGGCGGTTTCAACCGGGGGCGGAACTTAGGCGAGGGTGCGACCGCGGCATCGCGGGCCGCGCGCGCGGCCGTCGCCCGGGCCGCCAGCAGGCCGCCGCGGCGAAGCGGTGCGGCATCGCGGCCATTCGACTCCTGCCGGAAACCCCGATCGAAAAAAATATTCGATCGGCTGTCATTTCCAGGCTCATGCTGCGTCTATTCGGCTCCTTAAACCCATGTACCGGAGAGATGTCATGAAAAATGGACTGCTGGCTGCCTGTGTCGCCGCTTTCGCGATGGTTGCCGTGAGCGCGCATGCGCAGAACGATGCGATGTCGAAGGACGGCACGTCGATGTCGAAGGACGCGATGGGCCACGACGCGATGGCGAAGGACGGCGCGATGAAGAAGGGCACGATGAAGAAGCATGCGATGAAGAAGGACGCGATGGGCCACGACGCAATGGGCAAGGCGACGCCGAGCGACAAGATGGCGCCGTCGAACTGACGCCGGCGGGCGCGGCAGGCGGTGCGTGCATTGCATCGCCCGCCGCGCCGTATGCGTGCGTTTGCATCATTCCCGCATCTCCGGAGGTTTCATCATGCAAACCGTTCCCGCCACAGGTCGCGACGCGGCGTCACCGCCCGCGCGCCCGATCCATCCGGTGTGGGTGCGCGTGAGCCACTGGCTCAACGCGCTCGCGGCGATCCTGATGGTGTTGTCCGGCTGGCGCATCTACGACGCGTCGCCGATCTATCCGCCGTTCACGTTTCCTCACGGCATCACGCTCGGCGGCTGGCTGGGCGGCGCGCTGCAATGGCATTTCGCGGCGATGTGGCTGCTCGTCGCCAACGGATTGTTCTACCTCGCGATGTCGATCACGACCGGGCGCTTCGCGCGCATGCTGCTGCCGGTCACGCCGGCGTCCGTTTGGCGCGACCTGCGTGCCGCACTGCGCGGACGGCTGGCGCATGACGACCTCGGCGTCTACAACGCGGTGCAGCGCACCGCGTACCTGACCGCGATCGTCGACCTCGTCGTGCTGGTGCTGTCGGGGCTCACCATCTGGAAGTCCGTGCAGTTTCCGCTGCTGCGCGAGCTGTTCGGCGGCTACGACATGGCGCGCGTCGTGCATTTCTGGGCGATGTCGCTGCTGGTCGCATTCGTCGTCGTGCACGTCGCGATGGCGTTGCGCGTGCCGCGCTCGCTGCTCGCGATGCTGCGCGGACGTTGACCCGCACCGTGCGGGCAAAGGGGATCATCATGTCGGAATCCGAAAGCACGCGCGACCGTTCGCGCTGGACGCTCGACCGCAAGTCGCTCGAACTCGACGTACGCCGCACGCTCGACATGCCGTCGCGGCGGCTTTTCAACCGCCGCATCCTGACGCTCGGCGGCCTCACGATGCTGACCGGCTGTTCGCTGCAGGACGACGCGTCGGTCAATACGTTTCTCGAGCGGGTATCGCGGCTGAACGATCGCGTGCAGGCGTGGATCTTCAGCGGCGAGCGGCTCGCGCCGACCTATACCGAAGCCGACATTACGCGGCCGTTCCCGTTCAACGCGTACTACGGCATCGACGAGGTGCCGCACGTCGACGCGGCGACGTACCGGCTCATGCTGTCGGGCCGCGTGACGGGCAAGCGCGTGTGGACGCTCGACGAGCTGTATGCGCTGCCGCACGCGGAGCAGATCACGCGGCACATCTGCGTGGAAGGGTGGAGCGCGATCGGGCGCTGGGGCGGCACGCCGTTCGGCGCGTTTCTGGCGCGCGCGGGCGCCGATACACACGCGAAATACGTCGGCTTCAAATGCGCGGACGATTACTACGAAAGCATCGACATGCCGACCGCGCTGCATCCGCAGACGCTGCTCACATTCGACTACGACGGCCAGCGCCTGCCGCCGGAATTCGGCTTTCCGATGAAGCTGCGGATGCCGACCAAGCTCGGCTACAAGAATCCGAAGCACATCATGGAAATCTTCGTGACCGATACGTTCCCGGGCGGCTACTGGGTCGACCAGGGGTACAACTGGTTCGGCGGATCGTGAGCGGCGGGGCTGGCCGATGCGTTACGCCGATTGGCGCACCTGCAGATCGACGCGCAGGCCGACGGCCGACGCCATGTTCACGAGCGCGTCGAGCCCGAACAGGTTGATCTTGCCGCGCAGCAGGTCGGACACGCGCGGCTGCGTGACGCCCAGTTGTTTCGCGGCCTGCGCCTGGCTGAGTTCCAGCTGCGCGATGCGCTGCTTGAGCGCGATCATCAGTTCGGAGCGCAGCTTCATGTTCTCGGCCTCGGCCGGCTGGCCCTCGATTGCGTCCCAGACATTCGTATAGCGTTCGTTGCTCATCGTTTCCTCTCGATCGTCAGCGCGCGATAGCGCCGGGTGGCCAGTTCGATATCGGCCTGGCAGGTGCGCGCCGATTGCTTGCGAAAGCAGTGCAGCACGTAGATCGCGTCGGCGAATGTCGCGACGTAGATGATCCGGAATGCGCCGCTCGCATCGCGCAGGCGAATTTCCCGCACGCCGGGGCCGACGGTGCGCATCGGCTTCCAGTCGTCGGGCGCCAGACCGCGCTGCACCTGGTCGATCTGGTGGCCGGCTTCGCGGCGCGCGGGCAGCGGAAAGCCGCGCAGCGCGTCAAGCGCGCCGCCGACGAAGACAACCGGCTTCGGCGGAAGAATGGTTGGATTATACAAAATTTTGTATGGGTGGTGTGCGAATCGAATGAACGGAATGTCGGCGGCCGGACGGCAGGCCGATCGTCACGATAAGCGCGAAGCGACACCTGCAGCGCATGACTGGCCATCAGGCCGAGGTATCGAACGTGACGCGGGGGATGGGTTCGAGCACGGCGCTCGCGACGCCCGTGCAGCGCGTATCCGGCCCCGGATCCACCGTGAGCGGCGGCCCCAAAATGTCGCGCCGAAACGTCAGTCGATATCCTTTCAGACGGGTCTGACGATGCTTTCGAATCCGTGATGCCATAATGCCGAGCATTGCGTGGACGAAGCCGTTCACGCACGTTTTCGTGACCCTCTGCCGCCGCTCGCCGGTTCTTATTCGTCGCCGTTCGCACCGCCATGTCGTTCCGCACGTTTGTCTGCGCCTTCCCGGTCCCGTCAGGGCCGTTTGCCGGTTTCTCCGGCGTCTTTCAGCGCAGCGCGCGGCACGTCGTGCAGGCAGGCTGACCGATGACACCGCTCGACCGCCTCCTCGATTTCCTCGCCCGCCTGCCGTTCCGGATCCGCCTGCCGCAAAGCCGCGGCGGCCGTGTCGCACTGGCGCTGGTATTCATCTATTTCGTCTGGGGTTCGACCTACAGCGGCCTGCATTTCGCGCTGCAGTCGTTCCCGCCGCTGCTGCTGTCAGGGCTGCGCAACCTGCTCGGCGGGATCGGCCTGTTCATCTTCGCGCTGCGGCGCAAGCCCGAATGGCCGACGCTGCTGGAAATCCGCAACTCGGCGATCGTCGGCACGATGCTGGTCGCGCTGTCGTCCGGCACGATCGCGCTCGGGATGCGCACGGTCAGCAGCGGCTCGGCCGCGGTGATGGTCGCCACGGTGCCGCTGTTCGCGACCGTGATCGCGGCGGTCGCCGGGCGCCCGGTGACGAAGGGCGAGTGGTCGGCCGTCGCGCTCGGGATGGTCGGCATCGTCGTGCTGAATTCGGGCGGCGCGGCTGCCGCGAACTCGGCGCTCGGCACGATCTGCGTGCTGGCCGGCGCGCTGTTCTGGGCGGGCGGCGCGCATCTGTCGACGCGGCTCAAGCTGCCGTCGGACCTGTTCCTGTCGACGTCGCTGCAGATCGGTCTCGGCGGGTTGATGTCCACGCTGGCCGCGTGGCTGCTCGGCGAGCGCATCGAGCAGGTCGCGGCGGCGCCGGTGTTCGCGTTCCTGTACCTGATGGTGTTCTGCACGATGGCGGCGTACGTCGCGTACGGCTACCTGATTCGCCACACGAGCCCGATCATCGCGAGCAGCTGCATGTACGTGAACCCGATCGTCGCGGTCGCGCTCGGTGCGCTGATGCTCGGCGAGCCCGTGACGATGGCGACCGTGATCGCGACAGTCGCGATTCTCGGCAGCGTCGGGCTGTCGTTCCTGTTCGATCCCGCGCGCCGTCCCGCCGCGCGCGCGGCGGTCGACGTTTCGTCGACCGTGGCGACCGGCTCGGCGGCGGCGCATGCACCGGCACCTGCACCGGATCAGGCCGCGGCGCCGGATTCGCCGCCGATCCTCACGCCTTCCGCGAAACCGCTTACGGTGCCGACCCCGGCCGCTGTCGTGGACCCGGCCGCGGTCATGGACCCTGCTCAGGCATTCACGCCGCCACCCGCCGACGAACCGGCCGAGTCGCGCGCCCGCGCGTGACGCCGCCGTGCGCGGCGGAGGTCAGCCGCGCTGCACGCCGCGATGGTGGAACCAGCCGGCGAGCGCGGTAAACAGCAGGCCGGCCGCGCACATGCCGATCCAGCCGAATGCATGCCACGCGGCGACGCCGACCGACGAGCCGAGCGCGCCGCCGATGAAGTAGCACACCATGTACACGGTGTTCACGCGGCTGCGCGCGTCGGGCTTCAGCGCGTAGATGCGCGACTGGTTCGAGATCTGCGCGGCCTGCACGCCGACATCCAGCACGATCACGCCGATCACGAGCCCGACGAGGCTCGTCCCCGATAGCGCAAAAATCACGAACGACGCCGCGAGCAGCGCGATCGCGAGCGAGATGATCGCGCGCGGGCCGCGCTTGTCGGCGAAACGGCCCGCGTAGGGCGCGGCCAGCGCACCGGCCGCGCCGACGATGCCGAACAGCCCGGCGGCCTGGGGGCCGAGATGGAACGGCGCGCCGGCGAGCAGCAACGTGAGCACCGGCCAGAATGCGCTGAACGCGGCGAACAGCGCGGCGCCCGTCAGCGACGCCTCGCGCAGCCCGCGCAGTTCGACCACCAGATGCCACATCGAGCCGAGCAGCTTGCCGTACGACAGCGTCGACGTCGGCGAACTGCGCGGCAGTCGCAGCACGATCACCGCGGCCAGCGCGGCGAGCGCCGCGACCGACGCGCCGAATACCGCCCGCCAGCCGAAATATTCGGCGACGAAGCCGGCCGCCGTGCGCGCCAGCAGGATGCCGAGCAGCAGGCCGCTCATCACGGTGCCGACCGCATGCCCGCGCTCGGCGGCCGGCGCGATCTCGGCCGTGAACGGCACGGCCTGCTGCGCGATCGTCGCGAGCACGCCGATCGCGAGGCTCGCCGCGGCGAGCACCGCCAGCGACGGCGCGGCCGCCGCCACGATCAGCGCGATCGACAGGCCCGCAATCTGCAGCAGGATCAGCCCGCGGCGATCGAAACGGTCGCCGAGCGGCGCGAGCAGGAACATGCCGGCCGCATAGCCGAGCTGGGTCGCGGTCGGCACCGCGCCGATCCACGACGCGCTGTCGGGAAAGGCCGAGCGGAAGCTGTCGAGCAGCGGCTGGTTGTAGTAGATGTTCGCGACTGACACGCCCGCGATCGTCGCGAGCAACAACAGCAGGCTGCGCGAGTAGTGGGGCGAGGCGGCGTCGGTCGGACGGTCGGTGGAGGCGGCGGACATGGCGGCAACGGAACGGAGTGGGACGGCGTGGCGCGCGGCGCGGCGTCGGCTGCGCGGGCGGCGGGGCGCCGATCGAGCGTGCCGATCATACCGGAGCACCGGGAATCATGCCGGGAGGGCGGCCACGCAGCCACGCGGCCAAGTGGCCAAGTAGCCAAGCAGCCAAGCAGCCAAGCAGCCAAGCAGCCAAGCAGCCAAGCAGCCAAGCGACCAAGCAGCCACGCGACCAAGCGGCCAAGCGGCCAAGCGGCCAAGCGGCCAAGCGGCCAAGCGATCAAGCGATCAAGCGATCAAGCGGCCAAGCGATCAAGCGACCGGCGTGAGCGGCGCTCGACCGGCCGCTACCGGCGCCGCTCGGCCGCAACGAGCGCCGACGGGCCGCCGCCCGTCATTCGCTCGAGCTCGATGATGCGCGTCGTCAGTCGACCAGTTCCCCGCTCGGTTCATAGAACGGATAAGGCCCGTCGCCTTCGTCCACGTACACGTGATGGGACATCATCCCCATCTGCGGCGTATGGACGTGCACCGCGAATGCGGGCGGCTCGAGCCGGAACGCCGACGGCCCGTCCGCGCGCAGGTCGAACGCCACCTGGTGCGCGGGCGCCGGCACGGCGGACGCGAGCGTGCCGCCGAAGCGCGTGAACATCGTCCGGTGCACGTGGCCGCACAGCACGCGTTCGACGTTCGGATAGCCGCGCAGCAGCGCATCGAGCTTCGCGGCGGCGGCGGGCGCGAGGCGCAGCGCGTCCATGTGCCCGATTCCGGACACGAACGGCGGATGATGCAGCGCGACGATCACCGGCCGGTCGCGCGCGGCGTCGAGCTGAGCGGCGAGCCACGCGAGGCGCGCGTCGCACAGGTCGCCGTGGCTCGCGCCGGGCACCTGCGAGTCGAGCGCGAGCACGCGCACCGCGCCGACGTCGAGTGCGTATTGCACGAACTCGCCGTCCTGCAATTCGGGGCGATCGGCGAATGCGCGGCGCAGCCCCGCGCGATCGTCGTGATTGCCGACCATCAGGTAATACGGAATCTCGAGCGGCGCGAGCAAGTCGCGCAGATGGCGGTATTCGTCGTCGTGACCGAAATCGGTCAGGTCGCCCGTGACGAGCACCGCGTCGGGGCGCGGCACCAGCGCGTTCAGTTTCGCGATGCAGCGCGCGAGCGCGGCGGCCGTGTCGACGCGCCGGTACGCGAGCTGGCCCGGACGCTTGATGTGGAGATCGCTGATTTGAGCAAGCAGCATCGTCGTTCCTCGGAATGTCGGATTATCGTGGGGCGCGGTTATGCGGCGAGCGCGATCAGGCCTTCCGCCGCGATCGCGATGCCCACCGCCGTGCCGCGGGCGAGCTCGATGCGGCCCGGCACGTCGATCACGAGCGCGTCGGGCGCCGCCTGCTCGATCGTGAGCCGCGTGCGCTCGCCGAGGAACGCGCACGCGCCGATCGCACCGCGCAGCGGCGCATGCGCGGGATCGGCGAGCTGCGCGTCTTCCGGGCGGAAGAACCACTCGTCGGCGGCGTGCGGCGTGACGATCGCGCCACCCGTCGTCACGAGCGCGCCGTCACGCCATTGTCCCGCAAGCCGGTTCAGCGTGCCGATGAACTGCGCGACCGTGCGGTTCGCCGGCCGGTAGTAGATGTCGCGCGGCGTGCCGATCTGTTCGATGCGGCCCGCGCCCATTACGACGATTCGGTCGCCGAGCTCCATCGCCTCGGCCTGGTCGTGCGTCACGTACACGGTGGTCACGCCGAGCTCGCGCAACAGCGCATTCATCTCGCGGCGCAGCACGTCGCGCAGCTTCGCGTCGAGCGCGGTCAGCGGTTCGTCGAGCAGCAGCACGCGCGGGCGCACCGCGAGCGCGCGCGCCAGCGCGACACGCTGGCGCTGGCCGCCCGACAGTTGATCGACCGGTTTGTCCGCGTGCGCGTCGAGCCGCATCATCGCGAGCAATTCGTCGACACGTTCGCGCAGCGCGCGCGGCTCGGTCTTGCGGATCTTCAGTCCATAGCCGACGTTACCGCGCACCGTCAGGTTCGGAAACAGCGCGTAGTTCTGGAACACCATGCCGACCTGGCGGCGCTCGATCGGAAGCGCGGTCACGTCGTCGCCGCCGAATGCGATCGTGCCGCCGGCGTCCGGCGTATCGAGGCCCGCGATCAGGCGCAGCGTCGTCGTCTTGCCGCAGCCCGACGGGCCGAGCAGCACGAGCGTCTCGCCCGCGCCGATCGACAGATCGAGCGGTTCGAGCACGCGTGTGCCGCGGAACGTCTTCGCGCAGCGGGTCAGGGTGATGGGCGTGGAATCGAGTTTCATGGGATCGGTAAAGTCAGCACAGGGTCAGCGCGGGCGGCGCTTCAGCGCGCGCGTGCCGGACGGATCGACGCCGAGCCACTGCATCGCGACGAGGAGCGGCAGCGTCATCAGCAGGAACATGATCGTGTAGGCGCTGCCGACTTCGAGGCGCAGCGATGCATAGGTATCGGCGAGTCCGACGGGCAGCGTTTTCGTGTCGGGCGTGTGCAGCATCCACGTCAGGTTGAATTCGCCGATCGACAGCGTGAGCACCGTGAGCGCGCCCGCGACGATGCCGGGGCGCAGGTTCGGCAGCACGATCGTCACGAAGCGCGTGACGAACGACGCGCCGAGGCTCGCCGCGCTTTCCTCGAGCGTGCGCAGGTCGGCCCCCGCCGCGACGGCCGCGACCGCGCGCACCATGAACGGCAGCGTGAACACGACGTGGCCGACGACGATGAACCACAGGCTCATCCGGAACGCGGTGAAGCCGCCGTACACGACCAGCAGCGCGAGCGCCGACGCGAGGCCCGGCAGCGCGACCGGCAGCACCAGCGCTTCCTCGATCGCGCGGGCGACGCGACTCTTGCTGCGCGCGAGCGCATAGCCGGCCGGCACGCCGACGGCGAGCACGATCGCGAGCGTCGCGAACGCGACGCCGAGCGACAGCGCGACCGAGCCCTGGTATTGCTGCCACACCTGTTCGAGCCAGCGCAGCGTGAGGCCGCTCGACAGCCCGCGGAAATAGTTGACGGTGAGGCCCGCGAGGACCGACATCACGACGGGCACGATCAGGAACGCGCACAGCAGCAGCGTGACGCTCCATTGCAGCGCGGCGATCGCGCGCGCGCCCGTGACGCGCGGCGCGCGTCGTGCGACGCCGTTCGCATGCGACGGAGCGGGCGCCGGCGGCGACGCGGACGAACCGGAAAGCGATTGCATGAAGGAATCCTCAGGCCGCGGCGGCGGCGGTATGGCCGGTGAACCGGCGCGCGAGCGCGAGCACGGCCCACGTGACGATGCCGAGCACGATCGACAGGCCGGCCGCCGTCGCGATGTTCGCGTTCAGCGTGAACTCGGTGTAGATCGTCATCGGCAGCACGTTCAGGTCGGTGGCGAGCGTAAACGCGGTGCCGAACGCGCCCATCGCGGTCGCGAAGCAGATCGCGCCGGCCGCGATCAGGCCCGGTGCGAGCGCCGGCAGCACGATGTCGACGAAGATGCGCCACGGCGACGCGCCGAGCGAGCGCGCGGCTTCCTCGAGCGACGCATCGAGCTTCGACGCGGCCGCGATCACGGTGACGATCACGCGCGGAATCGAGAAGTACAGGTAGCCGACGAACAGCCCGGCAACCGAATACGCGAACACCCACTTGTCGCCGGTCAGCTTCGCGGACAGCATGCCGATCAGCCCCTGCCGCCCGGCGAGCATGATCACCATGAAGCCGACCACGACGCCCGGGAACGCGAGCGGAAACGTGAGCAGCGCGAGCAGCACGCGCTTGCCCGCGAATTCGCGGCGCGCGAGCAGCAGGCCCGAGATCGTCGACAGCGCGAGCGTCGCGAGCGTGACGCCGGCCGACAACGCAACCGTTTCGCCGAGGCTCTTCATGTAGCGCGCGTTGCCGAGCAGTGTCGCGTACTGCGTGAAGAACGCGCCGTCGGCGGACACGCGCACGAGCGCCGCCATCGGCAGCAGCCAGAACGCGGCGAACACCGCGAGCGCCGGCGCGACGAGTGCGACGCGCCAGCGTAGCGGGAAAGTCAGATCGAGCATCGCGTGGTTCCGGACGCTTACTGCATCATCTGCAGGTATTGCAGGCCGAACGCTTGCTGGCCGGCCGCCATCTTGCCGAAGTCGACCGGTTTCGCGCGCGCGTATTCGCTTGCCGGCAGGAACTTCGCGGCGACGTCGGCGCCGAGCGTCTGCGCGCGCACCGGACGCAGATACGCGTTGGCCCACAGTTTCTGGCCTTCGTCGGAGAGCACGAAGTCGAGCACCTTCTTGCCGTTCGCGTCGTGCGGCGCGCCCTTCACGAGGCTCATCACGTACGGCACCGCGATCGTGCCTTCCTGCGGAATCACGAACTCGACGTTCGCGTGATCCTTGTACTTCGCGCGATACGCGTCGAAGTCGTAGTCGAGCAGGATCGGAATCTCGCCGGACAGCACGCGCGCATACGCGGTCTGCTTCGGCACGATCGGCGCGTTCGCCTTCAGCTTGCGGAACCAGTCGAGCGCCGGCTTGAAGTTGTCGAGGCTGCCACCGAGCGCCTGGTTCACGGCGACCGCGCCCGCATAACCGACGAACGCACTCGACGGATCGAGGTAGCCGACCATGCCCTTGTATTCGGGCTTCAGCAGATCGGCCCACGAACGCGGCACCGGCTTGCCGTCGAGCGCGTCCTTGTTCACGAAGAAGCCGAGCGTGCCCGAGTGGATCGCGAACCAGTAGCCTTGCGGGTCCTTCAGGTTCGCGGGAATGTCGTTCCAGTGCGCGGGCTTGTACGGCGCGATCACGCCCTTGTCCTTCGCTTGGAACGCCGACGACACGCCGAGATAGACGACGTCGGCGACCGGGCTCTTCTGTTCGGCGATCAGCTGCGCGATCGCCTGACCGGAGTTCTTGTTGTCGAACGGCACGCGGATACCGGTTTTCTGCTTGATCGCCGCGATTTGCGCGGCCCAGTCGGCCCATTCGGGCGGGCAGTTGTAGCAGATCGCGGATTCGTCGGCGTGGGCGGCGGGCGCGAACGCGACGAGCGCGGCGCAGGCAACGGGCGCGGCGAGCACGCGCAGCAGCGAGGTCAGGCGAAAGGACACGGTGGGTCTCCGGGCGAGGTAAGGGTATGTCGCCGCGCGCTCGCGCGGCACACGCATTCAGGCTTGGTGCAATTGCAGATTGGCGGCCGGCGGCGCGACCGTCGCGCCGTCGCGCACCGTGTGCGGCAGGATCAGCGAGGTGCGCTCGATCGTCGCGCCGCCGATGCATTCGACGAGGCGTCGCCATGCATGACGGCCGATGTCCTGATTCGGCGTCGCGACGCTCGCGAGCGGCGGCGCGAGCAGCTCGCCGATCGCGATGCCGTCGAAGCCGAGCACCGACAGGTCGTCGGGAATCGAGAAACCCGCGCGGCGCAGGCCGCGCATCACGACCATCGCGAGCAGATCGTTGCTGCAGAACAGGGCGGTGGGGCGCGTGGCTTGTGCCGTGAGGTGCGCGAGCACCGCGTCGGGCAGCTCGGCCGCGTTGAAGTCGACTTCGACGGGCGGCAGCGTCGCGACGCCGGATTCTTCGAGCGCCTCCGCGTAGCCGAGATGACGCTGGCGTGCGCGATCCGACGCGGCGAGCGAGCCGGCCAGCATCAGCACGCGCCGATGGCCGCGCGCGGTCAGCAGACGGACGCCGTCGTAAGCGGCGCGGCGGTTGTCGACCGACACCGACGGGCGGCGTTGCGTGTCGTTGTGCATCAGCACGTAGTGCGGGCCATCGCGGTCGAGCATGTCGAGCAGCGGATGCGTGTCCGCGTCGGCGACCGTCAGGATCAGTCCTTCGACGCGCTGCTCGCGCAGCGTCTCGATCGCGTGGCGCTCGCGTGCCTCGTCGTATTCGGTCGTCATCACGATCAGCTTGAAGCCGGCCGCGGTCGCGAGTGCGTCGATGCCTTGCAGGCAGTCGGCGAACACCGGATTCGACAGCGTCGGCACGACGACGCCGACGAGGCGCGTGCGCTCGCCGCGCAACTGCCGGCCGAGCGGGCTCGGGCGGAACTGCAGCGTGTCGATGGCGGTGCGGATCGTCGTCAGCGTGGCGGGGCTGACGGTGTGCGGCGCGTTGATCGCGCGCGAGACGGTGGCGATCGAAAAGCCGGCGAGCGCGGCGACATCCTTGATGGTCGGGGTCATGAAGTTACGCGATGTAAACGTTTTCGACCGATGGATTATCGAAAATGTTTGTGACTTCGCGATGACTCACCAGACATCTGTTTCGTGAAAAATACGATACAAACATCAGACGTTTTGCGCTCCGAGAATGGGCGCAGTGATTGTATCGGGGGATATTGCGGCGCGGGACGAAATCGATGACGCTGTGGCGGGGGGGCGTCGGCTGCGTATCGATTCGGGCGCGAATGGCGCAGGCAAGCATGCCGCGTCGCGATGCATCACGCGTGAATCAGGGAACGCATGCGCGAAGCAATGGTAGAATCGCGTCCCGCCCTTTTGCCGGGGTGATGAAATTGGTAAACATAGCGGACTTAAACGATTGAGTGCCCGGCCGGAAACGGTCGGTGCAGAACCCTTCAAATTCGGCGAAACCCCTGATGCGCGCATCGAGGCAACGCCGAGCCAAGCCTCGCGGCGAGATCGCAGCGAGGAAGGTGTAGAGACTAGACGGGGGGCGCCTAAGGCGCACGGGCGGCGATCACGCCCGCGCGCGACGGTGAAGGCATAGTCCAGCGCACGAACGGCATCGTTTCGACGAGGCCGGCTTCGAAAGAAGCAGTGTGACGAAAATCCGCCGCCTTAATTGGCTTGCCGGTTCAAGTCCGGTCCCCGGCACCAACATCGCTTTCGTGTGATTCCACGAGCGCCAAAGACCCGCGAGAAACAAGCGCCTCTCGCGGGTTTTTTGTTTTCATGCCGTTTCGTCGGATGCGTTCGTAGTCGCCTTGCTAGGCGATACCCCAATGCCTTTCACCAGCGCCTCAACGCACACTGGTTCGCGTCGCTCGAGGAATGCCAGCGGCCACGTCCAGTACCAGATTCGATTCGCATGACGTTCGTTCAACCGTCGTCCAGCATCCGGGTTCAGCTCAGGTGGGGAGGCCAAATGGGACAGTGTCGTCGCATCTATTCACGTTTCGTCGTCACTGGCTCGATCGCTGGTCTGGCGATTCTGGCAGGCATTGGCCACGCGCATGCCGAGGACGGTCCCGCGAGCTCGCCGACCGCGTTCAAGCCATCGGAAAGAACGATCAACGCTTATGCGGTGTATGGCGACGGACGCGCGACCGACGGCGGCGATATGCATTGGCGCGCCTACGAAGTCGGCTTCGGCGACGTGTTGAACGACTACTTCTCGATCTACCTCGCCTATTTGAACGAGGGGCATCCGGTGGATCACCACCGTGACGGCTTCGCCGCGCTCGGTTCGTTTCGTTGGCCGCTCGGCAATCGCGTGGCGGTCGAATTGTCGGCGGGGCCGTATTTCAGCATCGACACGACCCATGTCGACAACCAGGCGCGCAATGAAAAGCGCTGGGGTGTGCGCGCGTCAGCAGCCGTGCGGTATTACATCGTTCCCGACCGCTTCTTCCTCAAGCTGCAGTACAACCACGTGCAGATGATTGGCGGATTCAATTCCGACGCGGTGCTGTTCGGCATCGGTTCGGATTTTGGCGGCGATCCCGGCCCGGCGTTGTCGGACGGCAAGACGCAGGTCAGCATTTGGGCCGGGACGTCGCAGACGAACCGTCCGCAAGTGCCGATCGAAAAGGGCTATCTGGTCGAAGTCAAACGGCCGCTCGGGAATGCGTGGGCCTATTCGGCGAGCTTCGTCTACGAAGGCAACAATGGCGTCGCCGGCCGCAGAGGTGTGGCAGCGCAACTCTGGTACGTCGCGCCGATCCAGACCAAATGGACGCTGTCGGCAGGGGCAGGTCCGTATCTCTCGCACGATCGGGACGAAGTGTCGAGCAAAACGAGAGTCAATGCGTTGCTCAGCGCGCAGGTGAGTTACCAGGTCACGAGCGATTGGGCGGCGAGCTTGCGCTTCAATCGTGTCGCAACCGGCAACGACAAGGACCAGGACATGTTCATGGTCGGATTGGCACGCAATTTCTAGGGCTTCATTCTTACGCGCATTCTCGCGGCGCAAATTGAAATTATGTGCGGTGCGGCATAAGCGTGGCATCTCGAGTGATGTCGCCCGATTCCAGCGTACAGACGAAATCGGCCGCACGCGCCGAGGCAGGCACGAAAATCGCTGCGAGCTGCAAACAAACGTTGCACTGACAACCGGTCAGGGTTCCGGTTGCCTGCGTCGGTAAAAATCTCCCACCCGTCACGGAATCGCATGCAGCGTTGAAAAGGAGCGGCTACGAAGCACAGGGTCGTGCAATACGGTTTCGAGGTGCTCCAGTTGGCGATTTCGCGATCTATTGTTAAGGGGCAACGCCATGCACATATTCACGAACTTGAGCCCGTTGGTCTCGCTGATCGCTGGCATTCTGATTCTGGTGGTGCCGCGCCTGCTGAATTTCATCGTTGCGATCTACCTGATCATCATAGGATTGCTCGGACTGTTCGCAGGGCATATACACTGACGAGCCCTTTACGCCTCCGTCCCCGGTTCAACGGTCGCCGATTCAATGACGATTTGAAAAAACCGCGAGCGAGAAAACGAATGAAGCGCTCGCGGTTTTTCATGTTGCGTGCCGCATGCATCGGCGCTGCAACCTAGCGCGCGACCGCACCCTCACTGCAACGAAACCGACCCCATGTGATACTTGGCGCGCACATCGCACCGCACACCGTTGCTGCCCTCGGCACACGCGCGCCGGTCGATGGACTTCAACGCTGCTTGCCTGCCTCGACATCACGCCATGACCGACTCGACCCATCACTATTACGAACCCTCGCAAGGCCACGGCCTGCCGCACGATCCGCTGAACGCGATCGTGGGCCCGCGCCCGATCGGCTGGATCTCTTCCCGCGGCAGCGACGGCACGATCAACCTCGCGCCGTACAGCTTCTTCAACGCATTCAACTATCGTCCGCCGATCATCGGCTTTTCGAGCACGGCCGCGAAGGACAGCCTGCGCAACGTGCAGGAGACCGGCGAGTTCGTCTGGAACCTCGCGACGCGCGATCTCGCCGACCGGATGAACCAGACCTGCGCGGCGGTGCCGTACGGCGTCGACGAATTCGAACTCGGCGGCCTGACCGCGATCCCGTCGCGCCTCGTCAATGTGCCGCGCGTCGCGGAAAGCGGCGTCAACTTCGAATGCAAGGTGACCGACGTGATCCCGCTGCGCGATCACCATGGCGTCGACACGCCGGCCACGCTGGTACTCGGCGAAGTCATCGCCGTGCATATTCGCCACGACCTGCTTAAGGACGGCATCTTCGACACGTTCGGCGCGGGCATCATTCTTCGCGCGGGCGGCCCGTCGGCCTACGTGCACGTCAAGCCCGACAGCCGCTTCGACATCGCGCGCCCCGACGCGTAACGCATCGCGCCGGCACGAACCGGCAAGCGACCGGACGAAGAGACCCCGCCGAGATCCCGGATTTCGCGGGGTTTCGTGCTTCATATCGTCCGATATGATCGACGCGGAACGATCGGTGCGGCGTGGATCCGCACGCTCCGCAGCCATTGACGCATCGCAGCACACGCGGCCTTCATTCATCACGCCGGCGGCGCCGATCGCCCGCCGACACCCGCCGACACCCGCCATGGCAAATCTGCTCACCGCAATCGAGCGGCTTGGTCATCGACGTCGCGCGCCGCGAGGCATAGATTTTCAAGGTTGGCGTGCTTATCCGTGCGCCAGCCCGCGCGTGAGCCGGCAACCGGCCGCGCGTTCCATCAGCGTGAGACACAATCGAGCGTGGAGACGACACGATGAGCCTGTCAGAGCCATTGCGTCTGCATGTGCCGGAGCCCACCGGGCGTCCGGGCTGCAAGACGGATTTTTCCTATCTGCATCTATCGCCGGCCGGCGCGGTTCGCCGCCCGCCGATCGACGTTGCCCCCGCGGACACCGCCCATCTCGCCCGCAGCCTCGTGCGCGTGCTCGACGACCACGGCGCAGCGCTCGGCCCATGGGCGCCGGACCTCGACGATGCGCGCCTGATCGCCGGGATGCGCGCGATGCTGAAAACCCGCATCTTCGACGCGCGCATGATGATCGCGCAGCGTCAAAAGAAAATCTCCTTCTACATGGTGAGCCTCGGCGAAGAGGCGATCGGCGCCGCGCACGCGATGGCGCTGCGTCACGGCGACATGTGCTTCCCGACCTATCGCCAGCAAAGCATCCTGATCGCGCGCGACGTGCCGCTCGAACGGATGATCTGTCAGCTGATGTCGAACGAAGGCGACCCGCTGAAGGGGCGCCAGCTCCCGGTGATGTACTCGGACCGCGAAGCCGGCTTCTTCTCGATCTCCGGCAATCTCGCGACGCAGTTCATCCAGGCGGTCGGCTGGGCGATGGCGTCGGCGATCAAGGGCGACACGAAGATCGCGTCCGCATGGATCGGCGACGGCGCGACCGCGGAAGCCGACTTCCACACCGCGCTGACGTTCGCGCACGTGTATCGCGCGCCGGTCGTGCTCAACGTGGTCAACAACCAGTGGGCGATCTCGACGTTCCAGGCGATCGCGGGCGGCGAGGGCACCACCTTCGCCGGGCGCGGCGTCGGCTGCGGCATCGCTTCGCTGCGGGTCGACGGCAACGACTTCCTCGCGATCTACGCGGCGTCGACCTGGGCCGCCGAACGCGCGCGCCGCAATCTCGGCCCGACGCTGATCGAATGGGTCACCTACCGCGCGGGCGCGCATTCGACGTCGGACGATCCGACGAAATACCGGCCGGCCGACGACTGGGCCCATTTCCCGCTCGGCGATCCGATCGCGCGCTTCAAGCAGCATCTGATCGCGAAAGGCATCTGGTCGGACAGCGCGCACGACGCGCTCACGGCCGAGCTGGAAGCCGAAGTGATCGCCGCGCAGAAGGAAGCGGAGCAGTTCGGCACGCTGGTCGACGACCGGATTCCGTCGCCGGCCTCGATGTTCGACGACGTGTACAAGGAGCTGCCCGCGCACCTGCGCCGTCAGCGCCAGGAACTGGGAGCGTGATCATGGCGCAACAGGAAACGACGACGGCATCGGCGCAGCCGATGACGATGATCCAGGCGCTGCGCTCCGCGATGGACGTGATGCTCGAGCGCGACGGCGACGTGGTCGTGTTCGGGCAGGACGTCGGCTACTTCGGCGGCGTGTTCCGCTGCACAGAAGGGCTGCAGGCCAAGTACGGCAAGTCGCGCGTGTTCGATGCGCCGATCTCGGAAGGCGGGATCGTCGGCGCGGCGGTCGGGATGGGCGCGTATGGATTGCGGCCGGTCTGCGAGATCCAGTTCGCGGACTACTTCTACCCGGCGTCCGATCAGATCGTGTCGGAAGGCGCACGGCTGCGCTATCGCTCCGCGGGCCAGTTCACCGCGCCGATGACGATCCGGATGCCGTGCGGCGGCGGCATCTACGGCGGCCAGACGCACAGCCAGAGCCCGGAGGCGATGTTCACGCAGGTCTGCGGGTTGCGCACGGTGATGCCGTCGAATCCGTACGACGCGAAAGGGCTGCTGATCGCGTCGATCGAGAACGACGATCCGGTGATCTTCCTCGAGCCGAAACGGCTGTACAACGGGCCGTTCGACGGCCATCACGAGCGTCCGGTCACGTCGTGGCTCAAGCATCCGGGCAGCGTGGTGCCGGACGGCTATTACACGGTGCCGCTCGATACGGCGGCCGTCGTGCGGCCCGGCAACGACCTGACGGTGCTGACGTACGGCACGACCGTCCACGTGTCGCTCGCCGCGGCCGAGGAGACCGGCATCGACGCGGAAGTGATCGACCTGCGCACGCTGTGGCCGGTCGACCTCGACACGATCGTCGCGTCGGTGCGCAAGACCGGCCGCTGCGTAGTGGTGCACGAAGCGACGCGCACCTGCGGCTACGGCGCGGAGCTGGTATCGCTCGTCCAGGAGCACTGCTTCTACCATCTGGAAGCGCCGGTCGAGCGGACGACGGGCTGGGACACGCCGTATCCGCACGCGCAGGAATGGGCGTATTTCCCCGGCCCGGCCCGGGTTGGCGAAGCATTGCGACGCGTGATGGAGGCCTGAGATGGGGATTCATGTGATCAAGATGCCGGATATCGGCGAAGGGATCGCCGAGGTCGAGCTGGTGGCGTGGCACGTGGAAGTCGGCCAGACGATCAAGGAAGACCAGCCGCTCGCCGACGTGATGACCGACAAGGCGGCGGTGGAGATTCCGTCGCCGGTGGCGGGCAAAGTGCTGGCGCTCGGCGGCCGGATCGGCGAGATGATGGCGGTCGGCAGCGAGCTGATTCGTGTCGAGGTCGAAGGCAACGGCAACCTGAAGCCGGGCACGAAGGCACGCGATGCCGAAGCGGATGCGACGTCGCGTCCGGCGGCGGTCGACACGCCTGCAAAGTCGTCGAAAGTCACCGAAGCTGCCGAAGCGCACGACGCATCGAAGGCAGCGCGCCACACCGCTGAGCGTGCACCGGCCGAGCCGCGTCGCACGGAACACGCGGCGGCGCCGCGCGCGGCGCTCGCGCCGGGCGAACGGCCGCTCGCGTCGCCGGCGGTGCGCCAGCGCGCCTGGGACATGGGTATCGAGCTGCGCTATGTGCGCGGCACCGGCGAGGCCGGCCGGATCCTGCATGCGGACCTCGATGCGTACGCACGCACGGGCGGCACGGCGGCGGGTGGCGCGCAAGCGCGCGGCTACGACGAGCGCAACGATGAAACGGAGGTGCCGGTGATCGGCCTGCGGCGGGCGATCGCGCGCAAGATGCAGGAAGCGAAGCGCCGCATTCCGCACTTCAGCTACGTCGAGGAGATCGACGTCACCGAGCTCGAATCGCTGCGCAGCGAGCTGAACCGACGCCACGGCGACACGCGCGGCCGGCTCACGCCGCTGCCGCTGCTGATCCGCGCGATGGTGATCGCGCTGCGCGACTTCCCGCAGATCAACGCGCGCTACGACGACGAAGCCGGGGTCGTCACGCGCTACGGCGCGGTGCACATGGGCGTCGCGACGCAGACGGACAGCGGCCTCACGGTGCCGGTGCTGCGTCATGCGGAAGCGCGCGACGTGTGGTCGATCTCGGCGGAAATCGCGCGGCTCGCCGACGCCGTGCGCGCGAACCGCGCGCAACGCGACGAGCTGAGCGGCTCGACGATCACGATCTCGAGCCTCGGCGCGCTCGGCGGCATCATGTCGACGCCGGTCATCAACCATCCGGAGGTCGGCATCGTCGGCGTGAACCGCATCGTCGAGCGGCCGATGATCCGCGACGGCGCGATCGTCGCGCGCAAGCTGATGAACCTGTCGTCGTCGTTCGACCATCGCGTCGTCGACGGCGCGGACGCGGCCGAATTCATCCAGGCCGTGCGCGGGTTGCTCGAGCGCCCGGCGCTGCTGTTCGTGGAGTGAGTGCGATGCCGAACGAACACACCACGCTGCTCGTGATCGGCGGCGGGCCGGGCGGTTACGTCGCCGCGATTCGCGCGGGGCAGCTCGGCATTCCGACGGTGCTCGTCGAGCGCGAGCGGCTCGGCGGCACGTGCCTGAACATCGGCTGCATTCCGTCGAAGGCGCTGATCCATGTCGCCGACGCGTTCGAGCAGGCGTGCGCGCAGGCCGGCGAAGGCATGCTCGGGATTCGCGTGCGCGCGCCGGAGATCGACATCGCGAAAAGCGTCGCATGGAAGGACGGGATCGTCGAGCGGCTCACGCGCGGCGTCGGCGCGCTGCTGAAGAAGCACGGCGTGCGCGTGCTGCAGGGCGACGCGCGCGTCGTCGACGGCAAGACGGTCGATATCGTCGCCGGTGATCACACGACGCGCATCGCATGCGAACACCTGTTGCTCGCGACCGGTTCGGAACCGGTCGCGCTGCCGTCGATGCCGTTCGGCGGGCACGTCGTATCGTCGACCGACGCACTGTCGCCCACGTCGTTGCCGACGCGGCTGGTCGTCGTCGGCGCCGGATACATCGGGCTCGAACTCGGGACCGTCTATCGCAAGCTCGGCGTCGACGTCAGCATCGTCGAAGCGGCGGAGCGCGTGCTGCCCGCATACGACGCGGAACTCGCGAAGCCGGTCGCCGATTCGCTCGCGCAGCTCGGCGTCGGCTTGTGGCTGGGTCACACGGTGCTTGGTCTCGCGAGCGACGGCGCGGTGCGCGTGCAGGCACCCGACGGCGCGCAGAAGACGCTGCCGGCCGATCGCGTGCTGGTCGCGGTCGGCCGCCGGCCGCGCGTCGACGGCTTCGGGCTCGAAGCGTTGCCGCTCGATCGCAACGGCCGTGCGCTGCGCATCGACGACGCATGCCGGACCTCGATGCGCAACGTGTGGGCGATCGGCGACGTCGCAGGCGAGCCGATGCTCGCGCATCGCGCGATGGCGCAGGGCGAGATGGTGGCCGAGCTGATCGCGGGGCGGCGCCGCAAGTTCACGCCCGCGTCGATCCCGGCCGTGTGCTTCACCGATCCCGAGGTCGTCACGTCCGGCTGGTCGCCCGACGACGCGAAGGCGGCCGGCGTCGACTGCATCAGCGCGTCGTTCCCGTTCGCGGCGAACGGGCGCGCGATGACGCTGCACGCGACCGACGGTTTCGTGCGCGTCGTCGCGCGGCGCGACACGCATCTGATCGTCGGCTGGCAGGCGGTCGGGCGCGGCGTGTCGGAACTGGCCGCGGCGTTCTCGCAGTCGCTCGAGATGGGCGCGCGGCTCGAGGACATCGGCGGCACGATCCACGCGCATCCGACGCTCGGCGAAGCGGTGCAGGAGGCGGCATTGCGCGCGCTGGGACACGCGTTGCACGTGTGAACGCACGGCGGTGTCCGTCGCCATCCGTCGCCGGACTAACCCCGGGTGCGGCGCCGATCCGGACGACCGGTGCGATCGCGTTCGAGCATGCGCGGTTCGCGGGTCGCTGTTGACCCTCTTGCGCGAACCGTTCATCGTGTCGGTATCCCGTCCGATTCATCGGCTTCGAACGGGCGGCTCCGGCGCGACGGCATGGTGATGTGCAGCGTCGCACGACTGCCGCTCACGGCCAGCTCTGCACCGGCCATACACGGACAACTGCACATGAAATTGCTGCTCGTCGGCGCGACCGGACTCGTTGGGCGCCGCGTCCTCGACATCGCGCTGGCCGACGCGCGGGTGGACCAGGTCGTCGTGCTCGCGCGCCGGCCGTTGTCGCCGCATCCGAAGATGCGCGCATTGACGGTCGACTTCGATCACCTGCCCGAGGCGGCCGACTGGTGGCAGGCCGACGCGGTGATCTGCACGCTCGGCACCACGATGCGGGTCGCGGGCTCGCAGGCCGCATTCCGCCGCGTCGATCACGACTATCCGCTCGCGGTCGCGCGTCTCGCGCACCGGTCCGGCACGTCGACCTACGTGCTGAATTCCGCGCTCGGCGCGGACCCGGCGTCGCGCATCTTCTACAACCGCGTGAAGGGCGAAGTCGAGCGTGCGCTCGCTGGCATCGGGTTCACGTCGCTCACCTGCGTGCGGCCGGGCCTGATCGGCGGCAGCCGCGACGAGTTCCGGTTCGGCGAGCGGATGATGGCGCTGGCGCTCGGTGCCGCCGGGCCGCTGTTGCCGCCGAAGTGGCGCGTGAATCCCGCGCCGCGCATCGCCCGCGCGCTGCTCGATGCCGCGATCGATGCACGCCCGGGCGTGCATGTCATCGGATCGGAACGGCTCGCGTGAACCGGGGCGGGCGACGTGCTGCCGACGCACGTGGCCGGCAAGGATGAACGAACCGACGTGCGTGCCGGCTATGTTTCGCCGCCGCCGCTGTTGCCCAGCGTCGCGAGCTGGAATTCGACCGCATGGCTCAGCTTGCTGGCGAGCAGCCCGCGCATCTTTGCTGCCGGCAAAAGTGGAAGCAATGACCGATCGACGCTCCGATCCACTTGCACACGCAAGACTGTTTCGTCATACCAACCGATTGCACAAACACGGCGTGCACGCTGACCTACGATGAAGACATCGCGTCCATCGTCTGCCGAACCGTGTGCACTCACTACCGCGCCCCCGATGAAGACCCGGGCATCAGCGAGCTGAAGCTCGGCATCGGCGACCTGTTTCGCCGCGATCCGTGGGAACCCGACGTGTATCCCGACTACGTGGCGCCCATCGCGCGTGCCGACGGCGACGGCCTCGCGGTCGTCAGCGCGGTGTTCGGCTTCTGGCCGAAGTTCATGCAGCCCGTGCGTGTCGACGAGAACGGCCGCAAGCGCAAGAAGCTCGATACGGTGAACGCGCGCGCGGAAACGGTCGGCTCGTCGCGGCTCTACGGCACCGCCTGGCGCAACGGCCAGCGTTGCCTGATTCCTGTGCGCTGGATTTTCGAGCCGTGTTACGAGACGGGCCGCAACGTGTGGCACCGGATCGGCGTCGACGGCTGGCAGCCGTGCTGCGTCGCCGGCATCTGGCGCAGCTTCGTCACCGCCGACGGCCGCGAGCGAATCGGCATGACGATGCTCACGGTCAACGCCGACGATCACCCCGTGTTCGCGCGCATGCATCGGCCCGGCGACGAGAAGCGGGGCGTCGTGATCCTGCGCCGCGACGACTACGACGCATGGCTGCACGCGCGCGACGTCGAAGCCGTGCGGCGCTTGCTGACGCTCCTTCCCTCCGACGACCTGGTGGCCGAGCCCGAGCCGGCGTCGCCCGCCGGCACCTGAGCTTTCATTTCTCCTACGCGCGACCGGCGACTCCGCAGGTCGGACGCGTGCCGTTTTCCGACACGTTTCATAAATCGTCGAACACCCGGGAAATCACCGATATCACGCAAGTTGTATATACAAGAATATCCGCTGGCAATGCCGGCGCACATCGGCGATCCACGGCGCGCCGCACCCGGCGAGCCGACCGGCCGCCCCGGCAAGTTTCCCGTCTCGTCCGAACCATTCGCGATCCTCAGTATCTTGGAGATTTCCCCGTGTCAACGAATCCCAGTGGAAAAGCCGGCGGCCTGATCGAGGTACGCTCGATCGATTTCATTCCCGACGCCGAACGCCACGGCGGGCTGCTGAGCCAGTTCACGCTGTGGCTGTCGGCGAACATGCAGATCACGGCCATCGTCACGGGGGCGCTCGCGGTCGTGCTCGGCGGCGACGTGTTCTGGTCGCTGGTCGCGCTGCTGCTCGGCCAGTTCGTCGGCGGCGCGGTGATGGCGCTGCACGGCGCGCAGGGGCCGCAGCTCGGGTTGCCGCAGATGATCTCGAGCCGCGTGCAGTTCGGCGTCTACGGCGCGATGATCCCGATCGTGCTCGTGTGCCTGATGTACATCGGCTTTTCCGCCAGCGGCTCGGTGCTGGCCGGGCAGGCGGTCGCGCAACTGCTGCACGTCGACGACGCGGCCGGCATCCTGCTGTTCGCGGCCGTGATCGTCGTGCTGACGGTGTTCGGCTATCGCGCGATCCACTTCGTCGGCCGGATCGCGAGCGTGGTCGGCATCGTCGCGTTCGTCTACATGTTCACGCAGCTGTTCGCGAACCACGACGTCGGTGCGCTGCTCGCGAACCGGCACTTCTCGCTCGCGAGCTTCCTGCTGTCAATGTCGCTGTCCGCATCGTGGCAGATCGCGTTCGGCCCGTACGTCGCCGACTATTCGCGCTACCTGCCGCGCTCGACGTCGTCGGTCGCTACGTTCCTCGCGGTCGGCCTGGGCTCGGTGATCGGCGCGCAGGCCGCGATGGTGTTCGGCGTGTTCGCGGCCGCGCTGGCCGGCAGCCAGTTCGCGCACCACGAGGTGTCGTACATCGTCGGGCTCGGCTCGACGGGGGCCGTCGCCGCACTGCTGTACTTGAGCATCGCGTTCGGCAAGGTAACGGTGACCGCGCTCAACGCGTACGGCAGCTTCATGTCGATGGCGACGATCGTCAGTGGTTTCCGCGGCAAGGGCGCGGTGTCGTCGAAGAGCCGTCTCGTCTACATCTTCGGGATGATCTGCGTGTCGACGCTGATCGCGCTGGCCGGCCGTCATTCGTTCCTGAAGGAATTCACCGCGTTCATCCTGTTCCTGCTCGCGTTCTTCACGCCGTGGAGCGCGATCAACCTGGTCGACTACTACTGCTTCACGCGCTCGCGCTATGACGTACCGGCGCTGTCCGACCCGGATGGCCGCTACGGCCGCTGGAACGTGATGGCGATCACGATCTACGTGGTCGGCATCCTGGTGCAGGTGCCGTTCATGTCGACGCACATCTACACGGGCGCGCTCGTCGATGCGCTCGGCGGCACCGACATCTCGTGGATCCTCGGCCTCATCGTGCCGGCCGTGCTGTACTACGTCGGCGCGCGTGCGTCGCGACGCAGCATCCCCGAGCGGCTGATCCTGCCGCTCGAACGCGGCGAGGTTCACCACTGACGCGTGACGCGTGACGCATCGCGTCGCTTGTCGGGCCAGCTTTCCGCCGGCCTGAGCGGCTCGCCGAATCCCGCATCATCGGCAGCCCGCTGCACATCACACCTTCGTGATCCACGATGCCGGCAGGGCGGACCACCGTGCGCGGCGTCGTTTCATTCAAGCACGCCGTATTCGCCGCAGGGCAGTGGCCGTCGAACGCGACGGCGATCACGACCGTCTTTTCGCGTGTGCGAGCAATCCAACGCCTACATCCCCAACCGTTCCGCGAGCGAGTGCTGCTGCATGCAGCGCTCCATCGCGTCGAGGAACGCGTGCTCGGCCGCGTTCATCTTGCGGTCGCGATGCCACAGCAGGAACACGTCGACGTCGACGAGGCCGTCGTCGGGCGGCAGCCGCCACAGCCGTTGCTGCGCGATGTCGTCGCGCACGATGTGCTCGGGCAGGCAGCCGATTCCGTAACCGGCGAAGATCAGCCGTCGCACTTCCTCGAGACTCGGCGACGACGCGACGATGCGCCCGGTGAAGCCCTTCTGGTCGCGGAACACGGTGAGCGGCGACAGGCTGTCGCCGATCTGATCGCTCGTGAACGACACGAAGTTTTCCGCGAGCAGATCCTCCATCCGCAACTGTGTCTGCCCGAACAGCCGGTGATGGCGGCCGCAGTAGATCGCGTAGCGCTGGCGCAGGAAGCAGCGCATCTCCAGCTTGTCGTGCGGCGTGCGGCACAGGCCGAGCCCGGCCGTAGCCGTCTTCTGCAGCAGCGACGACAGGATGTCGGACGAGCGCATCACTTCGATCTGCAGATCGATGCGCGGATACGCGCGATGGAAGTCGGCGAGGAATGCGTCGTAGACGGGCGACTCGATGCGGCTCACCGTCAGCAGCCGGATCGAACCGGTGAGGTCGGCCGTGCTGTCGTCGAGCTCCGTTTCGAGCCGCGACACGCCGCCGTAGATGTCGCTCGCGATCCGGTACACGGCTTCGCCCGCTGGAGTGGGCGCGAAGTGCGCGCCGCGCCGCTCGATCAGCTTGCGCTCCAGCGTGTCTTCCAGCCGCCGCAGCGCCTGGCTCACGGCCGGCTGCGTCACGTGCAGGCGCGCGGCCGCCCGGCTCACGCTGCGCTCCTGCATGATCACCAGGTAGGTGCGCAGCAGGTTCCAGTCGAGGCGGTCGTTGAGGAAGGGCGTGAGGTCGGCGCGCATCGGGTCTCCGCTCGAATCGGATCAATCATTAGCTGAACTTATACGCCGAATAATAACTTGAAATTTGACTAATGATTTGCGGTCGCCGATAAAGGAGGGGCGCCGCACCGTGCGGCGCGAGGCCGCGACAGACGGCCCGCCACCACGATATAGCGCGTGCCGCGGCGCGCGTCAGGAGCCCGCATGACCCAGTCCCTTCCTTCCGCCCGCCAGCCGGCACGTGCCGCGACGGCCGCGTTCGTCGGCACGATGATCGAGTGGTACGACTTCTACATCTACGCGACCGCCGCCGCGCTCGTGTTCGGCGAACTCTATTTCCCGTCGCATGACCGCTTCGTCAGCACGATGGCGTCGTTCGCGACGTTCGCGGTCGGCTTCTTCGCGCGCCCGCTCGGTGGCATCGTGTTCGGCCACCTCGGCGACCGCATCGGCCGCAAGAAGGCGCTGATGACGACGCTGATGATGATGGGCGTCGCGACCGTGTGCGTCGGGCTGCTGCCCGACTATTCGCAGGTCGGCATGCTCGCGCCGGTGCTGCTGATCGTGCTGCGCGTCGTGCAGGGGATCGCCGTCGGCGGCGAGTGGGGCGGCGCGGTGCTGATGGCGGGCGAGCACGCGCCGCAGGGCCGCCGCACCTTCTTCGCGTCGTTCGCGCAGCTCGGCAGCCCGGCCGGGCTGATCCTGTCGCTGGTCGCGTTTCGCGCGGTCACGTCGATGGACAAGGCCGATTTCCTCGCATGGGGCTGGCGCCTGCCGTTTCTCGCGAGCTCGGTGCTGCTCGTCGTCGGCATCCTGATCCGGCTCGGCGTGAACGAGTCGCCGGAATTCGCGCGCGTGAAGGAAGCGAACCGCACCGTGAAGCTGCCGGTGGCCGAAGTGCTGCGCTCCGCGTCGGGGCTCGTGCTGCTCTGCATCGGCGCGAACACGATCGGGATCGCGGGCGTCTATTTCACCAACACGTTCATGATCGCGTACACCACGCAGTACGTCGGCGTGTCGCGTTCGCTGATCCTCGACAGCCTGTTCGCGGTCGCGATCATCCAGTTCATCGCCCAGCCGCTCGCCGCGTGGATCGCCGAGCGTATCGGCGGCGCGCGTTTCCTGAAGATCGCCGCGCTGCTCGCGATGCTGTCGCCGTACCCGATGTTCATGCTCGTGCAGGGTGGCACGTCCGGGTCGCTCGTCGCCGGCATCGCGCTCGCGGTCGTGTGCATGGCCGGCTTCTACTCGGTGATCGCCGGCTTCGTGAGCGGCGTGTTTCCCGCGCACGTGCGCTATTCGGCGATCTCGCTCGCTTATCAGGTGTGCGGCGCGATCGCGGGCGGCCTGACGCCGCTCGTCGGCACCTGGCTCGCGCATCGCTTCGCGGGCCAGTGGTGGCCGCTCGCGGTGTTCTACACGTGTCTCGCCGGCATCTCGCTGCTTTGCATCGTCGCGCTCGACGCGCGACGCGCGGGCCGGCCGGCCGCGGCCGAAGCGCTCGGCTCGCACTGACCCTCGACGAACGAATTCATCGGAGTGCAAATGAAAGACCTGTTGGAAATCGACGGTGCCCGCCTGTGGCGGAGCCTGGCCGACATGGCGCGCATCGGCGCGACGCCGCGCGGCGGCGTGCGGCGCCTCGCGCTGACCGACGACGACCGGCGCGGGCGCGACCTGTTCGCGCAGTGGTGTCGCGACGCGGGGATGACGGTGAGCGTCGACGCGGTCGGCAACCTGTTCGCGCGGCGCGACGGCACCGATGCGCAGGCCGCGCCGGTGCTGATCGGCAGCCATCTCGACACGCAGCCCGAAGGCGGGCGCTTCGATGGCGTGTACGGCGTGCTCGCCGGGCTCGAAGTCGTGCGCACGCTCAACGATGCGGGCATCGTGACCGGCAAGCCGCTCGAGATCGTGTCGTGGACCAACGAGGAGGGCGCGCGTTTCGCGCCGGCGATGCTCGGCTCGGCCGTGTTCACGGGCGCGCTGCCGCTCGACGACGCGCTCGCGAAGCAGGACGCCGACGGCATCACGCTCGGCGCCGCGCTGGACGCATGCGGCTGTCGCGGCACGCGTGCGGCGGGCGGCGCGGTCGACGCGTATTTCGAAGCGCATATCGAACAGGGGCCCGTGCTCGAGGCGAACGGCACGACGATCGGCATCGTCACGGGCGGGCAGGCGATCCGCTGGCTCGACGTGCGCGTGACGGGCGTGGCCGCGCACGCGGGCACGACGCCGATGCCGTATCGCAAGGACGCGTATTTCGCGAGCGCGCAGATGGCGCTCGAACTGGAACGCATCGTCGCCGGCTACGCGCCGCGCGGGCTCGCGACGATCGGGCAGGTCGGCATCCGCAACGCGTCGCGCAACACGATCGCCGGCGACGTGACGTTCACCGTCGACCTGCGCCATCACGACGACGCGCAAGTCGATGCGATGGAGCGCGCGCTGCGTGACGCATACGCGCGCGTGGCCGCGGCGCGCGGCGTGCAGGTCGCGATCGATACCTGCTGGCGCAGCCCCGCGACGCCGTTCGACCGCGGCTGCGTCGAGCTGGTCGCGCAGGCGGCGCAGGCATTTGGTTATACGAACGAACGGATCGTCAGCGGCGCCGGTCACGATGCGATCGTGCTCGCGCGCCGCGTGCCGACCGCGATGGTGTTCATCCCGTGCGTCGACGGGCTGTCGCACAACGAGGCCGAGGACGCGCTGCCCGACGACGTGACGCGCGGCACCAACGTGCTGCTCAACGCGGTGCTCGCGCGGGCGGGCGTCGCGACGCGCGTGGCTGCAGCGGCAGCCGCGCACGATGCATGACGCGACGAATCGACGAGGACCGACGATGAAAACCTATTTCCACCCCGAACAGTTGCTGCACCATCCGCGGACCTACCTGTCGCGCGGCAGGATGCGCGAGCCACAGGAAGTGCCCGAGCGCGCGGCGCGGCTGGTCGCGGCCGTGCGTTCGCTCGACTTCGACGTGCGCGAGCCGGCCGACCGCGGCACCGCGCCGATCGCGGCCGTGCACGACATGAACTACCTGCGTTTTCTGGAGGAAGCGCACCGCGACTGGAAACGGATGCCCGACGACTGGGGCGACGAAGTGATGTCGAACGTGTTCGTGCGCGATCCGAATCCGCTGCGCGGCGTGCTCGCGAAAGCCGCGCGCTATCTCGCAGACGGCAGCTGTCCGGTCGGCGCGAACACGTGGTGCGCCGCGTACTGGTCCGCACAGAGCGCGCTCGCGGCCGCGGCGGACGTCAACGACGGCGCGCGCGACGCGTACGCGCTGTGCCGCCCGCCCGGCCATCACGCGCGCCGCGATGCGGCCGGCGGCTTCTGTTACCTGAACAACGCGGCGATCGCCGCGCAGGCGCTGCTCGGCCGCCATTGGCGCGTCGCGATCCTCGACACCGACATGCATCACGGGCAGGGCGTGCAGGAAATCTTCTACGGCCGCGACGACGTGCTGTACGTGTCGATCCACGGCGACCCGACCAATTTCTATCCGGTCGTCGCCGGCTACGAGGAAGAGACGGGCGCGGGGCCCGGCGACGGCTACAACCTGAACCTGCCGATGCCGCACGGCGCGCCCGAGTCGACCTTCTTCGAGCGGCTCGACGACGCGCTGCGCGCGCTCGCGCGGTTCCAGCCGGAGGCGCTCGTGCTCGCGCTCGGCTTCGACATCTACAAGGACGACCCGCAATCGCAGGTGGCCGTCACGACCGACGGGTTCGGCCGGCTCGGCGGCGCGATCGGCGCGCTCGGCTTGCCGACGGTGATCGTGCAGGAGGGCGGCTATCACCTCGAGAGCCTCGATGCGAATGCGCGTGCATTCTTCGGCGGGTTCGCCGCCGCGCGCTGATACGTCGACATGGCGGCCGCGATGCGCGGCCCATCAGCGACAACGCCCGCGTCGGCATCCCGGCGCGGGCGTTGTTCAATTGGGCGCCGCGTATCGGCACCCTGCGGGTCGCGGTGCGCTTACGAGTTCGCGGCGACCGCCCCGCGGCGGCGTTGCATCCTTTGCAGCGCGACCAGCGCGAGCCCGGCCGCGGCGATCAGCCCGCCGACGAGCGGCACGGCCGCGTAGCCGAAGCCGGCCGAGATCGCCGCGCCGCCGGCTGCCGCGCCGAGCGCATTGCCGAGGTTGAACGCGCCGATGTTGACGGCCGATGCGAGGCCCGGCGCTTCGTGTGCGGCACGCATCACGCGCATCTGCAGCGGCGGGACCACCGCGAACGTCGCGACACCCCACACCAGCAGCGTGGCCGCCGCGCCGACATGCGTGCGGGCGAGCAGCGGGAACCCGGCCATCGTCACGATCAGCAGCACCAGGAAGCCGATCAGCGTGGCGTCGAGCGAGCGGTCGGCGAGGCGGCCGCCGGCGATGTTGCCGATCGAGAAGCCGACGCCGATCAGCACGAGCATCGCGGTCACGAAACCGGGCGTCGCGCCGGTCACGTGTTCGAGCGTCGGGGCGACGTACGTGTAGAGCGTGAACATCGCGCCGGCGCCGAGCACCGTGGTCGCGAGCGCGCCGAGCACGACGGGGCGCGTGAGCACCGACAGTTCGGCACGCAGGTTCGGCATCTTGCCGGCCTCGCCCTTCGGCAGCGCGGCGAACAGGCCGGCGATCGCGATCAGTCCGAGCGCGGCGGTGGCCGCGAACGACATGCGCCAGCCGATCATCTGGCCGAGCCAGGTCGCGGCCGGCACGCCGCCGACGTTCGCGATCGTGAGGCCCATGAACATCGTCGCGACCGCGCTGGCCTGCCGTTCACGCGGCACGAGGCCGGCCGCGACCACCGAGCCGAGCCCGAAGAACGCGCCGTGGTTGAGGCTCGTGACGAGTCGTGCGAGCAGCAGCGTCGTGTAGTCGGGCGCGATGGCCGACAGCAGGTTGCCGATCGTGAAGATCGACATCAGTGCGATCAGCGCCGAGCGGCGCGACCAGCGCGCGAGCAGCAGCGTCATCAGCGGCGCGCCGACCATCACGCCGATCGCATACGCGCTGATCAGCATGCCGGCCTGCGGAATCGACACGTGGACGCCGTCGGCGATCACGGGCAGCAGGCCCATCGGCGAGAACTCGGTCGTGCCGATGCCGAACGCACCGGCGGCGAGCGCCAGCAGCGGCAGCGTGGCGCTGCCGCCCGGGCGGGAAGGAGAAGAAGTCGTGGGGTTCACGCGATGCGCTCCTGTAAGCATGGGGCAACGGCATCGGCCGTTGTGGACAGGGTGAAGTGTGCCTGCATGACTTTTGCGGAAAAAGCCGTATCCGGGCGAAATTATCTTGATTTCATGTCAACAATGCGGGGTTGGGGCCGCGTGCAGGCGCGGCCGGCGGCGTCGGGCAGCTCGGGCGACGGGGTGGGCAGCCGCCCGCGTGGGTGACGCAAGTGCGTGATCCTTCCGCCGATCCTGTACCCACGCGGCTCGCGCCCAAAAAAAGCCCCGGTCACAGGGGGACCGTGACCGGGGCGGAAAGGCATCCTCTCTTTGGCACGAGGGTTGGATGCGGGCGCAGTATATTTCGGGGCATAACGATTCGAAATGACGTTAAACGGCCGTTTTTGGTGTCAATTTAAAAATAGCGATGCGGTCGCGCCGATTGTCACGAATCTGAAAGAATTTTCGTGCGTTCCGGCGCATGTTTAGGTGCGATGACGGCGAAGCCGGCCGTCGTCGCGCGGCGCGGCCGCCCGCCCCAGGCGGCCCGATCTGCGGTCCGCGATGCTACGGAATCCGTCGCAGGTGCGCCGGTTGATTTCGCCGGCGCTCGGTCACTCCGCGTGGCCGGCCGCGTCGCGCACGGCATCGAGAAACCGTGCGACGACGGGGGAAGCGGGCGCCGCCGCGCCGTCGAACACGAACTCGATGTCGAAGCGGCTCGCGAGTTCGTCGAGCGCGACGAGCCGTACCGTGCGCGGGCACGTCGGCGACGCGCTTTCCGGCACGAACGCGCAACCCATGCCGGCCGCGACGAGCCCGATCAGCGTCGGGATGTCGCTGCCGACCTGCGCGATACGCGGCGTGAAGCCCGCGCGCTCGCACTGCGCCATCACGAAGCGATGGTGCGCGGCGGAGCGCACCGCGTCGAACCACACGAACGGTTCATGCGCGACGTCGGCGAGCGTGCGCGGCGCGTGAAAGCGCCCGCCGGGCGGCGCGGGCATCGCCAGCACGAATCGGTCGCTCAGCAGCCGCACGCCCGACAGATGCGGTGCCTCGTCGCGGCGCCACGCCATGATGCCGCCGTCGAGCTGGCCGCGCATCAGCGCCGCCGCCTGCTCGGCCGACAGCATCGGCGCGATCGACAGCTTCACGTCCGGACACGCGTCGCGAAACGCCCTGAGCACGTTCGCGACGACCGGCAGCGGCAGGCAGTTCGGCAGCGCGCCGAGCCGCAGTTCGCCGAGCTGGCCGGCCGCGCTGCGCAACGCGCGTTCGCGGCTGTCCTGCAACGTCGCGAGCAGGCCCGTCGCATCCTGCAGGAAACTCGCGCCGGCCGCCGTGAGCGTGACGCCCGTCGTGCGGCGGATCAGCAGCGGCGTACCGATCGCGGCCTCGAGCTCGCGGATCTGCCGCGACAGCGCAGGCTGGACGATGCCGGCCGCGCGGGCGCCGGCCATCACGCTGCCGGCTTGCGCGACCGCCACGAAGTAACGCAGGTGACGCAGTTCGATCTGGCGCATGCGGGGTGGGCTCCGGTTTCAATTCAGTGGATATGCCTGTCAAGCATAGCAATGGTCCTTCGATGGTATTGGAAAGCATGGCCCGCGTGCCGTACGATGGGCGCCATTGCCGGGCCTGTTCACAGGCTGCGTGCGATTCCCTTGTCCCGACTGTCCTCACGGTGTCCCGCGCCATGCCGCTTCATATCCCGACTCCCTATATCCGTTCGCAAATCGCGTCGCGCCGCCTCGGCACGAACATCCGGCTGAAGCTCGACGC
Source organism: Burkholderia ambifaria AMMD (assembly GCF_000203915.1). Taxonomy (NCBI): domain Bacteria; kingdom Pseudomonadati; phylum Pseudomonadota; class Betaproteobacteria; order Burkholderiales; family Burkholderiaceae; genus Burkholderia; species Burkholderia ambifaria. The sequence continues at coordinate 1,247,834 of NC_008390.1, forward strand.
GCTGCAGCCGTCCGGTTCGTTCAAGTTGCGCGGCATCGGCGCGGTTTGCGAAGCGCGGCATGCGGCCGGCGCGCGCCGGTTCGTGTCGTCGTCGGGCGGCAATGCGGGCATCGGGGTCGCGTATTGCGGCCGTGAACTCGGCGTGCCGGTGCTCGTCGTCGTGCCGGAAACCGCGTCGGCCCGCGCGCGCGAGCTGATTCGTGTCGAAGGCGCGGAGGTGGTCGTGCACGGCGCGAGCTGGGTGGAGGCGAACGCGTTCGCGCTGGCGGCCGTCGGCGCGCAGGACGCGTTCGTGCATCCGTTCGACGACCCGGTGCTGTGGCAAGGGCACGCGACGATGATCGACGAGATGGCGCTGACCGGCCCGAAGCCCGACGCGGTCGTGCTGTCGGTCGGCGGCGGCGGGCTGCTGTGCGGCGTGCTCGAGGGGCTTGCGCGCAACGGCTGGCACGACGTGCCGGTGGTCGCGGTCGAGACGGAGGGCGCCGACAGCTATGCGCGCTCGGTCGCGCAGGGGCGCCCGGTCGAGTTGCCGGCGATCACGAGCGTCGCGACGACGCTCGGCGCGAAGCGGCCGTGCGATGCGGCGGTCGAATGGGCGACGCGGCATCCGATTCATCCGGTCGTCGTGACGGATGCGCAGGCGGTGGCGGCGTCGTTGCGGTTCCTGGACGAGCACCGGATCGTCGTCGAGCCGGCGTGCGGCGCGGCGCTGGCCGCGCTCGAGCAGTCGGTGCCAGTGCTTGCGTCGGCGTCGGACATCGCGGTGATCGTGTGCGGCGGCGTGACGGCGACGGTCGAGCAACTGCAGACGTTGAACGCGACGTTGCGGTAACGCGCTGACGCCCCGGCGTACGTCACGCGGCGCAGCGGGACGACGTTGCAGAAGAAGCCGTAACGGCGCCTGTGCAGTTAGTTCGCGGCGGGCGCGCTGGCGCCGATCGACGCGGACGAGGCGAGGGGAGCGGCAGTTGCCGATACAGGCGCTTTGTCTGCGGCCGTCGAAGTGGCGCTCGACGGCACAGGTGCGGATGCCGCGGATACGGGCGTGGCCGATACCGGCGTTGCGGCCGCCGTCGTGGCAGCCACTGGCGTCGAAGCAGCCGACGTCGAAGCGGCCGATGTCGAAGCGGCCGGCGTCGAAGCGCCCCGCATCGAATCAGCCGACGTCGAAGCAGCCGGCATCGAAGCGGCCGACGTCGAAGCAGCCGGCATCGAAGCAGCGAGCGTCGAAGCAGAAGCCGGCGTCGGAGCAGCAGACGCAGGTGCCGAAGCCGGCACCGGAGCCGAAGCCGGCGCGGCTCCCGGCACGACACCGCGCATTGCCCCCGGCGCAACCACGGCCGATGCCGGCGCAGGCACGGCCGGCACGACGGGCGTACCCGGCGTCGGCGCGACGCTCGGCACCGACAGCGGCACGGGCGCCGCCGGCGGCGTCGGCACCACGGGCGTCGTCATCTTCATCGGCTCGCCCTGCGGCGTCGGCGCGGGTTCGGGCAGCGGCGCGACGGGCTCCTTCTCGGCCGCTTTCACGGTGGCGCGGTCGCGGCGGGCGGGATCGATCTTCAGGAAATGCTCGACCAGATTGAAGAAGCGCTCGTAGAACACGCCGGCGGGAATCGTCTCGCTCGCCGTTTTCACGAGCGCGTCGTCGCTCGAACCGATCGGCAGCGACAGCGACCCGAACACGCTCAGCCCGACGCTGGCCGACGTATTCGACTTCTTCAGCGTGTAGCGGTCCTGCACCGCGTTCACGTACGCGATGCTCGACGTGCCGTCCGCGGTCGCGTCCGCGCACACGACGTGAAACTCGATCACGACGTGCATGTCGTTGTTCGGCTGGAAATTCTTGCTGCCGTCGACCGCATCGTTGCGCGACGACGACACGACATAGCCCTGGCTCAGCAGCGCGCGACGCGCGGCCTCGCAGGCCGCGTCGGATTTCGAGCGGAACGTGTGCGCATACGGGCTGGTCGCCGCGTCGAACTGCTCCTGCTGGTAGATCGGCTTGGGCGGCGACGAGCACGCCGCCAGCACGGCCGCGGCCGCGAGCGCGCACGAAACGGAAAACAGGCGAAATCGGTTGTGCATGGCGTCTTTCAAAAGGCTCGGCGAAATGCCGTGCGGGGCGGCGGGCGCCGCCCACGCGATGCCGCGCAACGGCTGTGCCGGTGCACGGCGCTTGGCAATCTCGTATGGCCGGGGCGTCATTATAGTTTCGTTTGATGTCGCGCTTGCTTCAGCCGGCCGGCGCCGACGGCGCGACGGCGAGCAATTGCGACACGAGCGGATGGTGTTCGCCGCGCCGCGAGCGGATCGCGTGGATTTCCTCGGTGACATCGCCCGCACGGCCGAGCCGGCGCAGTCCGCGCAACAGCGACGCGTCGTTCGCGCCCAGTTCGCTGAGCGGAAACACGCCGAGGCCGCGTGCCGCGAACACGGCCATCAGCGCGCTGTCCTCGAATTCCCCGGCCACCCGGGGCACGATCCGTTCCCGCTCCAGCCACAGGTCCAGGCGTGCGCGCAGCGCCGAATGGGCGGTCGGCAGCAATACTGGCAGCTCGGCGAGGCAGTGCGGGAAGCGCTGCCGCGCGGCGGGCGTGACGAGCGCCGCGGGCCCGTACCAGTCGACCGGCGACGCGACGAGCCGCTCGCTCGTCACCCGCAGATTCGACCCCGAAGGCGCCCCCTGGCCGGCCAGCACGAGATCGAGGTGATGCAGGGCCAGTTCCGCGAGCAGCGCGTCGTGCTCGCCCTCGTGACACAGCAGCCGAAGCGTGGGCGTGTCGAGCACCGGCGCGAGGATCGCATGCGCGGCCAGCTTCGAGATCCCGTCCGCGAGGCCGACCGCGAGCCGCACGGTCGGCTGGCTGGCCGCCGCGCGCACCTCGTCGGGGATCAGCCGACCCATCTCGAAGATGACCTCCGCGCGCGCATACGCGGCCTGGCCCGCATCGGTCATCGTGACGCCGCGCCCGGCCGGGCGCAGCAGCTGGTGGCCGAGCGACTTCTCCAGCTCGCGCACCTGCGCGCTGATCGTCTGGACGGCCATGTCGAGCCGCTCGGCGGCGCGCGCGAAGCCGCCTTCCTTCACGACGACCCAGAAATAGTACAGATGGCGAAAATTCAGCATCGGAGCGAGATTTCGAAAAAACCGAACCAAAGATCAGATTCTCGCTGATTTTTACGAAGTCATGGAAGGCCTATCATCGGACTTTCCAACATTCGAATCGGCCCTATTCATGGACTATCTGCTGACGCTTGCCGCCGACCCCGCCGTCTGGGCCGCGCTCCTGACGCTCGTCGTGATGGAAGTCGTGCTCGGCATCGACAACCTGATCTTCATCTCGATCCTCAGCAACAAGCTGCCGGAAGCGCAGCGCGCCCGCACGCAGCGCCTGGGCATCGGGCTCGCGCTCGTGATGCGCCTCGCGCTGCTCGGCAGCGTTGCGTGGATCGCCAGCCTCACCGAACCGGTGTTCACGCTGTTCGATCACGCGTTCTCGTGGCGCGACATGATCCTGCTGGCGGGCGGCCTGTTCCTCGTGTGGAAGGCGACTACCGAGATCCATCATCACGTGTCGCATGACGCCGACGGCTCGGGTGCGTCCGGCGGCGCGGCCGGCCTGACCGTCTGGGCCGCGATCGGCCAGATCGTGATGCTCGACATCGTGTTCTCGATCGACAGCATCGTGACCGCGATCGGCATGACCGAGCACGTGCCAATCATGTTCGTCGCGGTGATCGTCGCGGTGAGCGTGATGCTGTTCGCCGCCCAGCCGCTCGCACGCTTCATCGACCGCAACCCGACCATCGTGATGCTCGCGCTGTCGTTCCTCGTCGTGATCGGCATGACGCTGATCGCGGAAGGTTTCGGTTCGCACGTGCCGAAGGGCTATATCTACGCGGCGATGGCGTTCTCGGCGTTCGTCGAGGGTATGAACATGCTGGCGCGTCGCGCGAAGGCCAAGCGCGCGGCACGCGGCGAAGGTCACTGAGCAAGCGGGCGGGCGAGGGCCCGCCCTCGATTCGGAATTCTCAACGAAAGGAGAAACGCGATGAAATGTCCGGTCTGCAAGACGCCCGACCTGCTGATGGCCGAGCGCCAGTCGATCGAGATCGACTACTGTCCGACGTGCCGTGGCGTGTGGCTCGATCGTGGCGAACTCGACAAGCTGATCGCACGCGAAACCGGCGAGGTGCCGGCACGCCGCGACGAGCCGGTGGTGCGGCACGATGCCCACGCGCCGCGCGGGCGTGACGATGGCTGGGGGCGCGACGGTCGCCCGCACGACGACCGTTACCGGCACGACGGCCAGCGTCGCAAGAAGTCGATGTTCGACCTGTTCGATTTCGATTGAACGCGACGGCGCGCGCGTAGCACGCCGCACGCCGCACGTTGCAAAAAGCCCCGCCAGGTGTGATGCCTGGCGGGGCTTTGTCATGCGCGTGACGCGATGAACACGCGCCGGCGCTTACGCGTTGCCGGCCGTCACGTCGATGCGGCGCGGGCGTGTTTCCTCACGGCGCGGAATCGTCAACGTGAGCACGCCGTCGCGCAGGCTCGCATCGATTTGCGACGTGTCGAGATCGGGGCTCAGCACGAACGTGCGCACGAAGCGCGGCGCGCGGACTTCGGCATGGCGCACGCGCAGGTCGGCCGGCGTGTCGATGCGCGTGTCGGCTTCGATCGTCAGCGTGTTGTCGTGCACCTTCACGTCGAGGTTCTCGCGCGGCACGCCGGGCAGGTCGGCGCGCAGCGTGACGCGCCGCGCGTCCTCGACGATATCGACGGCCGGCGTGAGCGCGGGCCGGCGCGCGGCTTCGGCGGATGCCGCATGGAGGGCACCGTTGCGGCGTTCGGTCAGGTTCTGGCTCATCTGGCTCATATTCATGTCGTTCTCCTGAAGGTTACTGAACGGTGATCGCACGCGGCTTCGCTGCCTCGCGCCGGCCGACGCGAATCAGCAGGCAGCCGTTTTCATAGCGGGCGCTGACGTTGTCGGCGTCGGCGTTCTGAGGCAGCTCGACGACGCGACGGAATGCACCGTGAAAGCGCTCCTGCGCGTAGGTGCGCAGGTCGTCGCTGGCGTCCTGCGGCACGGGCTTGCGCTCGCCGCTGATCGTCAGCAGGTCCTTGTCGATCGATACGTCGAAGTCGGCCGCGGCCATGCCGGGGGCGAACGCGACGATCTCGATCGCGTCGTCGGTCGCGCCGACGTTCAGCGCGGGAAACGCGCTCGGCCGCACCGCGCGGATGCCGGCCGGATGCTCGCCGAACAGGCTCGCCACCTGCCGCTGCACGCGGGCGAATTCGTCGAACAGGTCGTAGCCGTAATGGATGCCGCTCATGAAGGTCCTCCGGAACATGAGTGCGAAAGACGCGACGACGCGACGCCGACGGCGTGTGCGATGCGCGGTTTTCCGCTGAGTCGAAACGGGGGCAGTGCGCGTGATGGGCACTGCCTGGCAACGGGTAATTAGAGGTCGCCGCGGCGGTTTTCAAGAGGGAAATTGCAACCGGCATCAATACGTGGCGATGCGAATCGATGCGACAATCGTCGCGCTATCCACAGACCACGGAGACGGGACGGACATGGACATTCAACGCATCGCGATCGTTGGTGCCGGCGTGATCGGCGCGAGCTGGGCGGCTTTCTATCTGTCGCAGGGCTTCGACGTCGTCGCGACCGATCCCGCGCCGCAGGCCGACGCGCGGCTGCGCGACGCACTCGCCGGGTTTCTCGGCGAACGCGCCGCCGAGCTTTCCGCGCGGCTGTCGTTCGACGCGGATCTCGTGCGCGCGCTCGGCGGCGTCGATTTCGTGCAGGAGAACGGCCCCGAACGGCTCGACCTGAAGCGCGCGTTGTACCGGCAGATGGACGACGTGCTGCCGGCGCGCGTGCCGATCGCGTCGAGTTCGTCGGGCCTGAAGATGTCGGAGATCCAGACCGCGTGCGACAAGCATCCGGAACGCTGCCTGATCGCGCATCCGTTCAACCCGCCGCACCTGATTCCGCTCGTCGAGCTGGTCGGCGGCGACGCGACCGACCCGGCCGTGATCGCGCGCGTGAAGGCGTTCTACGACGCGCTCGGCAAGCAGACCATCGTGCTCAACAAGGAAATGACCGGCCACGTTGCGAACCGGCTCGCCGCCGCGCTGTTTCGCGAGGTGTATCACCTGGTCGGCGAAGGCGTGGTGAGCGTCGCCGATGCGGACAAGGCCGTCGCGTGGGGGCCGGGCTTGCGCTGGGGGCTGATGGGGCAGTGCCTGACCTATCACCTCGGCGGCGGCGCGGGCGGGATCGCGCACTTCCTCGAACACCTGTCGGGGCCGATCACGACGTGGTGGGACGACCTCGGCACGCCGTCGTTCGATCCGGCCGTCGATCGCAAGCTGAACGACGAACTGCGCGCGATCCAGGGCGAGCGTTCGATGCAGGAACTGGCGGCCGAGCGCGACCGGCTGCTCGTCGAGCTGATCGACGCGCGGCGGCGCAGCTTCCTGCCCTGAGCGCTCGCTACAGTTCGGCGGCCGCCGTGATCAGCGTCGCCTCGAGCGCGAGCGTCGAGCGTGATGCAGCAGCGGGCCGGTCGATCACATATTCGAGTTCGCCGAGTTCGGGCAACCCTGCGTCGAGCCGGGCGAGCCCGGCCGGAATCACGTAGCCGGCGAACGCGCTGACGCCGAGCCCCGCGCTCGCGGCCGCGCGCAGCACCGCGATGCTGCTGCTCACGACGGCGATCCGGTAAGGGCGGCCGACCGCCTCGAGCGACTCGAGTACGCGGCGGCGCGACACGCTCGGCTCCGGGTGCAGCGCGAGCGGCAGCACGGCCTCATGGCCGGTGATCCGCGAATCGGGGCCGGTGCACCAGTACAGCGGTTCGCTGCGGATCACGCGGCCGCGCCGGCTGCCGGCGACGCGCTTCGCGAACACCAGATCGTGGCGGCCTTCGTCGAGCGCATCGAACAGGTCGCCCGACAGCCCCGTCGAGATCGCGAGCTCGACATCCGGATTGCGCTGCACGAAGCTCGCGAGCGCGGCCGTCAGGTGCGCGCTCGCGAAATCCTCCGACATCGCGAGCCGCACCTTGCCCGACAGCGGCGGGCCGCACACCGACGTGACGGCCTCGTCCATCAGTTCGAGAATGCGCACCGCGTAGCGGAACAGCGCGTCGCCGTGCTGCGACAGGTGCACGTTGCGCGTGTCGCGCTCGAACAGCGGCCGGTCGAGCAGCTCCTCGAGGCGGCGGATATGCTGGCTGACGGTCGACTGCGACAGGCTCACGCGCTCGGACGCGGCGGTGAAACTGCCGGACTGGGCGACGGCGACGAAGCTGCGCAGCAACTCGGGCGGTAAGGGACGCATTGCTAAATCCACTGAATCGGTTTCGACAACTTCATAAATGGCCGGATTTTGCGGCGCTAGTATCGGATCACGCGCTGGTGCGGCCCATGCAAAGGGGCACATCGGACGCGTAGCCCGTGTCGCGCCGCCAGCTCCATCGGTCAGTCTAAGCCATCCGGCGTCCGGCCCGAAACCGCATCATCCCATCGACCGCCCGAGAACGCGCTCGCACGACGAGCCGCCGGGTCGCGGCGCCCCGCCGCAGGAGACAGACTGTCCGCGCCCGGGACCGGCGTGCGGCCCTGGCTTCCGCACGCGTCAGGCGCCCGTCACGAAGAGACTGGAGACGACTCATGATCATCTACGGAACCGCGCTGCTGGCGTTCTGCCATCTGGCCGGGCTGTTCCTCGGCGACCTGCTGGGCGCCGCGATCGGCGTGAAGACCAACGTCGGCGGCGTCGGCATCGCGATGCTGCTGCTGATCTGCCTGCGCCTGTGGCTGCACCGGCGCGGCTGGCTGCCGAAGGAGACCGAGGCGGGCGTCGGTTTCTGGGGCGCGATGTACATCCCGGTCGTCGTCGCGATGGCCGCGAACCAGAACGTCGTCGCCGCGCTGAAGGGCGGGCCGGTCGCGCTGCTGGCCGCCGTCGGCGCGGTCGGGATCTGCGCATGCTGCATCGCGGTACTCGTGCGCACCGGGCGCGACGACACGGCCTTCGCGGGCGTGCCGCAATTCGAAGAACAGTGAAGGAGGCCGCCATGTTGCAGATGCTCGAAAAAACCGTCGCCCACAACGGGCTCGTCGCGTCGTTCGCGCTGGTCGGCCTGATCATGTGGCTGTCGTCGATCGCGTCGCGCAAGCTCACGTACGGCCGCGTACACGGCTCCGCGATCGCGATCGTGATCGGCCTCGTGCTCGCCTATGTCGGCGGCGCGTTCACCGGCGGCGAGAAGGGGCTCGCCGACGTGCGGCTGTTCGCCGGTGTCGGCCTGATGGGCGGCGCGATGCTGCGCGATTTCGCGATCGTCGCGACCGCGTTCGAAGTGCAGCCGACCGAGGCGCGCAAGGCCGGCCTCGTCGGCGTGGTGTCGCTGCTGCTCGGCACCGTGCTGCCGTTCATCGTCGGCGCGAGCATCGCGCGCGCGTTCGGCTACACCGATGCGGTCAGCATGACGACGATCGGCGCGGGCGCCGTCACCTACATCGTGGGGCCCGTCACGGGCGCGGCGATCGGCGCGAGCTCCGACGTGATCGCGCTCAGCATCGCGACTGGGCTGGTCAAGGCGATCATCGTGATGGTCGGCACGCCGGTCGCGGCCAACTTCATGGGCCTGAAGACGCCGCGCTCCGCGATGATCTTCGGGGGCCTCGCCGGCACCGTGAGCGGCGTGAGCGCGGGCCTCGCCGCGACCGACCGCCGGCTCGTGCCGTATGGCGCGCTGGTCGCGACGTTCCATACGGGCGTCGGCTGCCTGCTCGGCCCGTCGCTGCTGTTCTTCACGACGCGCGCGCTGGTCGGCGCATAGCCGCCGCTGACGATTCGGGCGGCCCGCGCTCGGGCGGCCCGCGCGTGCGGCCGGTGTGTGCGGTTTCCGCCGCGCCGAATCCATCGCGGCGCCCTCTGAGTCGCATTCTTCAACATCATCAATCGACGGCGGCGCCAGGCTTAGAATGCCGCTGGACCATCGAAGCGGGAGAACTGTTCATGACGGGATGGAATCACGCGCGGCAAGCGCGCGACGCACGCCTCGCGGCCGGCGCGGCGTACGTGCAGGGCAAGCGGGTCGATGCGCGCGACACCGTCGCGTTGCTCGAAGCGGTGCTGCGGCCCGGCGACCGCGTTTGCCTCGAAGGCGACAACCAGAAACAGGCCGACCTGCTCGCGACGGCGCTCGCCGACGTCGACAGCGCGAAGATCCACGACCTGCACATGGTGCAGTCGGGCGTCGTGCTGCCCGAGCATCTCGACGTGTTCGAGCGCGGGATCGCGAAGCGTCTCGACTTCGCGTATTCGGGCCCGCAGTCGCAGCGGATCGCGAAGCTGCTGTTCGGCGGCAAGATCGCGCTCGGCGCGGTGCACACGTATCTCGAGCTGTTCGCTCGCTACTTCATCGATCTCACGCCGCAGGTCGCGCTGATCGCGGCGGTCAGCGCCGATCGCGACGGCAACCTGTACACCGGCCCGAACACGGAAGACACGCCGACCGTCGTCGAGGCCACCGCGTTCAAGGACGGCATCGTGATCGCGCAGGTCGACCGCATCGTCGACAAGGTGCCGCGCGTCGACATTCCCGGCGACCGCGTGCATTTCGTCGTCGAGGCCGGCCGGCCGTTCTACGTCGAGCCGCTGTTCACGCGCGACCCGGCCGCGATCACCGAAACGCAGATCCTGACCGCGATGCTCGCGATCAAGGGCATCTACGAACCGTACGGGATCAAGCGCCTGAACCACGGGATCGGCTTCAACACGGCCGCGATCGAGCTGCTTCTGCCCACCTACGGCGCGAAGCTCGGGCTCAAGGGCAAGGTCTGCACGCACTGGGCGCTCAATCCGCACCCGACGCTGATCCCCGCGATCGAGTCGGGCTGGGTCGAGCAGATTCACTGCTTCGGTTCCGAAGTGGGGATGGACGACTACATCCGCGCGCGCTCCGACGTGTGGTTCACGGGCCCCGACGGGTCGCTGCGCTCGAACCGCGCGTTCTGCCAGACCGCGGGCCTCTATGCGTGCGACATGTTCATCGGCTCGACGCTGCAGATCGACCTGGCGGGCCATTCGTCGACGGTCACGGCCGAGCGGATCGCCGGCTTCGGCGGCGCGCCGAACATGGGCAGCGACGCGCGCGGCCGGCGTCATCCGAGCGAGCCGTGGCTGAAGGCCGGCGCGCAAGCCGATCCCGACACGCCGGCGGCGCTCAGGCGCGGCCGCAAGCTGGTCGTGCAGATCGGCGAGACGTTCGGCGACAAGAACGTGCCGATGTTCGTCGAGAAGCTCGACGCGCTGAAGCTCGCCGACAAGCTGCAGCTCGACCTCGCGCCGATCATGGTCTACGGCGACGACGTCACGCACATCGTCACCGAGGAAGGGATCGCGAACCTGCTGATGTGCCGCGACAAGGATGAGCGCGAGCACGCGATCCGCGGCGTGGCCGGGTATACCGAGGTCGGCCGCGGCCGCGACCGCAGGATGGTCGAGCGGCTGCGCGAGCGCGGCGTGATCCGGCGTCCGGAGGATCTCGGCATCGATCCGCTCGACGCCGACCGCCGCTGGCTCGCCGCGCGTTCGATCAAGGATCTCGTGCATTGGTCGGGCGGCCTCTATGCGCCGCCGGCCCGGTTCCGCAACTGGTGAGGAAGAGGGCATGGAACAGTTGAACTACCGCTTCACCGCGCGCGAGCGCGCGCAGGGCGAACGGGCCACGGCGCTCGTCGGCGTGGTCGCGTCCGGCAATCTGGAGGTGCTCGTCGAGCGCGTGCTGCCGGGCAATGAATGCGAGATCGACATCCGCACCGCGGCGGTCGGTTTCGGCGCGGTGTGGCAGGCCGTCGTGTCGGACTTCGTCGAACGGCGCGCGCCGGGCGGCCTGAAGCTGTCGATCAACGACGGCGGCGCGCGGCCCGACATGGTGTCGTTGCGGCTCGCGCAGGCCGTGCGCGCGATCGAGGGGGACGCATGACGACCGACATGATCCATGACACGCCCGCGTTCGTCGCGAACGGCGCGAGCTGGTACGAAGCGTCGGCGCGCCAGCGCGTCGACGGGCTGCTCGACGCGGGCAGCTTCACGGAATTTCTCGGGCCGGGCGAACGCGTGACGAGCCCGCACCTGCCGCTGTTCGACCTGCCGCAGCAGTTCGACGACGGGATGGTGGTCGGCCACGGCCGGCTCGACGGCAAGCCGGTGTTCGTCGCCGCGCAGGAAGGCCGCTTCATGGGCGGCGCGTTCGGCGAAGTGCACGGCGCGAAGCTCACCGGGCTGCTGCGGGCGGCGCGCGAACTCGGCACGCCGGTGCTGATCCTGTTCGATACGGGCGGCGTGCGGCTGCAGGAAGCGAACGCGGGCGAGCTCGCGATCGCCGAGATCATGCGGGCGCTCGTCGACGCGCGTGCAGCCGGCGTGCCGGTGATCGGACTGATCGGCGGGCGCTCCGGCTGCTACGGCGGCGGTGGGCTGCTCGCCGCGTGCTGCTCGGCGCTCGCGGTGTCCGAGCAGGGGCGCATCAGCGTGTCGGGCCCCGAGGTGATCGAGACCAATCGCGGTGTCGAGGAGTTCGACGCGAAGGATCGCGCGCTGATCTGGCGCACGATGGGCGGCAAGCATCGGCGGCTGATCGGCGGCGCGGATCGTTACGTGGCCGACACGCCCGACGCGTTTCGCGCGGCGGCGCTCGCGCTGCTCGAGCGTGCGCCGACATTCGACGTGGCGATGCTGCGCGCGGAGCAGGCGCGTCTCGAAGCCCGCGTCGAACGGTTTGGTGGCTGCAAGGACGCTCTGGATGTGTGGCGCGCGCTCGGCGCGGACACGCCGGAAGCGATCCCCGGGATGCCCGACGACGAATTCGCGAAGCTCGCCGACCAACTGCAGGAGCCGCAGCATGACGCTCGATGAAGTCCTGACCTCGCTGTTTCCCAAAGGCCATTCGATTACGCGCAGCGGCGGCCTGCTGACGGGCCACGCGCTGCTGACCGGCACGCGCGTCGACGTGATTGGCGTTTCCGAGCGCTTGCCGTTCGGCATCGACGAAGCGCTGACGCTCGCGTCGCACGTGCTCGACACGATCGAGCGCGGCGGCGACACGCCGATTCTCGTGCTCGTCGACAGCGACAGCCAGCGGATGAGCAAGCGCGACGAACTGCTCGGCCTGAACGAAGGGCTGTCGCATCTCGCGAAATGCCTGATGCAGGCGGAGCTCGCCGGGCACCGCACGATCGGCGTGCTGTACGGCCATACGGCCGCGGGTGCGTTCATCGCGACCGCGCTCGCGACGCGTACGCTGCTCGCGGTGCCGGGCGCCGAGCCGGAGGTGATGGACCTGCCGTCGATGTCGCGCGTGACGAAGCTGCCGATCGACGTGCTGAAGGAGATGGCGCGCGCGACGCCGGTGTTCGCGCCGGGGCTCGACAATCTCGTGAAGATGGGCGCCGTCGACGCCGTGCTCGATCCGGGCCGCGCGCTCGACGCGCAGGTCGGTGAATGGCTCGGCAGGCCGGCCGATCGCGGCGACGGTCGTGCGGCGCGCGGCCGGCCGGTCGCGGCCGACGTCGCGCGACGCGTCGAGGCACTCGCGCGTGCCGCACGCTGACACACCGCTGCGCCGCCACACGCTCGTCACGCTGACGGCGGCCGGGTGGCGCGCGGCATGCGCGCGCGATCCCGCGCTGGCCGCAGATCCGCTCGTGCAGGCGTGGGCCGCGCACGGCCGGCCGCTGATCGTGCGCCGCGCGTCGCCCGACGAGGCCGACGCGGGTCGCATTCCGCTCGGCTTGCCGCTGCCGCCTTCCGCGGGCAAGCGGCGCATCGCGCTGAGCGTCGCCGCCGACGCGGTGGCGGCGGTCGGCCCGCTGCCTGCGCTGGCCGACGTGCTCGCCGTCGCGCCCGATGCATGGCACGCGACATTGCGCGAGCTGGACGCGCTCGGCGCGCGCTGCGGCGTGCCGGGCCGCGTGTTCGGCAGCCTCGCGTGGCAGGCGCTGACGGGCGAGTGCTACCTGAGCGCGTCCTCCGATCTCGATATCGTGTTTCCGCTGCCGGCCGCCGCGTCGCTCGCCGCGTTGCTCGACGGCCTGGCGGCGCTCGATGCGCGCGCGCCGATGCGCATCGACGGCGAACTGCTGCGCGACGACGGCGCTGGCGTGAACTGGCGCGAATTGCATGCGCGGCTGCCTGAAGTCGCGGTCAAGACGGCGATCGCCGTCGAATTGATGTCTGCCGATGCATTCACGGGAGGCGCGCGATGAGTGCCGGAGCCGCTCGCCGCGCAACGGCGCCGTCCGACGCCGAGCGCATCGCCGCACTGGCCGAGCACAGCCTCGTGCTCGAAATCGACACGTATCCGAAACCGGGGCTCGTCAGTCACGTCGACACCGGCAGCCATGCGGACATGGACGCCGCGACGTTCGCTCGCAGCGCGGCTGTGCTGCGGCCGTATTTCGCGGAGCTCGCCGAAGCCGGCGCGCGCGACGCGGACATGGCCGTGCTGCGCAAGATCGGGCTGCGCGCGGAGCACGCGATGCTCGCCGCGACCGGCGGCGTCAACACGCATCGCGGCGCGATCTTCGGGCTCGGGCTGCTGTGCGCGGCCGCCGGCCGCCGCACGGTGCCTGGCACCGCGGCATGCGCGATGACGCTCGGCGCGTTCGTCGCGCAGCGCTGGGGCCCCGACATCCTCGGCGGCCCGCGGCTGCCCGATAGTCATGGCGAGCGCGCGAGCCGCCGTTACGGCGTCGGCGGCGCGCGTCGCGAGGCGGCCGACGGGTTCGCGACCGTGTACGGCGTCGGGTTGCCGGCCCTGCGCCGCGCGCGACGCAGTGTCCCGGGCGATCCGGAAGCCGCGCGTGTCGACGCGTGCTTCGCGCTGATCGCCGCGCTCGACGATACGAATCTGCTGCACCGGGGCGGCCAGGCCGGCCTCGAGTTCGCGCGAGCCACGGCACGCGCGTTCGTCGCCCGCGGCGGCATACGCGCCCGCGACTGGCGCTTGCGCGCGGCGGCCGCGCACCGCGCGTTCGTTGCCCGCCGGCTGAGCCCGGGCGGCGCGGCCGACCTGCTGGCGATGAGCGTGTTCGTCGATGCGCTCGAAGCGGTCGAGGAGGCGCGATGACGCTGGCGATCCTCTGTTCGGGGCAAGGCGCGCAGCGCGCGGACATGTTCGAGCTGACTGGCGCGGTGCCGCAGGCCGATGCGCTGTTCGCGCACGCCGGCCGGCTCCTCGGCGACGATCCGCGCAACTGGGTGCGGCACGCCGAACCGGACGCGCTGCACGAGAACCGCGCAGCGCAGCTTCTCTGCACGCTGCAGGCGCTCGCGGCGGCCGCGTTGCTCGATACGGTGTGGCCGCGGCGTCGCTGTGTCGCGGGATACAGCGTCGGCGAAGTCGCGTCGTGGAGCGTCGCGGGGATGATCGATCCGCACGACGCGCTGGATCTTGCCGATGCACGCGCCCGCGCCATGGACGCCGCGAGCGGCGGCGATGAACGGATGGCGTTCGTGCGCGGGCTGACGCGCGCGCAGCTCGCGCGGCTGTGCGACGGACGCGATGCCGCGATCGCGATCGCCAATCCCGGCGACGCGTTCGTGGTGGCCGGGCGGCAGGCCGACGTCGCCGCGGTGGCCGACGACGCCGCCCGCGATGGGGCGCTGCGCGTGGCGCCCGTGTGCGTGCGGATCGCATCGCACACGCGGCGACTCGTGTTGGCGGTCCCCGCGTTTCGCGCGTCGCTGGCCGCCGTGAACGTGCACCGGCCGCCGCCCGGCACGCGACTGTTTTCGGGGATCGACGGCGCGTCGGTGCTCGATGTTGGCGCGGGGCTCGACAAGCTCGCGCGGCAGATCGCGGAGCCGGTCGAGTGGGCGGCCTGCCTGGCCGCGTGCGTCGAGGCCGGCGCGACCGCGTTTCTCGAACTCGGCCCCGGTCGCGCGCTGACCGAGATGGCGGGCGGCGCGTATCCGGCGCTGCCGGCGCGCAGCGTCGCGGATTTCCGTTCCGTCGACGGTATCGCGAGCTGGCTCGCGCGCGTCGCGGCCGGCTGACCGGCGGCGCGCAAGCGCCCCACAAGCGCCCCGGCATCGCGGCGCATCGATTCGGAAACCGTTCGGTTCGAGGGCCATTCCGCGGCGTGTGTTGCGCCGGCGCAGCACCGTTTCAGCAGGTGCTTGCCACGCGAATTGGCGTCGCTACAATGGCGCCCGCCATGAGACCAGCCGCCTTCCTCCTCGCCGCGCTCGGCTGCGCGGCGAGCGCCCACGCCAGCCCGATTCCGTCCGACGCCGCGTCGGTCGGCACGTACTTTTCGTATGACAATGCGGCGGCCGACGCGACCGTCGACCTGATTGGGCAAGCGCAGCGCCGCGTGCTGCTGGCCGGCTACGCGTATGTGCCGCCCGCGGTCGCCGCCGCGCTGCGTACGGCGCGCTCGCGCGGGATCGAAGTGCGGGTCGTGCTGGTGCGTTCGTCGCGTGCCGGCAAGTACAGCGGCGCAGGCTATCTGAAATCGGCCGGCATCGACGTCGCGATCGACTCGCGCCAAGGCGATCCGGCGCCGCGCTTCGTGATCGTCGACGACAGCGTCGCGCTGACGACGCTGTCCGACGACGCCGCCGCGCGGGCGGAAACGGTGAACGTGTTCCAGCGCGCGCCGGAGCTTGCGCAGTCGTACGCGCAGTCGTTCTGGCGGCTGTACCGGCAGGCCGGCGGCCTCTGACCAGCGAGCCCGCCCGGGCGAACTCCACCGTCTCTTTCCGCGCGGCCACCCCCAAACCGCAATCCGCACGCATTCCACGCCGGTGTGACCCCGCTTGCATCGGCGCGTCCGATGAACCATGCTCGTTGGACAGGCGCCGGCGCGGGTCTCGCGCATGCGGCGCCACGCAGGGAGCCGATCGTGACCGAGTGTTTTGCCGATCGCGCCGACGCGGGTCGCCGGCTTGCGGACGCGCTGCACGACTATGCGGGGCGTCGCGACGTCGTCGTGCTCGCGCTGCCGCGCGGCGGCGTGCCGGTGGCATACCAGGTCGCGCTGGCGCTGCACGCGCCGCTCGACGTGCTGATCGTGCGCAAGCTCGGCATGCCGTCCGATCCCGAATTCGCGATCGGCGCGATCGCGACCGGCGGGGTGATCCACCTGCAACACGCGGCGATTCGCGCGATGGGCGTGACCGATGGCCAGCTGGCCGACGTGATCGCGCGCGAAACCGTCGAACTGGAGCGCCGCGACGCGCTGTATCGCGGCGGCCGGTCGCCGCTGCCGGTCGACGGCCGCATCGCGATCGTCGTCGACGACGGCGTCGCGACCGGCGCATCGATGCGCGTCGCGCTGCAGGCGCTGCGCGAGCGCCATCCCGCGCGCATCGTGGCCGCCGCACCGGTTGCGCCGGCGGGCGCGCGGCACGTGTTCGACGGTCTGGCCGACGCGTTCGTGACGGTGTCGCAGCCGTACCTGTTCTTCGGGATCAGCCAGTTCTACGCGCGTTTCGACCAGACCGGGGACGACGAGGTGCGTGCGCTGCTCGAGGCGTCCCGCGCGCAGGACGACGACATCACGTCCGTCTGACCCGGCGCCGGCGCGCTGCCGGGCGAGCGGCTTCCGCCTGCGCGAACACCCGCTGCAGCGCCGGATGAACGTCGCCGCGCCAGCGGTCGCCCGTGAACAGCCCGTAGTGATCGCAATCGTCGATATCGACACGATGGCGCTCGCCGGCCGCTAGGCCGCCGCACATGTCGAGTGCCGCATGCGTCTGGCCGGCGCCGGTGACGGCGTCGCAACGGCCTTCCACCGTCAGCAGCAAAACGCCGCGCAGCGCGGCCGGCTCGACGCGCCGGCCGCCGACGTCCCACGTGCCGTTCGGCAAACACATTCGCTGGAACACGACATCGACGGTATCGAGGAAGTATTCGGCCGGCATGTCGAGCAGCGCCGTGTACTCGCGCAGCGCGCGCCGCGCGTCCGCCAGCGCCGTCAGGTCGAAGCGCGACGCGGCGCGCGCGTACTCCTCGATCAGCGTCAGCAAGCGTTGCGGATACAGCAGCGCGATTTCGCCTTGCTGGAGATAGGTCGGGAACACATGCCGGCCGCGGCCGGGGAAGCAGGGCGGCACGATGTCGATCAGATGGCGGCGGCACCACGTGAGCGAACGCGACGCGGCGGTCGTGCCGAGTGAGCTCGGGTTGATGCGCGCGTCGAGCGGCCCGCCGATCAGCGTGACGCTCGCGGGCGGCGCGAGGCCGCGCGCGGCGCGCAGCGCGAGCGCGCCGAGCGCGGGCACGGTGGCCTGGCACACGGCGACGACATGCAGCGGCCGGGCGTCGCGGGCGAGCGCGTCGACGAAGCCGTCGAGCGTCGCCACGTATTCGTCGAGCCCGAAGCGGCCGGCCGCGAGCGGCACGTCGCGCGCATTGACCCAGTCGGTCACGCACACGTCGCCGTCCGCGAGCAGCGCCTCGACGGTCTCCCGCATCACCACGGCCGCGTGACCGGCGAGCGGCGCGCACAGCAGCATCGTGCGTCGGGTGTCGTCGCGCGCGAAGCGCCTCAACTGGCAGAACGGCGTGTGCGCGACGATCCGCTCGTCGACGGCCGGCCGCCGGATCTCGAAGCGCGGCGGCCCCACGGCCGGCCCGAGCAGCGGCTCGAACAGGTCGTCATAACACGACGACGCGGCGTGCGGCAGCGTCTCGGCGGGCCACACGTCGAACGCGTGACGCGTCGCTTCGCGCCACGCGCGCATCCATTCCCGCTGCTGCTCGACGACGGCGTACCACATGGCAAACCTGGCGCGGAAGGGGCGTGAATCTGCATTATGGTCACTCCGGCCGCACAGCGGGTGTCGAAAAAATCGTCACCGGGTGACGTGGATCAAGCATGCAGCGGGCATGCGTCGCGCTAGGCGGCGGCGCACGGCGCTGCTACAGTCGTCGCTCCCATTCCCCTCAAGCGGAGCGTTGCAATGAAGCTGATCGGCATGCTGGATTCCCCGTTCGTGCGCCGTGTCGCCATATCGGCGAGGCTGCTCGACCTGCCGTTCGAACACGAGTCGGTGTCGGTGTTCCGCCACTTCGACCGGTTCCGGACGTTCAGCCCGGTCGTGAAGGCACCGACGCTCGTGACCGACGACGGCACGACGCTGATCGATTCGTCGCTGATCGTCGACTACCTCGACCATCGCGTCGCGCCGGAGCGGCGCCTGCTGCCCGACGCCGCCGACGCGCGGCTGCGCGCGCTCGTGCCGGTCGGTTTCGCGCTGGCGGCGGCCGAGAAGACGGTGCAGGTCGTGTACGAGCAGGCGCTGCGGCCGGCCGACAAGCAGCACGCGCCGTGGCTCGAGCGCGTGCTGAGCCAACTCGAGGCCGCATACGGCGAACTCGAGCCGGTGGTCGCGGCCGCGAACGGCTGGCTCGGCGGCGCGCGCCTGCTGCAGTCGGACGTGACCGTCGCCGTCGCATGGCGTTTCACGCAGTTCATGACCGCCGATTACCCGGCGCTCGCGCGGATCGATCCGGCCCGTTATCCGGCGCTCGCCGCGCATTCGGCGCGTGCGGAATTGCTGCCGGCGTTCGTCGAGACGCCGCTCCACTGAAGCCGGCGTCGCTCGCGGCGGGCGGCGGCGGATCGAGGGGGCGGGGCGCGACCGGCGTGCGTGGGGCTGCATCGGGACCCGGGCCGGCGTCCGGCGCGGCTCGCCCCGGGCGTCGTCGACTGCCAGGCCGCCCGTTTTTCCCCGGCCGTTCGGCGCAGCGGACGCAAAAACCACGGCGCGTGCGTCTGTTTTACGGTCCCCCGGTCACCCCTCTGCACCCGCTCGGCCGCGCCGGCAAAGGCCCGGCCGATTGTTCTCGGCCGCTGACAAGTGACTTCGCATTCGTGCCATTTATCCGGATGCACCCGGTCCCTAGAATCCACTCCATCGAATACGCATTGCCTGATGGAGCCGAAGATGAGAGCCCTGATCGAATCGAGCCTGTACCACCCGTCCGTCGTGTTGCCGCTTGCCGCGCTGACGCAGCTGATGGTCGAGCGCGACTTCAATCTCGGCCAGGTCGGCATGATCGTCGCCGCGCGCGGCGCGCAGGCTGCCATGTCGCGTTCGCGCGCACTGATCTTCTCCCGCAACGGCGAAGCGCACGCATGAACGTCCGTGCACCGGACAGACGAAAAAAAGCCCGGCCGGCGCAAGCGCCGGTCGGGCCGATCGGATTCGATCGAGCCCCGGCTTCGGCCGGGGCTTTTTCATTCATGGCGCTCAGGCACGGGCGGCCGACACGACGCCGTAGATCTCCGTTTCCTCTTCCTCGCGCAGCTGGCGCACCAGCTGGTGGGCTTCACGATGCGACGCGACGGCCGGCGGCGAGCCCTTGAGCGGCTGGCGCGCGGTTTCGGCGAGCGCGACGACCGACACGATGCCGATCACGGCGGCGCCCATCATGTAGTACGCGGGCATCATCAGGTTGTGGGTTACGTCGACGAGCCACGCGGTGACGAGCGGCGTCGTACCGCCGAACAGCGACACCGACACGTTGAAGCCGATCGCGAGCGCGCCGTAGCGAATCTCGGTCGGGAACAGCGCCGGCAGCGCCGACGGCATCACGCCGGTGAAGCACGACAGCAGCACGCCGAGGATCAGCAGCCCGCTGAACACCGACGCGGTGGTGCCCGCATGAATCAGCATCATCGACGGGATCGACAGCACGAGCAGGCCGACGCAGCCGGCCAGCATCACGGGCTTGCGGCCGATCTTGTCCGACAGGCGGCCGGCGGCGAGCGTCAGCGGCATCATCAGCACCATCACGATCAGCACCAGCACGAGGCTGTGCGATTCGTCGAAATGCAGCGTCGACGACATGAAGCTCGGCAGGTACGACAGCACCATGTAGTCCGTCACGTTGAAGATCAGCACGAGGCCGACGCAGAGCAGCAGCGCGCGCCAGTTGCGCAGCAGCGTTTCGCGAAAGCGCGTCTTCGGCACGGCCTTGTCCTGCGCTTCGCGCTCTTCGGCCTGGCGCTTGAACGCCGGCGTTTCCTCGAGCTTCATCCGGATGTACAGACCGATCAGGCCGAGCGGGCCCGCGATCAGGAAGGGCACGCGCCAGCCCCACGACAGCAGCGCTTCGTGCGACAGCGACGCGGTAAGCAGCGCAACGACGCCAGCACCCATCACATAGCCGATCAGCGTGCCGAACTCGAGGAAGCTGCCCATGAAGCCGCGGCGCTTGTCGGTCGAGAACTCGGCGATGAAAGTGGCGGCGCCGCCGTATTCGCCGCCGGTCGAGAAGCCCTGCACGAGGCGGGCGACGAGCAGCAGCACGGGCGCCATGATGCCGATCGACGCGTAGCTTGGGATCAGGCCGATCGCGAAGGTGCCGACGGCCATCATGATCATCGTCGCGGCGAGCACGCGCTGGCGGCCGATGCGGTCGCCGAGCGGGCCGAACACCATGCCGCCGAGCGGACGCACGAGGAACGCGGCCGCGAACGTGCCGAAGGTCGCGAGCAGCTGCGCGGACGGGCTGCTCGACGGGAAGAACACCTTGCCGAGCGTGACGGCGATATAGCTGTAGACGCCGAAGTCGAACCATTCCATCGCATTGCCGATGGCCATCGCGCTGACGGCGCGCTTGAGCAGGCTCTGGTCGACGACGGTAATGTCGTCCGCGGCGAGCGGGGCCTCGGACGAAGCGGAGGAAGAAGCAGCGGTCGGGCTGACGTGTGTTGCGGTCAAGGTCATGCACTCCTTTGACTGCGCCGGAACGGGCGAGCCGTCCGACACGGTTTGCCGGCGAGCGCGATGTCGAGTGCTGCGCGTCGGGGCAAGCCTTTAAGCGCTTACTGCACAGGGGGCAGCAAGAGGCCGTAAGGGATTGCTTCGACGCGGGCCCGGTGGGCCGTCGCGACGGTGCGCTCATGAAGAATGGGCCGCGTGATGCGAGCGGCGGATGCCGGTGCGGACGGGGTCCGGCGTTCCGGCAACTGCCCCGGAGGGGCAACGAAACGAGAAAAGCGGGCCTGTCGGGCGGGCTTTCCTGTGGATGCAATTCCGGTCGAAGCACCGGCCCGCAACGCGCGGACGGACTTCTCTCGAAATCGAATAGACAGAGATTGAATGTTGAAACAGGCGACATGATAGCACGATGACAGACGATCGTGCAAATTGCCCGGAGTCCCCCGTGGGACGGGGGTTCCGGCGCGCTCGGCTCCGGTATGATCGGCGGCGCGCGGCGGGGTCGCGCGGCCCGCCGGGCGACAGGAGAATTCACGAGGAACCGGATGACCGAACTGATGAAGATCGCGGCGCTGTTCGCCGTCACTGCGCTGGCCGAAATCGTCGGCTGCTACCTGCCGTGGCTCGTGCTGAAGGGCGGGCGGCCCGTGTGGCTGCTGGTGCCGGCCGCGCTGTCGCTCGCGCTGTTCGCTTGGCTGCTGACGCTGCACCCGAGCGCCGCGGGGCGCACGTACGCGGCGTACGGCGGCGTGTATATCGCGGTGGCGCTGATCTGGCTGCGGGTAGTCGACGGCGTCGCGCTGACCCGCTGGGATGCGGCGGGCGCGGTGCTCGCGCTCGGCGGGATGGCTGTCATCGCGCTGCAGCCGCGCGCGTAAGCGCGGCTGCAGGCGGGACTTTCGGGACGCGCGGGACGCCGCGTCAGGCGGCTTCGGCGGTGTCCACGTCGGCGGACTGGCGCCACACGCACGTACCCTTGACCGACTTGTCGAGCTCGTCGAGTTGGGTCTGGTGGGCGGCGAGCTCGTCGTCGCTTGCCGAGAGAACCGGCAGGGCGAGCGACGCGAGCGATACGCGCTGGCCGTTCGCCGCGCCGCCATCGGCGCCTGCGTCGTCGAGCATGTCGATCACGAGGCTGTCCTGGCCGCGCGTCATTGCGAGATAGACCTCGGCGAGCAGCTCCGAGTCGAGCAGTGCGCCGTGCAGCGTGCGGTGCGCGTTGCTGATGCCGAACCGGTCGCACAGCGCGTCGAGCGAGTTGCGCTTGCCGGGGAACATCTGCTTGGCCTGCACGAGCGTGTCGATCACGCCGCCGCAATGCTCGGTGAATGGCGGCAGGTCGAGCCGCGCGAATTCCGCGTCGAGAAACCCGAGGTCGAACGGCGCGTTGTGGATGATCAGCTCGGCGTCTTTCACGAAGTCGCGAATCTGGTCGACGACTTCCGCGAACTTCGGCTTGTCGCTCAGGAACTCGGTGGTGAGGCCGTGCACGGCCAGTGCGCCCGGATCGCTATCTCGCTCGGGGTTCACGTAGATGTGCAGGTTGTTGCCGGTGAGCCGCCGGTTCAGCAGCTCGACGCAGCCGATTTCGATCAGGCGGTCGCCCGTGCGGGGGTTCAGGCCGGTGGTTTCGGTATCGAGAATGATCTGGCGCATGTCGGATAAATCGGGAAAGACAATAGGGTGGCCTGGGTTCAGGCCACGAGCGATTCGACGCCGCGATTCGCGAGCGCGTCCGCACGTTCGTTTTCGGGATGGCCGGCGTGGCCCTTCACCCAGCGCCACTCGATCTCGTGTTGTACGACGAGCGCGTCGAGCCGCTTCCACAGGTCGGCGTTCTTCACCGGCGTCTTCGCCGCGGTGACCCAGCCTTTTTTCTTCCAGCCGTGGATCCACTCGCTGATGCCTTTCTGCACGTACTGCGAGTCGGTATGGACGATCACGCGGCACGGCCGCTTGAGCGCTTCGAGTGCGCCGATCACGCCCATCAGTTCCATGCGGTTGTTGGTCGTGTTGGGCTCGCCGCCGAACAGCTCTTTTTCGCGGTCGCCGTAGCGCAGCAGGGCGCCCCAGCCGCCGGGGCCGGGGTTGCCCTTGCAGGCGCCGTCGGTATAAATGTCGATGGTGTCGGTGGTCATGAGTGTTCTTGATGGGTGGTCGGGGTGGCCGCCGGCGTGAGGCCCGGCGCGAGCACCGGCTTTTTCATCTTGATCTGGCCGACGAGGCGCATGCCGCGCACGCGCTTGACGGCCGTGACCATGTAGACCGCGCCGAAGATCGGCCACCAGCGGTCGCCGGCGGCTTCCATGAAGCCATAGCGGGCAAGCCATTTGTCGGTGACGAGCGGCGGCCGGTAGCAGCCGAAACGGCCGCGCTCGAGATCGAAGCCGAGCAGCTTGATCCAGTCCTTGAGCCGGATGAACGCGATCTGATCGCGCGCGGCCGGCACGAACGGGCGGTTCGCCATGCGCCCGAACGATTGCCGCATGCCCCACAGGCTCAGCGAATTGAAGCCGGTGATCACGAGCTGGCCTTCCGGCATCAGCACGCGTTCGGCCTCGCGCAGCAAGCGGTGAGGGTCGGACGTGAATTCGAGCGTGTGCGGCATCACGATCAGGTCGACGCTCTGCGACTCGAACGGCAGGTCGAGCAGGTCGCACCACGTCGTGCTGCGATCGACCGGCGCATGTTCGGGCCCGCGCGCCTCGCGCGCCCATGGATACTGGTAGGGCGCGCTCGCGCCGCTCGCCGGATCGAGCACGAGGCCGCGATACGGCATGCGGTTCTCGCGCAGCGCGTCGAGCTGCGGCAGGCCGAGCTGGAGCGCGTGAAACCCGAACACGTCGGACACGATCCGGTCGAGCTGCGCCTGCTCCCAGCCCAGCACGTAGCGGCCGGGCGGCGAGTCGGTCCAGGCGGGCCAGTCTATAATTTGTGGATCGGACATAACGTTGATTGCGCGCCCATGAACGAGCTGGAATACGTGCCGGTGCCGGCATTCGAAGACAACTACATCTGGCTCGTGTCGGACGGCCGCGATGCGATCGCCGTCGATCCGGGTGAAGCCGCGCCGGTACGCCGTGTTCTTGCGGAACGCGGCTGGCGGTTGACCGCTATTTTACTCACGCACCACCACGCCGACCATGTCGGCGGTGTCGCCGCACTGCGAGATAGCCAACCGGACGATGCGCCGCTCGTGGTTTACGGCCCCGCAGCCGAGGCGATCGGCGTGGTCACCCGGCCGCTCGCGGGCGGCGATCGCGTGATGCTCGACGCACCGGCGCTCGCATTCGACGTGCTCGACGTGCCCGGTCACACGCGCGGCCACATCGCGTATTTTCAGGCGGCCGGCGTAGGCGCGGCCACGCCGCACGTGTTCTGCGGCGACACGCTGTTCTCGTGCGGCTGCGGCCGCCTGTTCGAAGGCACGCCCGCGCAGATGCTCGCGTCGCTCGACGCGCTCGCGGCGCTGCCCGGCGACACGCGCGTGCATTGCGCACACGAATACACACTGTCGAACATCCGCTTCGCGCTCGCGTGCGAACCGGGCAATGCGGCGCTCGCCGCGTGGCGCGACGACGCGCAGGCGCTGCGCGCGCGCGGCGTGCCGACGCTGCCCACCACGATCGCGCACGAACGTGCGGTCAACCCGTTCATGCGCGCGGACAGCGCGGCGATCCATGCGACGCTCGAAGCCGAGCTGCACGAAACGGTGCCGGATCGTCTGGCGGCATTCACGCTGATGCGCGAGTGGAAAAATCGTTTCCGATGACGCATTCCGGAGGACTCCAAACCTCAGGTGGCGCCTGTAAAAATTGCTCCAAATGTAGGATTTCGCTGAGTTTTCGGTGTTTTTATTGACGTGAAGCACGCACTTCCGTAGTATCGCCTGCAATTTCCAGCCGTCGGAAGCCGAGATTTTCATGCGACTTATATTGAGTGCGATGGTGGTCCTGCTACTCGCCGCTTGTGCGAGCCAGGCTCCTGTCGCCAACAACGCCGCCGATTCGCAGGCGACGTCCAACTACCTCCGTAAATCAGCCACCGCCAAAGAAACTGTCGACGTCGACAAGCAATCCGTCGGCGACCTGACCAGTGCGGACTCCGATCTCTGGGGCCGCATCCGTCGCGGCTTCCAGATGCCCGACCTGCAGAGCGACCTCGTCGACATGCAGACCACGTGGTACACGCAGCGTCCCGATTACGTGCAGCGCATGACCGAGCGCTCGCAGAAGTACCTGTATCACATCGTCGAGGAACTCGAGGCGCGCCACATGCCGACCGAGCTCGCGCTGCTGCCGTTCATCGAATCCGCGTACAACCCGCAGGCGCTGTCGGTCGCGAAGGCGGCCGGCATGTGGCAGTTCATGCCGGGCACGGGCCGCACGTACAACCTGAAGCGCAACATGTGGCAGGACGAGCGTCGCGACGTGCTCGCGTCGACGAGCGCCGCGCTCGACTACCTGTCGCGCCTGCATGACATGTTCGGCGACTGGTATCTGGCGCTGGCCGCGTACAACTGGGGCGAGGGCAACGTGCAGCGCGCGATCGCGCGCAACCAGGCGGCCGGGCTGCCGACCGACTACCAGAGCCTGCGGATGCCGAACGAGACGCGCAACTACGTGCCGAAGCTGCAGGCGGTGAAGAACATCATCGCGAGTCCGCAGCAGTATGGCCTCGTGCTGCCTGACATCCCGAACCACCCGTATTTCGTGACGGTCACGACGTCGCGCGACATCGACGTGGCGGTGGCCGCGAAGCTCGCGAACCTGTCGCTCGACGAATTCCGCTCGCTGAACCCGTCGTTCGCGAAGCCGGTGATCCTCGGCGCGACCGAGCCGCAGATCCTGCTGCCGTTCGACAACGCGGCGGCGTTCGAGAAGAACCTGAAGGCACACAACGGCCAGCTGTCGTCGTGGACCACCTACACGGTCAGCGAGCGCGCGCGTCCGGCCGCGATCGCCGAGAAGATCGGTGTCGACGCCGATACGCTGATGTCGATCAACAAGATTCCGGCCGGCATGCGCCTGAAGCCGGGTTCGACGATCGTCGTGCCGCGTGGCGATGACGACGACGAGGACATCAGCGCGGACGTCGCCGAAAATGGCGTGCTCGCGATGGAGCCCGACGTGCCCGACACGCGCAAGATGCTGATCCGCGTGCGCCGCAAGCAGTCGATGGCCGCACTCGCCGGCCGCTACGGCGTGTCGGTCGGCCAGCTGAAGGCATGGAACCGCACGCACCGCGATATGGTGATGCCGGGCCAGGCGCTCGTGCTGCACGTGCCGGTCGGCCGTGCGGTGCCGGCCGAGCCGGGTCCGGAGCGGATCGCGACGTCGGCGGCCGGCGCGCATATCGAGCGCGCGAGCCTGTCCGTCGGCGGCAAGTCGCGTGGCGCGAAGCACGCCGCCGCGAAGCCGGCGGCCCGCGCGGCCAAGGCGGCCCCCGCGAGGGCGGCCCCCGCGAAGGCGGCGCCGGCCAAGGTTGCTGCCAGCAAGAGCAAGAAGAAATAACGCGGTCGCGATCGCAACGCGGCGGTCCGTACGGGCCGTGCGATTGCGTTATCATCCGACGAAACGCGAGGCAACGCCGTCACCGAGGTGACGGCGTTTTCATTTGTGCGCGGCGGCGCGGCCGCTGTTGCGCCAGACGTGGAACAACAAGGAGAGGCGATGTCATCGGTGCAGGCGAGGGTGCTCGCGCTGTTTGCGATCGGGTATTTCGTGTCGTATGTGTTCCGCGGCGTCAATCTCGGCTTCGCGCCGTTCGTCACGCACGAGCTCGGGCTGTCGGCCGCCGATCTCGGGCTGCTCACCAGCCTCTATTTCCTCGGCTTCGCCGGCGCGCAAATTCCGGCCGGCGTGCTGCTCGACCATTTCGGCCCGCGCCGCGTGACGGCCGGCATGCTGCTGTTCGCGGCGGCTGGTGCCGCGGTGTTCGGCGTCGCGCACGACCTCGGCACGATGATGATCGGCCGGCTCCTGATCGGCGTCGGCGTATCGGTGTGCCTCGGTGCGGCGTTCAAGGCGCTCGCGCAGCATTTTCCGGTCGGCCGGTTGCCGCTCCTCAATGGTCTCGTGATGGCGGTCGGCGGCCTCGGCGGCGTCGCGGTCGGCTCGCCGCTGACCTGGCTGCTCGGGTTCGCGAGCTGGCGCGCGATCTGCGGCGGCCTCGCGGTGCTGACGATCATCGTCGCCGCCGCGATCGGCTTCGGCGCGCCGGAAGCCGAACGGCCACGCCACCAGGGCGGGCTCGTCAGCCAGTTCAAGGGCACCTGGCACATCCTGAGCAGCCGCGCGTTCTGGAAGATCTCGTCGTTCTCGGTCGTCACGCAGGGCGTGTTCTACGCGATGCA
This sequence comes from Burkholderia ambifaria AMMD, assembly GCF_000203915.1. Taxonomy (NCBI): domain Bacteria; kingdom Pseudomonadati; phylum Pseudomonadota; class Betaproteobacteria; order Burkholderiales; family Burkholderiaceae; genus Burkholderia; species Burkholderia ambifaria. The sequence continues at coordinate 1,274,972 of NC_008390.1, forward strand.
GTCGCTGTGGGTCGGGCCGTACCTGCGCGATGTCGCGGGGTTCGATGCGCAGCGCGCGGCCCAGCTCGTGTCGGTGCTCGGGTTCGCGATGATGGCCGGCTGCGTCGGCTTCGGCGCGGCGGCGCGCGTGCTCGAGCGGCGCGGGGTGTCCGTCCAGGCGTTTTGCGGCGTCGGCATGGCGTTGTTCGTCGCGACGCAAGCCGCGATCGTCGCGCGCGTCCCGCTGCCGCCGGCCGTACTGTGGGCGGCGTACGGGATGTTCGGCGGCGTCGGGATCCTGACCTATGCGGTGCTGGCCCGTCATTTCCCGGCCCATCTGATCGGCCGCGCGAACACGACGCTCACGCTCGTGATCTTCGTGCTGATCTTTGCGTTCCAGATCGGCATCGGCGCGGTGCTGTCGCACTGGCCGGCGATGGACGGCCATTACCCGGCCGCCGCACACTTCACCGCGTGGAGCGCGCTGCTCGCGCTGCAACTCGCGAGCGCGGTCTGGTACGCGTGGCCCGAGCGCGGCGCTGGCAAGCAGGGTGATCCGGCGGTACGCTGACGGGTAGGGCGGCCTGCGCAAACGGGGCCGCAGCAGCAGCGCACGGCGCGCGGTCGCGGCAGGCCGCATGCATGATCGGACGGCCATATCGATTGAAGATAGGGCCATTTTCGGGCTATAATTTGAAAGTTTGTGCTGATCAACCTCGCACCCTAGCGCCTACCTCACTCATCCCGTTCATCCGCCGCACGCCGCCTGTCGGGCGATGCCGCGAAGCCTCGTGCGCCACGCGCCGGGTTCGCGTCTCGACAACGCAGGTCGCGTCCAGCTAGCGACTCCGCGCGCCTACGCAGCGCGGCGCACGCGCGGCAGGGTAAACAGGTCGGCAGCAGGGTGTTCCCCAAGGAGCCTCCCGTGTTGCCGTCTTTTTCTCCCGCCTTGCTTGCACTCGCCGACGGCACGGTCTTTCGTGGTTATTCGATCGGGGCCGAAGGCCATACGATCGGTGAAGTCGTGTTCAATACCGCGATTACCGGCTATCAGGAAATCCTGACCGATCCGAGCTACGCGCGTCAGATCGTCACGCTCACTTACCCGCATATCGGCAACGTCGGCATCAACGCCGAAGACGTCGAAGCCACGAAAGTCCATGCCGCCGGCCTGATCATCCGTGATCTGCCCACGCTCGCATCTAACTTCCGCATGGACCGCACGCTCGGCGACTACCTGCGCGACGAAGGCGTCGTCGCGATCGCCGGCATCGATACCCGCAAGCTGACCCGTATCCTGCGCGACAAGGGCGCGCAGAACGGCTGCATCCTGGCCGGTTCGGACGACGAGGCGAAGGCGATCGAGCTCGCCCGCTCGTTCCCGGGCCTCGCCGGCATGGATCTCGCGAAGGTCGTGTCGACCACGAAGCCGTTCGAGTGGAAGCAGACCGAATGGCGCCTCGAAGGCGGCTACGGGATGCAGGAATCGCCGAAGTACCGCGTCGTCGCGTACGACTTCGGCGTCAAGTACAACATCCTGCGCATGCTCGCGGAACGCGGCTGCCAGGTGACGGTGCTGCCGGCGCAGGCCAGCGCGGCCGACGCGCTCGCGCTGAATCCGGACGGCATCTTTCTGTCGAACGGCCCCGGCGACCCGGAGCCGTGCGACTACGCGATCGCGGCCACGAAGGAATTCATCGAGCGCGGCGTGCCGACCTTCGGCATCTGCCTCGGCCACCAGATCATGGGCCTCGCGGTCGGCGCCAAGACGCTGAAGATGAAGACGGGCCACCACGGCGCGAACCATCCGGTGAAGGATCTCGGCGACGGCCGCGTGGTGATCACGTCGCAGAACCACGGCTTCGCGGTCGACGCGGATTCGCTGCCGGCCAATGCGCGCGTGACGCACGTGTCGCTGTTCGACGGCACGCTGCAAGGCTTCGAGCTGACCGACAAGCCGGCGTTCTGCTTCCAGGGCCACCCGGAAGCGTCGCCCGGCCCGCACGACATCGGCTATCTGTTCGACCGTTTCACCGCCCTGATGGACGCGGCGCAGCAGCGCAACGCCTGACGTCACTGAAGCAACCGAAGAACGGGAGATTCGCATCATGTTCGGCCACGCACTCGGCATCACGGATATCTGGACCTACGTGTTCGGCGTGATCTTCATCATCCTGCTGCCGGGGCCGAACTCGATGTACGTGCTGTCGCTCGCGGCGCAGCGCGGCGTGAAGGCCGGCTATCGCGCGGCCTGCGGCGTGTTCGTCGGCGATACGGTGCTGATGGTGCTGTCCGCCGCGGGCGTCGCGTCGCTGCTGAAGGCGAACCCGCTGCTGTTCTCCGTCGTCAAGTACGGCGGCGCCGCGTACCTGCTGTACATCGGCGCCGGGATGCTGCGCGGCGCGTGGCGCAAGCTGCGCGCACGCGGCGATGCGCCGGCCGACGCGCCGCTCGCGGTCGACGGCGAGCGCTCGTTCGACAAGCCGTTCCGCAAGGCGCTGATCGTGAGCCTCCTGAATCCGAAGGCGATCCTGTTCTTCATCTCGTTCTTCATCCAGTTCGTCGACCCGGCATTCCCGCATCCCGCGCTGTCGTTCGTCGTGCTCGGGGCGATCGCGCAATGCGCGAGCTTCCTGTACCTGAGCACGCTGATCTTCGCGGGCGCGCGGCTCGCCGAGCATTTCCGCCGCCGCCGCAAGCTCGCGGCGGGTGCGGCGAGCAGCGTGGGCGGCCTGTTCATCGGTTTCTCGGTGAAGCTCGCGCTCGCCACCATGAGTTGAGCGCAGCCGGCCGACCCGCGACAACGCCACGACAAAGATTACTTACTGAATTCACAAGCCATGCCAAAACGCACAGACATCAAAAGCATCCTCATCATCGGCGCCGGCCCGATCATCATCGGCCAGGCTTGCGAGTTCGACTATTCGGGCGCGCAGGCTTGCAAGGCGCTGCGTGAAGAGGGCTACAAGGTCGTCCTCGTGAACAGCAACCCGGCGACGATCATGACCGACCCGAATACGGCCGACGTCACGTACATCGAGCCGATCACGTGGGAAGTCGTCGCACGCATCATCGAGAAGGAGCGCCCGGACGCGATCCTGCCGACGATGGGCGGCCAGACCGCGCTGAACTGCGCGCTCGACCTGCATCACCACGGCGTGCTCGAGAAATTCGGCGTCGAGCTGATCGGCGCGTCGCCGGAAGCGATCGACAAGGCGGAAGATCGCCAGAAGTTCAAGGACGCGATGACCAAGATCGGTCTCGGCTCGGCGAAGTCGGGCATCGCGCACTCGATGGAAGAAGCGACCCAGGTGCACGCCGAGATCATGGCGTACACCGGCGGCAGCGGCTATCCGATCGTGATCCGTCCGTCGTTCACGCTCGGCGGCTCGGGCGGCGGCATCGCGTATAACCGCGAAGAGTTCGAAGAGATCTGCAAGCGCGGCCTCGACCTGTCGCCCACGCGCGAACTGCTGATCGAGGAATCGCTGCTCGGCTGGAAGGAATACGAGATGGAAGTCGTGCGCGACCGCGCCGACAATTGCATCATCGTGTGCTCGATCGAAAACCTCGACCCGATGGGCGTGCACACCGGCGACTCGATCACGGTCGCGCCGGCGCAGACGCTCACCGACAAGGAATACCAGATCCTGCGCAACGCATCGCTCGCGGTGCTGCGCGAGATCGGCGTCGACACGGGCGGCTCGAACGTGCAGTTCTCGATCAACCCGAAGGACGGCCGCATGGTCGTCATCGAGATGAACCCGCGCGTGTCGCGTTCGTCGGCGCTCGCGTCGAAGGCGACCGGCTTCCCGATCGCGAAGGTCGCGGCGAAGCTGGCGGTCGGCTACACGCTCGACGAGCTGAAGAACGAAATCACCGGCGGCCAGACGCCGGCGTCGTTCGAGCCGACGATCGACTACGTCGTCACGAAGATTCCGCGTTTCGCGTTCGAGAAGTTCCGTGAAGCCGATTCGCGCCTGACCACGCAGATGAAGTCGGTCGGCGAAGTGATGGCGATCGGCCGCACGTTCCAGGAATCGTTCCAGAAGGCGCTGCGCGGCCTCGAAGTCGGCGTCGACGGTCTCGACGAGAAGTCGACCGACCGCGACGAGATCGCGATCGAGATCCACGAGCCGGGCCCGGATCGCATCTGGTACGTCGGCGATGCATTCCGCATCGGCATGACGGCCGAAGAGATCTTCGCGGAAACCGCGATCGACCCGTGGTTCCTCGCGCAGATCGAGCAGATCATCCTGAAGGAAAAGGCGTTGTCGGGCCGCACGCTCGCGTCGCTGACGTTCGACGAGCTGCGCTTCCTGAAGCAGAGCGGCTTCTCCGACCGCCGCCTCGCGAAGCTGCTCGGCGCGACGCCGGAAGACGTCCGCAAGCGCCGCGTGGAACTGAACGTGCGCCCGGTCTACAAGCGCGTCGACACCTGCGCGGCCGAGTTCGCGACGAAAACCGCGTACATGTACTCGACCTACGAGGAAGAGTGCGAGGCGCAGCCGACCACCAACAAGAAGATCATGGTGCTGGGCGGCGGCCCGAACCGGATCGGCCAGGGCATCGAGTTCGACTACTGCTGCGTGCACGCGGCCCTCGCGATGCGCGAGGACGGCTACGAAACGATCATGGTCAACTGCAACCCGGAAACGGTGTCGACCGACTATGACACGTCCGACCGCCTGTACTTCGAGCCGCTGACGCTCGAGGACGTGCTGGAAATCGTCGACAAGGAAAAGCCGGTCGGCGTGATCGTCCAGTACGGCGGCCAGACGCCGCTGAAGCTCGCGCTCGACCTCGAGGCGCATGGCGTGCCGATCGTCGGCACGTCGCCGGACATGATCGACGCGGCCGAAGACCGCGAACGCTTCCAGAAGCTGCTGCAGGATCTCGGCCTGCGCCAGCCGCCGAACCGCACCGCGCGCGCCGAAGAAGAAGCGCTCGCGCTGGCGGCCGAAATCGGCTACCCGCTCGTCGTGCGCCCGTCGTACGTGCTGGGCGGCCGCGCGATGGAAATCGTCCACGAGCCGCGCGACCTCGAGCGCTACATGCGCGAGGCCGTGAAGGTGTCGAACGATTCGCCGGTGCTGCTCGACCGCTTCCTGAACGACGCGATCGAATGCGACGTCGACTGCATCTGCGACGGCGAAGCGGTGTTCATCGGCGGCGTGATGGAGCACATCGAGCAGGCAGGCGTCCACTCGGGCGACTCGGCATGCTCGCTGCCGCCGTACTCGCTGTCGAAGGAAACCGTGGCCGAGCTGAAGCGCCAGACGGGCGCGATGGCGAAGGCGCTGAACGTGGTCGGCCTGATGAACGTGCAGTTCGCGATCCAGCAGGTGCCGCAGGCGGACGGCTCGAAGCAGGACATCATCTACGTGCTCGAAGTGAACCCGCGCGCCTCGCGCACGGTGCCGTACGTGTCGAAGGCGACCAGCCTGCCGCTCGCGAAGATCGCGGCGCGCGCGATGGTCGGCCAGAAGCTCGCGCAGCAGGGCGTGACGAAGGAAGTCGAGCCGCCGTACTTCAGCGTGAAGGAAGCGGTGTTCCCGTTCGTCAAGTTCCCGACCGTCGATCCGGTCCTCGGGCCTGAAATGCGTTCGACCGGCGAAGTGATGGGTGTCGGCCAGACGTTCGGCGAAGCGCTGTTCAAGTCGCAGCTCGCGGCCGGTTCGCGCTTGCCGGAGTCGGGCACGGTGCTGCTGACCGTGATGGACGCCGACAAGCCGAAGGCCGTCGAAGTCGCGCGCATGCTGCACGACCTCGGCTACCCGATCGTCGCGACCAAGGGCACGGCTGCCGCGATCGAAGCGGCCGGCGTGCCGGTGAAGGTCGTCAACAAGGTGAAGGACGGCCGTCCGCACATCGTCGACATGATCAAGAACGGCGAGATCGCACTCGTGTTCACGACGGTCGACGAGACGCGCCAGGCGATCGCCGATTCGCGTTCGATCCGCATGAGCGCGCAGGCGCACAAGGTCACGTACTACACGACGATGTCGGGCGCGCGCGCGGCCGTCGAAGGCTTGCGCTACCTGAAGGATCTGGAAGTCTATGATTTACAAGGTCTTCACGCTCGCCTAAACTAAGCAGTCAGTTTCCTGTCGAAGCAACACGTGCCGCGGTTAAGCGGTGTTTCCGGTTCACCGGAAATGCGCTTAATCGCGGTGATTTTTTTTATAGCCGTTATTATCGATTGAGCCGTTTATGAGCACCATTCCGTTGACAAAGCGTGGCGCAGAGCAACTGCGCGATGAATTGCAGCGCCTCAAGTCGGTCGAGCGGCCGGCCGTGATCACCGCGATCGCGGAGGCCCGCGCACAGGGTGATCTGTCCGAAAACGCCGAATACGACGCAGCGAAGGAAAAGCAGGGCTTCATCGAGGGCCGTATCGCGGAACTCGAATCGAAGCTGTCCGCCGCGCAGGTCATCGACCCCACCGTGCTCGATGCCGAGGGCCGCGTGGTCTTCGCGTCGACGGTTGAGCTTGAAGATCTCGAGTCGGGCGACACCGTCAAGTATCAGATCGTCGGCGACGACGAAGCCGATATCGATCACGGCCTGATCTCGGTCAGCTCGCCGATCGCACGCGCGCTGATCGGCAAGTCCGAAGGCGACGTCGCGGCCGTGCAGGCGCCGAGCGGCGTGCGCGAGTACGAAATCATTTCCGTCAGCTACATCTGAAGCCGGGCGACGTGATGCCGCATCGCGTGTTCCGTCTGCTGTCGGCCGTGTGGGTCGGCAGCCTGCTGACGATCGGGTATGCGGTCGCGCCCGTGCTGTTCAAGACGCTGGAGCGGATGACGGCCGGTACGGTCGCCGCCCAGCTGTTTCGCATCGAGGCGATCCTCGGTGTCGTGTGCGGCGTGCTGCTGCTCGCGCTGTCGAATCAGCAGGTGCGGCGCGGCAGCGGCGATTATCGTCGCGTGCGCTGGATCGTCGCGGCGATGGTCGCGTGCGTGCTGGTCGGGTATTTTGCGCTGCAGCCGTTCATGAACGCGCTGCGCGTGGCCGCGATGGAAGCGGGCACCGATATCGCGAACTCGCCGTATGCGAGCCGCTTCGGGATGCTGCACGGCGTCTCGAGCCTGTTCTATCTCGTCGAGAGCGTGCTGGGGCTGATGCTGATCTGGCGTCTGCCGGCGCAAGACTCCGGAACGGCCTGAACAGCCTGAGCGCCGCACGGGCAGGGCACGGGATGCCCCGTGCCGCCCGGCAGGATTACTTGTCCTGGTGCGGCCGCTTCGTGCTGGCCTGACGCTTTTTCGCGCGCTTCACCGTGCCGCCCGCCGTCACGCGCTCGTTGCCGCGCACGACGACCTTGGTCGGCTTCGGGCGACGCACCGGGCTCGCGTTCGGCGACACCTTGACGACCTTGACGGTGCGCGGTGCGCGGCCTTTCCTGTCGTCGCTGGCTTCGGCCGCGCTCGGCAGCGTGCCGGCGCGACGGCCGCGGGCCGGGGCCGTCACGGCGGCCTCGGGCTTCCAGATCACCAGCAGCTTGCCGATGTGCTGGATCGGCGCGGCGCTCAGGCGGTCGCAGATCTCGTCGTAAATGGCGACGCGCTCGTCGCGCTCGTCACCGAACACGCGAATCTTGATCAGTTGGTGCGCGGCGAGGTGCACCTTGATTTCCTTCAGCACTGCGTCGGTGAGCCCTTCGGCGCCGATCAGCACGACGGGCTTGAGCGCATGGGCCTGGGAGCGCAGCGCGGAGCGCTCGGCGGGGGAAAGCGAAAGGGCGGGCATGGAAATGTCGAAATCTAGATAAGGGGCGCTGCGTCAGAAGCGAATCGCGGGAAGTTACCGCATCAGCCGCGCGCCGAAACCACGTAAAATCGCGGCTTGGGCCTTGAAAGGGGCCGCAGCCGCGCGAAGAAGACGCGTATTATCCGCCAAAAGCACGGCTTCACGAAGCAAATAGCAGCAATCTCTCTCTCGAATGGCAAAAAACCGCTTCAACCAGAACTGGCTGCACGACCACATCAACGACCCGTACGTCAAAATGGCGCAGCGGGAGGGCTATCGCGCGCGTGCCGCGTACAAGCTGAAGGAAATCGACGAGCAGGACAAGCTGATCCGTCCGGGCCAGGTGATCGTCGATCTCGGCGCGACGCCGGGCAGCTGGAGCCAGTATGCCCGCAACAAGCTCGCGCAGGGCAAGAAGCGCGACACGCAACGCGAAGGCGGCATCGACGGCACGATCATCGCGCTCGACCTGCTGCCGATGGAGCCGATCGCCGACGTCCACTTCATCCAGGGCGACTTCCGCGAGGACGACGTCCTCCGGCAGCTCGAAGATGTGCTCGAAGGTCGCGCGGTGGACCTTGTTATTTCCGACATGGCCCCCAACCTCTCCGGCGTAGCCTCGGCGGACGCAGCACGCATCGAGCATCTGTGCGATCTGGCGCTTGAATTCGCGCAGAACCATCTGAAGCCGGATGGTGCGCTGCTCGTGAAGTGCTTTCACGGCAGCGGCTACAGCCAGATCGTCGAGAAGTTCAAGCAGCAGTTTAAGGTGGTCGCGCCCCGCAAGCCGAAGGCGTCGCGCGACAAATCGTCCGAAACGTTCATTTTGGGCCGGCAGCTGAAGCAACCGCGGTGACGCGGAGCGCGGTGCCGCAAACGGGCTCCGGCCCTTGCCAGACAAGCGAAGCGCTATCGCGGCGGTCGTCAATGCTTATGGCAGGGGTGGTCGGACTGGATTAGAATGACCGAGGAGCGCCGCAAGGAAAATGTAGGCGCTCGTCTACGAGTGAAGGAGTGGTGCTTTGAACAACAATATGTTTTCGAAGGCAGCAGTGTGGCTGGTGATCGCACTGGTGCTGTTTACGGTGTTCAAGCAGTTCGACAAGCCCCGCGTCCAGGAAGGTGTGTCCTATTCGCAGTTCATGGACGACGCCAAGAACGGCAAGGTCAAGAACGTCATCGTGCAGGGGCGCAACCTCACCGTCACTCCGTCTGATGGCCAGAAATACCAGATCGTGTCGCCCGGCGACATCTGGATGGTCGGTGACCTGATGAAGTACGGCGTGCAGGTCAGCGGCAAGGCGGACGACGAGCCGAACGCGCTGATGTCCGCGCTGTATTACCTCGGGCCGACGATCCTGATCATCGTGTTCTGGTTCTACATGATGAGGCAGATGCAGGGGGGCGGCAAAGGCGGCGCATTCTCGTTCGGGAAATCGCGCGCGCGGCTGATCGACGAGAACAACAACGCGGTCAACTTCTCCGACGTCGCGGGCTGCGACGAAGCGAAGGAAGAAGTGTCCGAGCTCGTCGACTTCCTGCGCGATCCGCAGAAATTCCAGAAGCTGGGCGGGCGCATTCCGCGCGGCGTGCTGCTCGTCGGTCCTCCGGGTACCGGCAAGACGCTGCTCGCGCGAGCGATCGCCGGTGAAGCGAAGGTGCCGTTCTTCAGCATCTCGGGTTCCGACTTCGTCGAAATGTTCGTCGGTGTCGGCGCGGCCCGTGTGCGCGACATGTTCGAGCAGGCGAAGAAGCACGCACCGTGCATCGTGTTCATCGACGAAATCGACGCGGTCGGTCGTCATCGCGGCGCCGGCATGGGCGGCGGCAACGACGAGCGCGAGCAGACGCTGAACCAGATGCTGGTCGAGATGGACGGCTTCGAGGCGAACTCCGGCGTGATCGTGATCGCCGCGACCAACCGTTCCGACGTGCTCGACAAGGCGCTGCTGCGTCCGGGCCGTTTCGACCGTCAGGTCTATGTCGGCCTGCCGGACATCCGCGGCCGCGAGCAGATCATGCGCGTGCACCTGCGCAAGGTGCCGATCGCGAACGACGTCGATGCAGCAGTCATCGCGCGCGGCACGCCGGGTTTCTCGGGCGCCGATCTCGCGAACCTCGTGAACGAAGCGGCGCTGTTCGCCGCCCGTCGCGGCAAGCGCATCGTCGAGATGCAGGATTTCGAGGACGCGAAGGACAAGATCTTCATGGGTCCGGAGCGCAAGTCGGCGGTGATTCGCGAAGAAGCGAAGCGCGCGACGGCTTACCACGAGTCGGGCCACGCGGTGATCGCGAAGCTGCTGCCGAAGGCCGACCCGGTGCACAAGGTCACGATCATTCCGCGCGGTCGCGCGCTGGGCGTCACGTGGCAGCTGCCGGAGCATGACAACGAGACGTACTCGAAGGACTACCTGCTCGATCGCCTGGCGATCCTGTTCGGTGGTCGCGTGGCCGAGGAGCTGTTCCTGAACCTGATCAGCACCGGCGCGTCGGACGACTTCAACAAGGCGACGCAGACGGCACGCGCGATGGTGGCCCGTTTCGGCATGACCGACGCCCTCGGGCCGATGGTCTACGTCGACGACGAGAGCGATAACGGCCCGTTCGGCCGCGGCTTCACGCGCACGATCTCGGAAGCGACGCAGCAGAAGGTCGACGGCGAAATCCGTCGTGTGCTCGACGAACAGTACAACCTTGCGCGCCGCCTGCTCGAAGAGAACCGCGACAAGGTCGAAGCGATGACGGCCGCGCTGATGGAGTGGGAAACGATCGACGCCGATCAGATCAACGACATCATGGAAGGGCGTCCGCCGCGCTCGCCGAAGAGCTCGCCGGCTGTCGGCGGCGACTCGTCGGGTGGTGGCACGACCGCCGAAGTGAAGCCGGCCAACGCGCCGGCGCCTGCTTCGCCGGCCTGAGCGCCGCTGTAGCACCGTTCACGGGCTGGTGTGGCTTCACACCGGCCCGTTTTGCATTCATCAACGCCTCCCGCCCGTGTCCGATTCCGCTGTTTCCGCGTTCATCCCCGCGCCGCTCCAGTGCGGCCGCTTCTCGCTGACGTTCGAACGCCCGCTCGTGATGGGCATCCTCAACGCAACCCCCGATTCGTTTTCCGACGGCGGCCGCTTCCTCGCGCGCGACGATGCATTGCGCCAGGCCGAGCGGATGATCGCCGAAGGCGTCGACCTGATCGACATCGGCGGTGAGTCGACGCGTCCCGGCGCGCCGCCCGTGCCGCTCGACGAGGAGCTCGCGCGCGTGATCCCGCTCGTCGAAGCGCTGCGGCCGCTGAACGTGCCGCTGTCGATCGACACCTACAAGCCGGCCGTGATGCGCGCGGCGCTTGCGGCCGGCGCCGACCTGATCAACGACATCTGGGGGTTCCGCCAGCCCGGGGCGATCGACGCGGTGCGCGAGGGTAACAGCGGGCTGTGCGCGATGCACATGCTCGGCGAGCCGCAGACGATGCAGGTCGGCGAGCCCGACTACGGCGACGTCGTGACCGACGTTCACGACTTTCTCGCCGCGCGTGCGCAGGCGCTGCGCGACGCGGGCATTGCGCCGGAGCGGATCTGCGTCGATCCGGGCTTTGGCTTCGGCAAGGCGGTGGTCGACGACAACTACGCGCTGCTGGCCGCCTTGCGGGACACGGCGCCCGCGCGGCCCGACGGGCGCGCGTATCCGATTCTCGCGGGCATGTCGCGCAAGTCGATGCTCGGCGCGGTGATCGGCGGCAAGCCGCCGATGGAACGCGTCGCGGCAAGCGTGGCGGCCGCGTTGTGCGCAGTCGGGCGCGGCGCCGCGATCGTGCGCGTGCACGATGTCGCGGCGACGGTCGACGCGCTCAAGGTCTGGAATGCCGTGCGCGAAGCCGCGCGGCAACGATAAGTCAGAATTCAGAAAGACGAAGGAGGAAGATTCGCCATGGGACGTCGATATTTCGGCACGGACGGCATTCGCGGCACGGTAGGCGAGGCGCCCATCACGCCTGATTTCGTGTTGCGTCTCGGCTATGCGGCCGGCAAGGTACTGGCCGGCACGGCCGACGTCGCGGCCGGTGCGCGTCCGACGGTGCTGATCGGCAAGGACACGCGCGTGTCGGGCTACATGCTCGAGGCCGCACTCGAGGCCGGGTTCTCGGCGGCCGGCGTCGACGTGATGCTGGCCGGCCCGATGCCGACGCCGGGCGTCGCCTACCTGACGCGCGCGCTGCGCCTGTCGGCCGGCGTCGTAATCAGCGCATCGCACAACCCGTATCAGGACAACGGGATCAAGTTCTTCTCCGCGGACGGCAACAAGCTGCCCGACGAGACCGAAGCCGCGATCGAAGCGTGGCTCGACAAGCCGCTCGAATGCGCATCGTCGGACCGGCTGGGCAAGGCGCGCCGCCTGGAGGACGCCGCCGGCCGCTACATCGAGTTCTGCAAGAGCACGTTCCCGGCCGCGTACGATCTGCGCGGACTGAAGCTCGTGATCGACTGCGCGCACGGCGCCGCGTACCAGATCGCGCCGCACGTGTTCCACGAACTCGGCGCGGACGTGATCCCGATCGGCGTCGCGCCGAACGGCTTCAACATCAACGATGGCGTCGGCGCGACGGCGCCCGACGCGCTCGTGCGCGCGGTGCGTGCGAACCATGCGGATCTCGGCATCGCGCTCGACGGCGATGCGGACCGCCTGCAGGTCGTCGATTCGACGGGCCGGCTGTACAACGGCGACGAGCTGCTCTACGTGCTCGTGAAGGACCGGATCGCGACGGCCGGCAAGGTCGACGGCGCGGTGGGCACGCTGATGACGAACCTCGCGGTCGAGGTCGCGTTGCAGCGCGAGGGCGTGCCGTTCGTGCGCGCGGCGGTCGGCGACCGCTACGTGCTCGAGCAGCTGCGCGAACGCGGCTGGCAGCTCGGCGCGGAAGGCTCGGGCCACATCCTGTCGCTCGACCGCCATTCGACCGGCGACGGCATCGTGTCGGCGCTGCTCGTGCTCGCCGCGCTCAAGCGCAGCGACCGCACGCTCGCGCAGATGCTGGACGGCGTCACGCTGTTCCCGCAGAAGCTGATCAACGTGCGGATGAAGCCGGGCGCGGACTGGAAGGGCAGCGCATCGATTCGCGCGGCGATCGACGCGGCCGAAGGCGCGCTCGCGGGGAGCGGCCGCGTGCTGATCCGCGCATCGGGCACCGAGCCCGTGCTGCGCGTGATGGTCGAGGCGCAGCAGGCGGCCGACGCGACCCGCCACGCGGAAGCGATCGCCGACGCGGTGCGGATGGCGACGAGCTGAGCCGAACCGGCGACGGCGCGCGACGCTCCGACCGAGGGCGCGCCTGCCGCTGCAGTGAATCGACCTGCGGCGCCTTCGGGCGCCGCAATTCATCAGACGCAAAGGTTTGCGGTATTAAATAGAAGGGGCTTCGGCGCGGATTTCATCTGACAGAAGAAATCATCCGACCCTGAGTCGCAGCGGCATGCAGAGCACCGCATGGCCACCTGTTTTCGGCGCGACATGATCGCCCGCGCACCCGGTCAAAGGGTGCCCCATGCCATCCCTGCCTGACCGGCAATTCTTGCCGTCATCCCCGCCGCGCGTTGCCTCCGCGGCCCCTTGCACAAGGCCGGCTACACCCTTTCAACCAGTCATGTTACTGTCACGCCAGTTTCATCGATTGTCACATTATCGTCATGAGGAGCCCCTAACCTTCGCGGTGCCGTAGTCATCCGCTCACACACTGGAGGTCTCATGAAATTGATGCAAACCGCGATTGCCGGCCTGGCTGGCGCGCTTTTCGCCGTTGCCGCGCACGCTGCCGACATCACGGGCGCAGGTAGCACGTTCGCCATGCCGATCTATACGAAATGGGCTGCCGACTACCAGCAGTCCGGCGGCGCGAAGGTGAACTACCAGGGTATCGGTTCGTCGGGCGGCCTGAAGCAGATCAACGCGAAGACGGTCGATTTTGCCGGTTCGGACGCTCCGCTGAAGGATGAAGAGCTCGCGAAGGAAGGCCTGTTCCAGTTCCCGACGGTGGTCGGCGGCGTGGTGCCGGTCGTCAACGTGCCGGGCGTGAAGGCCGGTGAACTGACGCTGTCGGGCCCGGTACTCGGCGACATCTACCTCGGCAAGATCAAGAAGTGGAACGATCCGGCGATCGTTGCACTGAACCCGAAGGTCAAGCTGCCGGACACGGACATCGCGGTCGTTCGCCGCGCTGACGGCTCGGGCACGAGCTTCATCTGGACGAACTACCTGTCCAAGGTGAACGACGAGTGGAAGTCGAAGGTCGGCGAAGGCACGACGGTCAACTGGCCGACGGGCACGGGCGGCAAGGGCAACGACGGCGTCGCGGCCTTCGTGCAGCGCCTGCCGGGCGCGGTCGGCTACGTCGAGTGGGCGTACGCGAAGAAGAACAACATGGTCTACACCGCGCTGAAGAATTCGACGGGCACGGTGGTCGAGCCGAAGACGGAAACGTTCAAGGCCGCCGCGGCCGGCGCGAACTGGTCGAAGTCGTTCTACCAGATCCTCACGAACCAGCCGGGCAAGGAAGCATGGCCGGTCGTCGGCGCGACGTTCGTGCTGCTGCACGCGAAGCAGGACAAGCCGGAGCAGGGCGCCGAAACGCTGAAGTTCTTCAGCTGGGCGTTCAAGAATGGCGAGAAGGCGGCCGACAGCCTCGACTACATCTCGCTGCCGCTGGCAGTCGAGGCGGAAATCCGCAAGCAGTGGAAGACGAAGGTCACGGACGCATCGGGCAAGCCGGTCGCCGCGGAGTAAGCATTGCAGCGGTTCACTGCCCGGCCGTGCCGGTCGGGCAGTGTGTGCGGTAAGGCCGGGCGTCACGGCGCCCGGCGATCCAGAACAGGCACCCATGTCTGAAATTTCCTACACGTCCTCCCGGTCCCCCGACGCCGCGTCGCAACGCGCGCCGAGCCGCCTCGGCGACGTTCTGTTCGGCGGCCTCGCATGGCTTGCCGCGATCGTGACCCTGCTGCTGCTGGGCGGGATCATCGTTTCCCTGATCATTGCGTCGATGCCGACCATCCAGAAGTTCGGCCTCGGCTTCCTGTTTCAATCCGAGTGGGATCCGAACTCGGATGTCTTCGGTGCGCTCGTGCCGATCTACGGCACGCTCGTGACGTCGATCATCGCGCTCGTGATCGCGGTGCCGGTCAGCTTCGGCATCGCGCTGTTCCTCACCGAGCTGTCGCCCGTGTGGCTGCGCCGCCCGCTCGGCATCGCGATCGAGCTGCTCGCCGCGATTCCGTCGATCGTATACGGCATGTGGGGCCTGCTCGTGTTCGCGCCGATCTTCGCCGAATACTTCCAGAAGCCGATCGGCCGCATCTTCAAGGACGTGTGGGTGGTCGGTCCGCTGACGTCCGGCGCGCCGATCGGCATCGGCATCCTCGCGGCCGGCGTGATCCTCGCGATCATGATCATCCCGTACATCGCGTCGGTGATGCGCGACGTGTTCGAAGTCACGCCCGTGCTGCTGAAGGAATCGGCGTACGGGATCGGCTGCACGACGTGGGAAGTGATGTGGAAGGTCGTGCTGCCCTATACGAAGACCGGCGTGATCGGCGGCGTGATGCTCGGCCTCGGCCGCGCGCTCGGCGAAACGATGGCCGTGACCTTCGTGATCGGCAACACGAACCTGCTCGACAGCGTGTCGCTGTTCGCGCCGGGCAACAGCATCACGTCGGCGCTCGCGAACGAATTCGCGGAAGCGCAGCCGGGCCTGCATACGTCCGCGCTGATGGAACTGGGCCTGATCCTGTTCGTGATCACGTTCATCGTGCTGTCCGTCTCCAAACTGCTGCTGCTTCGTCTCGAGAAGGGAGAGGGCAAGAAATGAGCGAGCCCATCATGAATTTCCCCGGGCCGAACGGCGCCGCGCTCGACGCGATGCGCAACCGCCTGCAACGCAGGCGCAAGTTCACCAACGCGATCGCGCTCACCGCGTCGCTCGGCGCGATGGCGTTCGGGCTGCTGTGGCTCGTGTGGATTCTCTACACGACCGTGCACCTCGGCGTCGGCGGCCTGTCGCTGCAGTTGTTCACCGAATCGACGCCGGCGCCGAACACGGAAGGCGGCGGTCTGGCGAACGCGATCGTCGGCAGCCTGCTGCTGTGCGGTTTCGGCACGCTGGTCGGCACGCCGATCGGCATCCTCGCGGGCGTCTATCTCGCCGAATACGGCCAGAAGAACCTGCTGGCGAGCACGATCCGCTTCATCAACGACATCCTGCTGTCGGCGCCGTCGATCGTCATCGGCCTGTTCGTGTACGCGATCGTCGTCGCGAAGTCGGGACGCTTCTCGGGCTGGGCCGGCGTGATTGCGCTCGCGCTGCTGCAGATTCCGATCGTGATCCGCACGACCGAGAACATGCTGAAGCTCGTGCCGAACGCACTGCGTGAAGCGGCCGTCGCGCTCGGCACGCCGAAGTGGCGCATGGTGCTGAAGATCACGCTGCGCGCATCGGTCGGCGGGATCGTGACGGGCGTGTTGCTCGCGATCGCGCGGATCGCCGGCGAAACGGCGCCGCTGCTGTTCACGGCGCTGTCGAACCAGTTCTTCTCGTGGGACATGAGCCAGCCGATGGCGAACCTGCCCGTCACGATCTACAAGTTCGCGATGAGCCCGTTCGCCGAATGGCAGTCGCTCGCATGGGCGGGCGTGTTCCTGATTACGCTCGGGGTGCTCGGACTCAACGTCCTGGCGCGCTCGATCTTCTCGAAAAAGTAACGGCGGAGCGATCCGATGAATATGGCAGAAAGCCACCTGAATTCCGTCGAGCGCACCGCTGCGCCCGCCGGCACGCACGACGCGGTGCATGGCAGCCCGCTGGCGCCGCTGAACGCGAAGATCGAGGTCAACGACCTCAACTTTTTCTACAACAAGTTCCACGCGCTGAAGAACATCAACCTGCGCATTCCCGAAGGGAAGGTGACGGCGTTCATCGGCCCGTCGGGCTGCGGCAAGTCGACGCTCCTGCGCACGTTCAACAAGATGTACGCGCTCTATCCGGAGCAGCGCGCCGAAGGCGAAATCCTGATGGACGGCGAGAACCTGCTGACCACCAAGCGCGACATCTCGCTGCTGCGCGCGCGGATCGGCATGGTGTTCCAGAAGCCGACCCCGTTCCCGATGTCGATCTACGACAACATCGCGTTCGGCGTGAAGATGTTCGAAAAGCTCACGCGCTCGGAGATGGACGACCGTGTCGAGTGGGCGCTGTCGAAGGCCGCGCTGTGGAACGAAGTGAAGGACAAGCTGAACCAGAGCGGTTACGGGTTGTCGGGCGGCCAGCAGCAGCGTCTGTGCATCGCGCGCGGCATCGCGATCCGTCCGGAAGTGCTGCTGCTCGACGAGCCGTGCTCGGCGCTCGACCCGATCTCGACGGGCCGCATCGAGGAGCTGATTGCGGAGCTGAAGAGCGACTACACGGTCGTGATCGTCACGCACAACATGCAGCAGGCCGCGCGCTGCTCGGACTTCACGGCCTACATGTACCTGGGCGAGCTGATCGAATTCGGCGAGACCGAAAAGATCTTCATCAAGCCGGTGCGCAAGGAAACGGAAGACTACATCACTGGCCGTTTCGGCTGATGACGGAGAACAACAACCATGTCGGATAAACATCTGTCGAGCCAGTTCGACGCGGACCTGAATGCCGTGTCGTCGAAAGTGCTGGAAATGGGCGGACTCGTCGAGTCGCAGATCGTCGGCGCGATGCACGCGCTGAACGAATTCGACCGCGACGCGGCCGAGAAGGTGATCACGGCCGAGGAAACGCTGAACGCGATGGAAGTCGACATCGACCAGGAGTGCGGCAACATCATCGCGCGGAGGCAACCGGCCGCGCGCGACCTGCGCCTTCTGATGTCGATTTCGAAAACGATTACGAACCTCGAGCGCGCCGGCGACGAGGCCGAGAAGATCGCGAAGCGCGTGCGCCGCCTGGTCGACGAACCGGCCGCGCGCACGGTGAACATCGCCGAGATCAAGGTGTCGGGCGAGATGGCCGTGACGATCCTGCGCCGCGCGCTCGACGCATTCGCGCGCCTCGATACGGTGGCCGCCGCGCAGATCGTCAAGGACGACAAGGAAATCGACCTCGAATTCCGCGCGTTCGTGCGCAAGCTCGTGTCGTACATGCAGGAAGATCCGCGCACGATCTCGGTCGGCCTTGAATACCTGTTCATCGCGAAGGCGATCGAGCGGATCGGTGACCACGCGAAGAACATCGCCGAGTTCATCATCTACATCGTGAAGGGCACGGACGTGCGGCATCAGCCGCGCGACACGCTCGAGCGCGAAGCCAACAGTTAACACCACGCACAGGAAGAACAGAGGTGCCGATGCCCAGCAACATTCTCGTCGTTGAAGATGAGCCCGCGATTTCCGAACTGATCTCGGTGAATCTCCAGCATGCCGGTCACTGCCCGATCCGCGCGTACAACGCGGAGCAGGCGCAGAACCTGATCAGCGATGTGCTGCCCGATCTCGTGCTGCTCGACTGGATGCTGCCGGGCAAGTCCGGCATCGCGTTCGCGCGCGACCTGCGCAACAACGAACGAACCAAGCACATCCCGATCATCATGCTGACCGCGCGTGGCGACGAGCAGGACAAGGTGCTCGGCCTCGAAATCGGTGCGGACGACTACGTGACCAAGCCGTTCTCGCCGAAGGAACTGATGGCGCGCATCAAGGCCGTGCTGCGCCGCCGCGCGCCGCAGCTGACCGAGGACGTCGTGTCGATCAACGGGCTGCGCCTCGATCCGGCCACGCATCGCGTCGCCGCGCACGGCGACGGCAGCGAGATCAAGCTCGATCTCGGCCCGACCGAATTCCGCCTGCTGCATTTCTTCATGACGCATCCGGAGCGCGTGCACAGCCGCACGCAACTGCTCGACCAGGTGTGGGGCGATCACGTGTTCGTCGAGGAGCGCACCGTCGACGTGCACATCAAACGATTGCGCGCGGCCTTGAAACCGGCCGGCTGCGATGCGATGATCGAGACCGTGCGCGGCAGCGGCTACCGGCTCGCCAAGCACGCGTAACGTATCCGCGCATGCCGTGTGCCACGGCATGCCGTTCATTCTTTCGGGCGCTGAATCATGAACATCATCTGGGCGCGCTTTCTCGTGTCGCTCGTGCTGCTCGTGCTGATCAGCGTATTGGTCGGCGTGTTCGCCGGCCCGACCGCGGCCTGCGGGTTCGCGGCCGTGATGCTGGTCGCGCAGGGCTTCTTCAGTACCTTCCATACGCAACGCCTGTGGCGTCTGCTCGATGCGCCCGTCTACGGCGAGGTGCCGAGCGCACCGGGCATCTGGGGTGAAATCTATTACCGGCTGCACAAGCTCGCGAAGCAGTGGCATGCGCAGGTGCGGCAGGTCGAGCAGCAGCATTCGCGCTTCATCCAGGCGATCCAGGCGTCGCCGAACGGCGTCGCGATGCTCGACGACCACGACCAGATCGAGTGGTGCAACGCGATCGCCGAGGTGCATTTCGGCCTCGATGCGAAACGCGACCTGCGCCAGCACATCACGAACCTCGTGCGTCATCCGGAATTCGTCCGCTACCTGAACGCGCAGCACTACGACGAAACGCTCGTGATGCGCGGGATGGGCGACTCGCGGCAGAACGTGCTGGAGGTGCAGGTGTTTCCGTACGGCGAGAACCGCAAGCTGCTGCTCACGCAGGACATCACCGAGCTCGAGCGGACCGACGCGATGCGCCGCGACTTCGTCGCGAACGTGTCGCACGAACTGAAGACGCCGCTCACCGTGCTGTCGGGTTTTCTCGAGACGATGCGTGAGCTGCCGCTGAACGAGGAAGATCGCGCGCGCTATCTCGAGATGATGGAGCAGCAGGCGTCGCGGATGCGGCACATCGTCACCGACCTGCTGGTGCTCGCGAAGCTCGAGGGCGAAAGCCGGCCGCCGGTCGATCACGCGATCGACATGCGCGCCGTGTTCGACCATCTGAAGGAGGATGCGCAGACGCTGTCGAACGGGCATCACGAGATCGCGTTCGCGATCGACGAGACGCTCGGCGTCACGGGCGCGCAGACCGAAGTGTTCAGCGCGTTCGCGAATCTCGTCACCAACGCGATCCGCTATACGCCGGACGGCGGCAAGATATTCGTGTCGTGGCGGCGCGAGGGCGCGCAGGGCGTGTTCTCCGTCACCGACAGTGGCTTCGGCATTCCGGCCGCCGACCTGCCGCGGTTGACGGAGCGCTTCTATCGCGTCGACCGCAGCCGTTCGCGCGATACGGGCGGCACGGGCCTCGGCCTCGCGATCGTCAAGCACGTGCTGCAGCGGCACGACTCGCACCTGTATGTGCAGAGCGAGGAAGGACGCGGCAGCACGTTCACCGCGCGCTTCCCGGCGTCGCGGATCATCGCGATCCGGCCGGCAGCGTTCGAAGCTTGAGCGCGTGATCGTGTGACACGGTTCGTGCGCATCGCATCCGCGCACGACCGAAACGAAAAAGGCACAGCCCGCGTGGGCTGTGCCTTTTTCGTTTGCTGCGCGGCGCCTGCCTACGACGCCTGCCTACGAACAGAACTTCGCGAGCAGCCCGAGTTGGGCGTTGCGCAGCGTCTTGCCCGCGCGGCGGCGCCGATAGTGACCGTCGCTTTGCATCAGCCATGCCGACTGGTTGTCGCCGAGACAGACCGACAGCCCTTCGGCGATCACGCGGCGCTTGAGCTTGCGCTCGCGGATCGGGAACGCGACTTCGACGCGGCGGAACAGGTTGCGGTCCATCCAGTCCGCGCTCGACAGATAGACTTCCTCGGCGCCATCCGCGTGGAAATAGTAGATGCGGTGGTGCTCGAGGAAGCGCCCGACGATCGAGCGCACCGTGATGTTTTCCGACAGCCCCGGCACGCCCGGCTTCAGCGCGCACACGCCGCGCACGATCAGGTCGACCTTGACGCCGGCCTGCGACGCTTCGTACAGCGCGGCGATCACCGTCGGCTCCAGCAGCGCGTTCATCTTCGCGACCACGCGCGCGCGCTTGCCGGCGCGCGCATTGTCGATCTCCGCGCGGATCGATTCGATGATGCGCGGATGCAGCGTGAACGGCGACTGCCACAGCTCGTGCAGCGTCAGCTCGCCGCCGATTCCGGTCAGTTGCTGGAACACGTGGTGGACGTCCTCGCAGATCTTCTGGTCGGCCGTCATCAGCCCGAAGTCGGTGTAGAGGCGCGCGGTGCGCGGGTGATAGTTGCCGGTGCCGAGGTGCACGTAGCGGCGCAGCGTCGCCTTGCCGCCCTCCACGACGCGGCGCACGATCAGCATCATCTTCGCGTGGCACTTGTGACCGACCACGCCATACACCACGTGCGCGCCGACGGCTTCGAGCTGCGACGCCCAGTTGATGTTGGTTTCCTCGTCGAAGCGCGCGAGCAGCTCGACGACGACGGTCACTTCCTTGCCGTTGCGCGCGGCGGCCATCAGCGCGTCCATTAGCGGCGAATCGGTGCCGGTGCGGTAGATCGTCTGCTTGATCGCGACGACGCTCGGATCTTTCGCGGCCTGCTGCAGCAGTTCGAGCACCGGCTGGAAACTTTCGTACGGGTGGTGCAGCAGGATGTCGCCGTCGTCGATCGCGTCGAACATCGCCGGTGCATTGGCGATCACGGGCGGGATCGATGCGGTGAACGGCGCGAACTTCAGGTCGGGACGATCGACGAGATCGGGGATCTGCATCAGCCGCACGAGGTTCACGGAGCCCGCCACGCGATAGCAGTCCTTCTCGTCGAGCAGGCTTTCCTCGAGCAGGCGGCGCACGATATGTGCCGGCGTGTCGGCCGACACCTCGAGCCGCACCGCGTTGCCGAGGTGGCGCGCGGGCAGTTCGCCCTGCAGCGCGACGCGCAGGTTGGTGATTTCGTCTTCGTCGACGAACAGCTCGCTGTTGCGCGTGATGCGGAACTGGTTGCAGCTCTTCACGACGAGTTGCGGGAACAGTTCGCCGACGAAGCGCTGCATGAACGTGCTGAGCAGCACGAAGCCGTGCTCGAAGCCCGACAGCGCCTGCGGCATGCGCACCACGCGCGGCAGCGCCCGCGGGGCCTGCACGATGCCCATCACCGCCTGGCGGCCGAACGCGTCGCGGCCTTCGAGCTCGACGACGAAGTTCAGGCTCTTGTTCAGCACGCGCGGGAACGGGTGGGCCGGATCGAGGCCGATCGGCGTCAGCACCGGCAGCAGCTCGTCGAGGAAGTAGCGGCGCGCCCATTCGAGCTGCTCGTCGTTCCACGTGTCGGCCGCGTGGAAGTAGATGCCTTCCTGTTCGAGCGCCGGCAGCACGGTTTCGTGCAGCATCGTGTACTGGCGGTGCACGAGCCGCTGCGCGCGCTCGACGACGAGGTCGTAAGCGTGCTGTAACGACATGCCGTCGGGCGTCAGGGCGCCGGGGTTGTCGCGGATCTGTTCCTGAAGGCCGGCCATCCGGACTTCGAAGAATTCGTCGAGGTTGCTGCTGGTGATGCAGATGAAGCGCAGGCGTTCGAGCAACGGGACTTGCGGGTCGGCAGCCTGGGCCAGCACGCGCTCGTTGAACCCGAGGATGCCGAGTTCACGATTGAGAAGCGGATAACGGACGGACATCGGCAGAGTAGGGGATGATTCGGGCGATGATTCGAAAGGACGCTCGGAAACTCTCACGGTACGATGACGTGCTGATGACGATTATGTATTTATATCGGGAAATTCTACGCCGCAACCGTTTCATCTCATAAATGTTTCGGCCATATACAATCTACCCGGGTACATGCCCGTGAAGCGTGGCTACGGCAAGCGTTCCACGCTTAAAATATCGCCTTCGATTGATCGTCCAGCGTGGCCGCAGCGGCTGGCGCGGGCGAACGCGCACGGAGCCCCCTTCTGATGGTTACATCCCCCCACTTGCTGGCTGCCGTCGATCTCGGCTCGAACAGCTTCCGGCTGATCGTCGGGCGCGTCGAGGAAACCCCGGCGGGCAGCCAGATCTATCCCGTCGATGCGCTGCGCGAGCCCGTTCGACTGGCCGCGGGCCTGTCGAGCGACAAGATGCTCGATCGCGCGTCGCAGGAGCGTGGCTGGGAGGCGCTCAAGCGGTTCGGCGAGCGCCTGCGCGATTTCCACCCCGATCACGTGCGGGCGGTGGCGACCAACACGCTGCGCGTCGCGAAGAACGCGGCCGAATTCCTCGGCGAGGCCGAAGCGGCGCTCGGTTTTCCGATCGAAGTGATCGCCGGCCGCGAAGAGGCGCGCCTGATCTACGCGGGTGCCGCGCATTCGGTGCCGGCGAGCGCCGGCAAGCGGCTCGTCGTCGACATCGGCGGCGGCTCGACCGAATTCATCATCGGCTCGCACTACACGCCGATCGTGATGGAGAGCCTCTACATCGGCTGCGTGAGCCACAGCCGTGCGTTCTTTCCAGCCGGCAACGTCGACGAATACACGATGCGGCAGGCCGAACTCGCGGCCAAGCGCGAGATCCAGATCATTTCCAGCGAGTACAAGAAGGCCGGCTGGGACCAGGCGATCGGTTCATCCGGCACCGCGCGTGCGCTCGCGGAGCTCGTCGAGGCGAACGGCTTCAACGACGCGGGCATCACGCACGGCATTTCGCGCGGCGGGCTCGAACGCCTGAAGCGTGCGCTGATCAAGTCCGAGAACGTGAACCGGCTGAAGCTGATCGCGCTGAAGCCCGACCGCGTGCCGGTGCTCGCCGGCGGCCTCGCGATCATGCTCGCGGTATTCGAGGAACTCGGTGTCGACTATGTCGATACCACCGACGGCGCGCTGCGTCTCGGCGTGCTGTACGACCTGCTCGGCCGGACCCAGCACGAGGACATGCGCGCGGTGACCGTCGAGGGTTTCACGCGCCGCTACGGCGTCGATCGCGCGCAGGCCGAGCGCATTGGTGCGCTTGCGGTGCGGTTCTACGACGAGCTCGATGAAGCCGACGACGAAGCGCGCGAGGAAGGCCGGATGTTCCTCGGCTGGGCCGCCGCGTTGCATGAGATCGGGCTGTCGATCTCGCACAGTTCGTACCACAAGCATTCGGCCTATATCGCGAGCAACGCCGACATGCCGGGTTTCTCGCGCACCGACCAGGCGCGGCTTGCCGCGCTCGTGCTCGGGCACGCGGGCAAGCTCGGCAAGCTGTCGCAGGCACGCGACGTCGAATGGCCGCTGCTGTTCTGCCTGCGGCTCGCGGCGCTGCTGTGCCGGCGCCGGACCGATGCCGGGCTGCCGGACATTTCCGTGTCGCAGATGAAGAAGGGCGGGTATGAAGTGCGCCTGCCGAGCGCGTGGGTCGAGCAGAACCCGCTGACCGACTACAGCCTCAGCCAGGAAGCGGCCGAGTGGGAGAAGGTCGGCATTCCGTATCGCGTGGTTTATACGGGCGCGTAACGAGGCGGGCTTCCGGCGAGCGACACCGGCGCGGCGAGTTTGCGCTGCTTTCCTTGCGACGCGCTCAGTCCGAGCACACGATCGCGGTCAGGAACGGGAACGCCTGCTTGACGGTCGCGTCGCTGCCGGCCTTGCGCACGGCCTGTTCGACGGCACTCTTCGTGCCACGCACCACGACGCCATACGCCCAGTTGCCGATCGGCGTGCCGTCGCCCGGCTGGAAGATCGGGTCGTTCGCCTGGTAGCCAAGCACGACGTAGACGCCGAAGCCGTAGGCGGTCAGCGGATGGTTCGTGCGGAATGCGTTCACCGAATTCGCTTCGACGTGCATCGGCTCCGACTGGATGTCGCCGGCCGCGAGCAGCGGCGCGACGAACTTGTGGCCGTTCGAATGGCAGTCGAGCGCGTCGTCGAGCGACTTGGCCGACGCGACGCCGGACGCGCCGAATGTGAGCAGCGCGCCGAACAGGGCGGTCTTGAGAACGTTGTTTTTCATGCTCGGGTGCGGGTTTGGTCACGGATATTATCGCGTGTTCTCGCAAGATTCGTGCGCGGGGGGAGGGTGGAACTGGGCGATAGTGAAAGCATGGCACGACGTCAATGGAATACAGCGTTCGTCGTGCGCGGGCGAAATATTGCCTATGCAGAGCATTGAGATTCCCCGAAAATCTAGTCCATGAAGTAAGGAAAAATTTTCCAATTGAAGAGACCATTATGGAGTCGGTGCCTCAACCTTCGATATATTATTTCTTGTTGATGCGGGCATGAGAGTCGGTTATTTCCTCTTGATCATCCTGCTTCAGTTCGGTTACCGATCAGAGGGAGGTTTTTCGCCCCAACTGCCGCGATGAAGGCAGCATCGCGAATTGACCGGCCCTATAGCTGGTACGCTGGCGGCAGCGGCGGCGAAATAGATCGGTAACCTCTCACGGCTGGGTAAAGTCGATTTCCGGTAGGGCGGAAAAGTCTGACACACGGACGTTGCGTGCGAGTTCGCGACCGAGTTCGTCCAGAAGAGCGTCGGATTGAACCCCGAAGGCGAGCCGGGAAGGGCCAGGCGACCAGCGTGGTAGTTGTTCCGTCGGGTTCTCTATTTTGATGGATGACAAAACGTTTGGCAGTTTAATTTTCAGGTGATGCTCGCGTCATACTCAATAGATCTGCTCTTCAACGAATTTCCGAGATTCGTAAAGACATGTGTTCGATCCTTTGCCACCAGCCTAGACCCGCAGGATCTGGAAAATGCCCGTCGTAGCTTGACTCGGCAGATTTACCATGCCAGCAACGGTGCGATGTACGAGCCGACAGCCGCACTTCATCGATTGCTGGATAGCGCCTACATTGCAGACGACGTGCCGATCGGTCTGGTTGAGTTTCCGGCACCTGCGCTTCGCGTCGTTCCCAATTCTGCGTGGCAAGGATACAGAGACGATGGAGTCCGCGCGATTGTGTTGTTCCGGCGTAGGCTCGAATCAGGGACGACAACCGGCGACCAGTTAAGGATGGTGACTTGGCAAGAGTTCAGTAGCGGCGACTTTCGTACGCAATTGATCACTTATCCGGTGGATGAGTCGGATCGCACGGTCAAACAGATTCTGGAGGATCTAAACAGCCAATGTGCGCCCGAGAAGCGCGAGGCGGATCTCGCGTACTGGCAGCAGGTTTTCGAGTACGTTGTAAAACTGATTTTGTATCTGAAACTCCCTGATGCGCATGTCGAGGCCGATCTTGCTTAGAGTCGGGCGCCGAGCGAGTTCAAGGGGCTAGAGCAGCGCAAGCGTCGAGAGTGACTCGCAGAGATCGAGTATTTGTACGATCGACATATCGTGAGGCCTGCCGATCTGGGAAGCGGCTCGCGCGGAAAAATGGCGAGGCTGGCGGAACGCATCACGAAAAGAGCCCACACTGGCGTCGTCCGCATTTCAAGATGCAGCCATACGGCCCTCAATCGTCGCTACGCAGGTCATTTTTGTCGGGCCGACGATCGTGCGTTCCGACAGGCTTACGTTCTAGTCCTTTTCGGGACGGGATGTCGTGAGGTAGTTCGGCTTGCGGGGCCACGTTGTGTATGATTCCGACTGCTATTTGACGAACGAGCGAGCGCATTTATGTACAAGGCCGTAGCCTTTGTCGTGATCGGAGTCGGCTTTTTGATCGCAGCGGCGATAAACGTCCAACTGACGCGGGAATTCATGCGGACGTCGATCATGGTGCCCGGCGAAGTGGTGAAGTTGAACGCGGGCGGGTATCACCCGGAAATCGAGTTCGTGACGAAGGCCGGGGAACACGTCTCGTATCCGCAGGGCGGGATCGTGTCGAAAATGGCTGTCGGCGATCGACCGCAGGTGCGTTATCTCGCCGAGAATCCGATTCCGACAGCGAGAATCGATCGATTCGATGCGATCTGGGGGAATGTGGTCTTTTTCGCTGTCTTCGGATTGGGCTTCATCGTTTGTGGGTTGATCAACCTTCCGTCACGACAATAACCAGATCACTGGGGCGCGGGCATGTCATTTTTGAGCCTGAGCAAGTGGACCTATAACACCGGGGCAGGTGGTGGCCTGAGTGTTGAGATCGTTATGGCAACGGGCGGCACGATCGTGCTGACTGACCCTGAGAAGCGCGATCGGAGCTTCTACTACGGTGGCGTTGGCATCGGAATCGGCGCAGGCTTTAAGATCCCGAAAATCAAATTGCCGAAGTTCTCGATACCGGAAATCAAGTTGCCGCCGATCCGGGGCCGCAGCGTCGGGGCGGCGGGCTCCACGTTGGACTTCCCGAGTTACGGCAGCATCTACATGACGAGCGCATTTCGCGGTACAGAGCTGTCACGATCGGATTTTCAGGGTGGAACGATTTATGTCGACGGGTCTCTGTCAGCGCTTTACGGCTGGGCGGGTGATGCAATGTTGCTTGGCATGAACCCCGCATTGATGGCAGCCGGGCTATCAAACCCCGGCTTCAGCTGGTTGCTCACGCGAGCAATTTCCGAGGCGCCAGCTGTATTGTTCATGCGTGGGCAGACAGTGGGTTTCCAAGCTGGAGGCAGTATCGGGATTCTTGCCGGGTATGTTCACTGAGCTAGACCAGTGGTTGCGTTCCAGCGCGCGGCGTGCATCGCAAAAGCTCTTTGCCGCTCTCGGCCGACAACACGACCAGTTGAACGTAGCTGTTTGAATGGGCGTATGGGCCGAAGAACTGGCCCATGATCAACGAGAACCGATACAGGCTGATGTCTCTTGTCGTGGCCTCCGAGAATGAAAGCAGGATTTCCACGCCGCGAACAAATGACGGGAACTGGTTGTCGAGAGACATCCACCTGATCGCCGGCTTGTAGTCGAGGGATACGATGGCGTCGATGCAACGTTGAGCAACCACGCTGGAACGCGGGGCATGCTGTCGGAGAAAGTCCTTCAAGGCCGGCAATCCGGATCGCGTCAAATCGAGCGGGTGAGGTGCCAAGGTCGACAGGACGCGCCATAAAGCTCCGTGTCCACGCGGCAGGGATGCCGGCAAGGTTGGTCGTGAAAGAAGGGTAATGGGGCATGCAAGCGCTGAGCCTTCGTACAGAAGATCGCTATCTGGCGCGCCGATTTGCAAGCGCGATGGCAACTCTCCGTTTGTTGCTAGCACGTCAACGTCGACCTGTGGATGTTGCGGATTCGCAGGATGACCGTTTAAATTCAGCAACGTCAGTAGTGGTGTTGTAAGTGCAGCGCTTGGCGCAGCTTCCGGATCTCGGCCGGCGACCCAGTACACGGTGGAGGCCTCCGGGGACTGAGTGTGACTAAACGCGCGAAACGGCAATACTCGAGTTCTGGAGGTCGGGCGCTCGACAGCAGGCACCTTGTCCTTCTCTGATTCCGTTCGATCACCCAGATACACGCCTGTGATCGAATAGACGCTGAGCGGGACCCCAGTCGCCAACGGAAGCGGGACGATGGGATAGGCCGCATCACTGCTGGTTAGCTGGATCGGGATTGCCGCGCGTTCGAACAGATTGACGACGGGTGTACAGAACAGCCGGAATGCGCTTGTGCGTAGCGTTGTCAGGATCTGAGCAGCGACAGAATCGCTGGGCGTACCTTGCACAGCAACGTGGAGCGTTAGGCGCTGCGCTTCGGGGGCGCGTGCACCGCGGCGGATTCGACCCAGATCGACGTCGACGAAATCGAATTTTTCCGGATAGGCGAAATACTCCATCAGGCTCTGGAAAGACCGTGAGCTGGTCGGTTTTTCGTCGGGCAACAGATGCTCGTCGTTGCCAAAGCCTACTGCCTCGACGGGGACTTTCGACAAGCTGATCCAGCGCCCGCTGTCGTCAACTTCCACATACGCACTCGACGCCCGAAGCAGCAGTGCATCGGTCAGTGCAACGACCAACGGTCTGTCTCCAGCCAGATGTATGCGAATAGGGCCGGACGGGGTTGCGTCGTCGAAGAGCTGGGATGCCGCCTCGCTCGCAAAGCTAATCGAAATGATGCCAGTGACTTCTGCGGGAATGCGTGCGGATGCGGGCGCGAGCGTAGCAGGCGAATAACGCGCCGAATGAACGCGCAATGGTGACAACGCCACGTCGTATACGGTTCGAAATCGACAGGGTGCCGCGTTGGCGTCAAGCATCGTGCCGCGTGCAATGGTGATTGGTTCGGTCAGCTGGCCAAACATGTTCGACGGATCGAACGAGGCGAGCGCGCATGATGGAATGGTGCGCAGGTACTGCGGATAGGCCACTTCGAGAAGGGCTTCGGTGAATTGCGGATAGTCGTCGTCGAGTTTCGCATCGATGCGTGCAGCCAGCAGTGCGAATGTCTGCATCATTCGATCGACATGCAGGTCCTCGACGTGAGCGCCGGCAATGCCGAGGCGAGCCGCGATCTTGGGAAAGCGCCGGGAGAATTGCGCCAGATGACGGACCAGTATCCCAACTTCGCGTTCGTAATGTGACAGCAGATGGTCCATTTGCTACGAAAGTTCAATAGTCCACACTATTCCCGGCCCTATTTTTTCAGAGTCGAGATCTGGTTCAAACGATGCTCAGCCATATTAGAATGGCTCCGCCGACAAAAAACAGCCCCTCCTGAGAGATTCCGAGGCTACATATGCAAATGTCAGAAATTGCGAGCTTCTTCCAGCTCCAGAGCAATCGCCTGTTTACGATCGAAACGCCATTGAAAGGTCGATCGGATTTGGTGCTCGTTGACTTCCATTGTACCGAGGGGTTATCTCAGAATTTCGAGACCCACGTTCGACTCGCGTCTCAAGATAAGAACATCGAACTGAAAAAGTTGATCGGTCAGCCGGTGACGATTACCTTGCAGTTGACCGATGCGCTCGCCAGTTCCGAAGAGCGCTATTTCCACGGATATGTTGCAGCGTTTTCGCATCTCGACACCGATGGCGGTTTTGCGATGTATAGCGCGACGATTCTGCCGTGGCTCTGGATGCTCTCTCGTCGACAGGACATCCGGATCTTCCAGGAAGAGAACACCGAGGCGATCCTCTCACGTGTGTTCCGGGAGTATGGAAAGCTCGCGTCGTTCGAGTTCCGTCTGTCGAAGGGAACGACGAATCGCAGCTATTGCACTCAGTACCGAGAGACGGACCTTGCGTTTGTCGAACGGCTGATGCGAGAGGATGGCCTGTTCTACTACTTCGAGCACGCTAAGGACGGGCATAAGCTGATCATCGCGGATAACTCGGTGACGGCCAAGCCGATCGACGGGCGCAGTCCGTCATTACAGTACAACCAGGACGAGCCGCTCGATAATCTGGCCGTCGTCACGTCGTTTCAGGCGCAACGTCACCTTGCCCCTAGCACGGTGGGATTGAAGACCTTCGACTACAAGATCCCTCAGGCACGGCGATTCGCTTCGGGCGGGACAGCGGTCAACCAAGGCGAGGTGCCTTCCTACGAAATCTACGACTATCTTGGGGAACATGGCTTTGCCGATAGCGATCGGGGTGAGGAACTCACGCGCTTCCGAACAGAGGCGCTCGCCGCGCACAGCAAGACGTTCTCCGGGGTGACAACTAGTCGGCGGATGATGCCGTGCCGATACTTCGAGCTGGACGACCACTACGATCATGGGAGTACCAAACAGGAAGACCGCCAGTTTCTGTTGCTGACTGTATCGCACACCGGCACGAACAACTATGAGCCCGGCGAGGGAAGTTCGGCGTACTCATGTAGCTTTACCTGCATTCGCAAGAAAATTCCGTACCGTCCGGCGTTCGAGGGCGAGCGTCCGACGATTGTCGGGCCGCAGACGGCGATCGTCGTCGGCCCGAAAGGCGAGGAGATTTATACCGATAGCCTGGGCCGCGTGAAGGTCCAGTTTCACTGGGATCGCCTCGGCAAGCGCGATCAGGGCAGCTCATGCTGGGTGCGGGTGAGTCAGCCGTGGGCGGGTAGCGGGTTTGGCATGGTTCAGATTCCGCGAATCGGGGACGAAGTGGTCGTGAGTTTTCTTGACGGAAATCCGGACCGTCCGCTGGTAACGTCGCGCG
This sequence comes from Burkholderia ambifaria AMMD, assembly GCF_000203915.1. Taxonomy (NCBI): domain Bacteria; kingdom Pseudomonadati; phylum Pseudomonadota; class Betaproteobacteria; order Burkholderiales; family Burkholderiaceae; genus Burkholderia; species Burkholderia ambifaria. The sequence goes on from NC_008390.1 coordinate 1,305,634, forward strand.
TCTACAACTCGCAGAACATGCCGCCTTGGGAACTTCCGGCCAACGCGACGCAGAGCGGGATTCTCACGCGCTCGACCAAGACCGGTAACGTCAATACCGCCAATGCAATTCGGTTCGAGGACAAGAAGGGCGCGGAAGAGGTGTGGCTGCATGCCGAGAAGGATCAGCGCATCGAGGTCGAGCACGACGAGTCGCACTGGGTCGGCAATGATCGTCGCAAGAATATCGATCACGATGAGACGGTTCATGTCGGCCACGATCGGACCGAGACGGTCGATAACAACGAGACCATCCATATCGGCGTGGATCGGACGGAAACCGTTGGCAATAACGAAACACTGACGGTCGGCGGCAATCGGAATGAAACGATCCAGGGGATGGAGAACCTGTTGATCGCATTGACGTCGACGGAAACGGTGGGGCTCGCAAAGGCACTGACCGTGGGTGGTGGCTATCAGGTGACGGTGGCCGGCGCAGTCAATACGTCGGCGGGGCTCGCCAGTGCCGAAGAAGTGGGGTTGTCGAAGACCACGATGGTCGGCAAGACGTACACGATCACGGCTGGCGACCGGATCGAGTTGAAGACCGGTAGCTCGGTGCTCATCATGGAGAGCAACGGACACATCACGCTGCGCGGCACGCAACTGTTGATCGAGGGCTCTGGGCCGGTGCAGATCAACGGCAAGGATGTCGACGTCAACTGACGGGAGCGGCGATGGAGTTCTCCAATCACACGCCTTTCCCGGCATTGGCGTTCGAATCGTTTGCGCCGGACGGCGGATCCTTCCATACCGTTGTATTGCGGCAGACTTTCGATTTGCGCAATGGCTCATTGGTGCTGGCGCAGAAGCAGACCCCGCTCTCGACATCAGATCGCTTCCACGGCGAGCCGAATCAGTCCAGCGTGGCAGAGGAAAGCGATCTCGCGCCATATAAACCGCTTTGCGATGTACTGATCAACGGGACGGCCTACGCGCCGCAGGGGCGATCGGTGCCGCGCTTCATGGCGGGTGTTCGAATTGTATCGGCGCCCATGCGATCCGAAGACGACGCGGGTGTGCCGACGACGAAAGTCTTGCTAGATCGCAGGCTGTCCGTGACAGGCCAAAGGTACTTTGCTCGGCGGTCGATGCTTGGTCGAAGCATGAATCGACTCGTGAAGATCGCCTCGCTCGGCATCGTGCGTCCCGTCGACTGGTGGCTGACGCCGCCCGAGCCAATCGCAGCGCTGCCTATGCGTTACGAATACGCATGGGGCGGGCAGTGTCGGGTCGACGCGCAGGATCAGGCTGCGAAACGTGTGCCTAAGGCATCTCGGCTCAATGACAAACAGCTGGCTGCACATCCCGATCAAGACAGCGTTCCGGTGGCGCATACGGCCTGCGAAGACAATCCGGTCGGTCTGGGGTTTGCTGAGCGTTGGTTCCTTACCGCGACGAAGCAGCAAAAGGTCGCTGCGCCGCAGATCGAAGCCAGCAGTGAACCCATCTCGATACAAGCATGGCTAGCAGCTTCGAATGGGCAGCCGCATCCGTCGCTGCATCCGGTCGGCTTCGGTATCGTCGGGAAAGCGTGGGGATCGAGGCGTGAGCTTGCTGGCACCTACGATGATCAGTGGCTCGCTGAATGCCATCCGGGCTTACCAGACGACTTTCAGTTCAGGTACTGGAACGGCGCGCATCCGCTGATGCAGGTGCCGCACCTGAAGGGTAACGAGACGATCGTGCTGACGAATCTTGTTCCCGCCGGCACGCCCGGATCGACCGTCGACGAGCGTGGCAATACGATCCTGCGCATCGCCTTGCCAGGACATCTACCGATGGGATGGGTCTACACCGACCAGTCGCTCAAGTTCGCGCCGCTGCTGCTCGATACGCTGTCTGTCGACGTGTCAGATACGGCGAAGCCCGTGGTGACGTTGGTCTGGCGTGCGACGCTGATGAAATCCGCGCGTGCGCAGCGCTTTGAGGCAAGGTTTGTGAACCATGCCGACTTGGAGCGACTTGCCGTGCGTTCGCCGGCAAGCTCGATCGGATCAGCGGGAGTGCGGCATGGCTGAACCACTGACTTTCACCATCACCGGCGACGCAGGCGACGTTTTCCGTGAGCACTTCAACATCCAGAGTGTCGAGCAGGCCCGCGACGCGGTGAAGAATCTGGATGCGCTATGGAATACACCGAATCCGTGGAGCCACCGTTCCGACCTGCGGGATATATTTGACGAGGCGGGGAAGTCAGTTCAAAGGCGCTTTGAAACTGGCGTCTATAAGCCGCTGGATAAGGCACAACCGTCCGATCATTTCTCCAAGGGTAATCGGATTGCGTCGAGACAGGACGGTAGCTTCAAGGCGGTCAGTAGCACGCCTGACGTCTGCAAGACGCCGATGGGTAGCTCGACGCCGCCGGTGCCCTATCAGGTCGTCTCGGATCTGAGCGGATCATCGGGCGTCGTGCCGAGCGTGCGATTCAACGGAAAGCCGGCGTACGTGCTCGATCAGAGTGTGGTCCCGACATGTACGGGCGACGAGGCGGGCTCTGCCGATGGGGTGGGTTCCGGTACCGTGGGAGGCGAGACTAAGCCGACGAAGGGAAGCACGACGGTTCGCGCGGGTGGCCATCCGGTCATTCGTGACGGTGATCCCTGCACGATGAATTCCGGCAACTGTACGGGTACCTACGTGACCGCTCCCGGGCCGGGAAGCTCGGTCGATGCGAGCGGGAACGTCGTGGGCGATGCCAATCCGCCACCCGAGAAGGGCGTCATGCATCAGGTCGGCGGGTTCTTTAAGGGAGCCGGCGGTGCAGTGTGGGATATGGGTAAGGGCTTGGTTGGGTTAGGCGTCGGGGCAGCCAAGCTATCGCCTTTGTCGCAGGCTGCCGAGGGCTTGTCCGATCTGACGGGTCTGTACGACTATCACGGCTACTCGCAAACGCTGGACTCCGCCGGAAAGACGGCGCAGGCGATCTACGATCATCCGGGGGCGATCGTCGACGGCATCACCAAGCCGTACATGGAGGCGTGGGGTCAGGGCAACTATGGCGAGGCGCTTGGGCGCGGCGCGGTCGACATCGGCGGATTGTTTGTTGGTGGAGTCGGCGCAGCCGGCAAGGTCGGAGAAGTGGGGAATGTGGCAGGGAAGGTTGGCGAGGCGGTGAATGTTGCGGGAAAGGCAGGTGAGGTTGCTGACGTTGCAAATGTCGCGGGAAAAGCGGGAGAAGTTGCGAGCGCGGCTGGGAAGACGGGCGAGGTTGCCGAGGCGGCTGGTCAAGCGGGCAAAGCCTCGGACATCGGTGGGGCTGCGTCGAAGGGGGGAGAGGCAACCGAGGGAGCGGCCGATGCAGCAAAGGCCGGGAGTGCGGACGCAAAACCGGCGGGAAACGGGCTTAAGGTCGAACCGTCCAAAGATCCACGCTACAAGCGAGGAAAGTTCCGCAAGGGTGTGCGTGAAAAGGCGTGGGAAGATGCGAAGAAGAAGAGCCCTGATGGCAAGGTTCGAGATCCGATGACCGAGAAGGAAATGAATCCTGATGATCCTTGGGACATGGGGCACAAGCCGGGGCTTGAGCACAGAAAGCACGTGATCAGTGCTGCAGAACGTGATCTCACGCGCAAACAGTTCCTTGATGAGTATAATGATCCCAGCCATTATCGACCTGAACTTCCTTCGTCCAATCGCAGTCACGTAGGCGAAGACTTGACGGATGACTATTTCGGACCGTGACATGACAAAAGGCCCAATTTCTGCTGATCGAAAAGCCGTGGGGCGGCATGCCTTATCGGTGTTCGGCGGTAAACCCAAGGTGCAGGAATATCTGCATGATGATTTGCCCATGGCTGTTGATGTACTTTCGGTCGCGGACTCCCCCGAACCTGATCTCGTGTCGTACAGCACGATAGGTCTATTTGAGACTGTTTTGGGGAACGAGACGGAATTGGGTACTCGAGTTGAGTTGTGTGGCGCGATGCCCGTTGATATTGAGCAGTGGCCTAATGTGCTTGCCTCCGCTGTTTTTGCGCTGATGCGATCGCGGCGGGCGGTGATGCCGGGGAGTGTGCTGGAAGGGTATGTTGCAGAATACTACAGCGACACATTAGTCCCGCACTTGTACTTGACTGCACCATTCTTGTGGAGCGAAGGGCATTTTAAGCAACTTGAATTGGACAGTGGAGTAAAGGTCAATTGGTTACAAGGGATTCCTATTTCGAAGGCTGAGCTGGAAATCCTTCGTGCGCGAGGAGAGAGTGAGTTTGAGGATTTGCTTGAGCAAGCGGACGTAGACGTTTTCGATTTGTACCGGGCCTCGATGTAGAGGAACCGTGCTTTCCGATGTTCTCACATTGTGCGTTATGTGCGCGGCATTTGGATTGCTTGGCGAATTGCGCATGAAAAGCCCGCTGCGAGCGGGCTTTTTTGCGTCCTGCGGATTTGCAACAGCAATGGGCGGGAGCCCGAGTTTACCAGCGGCTCGAACAAGATTGCTCGAAGTTCGCCATCCGGCCAGTTGCTGGCGATGGCGAGTGACAGCTACCGCCTCCGGTCTAGGCCGTTACGCCGGCTCATGTCGCGTACTCGAAGGTTGCGGAGTAGCGCCATTGTGCAGACTCGATCATTGCCACTGAGTACACGGCCTTTACCCAAACTTCCCTCTGTCCGCAATGCAAGTCAACCAATTGCTGAAGAGCGGAAATGATCTCCTTCGTCGGCAGGACGATGTCCATCATCCCGTCCGGGTTCGTGATCTCCATTTCGAGGCGGTCCCGCTCGCCAGTACGCGTTACGATCATCTCAGCAGTCCGCCATGCTTCCGGTGTCGGAATGATTAGCGAATTAGCGATTTCGTGGTCGATGGGGCTTGCAGCGCCACGAGATCAGCCAACGAGTTCTCCCGGCATTGAATTGTGGCGTTAGCGGCCTCAGCGTAGGTCTTCGCGTAGCTTTCAGGGATAAGCCTTGTCAGTCAATGCGCAGGTACTGCTGCATCATTGGAGTGTGGGCTGAGATAGTGTTGGGTTGCCGACATTCGGGGACGATTAGCCGCCTTTGATCTGCAAGTCCGGAACGCGCTCTGCATGGTGGCTATTGCCCCGAGCCTATAAACTTTGACGTCTCATCCAAAACTCAGCTAGCAGGATAGCCGCCGGATGGGAGTGGGGGATGTGAAATCGGTGGGGACGAGATGGATCCGAGGTAGCTCGATCTCGGCTGAATCGGGTTACATGAGGGTACATGGATCGGTTAAAGAAAAAGGGGTTACATGCTTTTGACATGTAACCCCTTGATTCCTTTGGTCGGAGCGATAGGATTCGAACCTACGACCCTCTGATCCCAAATCAGATGCGCTACCAGGCTGCGCTACGCTCCGACGAGCCAAATATTCTATCGTCTAATGGGTGATCGGGTCAATCAAGTTATGCATATCGCCCACATCATCCCGAACCGTTCACGATTGGCGACAATTCAGAGTGTGAGCGTCCGGCACGCACCTGCGCGACCGGATCGTTCGCCGATGCATGGAGAGACATCATGATGAACCTGATCCTGTGGCGCCACGCCGAAGCCGAAGACTACGCGGCAAACGACCTCGCGCGCCAGCTGACGAGCCGCGGGCGCAAGGAAGCGCAGACAATGGCTAAATGGCTGCGCGGCCGGCTCGAGTCGAACAGCGTGATTCTCGCGAGCCCGGCGGCACGTACCGTGCAAACCGTCGAGGCGCTGACCGACCAGTACCGGACCGTCGATGCGCTCGCGCCGGGCGGCAGCGTCGACGACGTGCTGACCGCCGCCGGCTGGCCGGACGGCATCGCGCCGACGGTCATGATCGTCGGACACCAGCCGACGCTCGGCAGCGTCGTCGCGCACCTGATCGCCGGCAACGGTGACAGCTGGAGCATCAAGAAGGGCGGCATCGTGTGGATCGCAAGCCGGACGCGTGACGGCAGTCGTCAGGCCGTACTGCGCGCGTTGTTGCCGCCGGACCTTGTGTGACGGGGTTTGACCGTATTGATCATACGGTTTCGCAAGCTTTCTGCTAAAGTCAATTCGGCGACACGTCATTGAATGGACACGGTCGTGCCACAGAATGGTAACGGCCAGTTACTACATTGGCTGGCATGTCGTCCTATTCCTTACGACCAGGAAAGCCTAATGCGAGAACTGCCGACGCCTACGCTCCCTTTTGCCTCGCTTCCCCTCGACACGACGCGGCGTCACCTGCCGCGCGCTGCTGAAACCGTCACATCCGAGTACCGTCTGCGTGCCGCATGGGCGCGCACGGAAGACGAATTGCGCGAGGCGCAGCGCCTGCGTTACACCGTCTTCGCCGAAGAGATGGGCGCGCAGCTCAGCGGCCCCTCCGGTCTCGACGTCGATCCGTTCGATGCCTATTGCGACCACTTGCTGGTGCGCGATCTCGACACGCTAAAGGTTGTCGGCACGTACCGCGTGCTGCCGCCGCACGAGGCCGCGCGTGTCGGCCGTCTGTACGCGGAAGGCGAATTCGACCTGTCGCGCCTGACTCACCTGCGCGGAAAGATGGTCGAGGTCGGCCGCTCGTGCGTGCACAGCGACTACCGCAGCGGCGCCGTGATCATGGCGCTGTGGGGCGGCCTCGGCGCCTACATGATGCAGAACGGCTACGAGACGATGCTCGGCTGCGCGAGCGTGTCGATGGCCGATGGCGGCCACTATGCGGCGAACCTGTATCAGTCGCTGTCGGCTAACGCGCTGACGGCGCCCGAATATCGCGCGTTCCCGCATACGGCGCTGCCGGTCGACGAACTGCAGACGGGCACCGTCGTCGCGCCGCCGCCGCTGATCAAGGGCTATCTGCGCCTCGGTGCGAAGATTTGCGGCGCGCCGGCCTGGGATCCCGACTTCAACTGCGCGGATTTCCTGACGCTGTTCCGGCTGTCGGACATCAACGCCCGTTACGCCCGCCACTTCCTGGGCTGAGCAAACCGGATCGCGCGGCGCGCCCGTTGCGGCGCGCACGCATGCGAACGCCGTCGCGTGGCACCTGCCACGCGACGGCGTTCGGCTATTCGGACGAGGTCGGCTTATCCGGCCCTGTTAATTTGAACGGTACGCAGCAACCGCCGTGCGCGCGGGCGCACGTTCGGGGCGGGTCCCGCAGGCGGCGACCCGGACGACAGGCGGCTTGCCTAGTGCTTGCGCCGCCAGTCGAGCAGATGGTGTTCGGCCATCCAGTGATGGACCATCCCTTCGCCGCCGTGGCTGCGCTTGTATTCGCGCGATTCGAAGTACGACAGGGCGACGAGCACCATCAGGCCGACGAACAGGCCGATCAGGCCAGCGATCTCTTCAGACGACATGGCAGCCTCCTTTCAACGGGCACAGCGCCATGCCTTCATACTAGAACATCCGCGGGACGACCCCTAACCCGGAATTCCGCTAGACTCGGCGCGGTCCTGGCGCGCGATGGGCGCGCCGTTTTCCGGAGAGCCTTCCCGATGACCCGTTTCATGCTGGCCGTGCTGGCCGCGTCCATTCTTGCCGGCTGTTCCAGCGATCCCCGCCAGGCCCGTCGTGGCCACCCGCCGCAAGATCCGGCCGATTACCACGGCGTGCCGACCGACATGACGCCGCCATCGATGCTCGGCGCGCCGGCGCCGGCGCCGGCACCTGCACCCGCGCAATAACATCCGGCCCGCGTGGCCGTCAGGCGCCGGCCGCGGGCGCGTCGGCGCTGATCCGCCGCACGAGCGCCGGCAGGTAGCGTGCGAGCGTCGCACCGCGCGCGACCATGAACAACAGCAGCGCGAACCACAGCCCGTGATTGCCGAACGGGCCGACGACGGTCAGCGTCGCGGCAATGAAGATCGCGAACGACGCGACCATCGCGCGCATCAGCGATTGCGTCTGCGTCGCGCCGATGAACACGCCGTCGAGCAGGAACCCCCACACGGACACGATCGGCGAGATCGCCGCCCATGGCAGGTATTGCAGCGCGACCGCACGGATCTCGGCCTGGTCGGTCAGCCGCGCGACGATCCATCCGCCGGCCGCCCAGTAGACGAGCGCGAACAGCAGCGCACCGAGCGCGGACCACAGCAACGTGACGCGCACGGCCTGCCGGAATCCGGCGCGGTCGCGCGCGCCGGCCGCGGCGCCGACGAGCGCCTCGGCCGCATGCGCGAAGCCGTCCAGCCCGTACGCCATGAATGTCTGAAAATTCAGCAGCAAAGCGTTGGCCGCGAGCGTCGCATCGCCCTGTTTCGCGCCGACATGCGCGAACCAGCCGAACGCGCCGAGCAGGCACATCGTGCGCAGGAAGATGTCGCGATTGAGCACGATCAGCCGCTTGAGCGCCGCACGGTCCGCCAGCGCACGCGTGGGGATGGGCGCGAGGCCGCGCGGCCGCAGCTGCCATAGCATCCAGGCGCCGAGCGCGAAGCCGCATGCGTCGGCGGTCGCGGTCGCCGCACCGATCCCGGCAATGCCCCAGCCGAAGCCGTACACGTACAACAGCACGGCACCGATGTTCACCGCATTGATGAAGACCTGCGCGACGAGCGCGAGCCGCACGCGCTGCACGCCGAGCAGGTAGCCGAGCACGACGTAGTTCGCGAGCGCGAACGGTGCGCTCCAGATCCGCGCGTGGCCGTAGGCCAGCGCAGTTGCGCGCACCGCGTCGCTGCCGCCCAGCGCGGACAGCGCGAACGACAGCAGCGGCACCTGCAGCGCGAGCACCGCGGCGCCGAGCGCGAACGCGACGATCAGCGCGCGCAGCACGTTCAGGCGGATGCCGGCCGCGTCGCCGGCGCCGTGCGCCTGCGCGACGAGGCCGGTCGTGCCCATGCGCAGGAAGCCGAAGCCCCAGAACACGAAATTGAAGAACAGTCCGCCGAGCGCGACGCCGCCGAGATACTGCGCGCCGTCGAGGTGGCCGGCGACGGCCGTGTCCACCGCGCCGAGGATCGGCTGGGTCAGGTTCGCCAGGACGATCGGGAACGCGAGCGCGAGGACGCGCCGGTGCGAGACGACGGCCGATCCGGTGCCGACTGCGTGCGGTAATGCGGAATCGGACATGGCGGACGCGTCAGGCGCGTTCCTGCACGCAGACCCACGGCGACACGACGACCGCCCACAGCTCGGGATTGCGCGCCGCGAAGTCGGCGGCCGTTTCCGCCGGCATGCGCGCGACGAGGCCGGACGACAGCCAGCGCGTGACCTGTTGCGCATCGTCGCCGGCAATCGCTTCCGCGACGCTGACGAGATCGAGATCGCGCGCGACCGACAGCAGCTTGCCCTGCGCGAAGAAGCGCTCGAGATCGCACCAGTCGATCTTGGCGGTTTCGCCGAGGAGTTTGGCGTAGAGGGGGCTGTGCGACGCGCCCGCGGCGGATTCGTGTTGGTCGGAGGACATCGTTGTGCGTTGGAAAGACTGCGTGGCGCCACTATAAACCATCCCGGCGGCCGGCCGCCCGGCACGGCCCACGACGGTTCAAGCGTCGCGCAGCGCGCAGCGCACGATCTTGCCGGTCGCCGTCATCGGCAGGCTGTCGACGAACGCGATCGCGCGCGGGTATTCGTGCGCGGCGAGGCGCGTGCGCACGTGCGCCTGCAGCGCCTGGACGAGCGCGTCGTCGCCGACATGGCCGGGGTTCAGCACGACGAACGCCTTGACGATTTCGGTGCGGGTCGGGTCGGGCACGCCGACGACGGCCGCCATCCGCACCGCCGGATGCGTGAGCAGGCAGTCCTCGATCGGCCCCGGGCCGATCCGGTAGCCGGCGCTCGTGATCACGTCGTCATCGCGGCCGACGAAGCGCACGAACCCATCCGCGTCGATCGTGCCGGTGTCGCCGGTGAGCAGGTAGTCGCCCGCGAACTTGTCGCGCGTCGCGGCGGGGTTGCGCCAGTATTCGATGAACATCACCGGGTCGGGGCGGCGCACCGCGATGCGCCCCTCGACGCCCGGCGGCAGCGGCGTGCCTTGCTCGTCGACGATCGCGACCGTATGGCCGGGCACGGCCTTGCCGATCGCGCCGGGCTGCGCGTCGAACAGCGCGGCGCACGACGACAGCACCATGTTGCATTCGGTCTGTCCGTAGAACTCGTTGATCGTCACGCCGAGCGCGTCGCGTCCCCAGGCCGTCAGCTCGGTGCCGAGCGACTCTCCGCCGCTCGCGACCGATTTCAGCGCCAGCGTGTGGCGCTCGCGCGGTGCCGGAACCGCGCGCATCAGCTTCAGCGCGGTGGGCGGCAGGAACGCATGGGTCACGCCGTGCCGCGCCATCAGCGCGAACGCGGCCTCGCCGTCGAACTTCTCGAAGCGGCGCGCGAGCACGGGCACGCCGTGATGCCATGACGGCAGCAGCACGTCGAGCAGGCCGCCGATCCACGCCCAGTCGGCGGGCGTCCAGAACAGGCGCGCGTCGCGCGGAAAGCATTGCTGCGACATCTCGACGCCCGGCAAATGGCCCAGCAGCACGCGATGGGCGTGCAGCGCGCCTTTCGGCTTGCCGGTCGTGCCGGACGTATAGATGATCACCGCCGGATCGTCGGCGGCGGTGTCAGCCGGCACGAAGTCCGGCGATTCGGCCGCGAGGGCGGCGTCGTAGCGCAGCACGCCCGGCGCGTCGGGCACGTCGTCGCCGATGCAGTAGCACGTGTGCAGCGTCGGCAGTTGCGCGCGCAGCGGCGCGATCTTCGCATAGCCGGCCGCGTCGGTAACGAGCGCGGCGGCTTCGCTGTTCGCGAGCCGGTATTCGAGCGCGTCGGTGCCGAACAGCGTGAACAGCGGCACCGCGATCGCGCCGAGCTTGTACGCGGCGAGATGGGCAATCGCGGTTTCGGGGCCCTGCGCGAGGAAGATGGCGATCCGGTCGCCGCGTTGCAAACCTGCACGCGCAAAGCTGTTCGCGAGCCGGTTAGAAGCATTCCTCAGGTCGTCGAATGTGAGGCGCGACACGTCGCCTTGCGACGTTTCGTGGATCAGCGCGAGCCGTCCGCTGCCATCGGCCCACTTGTCGCAGACGTCCACCGCGATGTTGTAGCGGGCCGGAACCTCCCACTGGAAGCGGGAGAGCAGGTCGTCGTAGCGTTCGGCGGCGGGCAGCATCGCGGGTCTCCTTCATGTCGATCGACGGATCAGGTCGATGGTTTACATCAACATTTCACGCGACCTGACCACAATGGCGTGCGAGAGATAGGGAATGTGCGGACTCGTCCAACGGGTGCGGCTCAGTGCACGATTCCGCAATGACGCATAAGATCACGACAAAACAGTGATGTGACCATGGATTTGCTTTTGATAGCTGCGGGGTTCAGCCTGTTCGGAATCGGGGCGCTGGTGGTGTTTGCCAGCCGCGTCGATCCGTTGTCCGGCCGTTTCACCGGCCGTCTGCGCAAGCGCTGACACAACCTTCCCGATTCTCCTCGCGACGACATGCGATGCATGCCGGCATCGCGTGTCGCCTTGTCGATGCCGGGCGCGTTCAGCGCGCCGGCAGGTAGCGTGCCGGATCGATCGAGCGGCCGCCGTAACGCAGCTCGAAATGCAGCGCGACGCGATCGCTGTCGCTGTTGCCCATCTCCGCGATCGTCTGCCCCTGCGTGACCGACTGACCTTCCTTCACGAGCAGCGCACGGTTGTGTGCGTACGCCGTCAGGTAATCGGCGTTGTGCTTGAGGATGATCAGGTTGCCGTAGCCGCGCAATCCGTTCCCCGCATAGACGACCGTGCCCGGCGCGGCAGCCAGCACCGGTGAGCCTGCGGCGTTCGCGATATCGATGCCCTTGGATTTCGAACCGTCGAACGTGCGCACCACGTTGCCGGCGGCCGGCCAGATCAGCGCGATGCTGCTGGCCGGCTTGACGGCCGATTCGACCGGCGCGGAAGGCGCGGGGCGACTGCGTCCCGCGCTGCCGGTGCCAGTGGTCGACGCGGTCGTGGTGCCGGGCGGCGGCGCGACGCGCAACACCTGGCCGACCTCGATCGCATCGGGGTTCGTGATCTGGTTCCAGCGCACGATGTTCGCCATCGACGTGCGATTCGCGCGCGCGATCTTGTAGAGCGTGTCGCCGCGCTCGACGCGGTAGTAACCCGGGCCGACGGGCGCGGAGCCGCACGCGACGAGCAGCGCGGCGCAGGCGGCCGCGACGAGTCGCTTCGTTGTTGTTCCGAACATTGAACCTCGCAAAACCCTGCCGCGCGACGCGGCAGGCAATACAAAACGTCAGATTTTAACGGGTTCGACCCGAGCGCCGCAGTTTCGCACCCTCGCGCGCCATTTCGGCGCGTGACGGCATCAGCCCGCGAGCGGCACCACGCGGATGCGCAGCGTGGCCGTTTCGGTCGCACCCGGCGCAAGCATGCGTAGCCCGAGACCGTTGTGGATCGCGTCCGGCAGCCCGAGCCATGGCTCGACGCAGTAGAAGTCCGATTCCGGCTTTTCGGTCCAGGTCGTGACTGCGTACCACGGGATCGAGCCCGGTACGTCGAGCGCGATCTCGATCGTGCGGCGGCGGCCCGGCATCACGATGCGCACCGGCGTGGACGGCGCGCCGTCGAGGCAGTGGAAGCGGTCGAGGATGTCCGGATCGTCGAGCGTGTAACGCGCTTCCCCGCGTTGGGGCGCGCTGATGGAGCCGTCGGCGTTCTGCGCGCAGCGGTGCGTGGGCGGCAGCTCGAGCGTGGTTTGCGCGCGCTCGCCGTGCGGCAGCGCGAAATAGAAATGGTGGCCCGCGTAGTAGGGCAGCGGCGTGTCGCCGCGGTTGGTCGTGGTGAGCGCGACCTCCAGCGTGTGCGCGTCGGCGAGCCGGTAGGTCGTTTCGAAGCGGAAATCGAACGGGTAGCTCGCGTGCAGTGCTTCGTTGCCTTCCAGCGTCATCGTGAGTGCGGCGCCGTCGGCCGACGGTTGTGCCGCGAACGGCAGGTCACGTGCGAAACCGTGCATCGGCAGGTCGCGGACCACGCCGGCGGCATCGCGCCAGCGGCCCAGTTCGCCGTCGACGCGGTGGCGGCCGAGGAACGGGAACAGCAGCGGATTGCCGCCGCGCACGCGCGCGAGGTTGCTCCAGTCGGCCGTTTCCGGCCAGAAGATGATCGGCTCGCCGTCGACGTGCCACGACAGCAGGCGGCCGCCGAATTGCGGGGCGACCCGAACGAGCGACGGGCCGGCGTGAAGTTCGTGAATGTCGTGCTGCTGGAAGATCGGCATGGCGAATCGGTATGAACGGGGTGGGCGGGGGTGCGCGATGGCGCGCTCCATTATCGGGCCGCGACGCGGTCGGGGAAAACCCTTCTCGGGGAAATCGCGAGTTTTTCAGATTGTCAGCTGTCGGGATAATGCCTCTAAACCGGTGAGGTTGCCGGGTCATGACACTTCGAGGAGCGGCCATGGATCTGGCAATGGCAATGGGAATCGCACTGTTCGGCATGTTCACCGGCAGCACGGTATTGTTTTTCTACCAGCTCGGCCGCTGACGGCAATTTCTGCCGGAATCGAAAGGCCCGCCATGCAAATGGCGGGCTTTTTGCTTTCCGAACGCTTACAAATTGCAAGCGTTTGTGTGCATTGCCGCAATAACCTGCCAAATGCCTTGGCGCGGTAATCCTGGCTGGGCATAATCGGGGCGCGTTTTTTTCGGACGCGCGCTGCGTCGTCCGCTTGTTCACCCGATTGCTCATCACTAAAAGGACCGACGCGTGAGTCTCTGGTTTCTGGTATTCCTGAGCGTCCTGCAGGGCGTTACCGAACTCTTCCCCGTCAGCAGTCTCGGCCACACGCTGCTCGTGCCGGCGTTGTTCGGCATGCACATCGACAAGCATGCGCCGCAGTTGCTGCCGTTCCTCGTCGCGCTGCACCTCGGCACCGCGCTCGCGCTGCTGTGGTATTTCCGTGCGCGCTGGATCGCGCTGATCAGCGGCTTCTTCGCGCAGCTCGGCGGCCGCAAGAACGACGACGGGCACCTGATGTGGGCGCTGATCATCGGCACGATCCCGACCGGGATCGTCGGCCTGCTGCTCGAGAAGCGCCTCGAGCGCGTGTTTCACGATCTGCGGATCGTTGCGGTCGCGCTGATCATCAACGGCGTGCTGCTGTGGGTCGGCGACCGCATTCAGCGCAGCCGTGCGCACCAGGCGCCGGAGAAGATGACGTTCAAGCAGGCGTTCTTCGTCGGCCTCGCGCAGATCGGCGCGCTGATTCCGGGATTTTCGCGCAGCGGCCTGACGATGATCGCCGGCAATGTAGCCGGGCTGACGGCGGAGAAGGCGGCGGAGTTTTCATTCCTGCTCGGCACGCCGATCATTTTTGCCGCGGGCGTGCTCGAGTTGCCGAAGCTCTTTCATGCGCGCGACCAGCTCATGGACGCGCTGCTCGGCGGCGTGCTGACGGCGATTGCCGCTTATCTGAGCGTGCGGTTTCTGATGCGCTATTTCGAAGGGCGCGGGCGGCTGGCTTCGTTCGGCGTGTATTGCGTGATCGCCGGCGTGTTCTTCCTCGGCTGGTTCATGCTGCATCCGCAGCCGGTTTGACGGTTGCGGCGCCGGTCGCGCGTGATATGACGCGATGATCGGGTATAATTTCGGGCTCGGCTTCATGCCGGGCCCGTTTCGTTTCGGGGCTTTGAGTTCGTGGTTGTTGGGGGTGGGCTCGAAGCTTCGTGCGTTAAATGCGGTCCGGGTTTTTGTGGCCGTGTCTTTTCCCTCGACCGCCCTTAGCTCAGTTGGATAGAGCAACGGCCTTCTAAGCCGTAGGTCACACGTTCGAATCGTGTAGGGCGGGCCAGTCTGATCAAGCTTCTGCGGTTGCCTTCCTCGACGCACGTCTCCGTACTGGAGTTCCATGTAACCGCTATGTAACCTGATTTCATCAATTCGGGGCGAGGACCATGCCGCACACAAGTTTTGGAATGCACGCGCGCCGCACTCGGTGGATTCCAGGATCGCGTCTCGATACAGAATCTAGCGACGCCGCATCGACCTAGATACGACGAGGCCTTGCTAAATTGATGGGGCCTTTGTGTACAGTCCCGGTTCTCCACAATCCAAGGGGAGCTGCTTGATTAAGAGTCGCTAACACAACCTGAACATGAGGCTGCGAACGTCATATCGTCGCGGCATGGCGAGACGCAAAATCAGTAACGAGTTGTGGGTGGTGCTGGAACCGTTGATTTCGGCGTTCACGCCATCTCCCAAGGGCGGGCGGCGGCACACGGTCGATGATCGAGCAGCGCTGAACGGCATCCTGAATGTACTGCAGACCGGTATTCCTTGGGAAGACCTCCCCCAGGAGTTGGGCTTCGGCAGCGGTATGACGTGCTGGCGACGTCTACGAGACTGGCAGGACGCCGGCGTATGGGAGCGGCTGCATCTGGCGATGCTTCGTCGGCTGCGCGAGCATGATCAGATCGATTGGGAACGGGCAAGTCTCGATGGAGCCAGTGTCTCCAGCCCCCGGGGGGCCAAGAAACCGGCCCTATCCCGACAGATCGGGTGTCGGGCGTCATAGAGAAAATTCATTTCTTCATGAGCGCGCTTTCAGTGTCCCACCCCGGGCGCCAATTGAAAATTCATATCGATCACTGCGCCGTCAGTAGAAATAGGAGGATCAGGTTTTCCAATTTTGTTATGCGACATGCAACTCAGATGCAACGGCAATGGCCCCGAGCCTTTTAGTGAATACGATTTTTGTTGACAAATCCACTCGATGGCCAATTCACTGACACCATCATCTCGAATGGTCGTTACACCGCTCAGCGCAATCGACCCCGTGTTCGAATCAGGAACGAATTCCGTATGCACAATTCCCACCGGTCGCCACCCGCATCGACCGGGCAGGTATTGATCTAAAAGAAATTGTACGGAGTAATTGGTCTGCCCAGATGGTACGCGAACAAGGCTTTCGACAGACTGGTCGCGGAATGGGGCGTTTATCTGAGATTGGAATTGAGACCGTGATTGGCATTGTTCGTTCGTTGTCGCGAATTGTACGCCAAGCCAAACTTCAATGGATGGATCCTTTTCCCCTCGGAGAACCAATAGGTGATGAGGCGCACTATTAAGTTCAGGTCTGTCTGATTCACGATTGCTATCGCCTTCGATACGCGGTTGAAAGTTGGTGCTATACGCGCATGCGCCGAATGAGAAAAGAGCACATACAACACCCGCAATTACAGATATGCATGAATTTCTTTGCATGGCGATCGCTCCTCAGCTAAGAGACGAAGGCTTCACCCATGAGCAGCAAGGCCGACAAACATAGCGATCAACAAGACAACAGCCCACACCATGATCTCGGCCACAGACAGAGACTGCCGCCGCCGTTGTGGCCGCTTGTATTCGACCGGGTCTTGGTCCCACGCGGACCTGACCGGCTGACGCGGTTCAAGCATACGATACGCGGGCGGTTGCTGGTATGCTGGAGATCGGCCCATGGCGGCTTGCGGCGCGGCGTCTAACACGACAGGCGCCTTTGCCAGGAGCAGCGCGAGATACGTTCGGCTTCGCGTGGTTTTCCCTGTGTGGATTAGAAGTACCGCAAGCAAGGCTTGGCAATCGCCAAGCGCGTCATGACGGAGCTGCTTGACCACGCCATAGAACTCGCAGACCGAATCGAGCTTCTTCCTGCCGACGGCAGCGGGCCACGGAAACTGCTGGAGTGAACAGCGCCACGACTTTGCTGATCCAGCGTCGCAGACGACCGCCAGCATCCTTGCGTCGAACTGAGCATTGTGCGCGATCAGCACATCTGCCTCGTTGATCAGTGACGTGATCCAGGCGAGGTCAAGCACCTTTCCAGAAAGATCGGCGGCAGTCATGCCGTGTACCGCCTGAGCCTTCGGATGGATCGGCACACATGGCTCGCGCAAGCCGTGGTATCGGCCAATTTCCTGAACGAGAACGCCTGAACCTGGTTCGATTTCAACAAGCAGGATTCCTATACTGATCGGCTCGTCGTGCGCCGCAACCCCAGTTGTTTCGGTATCGATGATCGCTACTTTCATGTGCAAGTCCTCAAGCGCCTTTCGCATTCGCGCATGATCACGTCCGTTTCTGCGCACAGATCATCGCGTAGATCCAGCCGATGACCGCCCACCCGACAAGAAAGTTCGTCGTCGGGATCGCGCGATAGTCGGAGTGATCGGCCTTGCAGGCGACAATCGACGGCGCGACGAAATACATGACAAAAATGACGCCGCTGGCAGCGCCCCGTCTCTAGCCGGTGCTTAAACATGTTAATCACGCAGCACGCGAACCTGCTCGGGCATCGGAATCGCGGCGACGCGGGCCAGCACAGTCGTCACTGCGTGCTGCCTTTCTGATCGTATTCGTCGAGCGCGCCCTCAAGCATGGCGACCTCGCGCTTGCGCATTTGAATGTTCTCTGTCTTGCCGGGAAAGCGCGCCCGGTACGACTCAAGGGCCTCGATGGCGGCGGCGTGCCACGCGATGAGTTGCGCACATGTGACCCATTTGCGATCATCGGTCCAGACCGACTGCCGGACTCGGCGAGCACGTCGGGCGGCGCGCGAAGGTTGATGAACTCGGCATAATGCAGGCTCGATTCGAACGACATCCACTTACCATCGTGCACACTGCGCTCGCGGGCCAGTAGCGCGCCGTCGGACGCGATCGTGTATGCGAACTGCACGTCAGCGCGCCCGCTGTAGCATGACAAGCACTGTTTGAACTCCGGTGTTATCGTCATTGATGCGTTTCGGTTGCGTGTCCTGTTGCGTAACCGCGACCGTTTGGAGATGTGCGTCGACAATCGGCGCGCTCGTCGCGATGATGCTTGCGGCGTGATGCTGATGAACCTTCATGGTGTTTTCCTGTTGGTGAATGGGCGGCATCGCCGCCCTTTGCTGGCGCGCGTCGCACCTTCTCGCGGTAGTCAGGGGATCGTGCAATTAACTCGCGGCCCGGTTGTGATCGTCGAGCACGACGGGAGGAGGGCGAAGTTTCGCGCTTCGGTTGGACCAGCAACGGGAGTTGCTGCGGCAGTGCCGACAGGGGACGGTGCCGGAGAAGACGTTGGGATCATTGAAGGTGCCCCGCTCGCAGCCGCAGGAGCCGCACTCATTTTCGCCGCACCCATGCTGACGGTAATCAGCGTCGGATAGTCGTAAGCGGCTCCCGTACCCATATCGATTGCCGTGCCGACGATGCCGCCGAACAGAAGGTTGCCGGCGACCATGCCGCGCGCTGATGAAGCCACGGTAGAGATACCCGGCTCGCGCCCTTCCTTGTCACACTTGATGTTTAGGTCCCCCATCGATCGATGCAGAGAAACTGAACCAGGCGTCGTGACGAACCACGTACCCTTATCGTTCGTAAGCTTGCAGCTCGCGCTGGTCACCGCTTCCGCCGCGCTTCGCGTCTCGACGGACACCACCTGCGTCGAGCCGTCGATGATCGAGGCACAACCGCTCAGGGACAACAGTCCCGTTACTACCCATATCGTTTTCATCGTTTTCCCCGATTCGCATTGCGCGCCGTGTACCAGCCGATGGTCGCCGCCAACGCGCTTGTTGTTTATTCCCCGATTTCTATTTAGCGCAGAACGCGCGTGAATCGAGCATGCATCAGATATGCCACCTCTCCCTGACGCGCAGCCGAGATCGGTTAGAGAATGGGGAAGCGATGTCGGGCAGAGCACCCATACCGTGTTGATTCAGCTTTGAAACTAGACCTACTTCGTGCTTACCCCACCTGTAAACCCTCAATTGTGTGAGGACGTGCTCGTACTAAATGCGCACAAGAAAGATTCTTGCGCGTTTCCGCTTCATCGCGAGACATCATGGGTTCGCGTATTCGTACCAGATTCGACTTGTAGAACGGCTATCGCCATCAAGCAGGAACATTGGCTCACTTGAAGACGTCCCGACCGCACTTCCGGTTGCAAAATTGAAACGGGGCCAACATGGCGGTCACGCGCACCGACTCACAACACATTGGTTTGCCGTTCCAAGGAACTGATGCGCTGTTCGAGATCGCACATTTCGAACATCTTCGCGATCTGCGACAGCGCGAAGACGAAGCGCGCGCCGTCCTGGCTGTCGATCCGGTTCGTCCGCATGTCGCGGTAGACTTTCGCCATTTCCCGGCGCACAGCGTCGAGGTTGTGCAAGTTGACGCGGGAGGGCAGGCAAAACGACGAGTTCAGTCGTCGCCTCGCTCACCGGGTAGGGTTTGTGTATTTTCGCCGCATAGCACCCCCCTTTTTTCACGGTCGCGACGGCCGTTATCCGGTAACCAAACGACGTGAGTCAGGTCGCGCTCTCGCGCAACCGCGTCGAAGTCCGGCGGGTTGCTAGGATCGTAGATCAGCACGCAATAGGTAACGTTCGTCTCGACGGACTGAGCAGCGAGCGCCTCCTCAAGTCGCTCGATGCGCGTCTTGATTGTCATGGCATCCCCCGGTACCCGAGCGTCGGGATTTGTCTTCTGGCTAATGCATCGTTGGCACCGGACCGTACCCCGCTGAGTCCACCTTCGTCAGCTGGTGGGCTCGCCGGTCTAGGCATTCTTCCCCGGAAGCGCCCCTTGAATGATTCGTTCTTCGCGATGTCGGTCGGCTCGCGTGGACGCGAGAAGTCAACCATTCCCGCGTGTAGTTGTCCACGATCGTGAGCGTAGCGATCACGCAATCCATCTATCAACACGCACCGACGCAACGACAACCGATTTCACAGACCCTTCGCATGGTTCGTCCCTGCAGCAGTCCTGCCGAATTTCCGGCAAGGCCGTCGCGCATCCATTCTCGGGAGAACATCATGCGATATCCGTTGCAGCACTCCGACGCACGCGTGTCTGCGCCGCATCCATCTGACCTCGAACCCGCCCCGCACGCACCGGCACAGCGGCCGAACATCGAGGAGGTGTGAGCCATGAGCAACGAAGCACTTGACCCGCTGCTGCGACGGTTCGCCGAGAAGCGATTGGGGCGGCCACTCGAGCCGGGCGAAGAACAGGCACTGCTGGAGCGGCTGCCGAGCAGGCACGCCAACCAGCCGGCGCCAACCGTCGGCACGGCCGCCACGCAGGCGCACCCCGCGAACCCACCGCTGCCACAGCCGAAAACCCGGCAGGAGGCGCGCGAGCAGATCAAGCATTTCCTGCAGCTCAACCAGCAAAAGGCGTACGAGAAGATGCGCGGCATCCTGCAGACGATCGATGCGCAGAACGAAACAACCCTCGGCATGCTGGCGTCGGAACAGCGGAAGGTGTCCGGCGTACTCGACGCGCACGAGCCGCCGGCCGACGCTCAGGCATCCGGCGCGGCCGACATCCAGGACAGCACACGCGAGGCAATGGCGCTGATTGGCGAACAGCTGACGGGCCTCATCCGGCAGGAAATCGATGCATGCTTCCGGCAATACGTCGATTTGCTCACCGTCCGGCTCGATGCGATATACGACCGCCTCCAAAGTATCGGCGCCACCACGCCCGAATCGCCCGAATCAACCGCACCGGATGCCGCCGCCACCGCGGTCGTTCACGACACCCCCGGCCCAGCGTCCATGTAGTAGCACACGGGTCATGCGGCTCAACGCAAAAAACGGCCAGCCCCGATGTGCGCCTTCTCAACTACGTGAACCAAGGAGCAACAAATGGCTGAAAAGTGTCAAGTGTGCCAGGTCAATCCCGCGATTACGGATGCGGTCACACAGGTCAACGTCAAGGTGGTCGCCGAAGCGCCGGCAATGGCGATGGGCTCGCTGTACCAGGCCCAAAGTCATTCGCTGAGCATCCTGTTCGAGAACGCGGTGCAACAGCAATCGCAGGCCGCGATCCAGTCGCAGACGTCGACGAACGTGGGGACGATGCAGCTCTACACGATCGGGCCGGAAAGCGCGGGCGCGGCCGCCACGGAAATCGGCTCGAACGGGATCATCTCGCTGCTGGCCGACGTGATCGCGATCGGCAAGGCGGTGGCACGTTAAGGCGCCGTCGCAACACCGTGGTTGAGCGGCGGCGCAAGCGGTACGAATCACCAATGCCGCCGCCGCGCCGCGGATCCGCAGCACGGCGGCCGCCACCAGCACAGCGGTGCCGTGTGGTGTTCCGGAGCAACTGACAGAACTGACAGAACGGGCAGAGCCGATTCGATGCGGCGCCCGATCGCAAACCAGGAGAAACTCGATGGGAAACGAAAACGATCCGATCATTGGCGACCCGACCGACGCCTGCGACTGCAAGACCTGCGCGGTCAATGCCGCGATCACCGATGCGGTCACGCAGACCAACGTCAAGGTCGTGGGCGAAGCGCCCGCGATGGCGACGGGCTCGCTGTACCAGGCCCAGAGCCATTCGCTCAGCGTGCTGTTCGAAAACGCCGTGCAGCAGCAGTCGCAGGCCGCGGTGCAACTGCCGACGTCGACGAACGTGGGGACGATGCAGCTCTACACGCTCGGGCCGGCGAGCGCGGGCGCCGCCGCAACGGAAATCGGCTCGAGCGGCGTGCTTTCCGTGCTGGCTGACGTGCTCGCGATCGGCAAGGCGCTCGCCTGACGCGCAACCCGGCGTTGACGCCTGGCGGCAGCCGCGGTGGCCGCCGCCAGGCACCCGACGTCGTGCCGACATCCGCGAAGGCCGCCGCCCGCGCCGCATCGACGGCCGCGCGGCGCGCTTCGCCAACCGACCCACTCATGCTTTCGCCGTGACCGCGTCGACCGCGCCGCTGCGGCGAGCAACCACAGGAGTAACGACATGCCGGAACAGGCCTCCGCCGCGATTGCCGATGCAGTCACGCAAGCCAACGTCAAGGTGGTGGGCGAAGCGCCCGCCGTGGCCTTGGGCACGCTCATGCAGTCGAACAGCCACGCGTCCGCGGTCCTGCTTCACAACGCGGTGCAGATGCAGGCGAACCAGGCGGCGTCCAACCTCGCCGCGACGACCGTCGGCATCATGCAGCTCTATGCCGGCTCGCCGGTGGCGGCGGCTGCCGCGGCACGATCGTCGAACGACAGCTTCGTGTCGCAACTGGCCGCCGTCGCGCAGTTGATGAACGCCATCGGTCACTGGCGCAGCTGATCTTCACCGCGCGCCGCATATTCGTGCGCGCAACCTCCTCACGCCGCGGCACCGCACGACGACGTGCGCGCCGCGGCATCAATTGGCGTCGGCGATATACCGGAGCCGCTCCGGTTTCTCGATCGTCACACCGTGTTCGTGCAGCCGGATCAGGCCGTCGCGCTGCATCTTCTGCAGCGTGCCGTTCAGTCGCGGACGGCTGACGTTGAGCATCGCGGCCAGGATGCTCTGATTCTCCGGCAGTGCCACTTCGACGTCGTTCCCTTGCATGCGATTCAGCAGATGGCGCGCGAGCCTTGCTTCGAGCCGGTACAGGCACGCCGATTCGGCGAAGTCGCTCAACTCGTGGATGTGCAGGCACAGCTGCTCGTAGATGCGCTCCATGAAATCGGCGTTGGCCCGCAGCGGCGCGAAGTGCTGGCGATGCAGCAGCGAAATGCGGCAGTCGTGACTCAACTGGGCGGTGAAGCTGCGCCGGTGCGCGCGAAGGAGGGTGCTTTCACCGATGAGTTCGCCCGGCACCGAATGGCCGAGAATGATTTCGCGTCCGCCGGGTTCGTGCAGTGTCTTGTAGACGCGGCCGCGGTGTACGAAGGCGACGAATTCTTCCGGGTCGCCCTTGAAGAACAACATTCGGTTGCCGTGTTCGGGCCACGGCATGAGATGCCGCTCGACGTGGGCGAGCAGGCTTTCCGGAAGATCGGTGAGTATCCGTATATTGCGCAGCGTTCGAGCGTTAGCAAGGGCAGGCATGTTTTCCGTGCGAGGTTGTTTGACGATGCGGCCACCTAGCGGAAAACGCTGCTTCTGGTACTGCGTGAAAAAATAATGAAGATACCGAAATAATCGACGAGCAGTCCGGACGCGACGGCACTTTGGCGGCAATGACGTTCGGGCGACCGACATCGATAGCGGCGTGCCGGCGCGCGAACGCGTCGCGACGCCAGTCGTTCTTTTTTCATCGCAATGCCGTTATTTACGCCCGGCGGAGTGCCTGATACGGCGGAACGGGCGACGCCCGTGGGTTAAAAATTTCCGTTCACAATAATCAAGAAAATTGACCAAAACGATTATCTCAATAACGGTGTAACGCGGGTAACAGCGCCGCTCTCGGCATCAAATCGATTCTGTGTTTTCCATAAAAACGGAGGCACGGAATGACAACCTCGAACCCGCACGCTGCCCCGCCGGCCGCGTCACAGGCGCAGCAGCTCGATCGTACGTGGCGTGAAATGCAGGGGAAATTGCGGCGGCGCGCGCGCCTCTTGTGCAAGGGGGACATTTACCGTGCCGACGAACTGCTTTCGGATACCGCACTCAAGGTTCACATTTACCTGCAGCGTTCGCCCGAGCGTGTTCGGAACCTGGCCGGCTTTCTCTTTCTGGCGCTAAACCACGCGTTCCTCTCTGGCGCGCGCCAGCGTCAGCGCGAAAACGGCATGCTCGAATACGACTCGAGCTGGGACGACGATCACGTCGCCGAGCTGGCGGGCCACGCACCGTCGATGGAGCAGCAATTGGTGCACCGACAGCAACTGCTGCGTCTCGACCAGGCGCTGTCGATGCTCCCGCAGCAGCAGCAGATGCTGTTCACGCTGAAGTTCGAGGAGGACATGCCGTATCCGCATATCGCGGCGACGCTCGGCATCAACGAGCCGCTTGCCAGAAAGCGCGTCGAGCTGCTGCGCAAGAAATTGCGCGACGGCCTCGCTTGAGCACGTTCACGAATGCGGGGACGCAGCGTTCCTAACGACATACGCGGTGTCGATGGCCTGCCGGCCCGCCCGTTCCTTCAACCGCATGCCGGAGCCGAGATTCGAGGAGGCCTCGTGGCAGACAAAGTCAATGAGCAGGTTACCGACGCGCTGACGCAGACCAATGTCAACGTCGTGGCCGGATCCCCGGCCCAGGCGCTGGGCACGCTTTACCAGATGTTCAGCCAGGCCGTCGGCATCTCCGCACAGAACATGACGCAGCAGCAGGCGGCGCTCAACCAGATTTCGAATGCCGTCGTGTCGAAAGCGGTGGCGATGATCCTGTCCGTCGAAGCGTCGCCGAAGGGGGCGTCGGCGGGCGCATCGGGCGCCGCATCGGGTGGCGCGCCGCACGGCGCGACGAGCGGGCCGCACACGGGTACCACGCATTAGCACGTGCAGACTCTCGGGATACCTGAACCATGAATATGAAAGGCCTTTTGGGCGGGCGCGGCGACGACGCGCCACAGACATCGGGCGACGTCGACGACGCCGCAGCCGAAGCCGACGCCGCGACGCCAGCCGATGTCGCGCCGGTCGCCGCGGCGTCGAAGGTCGGCGCGCGCGCGTGGCCGGTCAACCGGCTGCGCAGGTTCACCGATGCGCTGAAGGCGCCGAACGAGATCGCGGGCGGGGCCGGAGCCGGCGGCTCCGCGCTGCAGACCGTGCAGGCGATCAACGCGGAAGCGGCGTCCTACGCGACGACGCAGATCGCGGTCGGTCCGAACATGTTGATCACGCAGGCGGGCGGCATGGTTGCGCAGGCGGCGGCCAACTACTTCGAGGCGTCGACGTCGCTGGCGATCGCGGGCAAGAGCGTGCTGATGAAGGATCTCGCGCAGAAGACCATCGACGAGAACGTGTCCGGGATGGCGATGGATGCGATGGGCCTGCTGTTGACGGACCTGTTCGTCGCGACCGCGGCGCTCGTCGCGGGCGCCGCGGAAGCGATCGAAGGGGAGGCTGCGAGCGTCGCGCTCGACAAGATCGACGAGAGTCTGCAGAAGTATCAGGCGCTGTTGGACAAGAAGGGTGCGTAGTGCGAGCCGGTGGCGGCGGACTTCCAACCTGCCGATCCTCGGGAGTGAGCGGAGAAACAATAAGTACACCGACAGATCAAGAAATGGCTACCGTGTGCACCACCGAGATCGCCTGCCCGCACGACGACGGAGAAGCAACCCGCGTCGGCCACGACAGGCAGATCCATTACCGAGTCGAAGACGAACGTCCCGTGCAATCGTCCCCGTGAACACAGGTCGATTGACTCCGGTGTGCTCAGCGACAAAGAATCAATCGACACGATCCGCCGCGCCGTCAGCCCGGAGGCGGAAAGTGAGCAGCAGGGCCGACGCACGTCCGCTTCCCGAACACGTCGCGGCTGCGCCACCAGCAGTCCCATCGAGTCATGCGAGGAACCCATGCCCTACATCATTCAGAACGTACAAGGTCCCGCGCCGCTGTCGGTTGGCGAGCGCATTTGGGGAGACGCGACGGAAATCGATTTCGGTGCGATGACGAGCTGCATCGCGCTCGTCGAGCAGACGCCGGGCAAACCGACGTCCGTGCGCGCGATCCATCTATCGATCGTCAGCGCAGACGGTACGCTGGTCTACGATCCGGCGTCGAACGTGGCCGGACAGGTCGGCGCGATCATGCAGCCGACCGGCAACCTCCGTGCGTGCCTCGGGCGCATCGAAGTCTGGCAGGCTGAAGAGCCGCAACAGCTGCGAGATTTCTTCGCCGGGCTGATGCAGAGCCTCGACATGACGACATGGGTTCCGCTGTCCGATGGCAACCTGCGGGTGCGGTTCAACGGCGGTGTGATCCAGTATCGGCAGGGCACCGGCGCGTGGATCGACGTGTAGGCGGCACGATCCATTGAAGCCGGCGCCCGCCGCGCGAAAGGGCACCGGCTGATGCCATTCAGGTGATCGTGGCGAAACTCAAGGAAACGATGTCCGCGAGTCGCACGCTCACGTCTGCGTTCGCAGATCGAATATGCAGGTCATCGGTGTCCACTTCAAACCGGCCGGTGTCCACGGCGTTGGGGCCTGGAATGTCCACATCACGTCTTCCCAAGCACGAACCGTCGGATTTGCTTCCGCGGCTTTGGCCATGCGTTCGGCATTGAACACCGCGTCATCGGTGTCCATCACCATCGTCATGCGCGTGCCGAGGCGGAAAATTTCCATACCGCGCACCCCATGCTCGCGAAGATGCCGCAGCACGTCGGGCCATACGGCACGGTGATGCTCCTCGTAGCGAGCGATCAGATCAGGATCGTCTTTCAGATCCAGTGCGAGACAGTAGCGCATAGCGACCTCATGTTGGAAAGCGCTCGGCGAGCGTGAACCGTCGACTGCTCAGGATCACGTATTAACGGGTAACGAAATACGTGCCGCACGTTTGCCCGATCGTCGCGGAATGCCGAATAGTACGGTCGTGGCCGCTTGCGATTCCGAATGCAACACCGTCACGTCGGGTGTTACACATGCTGCCGCAAGCCGCCGTTGCAGGTCGATGATCGCGGGCAATTGAAAATCGTGGACATCCGGCACGACGCCGCCTTGACGTCGACAGACCTGAGCCGCAATGTCCAGCGCGTGCGAGCGCATGTCGATCAGGAGCGAGAGCGCCTCATCGAGCAAATCTTGTTGCTGCGCCGATAGCCGCAATTCGCTTGTGCGATCGCGCGGCGCCGATTCGGGCGGGTTCATGTCCATGGGTGGCGATTGCCGGAGATGGGTGGGAGCAGGGCGGGGCATCACATGATCGGGCCGCGCAGCCAGGGCACGAACTCGCGGTCGCCCATGCCGTTCTGCTCGCTGCAGGTGCGTACGCCCGACGCGACGTCCAGCATCAACCGGAACAGTTGCGCCCCGGCCTGCCCGACGGAAAGCGAACCGTCGACGATCTCGCCACCATTGAAGTCCATATCCGAGCGCATCCGCTCGAATAGTCCGGTGGTCGTCGCCAGCTTGATGGTGGGAACCGGCTTGGAGCCGAACACTGAGCCGCGCCCCGTCGTAAAGCACACCAGATTGGCGCCGCCGGCGATCTGTCCGGTTGCGGATACCGGGTCGTAGCCGGGCGTGTCCATGAAGACCAGGCCCGACTCCGATACGCGGTCGGCATAGTCATAGACGGCGTTGAGCGGGCTGCTGCCGCCCTTCGAAACCGCGCCGAGCGACTTTTCGAGAATGGTCGTGATGCCGCCGGCCTTGTTGCCGGGCGAAGGGTTGTTGTTCATGTCGCCGCCCGATTCGCCCGCATACCGTTCCCACCAGCGCAGCTTGTCGAGGAGCCGCTCGGCTACGACGCCGGAAGCGCGTGCGGTCAGCAAATGTTCGGCACCGTAGATCTCCGGTGTCTCGGAAAGAATGGCGGTGCCACCGTGGCGAACGAGCAGATCAACCGCTGCGCCGAGCGCGGGATTCGCGGTGATCCCCGAGTAGCCGTCGGAGCCGCCGCATTGCAGGCCCACTTTCAGCCGCGCGGCGGGAACTTCGGTACGCGTCATGCGATTGGCTGCCGTCAGCATTTCGCGGACGATCGCGACGCCGCGCGCGACGGTTTCGCGCACGCCGCCTTCATCCTGGACGACGAGGGTCCTGACCGGCGCACCGTGCGTTGTTTCAACGGACGTTGCAAGGGCACCGACCTGGTTCACCTCGCAACCGAGGCCCACCAGCAGCACGGCCGCGAAGTTCGGATTGCACGCGTAGCCGGTCAGCGTGCGACGAAGTACGGCGATGCCGTCTCCGGTTGCGGACATCCCGCAGCCGCTCTGATGCGTGATCGCAACTACGCCGTCCACCGATTCGAACGGAGCCATCGCGTCGCCCTTGAACGCGTCCGCAATCGCGTGACAGACGCTGGCGGAACAGTTGACGCTGGCGATGACCCCGATGTAGTTGCGTGTGCCAACCTGTCCGTCCGCGCGCACGAAACCCTGAAACGTCTCCAATCGGTCTGCCGGCGCGAGCGCGTGACCGGCATCGATGTGCGCGGCACGATGCGCGTGATGCTCGGGCATCCCGACGTTATGAACGTGAACATGCTCGCCGGGCGCGATATCGTTCAGCGCGACACCGATCGTTTGCCGGTACTTGATCACCGGGCTGCCTCGCACGATGCGACGGGTCGCTATCTTGTGGCCCGCCGGAATGGACGTCACAGCGATCATCGACAGGCCGTTCACTTCAATTGTCGTGCCGGCCTCGAACGTTCTCAATGCCACCGCTACGTTGTCGTCGCCGTGAAGAGTGACGACCATCCGATCATTCATGATGCATTTGCCTCTTTGGTTGAGGGTGTCACGCCATGCCGCGCGAGCGTATCGCGCAGCCGCGTCTGATCAGGCGCGACCCCGAGCGAATCGGCCAGTTCGATCAGCGGCAGAATCCGCCGCCGGACCTTTTCGACATGGTTGCCGGCAATGTCCGCGATGTGATGGTTCAGATACGGATTAAGAAACCGTTCGCGCACGCTTGCAACGTATTGCTCAGCGCGAACGCGCATCCCGAGCGCATCGAACACGGGCAGGACTTCCTCGCCCCAGACGCCCTCGATGCCCTCGCGCAGCGTCGTATCGTTCATCGCGTCGAACACGGTCTGCGCGCTGCTGCGGCGCTGCACGAGCCACTGGTCGGCAAGCCAGGTATGCCCGACGTTCAGAAAGAACAGCTTGAGCCGCTCGTGGCTGAGCAGGTCGTCGGTCACGACGATATGTTCGTGCGTGCACGGCAGTTCCATGCCCGGTTGTCGTTCGATGGCCCAGAGCGCGTAGGGCTCGGCCACGGCGCCCACCGGTTCGATCGGTTCGGACACGATCCGGTCGACCAGCGAGTTGACCCAGATGCATCGTTGCGACAGGTACGTGACGAAGGGCGCGGGCAGCGCCCATTGTTCAGCGAGGCCGATGACCAGCGTGCGCAGCGTGTCGCCGTTGCGCGCGACGAGTTCGCACGGAAAGATCGACACGCCCGCACCGGGCCGTGCGCGCCATCGTGCATGCAGCAGCGTGAGCAGCTTGGCGGGGAAGCTGCGCGGGACGTGACTCTCCAGCGCGAGCAGCGCCGGCGAATCGCGCTCGTCGAGACGGTAGCCGGCGTCGCCCGTGTTCGACACAATCACGCGGACGTCATGCGTGACCGCATGCCGGATCATCGCCCAGTCGCGATCGGCGATCCACGCGGCGCGCACGGCGCGGCAGTGGACGACCGTATCCACGATCGCGCCGTGTTCCCTGCCGCGGATCTTCACCGGATAACTGCCTGACTGGGCCAAAGCGGCGATGCGCGCATGGCTTGCCGGATTGTCGGTGGTCTGCACCATGCGGATCCCGCCGATCGCATCGCCACGCTCCAGCGCCTGCGATACGAACAGGGCGACATGGGCCTGGAGAAACCGGCTGGTGCCAAACTGAAGAATCGGTTCACTCATCTCGAACGGTTCCCGCGAATTCGGTCAGCACTCGACCAGCGCCTTGACGACGGTCTGCCCGGGTTCCATCAGTTTCGGGAACTCGACGGGAACGTCCGACAGGCTCATCCGATGTGTATTGAGCGCCTTGTCCGGAATGCGGCCGGCGCGCATCGCGTCGAGGACCGTCTCGAAGTCTTCGGCGGTGGCGTTGCGGCTGCCGAGCAGGGTGGCTTCGCGCTTGTGAAACTCCGGATCGGAGAACGTGATCTCGCCGGGGACAATCGAAATCAGCACGTACTTGCCGCCGTGGGCAATGAACTCGAAACCGCGATTCATGGCCTTCACGTTACCCGTCGCATCGAACACCACGTCGAAGAACTCGCCGTTGGTCATCGTCGACAATTCGTCGACGTCGGTCGGCCCCGTCTGCACCGTCGCAACGGCGAAGTGTTCTTGGCAGAACGCAAGGCGATCGGCGCGCGTGTCCAGGCACGTGACGTGTGCGCCTCTCAGCTGGGCGAACAGCATCGCCGCCATGCCGATCGGCCCCGCACCGACCACGAGGATTCTTTGGCCGGCGGACACGGCAGCACGCCGCACCGCGTGCGCACCGATGGCCAGGAATTCGATCATTGCCGCCTGGTCCAGCGTGACCCCTTCGGCCTTGTGCACGAACTGCGCGGGCACCGACAGATATTCGGTCAACGCGCCGTCGCGATGCACGCCGAGCACCTTGATGTTGACGCAGCAATTGGTCTTGCCCTGTCGGCACGCGATGCACTGTCCGCATGACAGATAGGGCATCACATAGACCGCGTCTCCTGGCACGACATGCGCGCCGGGATCGGCCTCGGCCACGATCGCGGACAGTTCATGGCCCATGACGCGCGGATATTGCAGGTACGGTTGATTGCCCGAATAGATATGCATGTCGGTGCCGCAAATACCGACTCGCTGCACGCGCAACAATATCTCGCCATCGGCGCGGGAAGGCGGTGCGCGATCTTCGTGGCGCAGTACGCCGGGCGATTCGCAAATGATGCTGAGCATGGTGACGTCCTCGTTATTGAGCGTGTTGATCGCCGGACGGCCGATCGATTCTGTAGAAGTGGCATGCATTGCCGCCGAAAACGCGCGCACGTGCGTCGGGCCCGAGGAAGCGGTCGCAGCATTGTTCGCACCATGCGAGCCACGCGCCGTAGTCACCAAAATGGCCGGCAAGGCGCGAGACGGGCCAGTCGCTGCCCCAGATCAGCCGGGACGCGCCGAACCAGTCGCAGACCGCGCGCACGTACGGTTCGACGCGCAGGAGATCGGGATGCGGGCCGGCTTCCGTCCACAGTCCGGAGAGCTTGCAGTGCACGTTCGGATGCGCGGCGAGTTCGCTCATCGCAACGTGCCACGCTTCACTTCGGCCCGATGCGATGGGTGGCTTCGCGGCGTGATCGATCACGATGCGAAGGCGCGGGTAGCGGCGCGCGAACGCGAGCAGCGCGGGCAAATGGCGCGGCGTGACGAGTGCATCGAAAGCGAGATCGTGCGCGAGCATGGCGTCGATGGCCGGCTCGAGAACCGGATCGTCGATCCAGTCGTCATCGGCAAGATCCTGCAGCATCGGGCGAATGCCGCGGAATTTCGGATCACGGGCGAGCGACGCGATATCGGCCGGCGCATCCGTCGATTTGAGGTCCACCCATCCGACGACGGCCGCCACGAAGCTCGTCCGGGATGCAACGTCGAGCAGATAGCGCGTGTCTTCCTGAGTCGGTAGCGACTGGACAACGACGGTCCGCTGCACACCGGAGCGCGCAAGCAGCGGTTCGAGATCCTGCGGACCGAAGTCCCGATAGATGGCGTCCAGCGTTTGCGGGGGCCAATAACCGTCGCGACTGGCCATCTGCCAGAAGTGTTGATGAGCGTCGATGCGGAACGTCACGCGCACACCTCCGGAACCGGCGCGGCTGCGGTGATCAGCCCATCGTGTTGCAACGCAGTCCACAGCTCCGGCGGAAGCGGCGTTTCGAGCCATGCGATGTTCTTCTGCAACTGCTCGATACTGCGCGCCCCGACCACGCAGGACACCACGGCCGGGTGCGCCAGCGGAAACTGAAGTGCGGCCGCGGCAAGCGGTACGCCGAAGCCGGCACATACGTCGGCGAGACGCGCGACTTTTCGGATCACTTCGGCCGGCGCATCCGCATAGTTGAACTTGCCGTTTCCGACCAGCACGCCCGAGTTGAACACGCCTCCGGCGACGATCCGGACATCGTTGCGCACGCATCTATCGAGCAACGGCGAAAGCGCCTCCTGTTCGAGCAGCGTGTAGCGGCCCGCGAGGAGCACGACGTCGAGATCCGCCTCCTGCATCGCATCGACGGCGACTTCCCACTCGTTGACGCCGAGTCCGATGGCGGAAATGGCACGGGCATCGCGCAGCTCGGCGAGCGCCCGGAATCCGCCTCCGCGGGTCAGCTGTTCCCAGTAGTGGGCATGCCGATCGCCGTGCGTGGCGGCACCGATGTCGTGAACATAGAGGATGTCGATTGTGCGCATGCCGAGGCGTTGCTGGCTGTCCTCGTACGAACGCATGATGCCGTCGAACGTATAGTCGAAGTGAGGCCGGAACGGCAACGGGTGCGCCCAACCGTCGTCGCCGGGCTGAACCGTATCGTCGGGCCGCATGAGCCGGCCGACCTTGGTGCTCAGTACATAGCGTTTGCGCGCCCGCGCCTGCAGCGATTGTCCGACGCGCCGCTCCGACAGCGTGTAGCCGTAGAACGGCGCGGTGTCGAAATAGCGGATGCCGGCATCCCACGCCCAGTCGACGAGCGCATGGGCGTCGGCGGTCGACATCGCCTTGTAGAGGCCGCCCAGTTGCGAGCAACCGAAGCCCAGTGTGCTCATGACCAATCCGCTACGGGGTAGCGCGTGCGTTGCAATGGCTTTCATGGCGTGTATGTGAATGGAGGAGATGCCGACGGGAGGCCCGGCAGAGCCGCCGCGACGGCGCGTTCGTCAGTACAGGACGTTCTTCGCCGCGGGCGAGTCGAGGTTCTGCTTTTCGACCATCAGCACGCCCGTGTCCACCTGCTTGGAAACAGGCTTGCGCTCGATCACGTTGACGAGGGTCTCGATGCCCTTGTAGCCCATCTGGTACGAGCTCTGAACGGCGATGGCCTGAATCGTGCCGTCTCGAACGAATCCTTGGAGGTCCTGATTGCCGTCGAAACCGATCGCCACGACCTTGCCGCCTTTGCCCGACTGCTGCAGCGCGCGCCCCATCCCGACGGCGGTCGGTTCGTTGGCGCCGAAAATGCCCTTGAGGTCGGGGTTCGCCGACAGGACGTCGGTCGTCTGGTTCAGCGCATTCGCCATCTGCGACTGCGAATAGAACGGCCCCACCACCTGCAACTTCGAATGCGCGGCGATGTACTTGCGGAATCCGCCGACGCGGCCGACTTCCGAACCGGCACCCGGCACGTACGACATGACCGCGACCTTGCCGGTCTGCCCGACGCGGTCGATCATCGCCTTCGCGCAGAGCTCACCGGCTTTCGCGTTGTCGGTCGACAGGAACGACTGGTAGTACTGCTTGCCGGCATCGGATACGGTCGAGTCGATCAACACCACCGGAATATGTGCTTCCCACGCTTTCTTCATGGCCGGCACGAGTGCATCCGGATCCGACGGCGCGAGGACGATGCCGGCGACATGCCGGTTCACCGCGTTCTCGACCATGTTGACTTCGTCGGCGATCGCCGATTCCGCGGCGGGACCCTGGAACGTCATCGTGTATCCCTTCGCATTGGCCATGGCGGCGGTGGCGCCTTTCTGCACGTTCTGCCAGTAGTTCGAATTGGCCGTCTTCACGATCACGGCAATTTCGCCTCCGGCGGCCTGCGCATGCGCGCCGAACATCGCGCACAAGATTGCCGCCGCTGCCAGTACGGATAGTTTTTTCATGTCTCGCTCCTTGTTGGTGGTTGGAACTTCGTCTTGTGATTACAACTTCCGGTTGCGGAGTTGGTCGATCCACACGGTGCCGAGAATGACGACACCGATGATGATCTGCTGGATGAAGCTCGACACGCCGTTCATGTTCAGGCCGTTGCGCAGCACGCCGATCACGAATGCGCCGATGGCGGTGCCGGAGATCGTACCGACGCCGCCCATCAGCGACGTGCCGCCGATCACCGCGCTGGCGATGGCGTCGAGTTCGTACATCACGCCTTCGTTCGGCTGCGCCGTGACGAGACGCGACATTAGTACGCAGCCCGTGGCGCCGGCCAGCAATCCGGAAAGGACGTAGGTAAACAGCTTGACGCCTTGCACGTTCACGCCGGACAGACGTGCCGCTTCCGCGTTCGATCCGACCGCGTAGATGTGGCGGCCGAGCGACGTTCGCGACAGCAGCACCGAGACCGCCACGAACAGGGCCACCATGATGACGACCGGGTACGGAATGCCGGGAAAGATCGTGTCGGGAAAGCCGTCGGCCCCGATGTGCGAGATCTTGAAAAGGGCGCCGTTGCCGAGTTCGCCGAACGCGTCGCCGAGCCCCGACACGGGTCGGGCGCCGGTGATCTGCAACGCGAGCCCGCGGGCGACCAGCATCATGCCGAGGGTGGCGATGAACGGCGGCAGCCCCATGTGCGTGACGCAGATCCCGTTGACCCAACCACATGCAGCGCCGACCAGCATGCCGCCCAGCATCGCGACGGGGACCGGAATGCCGGCCTTGACGAGCAGCGCGGCGGCAACGCCGGCCAGTGCCAGGACCGATCCGACCGACAGGTCGATGCCGCCGGTAATGATCACGCACGTCGCGGCCACGCCGAGATACGCGATCGACGTCACCTGAAGCGACACGGTCATCAGGTTGCCGACGGAGAAGAATGCGGCGCTGGTCAGCGAAAACGCGACGATCAGCACGACCAGGCTGCCCAGCGCGGCAAATTTCTGGATCAGGTCGCGGCGTCGCTGCCGTGCCTGTTTATCGACGGCCGGCGTGCGGCCCGATGTGATGTCAAGCATGACTTCTTCCTGATGCATGATGCAAGATCTCCTCCTGATTGGTCTTTCCGGTTTCAAGCACCGCGGTGATACGTCCTTCGTGAAACACGGCAATGCGATCGGTCATGCCGAGCAACTCGGGCAGTTCCGAACTGATCAGGACGACGCCGACGCCGACGCCGTCCGCCGCGAGGCGGTCCATCAGCCCGTAAATCGCGTATTTCGCGCCGACGTCGATGCCGCGCGTCGGCTCGTCGAAAAAGAGGATGCGCGAGCCGCGGTATAGCCATTTGCTGATGACGATCTTTTGCTGGTTTCCGCCGGACAGGTTCCGCGCGATCTGCGCGACCGTCGGTGTGCGGATGCCCAGTTCGCGCACGTAACGCTCGGCGATGGCCGTTTCGTCGGCGAAACGCAGGAAGCCGCGCGACGAGATCGCCGCGACGTTGGCCAGCGTGATGTTTGCGGCGACCGGCATCGCCAGCGCGAGGCCGTCCTTTTTCCGGTCTTCGGACAGGTAGGCAATCCCGTGGCGAATGGCTTCGCGCGGCGAGTTGATCTCGACCGGCGTATCGCCCAGCAGGATCGAGCCGGCATCGGGCCGCTCCGCGCCGAAGATCGCGCGGGCGACTTCGGTGCGTCCCGCTCCCATCAGGCCTGCGAAGCCGAGAATTTCGCCCTTGCGAAGTTCGAACGACACAGGGCCGAACGTGCCGGTTCGTTGCAGGTCGCGTACCTTCAGCAGCACCTGATCGGTGGGCGTGGATCGACGCGGCGGGTAGGCATCGTCGAGCGGACGGCCCACCATGCGGGCGACGATCTCGTTCACCGACGTCGATGCAAAATCGCTCGTGGCAATGTGGCGCCCATCGCGCAGCACCGTGACGCGATCCACGATTTCGGCCATCTCGTCGAGTCGGTGCGAGATGTAAAGGATGGCGACGCCTTCGCTGCGAAGCTCCTTGATGATGCGAAACAGCTGGACCGTTTCCGATTCGGTCAGCGACGAGGTGGGTTCATCCATGATGAGCACCCGCGCGTCGAGTGACAGCGCCTTCGCGATTTCCACCATCTGCTGCTGGGCAATCGAGAGCGCGCCGACCAGCGTCGTAGGCGACACGTTCAAGCCGATTCGTTGCAGACACAACTGTGCGGCGCGGTTCAGCGCGCGGTAGTCGACGAACGGGCCGCGCTTCGGCTCGCGCGCCAGGTAGATGTTCTCCGCCACCGACAAGTGGGGCACCAGGTTCAGTTCCTGATGAATGATCGCGATGCCCGCGGCTTGTGCGTCGGTGGCGGACGAAAACTGTACGGGCGCCCCGTCGTAGAGGACGACGCCGTCGTCCGCGCGGTATTGCCCGCTGATGATTTTCATCAGCGTCGACTTGCCCGCGCCGTTCTCGCCGCAGACGGCATGAACTTCTCCCGCTCGTAGATCCAGATCGATGCCGTCGAGCGCCACGACGCCGGGGAAGCGCTTGCCCACGCCCTGCAGCTGCAGGACGGTTCGAGCAGTCGGCCCGCCGGGCGGAAGGGGTGGCGATTGCCGCAAGTCGGCAGGGGTCATGCGTGTCTCCGTTGGTCACTGGCGCGTTCGTCGAGCGGCAACTGGCCAGTCCAGTTGCGATGAATTCGAGGATGTAGCGCTCATCTGGTCAAGCCAATTGTGATTATTTTGAAGTGACCATACCAATGGTGTAAACCCTTGTGCCGGGTCTATCCCATGCTGGTCGGGGGTTTCGCCGCCGTGATAGACTCCGCGTGAACGCGAAGCTCCGGCCAATTCCGTCGACCATTTTTCGGATCATGAAGCAGACAGAACCCAAGCGGCTTTACCAATCCGTGGCCGCGCAAATCCTCGCATTGATCCGTCAGGGAGGCATTCCCGCCGGTGGGCGACTGCCGCCCGAGCGCGAGCTCGCGACGACGCTCGGGGTCTCGCGCCCGTCGTTGCGCGAAGCCTTGATCGCCCTCGAAATCGGCGGGCAGATCGAGATACGTCTCGGCTCCGGGGTCTACGTTCGCGATCCGGGCGAGAGCGACAGCGGCGGCGTGCCGGCGCTGGGCGAGAGCCCGTCGGAGCTGATGCAGGCGCGCGGGGCCATCGAGGGTTCGGTGATCGTGCTGGCGACTGCGCGATTCTCGGCAGCCACGCTGGACCGATTGCGTCGCACGGTCGAGCGCATGAAGCGGCTCGCCGTCGCGGGCAAATCGCCCGTCGACGCGGACCGGCAGTTTCATATGCTCATTGCGGAGGTGGCAGGCAACTCCGTGTTGAGCCGCTTCGTGGGCGAGTTGTTCGATAGCCGACACGATCCGATTGCCGCCGCGATTCGCGGACATTCGGAAAGCCCGGAAACCTGGGCCGCCGCGGTGCGCGAGCACGAGCAGATCCTGAAGGCGTTGCAAGCGGGCGATCCGATCGCGGCGCAAACCGCGATGCGCGCCCATCTTCAGGCGTCGGAGGAGCGCTGGATCGGCGGCGCATTGCAGCACGGGATTGCGCCCTGACGGTGCCGAGGCCGGTCCCGCGAAAGCGCTGACGTCCGGCCTGCGCGAGCATGCGCGCAATGCCGAAACGCGTGCACTCATCGCGCGTTCTGCAGGTTCGCGGAATCGCCCGAATCACCCCAAATCGCCCGCCGTCCGACGACAAACCGCGATTCATCTGATAATACGCGCGGCGATCCACGCGAACGAGCAATGGTGCGAATCCCGCCGAACCGTTGCACAGGCAACCAGGCGGCAGCATCGCCCCGATTGCGTCGTCACCCGTCGCAATCCGGAAAGCGAAACGGCGTCAGGCCCACTTGGTCGTTCGGAATGTGCCCAGCGCCGTTCAAATCCCCACACGACGCCCGCGCGACGCGGCGTCGCAACCAGGAGGTGAACGATGATCACGCTGACCGTCAACGGTGGCGAACGGCATTTCGACGGCAATCCCGACATGCCGTTGCTCTGGTATCTGCGCGATGTCCTCGGCCACACGGGCACCAAGTTCGGCTGCGGGATGGCGCTGTGCGGCGCCTGCACCGTGCATCTCGACGGCGTCGCGATCCGGTCGTGCATCACACCCGTCGCGGCGGCCGCCGGCAAGAAGGTGACGACGATCGAGGGCCTCTCGACGGACGTGAACCATCCGCTGCAGCAAGCGTGGCAGGAACTGAACGTCGCGCAATGCGGCTACTGTCAGTCCGGGCAGATCATGCAGGCCGCGTCGCTGCTGAAGACGAATCCCCATCCGAGCGACGCCGACATCGACGACGCGATGTCCGGCAACATCTGCCGCTGCGGTACCTATACGCGCATCCGCGCGGCGATCCGGCTGGCGGTGCGCCGCGGAGGTGCCGCATGAACGCGCCGGAACTCTCCGTCCACAACGAAAGCCGCCGCGCATTGCTGCTCGGCTTCGCATCCGGCGGACTGCTGCTCGCGTTCGGCGTGCCGTCGCTTGCGCGCGCGGCCGCGCCCGTGCAGCCGCCGGTCAGCCCGAATCCGCAGTACGGCGGCGCGGGCATGCCGCACGGCTTGCGTGACGATCCGCACCTGTTCGTCGCGATCGCGCCCGACGGCACGGTGACGGTGACCTGCATTCGCTCGGAGATGGGACAAGGGGTGCGCACGAGCGTCGCGCTCGTGGTCGCCGACGAGCTGGGCGCGGACTGGGCACGCGTGAAGGTCGCGCAGGCCGTCGGCGACGAGCCGCGCTACGGCAACCAGAACACCGATGGTTCGCGCAGCCTGCGCCAGAGTTTCGCGGCGCTGCGCCGCGCGGGGGCGGCCGCGCGCACGATGCTCGAGCAGGCCGCGGCGGCGACCTGGGGCGTCGACGTGCGTCAAGTGAAGGCGACGGTGCACGAGGTCGTCGATACGAAAACCGGGCGCAAGCTCGGCTTCGGTGAACTGGCCGCGAAGGCGGCCGCGCTGCCCGTACCCGATACGAAGAGCGTGGCATTGAAGGCGCCGGCCGAGTTCCGCTATATCGGCAAGGGGGAAACGGCATTGATCGACGGCCGCGACATCGTCGGCGGCCGCGCGCACTACGGGATCGACACGCGGCTCGACGGCATGCTGTACGCGGTCGTCGCGCGTCCGCCGGCCTATGGCGATACGGTCGCGTCGTTCGACGCGTCCGCCGCGGAAAAGCTGCCGGGTGTCGTCAAGGTCGTGCAGCTCGCGTCTGCGCCGCTGCCGTCCGGGTTCCAGCCGCTCGGCGGCGTGGCCGTGATCGCACGCGACACGTGGACAGCCATCCAGGCACGCGCCCGACTGAAGATCGACTGGAAGCG
The DNA here is from genome assembly GCF_000203915.1 of Burkholderia ambifaria AMMD. Taxonomy (NCBI): domain Bacteria; kingdom Pseudomonadati; phylum Pseudomonadota; class Betaproteobacteria; order Burkholderiales; family Burkholderiaceae; genus Burkholderia; species Burkholderia ambifaria. The sequence continues at coordinate 1,344,124 of NC_008390.1, forward strand.
CGGGCCGCACGCAGGCTACGATTCGGCGGCCTACCGCAAGACGCTCGAAGCGGCGGCCGCGCAACCGGGCGACGTGATCCGCGATGATGGCGATACGGCCGCGGCGCTCGCGGGCGCCGCGAAGCGGGTGCGTGCGACGTACTACATTCCGCATCTCGCGCACGCGACGATGGAGCCGCCCGCGGCCGTCGCGCGCGTGGCCGACGGCCGCTGCGAAGTCTGGACCTGCACGCAGGCGCCGCAGACCACGCGCGACGAAATCGCGAAGGCGCTCGCGCTGCCGAGCGAGCGCGTCACGGTCAACGTGACGCTGCTCGGCGGCGGCTTCGGCCGCAAGTCGAAACCGGACTACGTGGTGGAGGCCGCGCTGCTGTCGAAGGCGGTGGGGGCGCCCGTCAAGCTGACGTTCACGCGCGAGGACGACATCGCACACGACTATTTCCACGCGGTGTCGCTGGAAGCGTTCGACGGCGGCCTCGATGCGGCGGGGAAGGTGGTCGCGTGGCAGCATCGCACGGTCGCGCCGTCGATCCAGTCGACCTTCAGGGCCGGCGTCGTGCACGAGCAGCCGGGCGAGCTCGCGCAGGGTATCGCCGATCTGCCGTTCGCAGTCCCGAACGTACGGATCGAGAACCCGGCCGCGCAAGCGCACACGCGGATCGGCTGGTTCCGTTCGGTGTACAACATTCCGCACGCGTTCGGGATCCAGAGCTTCGTGTCGGAACTCGCGCACGCGGCGGGCCGCGACCCGAAGGATTTCCTGCTCGACCTGATCGGGCCGGCGCGGCGTTTCGAGCCGCACATCACGGTGAAGAACGTGAACTACGGCGAGGATCCGGCGTTGTATCCGGTCGACACCGGACGGCTGCGGCGCGTGATCGAGACGGTCGCGCGCGAAGCCGGCTGGGGCCGCAAGCTGCCGAAGGGGCACGGGCTGGGGATCGCCGCGCATCGCAGCTTCGTGTCGTACACGGCGGTCGTGTGCGAAGTGCAGGTGGCCGCGGACGGCGCGATTTCGGTGCCGCGTGTCGACATCGCGATCGACTGCGGGCCGCAGGTCAACCCGGAGCGCGTGCGCTCGCAACTCGAAGGCGCGGTGGTGATGGGGCTCGGCATCGCGTTGCACGGCGAGATCACGTTCAAGGACGGGCAACCGGAGCAGAGCAATTTCAACGGCTTCCAGGTGCTCAGGATGAACGAGGCGCCGCGTGAAATCCGCGTGCATCTGGTCGCGCCGGACGACTACGCGACACCGCTCGGCGGCGTGGGCGAGCCGGGCCTGCCGCCGGTCGCGCCGGCGCTGACCAACGCAATCTTCGCGGCAACCGGCACGCGGATTCGCAGCCTGCCCGTCGCTGATCAGCTCGCGAAGCAAAAGGTCGGTTGATACGCTGTCGCGCGCCGGGTGCGGCGCGCGCACGGGTTGGCGGCGCCGCCGGCGCCGCGCACCGATCGAACACTTGCGCTCGTCGAACGGAGGCGCGAAGCCGGAGCATTGTTGTTTGCGAACGACCGTGCTAAATTCTGCGCCAGCACTTGCAGTCACCGACCCAATCATCCGGTGCCGGCAGCCGGCGCCCACGGGCGCGCCGACGCGCCGCCCGACCGCGAAGCATGGAACCAGAGCAAGCGCTAAAGCGCCAACTCTGGTCGACCGCGAAGCATGGGACCAGAGTAAGCGCTAAAGCGCTAACTCTGGTCGACAGGAGACAGACGTGATGGAGCATGCATCGATCGAGCACCCGTGGATCGACCGGGCCGCGCACGGTCGGACCGCGCACGCGCGGCCGTCGGCGATGGGGAAAACGCAGGCCACGCGGAGGGCGTCACGATGAGTCTGCTGATGTCGCGACGCGATCTCGCGTTCCTGCTGTACGACTGGCTTGATGCCGACGCGCTCGGCGCGCTGCCGCGCTATGCGGAGCACAGCCGCGAGACCTTCGATGCGGTGCTCGATACCAGCGAGCGAATCGCCGCCGACCTGTTCGCGCCGCACGCGGCGCGCGGCGATCGCGAGGAGCCGCGGTTCGACGGCGAGCGCGTGACGCTGATCCCCGAAGTCGAGCCGGCCGTGCGGGCCTTCGCGGCTGCCGGCCTGATCGCCGCGGGCCAGGACGAAGCGTTCGGCGGGATGCGGTTGCCGAAGCTCGTCGAAGCCGCATCGTTCCTGTTCTTCCAGGCCGCGAACATCGCGACCGCCGCGTATCCGTTCCTCACCGTCGCGAACGCCAACCTGCTGCTCGCGCACGGCAGCCCCGCGCAGATCGACGCGTTCGCGCGTCCCGAGCTGGAAGGGCGCTTCTTCGGCACGATGTGCCTGTCGGAGCCGCAGGCCGGCTCGTCGCTGTCCGACATCGTCACGCGCGCCGATTTCGAGTGTGCGTCGCCGCTCGGCCCGCGCTACCGGATCACTGGCAACAAGATGTGGATTTCCGGCGGCGAGCACGAGCTGGCCGAGAACATCGTCCATCTCGTGCTCGCGAAGATTCCCGACGAACAGGGCCGGCTTCTGCCCGGCACGCGCGGCATCTCGCTGTTCATCGTCCCCAGGTACCTGCCGACCGACGACGGCGCCGCGCGCGGCGAGCACAACGACGTGGTGCTGGCCGGCCTGAATCACAAGATGGGCTATCGCGGTACGACCAACTGCCTGCTGAACTTCGGCGAAGGCACGCGCCATCGTCCGCAGGGTCGCGCCGGCGCGATCGGCTATCTGGTCGGCGAACCGAATCACGGCCTCGCCTACATGTTCCACATGATGAACGAGGCGCGCATCGGCGTCGGCGCGGGCGCGGTGGCGCTCGGCTACACCGGCTACCTGCACGCGCTCGACTACGCGCGCAACCGGCCGCAGGGGCGTGCGCTCGGACCGGCCGGCAAGGACGCGGCCGCGCCGCAGGCGCCGATCGTCGCGCATCCGGACGTGCGACGCATGCTGCTCGCGCAGAAGGCGTACGTCGAAGGCGGGCTCGCGCTGATCCTGTACTGCGCGCGGCTCGTCGACGAAGCGCGCGCGCATGACGATGCGGCGCTGCGCGTGGAGGCCGCGCAACTGCTGGACATCCTGACGCCGATCGCGAAAAGCTGGCCGTCGCAGTGGTGCCTCGCGGCCAACGATCTCGCAATCCAGGTGCATGGCGGCTACGGTTATACACGCGACTATCCGGTCGAGCGACTGTATCGCGACAACCGCCTGAACCCCATCCACGAAGGCACGCACGGCATCCAGGCGCTCGACCTGCTGGGCCGCAAGGTCGGCCAGGACGACGGTGCGCTGCTGCGCACGCTCGATGCGCGCATCGGCGCGACGCTCCAGCGCGCACGGGCCGCGGACGGCGACCCGCACTCGCATGCCGATGCGCTCGCGCGGCGCTGGGCGCGGCTCGTCGAGCTCACGCGCGCGCTGGCCGCGCTTGACGATCCGCAGGTACGGCTCGCGAATGCGAGCGTCTACCTGGAGGCGTTCGGCCATCTGGTCGTCGCGTGGCTGTGGCTCGACGTGACGCTTGCCGCGCACGGGCACGACAGCGATTTCCACGACGGCAAGCGCGCCGCCGCGCGTTACTTCTTTCGCTGGGAGCTGCCGAAGGTGGATGCGCAGCTCGATCTGCTGGCGAGCGTCGATACGACGACGCTCGAGATGCGCGACGCATGGTTCTGAGCGTCGCGATGCACGGATGACGGTGCCGCGGTGCAGGCCGATGTGCGTGCGCCGCGCGCCGCTTGCGCGGGCGTGTCCCGCTGCCGTATCGATGCGCGGCGACGTCGCGCAAGGAGAGAGGAAAGCATGAAAGCCCTGATGTGTACCGCATTCGGCCCGATCGACCGCTTGCGTATCGACGACGTCGCGATTCCCGAACCGGCCGCGGGCCAGGTGCGGATTCGCGTGAAGGCGGCGTCGCTCAACTTCCCCGATGCGCTGATCGTCCAGGGGTTGTATCAGGTGAAGCCGGCGCTGCCGTTCTCGCCCGGTGCGGAATTCGCCGGCGTGATCGACGCGGTCGGCGACGGCGTGAGCGCGTGGCAGCCGGGCGACGAGGTGGTCGCGTTCACCGGTCACGGCGGCTTCGCCGAGCAGTGTGTGGCCGACGTGCACCAGATCGCGGCGCTGCCGCCGGGGATGACGTTCGAGCAGGGCGCGGCGCTGGTGCTGGCCTACGGCACGTCGCTGCATGCGCTGCAGCAGCGCGCGCGTCTGCAGCAGGGCGAGACGCTGCTGGTGCTGGGGGCGGCGGGCGGCGTCGGGCTGGCGGCGATCGAGATCGCGAAGGCGCTGGGCGCGCGCGTGATCGCGGCCGCGTCGAGCGCGGACAAGCTCGCGCTGTGCCGCGCAGCGGGCGCCGACGACACGATCGACTATGCGACCGAGGACCTGCGGCGCCGCGTCGATGAACTGACGGGCGGGCGCGGCGCGGACGTCGTCTACGATCCGGTCGGCGGCGCGTACAGCGAGGCGGCGCTGCGCGCGACCGCGTGGCGCGGCCGGTTCCTCGTGGTCGGTTTCGCGGCCGGCGAGATTCCGAAGATCGCGCTGAACCTGGCGCTGCTGAAGGAGCGCGATATTCTCGGCGTGTTCTGGGGCGACGCGGTGCGGCGCGATCCCGCGGAGCACGCGGTGAACATGCGCCAGCTGGCGCAATGGTTCGCGGCCGGCAAGGTGCGGCCGGCGATCACCGAGCGCGTGCCGCTGTCGGGTGCGGCCGACGCGATCGCGCGCATGGCGAACCGGCAGGTCAAGGGCAAGGTCGTGATTCTGCCGGACGCGTGATTACGCTGACAATGGACCATGCAGCGGCGGTCCGATGCGCGGCGGGCGGGAGTGGGGCGGCGCATCATGTACCGCCGTGCCGCCGTGCCGCCGTGCCGCCGTGCCGCCGTGCCGCCGTGCCGCCGTGCCGCCGTGCCACCTCGCCACCTCGCCACCGCTCCGCCGCGCATCCGCTCAGCTGAGCAATGAAGCCGCGCCGGCGAGATCGGCCCGGCCGCATGCCGGACTCGCCTGCGCGTTGCCGCGGAAGTCCGGCAAGGTCCGCGCCGGCAGCGAAATCACGAAGCGTGCGCCGCCGAGCGGCGAATCCTCGAGCCGCACGTTGCCGCCGTGCACGAGCGCAACGCGCCGCACGATCGCGAGCCCGAGACCGAACCCGCCCGTCTGCCGGTCGCGGCTCGAATCGAGCCGCTGGAACGGTTCGAACACGCGCGCGCGCTCGGCGGCCGGAATGCCGGGGCCGTCGTCGTCGACGCTCAGCACCAGCGCCCCTGACGCATCGTGCGTCGCGGACAGCAGCACCGTGCGCGCCGCATAGCGCGCGCTGTTGCGGATCAGGTTGAGCAGCGCGCGAGCGACGAGTTTCGGATCGCACACGTGGGTGGCGGGTGCGCCGGTCGTCGACACGTCGAGCGTGATGCCGCGATCGGCGAGGTCGTTCGCGACGTTGCCGGCGACGCTGTCGATCAGCGCATCGACGACGACGTCCATCGGCGCGAGCTCGCTGGCGCCTTGTTCGAGCCGCCCGATCGTCAGCAGCTCGGTCACCAGTTCGTCGAGTTCGCGCACGTCGCGCCGCAGTTCGTCGCGGCGTTCGCGCATCCGGCCGCTCTCGTCGGATTCGGCGAGCAGCGCGAGCCCGAATTCGAGGCGGGCGAGCGGCGTCTTCAGCTCATGCGAGATCCCGTGCATCATCTCGCGCTGCTGCTTGATCGACGCCTCGATCCGTTCGGCCATGTCGTTGAACTGCTGCGACAGCTCGTAGATGTTCGACCGGCCGGACAGCTTCACGCGGGTCGACAGGCGGCCCGCGCCGAACGCATGGGCGGCGGCCTGCAGCCTGCGCAGGTCGCGCCAGTGATACGAGATCCACAGCACGACCGCGAACAGCGCGGCAAGCGCGAGCAGCAAGTAGGCGTAGATCTTGATGTCGAGGTCGAAGGGCTGGATCGGGCGCGCATGCAGCACGGAACCGTCCGCGAGCGGCATGTAGTAATCCTTGCCGTCATAGCCGATCGCGATCTTGCCGGCGTCGAGGTCGCGCAGTGGCGCGCCGCTCAGTTGCGCGCGGGCTTCAGCCATCGTCACGAAGTCGAATCCTTCCTTGCCGTGCTTCGCGAGCTCGCGCAGCGCGAGCGTGCGCTGCGCGCCCGGATGGCGTTCGAGATAATCGTTCAGCACGAACGCGTAGGTGGTCAGCGAGTCTCGCTGCGCCTGCGCCGCGCGTTCGTAGAAGATCCGGTCGAACGAGAACTGGATGAACGCGATCGATCCGGCGCCGCACAGGATCACGATGAGGTACAGCCTGATCAACGGACGCAGCATTTATTCGTCCCACGCGGAAGGGCTGAACAGGTAGCCGCGGCCCCAGATCGTCTTGATCTTGTGCGGCTCCGACGACGCATCCTCGAAACGGCGCCGCAGCTTCGAGATGCCGGAGTCGACCGAGCGGTCGAGCCCGTCGAACTCGATCCCGCGCAACTGCTTCAGGATGTCGTCGCGGCTCAGCACGGTGCCGGCCGCGCGCGCGAGGATCAGCAGCAGGTTGAATTCGGCCGTCTTCAGGTCGACCGGTTCGCCGCGCCACGTGACCGTGCGGTTCGGCGGCGAGATCGTCAGTTCGCCGAAGATCAGCGCGTCGGGCGCGGCGGCGCGGGTTTCCGTCGCGGCCGGCCGTGCCCGGCGCAGCAGCGCGCGGGCGCGCGCGACCAGCACGCGCGGCTCGATCGGCTTCGTCACGTAGTCGTCGGCGCCGGTTTCGAGGCCCGCGACCTGGTCGTAGACGTCCGCGCGCGCGGTGAGAATCAGCACCGGGACGTTGGTGAATGCGCGAATGCGCCGGCACACTTCCATCCCGTCGAGATTCGGCAGCATCAGGTCGAGTATCACGAGCGCGGGCTCGTGCTCGCGCACCGCCGCGACGGCCAGGTCGCCGCGCCGCACGACCGTCACCGTGAATTCATAGTTGTCGAGGTATTCGCGCACGAGCTGCGCGAGGCGGTCGTCGTCCTCGATCAGCAGCACACGGTATTTGAGCGGATTGTCGTACATGGTCTCCTCGATATGCGCGCGTCGTCCCGGCTCCCCGCACGCGGGCGCGCGGCGCGGCACGCGAATTCTAGCCGGCGTTCCGGCGCCCCGGGCAGCAGGACGACAATCGCGAACAATCAAACACAATTGAGCACAGATTCCCCGCAGATTACGGACAACACCGCTGCACGGCGGCACCTAGACTGCGGGCTCCGTCACTCATATCTCAATATTGTGCGCTCAACCCTTCGCCGTTCCCGCTATTGCGTGCCGCTTGCCGGCCTGACCCTTGCCGCGGCCGCTCACGCGGAGAACCAGTATTCGATTTCGCTCGGCGGCGGGTTCGCGCCGCGCTACCCGGGCAGCAACCAGTATCGCGGCATCGTCGCACCGGGGCTTTCCGCGAAGTTCGGCAAAGGCTTCTTCATCGATAGTCGCGAAGGCGCCGGCTACCGGCTGGACCTGCCGCACGGTGCGTTCGTGTCGGCGGCAGTGAGCTACGACCCCGGCCGCGCGGACGAGAACCGCTTCGACCTGCCGGGTTCGGACTACCTGAAGGGGATGGGCCGGATTCCGGGCTCGGTGCTCATCGGCGTGCGGGCCGGCGTGACGCTGCTCGACGCGGCCGAACTGAGCGTCACGGTCGACACGCCGGTGACGCATACGTCGCGCGGCGTGTCCGGGCATGTCGACCTGGCGGTGCCGGTGTTCAAGACCGCGCAGCACGAGATCGTCGTGACGGGCAGCGTGCATGCCGGCACCGGCCGCTATACGCAGACGTTCTACGGCGTGACCGATGCGCAGTCGATGACGAGCCGCTTCCGGCCCTATTCGACGAGCGGCGGGATCGACAGTGCGACGGTGTCGGTCGCATGGAACTGGAACCTGTCGCGGCACTGGTCGGTGCTCGCGACGGGCGGCGTGACGCGGCTGCTCGGCCGCTACGGCGACAGCCCGATCGTCCAGTCGCGCAGCAACTACTACGGGATGGCGGGCGCGACCTACAAGTTCTGAACGAAAGACTGGCGCACGCATGTCGCCCGTGATGCGTTGGCGTCGCGCCGTTGCCGGGCATCGCATGCGGTAACATGCAGGCGGCTCCGGCACCACGCCGGGCCTGCGACGCACACACGCCGAATCGATTCGACCGCGTCGCGCAACGCCGCCGTGTGCCGGCCGGCACCCGTCAGGAAGCGGCCGGTGACGCGCGACACCCATCACGCATGCAATGCCCGGCCGTGCGCGACTGTCGTACATGGATCGCCGGGCCGCGACACGGAGAAGCCAGTGAAGAACACGATCGCGATGCTCGTTGCACTCGTTGCGAGCGCAACCTTTTCAGGATGTGGGGACATGAACACGAAGCACCCCAACGCGACCGTCGGCGGCGCGGCGCGAAACACCGCGCCGATGTGCAGCGCAGACGCGGCGCCGGACGATGCGCTGATCGGCAAGACCGAAGCCGAGGCGACCGCACTGCTCGACGGCTGCCTGTGGCGCGTGCTCGAGCGCGACGGCAAGTCGCTGCCGGGCACGATGGACTATCGCGAGGAGCGCCGCGACCTCGGCATTCGCGACGGCAAGGTGATCTGGGTGCGGCGCGGGTGATCGATGAGGCCGGCGGGGCCGGCCGAGTCGCATGCCGTTTGCCGGCCGCGACGGGCGTGCGAACCCGTGCGCGTTACTTCGAGATATACCAGAGCGCGTCGGTGCTGACGCGCGCGGCTGGCGCCTGAGGTGTGGCGGCCGGCGGCGGCGTATTCGACGTCACCGCGGTGGGCCACGTGGCCGGCGTGTTCGACGACGCCGACGAGGTTGTCGTTGGGGCGGTATTCGCCGTCGCTGCCGATCCCGATGTCGACGGCGTGTTCAGATACCACAGCGCGTCGGCCGACGCCGTGCGCTTGGCCGATGCATTCGCGTGCGGTTTCCCCGCAGGCGTCGTGGCAGCCGTCGTTGCCCCCGAACGTGATGCTCCCGCCGCCGCGCCAGCTCCTGCCTGCGTCGTTGCACCCGCCGCGCCGCGCTGCGCGCGCGCCTCGAACGGCCCGAGCTGGAAGATCAACGTTTGCGCGGGGCGCGTCAGAACGGCATACGGGAACTGCAGCTCCCACGACATCAGCACGCGGCCGGACGACGTTTCGGTGAAGATCGCCGGCATATGCTTCATGTCGCTGAACTGCACGTAGATCCGCGCGCCGTCGTCGAACACCTGGGTCGGCTTGGCCTGGTCGGCGCCCGTGACGGTCCAGCCGAAGTTGTACGTGCCGGCCGGGCCGGCGGGACCGCCTTGCGGCGGCGGCGGGGCGGCCGGTGACAGCGTGCGGGCCCGTGCGGCCGGCGGCGCGGATACGCTCAGGCTCGCGAACGGGTTGTACGCCTGCACCTGCTGCGGCGGCGTAAAGGAAGGAGGCAGGATGGGCATGGGAGTATCCGGCGAATCCGGCATGGTCCGGATTGCATCATAGACCTTGCGGGCATACGCGAGGCGCTTGTCGGGCGACGCGGCGTTGTACGCGCCGATCGCGGTCCAGTTGGCGCCGAGCTGGCGGATGTTCTGCGACAGGATCCACGCGCCGACGTACGCGTTGGTGCACGCATCGAACAGGCTTTCCCGCGTGATGCCTTCGCGCGCGAGCGTCGGCAGCCAGGTGCTGTTGATCTGCATCAGGCCGATGTCGACGGTGCCGTTCGTGTTCGTGTTGATCGCGTTCGGATTCATCCCCGATTCGACCTGCGCGATGCCGCGCAACAGGCTCACGCTCACGTGCTGGAACGTGGCTGCGTCGTCGAGGCAATCGGCCCACGCGGCTCCGTGCAGCGCGCACGACAGCGCGATCGTCGCGGCGATCTTCGGCGTGGCGTGGCTGATCGAACGGGCAGTATGACGCGGCATGGCAGGATGGGGCGGGATCCGGCCGCCCGGTGCAAGGAAATTACGCAGACGCGAAGTGTGCCATAGCGCGCAGTCAAATGGCTCGCGTCAAACTTTCCTTTGCATTTGCCGGTGCGTTTATCGCGCATTTTCCGCTGCGCCGGGATCGCCGCGCGATCGGATGGAATCGGTAAAAACGGCTGATTTTCGCGCGCATGCCGACGCTCGAGCGGAGTCGCAATACTGACGTCGCGCGTCAGTTGCTCCGTGAATGCGGAATACTGCGATGAATCATGCAGCGATGTGAAACGAACATGGTGCGGCCGCCGCTGCGCGAACTGGAAACGGCGGCGGCGGCCGTAGCCGCCGTCTTGGCGAATCCGCCATCCGGCATCCGCGATCCGATACCGACCGGCCGGCGCCGCGACATCACGACACCGCCCACAGCCGCCCCCCGTCGCTCAGAAGCGGTGACGCAGCCCGAGGTTGACCATCGTCTGCGAGCTCGTGCCCGCATAGCCGTACGACGCGATCGACGCCTGCGCGGCCATCGATCCGCCGTGGCCGTCGCCGGTCTGGCCGCTCGCATGCTGATACGCGGCGCTCAGGTACACGTCGGTGCGCTTCGACAGGCTGTAGTCCGCGCCGGCCGACACCTGGTGATAGGTCGCCGACGTATCGCCGCCCGAGCGCGTATAGCTGTAGCCGACGCCGACGAGCAGCGCATCGGTCGCCTGGTAGTTCACGAAGCCTTGCCCGGTGTTGTAGTGCTCGTTCGAGTCGAACGCCGAGCTTGCGTCGCGACGGTACTGCGCGTTGCTGTAGCCGAGGCCGAACGTGAACGGGCCGGCGACGTACTGGCCCGCGATGCGGGCGATGCCGATCGAATGCGCGCTCGCGTAGCCGCTGTTGATCGGGCCGTCGAAGGTGCCGTCCGACGAGCTGGTCCAGCCGTCGCGCAGGCCGTTCGACGCGGGGCTGTTGGTCGCGTGGAAGTAGCCGCCGGCGACGCTGAACGGCCCGTTGTTGTACGACACGGCCGCCGAATACGACTGCGCGGCGCCGGTGCTGCCGGCGATGCCGCCGAACGAGTACATCGCGGAGAACTGCAGGCCCGAATACACGGCCGACGTGTACTTCACCGCGTTGTCGACGCGGAAGCTGTTGTCGTAGTTGTCGACGTCGCCCGGCGTCGCGAACACGCTGCCGAGATAGTTGTCGGCGGTGATGCCCTGCACGAGGTCGACGAGCGGATCGTACTGGCGGCCGAACGTGAGCGTGCCGTAGCGCTCGCTCGTCAGCCCGACGAATGCCTGCCGGCCGAACAGGCGGCCGCCCTGGCCCTGCCGGCCGTTGCTCGGGTCGAAGCCATTCTCGAGCTGGAACAGCGCCTTCAGCCCGCCGCCGAGATCTTCGGTGCCTTTCACGCCCCAGCGGCTGCCGGAGAGGTTGCCCGCGCTGCTGTTGCCGAGCATCCATGCGTTGTCCTTGCCCTGCGCGTGATTCACGTACGTGATCGACGTGTCGATCACGCCGTACAGCGCCACGCTCGACTGCGCGTGCGCGGCGGGGATCGCGGCGAACGACGCAAGCGAAATCAGCGAGAGGGTCGTGCGTTTCATTTTCATCTCCTTGCCATGGGCGTGGGTGAACCGGAATGGCAGGAGACTACAGAGCCGCCGCCGAACGGCAAAAATGGAATTCTCCGATGTGACCTAAAGCAGACAGCCGCATGCTGCGCAAAGGCCTGTTGAGAGATTCAGATTATTGTGCGCTGTGTGCTAATCGACCTGAATTTCAAGATAGTGAGATCGGCGTATTGCTGGATTCGTGATAATTCCGGGGGATTTTCGGTCGGATTTCGCTAAAACGGCGTTTGTCATGGATTCGTCAATTCATTATTTAATGGAATCGAATCGCGCGATGCGGCCCGAATATGCTATTGCACGTGTCCCACTTGTTTCATGCAATCGCCGCACGTCGCGCATGACGACGCGCGGCTTCGGAGAAGAACCTGATGAACCGGAAGATCAAGACGGGCGCCGCGCGCGCCGCGATTACCGGCACGCGGCGGCGCGCGTTGCGCTCGCTCGCGGGTGCGGCGTTCGCCTTGGGCGCGTGCCTGTCGGCCAGCGCGCCTGCGCTCGCCGCCGATGCAGCGGCGGCGGTTGCGGCGCCGGCCGTCACGCGCGTCGCGATGCTCGTGCAGCTGCACGGCCCGAACCTGAAGGTCGACGAACGGATCGGCCAGCATCTCGGCGAGCGCGGCTACGCGGTGCGGCTGATCGACGAGAGCGCGACGCCCGACGCGGCGCGCGATGCCGACCTCGTCGTGATCTCGTCGACGGTGTCGTCGAAGAACGTGCGGCCCGGCTGGCGCACGCTCGACAAGCCGCTCGTCACGTGGGAGAACGACCTGCTCGACGATCTCGCGATGACGGGCAAGCGCCACGACGTCGACTTCGGCGAAACGGGCAAGGAACGCTATCTGTGGCTCGTCAACGCGCCGCATTCGATCTCGGCCGGCTTGCCGGCCGGCGTGGCCGACGTGTACGGCAAGCAGGCGCCGATGAGCTGGGGCAGGCCGGGGCTCGGCGCGATCACGATCGCGACCGTGTACGGGCAGCCGGACAAGGCCGCGATTTTCGCGTACGAGAAGGGGGCGACGATGGACTACGAAGCGCTCGCGCCGGCACGCCGCGTGATGTTCTTCCTCGCCAACGACACGTTCGCGAACCTGTCGCCGGCCGGGCTCGCGCTGTTCGACGCGGCGCTCGACTGGGCGGCGGGGCGGCGCTGATGCCACGCGGCGCGCCGGCATGTGCCGGGCGGGGCGCGCGCAGCGTCGGCGGCGATCGGCATTGAGTGCGAGAATTCGCCCTTCGGCCGGCGCGCGCCGCGCCGCTCACCAGGGAACCCGCATGGACAGTCACATCGCGCCGGTGGCGCTGCAGAAAGCCTACCGTCTCCTCAACCACGGCCCGACCGTGCTCGTGTCGGCCCGCCACGACGGTGTCGACAACGTGATGGCCGCCGCATGGGCCTGCGCGCTCGATTTCCTGCCGCCGAAGCTGACGGTCGTGCTCGACAAGTCCGCGAAGACGCGCGAGCTCGTCGAGCGCAGCGGCAGGTTCGTGATCCAGGTGCCGACGGCCGCGCAGCTACAGCTCACGCATGCGGTCGGCAGCCACAGTCTCGCCGAGCGGCCCGACAAGCTGCGCGACGCGGGCGTCACGCTGTTCGACGTGCCAGGCCACGACCTGCCGTTCGTCGCCGGCTGCTCCGGCTGGCTCGCGTGCAAGCTGATTCACGAGCCGCACAACCAGCAGACCTACGACCTGTTCATCGGCGAGGTGGTCGGCGCGTGGTCCGACACGCGCGTGTTCCGCGACGGTCACTGGTATTTCGAATCGGCCGATCCGGCGCTGCGCAGCCTGCATTACATCGCGGGCGGCAACTTCTATGCGATCGGCGAATCGCTGCACGTCGATCCGGGCTAGCCGGACCCACAGTAAGCCGCCGGCCGGCGCTCGGCCGCAGTTCCAGGCGCGCGGCTCACGCACGCTTTTTCAATGCCGCGAGCATCGCGTCGGCGAACGCCTGCGTGACGCGCGGCAGCGTGCGCCCGCGCTTCACGACGAGCGCGATCGGCCGCACGAACGCGGGGTCGTCGATCGGCTTCGCGACGAGATCGGGCTCGGCGCGCACCTCGCGCGCGGTCGCCGGCAGGATCGTCACGCCGAGTCCGCCGCGCACCATCGCGACGGCCGTCATCATGTAGGTTGGCTCGCACGCGATGTCGGGCGTGCAGCCGGCCGCGTCCAGTGCGGCATCGACCACGCCGCGCACGCTCGTGCCGCGCGCGGTCAGCACGAGCGGCACGGCAGCGACGTCGGCGGTGCGCACGCGCCGCTTGCGCGCGAGCGGATGATCCTTCGGGCACACGGCGACGAGCCGGTCGGCGCCCACGTACAGCACCTCCAGCGACGCATCGAACGCATCGCCCCCCGTCAGGCCGAGATCGGCTTCCTCGTTGCGCACCAGCGCGGTGACGAGGCTCGCGACCCCGTCACGAATCTCGAAGCCCGCACGCGGCACGTCGTGCCGGAACGACTGGATCAGCTCCGGCAGCAGGCTCGACGCGAAGGTCGGCAGGCACGCGAGCCGCACCGTGCCGCTCGCGCCTTCGCCGAGCGCACGCGCATCGCGCAGCACGCGCTCCATGTCGTCGAGCGAGCGCTGCAGCAGCGGCAGCAGTTCGCGCCCGGTTTGCGTGAGCGCGACGCTGCGGCTGTTGCGGTCGAACAGCCGCGCGCCGACGATTTCCTCGAGCCGCCGGATCTGCACGGTCAGCGCCGGCTGCGACAGATGCAGCCGCGCGGCCGCACGCGTGAAGTTGCCGGCGTGGGCGACGGTGACGAACGCGCGAATGTCGCGAAGATTCAGATCCATAACGATTCGTGATTGCTGCGATCAAATCATTTCAATTGTGCTATTGCTGCGCCGACCTTACGCTCGTCTCCAACAAAAGACAAGGTAGGAGACACGGATGCTGCCGTTACTCGGGCTTGGCACGATCGTCGTGCTGCTGGCCGCGATTCTGTCGAAGCGGATGTCGCCGCTCGTCGCGCTGATCATCGTGCCGATCGCGGCGTCGCTGATCGGCGGCTTCGGGCTGCATACGAGCAAATTCGTGATCGACGGGCTGAAGGGCCTCGCGCCCGTGGTCGGGATGTTCGTCTTCGCGATCCTCTATTTCGGGACGATCACCGACGCCGGCACGCTCGATCCGATCATCGATCGCATCCTGCGCGCGGTCGGCACGCGGCCCACGCGCATCGTGATGGGCACGACGCTGCTCGCGCTGCTGATCCACCTCGACGGCTCGGGCGCCGTCTGCTTTCTCGTGACGATTCCCGCGGTGCTGCCGCTGTACGACCGCCTGAAGATGGACCGGCGCGTGCTGGCCGCGGCCGTGTCGATGGCCGCGGGGATCAACTTCCTGCCGTGGACGGGGCCGATGATTCGCGCGTCGGCGTCGCTGCACCTGCCGGTGTCGGCGCTGTTCAATCCGCTGATTCCGGTGCAGGCGATCGGGCTCGTGTTCGTGTTCGGCGTCGCGTACTGGCTCGGCCGGCGCGAGGAGAAGCGGCTTGGCCTGTCGCGCGACGATGCATCGATTCCGCTGCCCAAACGCGAGCTGACGCCCGACGAGCAGGCGCTGCGCCGGCCGCACCTGTTCTGGTTCAACCTGGTGCTGACGCTCGTCGTGCTCGGCACGATGGTCGTGATGGGCGAGAAGATTCCGCCGGCGATCATGTTCATGGTCGGGCTGTGCGTCGCGCTGATGGTGAACTACCCGAACGTCGACATGCAGCGAAAGCGCATCGACGCGCATGCGCGCGCGGCGCTGATGATGGCCGGCATCCTGCTCGCGGCCGGGGTGTTTACCGGGATCATGCAGGGCAGCGGCATGCTGAAGGCGATGGCGCAGGCGGCGGTCGGCTTCGTGCCGCCGTCGATGGCCGGCCACATTCCGGTCGCGCTCGGCCTCGCGTCGATGCCGCTCAGCATGCTGTTCGATCCCGATTCGTTCTACTTCGGCGTGCTGCCGGTGATCGCGGAGGTGGCCGGCCAGTTCGGCGTGCCGGCCGTGCATGTCGGGCAGGCCGCGTTGCTCGGCCAGATGACGACCGGCTTTCCGGTCAGCCCGCTGACGCCCGCGACGTTCCTCGTCGTCGGCCTGTGCGGGATCGAGCTGGCCGAGCACCAGAAGTTCACGTTCCCGCTGCTGTTCGGCGCCTCGATCGTGATGACGATCGCGTGCGTCGTGCTGGGCGTTTTTTGATTGTTCCCGGCGCGCGCGCCGGATGACGGTACCGACATGACAGCAAAGCCACCACACGAACGGCGCGTGCGCATCGGCGCGGGCGCCGGCTACTCGGGCGACCGGATCGAGCCGGCGGTCGAACTGGCCGAACACGGACAGCTCGACTATCTCGTCTTCGAATGCCTGGCCGAGCGCACGATCGCGATCGCGCAGCAGGCGCGGCGCAAGGATCCGTCGCTCGGCTACGATCCGCTGCTCGACGCGCGCATGCAGGCCGTGCTGCCGGTGGCCGCGGCCAAGCGCGTGCGGATCGTGTCGAACATGGGCGCGGCCAACCCGCGCGCGGCCGCGCGGCGCACCGCGCAGATCGCGCGGTCGCTCGGCCTCGCGGGGCTGAAGGTCGCGGCGGTCGAAGGCGACGACGTGCTCGACGTCGTGCTGCGCGGCGCGTTGCGCTTCGAGGAGTCGGGCGACGAAGTCGCCGCGTATCGAGAGCGCATCGTATCCGCGAACGCGTATCTCGGCGCCGCGCCGATCGTCGACGCGCTCGCGGCCGGCGCGGACGTCGTGCTGACCGGGCGCGTCGCCGATCCGTCGCTGTTCGCCGCGCCGCTGATCCATGCGTTCGGCTGGCGGATGGACGACTGGGACACGCTGGGGGCCGCGACGGTCGTCGGCCATTTGCTCGAATGCGCGGGGCAGGTGACGGGCGGCTATTTCGCCGACCCCGGCTACAAGGACGTGCCGGATCTCGCGCGGCTCGGCTTCCCGATCGGCGAGGTCGCGGCCGACGGCTCGGTCGTGATCACCAAGGTGCCGCACGCGGGCGGCCGCGTGAGCGCGGCGACCTGCAAGGAACAGCTGCTGTACGAGATCCACGATCCGGCGCGCTACCTGCAGCCCGACGTCGTCGCGGATTTCACGCGCGTGGCCGTCGCGGAGGAGGCGCCGGACCGCGTGCGCGTGACGGGCGGGCGCGGCACCGCGCGCCCCGACACCCTGAAGGTGTCGGTCGCGTATGTCGACGGTCATATCGGCGAAGGACAGATCTCGTACGGCGGGCCGGGGGCGCTGGCGCGCGCGCGGCTCGCGCTCGACATCGTGCGCGAGCGGCTTGCGCTCACCGGCGTGGCCGCGACCGAGTTGCGCTCCGATCTGATCGGCGTCGACGCGCTGTACGGCGACGCGACGCCCGTCGTGCGCGGCGAGCCGGCCGAAGTCCGCGTGCGGGTGGCTGGCCGCGCGGCGACTGCCGCCGAGGCCGCGCGGATCGGCAATGAAGTCGAGACGCTGTATACGAACGGGCCGGCCGGCGGCGGCGGCGCGTTCAAGTCGACCCGCGAGGTGATCGCGGTGCAGTCGGTGCTGCTGCCGCGCGCGGCCGTGACGCCGTCGTTTTCATTCGTGGAGGCCTGATGCAACTGCGTGAACTCGCGCATGCGCGCACCGGCGACAAGGGCAATACGCTGAACGTGTCGGTCATCTGCCGCGATCCGCGACACTACGAGCACCTGCGCACGCATCTCGATGCGCGGGCGGTGAAGACGTGGCTCGCGGGCATCGTGCACGGCGACGTCGTGCGCTACGAGCTGCCGGCGCTGGCCGCGTTCAACTTCGTGCTGCGCGATGCGCTGGGCGGCGGCGTCACGCGCTCGCTCGCGCTGGACGCGCACGGCAAGTCGGTCAGTTCGGCGCTGCTGGCGATCGAGGTGCCGGAGCCGGCGTGATGATGTGACGGTGTGCGTCGCTGGCGGGGCGTGCGCTCATGGTCACGTTCGCGGTTGCGGAATCGGCCGTTCGCGGCGCCGCGCCTGCGTGCTCGACTGGTTCGCCTGTAACGTACGGGCGTGGCACGGCGCGAGACTCCGGAGGCCGAGCCGGGTGTCTCCGCAGATTTTTTTGCATGGTCTGACCAGTCTAACCTCAAGTTGCCGCACGGCCGGTCGTTAAATCCGTTTGCGTACTCATTAACTGTCCGATAACAACGCGCAACCGGAGATCGTCGTCATCATGCTGTCATCAATTCGCGCCCGGATCGTGGCGACCTGCGTCGCTATCGTCGTCACGGCGCTCGCCGTCACCGGCGGCCTCGTGTACCAGGTCGTCAAGCGACACAACGACGAAACCATCGACCGGAACCTCCAGTCCGTCCTGGCCGGCCACGCGCTGGCGCTCGACGAGTGGGTCGCCGGCCGCGCGCAGCAGACCCAGGCGCTGGCGGATACGCTGGCGGTCGGCGAAGGCGATCCGCTGCCGGCACTCACGCTGCTCGGCAAGTCGGGCGGGTTCCAGGTGCTGACGCTCGGCCTGCCGGACCACACGGCCTTCTCGAACATCCCGCTCGCGCCCGGTTACGATCCGACCGCGCGCCCGTGGTACAAGCAGGCGGTTGAGGCCGGCCGGCTCGTCGTCACCGCGCTGTATCAGGACGCGTCGACCGGCAAGCCGGCGTTTGCATTCGCGGTGCCGATCATGCGCGGCGGCACGCTGAAGGGCGTGCTGGCGGCGAGTCTCTACATGGAACGCGCGAGCGCGATCGTCGCGTCGATGCACCCGACGCCGGCGAGTTTCGCGTTTCTCGTCGACCGCGGCGGGCGCCTCATCGCGGGCGCGAAGACCGACCTGATCATGAAACCGGCCGTGCAGTTGTCGCCGGAACTGACGCCCGAGCACCTCGCGAGCCTGCAGAGCGCGAGCGAGCCGGTGGCGATCGCGGTGGACGGCGTGACCAAGCTGTTGCGCGCGCAACCGATCGCCGGTACCGACTGGTCGCTCGTGATGGCGCTCGACCGGTCGGACGTGACGGCCGGCATGCGGGCCGTCGCGACGACGACGCTCGTGGCCATCGTCATCGTGGCCTGTATCGCGGCCGCGCTCGTCGGCGCGCTGACGAACGCGGCATTCAAGCGCGTGCTGCTGGTGCGCGATGCGCTGACCGACGTCGCCAGCGGGAGCGGCGACCTGACCAAGCGGCTGCGGGCGGACGGCAACGACGAGGCCGCGCAGATCGCGCGCGCGTTCAACCTGTTTGCGGAAAAGATTTCGGCGATCCTGCTGCAGATCCGCGGGTTCAGCGAATCCGTGAGCGTGGCGAGCGCGGAGATCGCGCAGGGCAATCAGGACCTGTCGGGCCGCACCGAGCATGCGGCGTCGAGCCTCCAGGAAACCGCGGCGGCGCTCGAGGAGATTGCCGGCACGGCGCGCAACTCGGCCGACGCGGCGACGCAGGTAAACCGCCTCGCGGAATCGGCGTCGGGCGTGGCGATGCGCGGCGGCGAGGTGGTGAGCCAGGTGGTCGCGACGATGGGCGAGATCACGGCGGCGTCGAACGAAATCTCGAACATCATCGGCGTGATCGACGGCATCGCGTTCCAGACCAACATCCTCGCATTGAATGCGGCCGTCGAGGCGGCACGCGCGAACGAGCACGGGCGAGGCTTCGCGGTCGTCGCGGGCGAGGTGCGCACGCTCGCGCAGCGCAGCGCGCAGGCCGCCAAGGAAATCAAGCAACTGATCCAGGCGTCCGTCGACAAGATCGAGGGCGGGTCGGGGCTCGTGCACACGGCGGGCGCCACGATGGACGAGATCGTCGAGGGCGTGCGCGGCATCACGAGCGTGATCGCCGAAATGACGGTGGCGGCGAACGAGCAGAGCACCGGCCTCGCGCAGGTGAACCAGGCGGTGTCGCAGCTCGATCATTCGACGCAGCAGAACGCGGCGCTCGTCGAGGAGTCCGCCGCGGCCGCGGCGCTGTTGCGCGAGCAGGCGGCGCAGCTCGCGCAAATAGTGGGCGAATTCAAGCTGGCGCAGCCGCAAACGGCCGATACCGCGCGGGTGTGACGCGGCGCGCGCCGGGCGAGTGCGATGCGCACTTGCGATGCCGCGCCGTGCGTGTACGCTACGGCCTCGCGGGCATCGCCCGCGCGTGCGGCAGGGGCCGCGCGCATCGACCGGATCCTGGAATGAAGAACGAGATCATCACGCTGGAGGGCGTGAAGGGCGCGGCCATGCGCGGTGGATGGTTCGCGGCGATTGCGGTGTATGTCGCGCTGGCGGGACTGGGCGTAGCTGCCGCGCACGCGGCGGTGCCCGTGTCGTGCGACGAAGGGCTGACACGACTGATCGTGCCGGCATTGCGGCATCCCGCGTTCGAGCGGCGCGCGATCCATGCGGAGCCGGCGGAGCTGACCGGTCAACCGGAAGGCGTGTACGGCGTCAGGCTGTTCGTGAAGCCCGACCATCCGGGCACGCCGAACCAGGACGCGACGATCGGTTGGGTCACGCTCGACGCACATGCGTTGCGTGCGCTCGACGTCACGCGCGATCCGGCGCAGCCTGATGTGCTGGCGATCGACCCGCACGCGCTGTCGCGCTACATATCGACGTGTATCGCCCCGGCCGCGCCTGCCAGGACCATCGCATCCGCTCCCGGCGCGATCGATTGTGACGCGCTGAACCGTCGCGCACAGGAGCGGGGCGACGTCGTGACGATCCGCGACGCGGGACGCATCGTGACAGGCAAGGGGCGACTGCCGTTCTTTTCCGCGCCGGATGACGCATGCCGAATCGGCGGGCTGTTCATCGTCGAGCACGATCACGTCGCCGCGCGAACCGAATACGGCCGGTTCACGTCGGTCACCTACCTGAACCCCCGCACGAAAAGCCGGGCCGACGGCTGGGTGCCGACAGCGCGGCTGAAGCGCGACGGTACCGGCATCGCGCCGCGGCAACCGTGATCGCCGGCCTGACTCACCCAATCGAACTCCGACATGGACATCCGGAACGTGAAATCGCGTATCAAGCTGCCCGCGGCGACCCTCGCCGCACTGTCCGCCGTCGCGGCACTCACCGCGCTCGTCGCGCCATCACCGGCCAATGCCGCCGAGCCGGCGCATCCCGAGCGTCAACTGCAAAAGTTCATCCACGACACCTACGGCAACTGGCGCGCCGATCGCAAGGGCTGGCAGTCGGACGCCGGTGATTTCATTTACGCGTCGTGCGGATCGCTGCGCGTCGCGACGGCCGACGGCCCGCGCACGCTGCTCGCGATGTGCGGCGAGACCGAGGACGCCGTGCAGAACGGCATGCCGGGGATGGATTCCGATGCGACGCCGGGCACCATCGACCTGTACGTGCTTCGTCCTTCGCAGGACGGCGCGACGCTCGAACCGGCGCTGAAGAAGACGGGCATCGTGTCCGGCGGCCGCGGCGAGCCGGGCACGGTAAGCATCCAGCGGCTTGGGCCGCATCTGTTCGGTTTCGTTCTCGGCAACAGCGACTCGCGGCAAGGCTATACGCAAAGCATGCGCTCGATCTGGCTGCCGTACGGAGACGCGCTGGTGCCGGCGGCGGCGCGCATCGACGAAGCGCTCGACAATGCGGAATCGAACGAATGCGCGAACGATCCCGCGCGCTGCGAGGCACGCCGCTTCGCGATCGCGCCGGACACGAGCGTCAACGATAGCGTCTATCCGCTGATCGTCACCGAGACCGGCACGCGCGGCAATCGCGCGATTCACGCGCGCCATACGGTGAAGTTCGACGCGGCGCGCGGCCGCTACATCGTGCCGAAGGCCGTGCGCGACGGGTATTGAGCGGCCCGTGCGGGGTACCGCAGAACCGCGGATCCGGGCGGCATCGCGCCGCCCGCCCGTCACACGTACACGTAGCGCACGAGGTGGAAGAACACCGGCGCCGCGAAGCAGATCGAGTCGACGCGATCGAGCATCCCGCCGTGGCCCGCGATCATCGAGCCCCAGTCCTTGGTGCCGAGCGAGCGCTTCACGGCCGACAGCACGAGGCCGCCGACGAAGCCCGCGATCACGATCGCGAGCGAGATCCCGAACGCCGCGCCGAAGCTGAACGGCGTCACGCGATACAGCGACGCGCCGCACAGCGTGGCGAGCAGGCCGCCGCCGATGAAGCCCTCGACCGTCTTCGACGGCGACAGGCGCGGCGCGATCTTGCGTCGCCCGCACAGCTTGCCGACCACGTACTGCAGCACGTCGCTGATCTGCACGACGAACAGGAAGAAGAACAGCAGCAGCGCGTTCTGCCCCGCGTAGCGCGGAATGTCGAGGATCAGCACGGCCGGTGCATGGCTCAGTCCGTACACGCAGACCATCAGCGCCCAGTTGATCTTCGCGTTGCGGCTCAGGAATTCGCGCGTGTCCTGCGTGAGCGCCGACACCAGCGACATCGCGAAGAACAGGTGGACCGGCACGAAGATCGAGTACATCCCGTACCAGTTGATCCCGAGCAGCACGTACTGCACCGGAATCGCGACGAAGAACGCGATGAAGAGCGTCGTATGGTCGCTCGCGGTGGTCGGCGTGAGCGTGATGAATTCGCGCAGCGTCAGGTACGACAGCAGCGCGAACACCAGGTACGTGACGTTGTTGCCGAGGCTGATCGCGATGACCATGATCGCGATCATCGCCCACCACGCGCGGATGCGCTGATTCAGGTTGACGACGGTCGCGCTCGCGCCGCCGCTGCGCGCGCCGAGGATCGCGCCGATCACCGTCGCGAGCACCAGCACGCCGGTGACGCCCGCGACCAGTTCCCAGAAGAGAGTTCGCATGAAGAGGTCCGGAAAAGGGAGAGGAGGGCGCCGCGATCAGCCGGCCGGCCGCTGCGGCGGCGCGAGCGCGACGATCGCGTCGCGCATGCGAGTGAGAAAGGCCGGCTTGTCTTCACCGGCGCCGAGCGCGTCGTTCGCACCGACGTGCACCTTGCAGATCAGCGGCACGGGCCAGATCGCGCCCTTCGGCATGATGCGCTGCAGGTTCTCGAGATAGACCGGCACGAGCGCGACGTCGGGAAACTCCGTCGCGAGATGGAACAGGCCGCTCTTGAATGGCTGCGGCAGCACGTCGGCGCCGCGCGTGCCTTCCGGGAAGATGATGATCGAGTGGCCTTGCCGTAGCGCATCGCGCACGGGATCCAATGGATTGCCGCCGTTTTCGCGATGCCGGTCGATCAGCACGACGTTCAGCAGCTTCTGCGCGATATGGCGCTTCAGGTCGCTGCTGTCCCAGTAGTCGCGCGCGGCGACCGGCCGCACGACCGCGCGCACGTCGCGCGGCAGCGCGGCCAGGATCGCGAGCGTATCGATGTGGCTCGTGTGGTTCGAGAAGTAGATCTTCTGCGTCGGCGACGGCGGCGCCTGATGCCAGACCGGATACGCGCCGGCGACGAGCCGGACGATCGACAGCAGGAAATCGCGCTGCCAGACGTTCAGGATGTTCATCGGCGCCGCGCCTCCTGCCTGCATGCTCCCGCGGCCGCGCACGCGCGGCAGGCGGAATCCCGGAATGCCGGCGCGGCAGGATGCGCACCGGACGGCCATTGTTTAAGTTTTTTCAAATTCGTGGCTGCCTGTCGCAGGGCCGCGATAATCGGACGATGCGCCGGCGGACGTCGCGGCGCGGTCGCCGGTCGGCGGCGTGATAATCGCCTGTTGCACGAGCGCCCGTTTGCAGTTCGAATGGATCTTGCTGCGATCGGGCCAGCGGATTATCGCGAGTTTCCGTCAAAAACGCCAGATTGCCCGCGCGGCGCCAGCGGCGTGCTGCTTGACGCGTCGGGGCCGCTCGGCGACGATTACGGCCACCTGTCGAAAAGCCGTCGATGCCGACGGTTGCGCCGCCCGGGGCATGGCGGCTGGAAACGTGTCCGAATGAGCAGAACCAATAAAACGATGAGCCTCTACGCACTCAAACCGAAATTCCAGAACCGTCTGCGTCCGTTCGCGGATTCGCTTGCCGAGCGCGGCGTCACCGCCAACCAGGTCACGCTGTTCGCGGCCGGCGGCTCGATCGTCGTCGGCGCGCTCGCGGGGCTCGGCGTGTTCGCCCGCGTGCTGTTCCTGCTGATCCCGATCTGGCTGTTCGCGCGGATGGCGCTCAACGCGATCGACGGCATGCTCGCCCGCGAACACGGGCAGAAGAGCACGCTCGGCGCGTACCTGAACGAGCTCGGCGACGTCGTGTCCGATGTCGCGCTCGTGCTGCCGTTCCTCGCGATTCCCGCGTTCGCTCCGGCGGACGTCTGGCTGTTCGCGCTGATGGCGGTCATCGTCGAATGCGCGGGGCTGATCGGCCCGCTCGCCGGTGCGACGCGCCGCTACGACGGCCCGTTCGGCAAGAGCGACCGCGCGCTCGCGCTCGGCGCGTTCGCGCTGTGGATCGGCTTCGGCCTGCCGGTCGGCAGCGTCGCCGCGTGGCTGTGGCGCGTGCTGATCGTGCTGTCGATCGTGACGGTGGTGCGGCGCGTGCAGGCCGGCGTCGCCGAAGCGGGCGGCTGACGGTCAACGGATGGGCCGGCGCCTGAGGGCGGCGCCGCATGATTCGAACAACGAAACGAGAGAAACGCATGAGCGCACGCACGGCCCGCGAGGCTGACTTCATCACGCACGACGGCGAAACGCTGTTCTATCGTCACTGGCCCGCGACGGGCCCGCGCTGCCGCGGCGCGATCGTGCTGCTGCATCGCGGCCACGAACATTCGGCGCGCGTCGCGCATCTCGTCGACGAGCTCGACCTGCCGGACTTCGCGTTCTTCGCATGGGATGCGCGCGGCCACGGCCGCTCGCCCGGCGCGCGCGGCTACAGCCCGAGCGCGGCCGCGTCGGTGCGCGACCTGCAGATCTTCGTCGAGCATATCCGCGACACGCACGGCATCGCGATCGAGGACATCGCCGTGGTCGGGCAGAGCGTCGGCGCGGTGCTCGCGGCCACCTGGGTACACGATTACGCGCCGCCGATCCGCTGCCTCGTGGTCGCGTCGCCGGCGTTCCACATCAAGCTCTACGTGCCGTTCGCGCGGCCGGGGCTGCGGCTGATGCACAAGCTGCGCGGGCTGTTCTACGTGAACAGCTACGTGAAACCGAAATTCCTCACGCATGACCCCGAACGGATCGCGAGCTATGCGGCCGATCCGCTGATCACGCGGCCGATCGCCGTCAACATGCTGCTCGACCTGCACGACACCGCGAAGCGGATCGTCGCCGATGCGGCCGCGATCACCGTGCCGACGCAGCTGCTGATCTCCGGCGCCGACTGGGTCGTCCATCGCGGCCCGCAAGACCGCTTCTTCGAGCGGCTCGGCGCCGTGCGCAAGGAGCGCATCGTGCTGCCCGGCTTCTATCACGACACGCTCGGCGAGCGCGACCGCGCGCAGGCGCTCGCGCCGCTGCGCACCTTCGTGCTGCGCGAGTTCGATACGCCGAGCCCGCGCGTGTCGCTCGCCGACGCCGACCGGCGCGGCGCATTCCACGACGAATACGCGGCGCTCGGCCGGCCGCCCGCGAACCCGTTCGCCCGCGCGTACTGGGCGATCACGCGGGCGGGGCTGAAGGCAGGCGGCGCGCTGTCGGACGGCATCGCGCTCGGGTTGCGGCTCGGCTTCGATTCGGGCTCGACGCTCGACTACGTGTACCGCAACCGCGCGCAGGGCCGGCTCGGCGTCGGCGCGCTGATCGACCGCACCTATCTCGATTCGCCGGGCTGGGTCGGCATCCGTCAGCGCAAGGTGCATCTGCAGGAGCTGATCGGCGCGGCGATCGGGCGGCTGCGCGGCCTCGGCGAACCCGTGCGGATCGTCGACATCGCGGCCGGGCACGGACGCTATGTGCTCGACGCGATCGCGACGGCCGCCGAACGCGACGGCGCGGCGCCCGACGACATCACGCTGCGCGACTACAGCCCGCCGAACGTCGAGGCCGGACGCGTGCTGATCGCGCAGCGCGGCCTCGAGCCGATCGCGCGCTTCGAGCGCGGCGACGCGTTCGACGAGGCGTCGCTCGCGACGCTCGAGCCGCGCCCGACGCTCGCGATCGTGTCGGGGCTGTATGAACTGTTCGGCGAGAACGCGCTGATCGAGCGCTCGCTGCGCGGGCTCGCGCAGGCGGTGCCGCCCGGCGGCTATCTCGTCTATACGGGGCAGCCGTGGCATCCGCAGCTCGAATTCATCGCGCGTGCGCTGAACAACCATCGCGGCGACGCGACCTGGGTGATGCGCCGCCGCTCGCAGGCCGAGATGGACGAGCTCGTCGCGCGCGCCGGTTTCCGCAAGCTCGACCAGCGCATCGACGAGATGGGCATCTTCACGGTGAGCCTCGCGCAGCGGGTCGACGCGTCGTGAGCGCGCTCGGCGGTGGCGCGGGCGGCGGTCTGGCCGAGCCGGCGGCCGGCGCGCGCGATGCGTCGTTCGCGCTGCGCGTCGGCTGGCTCGCGGCGATGGGCGCGGTGTTCTTCTCGACCTACGGCTTCGCGAACTGGCTCGCCGCGCGCCGCGCCGAGGTGCCGACCTTCGCGTTCGGCTGGGAGCACGCGATTCCGTTCGTGCCGTGGACCATCGTGCCGTACTGGTCGATCGACCTGCTGTACGCGCTGTCGTTCTTCTTCTGGACTCGCCGCGACGATCTGCTCGATCACGTGAAGCGGCTGTTGACCGTGCAGCTGATCTCGGTCGCGTGCTTCATCGCATGGCCGCTGCGCTTCGGCTTCGAGCGGCCCGATGCGGGCGGCGCGGCCGGCGCGCTGTTCACGCTGCTGATGGGATTCGACAAGCCGTTCAACCAGGCGCCGTCGCTGCACATCGGCCTGCTCGTCGTGTTGTGGGCCGTCTATGCGAAGCATCTGCGCGGCACCGCCGCGCGCATCGTGCTGCATGCGTGGTTCGCGGCGATCGGCGTGTCGGTGCTGACGACTTATCAGCATCACATGATCGACGTGCCGACCGGCGCGGCCGTCGGTTGTTTCGCGTTGTTCCTGTTTCCATTGCGTGACGCCGCGGGGCGGTTGCCGGGTGCAGCCGCTTTCCCGTCCGCCGCCGGCCGCGCGCTGGCGCGCCGCTACGCGCTCGGCGCGGCGCTGGTCGCGCTCGCGGCGCTTTACTGCGTGCCGCGTGCGCCGTGCGCGGCGCTGGCGGCCGGGTGGGGTGCGCTGGCGCTCGCGTGCGTTGCGTCGATCTATTGGCGCGGCGCGCCCGGCGCGTTCCAGAAGGACGATGCGGGCCGCTTGCCGGTGTCCGTCCGCTGGCTGCTCGCGCCGACGATCGCCGGGGCGTTCGTCAATTCGCGGTTATGGACGTTCCGGCAGCCGGCGGCGGTGCGGATCGACGAGCGCGTGTGGATCGGCCGCACGCCGACCACGCGTGACGTGCGGCGCCACGGCTTCACGGCGCTCGTCGACCTGACGGCCGAGATGCCGCGCTGGGCCGCGACCGACGCGTCTCTCGCGTATGTGGCGGTGCCGCAACTCGACCTCGTCGCGCCCACGCCCGCGCAGCTCGCGGCGGCCGTCGCGGCACTCGAACGCCTGCATGCGGAAGGGCGCGACGTGCTGGTCTGCTGCGCGCTCGGCTACGGGCGCAGCGTGTTGTGCGCGGCCGCGTGGGTCGCCGCGCGGCGCGGGCTGGGCGATGCGCGCGACGCGCTCGCGGCGGTACGGGCGGTGCGGCCGCGCGCGGTATGGTCGGACGACGGCGTGGCCGTGCTGCAGGACTGGATCGACCGCCGCCGCGTGACGGGAGGGCCGTGATGCGCGACCCGTCCGCACCGTTCCGGATCGCCGCCGCGCGCGGTGCGCTCGATGCGGGCGCGTGGGCGATCGCGGCCGCGTTGGCCGCGGCCGGCGCCGGGTGGTGGATCGCGTCGGGCTGGGCGCCGGCGACGATCGCGCGCGTGCTGCTGGCCGTGGTCAGTACCGGGTCGGGGATTGCCGCGCTGTGGTACGCGGTGCGCATCGAGATCGACCGCCGGCTGTTCGCCGCGCTGGCGCGGGCGGCGTCGTGCGATGCGTCGGTCGACGACGGGCTCGCCGCGCTCGATCGCGCGCTTGTCGAGCTCGGCTGGATCGATGCAGGGAAGGCCGGACGCGCTTTGGACGACCGCGTGCGCGGCGCGGTCGGGCTGTGCCGTGCCGCCGTGCTGGTCGCGATCGTGCAGTGGATCGTGGTCGGGCTGGCGATCGCGGTGCCGCGGGTGGGTTAGTCGTGCGTGCGTGGCCCGGGCGGCCAGACGCGATCTGAGTCACGCGTCACACCTGCGCCTCCCGCCGCGTCCGCGTGCGCTTCACCTCGTACATCTCCCGATCCGCATGTTCGATCAGCGCGTTCATGTCGGTGCCGTCGTCGGGCAGCATCGCGATGCCGACGCTGACGCCGAGCCGCAGCGGATGCCCGTCGAATTCGAACGGCTCGCCAACCTTCCGCGCGAGCCGGGCGCGTTGCGCGTCGACGTCGTCGCGGCCGCCGACGTTCGGCAGGATCACTGCAAACTCGTCGCCGCCCACCGGCGCAACCGTATCCGAGCGCTAAGCCATCACGCCGCCCAGATCGAGGCCTCGGGGGACGGCGTGGCGGTGTCGACGAATTGATCCAAGTCAGTTTTCCATGAAGAAAGCGCGGCGCTCGGCGCGAGCTTGCGGTAGCATACGCGCCGCTCGCGCGGCAGCGCATTCCGGGCGGCCCGCAAGGGGTCGCAACCGGCATTCGGCCGGTAGTCGGGTGTTCGACCGGCCAGTCCGGGCGCGCCGGCAGTATGCCGGCCGGTCCGGCAGGCAGCAACGGCGTAATTCTTGCCATTCAATCGCGGCGCGCAGCATTTCCGACCGAATTGAGTTGTTTTTCGCTTCGTCAGCGCGAATCACGGTGAGTTTCGCCCTGATTTTGAGATAGTGTGACGAATGTGCGAGCGCCTGTGCCAGGCGCGCGCACCGTCTGACGAATCGGCAGCCAGAGAGTTCGCCGCGTCGTTTCGATAATTGCATTCAGGCCAGACATTGAGGGGAAGCAGTGGGGATGTGCACTCGCGGGCAGAGCTGCTGTGCGCGCGTCGGTCGCGACGCGCTTGATAACCGGACGATCACGACGATGCGGAGCCGCGCATGAAGCCGGCCGTTTCGCTGTTCGTCCTGTCGGTGGCCACGTTCGGCGCGCTCCATGCAGCCGCGCTGTCGGCCGCACCGATGCCGGCGGTGCCTGCTGCCGCGTCGGCGTCCGCCGGGACTCCGGCCGCGCCGTCGCCCGCCAGCGGCGCGGCCGTGCCGAATGCCGCCAGCGTGGCGTCCGCCGGGCTGCCGACGACGACCGTGCACCTGCCGTTCGCGTCGCTCGGCGCATTCGATCCGGTGCGCCTGCGCGGCGCCGACGACGCGCGCACGATCAACGCGGGCGTGCGGCTCGATCGCGTGGTGACCGGCGCGCGGCTGCGTCTGACCTACGCGTATTCGCCGTCGCTGGTGTTTCCCATGTCGCACCTGAAGGTGTCGATGAACGGCGAGGTGATCGCGACGGTCCCGTTCGACGCGAAGCGCGCGGGCCGCACGGTCACGCAGGACATCCCGATCGATCCGCGCTACTTCTCCGATTTCAACCAGATCGGCCTGCGCCTGATCGCGCATTACACGCTCGACCATTGCGAGGACCCGTCGAACTCGGCGTTGTGGGCCGACGTGAGCCCAACGAGCGAGCTGATCCTCGACGAATCGCCGCTGCGCCTGCCGAACGACCTCGCGCTGCTGCCCGCGCCGTTCTTCGACCGGCGCGACAACGGGCTGCTGCGGCTGCCGTTCGTGCTGCCGGCATCGCCCGATTCGGCGACGCTGCGCAGCGCCGGCGTGCTCGCGTCGTGGTTCGGCGCGCAGGCCGACTACCGGCAGGCGCGCTTCCCGGTCGCGGCGACGCTGCCGGCCGACGATCAGGCGGTGGTGGTCGGCACGGCCGCGAACCTGCCGGCCGGCCTCGCGCTGCCGTCGGTCAACGGCCCGCTGCTCGCGGTGGCCGACAACCCGGCCGCGCCGGGCCGCAAGCTGCTGGTCGTGACGGGCCGCACGGCGGCCGAAGTCGACGACGCGGTCGCGGCGCTGGTGCTCGGCCGTGCGGCGCTGTCGGGCCCGGCGGCCACTGTCGCGCACGTCGATCTCGGCGCGCCCCGCAAACCGTACGACGCGCCGCGCTGGCTGCCGGTGAACCGGCCGATCACCTTCCGCGAGCTCGTGTCGGACCCGCGCGAGCTCGAAGTGCGCGGCACGACGCCCGACGCGATCCGCCTGAACCTGCGCGTGCCGGCCGATCTCCATTCGTGGAACGGCTCGGGCGTGCCGATCACGCTGCGCTACCGCTATACGGCGCCGACGGTGCAGGACGACTCGACGCTCGCCGTCGAGATCAACGAACAGCTCGTGAAGTCGTACCGGCTCGGGCCGGCCCATGCGGAAGACGCGCGCGGGCGCATGCAGCTGCCGCTGCTCGCGGTGCCGGAAGGGCGCGTGACGAGCGATGTCGACATCCCGGCGTTTCGCGTCGGCAGCGGCAATCAGCTGCAGTTCCGCTTCACGCTCGATTCGCAGAAGACGGGGCTCTGCTCGAGCACCGCGACCGAGCCGCAGCGCGCGGCGATCGATCCCGATTCGACGATCGACTTCTCGCACTTCGTCCACTACGCGCAGTTGCCGAACCTCGCGTTCTTCGCGAACAGCGGCTTCCCGTTCACGCGCTTCGCCGACCTGTCGCAGACGGCCGTCGTGATCCCGGACCGGCCATCGCCGCAGGAGCTCGAAGCCTATCTGACGATGCTCGGCCACATGGGCCAGTGGACCGGCTTCCCGGCGCTGCGCGTGGAGGTTGCGCGGCCCGGCGACGTCGCCGCGCTGGCAGGGCGCAAGGACCTGCTCGTGATCGACGGCTCGCCCGCGTCGCCGCTGCTGTCGCACTGGCGCGCCGCGCTGCCGCTGACGATCGACCAGCAGGGCGGCACGGGCGCGACGCGGGTCGCCTTCTCGGTGAAGGAACGCTGGCGCAACGGCATCGGCATGGCCGACGGCGGCGCGCATATCGAGCAGACGGGCTCGCTCGCCGCGCTCGCCGGCTTCGAGCTGCCGGGCAGCCACGGCCGCAGCGTCGTCGCGCTGACGGCGACCGACCAGACGCGCCTGGCCGATCTGCTCGACGTATTCGAGAAGCCGGGCCTCGTGTCGCAGCTGCAGGGCGACCTCGCGCTGGTGCGGCCGGGGCAGGTGGACAGCCTCCGTGTGGGCGAGCCGTACGTGGTCGGCTTCGTGCCGTGGTATGCGCGCGTCTGGACGCAGGCGGCGCGGCATCCGGTCGTGCTCGGCGTGGTCGGCGTCGCCGCGGGGCTGCTGCTCGCGCTCGGCGTGTTCAGCGTGCTGCAGAGAATCGCCGCGCGTCGACGGGGGATGTAACGGATGGCGTGGGCATTCGCAAGGCGACGGGCAACGCGGCCGGCGCGGCGCGTCGGCACGACACTCGTGCTGGCGGTCGCGGCGGCGTGCGCGGCGACCGGCGCCGCCGGGCGCGCGCAGGCGGCGCAAAGCGGCGCGGCCGACGTGCAGTGCGGCGCGGCGTGGCCGCGCTGGGACGCGTTCAAGCGCGATTTCGTGTCGGCTGACGGCCGGGTGATCGACGTCGGCTCGGCCGATTCGCGCACGGTATCGGAGGGGCAGGCGTATGGGCTGTTCTTCGCGCTGGTCGCGAACGACCGGCGCACGTTCGACACGATCCTCGCATGGACCGAGAACAACCTCGCGCAGGGCGACCTGAGCGCCCGTCTGCCGGCGTGGCTGTGGGGCCGCGCGCCGGACGGCGCATGGCGCGTGCTCGACGCGAACGCGGCGTCGGACGCCGACCTGTGGATCGCATACACGCTCGTCGAAGCCGGCCGGCTGTGGCGCGAGCGCAGCTACACGGCGCGCGGCGCGCTGCTCGCGAAGCGCGTGCTCGACGACGAGACGGCCAGCGTGCCGGGCCTCGGCCTCACGCTGCTGCCCGGGCCGACCGGCTTCAAGCTGGCCAACGGTCAATGGCGCGTGAACCCGAGCTATTCGCCGCCGCAGGTGATCCGCGGGCTCGCCACGCGCCTGCCCGACGATCGGCGCTGGGCCGCGCTCGCGGCCAGCACTGGCCGCGTGCTGCTCGACACCGCGCCGAAGGGCTTCTCGCCGGACTGGGCGCTGTATCGCGCGGGCGCCGGCTTCGGACCCGATCCGCAAACCCGCGCGGAAAGCGCGTACAACGCGATCCGCGTGTATCTGTGGGCCGGCATGCTCGATCGCGCCGATCCGCTCGCCGCGCCGCTGCTCGCGCGGTTTGCACCGTTTGCCGACTACATCGCCGCGCATGGCGCGCCGCCGGAGAAGGTCGACACGACGACCGGCGTCGCGGGCCCGAACGACGGCAACGGCGGCTTCTCCGCGGCGGCCGTGCCGTTCCTCGACGCGCGCGGCCAGCGTGCGCTCGCCGATGCGCAGGCCGCGCGGGTCGATACGCTCGCGCGCCAGTCGGCGCCCGGCTACTACACGAGCGTGCTGACGCTGTTCGGCCTCGGCTGGCGCGAGGGCCGCTACCGGTTCGGCGCGGACGGCTCGCTCGACGCGCGCTGGGAGGGGCATCCATGCGCGGCCCGATGAAGCGCACCGCACCGCGCGTCGCGGGGTTCGCGTGGCTCGCGTCGTCGGTCTGCGCGGCGGCGCCGGCCGCGGCTGCTGCCACCACCGCCGCCGCGGTTGCTCCGCCGCCGAAAACCGTCGCGCCGAAAGCCGCGCCGGCCACGGCGGCAGCCACGACCGATCGGGCCGACGCGCAGCGCCAGCTCTCGACCGCCCGCATGTGGGGCGCGAAGCATCGCGACGACCTCGCGCGCGACGCGCTGCGCAAGGGGCTGCTGATCGCGCCGGACGATCCCGACCTGCTCGCGGAGCAGATGCGCGTGCTGTTGCGGCTCGGCGACGCGCAAGGCGCGCAGGCCGCGCTGGCGCGCCTGCAGGCGCGTGCGCCCGCGGCACCCGCGGCACCCGGCACGCGGCGGGCGGCCGACGAATACCGCGTCGCGACGAGCGGGCGCGGCGAGATGGCGCAGATCCGCTTGCTCGCGCGCAGCGGCCGCGCCGACGAAGCGGCCCGGCGGATCGTCGCGCTGTTTCCGAACGGCGCGCCGTCCGGCGCACTCGGCGCCGAGTACTACCAGATCGTGTCGAACGCGCCGGGCGGACGCGAACCGGCGATCGCTGCGCTGCGCCGCGCGGTCGCGGCCGACCCGCAGGATGTGAGCGCGGCGCTGGCGCTCGCGCGGCTG
This sequence comes from Burkholderia ambifaria AMMD, assembly GCF_000203915.1. NCBI lineage: Bacteria > Pseudomonadati > Pseudomonadota > Betaproteobacteria > Burkholderiales > Burkholderiaceae > Burkholderia > Burkholderia ambifaria. Next base: position 1,376,945 of record NC_008390.1, read on the forward strand.
CTGAACCAGCGCGACGACACGCGCGCCGAAGCGAACCGGATCGCGTGGTCGCTCGCGAAGCGGGCCGACACCGATCATACGGAATCGATGGCGCTGTGGCGCCGCGTGCTGCAGTCCGCCGGTGCCGATCCCGCGTATCTCGACGCGTTGCATGCGTATCTGGCGCTCGTGCCGGACGACACCGAATTCCGCGATCGCGCCGCGACCCTCGACCGGCAGCTCGACGCGCAACGCCGGCTCGAACGCGATCCCGACTACATCGCGCAGCAGCGCGGCCTGCAGGCGCTCGCGCGCGGCGATCTGGCCGGCGCCGATCCGCTGCTCGCGCGCGCCGCGCAGGCGCGCGCCGACGACGCCGATGCGCTCGGCGGGCTCGGCCTGCTGCGCCTGCGCGAAGGCCGGCACGACGAAGCGCGGGCGCTGTTCACGCGCGCCGCGGCGCGCTCGACCGACCAGCGCGGCAAGTGGCAGGGCCTCGCGCGCACCGCGCAGTTCTGGGGGCTGCTCGCGCAGGGCCGCGCGGCGGCTTCGGCCGGGCGGCCGCAGGATGCGGAACGCGCGGCGCGCGCCGCGCTCGCGATGCAGCCCGCCAGCCCGGACGCGAAGCTGCAGCTTGTCGATGCGCTGCTCGCGCAGCGCGACTGGGCACGCGCGGAGCCGTTGCTGCGCGAACTGCTGGCCGCCCGTTCGCCGACGCTGTCGGCGGTGCGCGGCACCGCGATGCTGTATGAGAACACCGGCCGCGCGGATCGCGTCGGCCCGCTGCTCGACGCGCTGCAGGGTCGCGTGACGGGCCGCGACGATCACCGCGCGCTCGACGGGCTGCGTGCCGACCTGCTCGCGAGCCAGGCGCGCGCGCTCGCCGACAAGGGCGAACGCGGGCCGGCTGCGCAACGCTACGAAGCCGCGGTGCGTGCGGCGCCCGATGCGCCGTGGACGCGTTTCGCGCTGGCGCGGCTGTATCGCGACATGGGGCTGCCGCAGCTCGGCCGCACGGTGATGGACGACGGGCTCGCGCAAAGCGACACGCCCGAGATGCGCTATGCGACCGCGCTGTATCGCAACTCGCTCGACGACGTCGCCGGCGCGCAGGCCGCGCTCGCGGGCGTCGACGACGCGCACCGCTCGGACGGCATGCGTGCGCTCGCGCGCAAGCTCGACGCGGAAGGTGCGCTGGCCGACGCGCGCGGCGCGCTCGGCCGCGGCGATCGCGCGGCGTTCGCCGCGTCACTCGCGCATGCGCAGGCGAGCGCGCCGGACGATCCCGACATGCTCGCGGCGATCGGCGCACAGTGGATCGACGCGGGCGACCCGGAGCGCGGCCTCGCGCCGTTGCGTGACTGGATCGCCGCGCATCCCCGCGATGCCGATACCGACGTCCGGCTGCGCTACGGCGATCTGCTCGGCAGCGCCGGGCGTGACGACGCGCTCGCCGCGTGGCTCGACGCACTGCGCCGCGAGCCGGCGCTGACGGCCGCACAGACCGCGCGCATCGAGGATCAGTCGCTGCGGCTCGTGCTGCGGCAGACGGACGATGCGATCGCGCGGCAGGACTATGCACGCGCCCGCACGCTGCTCGGTCGGGCGAGCGACGCCGGCCGCGCGGACAAGCGCTACGCACTGGAGCTGGCCGACCTCGAACGCGCGCAGGGGCACTACGACGCGGCGCGCGACGCGCTCGCGCCGGTCGTCGCACGCACGCCGGACGATGCCGATACGCAGCTCGCGCTCGCGCGGATCGACGAGGACAGCGGTCATCGCGCGGCGGCGCTCGCGCGCGTGCAGAGCGTGCTCGCACGCACGCCGGACGACGACGTCGATACGCGGCTGTCGGTCGTGCGCCGCCTGAACGCGCTGCGCCGCCCGGACGAAGCCGCGCAGGTGACCGGCCCGCTGCAGGCCGCGTATCCGGCGCGCGCCGACGTGACGGTGGCAGCCGGGCGAGTGGCCGAGGCACAGGGCCGCTACGACGATGCCGCGTCGCTGTACCGGCTGTCGCTGTCGCAGGAGCGCACGAGCGGCGTGAGCCCGGGCCGCGACGGCCGCACGCCGGCGCAGGCCGCGTTCGCGGATCTCGAGCAGCGGCGCGACCCGGAGATCGAGACCGGCTGGCTGCCCGCGTACAAGTCGGGCGACGAAGGGGTGTCCGCGTACCGCGCGCAGCAGGTGCCGATCTACGTGCAGGTGCCGGTGCGCTACGACGGGCATGCGTTCCTGCAGCTCGACACCGTGCATCTGGACGCGGGCACGCTCGATACGAGCAACCCGAACGCGTATACGCTGAAGACCTTCGGGACCTACGCCGCGCTCAACGCGCCGCTCGGGTTGCCTGCGCCGTTCGCGCCGAATCCGTCGGCCGCCGAGCTGATCGCGCATCCGCGCGGCGACCTGCACCAGCCGACGACGGGCGTCGCGCTCGGCGCCGGCTACCGCACGGACGCGTGGCGCGTCGATCTCGGCACGTCGCCGCTCGGTTTCCCGGTGCATTACCTGGTCGGCGGCGTGCGCTACCACTTCGACGCGGGCCCGGCGAGCTTCACCGTGAACGCGTCGCGCCGGCCGGAAACGAGCAGCGTGCTGTCGTATGCGGGGATGCGCGACCCGTGGACCGGTGCGGTGTGGGGCGGCGTGCGCCGCGACGGCGTGAACCTGCGTGCGGCGGTCGACGTCGGCCGCGTGAACCTGTTCGCGGAACTCGGCGCGGGCGTGCTGTCCGGCCGCAACGTCGAGCGCAACGCGGAAGTCACGCTGCGCTCGGGCTTCACGGTGCCCGTGTACGAACGCGCGACGATGCGGGTGAGCACGGGGCTCGTCGGCAATGCGTGGCATTACGCGCAGAACCTGCGCTATTACACGTACGGGCAGGGCGGCTACTACAGCCCCCAGCGCTACCTGTCGCTCGGCGTGCCGATCGAGTGGGCGGGGCGGCGCGACGCGCTGTCGTGGGATCTGACCGTCACGGCCGGGATCTCGAACAGCTATGAAAAGGATTCGCTGTTCTACCCGACCTTCGCGGGCCAGCGCGCCGCGCAGGAGGCGGCCGGGCTGGTCTACACGGGCAGTTCGACGCGCGGCGTGTCGTTTTCGTACGGCGTGAACGGCATCGTCGAGTATCGCGTGAATCCGCACCTGAGCGTCGGCGCGCAACTGCATGTCGACCGGTCGCACGACTATGCGCCGAGTTCGGCGCTCGTGTACCTGCGTTATGCGTTCGACGCGCGCGCGCAGCGCAGCTGGCTCGTCACGCCGACGCCGGTGCGGCTTTATTCGGATTACTAGGGTCTGCTTGCATATGGAACGCGTGAATACCGAAATCGACGCAACCCGTCCCGCGCTCGGCGCCGCCGGCCTGCTGGGCCGCCTGCGCGCGCTGCTGCGCACGGGCCCGGCCGGCGGTCGCGCCGGCCCGCTGAGCCGGCTCGCGATCGACGGGCTGCCCGATGCGTGGACGCAACTGGAAGCAGGCGGCCTGTACGCCGTCTATGCCGCCACCGGCACGCCGGCGTGCGACGCGCTGGTATGGGAAAGCGCGCGGCAGTCGCGCACGCGCGACGTGACGCTCGTGCTGTCACGCGACGCGGCGCGCGTGGCCGCGCAGATGCAGGCGCGCGGTTTCGCGGGCGGCGCACAGCCGGCCGGCTGGCCGCGCAACCTGAACGTGCTGGCGATGCCGCCGGCGTCCGCGTCCGCGGCAGCCGACGGCGACGCCGCGATCGAACCGGGCACACCGCGCCAAGCGGCGCCCGCGCCGTTCGCACGGCTCGCGGGCGGCTTGCGCGCGATGAAGCGCTACGGCTTTCGCACGCGCTCGCTGTATTTCATCGAAGGCGCGCAACGCTGGTTCAGCTGGGACGATCCGGCCGCGCTCGCGGAAGAGGCGCACGCGCTCGCCGACTGGTGCCGCACGCACCGGATCGCGCTGGTGCTGCTGGTCGATCCCGAGATCGTGCGCACCGGCGCCGCGCCCGACACCGACGATCCGCCGCTCGTGCGCGTCGCGAATCGTGCGCCGCGCAGCGGCTTTCACGGCGTGTGCTCGGGCGTCGCGCAGTTGCAGCGCACGCACGGCGAGCTGCTGTGGGTCGTCGATTTCTGGCGCGCGGGCGACACGCTCGCGGCCGGCGAAGTGCGGCCGCTGCGCTTCGCGCCGGGCGGCCGGCTCGCGGCGATCGTCGACGGTGGCGCCGTCCAGCCGTCGCGCGGAATGAAGCTCGCGACCGACGAGGATCGCGTCGTCGCCAGCCGCGCGGCGCTCGACGATGCGGGCCGCGTGCCCGCTGGATGGGAAATCGTTGAGGATAACGCAGCGGTCGTTGCTGCCTGTGCGCACGCGCAGGCCGCGACCGCGGTGCTCGCGTTCCGCTCGCATCCGCAGCTGGAGGCGTTGTGCGCGGCCGTGCACGCGCTGCGCCGCCAATGCGGCGGCGCGCTGAAGATCGCCGTCGTCGAACGCGGCGAGGTGCTGCGCCAGCAGTTCGAGATGCTGTTGCTGAGCGTCGGCGCGAACCGCGTCGTCGCGCGCGACCTGCCGCTGTCGCGGATGCAGGCCGCGGTGAACGCGCTGCACGGGCAACTCTATGCGCGGCCCGTCGCACCCGACTATCGCGCGGCGCTCGCGGCCGCGCTCGGCGATTCGGTGCTCGGCTACCTGCCGGTCGGCGCGTTCTGCCTGCGCATTCGCGCGGTGCTCGATCGCGGCGCCGTGCTCGCGCTGCCGCATACGCTCGCGAAGATCGCGCTGCTGCCCGGCGTGTCGCACGTCGACGCGCTGCGGCACTGCCGGCCGCGCCGCGCGGGCGACGTCGTGACGGCCGACGCCGCGCATCTGTACGTGTTCCTTTTCGCGTGCGAACCGGTCGATGCCGAGGACGCGCTCGCGCGGATCTTCGACGTGCCGGTCGATACGCTGTCCGATCGCGTCGTGTGTCTCGGGGCAGGCAGCATCGACACCGAGCTCGATGCGCTGAAGACCGAGAACCGGCGCGCGCCGATCGCCGACTACAGCGACCTGTTCGCGACGGCGAAGCAAGCGGGCGCGACGCGCGTGACGGCCGAACGCGCGGGCGAGGGCGAGGGCACGGTGAATGCCGAAGCGGGCGGCGTGCTCGCTCCGACCATCGACAACGCGCCGCCGCGTGTGCGCGACGAAGAAACCGTGCCGGCCGCCGCAGCGCAAGCACCGTCTGCCGACATTCCCGCCGCGCGTGCGCGCGGCGCCATCCGCAGCGCGATGCCGCTGCGCAAGCCGGAGGGCGCATGATCGCCGAACTCGTCATCGGATTCATCGTTGGCATCGCGATCGCGGTGCCGGTGTGGATCGTCGCGCAGCACCTCGGCATCGGCCGCGGTTTTCATGCGCCGCGGGGGCTGCACCGGCGCGACGCGGTGCCGTGCGAACTCGTGCCGATCGCGCTGCGCGGACGCCTGCTGCCCGACGCCGAGCGCACCGACGAGGCCGTGCGATGAAGACGATCGCCATCATCTCGACCACCGGCGGCGCGGGTCGCACGACGCTCGCCGGCGCGCTCGCGGTGCTGCTCGCGCGCCGCGGCCGGCCGGTCGTCGCGGTCGAGTTCGACGCGCAGAACCTGATGGGCGCGACGCTCGGGCTCGACACGCTGGCCGAACACGGGCTCGCGCACAGCCTTCTCGCGGATCCTGCCGACGCCGCGCCGTGGCACGCGCATACATGGCGCAATGCCGACGGCGTGCTGTTCGTGCCGTACGGGCAGGTCGACGCGGCAGGCGCCGCCGCCTGCGATGCGCGGCTCGCGGCGGAGCCGGACTGGCTGTCGCGTGCGCTCGACGAGATCGCGCTGCCGGCCGAGGGCGTCGTGCTGGTCGACACGGCCCGCTATCCGTCGCCGCAGGCCGAGCAGGCGATTCGCCGCGCCGACCTGACGCTCGTCGTCGTGCCGCCCGAACCGGCCGCGTGCGCGACCGTCGCCGCGCGCCTGGACGCGCTGCGTGCCGGCCGCGGCGACCTGCAGATCGTCGTGAACCGGCTGAACCCCGCGCGCGACATGCAGCGCGATGCGCTCGCGATGCTGCGGGGCGTCGTGGGGCCGGAGTCGATGCTCGAGCAGCGCATTCACGTCGACGCGGCCGTGCCCGAAACGCTCGCGCGCGGCAGCTGGATCTTCGACGACGCGCCGTATTCGCAGGCGTCGCACGACCTGAACGGCGTCGCGAACTGGGTCGATACGTGGCTCACGGCGGCCGCGGCCGGCCGTGCGGGAGCGTCGCGATGAAAGCCGCGTTCGCGTCGCGCTGGCGCGCCACGGTCCGACGTGCGACCGACTGGTGCGCGCGCGGAATCGGGCTGCCGGCCGAGCGCACGCTGCTCGACTGGCTCGTGCGGCTGTTCTTCCATGCGCCGCCGCCCGGCCGGCCCGACCCTATCCGCCGCCGGGCGCGCACCGCGTTCCTCTGGCTCGCGCGCGAATGGGGCGTGCTGCAGCCGCTGAGCCCGCGTGAATGGCTGTGGCGCGCGATCGTGCGCGCGCCGCGCGCGGCCGGCGAGCAGCCCGCGCGCGATCCGCTCGCGTGGTTCGACACGTTCGTCGTGCCGGTCTACGTCGTAGTCCGCGCGCTCGGCGCACGCATCGGCGCACAGCTCGAGCGTTTGCCGTGGGCACGCTGGGGCGGCTGGCTCGACGCGCGCGCGAACGGCGTCGGCCGGCACCGCTGGCTCGCGCCGCTGCTGCTGTGCGCGGGCGGGCTCATGTGGGCCGCGGCCGCGATGTCGCCGCTGATGCCCGGCGCGCAGTTCGCGTTTTTCGCGATCGTCGCGGTGCTGGCGCTCGCGCTGCGCCGCCTGCCGGGCCATCTGCCGACCCTCGCGCTCGCATCGCTCGCGCTGCTCGCCACGCTGCGCTACGTGTGGTGGCGCACGACCCAGACGCTCGATTTCCGCAGCCCGGTCGAGGCGGTCGCCGGCTACCTGCTGTACGGCGCCGAAGCCTATACGTGGATGATCCTGCTGCTCGGCTTCGTCCAGACCGCGTGGCCGCTCGACCGGCCGATCGTGCCGCTGCCCGACGACCCGGACAGCTGGCCGAGCGTCGACATCTACATCCCGACCTACAACGAGCCGCTGTCGGTCGTGAAGCCGACCGTGTTCGCCGCGCAGAGCATCGACTGGCCGACCGGCAAGCTGCGCGTGTACCTGCTCGACGACGGCAAGCGCCCCGAGTTCGCGGCGTTCGCGCGGGAGGCCGGCATCGGTTACCTGACGCGCGACGACAACCTGCACGCGAAGGCCGGCAACATCAACCGCGCGCTGCCGAAGACGCACGGCGAATACATCGCGATCTTCGACTGCGATCACGTGCCGACGCGCTCGTTCCTGCAGACCACGATGGGCGTGTTCCTGCGCGACCCGAAATGCGCGCTGGTGCAGACGCCGCACCATTTCTTCTCGCCCGATCCGTTCGAGCGCAACCTCGGCACGTTCCGCGAGATCCCGAACGAGGGCAACCTGTTCTACGGGCTCGTGCAGTCGGGCAACGACCTGTGGAACGCGACGTTCTTCTGCGGATCGTGCGCGGTGCTCAAGCGCACCGCGCTGGAGGAGGTGGGCGGCGTCGCGGTCGAGACCGTGACCGAGGACGCGCACACCGCGCTCAAGCTGCATCGCCGCGGCTACACGTCGGCGTACCTGCCGACCGTGCAGGCGGCCGGCCTGGCGACCGAGAGCCTCGCGGGCCACGTGAAGCAGCGCACGCGCTGGGCGCGCGGGATGGCGCAGATCTTCCGCATCGACAACCCGTTCCTCGGGCGCGGGCTCGGCTTCATCCAGCGGATCTGCTACGGCAACGCGATGCTGCATTTCTTCTACGGGATCCCGCGGCTCGTGTTCCTGACGATTCCGCTCGCGTACCTGTTCTTCCACCTGTACTTCATCAACGCGTCGTCGATCGCGCTCGCGAGCTACGTGATCCCGTACCTGGTGCTCGCGAACGTCGCGAACTCGCGGATGCAGGGCCGCTATCGCCATTCGTTCTGGGCCGAGGTCTACGAATCGGTGCTCGCGTGGTACATCGCGCTGCCGACCACCGTCGCGTTCTTAAGCCCGAAGCACGGCAAGTTCAACGTGACCGATAAAGGCGGCAAGATCGACGAAGGTTACGTCGACTGGTCGACGTCGAAGCCGTACCTCGTGCTGTTCGCGCTGAACGTGCTCGCGATCGCGGCCGGGCTGTGGCGGCTCGTGGCCGACCAGGGCGACGAGGCCTCGACGATCCTGATCACGCTCGGCTGGACCGTCTACAACCTCGCGATGCTCGGCGCGGCGCTGGCGGTTGCGCGCGAAACCAAGCAGGTGCGCGTCACGCACCGGATCGCGATGCGCGTGCCGGCGACGCTGCTGCTCGCCGACGGCTCGACGGCCGCGTGCTTCACGAGCGACTACTCGACCGGCGGCCTCGGCCTCGAGGCGGTGCCGGGGCTGCCGCTCGCGATCGGCGACACGCTGACGGTGTGCGTGACGCGCGGCGACCGGCCGTTCCCGTTCCCGGTACGCGTGAGCCGCGTGACGCCGACCCACGTCGGCGTGAGCTTCGAGGCGCTGACGCTCGAGCAGGAGCGCCAGCTCGTGCAGTGCACGTTCGGCCGCGCGGACGCGTGGCTCGACTGGCACGCGAGCACGCGCACGGACACGCCGCTGCGCGGGCTGAAGGAAGTGCTGCGCGTGGGCCTCGACGGTTACGTACGGATGTGGAAGGGTGTCGCGCGCGGCGTGCAGTCGATGCTGGCACCGAAGCTCGATCGGGCGCGCGACTGACGCGGCGCCCATCACGGAGTGGTTTAGATGACGTTCTGGAATCTGTATTTCATCCTGAAGTTCGCGCTGTTCGCGACCGGCCACCTGCAGCCGCTGTGGCTCGCGAACCTCGCGTTCGCGCTGGCGCTCGCGGCGAGCGCGCCGGTGCGGCAGCGCGGATGGCGGATCGTGCGGCAGCTCGTCGCGATCGCGATCGCGGTGCCGCTGCTCGCGCGCGAACTGCATGCGCCGCCGCTCGCGCGCCTCGCCGAAGCCGCGCGCGAAGTCAGCACGTTCCGCGTCGACTACTGGATGGAGCTGCTGCCGCGCCTGTTGCCGCCGGTGCTCGTGCTGACGGTGGTGGGCGTTCTGATCGTCTATTTCATCGTCAACCGCTGGGTGCGCGTCGCGACCTTCGTGCTCGCCGTGCTGATCGTGATGCCGCTGTGGCAGGCCGGCAACGGGCTGATGGCGCGCGTCGTCGCGCCGCCGCAGCAGCAGGTCGGCGCGACGGGCGGGCGCTCCGACCAGCCCGAGGATCACAACGCGGCACTCGCGACGTTCCGCGCGCAGGAGTCTCAGCGGCAGGTCGCGTTCGGCCATCTCCCGAGCGATCCGTCCGCGCAGTTCGACGTGATCGTGCTGCACATCTGCTCGCTGTCGTGGGACGATCTCGATGCGGCGAAGGTGCGCAACCACCCGATGTTGAGTCACTTCGACTACCTGTTCAACAACTTCAGCACGGCCGCGAGCTACAGCGGCCCGGCCGCGATCCGCGTGCTGCGCGCGAGCTGCGGGCAGGAAGCGCACGCGGACCTGTACAAGAGCGCGCCGCAGCAGTGCTACCTGTTCTCGCAGCTCGCGTCCGCCGGTTACACGGTGCAGTCGCTGCTGAACCACGACGGCCACTTCGACAACTTCCTGCAGGTCATTCACGACAACATCGGCGTGCCCGACGCGCCGATGATCCCGAACGCGGCCGCGCCGGTCGCGATGCATGCGTTCGACGGCACGGCGATCAAGGACGACTACGGCACGCTCGCGAACTGGTACGCGCAGCGCGCGTCGGTGCCGGGCCCGGTCGCGCTGTACTACAACACGATCAGCCTGCACGACGGCAACCGCGTGGTGGGCAGCCCGCTCGCCAGCATCGATTCGTATCCGCAGCGCGCCAACAAGCTGATGAGCGACTTCGACCGGCTCGCCGATCTGATCGCGCAGTCGGGCCGGCGCGCGGTGATCGTGTTCGTGCCCGAGCACGGCGCCGCGCTGCGCGGCGACAAGAACCAAGTGGCCGGCCTGCGCGAGATTCCGACGCCGCGCATCGTCCACGGGCCGGTCGGCGTGCGGCTCGTCGGCTTCGCCGGCAATCACGGCCAGACGACCGTGATCGACCAGCCGACGAGCTTCCTCGCGCTCTCGCAGCTGCTGTCGAACCTTGTATCGAACAGCCCGTTCAAGCCGGGCACGACGCTCGCGCAATATGCGGCCGACCTGCCGCGCACGCGGATGGTGGGCGAGAACGAAGGCACGGTGACGATGCAGACGAGCGCGGGCTACGCGGTCAAGACTCCGGATGGCGTATGGATCGACGAACAGTGATCAATATCGGCGAAGGCGACGACGATCGCCTGTCGCAGCCGAACGACGTGCTCGGCCTCGCGCGGCACCTGCCCGCGCTGGACCCGGCCCGTTATGTCGACGAGCAGGCGCGGCGCGCGTTCGTCGAATCGCTCGAACGCTGGCCGACGCTCGCGAAGCTGATGGGATTGAAGCGGTGAGCGCTCGGCGGCCGGCGTGAATGCCGGCCGCCGTGTATGGATGGGGATGGACCGACCGATGCCGGCTTACTGCGCCTTGCGCGCCGGCTGGCGCGTCCATTCGTTTTCCTCGCCCGGCACCTTGCCGAAGGTCTGCGCGGCCCACGCGTTGCGGGCCGCCTCGATCTTCGCGCGCTCGCTCGACACGAAATTCCATTCGATGAACCGCTCGCCGGGCAGGTGCGCACCGCCGAGCAGCATCACGCGCGCGCCGTTCGCACTCGCGAGCGCCACGGTCGCGCCCGGTTCCAGCACGGCCATCGTCGCGGGGGCGAGCGGCGTGCCGTCGATCGTGAGGTCGCCGTCGACGAGATACACGCCGCGCTCGTCGTGCTCCGCGTCGAGCGCGAGTTGGCCGCCCGCCGCGAATTCCGCATACGCATAGAGCGTCGGCGAGAACACGGCGACCGGCGACGTGAGCCCGAACGCGGTGCCCGCGATCACGCGCACGCTCGCGCCGTCGCGCGTGAACGACGGCAGCGTGTCGGCCGCGTGATGCGCGAACGCGGGCGCCGTGTCCTCGTGCTCGACCGGCAGCGCGACCCAGGTCTGGATTCCGTGCACGGGCTGCTCGAGCGGCCGGTCCTCGTCGGGCGAACGCTCCGAGTGGACGATGCCGCGTCCGGCCGTCATCCAGTTCACGTCGCCGGGCACGATCTTCTGCCGGAAGCCGAGGCTGTCGTGATGCATCAGCGTGCCGTCGAACAGGTAGGTGACGGTCGCGAGACCGATGTGCGGATGCGGCAGCACATCGATGCCGCTGCCGGCGGGCAGCACGGCCGGCCCCATTTCGTCGAAGAAGATGAACGGGCCGACGAGGCGCGCGGCGCGCGCGGGCAGCACGCGGCGCACGACGAGGTTGCCGATGTCGCTTTCGCGAGGCGTGAGTACGGTCTTGATCGATGCGGACATGGTGAGACTCTCGTGTTCGGTGGGTCAGGCGATCGCCGTGTCGATCGTGATCGGATGCGTGAGGATCTTGTGCACCGGGCATGCATTCGCGATCTGCAGCAGGCGCTCGCGCTGCTCGTCCGACAGGTCGCCGTCGAGCGTGATGCGGCGCACGATCGTGCTGCCCGCGCTGCCCGATTCGTGCGCGAGCTTCACGTGCACTTCGGCGAGCGGCCAGCCCTTGCGTTGCGCGTACATCTTCAGCGTGATCGCGGTGCACGCGCCGAGGCTCGACAGCAGCAGCGCGACGGGCGTCGGCGCGGCGTCGCCGCCGCCGAGCGCAGTCGGCTCGTCGGCGCGCCATTGATGAACGCCGTCGGTGAAATGGACCAGGTAATCGACCGAGCCGATGCTCGCTTCGACGGACAGTTCGCTCATTGCAGTTCCAGGTGGGGAAAGGGGAGGCGGGCCGGCTGCCGGCCCGGCGTTACGGTTCGAGCAGACGCTGCAGCCGCAGTTCCTCGAAATCCAGCTCCGATTCTATGCGGTGCAGCACCGCGTCGTCGACCCGGCCGTCGCGGTGCAGGTCGAGCAGCGCGTCGCGCGACACGCCGACCAGCTCGAGCTCGACGCGCAGCATCCGCGCGCGCACGCCCGCCGGTTCCGCGCCGTCGCGATGCGCGCTTTCGTTGAATGCGACGCGGCTGCGATATTCGGTCAGCAGCCGGTCGAGCGATGCGCGTTCGAGGCCCGAGCCGCGCTGCTCGCGTGCATCGAGCTCGGCGAGCGCCGCGCCGAACGTATGCGCGCGCACCGCGTGCTCGGACATCGTGTGCCGCGCGGCCGGGCGCAGCTTCAGCACGCGGATCAGCGGCGCGAGCGTGCCGCCTTGCACGACCAGCGTCGCGATGATCAGCAGGAACGTGCTGAACAGGATCAGGTCGCGGCCGGGGAAATCGCTCGGCAGCGCGATCGCGGCCGCGAGGCTCACGACGCCGCGCATGCCGGACCAGCCGAGCACGACGGCCTCGCGCCACGACCACGGCGGATGGCCCGCGCGCCGTGCGCGCAGACGGCCCGGCAGCCACATCGCGACGAACACCCACACGACACGCGCGGCGATCGCGGCGGCCGTCGCCGGCAGCGCGACGCGCAGGCCGGCCATCAGCAGCGCGCCTTCGTGGTTCACGCGTGCGAGGATCGCGTGCAGCGCGAGGCCGATCAGGATGAACACCAGCGCGTCGAGCACGAACACGATCGCTTCCCAGGTCGCCTTCGCCTTGATCCGCAGGTCGGCGTCGAACACGCGATGCTGGCGCACGCCGAGCACGAGGCCGCAGGTCACGACCGACAGCACGCCGGAGCCGTGCACGGCTTCCGCGATCCCGTAGCTGCCCCACGCCATCGCGAAGGTCACGACGATCCCGAGCATCGGCTCGCGCAGGCGCGGCAGCACCCAGCACATCGCATGGCCGCATGCGAGGCCGACCGCGATGCCGATCAGCGTGAGCGAGAAGAACAGGCCGGTGGCGCTCGCGGTCGTGATGGTGACGGCGAGCGCGGCCGACACGGCCATCTGATACAGCAGTAGGCCCGACGCATCGTTGACGAGGCTTTCGCCTTCGAGCACCGCGACGAGCCGCGCGGGCAGCGGGTGACGCTGCAGGATCGCCTTCGCGGCGACCGCGTCGGGCGGCGACACGATCGCGCCGAGCGTGAAGCACGCGGCCCACGGCAGCGCCGGATTGAGCGCATGCACGGCGAGCGCGACCGCCACCGTCGTGAACACCACCGCGCCGAGCGCGAGCGATGCGATCGACGCGAGCTCGTGCCGGAATTCCTTCCACGCGGTGTAGAAGCCGCTCGACATCAGGAGCGGCGGCAGCACGGCCGCGAGCAGCAGCGCCGGGTCCATGTCGGGCACGCGCTTGCCGGCAACGGCCACTACACAGCCGCCGAGCAGCAGCACGACGGCCGGCGGAATCGAGATCCGCTCGGCGAGCCATGTGAGCGCGCCCGCGCCGCAGATCAACAGCAGCAGGTAATGGAACAGCTCGACGTTGCTCATGCGCGGTGCGTGCGGGAAGCGTGCATCAGGACGGCGTGCGTTCGTTCGTGCTGCCGCCCGGCAGCGGGCCGAACATGTGCTGGCCGCACTTCGCGTCGCGCCATGCGGCGTTCAGCCGGTGGCCCGCGAGCATGCGCCGCGCGACGGGCAGGATCTGTTCGCCGGCCAGCATGCCGAGCAGGCCGGTGAGCGCGATGATCGGCGGCGCGGGCGAGTTCACGCCGATCGCGCCGTAGATGACGCCGGCGAGGATGCCGGCGAGCAGCGAGAGGACATACGGTTTCATGGGGAGCGTCCGGTGATGGCGAGCGACGCCGCAACAGCGCCGTCAAAGTCTTGAGAGCGTATCGGGTTTGCGTGAAGAAAAAAAGAGCGAGGGGCCCCGAACGCACGTCGTTTCCGGAATGGCATCGATTCCGTTTCTTGGGTGGTCACGCCGAGCGTTTGCCGATTAAATACGTCGCGCCGGGTCACGATCCGGCGTGATGCATTTCCGGCTCCTCCCGTTCTCACGGCCGAGGCAGGCCTCCCTTTTTTTCGTTCACAGGACTCCACGCGCCATGAGCAATCCGAAACTTGAAGTACTCACCCCGCAGAACAGCCAGCTGATCTTCATCGACCAGCAGCCGCAGATGGCGTTCGGCGTGCAGTCGATCGATCGCCAGGTGCTGAAGAACAACGTCGTGGGCCTGGCGAAGGCCGCGAAGGTCTTCAACATCCCGACCACGATCACGACGGTCGAAAGCGACAGCTTCTCGGGCCACACCTATCCCGAGCTGCTCGACGTGTTCCCGAACCAGAAGACGCTCGAACGCACGTCGATGAACTCGTGGGACGACCAGAAGGTGCGTGACGCACTGGCCGCGAACGGCCGCAAGAAGGTGGTCGTGTCGGGCCTGTGGACCGAAGTCTGCAACACGACGTTCGCGCTGTGCGCGATGCTCGAGGGCGACTACGAGATCTACATGGTCGCCGACGCATCGGGTGGCACGTCGCAGGCCGCGCACGACATCGCGATGCAGCGCATGGTGCAGGCCGGCGTGGTTCCCGTTACGTGGCAGCAGGTGCTGCTCGAATGGCAACGCGACTGGGCACGCCGCGACAGCTACGACGCGGTGATGGCGATCGCGAAGGAGCATTCGGGCGCGTACGGGATGGGCGTCGACTACGCGTACACGATGGTCCACAAGGCGCCGCAACGCACCGCGACGCCGCACGAGTCGATTCCGCCGGTTCCGGCGAAGTAACGGGCAACAGGCCGCGTTCGCCGCGGCCGCTGCGATCGACGCATGCGGCGGCCGCGGTGTTTCGCAGGCCGCCGCTCGCTCAGGCCACGGGCAACGCCCACGGCGCGTGCGCGAAGTGGTCGGCGAGGAACTCGAGCAGCACCGTCACGCGTGCGGCGCGCAGCATGCCGGGCGGCGTGACGAGGTTGACGTTGACGTCGGCGATTTTCCACTCGGGCATCACTTCCTCGAGCTCGCCGCTCTGCAGCGCGTCCCACGCGAGGAACTCGGGCTGCAGCGCGAGGCCGTGACCGGCGAGGAGTGCAGGGGCGATCACGTCGGCATTGTTGGTGCGGATGCGTCCCTGCACGGACACGCCGACATCCTCGCCCGAAGCCGGATTGCGAAAGCGCCAGTGCTCGGGCGTCGGCAGATTCGTGTAGGTGAGGCACACGTGCTGTTCGAGGTCGCGCGGATGCGTCGGGCGGCCACGCCGCTCGAGATACGCGGGCGATGCGACGAGCGGACGGCGCACCGCGCACAGGCGGCGCGAGCGCAGCGACGAATCGCTCAGCTCGGCGATGCGGATCGCGATGTCGAACCCGCCGGACACGATGTCGACGATGTTGTCGGTCAGCACGAGGTCGATGTCGACGCGCGGATAGCGTTCGAGAAACGCGGGCAGTAGCGGCGACAGATGGCGCAGCCCGAACGACATCGGCGCGTTCACGCGCACGAGGCCGTGCGGTTCAAGCGCTTGCGCGCAGGCCTCGCTCTCGATCAGTTCCGCATCGGCGAGCAGGCGGATCGCGCGGTCGCGCAGCAGCTCGCCGGTCGGCGTGAGCGACAGTTTGCGCGACGTGCGGTACAGCAGCATCGCGCCGAGGCGTTTTTCGAGGCGCGCGATGGCCTTCGACACGGTCGGTTGCGAGATGCCGAGCAGTTCCGCGGCTTTCGCGAACGAACCGGTCTCCGCGACGCGCGCGAAGATGGCCCAGGCTTCGAGATCAGGAAGATGTTGCATGGCCGGACAGGGTGACAGAGAAGCGAAGAGGAAGCGAAGGCAGCGAAGCATGCGGCCGACGCGATGCGGGTCATTCTAATCCGGTCGGGAGAAAAATCGTTATGGAATCTTATCTATCGTCGTTGGCGGCCGGCCTGCTGATCGGCGTCGTGTACAGCGTGATCAAGGTGCGCTCGCCGGCGCCGCCGCTGATCGCACTGATCGGCCTTGCCGGCATGCTGGTCGGCGCGCAGGCCATCGGGCCCGTGCGTCACTGGCTCGGCTTCTGACTGTTTCGAGGACATGTTAATGAGCGCAACCGATACCCAACCGGATCTGATCCTGCACAACGGGCGCATCACGACGCTCGATCGTGCGAACCCCGTCGCCACCGCGGTGGCGATCAAGGACGGCCGCTTCGTCGCGGTCGGCAGCAACGCGGACGTGATGCCGCTCGCGGGCCGCGCAACGAAGGTCGTCGACCTCGACGGCCGCGCGGTGCTGCCGGGCCTGACCGACAACCATACGCACGTGATTCGCGGCGGCCTGAACTACAACATGGAGCTGCGCTGGGACGGCGTGCGCTCGCTCGCCGTCGCGATGGAGATGCTGCGGCAGCAGGTCGCGATCACGCCCGCGCCGCAATGGGTGCGCGTGGTCGGCGGCTTCACCGAACATCAGTTTGCCGAGAAGCGCCTGCCGACGATCGACGAGCTCAATGCGGCCGCGCCCGATACGCCGGTGTTCATCCTGCACCTGTACGATCGCGCGCTGCTGAACGCGGCCGCGCTGCGCGTCGTCGGCTATACGAAGGACACGCCGGAGCCGCCGGGCGGCACGATCCTGCGCGACGCCGCGGGCAACCCGACGGGCCTGCTGCTCGCGAACCCGAACGCGACGATCCTCTACGCGACGCTCGCGAAGGGTCCGAAGCTGCCGTTCGAGTACCAGTACAACTCGACGCGCCACTTCATGCGCGAGCTGAACCGGCTCGGCGTGACGGGCGTGATCGACGCGGGCGGCGGCTCGCAGAACTACCCCGACGATTACGAAGTGATCCGCCAGCTGCACGACGCGGGCGAGATGACGATCCGCATCGCGTACAACCTGTTCACGCAGAAGCCGAACGCGGAGAAGGAAGACTTCGTGAACTGGACGAAGAGCGTCAAGTATCACGACGGCACCGACTACTTCCGCCACAACGGCGCGGGCGAGATGCTGGTGTTTTCCGCGGCCGACTTCGAGGACTTCCGCGTCGCGCGTCCGGATCTGCCCGCGCAGATGGAGGACGATCTCGAAGGCGTCGTGCGCGTGCTCGCGCAGAACCGCTGGCCGTGGCGCATGCATGCGACCTACGACGAAACGATCAGCCGCGCGCTCGACGTGTTCGAGAAGGTCAACGAGGACATCCCGCTCGAAGGGCTGAACTGGTTCTTCGATCACGCGGAAACGATCTCCGAGCGATCGATGGACCGGATCGCGGCGCTCGGCGGCGGCATCGCGGTGCAGCACCGGATGGCGTATCAGGGCGAGTATTTCGTCGAGCGTTATGGCGCGCAGGCGGCCGAGGCGACGCCGCCGGTCGCGAAGATGCTGTCCAAGGGCATCAAGGTGTCGGCCGGCACGGACGCGACGCGGGTGGCGTCGTACAACCCGTGGGTGTCGCTCGCGTGGCTCGTGACGGGCAAGACGGTCGGCGGCACGCGCCTGTATCCGCAGCGCAACCTGCTCGATCGCGAAACCGCGCTGCGCATGTGGACCGAGTACGTGACGTGGTTCTCGAACGAAGTGGGCAAGAAGGGCCGCATCGCGGTCGGGCAGTTGGCAGACCTGATGGTCCCCGACCGCGATTTCTTCACGTGCGCGGAGGACGATATCGCCGACACGACCGCGTTGCTGACGGTGGTCGGCGGGCGGATCGTGTGGGGTGCCGGGCCGTTCGCGTCGCACGATATGCCGATTCCGCCGGCGATGCCGGACTGGTCGCCGGTGCGCGCGTACGGCGGCTATGGCGGCTGGGGCGCGACGCAGCGCGAGGGCGCGCCGCTGCAGCGCGCAGCAGCGGCCGCTGCCGCGTGCGGTTGTTCGACCGCGTGCGGGATGCACGGCCACGCACATGCGAACGCATGGGGCCGCACGTTGCCGACGTCGGACGCGAAGGGCTTCTGGGGCGCGTTCGGCTGTTCGTGCTGGGCGGTCTGACATGACGACCCTGACCGGCCGATGTAGCCCCGGGTGGATTCGCGCGCTTCTTTCCCAGCCATGGGTCGGCGCGCTGGTTCGGCTCGCGCTCGTTTCCGCGTTCCTGATCGGCGGGGTGAACAAGGCGATGCACTTCGGCGATGCGATCGCGGAGCAGGCGCATTTCGGCCTGCACCCGCCCGCGCTGTGGGCGGCGCTGGCGATTGCGGTCGAGATCGGCGGCTCGCTGTGCGTGGTGTTTCGCCGCTTCACGTGGCTCGGCGCGGGCAGCCTCGGGATGCTGACGCTGGTCGCGATGGTCGTGGCGAACGATTTCTGGAATCGCTCGGGCGCCGACCATTTCATGGCGCTGAACAGCTTTTTTGAGCATCTCGGGCTGATCGCGGCACTCGTGCTCGCGACCATCGTCGACGATGCGCGGCAACTGGCCGACAACGGCCGCGTGTGACCGGGATTGCCCAAGCCGATCCATCCTCTGATCAAACAACAAGGACCTCCGTTATGAAAACCCTTCGTTCCGCGCTGCTGGCGCTGACGATTGCCTGCGGTCTCGTCGCCGCGCCCGCCGCGTTCGCGAAACCGCCGGTGCCGCCCGCGGTCACGCCGACGCTGGCCGTCGGTCCGCAGTACGACACCACGCACGTGTGCGTCGCGCCGGAAGATTTCGACCGCTTTACCGACAGCTTCGTCGCGACGTTCGGCGGCAAGAAGTCGAAGCAGGGCGTGTTCCAGGTCACGCCGACGCCGAGCCAGACGATGTCGCAGCTCGTGCTCACGCCGGTCGGCACGGTGTCGGTGTTCGGCTTCAAGACGCCCATCCCGTATCCGTTCTGCGGGGAGCGCACCGGTTATCTCGTCACCGACATGGACGTCGCGGTGAAGTCGGCGCGTGAGCACGGCGCGGACGTGATCGTCGACACGTTCCCCGATCCGATCGGCCGCGACGCGATCATCGCGTGGACGGGCGGCGTGAAGATGCAGCTCTACTGGCATACCCAGGCGCCGCACTACGACGCGTTGCAGACCATTCCCGAGAATCGCGTGTACGTGTCGCCGCAAAGCGTGCGCAAGTTCGTGCACGACTTCGTGAAGTTCTCGAAGGGCAAGGTCGTGTCCGACAACCTGAAGGCGCCGGGCGTCGAGATCGGTCGTCCGAACGACACGTTCCGCCGCATCCGCATCGAATCGGGCTTCGGCAAGATGACCGTGCTCGTGACGGACGGTAGCCTGCCGTACCCGTTCGGGCGCGAGATGACCGGCTACGAAGTGCCTGACCTCGCCGCAACGCTGAAGAAGGCCGAAGCCGCCGGCGTGACCGTGCTCGTGCCGCCGTTCGCATCGGACGGCCGCGACGCGGCGCTCGTGCAGTTCCCGGGTGGCTACGTCGCCGAGATCCACGCGAGCGCGGCGCGATGAAGCACGAGGACACGATCCTTGCCGCGGTGGCCGGCTTCGTCGACACGCTGAGCTTCGTCGCGCTGTTCGGGCTGTTCACCGCACACGTGACCGGCAACTTCGTGCTGATCGGCGCGGGCATCGCGGGCTTCGGCCAGGGCGTGGTGCTGAAGCTCAGCGTGTTTCCCGCGTTCGTGTGCGGCGTCGTCGCGGCGAGCCTGATCGCGCGGTCGATGTCCGGGCGGCCCGGCTGGCAGGGCACGCGCGCACTGCACACGGTGCAGGCCGTGCTGCTGCTCGGCTTCTGCCTGGCCGGCCTGTGGGCGACGCCCGTCACGCAATCCGACAGCCTGCCGGTGCTCGTGGCCGGCATCGTCGGTACGTTCGCGATGGGCGTGCAGAACGCGCATCCGCGCGTGATGGCGCGCGCCGGCGTGCCGAACACGGTGATGACGGGCAACGTCACGCAGGCGATCCTCGATGTCGTCGATCTGCTGTCGGCCGGCACGACGGACAGCGCCCGCGTGGCCGCGCGCGCACGCTTCGGCAAGATGCTGCCGGCGATCGTCGCGTTCGCGCTCGGCGCGGCCGGCGGTGCGCTCGGGTTCCGTTACATCGGCTTTGCGGCGCTGCTCGCGCCGGTGTGCGCGCTGGCGACGCTTGCGCTGGGTTCGTCACAAGCGGCCGCGCCGGCCACGCAGGAGCGCGCATGATCGGGCGAGAGGCGGGCAGGCACCGGACACGTCACGGCCGCCGCTTCGCGCGGGCCGCACGCCTGTCGATCGTCGCGGGGCTGTTGGTCGCGGGCGCCGACGCGGCGTTCGCGCAGACGCCGGCAGCATCGACCTCGACGCCGGCGCAAGAACCGGCGCCGGCTTCGACTGCGCCATCGGTTTCTACATCGGCAACGACACCCGTGGCGACCACTGCATCGACCTGCACGGCCAAGCGGCCGACGGTGCTGTTCAACCGCTGGCAGGAAGACTGGTCGGTGCTCGCGAATCCGTGTGTGCCGCGCGCGCCGCTCGACGGGCTGAAATACATTCCGCTCGGCAATGATCCGTCATCCTATCTTTCGCTCGGCGTGAACCTGCGCGAGCGGCTGGAGACCAACGACGCGCCGCTGTTCGGGATCGGCTCCGCGCAATCGGATACCTACCTGATCCAGCGCGTCGAGGTGCATGCCGATGCGCATCTCGGCCAGCACTGGCAGTTCTTCGTGCAATTGCAGGACGCGCGCGCGTTCGGCAAGAACACGGTGTCGCCGGTCGACCGGAACCCGCTCGATCTCGAGCAGGCGTTCGCGACCTACACGGGTGAGCTCGGCGGCGGCACGGTCAAGGTCCGCGTCGGCCGGCAGGAGATGGCGTTCGACTTGCAGCGCTTCATCGCCGCGCGCGACGGCCCGAACGTGCGGCAATCGTTCGATGCGGTGTGGGCCGATTACGAATACGGGAAGTGGCGCTTCATCGGCTATGCGACGCAGCCGGTGCAGAACCGCAACGCATCCGATTTCGACGACGTGTCCAATCGCAATCTCACGTTCAGCGGCTTGCGCTTCGAGCGGCAGTCGATCGGGCCGGGCGACCTGTCCGGCTACTGGTCGCGGTACAACCGCAAGAACGCGCGCTTTCTCGATGCGAGCGGCCCCGAGCATCGCGACGTGTGGGATCTGCGCTACTCGGGCACGCAGGGCCGTTTCGACTGGGATCTCGAGACGATGCTGCAGAGCGGGACGGTCGGCAACAACACGATCGGCGCGTGGGCCGTCGGCTCGATCGCGGGCTACAAGCTCGACATGCCGTGGTCCCCACGTGTTGCGCTCCAGGTCGATGCGGCATCGGGCGACCGGCATCCGCACGACGGCCGCGTCGGCACCTTCAACCCGCTGTTTCCGAACGGCTATTACTTCACGCTGGCCGGCTTCACGGGCTACTCGAACCTGATCCACGTGAAGCCGTCGGTGACGCTGAAGCCGGCGCCGAACCTGTCGCTGCTCGGCGCACTCGGCTTCCAGTGGCGCGAGACGACCGGCGACGCCGTCTATCAGCAGGCGAACGTCGCGGTGCCTGGCACCGCCGGCAAGGGCGGCTCATGGACGGGGATGTACGTGCAGCTGCGCGCGGACTGGACGATCGCCGCGAACCTGATCGGCGCGGTCGAGGCCGTGCATTTCCAGGTCGGCGACGCGATCCGGCAGGCGGGCGGGCACAACGCGGACTACGTCGGTGTTGAGCTGAAGTATGGGTGGTAGCGCGCACGGCGCATGAAAAAGGGCGACCCCGCGTGAGCAGGGTCGCCCTTCGTTCGTCCGGGCCGGCGGCATGGCCGGCCCGTTCGCGGTGATGGCGATGCCGTTACAGGTTCGGCGACAGCGCGAGCGCGTTCGTCAGGTCGCCCATCGGTTGCGC
The DNA here is from genome assembly GCF_000203915.1 of Burkholderia ambifaria AMMD. NCBI lineage: Bacteria > Pseudomonadati > Pseudomonadota > Betaproteobacteria > Burkholderiales > Burkholderiaceae > Burkholderia > Burkholderia ambifaria. Next base: position 1,398,725 of record NC_008390.1, read on the forward strand.
GCCGTTCGCCTTCAGCGCGTCGTCGCGTTGCTGCAGGCCTGCCAGGCGCGGCAGCGAGAAGCGGCGCGTGATGAAGCGCAGGATCGACGCGGTGTCGTACTGCGTATGGTCGACGAAACCCTTCTTCGAGAACGGCGACACGATCAGCGCCGGAATCCGCGTGCCCGGGCCCCAGCGGTCGCCCTTCGGCGGCGCCACGTGATCCCAGAACCCGCCGTTTTCGTCGTACGTGACGACCACGACCATGTTCTTCCACTGCGGGCTCGCCTGCAGGTGCGCGAGCACGTTCGCGATGTGCTGGTCGCCGCTCGCGACGTCCGTGTAGCCCGGGTGTTCGTTCAGGTTGCCCTGCGGCTTGTAGAACGCGACTTGCGGCAGCGTGCCCGCGTCGATCGCCTTGAGGAACTCGCTGCCGTCCGTGCCGCCGTCGAGCAGGTGCTGCGCGCGGTTCGTGCTGCCCGGCGCCTGGTTCGCGTAGTAGTTGAACGGCTGATGGTGCGGCTGGAAGTTCGGCGCCGTCATGTTCGGGCCGTAGATCACGTTCGCGGTGCCGCTCTGCGCGGCCTGCAGCGCCTGGTTCCACGCACCGCCATACCACGCCCACGACACGCCCGCGTTGTTCAGCAGGTCGCCGATGTTCTGTTGCGTCTGCGGCGGCAGCGTGGTCGGCGCCGACGGATCCGCGAGGTTCGCATCGCCGCCCGCCGCGGCCTTGTTGCCGCTCGGCTGGTACGGCGGCTGCATCGTGTTGATCGCGTAGAAGTCCGGCGTCAGGTTGCCCGAGTTCACGAACTTCGGCGTCCCGTCGAGCGCGGACGCCGGCGAGTTGCTCGCGAGCTGCAGCGACTTGCCGTCGGCGGCGACGGCCGAGATCGAACCGGCCGCCGGGCTCTTGTCCGCGTTCGCGTAGAACGGCGCGCACGCGCAGATCAGGTACTGGTGGTTCAGGAACGAGCCGCCGAACGCGCCCATGAAGAAGTTGTCGGCGAGCGTGAACTGCTGCGCGATCTTCCACAGCGGCAGCTTCGTCGCGTCGGGCGTGTAGTGGCCCATCACGAGACCGCCGGAATCGGCCCACGCGGCGAACATGTCGTTCTTGCCGCCGTTGATCTGCATCTGGTTCTCGTAGAAGCGGTGATACAGGTCGCGCGTCGTCACGCTCATCGGCGTGTTGAAGCCGTTCGGATCATCGATCGCGAACGGCGCGTTCGGCAGGTTGGCCGTCATCGCCTCGGTCACGGCCGGCGTCACGCCCTTCGCGGTCAGGCCGCCCCAGACCTTCGGCAGCGTCGCGAGCGGCTGGCCGTTGCGGTCCTTCTGCTGCGCGCTGGCAGCCGTCACGTTCTGCAGGCCGTTAGCGCCCGGAAAGTTGCCGTACAGGTTGTCGAAGCTGCGGTTTTCCGCGTAGATCACGACGACGTTCTTCACCGTCGACAGACCTTGCTGCTGTACGTCGTCGCCGCCGCAGGCGGTGAGGGCGACGGCCGCGGCAATCGCGAGCGGCGTAAAGCGAATCCAGGCGTGGGTTTTCATACGTTCTACTCTCATCTCTCTCTTGTCGCGTGGGGGACCGGAGCATCCGTGTGCGGCCGGTTCCCGAAGGTGACCGTCGTGTGTCCGGCAGTGCGCATTTTGGGGGCGTGATTTGACAGGCGGGTGTAGGGGTGCTTTCGATTGCCTGTCAGTAGGCCGTCATGGAATGGTCATGCGGCTGACATAAACTCCGCCCGCTCATGAACCTACTTTCCGACGAATCGATGAAGTCTCGCCAACCGGCAGCCGGCGCGTGTGTGCGCGCGTGGCTGCATCTGAGCGGCGCACTCGCGCTGGCCGCCGCGCTTGCCACCCTTGCCGGCTGTGACGCACAGCCGGATGCCGGTGCGTCGAACGCACAGGCCGCCGTCGCCTCGCAGGCATCGGGTGCCTCGCAGCAGGTTGCGTCCGCAACGATCGCCGCGAGCGGCCCGGTCGTCGCCGCGAACCAGCCGCAGACCCGCGCGCAGGTTTACGAAGGCGTGCGCCGGATGACGGCGCTCGGGAAGCAACTTTTCTTCGACCCTACGCTGTCAGGTTCCGGCAAGCTCGCGTGCGCGTCGTGTCACAGCCCCGAGCACGCGTTCGGTCCGCCGAATGCGCTGGCCGTGCAGTTCGGCGGCGACGACATGAAGCGCTCGGGCTTTCGCGCGGTGCCGTCGCTCAAGTATCTGCAGGGCGTGCCGCAGTTCACCGAGCACTTCCACGACTCCGACGACGAAGGCGACGAGAGCGTCGATGCGGGCCCGACCGGTGGCCTCACGTGGGACGGCCGCGTCGACACGGGCGCCGAGCAGGCGCGCATTCCGCTCACGTCGCCGTTCGAGATGAACAGCACGCCCGCGAAGGTCGCACGGGCCGTGAAGGCCGCGCCGTATGCGGACGAGTTCCGCGCGGTGTTCGGCGTGCAGGTGCTCGACGACGACGCGGCGACGTTCAAGGCCGTGCTGCGCGCGCTCGAGACGTTCGAGCAGACCCCCGAGCTGTTCTCGCCGTATTCGAGCAAGTACGACGCGTACCTCGCCGGGCGGGCCCCGCTCACGCCGGCCGAACTGCGCGGGCTGCAACTGTTCAACGACGAGAAGAAGGGTAATTGCGCGAGCTGCCACATCAGCCAGCGCGCGCTCGACGGCACGCCGCCGCAGTTCAGCGATTTCGGCCTGATCGCGATCGCGGTGCCGCGCAACCGCGCGCTGCCGGTCAATCGCGATCCGCGCTTCCACGATCTCGGCGCGTGCGGCCCCGAGCGCACCGACCTGAAGGGCCGCGACGAATTCTGCGGGCTGTTCCGCACGCCGTCGCTGCGCAACGTCGCGCTGCGCAAGACGTTCTTCCACAACGGCGTGTACCACTCGCTCGAGGACGTGATGCGCTTCTACGTCGAGCGCGACATCCATCCGGAGAAGTTCTATCCGGTCGTGCACGGCAAGGTGCAGGTGTACGACGATCTGCCGAAGCGCTACTGGCCGAACATCAACCGCGAGCCGCCGTTCGATCGCAAGCGCGGCGACGCACCTGCGCTGAACGCGGCCGAGATCAAGGACGTGATCGCGTTCCTGAACACGCTGACCGACGGATATCAACCGGCGGCCGAGTCGGCTGCGCGCTAGAAGGCGTTCCTTGCGGCACGCATGCTATGCTCGCTCGCTGACGGGCGTGGCGCGTGCCGGATGGCCGGCCCCCGGTTCGCCGGCCGCGCGCCACGCCGTTCGATCGAACATCCAAGGAGAACAACACATGTCGATGCGTGCATCCCTTTCCATCGTCACGCGCGTGCTGGCCGGCGCCGCGTGCGCAGCCGCGATGCTGCCCGCCCACGCACAAAGCAACCTGGGCTTCCTGAACGACACGCCGCTGACCTACTTCAGCAAGACCGACCGCGCGTCGCTGACCAAGGCCGTCGCGCAGGTGCGCGACGAAGGCAAGGACGGCGAAACCACGACGTGGCAGAGCAACGGCCGCGGCACGCAGATCGATGCGAAGCTCACGCCGTCGACGTCCGAAACCGACGGCAAGACCTGCCGCGAAATCGCGACCGAAATCACCGCGAAGGGCCAGTCGATGACGCTCAAGCCGGTCTTCTGCAAGACCGCCGCGGGCAAGTGGCAACTGCAGAAACGCTGAGCGCGGTGCGATGAAGCGCAGTGGTGCGCCGCGCACGGTATCGTGCGGCGTCGTGATTCTCGACGGGGCCGGCCGCGTATTCCTCGCGCATGCGACGGATACCACGCACTGGGACATCCCGAAGGGGCAGGGCGAGCCGGGCGAATCGCCGGCCGACGCGGCGCTGCGGGAGCTGCGCGAGGAAACCGGCATCGAATTCGCGCCGGCACGCCTCGTCGATCTCGGCCGCTTCGCGTACCGTCACGACAAGGACCTGCACCTGTTCGCGGTGCAGGTCGCCGACGACGAGATCGATCCCGCGCACTGCACGTGCACGTCGCTGTTCCCGAGCCGTCGCGACGGCTCGCTGATTCCCGAGATGGACGCGTATCGCTGGACGGCGCCCGCCGACGTCGATACGTATGCGAGCCGCAGCCTCGCGCGGCTGTTTCGCACGACGCTGTCGCTCGCGGATCTGCATCGGCGGTTGACGGGCGGGTGAGCGCTGTTGCTTCGATGCCGCGCACGCAATAAAAAACCGACCGCGAGGGTCGGTTTTTTTCATCGTCGCGCGACGTCGGCGCGAAGCCCCACGCCGCGCGCGCCGCAGGCCGTCACGCCGGCTTGCCCCAGCTGTCGCGCAGCCCGACGATCCGGTTGAACACGGGCTTGCCCGGTTTCGAATCGACGCGGTCGGCAACGAAATAGCCGTGACGCTCGAACTGCAAGCGCGTTTCCGGCGCGACATCGCCGGCGCCCGGCTCGACGTAAGCCTGCGTGATCTTCTTCGAATCCGGGTTCAGCGCCTCGAGGAAGTTCGCGCCGCCCGCGTCCGGGTGCGGCTCCTTGAACAGCCGGTCGTAGATCCGCACTTCGGCCGGCTGCGCATGCTTCGCGCTGACCCAGTGGATGTTGCCCTTGACCTTGTACGTGTTCGCGCCGTCCGTGCCCGACTTGCTGTCCGGGAAGTAGTTGCAGTGCACGGCCGTCACGTTACCGTCGGCGTCCTTGTCGAAGCCCGTGCACTCGATCACGTAGCCGTAGCGCAGGCGCACCTTGTTGCCCGGGAACAGGCGGAAATAGCCCTTCGGCGGGTTCTCGACGAAGTCCTCGCGTTCGATCCACAGCTCGCGCGAGATCGGGAACGTGCGCACGCCGCGCTCCGGATGATGCGGATGCACGGGAGCCGTGCACGCTTCCTCGAGGTCTTCCGGATAGTTGTCGATCACGAGCTTCAGCGGATCGAGCACGGCGACCGAGCGCGGCGCCTTGTCGTCGAGATCGTCGCGCAGCGCGCCTTCGAACACGCTCATGTCGATCCACGAATCGACCTTCGTCACGCCGATCCGCTCGCAGAACAGGTGGATGCTCTCCGGCGTGAAGCCGCGGCGGCGGATCCCGACGATCGTCGGCATGCGCGGATCGTCCCAGCCTTCGACGTGACCTTCGGTGACGAGCTGCAGCAGCTTGCGCTTGCTGGTGATCGCGTACGTGAGGTTCAAGCGCGAGAATTCGATCTGTTGCGGCAGCGGCCGCGTGAACACGCCGGCATCCGCGAGTTCGTTCAGCACCCAGTCGTACAGCGGGCGGTGATCCTCGAACTCGAGCGTGCACAGCGAGTGCGTGATGCCCTCGAGCGCATCCGAGATGCAGTGCGTGTAGTCGTACATCGGATACACGCACCATGCGTCGCCGGTGCGGTAGTGGTGCGCGTAGCGGATCCGGTAGATCACCGGGTCGCGCATGTTCATGTTCGGCGACGCCATGTCGATCTTCGCGCGCAGCACGTGCTCGCCTTCCTTGAACTCGCCGGCCTTCATCCGGCGGAACAGGTCGAGGTTTTCCTCGGGCGAACGGGCGCGGTACGGCGACGGCTTGCCGCCTTCGGTCAGCGAGCCGCGGTTCGCGCGCATTTCGTCGGCGCTCTGGCTGTCGACGTACGCCTTGCCGCGCTGGATCAGCAGCTCGGCGAATTCGTACAGCTTGTCGTAGTAGTCGCTCGCGAAATACTGATGATCGACCGCATCCTTGCGCCAGTCGAAGCCGAGCCAGCGCACCGCGTCGACGATCGAGTCGACGTACTCGACGCTTTCCTTTTCCGGGTTCGTGTCGTCGAAGCGCAGGTGGCACACGCCGCCGTAGTCGCGCGCGACGCTGAAGTTCAGGCAGATGCTCTTCGCATGGCCGATGTGCAGATAGCCGTTCGGCTCGGGCGGGAAGCGCGTTTCGACGCGGCCGCCCCATTTGCCGGTGCGGTTGTCGTCGTCGATGATGTTGCGGATGAAGTTGGAAGCCGCGGGGGCGTCGTTACGTTCGGTGCTCATGCGGTTGGCGTCAGGTTGTGTCGGCGCGTCGCGCCGGTTTAATCCTGTAATTCTACCTGAGCGGGGTCCGTCCCGCGCGGGTTGTGGCGCCGCAGGCGCCGGTGAGCGCTACGTCCCGCAATATCTCGATAATGTGTCGGCTGTAACACGACGTAAATCGGATTGCCCGGCGCGTTCGGCTTTTCCTATGATGGCTTCACCGATTCAATGCCGCCGGCGGGCCTTTTTGCTGGCGGGAGGAAGCCAATAATCCATGATGAAGAAGACCACTTTTCTCGTTCGTACCGCGGTGATCGTCGCGGTCCTGTCGCAACTCGGCGCATGCGCGATGACGCATACGCAACGTAATGCCGGTATCGGCGCGGCCGCGGGCGGCGCGCTCGGCTACCTGATCACGGGCGGCCCGGTCGGCACGGTGGCCGGCGCGGCGGCAGGCGGCCTGGTCGGCGCCGGCGTGCGCTGATCGACACCGGCGCGCATGCGCGCCGGCCGGTCGTGACGGGGTTCGCCCCGCGTCACGACCTCGCACATCCCTTCCGCGATTCGACAGGCAACATCAGGGAGGAACGGGTGTGCGACACTTCGTCGACGTCACATAACGACTTCATGCGTCGACGAATCCTCCATGAGCAACTTTCCCGTTTTCGTGCTGCCGGGCTACGGCAACTCCGGTCCGCTTCACTGGCAAAGCCGCTGGGAGCGCGCGGACGCGCGTTTCGTGCGCATCGCGATGCCCGACTGGGACCGTGCGTTCCGCAACGGCTGGTGTCTCGCGCTCGATCGCGCGGTCGAGGCCGCGCCGGGCCCGGTGTTGATCGCCGCGCACAGCCTCGGCACGCTGACCACCGCGTGGTGGGCGACCCGCTACGCGCGGCCGGCCGCGCTCGCGAAGGTGCGCGGCGCGCTGCTCGTCGCGCTGCCCGATCCGGCCGGGCCCGGGTTTCCGGCCGACGCGCACGGCTTCGGGCCCGTGCCGCACGAACGGCTGCCGTTTCCGACCTGTGTGGCCGCGAGCAGCGACGATTCGTACGGCTCGCTCGCGTTCGCGCGCGGCTGCGCACGCGCGTGGGGCAGTGCGTTCCATGACCTCGGCCCGCGCGGCCACCTCAACGCGGACAGCGGGCTCGGCGACTGGCCCGACGCACGCGGCTGGCTCGACGCGCTCGCGCGCTAGCCATCGATTCACTGGCCGTCGAGGATCGGTCGCACGCCGCCGACGGCGCAGCGACGCGAACGTCCCGGCCAGCTCAGATCGCCTGCTTCGCCTTCAACGCGGCGATGCGCGCCGCGTCGTAGCCGAGCATGTCGCGCAGCACCGCTTCGGTCTGCGCGCCGAGCAGCGGCGGGGCCGTGCGCGCATCGGGCGGCGTCGCGCTCATCCGGATCGGATTGCGCACGAGCTTCACGTCCGCGCCGCACGGATGCGGCAGCGACACCTGCATCCCGCGCGCGACCACCTGTTCGTTGTCGAACACTTCGTCGAGTTCGTTGATCGGCCCGCACGGCACGCCGGCCGCTTCCAGCGTGCCGATCCAGTCGGCCTTGGCGCGGGTCTTCACCATCTCCGCGAGGATCGGCACCAGCGTGTCGCGATGGCGCACGCGCGACGGATTGGTCGCGAACCGTTCGTCGTCGGCCAGCTCGGCGCGGCCGCCGGCCTCGACGAACTTGCGGAACTGCCCGTCGTTGCCGACCGCGACGATGATCCAGCCGTCGCTCGTCTGGAAGGTTTGATACGGCACGATGTTCGGGTGCGCGTTGCCCCAGCGCACCGGCGGCTTGCCGCTCGCGAGGAAGTTGGTGTTCATGTTCGCGAGCAGCGCGACCTGCACGTCGAGCAGCGCCATGTCGATGTACTGGCCTTCGCCCGTGCGGTCGCGATGCGCGAGCGCGGCGAGCACCGCGATCGTCGAATAGAGGCCCGTCGCGAGATCGGCGATCGCGACGCCGGCCTTCTGCGGGCCGCCGCCCGGCTCGCTGTCGCGCTCGCCGGTGATGCTCATGAAGCCGCCGATGCCCTGGACGATGAAGTCGTAGCCCGCGCGATGCGCGTACGGGCCCGTCTGGCCGAAACCCGTGACCGAGCAGTAGACGAGATCGGGCTTCACCGCGCGCAGCGATTCGTAGTCGAGTCCGTATTTCGCGAGCTGCCCGACCTTGTAGTTCTCCAGCACGACATCGCTTTGCGCGGCGAGCTCGCGCACGATCTGCTGGCCTTCCGGCGTCGCGATGTCGACCGTGACCGAGCGCTTGTTGCGGTTCGCCGCGAGGTAGTACGCGGCCTCGGCCGTATCGGCGCCGGCTGCGTCCTTCAGGTACGGCGGCCCCCAGTGGCGCGTGTCGTCGCCGGCGCCGGGGCGCTCGATCTTGATCACGTCCGCGCCGAAATCGGCAAGGGTCTGCGCGCACCACGGGCCCGCGAGCACGCGGGTGAGGTCCAGCACGCGGATATGGCTCAGGGCACCCATCGTCGAATCGTCTCCTTTCATGGCTTGGCGTCGGGCAACGCGGATCGGCATGCCGACCATCTTAAGGCGAATCGGTCGCGCGGGTGGCGTCGTCCGGCACGGCGGGCCGCTGCCGTCTGGGCCGCCGGTCGGTATCGTATAATCGATCGTTTACGATATTTGCCCGCCGTGCGTCCGCGAGGACGGCCGGCGTTTGAAGCCGTCTCAGCCAGACATTCCCCGCACGCCATGAAAGCTGCCGAAATCCGCGAGAAATTCCTCAAATTCTTCGAATCGAAGGGCCACACGATCGTCCGCTCGTCGAGCCTCGTGCCCGGTAACGACCCCACGCTGATGTTCACGAACTCGGGCATGGTCCAGTTCAAGGACGTATTCCTCGGCACGGACCCGCGTCCGTACTCGCGCGCCACGACGGCGCAGCGCAGCGTGCGCGCGGGCGGCAAGCACAACGACCTCGAGAACGTCGGCTACACGGCGCGCCACCACACGTTCTTCGAGATGCTCGGCAACTTCTCGTTCGGCGACTACTTCAAGCACGACGCGATCCGCTTCGCGTGGGAGCTGCTGACCACGGTCTACCAGCTGCCGAAGGAAAAACTGTGGGTCACCGTCTACCAGGAAGACGACGAAGCCTACGACATCTGGGCGAAGGAAGTCGGCGTGCCGACCGAGCGGATCATCCGGATCGGCGACAACAAGGGCGCGCGCTACGCGTCGGACAACTTCTGGACGATGGGCGACACCGGCCCGTGCGGCCCGTGCACGGAAATCTTCTACGACCACGGCCCGGACGTGTGGGGCGGCCCGCCGGGGTCGCCTGAGGAAGACGGCGACCGCTACATCGAGATCTGGAACCTCGTGTTCATGCAGTTCAACCGCGACGCGCAGGGCAACATGACGCGCCTGCCGAAGCAGTCGGTCGACACCGGCATGGGCCTCGAGCGCCTCGCCGCGGTGCTGCAGCACGTGCACAGCAACTACGAGATCGACCTGTTCCAGAACCTGATCAAGGCCGCCGCGCGCGTGACCGAGATCAGCGACCTCACCAACAACTCGCTGAAGGTGATCGCCGATCACATCCGCGCGTGCTCGTTCCTGATCGTCGACGGCGTGATTCCGGGCAACGAAGGACGCGGCTACGTGCTGCGCCGGATCGTGCGCCGCGCGATCCGCCACGGCTACAAGCTCGGCCGCAAGGGCTCGTTCTTCCACAAGCTGGTGGCCGACCTCGTCGCCGAGATGGGCGCGGCCTATCCGGAGCTGAAGGAAGCCGAGCAGCGCGTGACCGACGTGCTGCGCCAGGAAGAAGAGCGCTTCTTCGAAACCATCGAGCACGGGATGTCGATCCTCGAGGCGGCACTCGCCGACGTCGAGGCGAAGGGCGGCAAGGTGCTCGACGGCGAGCTCGCGTTCAAGCTGCACGACACCTACGGCTTCCCGCTCGACCTCACGGCCGACGTGTGCCGCGAGCGCGGGATGACGGTCGACGAGCCGGCATTCGACGACGCGATGGCGCGCCAGCGCGAGCAGGCGCGCGCGGCCGGCAAGTTCAAGGCCACGCAGGGGCTCGAATACTCGGGCGCGAAAACCACGTTCCACGGTTACGAGGAAATCGCGTTCGACGACGCGAAGGTCGTCGCGCTGTACGTCGACGGTTCGGCCGTCAACGAAGTGAAGGCCGGCCAGGATGCGGTCGTGGTGCTCGACCACACGCCGTTCTACGCGGAATCGGGCGGCCAGGTCGGCGACCAGGGCGTGCTCGCGAACGCCGCGACGCGCTTCGCGGTGGCCGACACGCTGAAGGTGCAGGCCGACGTGGTCGGCCATCACGGCACGCTGGAGCAGGGCACGCTGAAGATCGGCGACGTGCTGCGCGCGGAAATCGACGCGCACCGCCGCGCCCGCACGCAGCGCAACCACTCGGCCACCCATCTGATGCACAAGGCGCTGCGTGAAGTGCTCGGCGCGCACGTGCAGCAGAAGGGTTCGCTCGTCGATGCGGAGAAAACCCGTTTCGACTTCGCGCACAACGCGCCGATGACCGACGACGAAATCCGTCGCGTCGAGCAGATCGTCAACAACGAAATCCTCGCGAACGCGCCGGGCATCGTGCGCGTGATGCCGTATGACGAAGCGGTGAAGGGCGGCGCGATGGCGCTGTTCGGCGAGAAGTACGGCGACGAAGTGCGCGTGCTCGATCTTGGCTTCTCGCGCGAACTGTGCGGCGGCACGCACGTGCATCGCACCGGCGACATCGGCTTCTTCAAGATCGTCGTCGAAGGCGGCGTCGCGGCCGGCATCCGCCGGGTCGAGGCGATCACCGGCGACAACGCGGTGCGTTACGTGCAGGAACTCGATGCGCGCGTGAACGAAGCCGCGGCCGCGCTGAAGGCGCAACCGTCGGAACTCACGCAGCGCATCGCGCAGGTGCAGGACCAGGTGAAGTCGCTCGAGAAGGAACTGGGCGCGCTGAAGTCGAAGCTCGCGTCGAGCCAGGGCGACGAGCTCGCGCAGCAGGCCACCGAAATCGGCGGCGTGTATGTGCTGGCCGCGACACTCGACGGCGCGGACGCGAAGACGCTGCGCGAGACGGTCGACAAGCTGAAGGACAAGCTGAAGAGCGCGGCGATCGTGCTGGCGGCCGTCGAAGGCGGCAAGGTCAGCCTGATCGCGGGCGTCACGCCGGATGCGAGCAAGAAGGTCAAGGCCGGCGAGCTCGTGAACTTCGTCGCGCAGCAGGTGGGCGGCAAGGGCGGCGGCCGTCCCGATATGGCGCAGGCGGGCGGCACCGAACCGGCGAACCTGCCGGGTGCGCTGGCCGGCGTGAAGGGCTGGGTCGAAGAGCGGTTGTAATCAGAACGACGACGGCGCCGTGCAACGCGGCGCCGTCGCCCGATGCCGGCGATGTTCGGTTCTCCCCCGGCATCGCGGCGGTTTTGCTGACGTTCGGCGCTTCGTGCGCCGCAGGGGTGGTCCGTGCGGATGCCGGTCGCGGCCGGCCGGTGAGCCGCCACATCACACATCCCCCTCCCTCCATTTCGCGATTCGCTGCCGTCGCCGCGCTCAATTCGCGAAATGCGTGACGAAATACCTCGAAACACCCTGATCCATTTGCGTGCATGTCGTTTCGGTCAATCTTGTCTTGACCGATTTTTTATTTCGATTCGACGAATTGGATTTCCGCGCATTTTTCCGGTGCGCCGAATGCCATCGGCCATCCATCGGCAGGCGCGGGAGAGCCGGTTGTGGCAGGGTTTGCCGTTGAGTCGGCAATCGCGATTGTTTTGTCGTGGCGGAATTTCATTCGAATGGAATTGAAATTCGAACGAGACTTATTAATAGAAGAAAATTAACTAATTTTGATACGCGTACTACAGATGGAAAGGATTGCGTTAGGTAACATTCGCCGCTGACGAATCGGGCCCCGATCGTCCTGTCAATCTCGAGTGGTGCGTTTGATGTGTGTCGTTAGGAAGCTGGCTCATGTCCGGTGCTGGAACCGTTGCCGATCGTGTGCCGATCGGTGTCCTTGTCATGGCGCCCACGGCACCCACGGCGCCGCGCCGCTGCGGCGCCGCGCACCGTTCGGCGTCGCGCTGGCGGTGAGTGTCGGCGCCGTGCTGTTCGCCGCGCACGCGCACGCACAAGTGCCGAACGCCGGGCAGGCGATGCGCGATATCGAAACGCCGCGCCCGACCCTTCCTTCCACCGCCGCACCCGCCCTCGACATCCCGAAGTCCGATGACGCGCAGGCGCCTCTCCCCGATACCGGCCCACGCGTGCACGTGCGGGCGTTCACGCTCGACGGCAACCGCGTGTTCGACAGCGGCACGCTGCTGCCGCTCGTCGCCGATCTTGCCGGGCGCGACCTGAGCTTCGCCGAGCTGCAGCAGGCGGCCGCCCGAATCACGACCTACTACCGCGAGCGCGGCTATGTGCTCGCGCGTGCCTATCTGCCGCACCAGGAAATCGACGACGGCGTCGTGCGCATCGACGTGGTCGAAGGTCGCTACGGCAAGATCGAGCTGAACAACCGCTCGCGCGTGCTCGATGTCGCGGTGCGGCAGCCGCTGGCCGGCATCCGCCCGGACGGCGTCGTGCGCGGCGGCGACCTCGAGCGCAGCCTCGTGCTGCTGGACGATCTCGCCGGCGTCTCGGCACGCGGCACGCTGCGCCCCGGCGACGCGGCGGGCACGACCGATCTCGTCGTCGATGTCGACAAGGGGCCATTCGCAACCGGGTCGCTCGAGTTCGACAACTACGGCGATGCCTCCACCGGCCGGTATCGGCTCGGCGGCAGCGTCAACGTCAATTCGCCGTTGCGGCTCGGCGATCAGTTGAGCCTGCGCGGCCTCGTCAGCAACGAGTGGCAGCGCTACTACCGTGCCGGCTACCAGGTTCCGGTGGGCCCGCTGTCGACTCGGCTCGGCGTCGCGTATTCGGAAATGCACTACCGGCTTGCCGGCGAGTTCTCGGATCTCGAATACCACGGCCGCGCGAGCGTGCAGAGCGTGTTCGTCGCGCAGCCGCTCGTGCGCGCCCGGCAGATGGACCTCACCGCGCAGATCCAGTACGAAAACAAGAATCTGCACGACACCTACGGCATCTTCGATCTCCAGACGGACAAGAACGTCGGCCTGTGGAGCTTCAGCCTGAGCGGCAGCAGTGAGGACCGCTGGTTCGGCGGCGGCCGCAACGGCGTGTCGGTGACGTTCGGCGCCGGCCGGCTGCGCAGCAACGATCCGATCGGCATGAATACCCTCGCGAAGACGATCGGCTCGTTCTCGAAGCTGAACGTCAGCGCGCTGCGCGTCCAGTCGCTCGGTCGGCGCTTCCAGTTCTATGCACAGTTCAACGCGCAGCTCGCGTCGCGCAACCTCGATTCGTCCGAGAAATTCAGCCTGGGCGGCCCGTACGGCGTGCGTGCATACGGGTTCAGCGCCGGCAGCGGCGACCAGGGCTGGCAGGCGAGCGCGGAGCTGCGCTATCGCGCCGCGCCGGGGCTGCAGCTCAGCACGTTCATCGACACGGGGCGGGTGCAGCTCAACGGTCACGCTGGCCGCGGCATGGGCACTCGGTTCACCGTTCGCTTCGCCGACGCGTGCGCCGAGCGTCTGGGTTCAGGCCGCTCAGTATTTCTGAGCGAATTCTGTAGTACCACCCTCGGCAACGGGGACATAGTGATAAAACAAATGAGGATTCCAAAATGAACAACGCGTATTCGCTGGTATGGAACGACGTGCAGGGCGGCTGGACCGTGGCAGGGGAAACGGCCCGCCGTCGCGGCAAGCGCTCGGGCGGCAAGCGCGCGATCGCGGTGGCGGCATCGCTGCTGGGGTTGGTGGCGACGGGCGCGCACGCGCTGCCGACGGGTGGGGCGATCGTGGGCGGCAAGGGCGACATCGCGACGTCGTCGGACGGCAAGGCGATGTCGGTGAACCAGCACACGGACAAGCTGATCACGAACTGGCAGGACTTCAGCATTGCAGGCGGGGAGCGCGTGTCGTTCCATCAGCCGACGGACAAGTCGATCGCGCTGAATCGGGTGATCGGGACGAACGGCAGCCAGATCCAGGGTCAGCTGGATGCGAACGGCAAGGTATTTCTGGTGAACCCGAACGGGGTGGTGTTCGGCAAGGGCGCGCAGGTGAACGTGGGCGGGCTGGTGGCGACGACGCGCAACATCTCGGACGCGGATTTCATGGACGGGAAGTACCGGTTCACGGGCACGTCGAAGAACGCGGTGGTGAACGAAGGGACAATCACGGCTGCGGAAGGCGGGAGCGTGGCGCTGCTGGGCGCGCAGGTGTCGAACAGCGGGACGATCCAGGCGAAGCTGGGGCGCGTGGCGCTGGCCGCGGGCAATACGATGACCGTGAATTTCGACGGCAACGGGCTGCTGAACCTGCAGGTTGACGATGGCGCGGTGGACGCGCAGGTGAGCAACGGCGGCCTGCTGAAAGCGGACGGCGGCGAGGTGCTGATGACGGCGCGCGCGGCAGGTGACCTGCTGGGCGCGGTGGTGAACAACACGGGGACGATCGAGGCGAAGGGACTGAATTCGCGCAGCGGGAAGATCACGCTGGAAGGCGACCTGGTGAAGGTGGCCGGCAAGCTGGATGCGAGCGGGCAGGAAGCGGACGCATCGGGTGGGGTGGTGACGACGCGCGGCGAGCGTGTCGAGGTGGCGAACGACGTGCAGGTCGACACGCGCGCGCCGGGCGGTCGCACGGGCACATGGAAGATCGAAGCCGCGAACGCCGGCGTGGGACTGAACGGCAATTCCAGCGAGTCGGGCAGTGACGCACTCGGCGCGGATACGCTGTCGCGCGCATTGGGCACGACGAATGTCGAGCTGGCCAATACGAAGGGCAACCTGACGGTAGATGGCTCGGTGAACTGGGCGAGCGACAACACGCTGACGCTGACGTCGCAGCATGGCGACGTGGATCTGAAGAAGTCGCTCGACGCGAGCGGCGAGAACGCGGGGCTGACCGTGAACGCGGCGAAGCAGATCCGCGTGCATGACAAGGTGACGCTGACGGGCCGCAACGCGCACCTGGAACTGAACTCGGGCAGCGGTCACACGCTGACCAACGCCAATGCGGTGGTCACGCTGTCGGGCCAGAACGCGTCGTTCCGCGCGAACGGCGAGGACTATACGGTGATCCACGACCTGGCCGGGCTGCGCAACGTGGACGCGAACCTGTCCGGCCGTTACGTGCTGGGCAATGCGATCAAGGGCAGCGGCCGCTTCCGCAGCATCGGCGGCTCGAACGGGTTCGGCGGCGTATTCGACGGCTTCGGCAACACGGTCAGCGGCTTGACCCTCTACAACGACGCCGATGCGGACAGCGTAGGCTTGTTCGGGACCAACTGGGGGCGCATTGCCAACCTGAAGCTGCAGGGGGGCACCGTCAACGGCGTGTCGTCGTATGCGTCTGGCCAGCCGCTCTTCGTGGGCTCGCTGGTCGGTATCAACTTCGGCACCCTCTCGAACGTCGCCGCGCGTGACGTGCTGGTCACGGGCACGGGCAGCGGCACAACGATTCTCGGCGGCCTGGTCGGCTGGAACCTGAGCGGCCAGATCGATCGCGCGTCGGTGTCGGGGCGCGTCGAGGGTGACCGCAGCACGATCAAGATTGGCGGCCTGGTGGGCGAAAACCTGACGGTGTTGCCGCCGGAGGTGGGCGAGGCGACGATCACCAATAGCACGGCCGACGTCCAGGTCGTGGTCAAGGGCATGACGCCGGGCCGCTTCGTCGGCGCGGGTGGCCTGGTCGGGCGCAACACCGGCCTGATCGCCGGGTCGTCGAGCGCCGGTTCCGTCCAGGTGGACGGCGAAGGTGCCGTGGTCGGCGGCCTCGTCGGTATCAACGACGTCAACGGCAAGACCCGCGGCACGATCCGTGCATCGAACTCGTCCAGCGAGGTCAAGGCGGCCGGCAACGCGAAGGCGGGCGGTCTGGTCGGCGTCAACAAGGCGCTCGTCGACGCGTCGTCGGCGAGCGGTGCGGTGACGGCCGGCGCCAACAGCCGCGTGGGCGGCCTGGTCGGCAGCAACGACGATGACGTGCTCGCGTCGAAGGCGTCCGGCAAGGTCACGGCCGGCAACGGCAGCTCGGCCGGCGGCCTGATCGGCGCCAATGGCGGGACGGTCAACGGATCCAGCGCGAGCGGTACCGTGACGGTGGTAGGGGCAGGCAACGCCGGCGGCCTGGTCGGTTTCAGCTACGGTCGCAACAGCCGCGTATCGGGCTCGAGCGCGACGGGCGACGTCTTCGCCGGGTCCGACAGCTCGGTCGGCGGGCTGGTGGGCTTCCTCCAGGACGGCACGGTCGAATCCTCGTCGGCCAGCGGTTCGGTGAAGGGCGGCGATCGCAGCTACATCGGCGGGCTGGTCGGCACGAACTACTCCGGCACCGTCAGCGGCTCGTCGTCGTCGAGCACGGTGAGCGGCGGGAGGTACGCGAAGCTGGGCGGGCTGGTCGGCTTGAACGGGGGCTGGGTGCTGGATTCCACTACGTCGAGCAAGATCGTCACCACGCCGGGCTACCTTCAGACGTTCGGCGCGCTTGCCGGCGGTAATTCCGGCGTCCTGAAGGGAAACAGTGCAACCGGCGATGCGGCCGGCGTGAAGCCGGTCGGGATCGCGTATCGCTGATCGTCCGGTCTGCTGAAGTCATGAAGTGATGAACCGCGCACCGTCGCGCTTCGCATGGGCGAAGGGTGACGGTGCGCCACATCCGTCGTTCCGGACGACGGATCTCTGAAACCCGGTTACATCAAATGGCCCGATCGGCATGCACTTGCCGGCCGGGCCATTTCTGTTTGTCCGTGCCGCGGACGTCAGGCGGGCAGCGCTACGTCGCGACCCGGCGGACTGGCCGGGGCGCCCGCGATCGCTTCGCGAGCCGCCGCCTGCAGCACGTCCCGCAACGCACCGAGCGCGGCGGACGCGTGGCCGTGCCGCCAGATCAACAAGGTGTCGATTGCGTCGAAAGCCGGAACGGCATGCAACGCCAGGTTCTCGGCCTCCGGCTGCCGGTCGAGCACCGAGCGCGGCGCCACCGCGACGCCCGCGCCCGCGGCGACGCATGCGACGATCGCATGGTACGAGCCGAGTTCCAGCACCCGCGCCGGCTTGACGCCATGCGCCGCATACCATTGTTCGGCATGGCTGCGGTACGTACAGCCGCGTTCGAACGCGATCAGCGTCGGCAGCATCACGTCACGCGGCGAGCGGACCGGCGGATGGCCGCGCGGCGTGAGCAGCAGCAGTTCCTCGCGGAACACCTGCACCGTGTCGAACATGTCCGGCAACGCGTCCGGCGCGGGCGGCCGGGCGACCAGTGCGGCGTCGATCTCGAACGCGCGGACCTTGTCGATCAGCCAGCCGGTCGTGCCGGTCACGAGTTCGAGCGTGACCTCCGGCCAGGCCTGGTGGTAGCGGGCGAGCACCGCGGGCAGGCGGCTCGCGGCCGTGCTTTCCATCGCGCCGAGCCGCAGCCGGCCACGCGGCCGGTCCTCGCGCACCGCGTGGCGCGCCTCGTCGGCGAGCGCGAGCAAGCGTTCCGCATACGGCAGCAGCGTCTCGCCAGCCGGCGTGAGCACCAGCCGGCGGCCATCCCGGACGAACAGCGCCGCGCCGAGTTCCTCCTCGAGCTGCTTGATGCGCGTCGTCACGTTCGACTGCACGCGATTGAGCTTCGCCGCCGCGCGCGTGACGCCGTTCTCGCGCACGACGGCCCGGAAAATCGCCAGTGCCGCCAGGTCCATGATTCTCTCCGGGAGATATGTGGATTCTGAATTATTCATTTTTAGAGAACGTTTGGTCAAGCTACGATACAAGCGTTCCGATTTCCGTTCCGGCCGGCGCGCACCGCGCGCGGCCCATGCCGCCATGTCCCGTTCCGATGCGCCGAGTGCCGCCGCCGGCACCCACCTGTCCGATGACGCCGACCGCCGCGCCCGCGCGACCGCGCTCGCCTGCATGATCGGGCTCGCGGTCGCGCTCGGCGTCGGCCGCTTCGCGTTCACGCCGCTGCTGCCGTTGATGCTCGCCGACGGCTCGATCGGCCTGAAGGCCGGCAGCTGGCTCGCGTCGGCGAACTACGCGGGCTATTTCGTCGGCGCGGTCAGCTGCGCTGCGGTGCGGGTCGCGCCCGCGCGGATGGTGCGCTTCGGCCTCGCCGCCACCGTGCTGCTGACCGCCGCGATGGGCGTCGGCCATCTGCTTTCGGCATGGCTCGTGGTGCGCTTCGTCGCGGGTGTCGTCAGCGCGTGGACGTTCGTGTTCGTGTCGCAATGGGGGCTGCGGCGGCTCACCGAGCTGCACGCGCCCGAGTGGAGCGGGGTGATCTACGCGGGGCCCGGTGTCGGTATCGTGCTGACGGGGCTGATCGGCGGCGCGCTCGCCGGCCATCGCGCGGCGCCCGGGTGGCTCGGCTTCGCGGCGCTGTCCGCGGTGCTGTCGGTCGCGATCTGGCGCATATTCGGCACCGCGCCGGGGGCGGCCGCTCCTGCCAGGCATACGACGCCGACCGCGGCACCCCACGACGCGCGGCGCCATCGGGCCGACGCCGCGTGGCTCGTCGTGCTGTACGGAATGCCGGGCTTCGGCTACATCATCACCGCGACGTTCCTGCCGGTGATCGCGCGCGCCGCGCTGCCGGCCGGCTCGCCGTGGCCGGACCTGTTCTGGCCGATGTTCGGCGCGGCGCTGATCGTCGGCGCGATCGCCGCCGCGCGGCTGCCCGGCCATTGGGACAATCGGCTGCTGCTCGCTGCCGGCTGCGCGACGCAGGCGCTCGGGATCGCGGCGGGCATCGTGTGGCCGAACGCGGCCGGCTTCTCGGTCGGCAGCGCGCTGCTCGGCCTGCCGTTCACCGCGATCACGCTGTTCGCGATGCGCGAGGCGCGGCGGCTGCATGGCGAGCGCGCGGCCGGGCTGATGGGCTATGCGACCGCGTCGTACGGGGTCGGGCAGATTCTCGGCCCGCTCGTCGCCGCGCCGCTGACCGCGCGTTTCGGGTCGTTCTCGCCGGCGCTGTGGGTCGCGGCGGGCGCGTTGCTCGTCGGGGCCGCCGGCTTCGCGGCGACCGCCGCGCACGGGCGCGCGCGACCCTGACATCATCGGGGCCGGATCGTCTGCGGCGCGGGCAAACTCGCTAGAATGAAGCCTTTCCCGCGCCGAGCGGGCGTGAGGCGGCCTGCGGGCCGCCGCCGGCGTCCGCCAGATCCTCATCGATGACCACCGCCGACTACCGTTTTTGCCCGCGCTGCGCGAGCCCGCTCACCGAGCGCGCCGATCCCGAACACGAGGGCGGCCGCGTCCGCCGGGCCTGCCCGGACGATGCGTGCGGCTACGTGCACTGGAACAACCCGCTGCCGGTGGTGGCCGCGATCGTCGAACTCGACGGCAAGATCCTGCTTGCGCGCAACGCGGCCTGGCCGGAAGGGATGTTCGCGCTGATCACCGGCTTCCTCGAGAACGGCGAGACGCCCGAGGACGGCATCGCGCGCGAGGTGTTCGAGGAAACCGCGCTGAAGGCCGAGCAGGTCACGCTCGTCGGCGTCTATGAATTCATCCGCAAGAACGAGCTGATCATCGCGTACCACGTGCGCGCATCGGGCACCGTCGCGCTGTCGCCGGAACTGCTCGAATACCGGCTCGTCGATCCGCCGCTGCTGCGCCCGTGGCGCGCCGGCACCGGCTACGCGCTGGCCGACTGGATGCGCGCGCGCGGCCTCGATTTCGAATTCGTCGATCGAGCGGGGCAGTGACGGCCCGCGCCGCTTCCGACATTTCATCCGTCGCGCCGCGCACGCTCGCGTCGCGGCACCTCGCCGCTCACCGGCGTGCCGTCCCGCGCGGCGTCCCACTCGTCCTGACCGCCATCGCCATGTCCGACAAGCCGCAGCCGCGTCCACGCGACGCCTATCGCCACTTCCTGCCGATCACGACCCGCTGGATGGACAACGACGTCTACGGGCACGTGAACAACGTCGTCTACTACAGCTACTTCGACACCGTCGTGAACGAATACCTGATCCGCTCGGGCGTGCTCGACGTCGAGCACGGGCAGACGATCGGGCTCGTGGTCGACACGCAATGCAACTACTTCGCGCCGCTCGTGTTTCCGCAGTCGGTCGATGCGGGGCTGCGCGTCGCGAAGCTCGGTACGTCGAGCGTGCGCTACGAGATCGGGCTGTTCGCGGCAGGGGAATCCTCGCCGGCGGCGCAGGGGCATTTCGTGCACGTGTACGTCGATCGCGGCACGCGCCGCCCGGTGCCGCTGCCGGACGCGCTGCGCGCGGCGCTCGAACCGCTCGCCGGCTGACAGGCGCGCGGTGCTGCACGCGTTCGCGCTCCAGGCGTTCAACGGCCTCAGCTACGGGTTGCTGCTGTTCATGCTGTCGGCCGGCCTGACGCTGATCTTCAGCGTGCAGGGCGTGCTCAACTTCGCGCATGCGAGCTTCTACATGCTTGGCGCGTACGTCGGCTACAGCATCGCGGCCGGTGCGGGTTTCTGGCCCGCGCTCGTGCTCGCGCCGCTCGCCGTCGGCCTGCTGGGCGCCGGCTGCGAGCGCTGGCTGTTGCGCCGCGTGCAGGCGCGCGGCGGCCACACGAGCGAACTGCTGCTGACCTTCGGCCTCGCCTACCTGATCGGCGAGGGCGCGAAACTCGTATGGGGCCTCACGCCGCTGCCGGCCCCGGTGCCGCTGTTGTTCGACGGCGCGCCCGTGACCGCGTTCGGCCTCGCGCTGCCGCGCTACCGGCTCTTCATGATGGCGATGTCCACGGCGATGCTGGTCGCGCTCGGCGTGCTGCTGCGCGCGTCGCGCATCGGGCTCGTCGTGCGGGCCGCGCTCACGCACCGCGCGGCCGTCGAGGCGCTCGGCTACGACGTGCCGCGCGTGATGACGGGCCTGTTTGGCGCGGGCACCGCGCTCGCGGCGCTGGCCGGCGTGATCGGCGCGCCGCTCGCGGTGATCGAACCGGCGCTGGCCGAGACGGTCGGGTCGGTGGTGTTCGCGGTGGTCGTGATCGGCGGGCTCGGTTCGCTCGGCGGCGCGTTCGTCGCGTCGCTCGCGGTCGGCTTCGCGCAGACCTTCGCGGCGTCCAGCGACACGTCGCTGCGCGACCTCGCGCAATGGGCGGGCGTCGCGCTGCCCGACGGCGTCGCGGCCGTATCGATCGCGCAACTGGCACCGCTGGTGCCGTATCTGCTGCTCGTCGCGGTGCTGGTCGCCCGTCCGCACGGCTTGTTCGGCGAGCGTGTCGATGGATAGCCGCAGGCGGGCCGGCGCGCTGCGCTGGGTGCTGTTCGCCGCGTGCGTCGCGCTACCCGCGTGGCTGTGGCCGCATGGCGCGGTGCTCGGCTATCTCACGCAGACGGCCGCGCTCGTCGTGCTCGCGCTGTCGTACAACCTGCAGCTCGGCACGACCGGGCTGCTGTCGTTCGGTCATGCCGCGTTCGCGGGCCTCGGCGCGTTCGCCGCCGCGCACTGGTTCAATCGTGTCGGCGGTCCGCTGCCGCTGTTGCCGCTCGTCGGCGGCGTGGCGGGCGCCGGCTTCGGGTTCATCGCCGGGTTGCTCGCGACACGCCGCGCGGGCACCGTGTTCGCGATGATCACGCTCGGTCTCGCCGAATGCGTCGCGGCCGCCGCGTGGAGCGTGCCCGCGTGGTTCGGCGGCCTCGGCGGCGTGCCGATCGACCGCGCGAGCGGCACGCCCTGGGGCGGCTGGCAGTTCGGCGCGCCGGCGCAGGCCTACGCGGTGATCGCCGCGTGGTGCATCGTGTCGGCGCTGGCGATGCGCGCGCTGACGCGCACGCCGCTCGCTCGGCTCGCGAACGCGGTGCGCGACAACCCCGCGCGCGTGGCTGCGCTCGGCACCGAGCCGCGCCGCGTGCGGCTCGCGATGGTCACCTGCGCGTCGTTCTTCGCGGGTATCGCCGGCACGCTGACGCTGATCGACGTCGAGATCGCGACGCCCGACAGCCTGTCGATGGCGCGCTCGGCGACCGTGCTGATCGCCGCGGTGATCGGCGGCACCGGCACGTTCTTCGGGCCGGCGGCCGGTGCCGTGGTGCTGACCGCGCTGAGCGTGGTCGTCGCCGGCGTGTCGCGTGCGTGGGCGCTGTATCTGGGCGTGCTGTTCGTCGCGGTCGTCGTCGCGGCGCCCGGCGGGATCGCGGGCGTCGCACAGACGCTCGCGCATGCGTTGCGCCGCGACGCACCGGCCGCCGAGCGCTGGCGCGTGCTGTGCGGCGTCGGCGCGTGCGTGTTCTGGGGCGTCGCGATCGTCTGCGCGGCCGAGCTTGGCTATGCGTGGCGCTTCGCGCAGGACGACGGCGTGGGCACTGCATTCGGCGCGTGGGGCATCGATGCCGATGCGCCGGCCGGCTGGGTCGTCGCGTGCGCGGCGGCCGGCGTCGGCATGCTGCTGTGGGGCTGGCGCGCGCGGCTGATGCACCCCGGGCACGGCAAGCGGGAGGACGGGCGATGAACGGCAACGCGATCGCGCTGCACGGCATCGTGCAGCGCTTCGGCGCACAGACGGTGCTCGACGGTATCGAGCTGAGCGTCTGCGCCGGCGAGCGTCACGCGCTGATCGGGCCGAACGGCGCGGGTAAGTCGACGCTGTTCGGCGTGATTGCCGGCGCGACGCGGCCAACGCGCGGGCGCGTCGTGTTGCACGGTGTCGAGCTGCGCGGACGCGGGCCGGTCGTCGCGAGCCGGCTCGGCATCGGCCGCAGTTTCCAGCAGACGAGCGCGTTCGCGCGGCTCTCCGTGTTCGACAACCTGCGCTGCGCGGCGCTGCATGCGCCGGACGAGCGGCGGCGCTGGTGGAACCGGCTGCGCGAATCGGCGTCGGTCGATCGCGCGGCCGCGCGCGTGCTGCACGACATCGGCCTCGATGCGCGGCGCGACGCGCCGGCCGGCGAACTCGGCTACGCGGAACAGCGCGCGCTCGATCTCGGCATCGCGCTCGCGAGCGGCGCGCGCACGCTGCTGCTCGACGAACCGACGGCCGGCATGAACCGCGACCAGGCGGCGCGGATGATCGCGCTGATCCGCGCGACGACGCAGGGCCGCACGGTGCTGATGATCGAGCACGACATGGATGCGGTGTTCGGCTTCGCCGAGCGCGTCACGGTGCTGGTGCGCGGCGCGGTGGTCGCGACCGGTGCGCCCGACGCGATCCGCGCGGACCCGGCCGTGCGCGCCGCCTATCTCGGCGACGTCGCATGAGCGCGCTGCTCGACATTCGCGGCCTGCGCGCGTGGTACGGGAGGCAGCCCGTGCTCGACGGCGTCGATCTCGCGCTCGCGCCGGGCGAGACGCTCGCGCTGCTCGGGCGCAACGGCTCGGGCCGTTCGACGCTCGCGAAGGCCGTGATGGGGCTCGTGCGCACCGCGGGCTCGGTGCGTATCGCCGGCGCCGAATGCGCGGGCGCCCGCACGTTCGAGATCGCGCGGCGCGGTGTGGCTTACGTCGCCGAAAGCCGCGACGTGTTTCCGCTGCTGAGCGTGCGCGAGAACCTGCGGCTCGGGCTGCGCGGTGTGCGCGGCGCGGCCGAACGCACGGCCCTCGACCGGCTGCTCGCGCGCTTTCCGCTGCTGGCCGCGCGGATCGACGTGAAGGCCGGGCGGCTGTCGGGCGGCGAGCAGCAGGTGCTCGCGCTGGTGCGTGCGCTTGCCGGCCGCCCGCGCGTGCTGATCGTCGACGAGCCGGCCGAAGGGCTCGCGCCGCTCGCGGTCGACGAGGTCGGGGCGTGCCTCGCCGCGCTGCAGGCCGACGGCGTCGCGATCCTGCTGATCGAGCAGCGACTGCAGCTCGCGCCGCGGCTCGCGCAGCGCGTCGCGGTGATGGGGCGCGGACGGATCGTCTACGACGGCGCGCTCGACGGGTTGGGCGGCGACGTCGTCAGTGCGTGGCTGAGCGCTGGCTGAATGCAAGCGCGCCGATTGTTCGGCAAACCCCGCCAGTCAATTCGTGTCGAGCCGCTTTATCGCTGCGGCGCAGCACCTTACATTGCCAGTCATGCCGGTGCGCCGCCACCACGCGGCAACCGGCTCCCATCCATTGAAAGTCTTCCGACTGAGGAATGAAATCATGAGCAAGCTGACAAACAAGGTTGCGATCGTCACGGGCGGGTCCAAGGGCATCGGCGCCGCGATCGCGAAGGCGCTGGCCGCCGAAGGTGCGTCGGTCGTCGTCAACTACGCGAGCAGCAAGGCCGGTGCCGATGCCGTCGTGAGCGCGATCGTCGAAGCAGGCGGCCGCGCGGTCGCGGTGGGCGGCGACGTGTCGAAGGCAGCGGACGCGCAGCGCATCGTCGATGCCGCGATCGAGAACTATGGCCGTCTCGACGTGCTGGTCAACAATTCCGGCGTCTACGAATTCGCGCCGATCGAGGCGATCACCGAAGAGCACTATCGCCGGCAGTTCGATACGAACGTGTTCGGCGTGCTGCTGACGACGCAGGCCGCCGTCAAGCATCTCGGCGAAGGCGCGAGCATCATCAACATCAGCTCGGTCGTGACGAGCATCACGCCGCCCGCGAGCGCCGTGTACAGCGGCACCAAGGGCGCCGTCGACGCGATCACCGGCGTGCTCGCGCTCGAGCTCGGCCCGCGCAAGATTCGCGTGAATGCGATCAACCCGGGGATGATCGTGACCGAAGGCACGCACAGCGCGGGCATCATCGGTTCGGATCTCGAAACGCAGGTGCGCAACGATACGCCGCTTGGCCGCCTCGGCGAACCGGGCGACATCGCGTCGGTCGCCGTGTTCCTCGCGTCGGACGATGCGCGCTGGCTGACCGGCGAGCGCCTCGTCGCGAGCGGCGGGCTGCACTGACGCGCCAGGTCGGCGCGCGCCGCTACGCGATCATCGCGAGCGCGTTCGCGCCGACATGCCAGCGCAGGCTCTCGACGACGAGCGCGTGATCGTGTTCGTCGTCGAGTCCCGCGATCGTCATCGCGCCGACGAGTGCGCCACTGATTGCACCACCGATTGCGCCGCCGGCAAGCCGCAACGGCACGCCGCCGCCGTCGAGCGCATAGTCGGCGTCCGACAACCCCTGCGACTCCAACGACCAGCCAGCACGGCGAAAGCGCGCGCCGACCTCGAGCGAGCTGGCGCCGAAACGCAACACCGTGTTCTGCCGGCGGCGGATGGCGTCGCTGTGGTCCGCGCCGCCGCCGTCGAGCGCGCAATAGAACAGCGGTGCGGCTTCACCGACGATGCCGACCGCGATCGGCAGCCCGCGCCGCGACGCGAGATTGATTGCGATGTCGCCGAGCCGGCGCGCGACCTCGGCATCGAAGTGCGGCAGCATCGGCGCCGACGCGGTGGCGCCGCAGGGCGCGGATGCGAAGCGCGGGAAGGGGATGGCCATGGCAGCTCCGTGTCGTCGCTAGTGCGGCTAGTCCGGCTCGTGCGCGCGCGTGCCGGCCGTCGATCGTTCAGCGCATCAGCGGCATCGACGTGTCAGCGCTTGGGCGCCGCGTCGAGCATCCACTCGTGCACGGGATCGTTCCTGAACGCCCATGCGCGGCTCGGCCCGGCCATCACGTTCAGGTAGTACAGGTTGTAGCCGTGCGGCGCGACCACCGGGTGATAGCCGCGCGGCACCATCACGACGTCGTGGTTCTCGACCGCGCACGCTTCGTCGAGGCTGCGATCGTCCGTGTACACGCGCTGGAACGCGAAACCCTGCGGCGGATCGATCCGGTGGTAATAGGTTTCCTCGAGCGAGGTTTCGTCGGGCGCCGCGTCGCGATCGTGCTTGTGCGGCGGATAGCTGCTCGAATGGCTCGCGGGCGTGATCACTTCGACCACCAGCAGCCGGTCGGCCGCCGGGTTGTCGCCCATCAGGATGTCGCACACGTAGCGCGTGTTGGTGCCTTGTCCGCGCACCGCGCGGCGCATCCGTTCGCCGTCGAGGCGCTGCACGCGCTTGTCGCCGCTCGCGTAGGGCGCGGTGCACAGCGCAACCTCCGCGTCGCGCGTCGCGACCAGCGTGACAGTCTTGCCGCCCGGCACGTACAGCGCGTCCGGCGACACCTCCTCGAACACGCTGTCGCGCTTGCCGAGCGCATCGTAGGTTTCGCCATCGACTTGTGCGCGCAGCGTGCCCGTGAGCACGACGACGCACAGTTCGCGCGTGCCGGTGTCGAGCGTTTCGGTGTCGCCGGCCTTCAGGCGCAGCGCGCGGAAGCCGACGTGTTTCCAGCCGGCCGACTCGGGCGTCACGTTGCAGATTTCGCGGCCGGCGGATGCCTTGAGCAGCAGGGGAGAAATCGTCATGGAACTGGGCTCCACAATAGAGTGATAGCGGGGGCGGAAGGGCTCACGCGCTCAACCGGTCGACGATCGCGCGCAGCGACTCGTAGCCCTTCTTCGCATACTGATAGCTCGGTGCGACGGCCGGATCCTGCTCGGCCTCGACGACGAGCCAGCCTTCGTAGCCGGCATCCTTCAGCGTGCGCAGCGTCGCTTCGTAGTCGAGCGCGCCGTCGCCCGGCACCGTGAAGGTGCCGTTGATCACGCCGTTCAGGAAGCTCCAGCCGCCGTTGCGCGCCTGCGTGACGACCTGCGGCCGCACGTCCTTGCAGTGGACGTGGACGACACGCGACACATGCTTCTTCAGCAGTGCGACCGGATCGGCCGCGCCGCCGAAATACGCGTGTCCCGTATCGAACAGCAGGAACACCTTCGCGGGATCGGTCAGCGCCATCAGGCGGTCGACGTCGGCCGGCGATTCGACGTAGGCGCCCATGTGGTGATGGTAGGCGAGCTTGATCCCATAGGTCTCGAGCAGATGCGCGCCGAATGCGTCGACGCGCGCCGCGTAGCGCCGCCAGCTTTCATCGTCGACGAAGCGCGGCCGCTTCGCGACCGGCGTGTCGATGCTGCCCTGGATCGTCCCCGCGCATTCGCCGTACACCACGACCTTCACGTCGTTGACCTGCAGCTTCGTCATGTGCGCGCGGCAGCGCTCGATCTCGGCGGCGACCGCGTCGGCATCGCTCATGCCCGGCTCGACTTCCGCGAGGAAGCCCGAATACCAGCCCGACACGCACACAAGCCCGAACTCGGCGAGCTTGGCCTTCAGCTCGGGGCCCGTCTTCGGAAACTTGTTGCCGAGCTCGAAGCCCGCATAGCCGATCTCGGCGCCTTCCTTCAGCGCCGTCTCGAGCGGCGTCTCGCCGCCGAGCGACGGCAGGTCGTCGTTCATCCACGACAGGGGATTGATACCGATGCGAACGTTCCAGCTCATGACGTGCTTCCTTGGTTCGGTTGTTGTTTTCGCGGGGCGGCCCAGGGGAAGGGAAAACGGTTCAGCGCCGCTGCCGGGTTTTCTCGTCGAGATACGCGTGGTGCGCGCGTTCGACGCCGGCGCGGGCGGACACCTGCGGCACCGCGACTTCCCACCACGCGCCGCCGTCCGCGGTCGTGCGCTCGTGCGTCGTGTCGATCACGAGCACCTGACTCGTCGTGGCCGCGCGCGCACGCTTCATCTCGCGGCGCAGCTCGCCGACGTCGCGCACGTGCACGGCTTCGGCGCCCATCGCGCGCGCATGCATCGCGAAGTCGATCGTCGAGCGCTCGCCGCCTTCCGGCACGCAGTCGTCGAGCATGTTGTTGAAGCTCGCGCCGCCGCAATTCAGTTGCAGCCGCTCGATGCAGCCGTAGCCGCGGTTGTCGAGGATCACGACGATGAGCTTGCGGCCGAGCATCACGGAGGTCGCGAGTTCCGCGTTGAGCATCATGTACGAGCCGTCGCCGACGATCACGATCACTTCGCGCTCGGGCCGCGCGAGCTTCGCGCCGAGGCCGCCCGCGATCTCGTAGCCCATGCACGAGTACGCATAGTCCATGTGGTAGTTGCCCGGCACGCCGCTGCGCCACAGCTTGTGCAGCTCGGCCGGCAGCGTGCCGGCCGCGCACACGACGAGATCGTCGCGCGCGCTGTCGCGCCCCGCGTCGGCCGCGGAGTCGCGCACCGCGCCGATCACTTCCGCGTCGTACGGCAGCGTGTCGTTCGGCACGCGCGTGGTCAGCTCGGTCACGCGCGCGTTCCACGCGGCGGCCTGGTCGCGGTTCGCGGCCGTCCATCCCGCATCCGCGCGCCAGCCCGCGAGCGCGGCGGACAACTGGCCGAGGCCGGTGCGCGCATCGGCGATCAGTTGCCGGCCGCGCTTCTTGCCCGCGTCGAACGGCTGCACGTTCAGGCTCAGCAGCGTGGCATGGCCGAACAGCGCGTGCGAGCCGGTCGTGAAGTCCTGCAGGCGCGTGCCGACGGCGAACACCACGTCGGCCTGCGCGGCCGCGCGGTTCGCGGCGGGCGAGCCCGTCACGCCGATCGATCCGAGGTTCAGCGGGTGGTCCCACGCGAGGCTGCCCTTGCCGGCCTGCGATTCGGCGACCGGCACGCCGTGCGTGTCGGCGAACGTGCGCAGCGCGTCCCACGCCTGGCTGTACAGCACGCCGCCGCCGGCGACGATCAGCGGCTTCTTCGCGGCCTTCAGCACGTCGAGCGCATCCGCGAGTTCGAGCGCGTCGGCCGGCGGCCGGCGCATCCGGATCACCGGCGGCGCGAAGAAGTCCTCGGGCCAGTCGTACGCGAAGGTCTGCACGTCCTGCGGCAGCGCGAGACACACGGGGCCGCACTGCGCGGGATCGGTCATCACCTGGATCGCGCGCGGCAGCGCGACCAGCAGCTGCTCGGGCGACGTGATCCGGTCGAAGTAGCGCGTCACCGGCCGGAAGCAGTCGTTCGCGCTGACGTCGCCCTGTTCGAAGTCCTCGACCTGCTGCAGCACCGGATCGGGCAGCCGCGACACGAACACGTCGCCGGGCAGCAGCAACAGCGGCAGCCGGCCGACGTGCGCGAGCGCGGCCGAGGTCAGCATGTTGGTCGCGCCGGGGCCGATGCTCGACGTCGCGGCCATCATCCGCTGGCGGAAATTCGCCTTCGCGAACGCGACGGCCGCATTCGCCATGCCTTGCTCGTTATGCGCACGGAACGTCGGCAGTTGCTCCCGTTCGGCGTAGAGCGCCTCGCCGAGCCCGGCGACGTTGCCATGACCGAAGATCGCGAACACGCCGCCGCAGTACGGCAGGATCTCGGTGCGGCCGTCCGGCTGGACGACTTCGGCGCGCAGGGCGGCCAGGTAGCGCACGAGCGCCTGGCTGACGGTCAGTCTCACGGTGGTGGTCATCGTCTGTCGATAGGAAAGAGTCGGGTGGTCGTCACAGGCGCCGGCATCACGCCGCGGCGGCGCGCGCGGCGGCACGGCGGCCGAGCCACGCGTCGACCAGCTGCGTGAAATTGCCGGCCACTTCGTCGATCAGCGCCTGGTCGTCGCTCTCGCCGGCGAGCCAGCGCAGCGACGCATCGGCCCACAGCGTGCGGCCGACCATGAAGCCCTTGACGATCGAGTTGGTCGCCGAGCGGAAGCTGTCGACCAGATACTGCAGCGGCTGGTTCAGCCCGAGGATCACCGCGCCGCGGCAGTGATGGTCGCGCTCGGCCACGAGCGTCTCGAGCCGTGCCCAGCCGTCGGCGCTCAGCGGCGGCAGCTTCCACCACTCGGGCATCACGCCGAGGTTGTAGAAACGCGCGACCGTGCGCAGCACCGCGTCGTCCTCGGTGCCGGCCGGCGTGACCGCGCGCGGCGGAATCATTTCGAGCAGCAGCTCGTTGCCGCTGGCGCGCGTGGCTTCCCACAATTCCAGCACGCGCTGCTCCTGCTCGACGCGCAGGTCGACGTCGTCGTCGGGGTGGTAGTGGACGAGGCACTTCACGACCTGTTCGGTCGGCCAGTGCGTGAGCGACGAGCCGACCGAGCGCGTGTCGTCGAAACGCAGCGGCCGCGAGCCGGGCAATTCGACTGGCCGGCCGACCCACCAGCCGCGGCCGGTCGCCTGCGCGAGCGCGTCGCGGCCGTAGGCGCCGCCGTCGATCAGCACGCCGACGTGGCCTTCGAGATGACGATCGCGCTCGACCTGTTCGACCGCGCGCACGAGCAGGCGCTTGAGCGTCTTGATTTGTGCTTCGTCCGCGCCGGCCTGCACCGCGAGTTCGTAGAACTGGCTGCGATGGTCGAACGCCATCACGCACAGTTCGTCCCACTCGCGGCGCGGCACCGTCACGCGATGCAGGTGCGCGAGCGTGCGATCGGCGTCGACCTGCGGGTGGCGGCTGCCGCCGAACCAGTGAGCGAGCTCGGCCGGCGTCGGCATCGCGGCCGAGCACGCGTGGCGCGACACGACGATCGCGCCGCACGCATTCGCGATGCGCGTCGATTCGGCCCAGTCGCGCCCGCGCAGCAGCCCCGACAGCAGGCCCGACAGGAATGCGTCGCCCGCGCCGAGCACGTTCAGGACTTCGACGCGTTCGCCGTGGAAAGTCGGTGCATCGTCGATGCGTGCGGGGATGTCGCCCTCGATCACGCAGCAGCCGAGCGCGCCGCGCTTGACCACCAGCACCGCGCCGCTCGCGCGGCGCACGGCCTGAAGCGACGCGATCAGGTCGTGCGGCACGCCGCCCGCGATCAGGAATTCCTCCTCGGTGCCGACCAGCAGGTCGAACTCGCCGAGCACCTGCTGCAGCTGCCGCGTGACCTGCGCATCCGGCACGTAGCGGTTCTCGCCCGCGCCGCGCGCGGTCAGCCCCCACAGCACCGGCCGGTAATCGATGTCGAGGACGCGCACGACGCCGTGGCGGCGCGCGTAGCCGAGCGCGGTCAGCGACGCTTCGCGGGTGGCCGGCGTCGACAGATGGGTGCCGGTGATCGCGAGCGCGCGGCAGCCGGCGATGAAGTCCTCGCGAATCTCGTCGGCGCGCACGGCCATGTCCGCGCAGTTCTCGCGCACGAACAGCAGCGGGAACGTGTCGCGGTCCTTCAGCCCGAGCAGCACGAGCGCGGTCAGGCGTTCAGGATCGGTCTGCAGTTGGCTCGTATCGCAACCTTCGCGCTCGAGCGTCTCGCGCACGAAGCGGCCCATCTGCTCGTCGCCGACGCGCGAGATCATCGCGGTCTTCAGCCCGAGCCGGGCGACGCCGAACGCGACGTTGCCCGACGAGCCGCCGAGATACATCTGGAAGCTGCGCGCGTCCTCGAGGCGGCTGCCGTACTGCTGCGCGTAAAGATCCACGGCGACGCGGCCGAGGCAAGCGAGATCGATGGGGCGGTCAGTCGGAAAGTTCAACGGGCTCATGTCAGGTATCACGCTCGCGGCCGGCGTTCGACCTAGCCGGCGGATTGAGGGGACCGATTCCGCGACGGTTCTGACGGCTCCGCGTCACGTATGCCGCACGGCACGAGAACGCCTGCCGCAAGGAATCGGGCTACGGAACGGAGTCTAGACTTTTTGGAAATCCAGTTCCCTAGGTGAAATCACGTAGAAATAAATTTCCAAATTCTCGAGGAAGTGATCTACAGTTTCATCCGGATGCTTCGGTCCGTATCGGACGCGATGCCGACGGCGCGCAACGCGCCGCTTTCCGCCCCCGGAGATGAGGAGACAGAGTGATCATGAAGACCAAGCTGATGGCCGCCGCGGCCGCCGCGATCCTGACCATGCCGCTCGCGCACGCCGAGAAGATCGGCGTGACGATGGCATCGTTCGACGACACGTTCCTGACGTTCCTGACGATCCTGCGCAACAGCATCGGCGACGCGGCGAAGAAGGACGGCGCGACCGTGCAGATCGAGGATGGCGGCAACGACGTCGGCAAGCAGTTGAGCCAGGTCCAGAACATGATCGCGCAGAAGGTCGACGCGATCATCGTGAATGCGGTCGACACCGACGCGACGCCGAAGATCACGAAGATGGTGAGCGCCGCGAAGATTCCGCTCGTCTACGTGAACCGCAAGCCGGTCGACTTCGACAAGCTGCCGGCCGGCGTCGCGGTGGTCGCGTCCGACGAGAAGCAGTCGGGCACGCTGCAGGCGCGCCAGGTGTGCAAGCTGCTCGGCGGCAAGGGCGACATCCTCGTGCTGATGGGCGAGCTGTCCAACGAGTCGGCACGGGCGCGCACCAAGGACATCGAGGACGTGATCGCGACCAAGGATTGTTCCGGCATGAAGATCGTCGACAAGCGCGAAGGCAAGTGGAGCCGCACGCAGGGCCAGGACATCACGATGAACTGGCTGAGCTCCGGCACGAAGTTCGACGCGATCGTGTCGAACAACGACGAAATGGCGATCGGCGCGATCAACGCGCTGAAGGCCGCGCGCAAGCTGACGCCGAAGACGGTCGTCGCGGGCATCGACGCGACGCCGGACGGCCTCGCGGCGATGAAGAGCGGCGAGCTGAAGGTGTCCGTGTACCAGAACGCGGCCGGGCAGGGCGCGCAGGCCGTCGCGACCGCGCTGAAGCTGGCGAAGAAGCAGCCGGTCGACCGCTACGTGAACGTGCCGTTCGAGCTCGTCACGCCGGAGAACATGAACCAGTACGCGAAGCACTGACCGGTTTTTCCGCTGAACTGCGCGGGCCCGGCGCGTCCGGGTTCGCGTGTGACTTTCGAGGAACGTCCATGTTTACAGCCAGGATGGCGCGCCCGATGGCCAACGAAAGCGCGCCGGCCGCGTCGTTCGCCGCGCCGGGTTCGTCCGGTGCGCCCGTCGCCGATTGCCTGCTCGAGGTGCGCGGCGTCGGCAAGTCGTTTCCCGGCGTCGTCGCGCTCGACGGCGTGCAGTTCCGCGTGCGCCGCGGCACCGTGCATGCGCTGATGGGTGAGAACGGCGCCGGCAAGTCGACGCTGATGAAGATCATCGCCGGCGTCTACACGCCCGACCAGGGCGAGATCCTGATCAACGGCGAGCCCGTCGTGCTGAGCGGCCCGCTCGACGCGCTCGATCGCGGGATCGCGATGATTCACCAGGAACTCAACCTGATGCCGTACATGACGGTCGCGGAGAACATCTGGATCCGCCGCGAACCGAAGAACCGCTTCGGCCTGATCGATCATGCCGCGCTGCGCCGCCGCACCGCCGCGCTGTTCGAGCGGCTGTCGATCGACATCGACCCGGAAGCCGACGTGCGCACGCTGACGGTCGCGAGCCGCCAGATGGTCGAGATCGCGAAGGCCGTGTCGTTCGACTCCGACGTGCTGATCATGGACGAGCCGACCTCCGCGCTGACCGACAAGGAGGTCTCGCACCTGTTCCGGATCATTCGCCAGCTGCGCGAGCAGGGCAAGGGCATCGTCTACATCACGCACAAGATGAACGAGCTGTTCGAGATCGCCGACGAGTTCTCGGTGTTCCGCGACGGCAAGTACATCGGCACGCATGCGTCGACCGACGTCACGCGCGACGACATCATCCGGATGATGGTCGGCCGCGAGATCACGCAGATGTTCCCGAAGGAGGACGTGCCGATCGGCGACGTCGTGCTGGCCGTGAAGAACCTCGGCGTCGACGGCGTGTTCCGCGACGTCAGCTTCGAACTGCGCGCGGGCGAGATCCTCGGCGTCGCGGGCCTGGTCGGCTCGGGGCGCTCGAACGTCGCGGAGGCGCTGTTCGGCGTCGTGCCCGCGACCGCCGGCGAGATCCGCATCGACGGCAAGCCGGTGCGCATCACGACGCCCGCGCAGGCGATGAAGCACGGGATGGCGTTTCTCACCGAGGACCGCAAGGACACCGGCTGCTTCCTGAATCTCGACCTGCTCGCGAACATGGAAGCGGCCGTGCTCAGCAACCGCTACGTGAAGTTCAATTTCGTGCGGCAGGCGCAGTTGAAACGCGACTGCGAGGCAATGAGCCGGATGCTGCGCGTGAAGACGCCCGGGCTGCACGAGGAAATCCAGAACCTGTCGGGCGGCAACCAGCAGAAGGTGCTGATCGGCCGCTGGCTGCTCACGCAGCCGCGCATCCTGATCCTCGACGAACCGACGCGCGGGATCGACGTCGGCGCGAAGGCCGAGATCCACCGCCTCGTCAGCGCGCTCGCCGGCAAGGGCGTCGCGGTCCTGATGATCTCGTCGGAGATGCCGGAGGTGCTCGGCATGAGCGACCGCGTGATGGTGATGCACGAAGGCCGGATGACCGGCATCGTCGAACGCAAGGACGCCGACCAGGTCCGCATCATGGACCTGGCCTCGCGCTGAGCCGAAACAAGATTGGAGACAAAGCAATGGGCAACCTGAACCCGGTCGCGGACGCGCAGTCCCTGACGATCAAGACGCGGCACGCGAAGTGGCCGCCCGAACTGAGCATCTTCCTGGTGCTGGTGGGCATCAGCCTGTTCTTCGAGGTGATCGGCTGGCTCGTCGTCGGCCAGAGCTTCCTGTTCAACGCGGAGCGGCTCGAGATCATCGTGCTGCAGATGGCCGTGATCGGCATCATCGCGGTCGGTGTGAACCTCGTGATCATCACCAGCGGGATCGACCTGTCGTCGGGCTCGGTCGTCGCTGCGGCGGCCGTGGTATCGGCCAGCCTCGCGCAGGTGTCCGATTTTCCGCGCGCGGTGTTCCCGCACCTGACCGACCTGCCGGTCATCTGGCCGGTGCTGGCCGGCGTGTGCGTCGGGCTGCTGGTCGGCCTGCTGAACGGCTCGCTGATCGCGCTGACGGGCATCCCGCCGTTCATCGCGACGCTCGGCACGATGGTCGCCGCGCGCGGCTTCGCGAAGTGGTTCACCAACGGCATGCCGGTGTCGATGCTGACCGACCCGTTCGCGGCGATCGGCGCGGGCGCGAACCCGGTGATCATCTTTCTCGTGGTGGCCGCGATCTTCCACGTCGTGCTGCGCTACACGCGCTTCGGCAAGTACACGTATGCGATCGGTGCGAACCGCCACGCGGCCGTCGTGTCGGGCATCAACGTGACGCGCCACCTGGTGTTCGTCTATGCGATCGCGGGCCTGTTGAGCGGGATTGCCGGCACCGTGACGGCCGCGCGTGCGATCTCCGGCCAGTCGGGCATGGGCGTGATGTACGAGCTCGACGCGATCGCGGCCGTCGTGATCGGCGGTACGTCGCTGTCGGGCGGCCTCGGGCGCGTGACCGGCACCGTGATCGGCGTGCTGATTCTCGGCGTGATGACCTCGGGCTTCACGTTCATCCGGATCGACGCGTACTACCAGGAGATGGTCAAGGGCGCGATCATCGTCGCGGCCGTGATCGCCGATCAGTACCGCAACAAGAAGTCGCGCCGCTGAGCGGCTGATACCGATACCCACGTCATTCGGAAAGAAGATGAAGATCGCTCTGGATCCCTACATGATTCGCCACCTGCCGCTCGACCGGTTGCCGCACGCGGTCGCCGAGCTCGGCTACGACCAGATCGAGTTGTCGCCGCGCAGCGATTTTCTCGACTGGTGGGTGATGCCGCGCGCGACGCGCGCGCGCATGACCGCGTTCCGGCACGCGTTGCGCGCAAGCGGCGTGGGGCTCGCGTCGCTGCAGCCGATGTACCGCTGGGCCAGCCCGTTCGAGGACGAGCGGCAATGGGCGGTGCGCTGCTGGAAGAAGGCGATCGAGGTCGCCACCGAGATGGAATGCGCGCTGATGGTGTCCGAGTTCGGGCGCGGCGCGTCGCCGGAGCGCTCGGTCGGCGAGCGGCCGGGCGCGAACCCGAAAGAGCTGTGCGAAGCCGCCTGGTTCCGTTCGATGGACGAGCTGCTGCCGATCCTCGAGCGCGAACGCATCGTGCTGTCGGTCGAGCCGCATCCGGAGGACTGGATCGAGCAGCTGCAGCCGGCGATCGACATCGTCACGAACCTCGGCTCGCCGTCGCTGAAGCTGTCGTACATCGCGCCGCACACGTTCTACTACGGCGACGACATGGCCGCGATGATCGCGCAGGCCGCGCCGATCCTCGCGCACGTGCGCGTGGCCGACACCTTCGACCACCGCAAGAGCAGCCAGCTGCGCTACATCGTGAACCCGCCCGGCTCGAACCAGATCCGCGTGCACCAGCATCTCGACATCGGGCAGGGCGAGATCGACTGGGACACGTTTTTCCGCGCGCTCGGCGACGCAGGCTTCGACGGCGTGATGTCGTCGTGCGTGTTCGCGTGGGAGGACCGCGCGGAAGCGTCGTCGCGCTACATGCGCGACACGATCCAGCGCTACGTCGATCGTCATTTCGATCGCGCGGCGGCGCGCTGACTCACGACTGACCGGCGCGGCACCGGCCGCGCCATGGATGAACGACAGACTGGAGATATCCGGATGACCTTGCAAATCGGCGTGATCGGCTGCGGCGCGATCGGCCAGGACCATATCCGCAGGCTGACGCGCACGCTGTCCGGCGCGCGCGTGGTGGCCGTCAACGACATCGATCCGCAGCAGGCGCGCGACGCGGTGACGAAGTACGGGCTCGATGCGGAAATCTACGGCGACGGCCACGAGGTGGTCGCGGCCGCCGACGTGCAGGCCGTGCTCGTCACGTCGTGGGGGCCGACGCACGAAGCGTTCGTGCTCGACGCGATCGCGCACGGCAAGCCGGTGTTCTGCGAGAAGCCGCTCGCGGTGACGGCGCAAGGCTGCATGCGGATCGTCGAGGCCGAGGTCGCGCACGGCCGCCGGCTCGTGCAGGTCGGCTTCATGCGGCCGTACGACGAAGGTTATCGCGCGCTGAAGCACGTGATCGACAGCGGCGAAATCGGCGCGCCGCTGATGCTGCATTGCGCGCACCGCAACCAGTCGGTCGGCGAGCGCTACACGACCGACATGGCGATCACCGATACGCTGATCCACGAACTCGACGTGCTGCGCTGGCTGCTCGGCGAGGACTACACGAGCGCGCAGGTCGTCTACCCGAAGAAGACGCGCCACGCGAGCGCGCATCTCGCCGATCCGCAGATCGTGCTGCTCGAAACCGCGAGCGGGGTGCGCATCGACGTCGAGATCTTCGTCAACTGCCAGTACGGCTACGACATCCAGTGCGAGGTCGTGGGCGAGAACGGCATTGCGAAGCTGCCCGATCCGCCGGCCGTCGGGCTCAAGCACGCGGCGCGGCGATCGGTCGAGATCATGACCGACTGGAAGGAGCGCTTCATCGCGTCGTACGACGTCGAGCTGCAGGCATTCATCGACGGCGTGCGGCAAGGTGCGCTGACCGGCCCGTCCGCGTGGGACGGCTACGCGGCGGCGGTCGCGGCCGACGCGTGCGTGCGCGCACAGCAGAGCGGGGCGGTCGAGCCGATCGCGATGGCCGAACGTCCGGCGTTCTATCGCGGCTGAGCCACGGCCGCGCCACCCGCACGCGGCACCGCGCCGCTTTTCTACCGGACTGACCGACATGACGATGAAGATTGGCTGCGCGCCCTGCTGCTGGGGCGTCGACGACGTGAACAACCCGCACCTGCCGTCGTGGCGGCACGTGCTCGCCGAGGCCGCGCAGGCCGGCTACTCGGGCATCGAGCTCGGGCCCTACGGCTATATCCCGCTCGAACTCGACGTGGTGAGCGCGGAGCTCGAACGGCAGCGACTGAGCATCACCGCCGGCACGATCTTCGACGATCTGGTGTCGCCGGAGAACCTGCCGAACCTGCTGCGCCAGACGCGCGAGATCTGCGCGCTGATCACGCAACTGCCGAAGCTGCCGACGCAGCACGGCCAGCGCTACGCGGCGCCGTATCTGGTCGTGATGGACTGGGGGCACGAGGAGCGCGACTACGCGGCCGGCCATACGGCGCGCGCGCCGCGCCTGGGCGCCGAGCGCTGGGCG
The DNA here is from genome assembly GCF_000203915.1 of Burkholderia ambifaria AMMD. Lineage (NCBI taxonomy): Bacteria > Pseudomonadati > Pseudomonadota > Betaproteobacteria > Burkholderiales > Burkholderiaceae > Burkholderia > Burkholderia ambifaria. The sequence goes on from NC_008390.1 coordinate 1,436,360, forward strand.
CGGATGGTCGACCACATCCGCCGGATCGCGACGATCGCGCGCGACGAATTCGGCGTGCGCGCGGTGATCCATCCGCATGCGGGCGGCTACATCGAGTTCGCGGACGAGATCGACCGGATCGTCGCCGACATTGAGGCCAACACGGCCGGCCTGTGTCTCGACACCGGCCACCTGTACTACTCGGGGATGGATCCCGAGACCTGGCTGCGCCGCCATGCGGCGCGGCTCGACTATGTGCATTTCAAGGATATCGACGCGGCCGTCTACGACGCGGTGATGGGCGAGCACATCGCGTTCTTCGCGGCCTGCGCGCGCGGCGTGATGTGCCCGATCGGCACCGGCGTGCTCGACTACCGCGCGATCCGCCGCGCGCTCGACGATATCGGCTATGCCGGCTACATCACGATCGAACAGGAGCGCGATCCGCGCAACGCCGGCACGAGCCTGCGCGACGTCGCGGCGAGCCGCGCGTTTCTCGCGTCGGCCGGATTCGCATGAACGATCGACCGCCTGAACCTTTGAACATCTGAACACCTGAACACGGACAGGAACACGACAATCATGATCGACGGACAGATTCTGCTCGGACATTCGATTCCCTGGGGCATGGTCGGCGGCGGCCTCGGCAGCCAGATCGGCTACAGCCACCGGTCGGCCTCGTTGCGCGACGGCAGCTTCCGGCTGGTCGCCGGCGCGTTCGATATCGATGCCGAGCGCGGGCGGCAGTTCGGCGTGAAGCTCGGCGTCGACGCCGGGCGCTGCTATCCCGACTACCGGACGATGTTCGATGCCGAGGCGCGCCGCGCCGATGGCATCCGCGCGGTGTCGATCGCGACGCCGAACAACACGCACTTCGAGATCTGCCGCGCGGCGCTCAACGCAGGGCTGCATGTGGTCTGCGAGAAGCCGCTGTGCTTCACGACCGCGGAGGCCGAGGCGCTCCAGCGGCTGTCGGTCGAGAAGAACCGCATCGTCGGCGTCGCGTACGGCTATTCGGGCCACCAGATGATCGAGCAGGCGCGCGAGATGATCGCGCGCGGCGATCTCGGCGAGATCCGCATCGTGCAGATGCAGTTTGCCCACGGCTTTCACAGCGAGGGTGTCGAGGCCGCCAGCGCGGCCGCGCGCTGGCGCGTCGATCCGACGTTCGCGGGCCCGAGCTACGTGCTCGGCGACATCGGCACGCACCCGCTGTACATCTCGGAGGTGATGGCGCCCGAGCTGAAGATCCGCCGGCTGATGTGCTCGCGGCAGAGCTTCGTGAAGAGCCGCGCGCCGCTCGAGGACAACGCGTTCACGATCATGGAATACGACACGGGCGCGATCGGCTACGTCTGGTCGAGCGCGGTGAACGCGGGCTCGATGCACGGGCAGAAGGTGCGCGTGATCGGCTCGAAGGCGAGCGTCGAATGGTGGGACGAGCATCCGAACCAGTTGCGCTACGAAATCCAGGGGCAGCCCGCGCAGGTGCTCGATCGCGGGATGGGCTATCTGCATCCGCACGCATTGCGCGAGGATCGCATCGGCGCCGGGCATCCGGAAGGGCTGTTCGAAGCGTGGTCGAACCTGTATGCGCGTTTCGCGCTCGCGATGGACGCGGCCGATCGCGGCGACACGCAAGCATTGCAGAACATCTGCTTTCCGGACGTTCACGCAGGCGTCGAAGGCGTGCGCTGGGTGGAGAACTGCGTGCGCTCCGCCGATGCGGGCGGCGTGTGGGTCGACTATCGTTGAGCGATGGCAGCCGATGCGCGGCATCGGTAGCGGCCCTGATCTTTACGGCGCGGCGAGCGCATTGGAAAATGGGCTCCGGTACGGTTCCATTAGGGTTCCCGTATCGCCGTGGAGCGTGTGCAGGTGATGATCGAGCGCGTGGGAGCGAGCAGGCGGCACGGGCCGTGCCGCAAACGTGATTAAATTCGCCCTTCATGCATGTATTCAGGGGAGTCCCGGGCCGCGCCCACAGGCCGCGCGTGCGTCGGGGCCGTCAACTTCGCGCTATCCGATGAGTTCATCCGAGAAACCTCCCGCCACCGTCGAGCAGTTCCTGCAGCATCTGACGCAGGAGTACGACGGCCTCAGCAATCGCCTGAAGGTGATTGCGCGTCATGTGGAAACGCATCGCGACCAGCTTGGCCTGGAGGGCATCCAGTCGCTCGCGGAGGCCTGCGGCGTCCAGCCGTCGGCCGTCGTGCGGTTCGCGAAGCATTTCGGCTTCTCCGGCTTCTCCGAGATGCAGCGGCTGTTCCGCGAGGGCCTGGCCCAGCAGATCGCGCCGGGCCGCGCGTACAACCTGCGGTTGCGCGACGTGATCGAATCGGGCTCGTCGAGCCTGCAGCCCGAGCAGATCGCCGACGAATTCATCAAGGGCAGCATCGCCGGGATGCAGCAGCTGCGGCAGACGCTCGATCCGCAGGCGCTCGCGCAGGCCGTCGACCTGCTCGCCGACACGCAGGCAATCTGGATCGCCGGTTCGCGCCGCGCGTTTCCGATCGCCGTGTATCTCGACTATGCGCTGCAGCACACCGACAAGCGCATCGGCCTGTTCAGCGCGCTCGGCAGCATGCATCTCGGCCAGATCCGCTCGGTGCGCGAGGGCGACGTGATGATCGTGATCTCGTTCATGCCGTATGCGGAAGAGACCGTGCAGGTCGCGCAGCAGGCCGTGCAGCGCGGCGCGCGCCTGATCGCGATCACCGATAGCCGGATGAGCCCGCTCGCGCGGGAGGCCGAGGTGACGCTGATGGTGCAGGACAGCGCGACGTTCGGGTTCCGCGCGCTGACCGCGACGATGGGCCTCGCGCAGAGCCTGTTCGTCGCGCTCGCGTACCGCCTCGAACTGTCGTACCTGCCGACCGCCGACGGCGCGCACGGCACGAAGGCCGGCTGACCATGCGCTTGCCCGCCGCCCGCGGGATTGCCCGGCGGGCGGCGCACCCGTCCGCTTACTTCGCGGTCGGCATCGCGAACTCGGCGCCCTTGCCGATGCTCGACGACCAGCGCTGCATCACCGACTTCTGGCGCGTGTAGAAGCGCACGCCTTCCTCGCCGTACGCATGCATGTCGCCGAACAGGCTCTTCTTCCAGCCGCCGAAGCCGTGCCATGCCATCGGCACCGGAATCGGCACGTTGATGCCGACCATGCCGACCTGGATGCGCCGCGCGAACTCGCGTGCGATGCCGCCGTCGCTCGTGTAGCAGGCGACGCCGTTGCCGAATTCGTGCGCGTTGATCAGGTCGACCGCTTCGCCGAAGTCCTTCACGCGCACGCAGCCGAGCACCGGCCCGAAGATTTCTTCCTTGTAGATGCGCATGTCGGGGCTCACGTGATCGAACAGCGTGCCGCCGGTGAAGAAGCCTTCCTCGCGGCCCGGCACGCGCAGCCCGCGCCCGTCGACCACCAGTTGCGCGCCTTCGCTGACGCCTTGCTCGATATAGCCTTCGATGCGCTTGAGCGCTTCGCCGGTGACGATCGGGCCCATCTCGACTTCCGGCTGCATCCCGTCGCCGATCACCAGCTTGCGCGCGCGCTCGGCGACCGCCGGCACGATCCGGTCGGCCACGTCGCCGACCAGCACCGCGATGCTGATCGCCATGCAGCGTTCGCCGGCCGAGCCGTACGCGGCGCCGATCAGCGCATCGACCGCCTGCTCGATGTTCGCGTCCGGCATCACGACGAGGTGGTTCTTCGCGCCACCGAGCGCCTGCACGCGCTTGCCCGACTGCACCGCGCGCTGCTGCACGTAGGCCGCGATCGGCGTCGAGCCGACGAAGCTGACGGCCTGCACGTCCGGGTGGTCGAGCAGCGCGTCGACCGCGCCCTTGTCGCCCTGCACGACGTTGAACACGCCGGCGGGGAGGCCGGCCTGCGTGAGCAGGTCGGCGATGAACAGCGCCGCCGACGGGTCGCGCTCGCTCGGCTTCAGCACGAACGTGTTGCCCGTCGCGAGCGCGACCGGGAACATCCAGCACGGCACCATGCACGGGAAGTTGAACGGCGTGATGCCCGCGACGACGCCGAGCGGCTGGCGCATCGTCCAGTTGTCGATGCCGGTGCTGACCTGGTCGGTGAAGTCGCCCTTCAGCAATTGCGGCACGCCGCACGCGAACTCGATGATGTCGATGCCGCGCGCGACTTCGCCCTGCGCGTCGGAGAACACCTTGCCGTGCTCGGCCGTGATGATCGCCGCGAGCGTGTCGCGGTGCTCGTTCATCAGTTGCAGGAAGCGGTGCAGCACACGGGCGCGGCGGATCGGCGGCGTGTCGGCCCAGGTCGGGAACGCGGCATGGGCCGACGCGACGGCGCGCTGCACTTCGTCGCCGTCGGCGAGCGCGACGCGGCGCACCGCGCGGCCCAGCGCCGGGTTGAGGACGTCCTGGAAGCGGCCGCTGCGGCCGGCAACGGGCGCGCCGTCGATGTAGTGGCCGACGTCGGCGTCGGACGTGTAGGCGGGAACCGGGTTCATCGTGTCTCCTGGGGATGGGGGCGAATGGAGCCTAGTCTAGGCAAAGCGGCGGGGCGGGAGAAGGCCGCGCAGCTTGATTCACTGTTCAGAATTCTGAATAATCAGTGGATGAATCAGCAAAATGTCCAGGCGCTCTGGCCGCATATCCATTCGCTGACGGTGCTCGCCGCCGCTGGCAGTTTCACGGCCGCCGCGCAGCGGCTCGGCATCAGCAAGGCCGCGATGAGCCAGCGCATCGCCGATCTCGAGAAGGCGGCCGGCGTGCCGCTCGTGCGGCGCACCACCCGCAGCGTGCGGCTCACCGACGCGGGGCAGACGCTGGTCGACAGCACGCGCGACGCGTTCGAGTCGATCGGCCAGCATTTCGCGCGCGTGAAGGATCTGGCCGGCGAACCGCGCGGGCTGCTGCGCGTGACGGCGCCCGTCGCGCTCGGGCGCCAGCAGGTGGTGCCGCACCTGCCCGATTTCCTGCGGCAGCATCCGGGCGTGCACATCGAGCTCGACCTGTCCGACCGGCTGCATTCGCTGACGCAGGAGGGTTTCGATCTCGCGATCCGCCATACGACGACCGCGCCGCAGACCCACGTCGCGTGGAAGCTGTGCGACACGCGTTCGCTGCTGGTCGCGAGCCGCCACTACCTCGATGCGCGCGGCGCGCCGCGCCACCCGAGCGAACTCGTCGATCACAGCTGCCTGTGCTACCTGCGCGACAACGAGCCGGCCGCCTGGAGCTTCGAGCCCGACGGCCGGCGTCGCCAGCGCGTGAGCGTGCCGGTGCGCGGCAGCTTCGCGGCCAACAACAGCGAGGCGATGCGCGAGGCCGCGCTCGGCGGGCTCGGCATCGCGCTGCTGCCGGATTTCAGCGCGCAGCGCGATCTCGACGCAGGCCGGCTCGTCGCGCTGCTCGACGGCTGGCGGCCGTCCGGCGCGTTCGGCGACCATATCTTCGCGATCCGGCCGTACAGTCCGGTCGTGCCGAGCGCGGTGCGCGCGCTGGTGCGGCACCTGCGCGAGCGGCTCGCCGGCGGTTTTTCGGGCGCCTGAGCGGCGCGCGCGGCCGTGCCTGCCTGCCCCATGGCCGTGCCTGGGCGGCGCGGGCAGGCACGGCCGCGCTGCGGTAAAATCGCCGCTTCCTCCCGCGCCCGTGTGGCGCGTCATTCGAAGGTCGACAGCCGATGCAGATTCACAAGGAAGTGGACGCGCGCGGGCTTAACTGCCCGTTGCCGATCCTGCGCGCCAAGAAAGCGCTCGCCGATATGGAGAGCGGGCAGATCCTCAAGGTGCTCGCGACCGATCCGGGCTCGCAGCGCGATTTCGCCGCGTTCGCGAAGCAGACGGGCAACGAGATCGTCGAAGTCACGACCCAGGACAAAACCTTCGTATTCCTGATGCGCCGCCGCTGACGGCCCGCATCACGCGCCTCTCGCGGCACCCGGCCGGGCAGCGCCCGTTGGCCCGACCGCGCCTCCGATGCCTCTGACAATTCTTAAACCTCGTCGCACGACCGGCTGCGTATACTGACCCGGCCGGTCGTCCGTCTCGGATGGATGCGCCGGCCACGGTACGTCATACGAGGCGGGCACGGGGGCCATGCCTGACGCTACCGTCGTACAAACGGGGAGAGGACATGTCCTTCAGACAAGGGACCATTCGAAGTCCGTCCGCGGCGGAACGCATCGCGCCCGCACGCGCGGCGGGGTCGAGCCGGATCGAGCTCGACCCGCAACAGGATCGCCACGCGCGTGCCGCGCTGGAGGCCTATGCCGATTCGGCGGCGGCCGAGATGCCGTGGCTGGCCGAATCGCTCGACGAACGATTGCGCGACGCCGCGCATGGCGACGGCGCGGGCCTCACGTATTGCGGCGCGACGGTCGAACGCGTGTTCGATCTCGCGCACGCGTGGGCGGCGAGCCAGCCCGACTATGCGGCGCCGGCGTGGGAGCGCGTGCGCGGCCAGCTGGAGCGGATGCTGCGGCAGCCGATGCTGCGGCAGCCGACGCTGCGGCAGCCGGAGTAGCCGTCGCTCGGTCGGCGGCGGCGTGTGCCGACCGACGATTTTGCCGAGCCGATGGCCCGGTTGGCGGGCGCCGACCAGGGCGCGTAATCGCGCGATCGGCAGGATTATTCGAATAAAGGACCGTAGTCCGCGCAATTTCTTGGCGAATTTCATACTACTATGATGAAATCGCCGGTTCGTCCGTGCCCCGTTTTTGAGATATTGGCCGGGGCGCCGTGTCACGCAGGGTGCGCGAGCGGCCAAACGGCGGCTCGCCGGCCGGCGTCGGAAGCCGTGCCCGTGCGGCGCGGCGGAGTGAGCGCGGGGAGCTTGAACTGGACGAATCGATTTCGATTTGCGGGGTGCTATGAGAATTGCTGTACTGGATGACGATCCGGCCCAGACGGATTTCGTCAGTCAAACGCTGACGGCCGCCGGCCACACGTGCTATGCGTTCAAGGAAGGCAAGGCCCTGAAGAAGCGTCTGCAGCGCGAGACGTTCGATCTGCTCGTGCTCGACTGGAACGTGCCCGACATGTCCGGCGAGGAAGTGCTGAAGTGGGTCCGTGCGAACCAGTCCGAGCACAGCCTGCCGATCATCTTCATGACGAGCCGCGACGACGAGGCGGGGATCACGCAGATCCTCAACGCCGGCGCCGACGATTACGTGGTCAAGCCCGTGTCGGGCCCGATCCTGCGCGCGCGCATCGGCTCGCTGCTGCGCCGCGCGTATCCGGTCAATCCGGAGGCGACCGTTCGCGAGTTCGACCAGTTCCGCTTCGACGTGAACCTGAAGCAGGCCTATGTCGGCGACAAGGCCGTGAGCCTCACGCAGAAGGAATTCGAGCTCGCGCTGCTGCTGTTCCAGCATCTCGACCGGCCGCTGTCGCGCGCGCACATTCTCGATCTCGTGTGGAAGCAGGCGACCGACATTCCGTCGCGCACGATGGACACGCACATCTCGATGCTGCGCACGAAGCTCGGCCTGCGGCCGGAAAACGGCTATCGCCTCGCGCCGATCTACGGCTACGGCTACCGGCTCGAGCGCGTCGGCCAGGGAGAACCGGAGTGATCGCGCGCATCACGCAGCGCACGCCGGGCCTGCGCACGGCGGCACTGCGCGCGGCGTGCGTGGTCGCGCTGGCATGCGCGGCACAGCAGGCCGCCGCGCGGCCGCCGGCTGCCGCGGGCAAGACGATCGTCTACCGCACGCAAGCCGGCGACACGCTGTACGACGTCGCCGCGCGCTACCTGCAGGGCCCGGACGACTGGCAGCTGCTGCAGCAGATCAACGGCGTACCCGCCCCGAAGCACCTGCAGCCCGGCATCGCGCTGAAGCTGCCGGTCGCGCGGCTGCGCAAGGAAAAGCTGACCGCGCGCGTCGTCGCGGTGCAGGGTGCGGCCGAGCGCACGTCCGGCGACGCCTACGCGCCGCTCGCCGACGATGCGACGCTCAACGAGGGCGACCGCGTGCGTACCGGCGCGAACGGTTTCGTGACGATCGAGCTCACCGACGGCACGCACATGAGCCTGCCGCCCGACAGCCAGCTCGACCTGAAGACGCTGCGCCGCACCGTGCTGACCGGCACGCTCGATCGCGAGTTCGAGCTCACGCGCGGCTCGGTCGACAGCGAAGTCACGCATCTGAAGAAACGCGACGACCGCTTCCAGATCCGCTCGCCGTCGGTCGTGGCCGGCGTGCGCGGCACGCGTTTTCGCGTGAACTACGACGCGGCCGGCAACGCGGCGACGCGCGTCGAAGTGCTCGACGGCACCGTCGGCGTCGCGGGCAAGCGGCAACCGGCCGACCCGACGCTCGTGCATGCGAACTTCGGCAGCGTCGCGACGTCGTCCGGCGCGATCGGCGCGCCCGTCGAGCTGCTGCCCGCACCGGCGCTCACGCATCCGGACAAGGTGCAGGACGAGCCCGACGTCGCGTTCGACATCGCGCCGCTCGCCGACGCGCACGCATACCACCTGCAGCTCGCGCACGACGCGGGCATGCTCGACCTGTTCCGCGAAACCCGCACCGATACGCCGAGCGCGGTGTTTCGCGACGTGCCGAACGGCACGTATTTCGTGCGGGTCGCCGCGATCGACACCAACGGCCTCGAAGGCATGCCGCGCACCTATGCGTTCGAGCGGCGCCAGATGGGGCTCGACGCGAGCGCGTCGCCCGGCGCCGGCGGCTACGAGTTCCGCTGGTCGCCCAACGGCTCCGGCAAGGATGCGCGCTACCGGTTCGTGCTGTCGCGCTCGAAGGACCTGAGCGCGCCGGTCGTCGACCAGGTCGGCCTGCACGCGCGCAAGATCACCGTCGCGCACCTGCCGCCCGGCGACTACTACTGGGCGGTGACGGTCGAGGAGTTCGAAGGCGGCAAGTTCTACCAGAAGACGAGTCCGGTCAGCGCGTTCACGTTGTCGCGCTGATCCGCGGCAGATGAAAACCGACTCCGTTTCCCCGCGGCGGCGCCTCGGCCGCCGCTTCCTGATCGAATGGATCGCGATCGGCTGCCTCGGGATCGCGGTGATCCTCGCGTGCGCGCTCGGCCGGCTGTCGTCGAGCGTCGACGGGCTGATCTACGACCGGCTGCTGATGCTGCGCAGCCTGCCGCTGTCGCCCGACGTCGTCGTCGTCGACATCGACAACCAGAGCGTGTCCGCGCTCGGTCGCTGGCCGTGGCCGCGCAGCGTGCATGCGCGGCTGCTGGACACGCTCGCGCGTGCGCAGCCGGCCGCGGTCGTCTACGACGTGTTGTTTACCGAGCAGTCGCCCGAGGATCGTCCGTTCGCGGACGCGATGGCCCGGGTGCCGACCTTCCTCGCCGTGCTGCTGAGCCCGGAGCAGGCGGACGGCACGCGCACCGTCGATCCGCCGGTGGCGGAGCTGGCGGCCCGCGCGACGGGGCTCGGCCACATCAATCTCGAAGTCGATCCCGACGGCATCGTGCGCAGCGTCGCGCTGTTCGAAAGCGACGGACGCGTGCGCTGGCCGCAACTGATGGTGCCCGTCTACCGCGCGCTCGAGGCCGGCCGCCTGCATCCGGCCGGCGGCGCGCCCGGCGCGCATGCGCACGACCTGTCGCGCGACGTGACCGGCGAGGGCCGCTACCTGATCCCGTTCAGCCGCAACACGCCCGCGTATCCGACGCTGTCGTTCAACGACGTGCTCGAAGGGCGCGTGAAACCCGACGCGCTGCGCGGCAAGATCGTCGTCGTCGGCGTGACCGCGTCGGGCCTCTACGACCGCTTCGCGACACCGGTGTCGGGCGAGTTCGGCCCGCTCGCCGGCGTGTACATCCACGCGAACGTGCTCGACATGCTGACGACCGGCAGCGCGATCCTGCCCGTGTCGCGCGCGGGGCTGTTCGTCGCGTCGCTGCTGCCGCTCGCGGTGCTGCTGGCCGGCTTCCTGATGCTGTCGCCGTGGCGCGGCCTGCTGCTGACGCTGAGCCTGGCCGCGGCGGCCGTCGTCGCGAGCGTCGCGCTGTTGTTCGAGGCGCGCGTGTGGTTGTCGCCCGCGCCCGCGATCTTCGGGCTGATCGCCGTGTATCCGATCTGGAACTGGCGGCGCCTCGAAATGACGATGTCGTACCTGCGCCGCGAGCTGCAGCGGCTCGCCGACGAGCCGCACCTGCTGCCCGAGGCGCCGCGCACGCGCAGCGTCGGCGGCGACGTGCTCGAACGGCAGATGGCGCTGATGGCGCAGGCCGCGCAGCGCGTGCAGGACATGAAGCGCTTCGTGTGGGACAGCCTCGACAGCATGCCGGAGCCGATCTTCGTCACCGACCTGGCCGGCACCGTGCTGATCGCGAACCACGCGGCGAAGCGCTACGGGTCGAGGCTCGCGCTGCCGTTGCCGGAAGGCCGGCCGCTGCGCGCCGCGCTCGGCGAGCTGACCTTCATGAAGACGGTCGACGGCAACGTCGAACACGACGTCGCGATCCGCGAACACTGGCCGGCCGCGCTCGACCCGACGCTCGAGGCCGAGCACGACGCGATGGCGCGCGGCATCGAGGTGCGCGACCGCGACGGGCTCGACCATCTGCTACGCTACGCGGCATGTACGAACGCGCAGGGCCACGTGACGGGCTGGATCGCCGGCCTCGTCGACGTGACCGAGCTGCATGCGGCCGAGCGGCAGCGCGAGGAGGCGCTGCACCTGCTGTCGCACGACATGCGCTCGCCGCAGTCGTCGATCCTCGCGCTCGTCGAGATCGAGCGCGAACGCGTCGAGACCGACGCGACGCGCCGGCTGCTCGCGCGGATCGAGCGGTATGCGCATCGTGCGCTGTCGCTCGCCGACGAGTTCGTGCAACTGGCGCGCGCGGAGTCGCAGGCGTACCAGCTCGAGCTGACGAGCCTCGTCGACGTGCTGATCGACGCGAGCGACGAAGTCTGGCCGCAGGCGCAGGCCAAGCGCATCCGCATCGATACCGACGTCGGCACCGACATGGGCTGGACGCGCGCCGACCGCTCGCTGATCACGCGCGCGTTCGTCAACGTGCTGAACAACGCGGTCAAATACAGTCCGTCCGACACGGTGATCACGTGTACGCTGACGATCGAGCACGCATCGAGGCGGATGTTCTGTACGATTCGCGATCAGGGGTACGGCATCGCGCCGGAAGATCAGCGGCATCTGTTCGAGCGTTTCAAGCGGTTCCATGCCGGCGAGCGGCCCGAAATCTCGGGTTCCGGGCTCGGCATGGCATTCGTGAAGACGGTCGTCACGCGCCACGGCGGCAGCGTGACGGTCGACAGCGAAGTGGGTGTCGGCACCGCGGTGACGGTGTCGCTGCCCGCGATCGACGAGCCGTCCGCCTGACAGGGCCGGGCACGACGGCAGGCATTTGGGGGAAGTCATGAGAAAGGAATGGGCAGCGACCGCATTGGCGGCGTCGCTGTTGACGGGTTGCGCCGGCGTCACGACCGGCGTGAGCGCGCTCGGGCAGCCGAATGCGTTCGCGTCCGGTGCGCACGGCTACGATGTCGTTCGCACGGCCGCTCAGGCCGACGATGCCGAATACCGGCGGATCGAGACGCTGGTGCGCGACGCGCTCGCGCAGCGCGGCTTCGACGCGCAAGCCGGCAAGGATGCGCGCTACCGGCTGTCGATCGCGTATGCGACGCAGCCGGCGTCGGTCGCGGCGACGGCCGACCAGTGCGGCGCCGCGAGCAGCGCATGCGTGACCGTCGACGGGCCGGCGCCGTTCGCGCTGCCGTTCGCGGGCACGGTGTACCGCCACGTGCTGACGCTGCGTTTCGTCGACGCGAGCTCGGGTGCGGATGTCTATCGCGTGTCGGCGTCGCTGCGCGATCGCGATCCGGGCACGCAGCAGGCCGCGCCGACGCTCGTGCGGAGCGCGCTCGCGAAGCTGCCGTTCGAGCAGGGTGACGGCTGGCTCGTGAAGACGAAAAAAGACGACGCGGGCGCAATGCCGGGCGTCGTCTCGGTGAAGCCGGCCGCCGCGCGCTGACGCGCCGGCCGTGAGGTGAGGGCGGGCCCGCCGGAAAGGCGAGGCCGGCCCGGGCCGCGTTCAGGCGGCCGGATGCGCGTTGCCGCGCGTGCGCAGGTACGCGTCGAACTCGGTGCCGACTTCCGGGTGGCGCAGCGCGAATTCGACCGTCGCCTTCAGGTAGCCGAGCTTGCTGCCGCAGTCGTAGCGCGTGCCCTGGTACTTGTAGGCCAGCACCTGTTCGTCGGCGAGCAGCGCCTGGATCGCGTCGGTGAGCTGCAGCTCGCCGCCCGCGCCCGGCTTCAGCGCGCGCAGGTGTTCGAAAATGCGCGGCTTCAGGATGTAGCGGCCGACCACGCCGAGGTTCGACGGCGCGACTTCCGGCGCGGGCTTCTCGACGATCGCCGACATCTTGACGATCGACTCCTCCCACTCCTTGCCATCGACGATCCCGTACGACTTCGTCTCCGACGGCGGAATCTCTTCCACGCCGATCACCGAGCTGTGATAGTGGTCGAACACGTCGACCATCTGCTTCATCACCGGCGGGTTGCCGTCGAGCAGGTCGTCGGCGAGGATCACCGCGAACGGGTTGTCCGCCACGAGCTTTTCCGCGCACAGCACCGCATGGCCGAGGCCCAGCGCTTCCGGCTGGCGCACGTAGAAACAGTCGACATGGCTCGGCTTGATGCTGCGCACGAGCTCGAGCAGCTTTGCCTTGCCGCGCGCCTCGAGTTCGGCCTCGACCTCGTACGACTTGTCGAAGTGGTCCTCGATCGCGCGCTTGCTGCGCCCGGTCACGAAGATCATCTCGGTGATGCCCGCGGCGATCGCTTCCTCGACGGCGTACTGGATCAGCGGCTTGTCGACGACCGGCAGCATTTCCTTCGGGCTCGCCTTCGTTGCAGGGAGGAACCGCGTGCCGAGACCGGCAACGGGGAATACCGCCTTGTTGACTTTCAACATGATCGAACCTTTATTCCTGTAATCGTCTTGTCAGACGGTCTATGTTCACGTTCCGATTATAGTGAACGCAAACGACCTTACCGTTTGTTACGCAGGCAACCGATCGAGCTGGGCACGCAGTTTTTCCAGCGTACTACCGAACTCGGCCACGCGCTTTTGTTCCTGTTCGACCACGGCCGGCGGCGCTTTCGCGACGAATGCCTCGTTGCCGAGCTTCGCGTTGCACTTCGCGATCTCGCCCGTCAGGCGCGCGATTTCCTTCGACAGGCGCTCGCGCTCGGCCGCGACGTCGATCTCCACCTTCAGTACCAGCTTGTTCGGGCCCACGATCGCGATCGGCGCGCCGTGCGCTTCCTTGTCGAGCGTCGCTTCGTCCGCGAGGATCTGGACTTCCGACAGGCGGGCGAGGGCCTGCACGTACGGTGCGAACGAGCGCAGGCGCTCGGCGTCGCCGGCCGCGAGCAGCGGCACCTTGGTCGCCGGCGACAGGTTCATCTCGCCGCGCAGGTTGCGGCACGCGTCGACGATCGCCTTCAGGTCGGCCGCCCATTGCTCGGACGCCTCGTCGATCTTCTGCAGGTTCGCGACCGGATACGCCTGCGTCATCAGCGATGCTTCGCCCTCGGCCTTGCCTTGCGGATAACGGCCGGTGAGCGGCGCGACCTTCTGCCAGAGCGCTTCGGTGATGAACGGGATGATCGGGTGCGCGAGGCGCAGCACCGTCTCGAGCACGCGCAGCAGCGTGCGGCGCGTCGCGCGCTGCTGTTCCGGCGTGCCGTTCTGGATCTGCACCTTCGCGAGTTCGAGGTACCAGTCGCAGTACTCGTCCCACACGAACTTGTAGATGCTGGTCGCGATGTTGTCGAAGCGGTAATCGGCGAAGCCCTTCGCGATGTCGGCCTCGGTGCGCTGCAGCAGCGACACGATCCAGCGGTCGGCCGCCGAGAAGTCGAGGTAGCCGCCGGGGCCGCAGTCGCCCGCGCCGCACACTTCCGGCTTGTCGTTGCCGCAGTCGTGGCCTTCGCAGTTCATCAGCACGAAGCGCGTCGCGTTCCACAGCTTGTTGCAGAAGTTGCGATAGCCTTCGCAGCGCGCGAGGTCGAAGTTCACGTTGCGGCCGAGCGTTGCCATCGACGCCATCGTGAAGCGCAGCGCGTCGGTGCCGAACGCGGCGATGCCGTCCGGGAATTCCTTGCGCGTCTTCTTCTCGATGGTGGCGGCCTGCTTCGGGTTCATCAGGCCCGTCGTGCGCTTCGCGACCAGCGTTTCGAGGTCGATGCCGTCGACGATGTCGATCGGGTCGAGCGTGTTGCCCTTGCTCTTCGACATCTTCTGGCCTTCCGCGTCGCGCACGAGGCCGTGCACGTACACGGTATGGAACGGCACCTTGCCGGTGAAGTGCGTGGTCATCATCACCATCCGGGCGACCCAGAAGAAGATGATGTCGAAGCCCGTGACGAGCACCGACGACGGCAGGAAGTGCTGCAGTTCAGGCGTTTCGTTCGGCCAGCCGAGCGACGAGAACGGCACGAGCGCCGACGAGAACCACGTGTCGAGCACGTCCTCGTCGCGCTTGAGCGCGCCGGCATAGCCCTTCGCGGCGGCCTGCGCGCGCGCTTCTTCCTCGTTGCGCGCGACGAACACCTCGCCGTTCTCGCCGTACCACGCGGGAATCTGGTGACCCCACCACAGCTGGCGCGAGATGCACCAGTCCTGGATGTTCTCGAGCCACTGGTAGTAGGTGGTCGTCCAGTTTTCCGGCACGAACTTGATCTGGCCGTTGCGCACGACGTCGAGCGACGTCTCGGTGATCGACTTGCCCGGGTTGAACGTGCCTTCCGGCGCCGCCTTCGTCATCGCGACGAACCACTGGTCGGTCAGCATCGGCTCGATCACGACGCCCGTGCGGTCGCCGCGCGGCACCATCAGCTTGTGCGGCTTCACGGAGTCGAGGAAGCCCTGCGCGTCGAGGTCGGCGACGATCGCCTTGCGTGCGTCGAAGCGGTCGAGGCCGCGATACTGCTCGGGGCCGTTGTCGTTGATCTTCGCGTCGAGCGTCAGGATCTCGATCGGCGCGAGGTTATGGCGCAGGCCGACCTGGTAGTCGTTGAAGTCGTGCGCGGGCGTGACCTTCACGACGCCCGTGCCGAACTCGCGGTCGACGTAGTCGTCGGCGATCACCGGGATCTCGCGGCCCGTCAGCGGCAGCGTGACCAGCTTGCCGATCAGGTGCGCGTAGCGCTCGTCTTCCGGGTGGACCATCAGCGCGACGTCGCCGAGCATCGTCTCGGGACGCGTCGTCGCGACGGTCAGCGAGCCCGAACCGTCGACGAGCGGGTAGCGGATGTGCCACAGGTGGCCGTTTTCCTCTTCGCTCGCGACCTCGAGATCCGACACCGCGGTGAGCAGCACCGGATCCCAGTTGACGAGGCGCTTGCCGCGGTAGATCAGGCCCTGTTCGAAGAGCGTGACGAACACGTCGCGCACGGCGGCCGACATCTTGTCGTCCATCGTGAAATATTCGCGCGACCAGTCGGTCGACGCGCCGAGGCGGCGCACCTGGCCGGTGATCGTCGAGCCGGACTGCTGCTTCCACTCCCACACGCGCTCGACGAACTTCTCGCGGCCGAGGTCATGGCGCGACACGCCTTGCGCATCGAGCTGGCGCTCGACGACGATCTGGGTCGCGATCCCCGCGTGGTCGGTGCCGGGCACCCACAGCGTGTTCTCGCCGAGCATCCGGTGGTAGCGCGCGAGGCCGTCCATGATCGTCTGGTTGAACGCGTGGCCCATGTGCAGCGTACCGGTGACGTTCGGCGGCGGCAGCTGGATCGCGAAATCGGGGCGCGCCGGGTCGAAGGCCGGGGCGGCATAGCCGCGTTTTTCCCACTCCGGCCCCCATTGGGACTCGATGGTGTGGGGTTCGAAACTCTTCGCAAGCGTGCTGTCGCTCATGGTTGGAAATCTGCCGAAAAATGCGTGAATTGGATGCCGAATCCGGCAATTATAAATGGATGCACATCGGCCAGCCATTGCGGGGTCCGCGCCGGCCCGTCGGGCGGCCCTCACTGCGCCGCGGCGGCGCGAGGCCGAACGGATCGGAAACGGCATCGCGCCGCCGACTTATAATGTCGGGTCCGCATTTTTCTCGCACGCCCGCTGCCGCTCCATGCCCGATCTGCTCGCCAATCTGAACCCTGAACAATACGCCGCCGTCACGTTGCCGAACGAACCGGCGCTGATCCTCGCGGGGGCGGGCAGCGGCAAGACCCGCGTGCTGATCACCCGCATCGCGTGGCTGATCCAGCAAGGCTACGCGTCGCCGCCCACCGTGCTGGCCGTCACCTTCACGAACAAGGCCGCGCGCGAGATGATGGCGCGCCTGTCGGCGATGATGCCGATCGACACGCGCGGAATGTGGATCGGCACGTTCCACGGGCTGTGCAACCGGATGCTGCGCACCCACTGGCGCGACGCCGGCCTGCCGCAGACCTTCCAGATCCTCGACACGGCCGATCAGTTGTCGGCGATCAAGCGGTTGATGAAGGCGGCGAACGTCGACGACGAGAAGTACCCGCCGAAGAATGTCCAGTACTTCATCAACAACGCGAAGGAGCAGGGGCTGCGTCCCGACAAGGTCGACGCGACCGACAACTTCAACCGCAAGTTCGTCGAGCTGTACCAGGCGTACGACCAGCAGTGCCAGCGCGAGGGCGTGGTCGACTTCCCCGAGCTGCTGCTGCGCTGCTACGAGCTGCTCGCGTACAACGCGCCGCTGCGCGCGCACTACCAGGCACGCTTCCGGCACATCCTCGTCGACGAGTTCCAGGACACCAACAAGCTGCAGTACGCGTGGCTCAAGATGCTCGCGGGCGGCGAGAACGCGATCTTCGCGGTCGGCGACGACGACCAGTCGATCTACGCGTTCCGCGGCGCGAACGTCGGCAACATGCGCGACTTCGAAGACGAATTCCGCGTGCGCAACCTGATCAAGCTCGAGCAGAACTACCGGTCGCACGGCAACATCCTCGACGCGGCGAACCAGCTGATCTCGAACAACGCGCACCGCCTCGGCAAGAACCTGCGCACCGACGCCGGCCACGGTGAGCCCGTGCGCGTGTACGAGGCGAGCACCGATGCGCAGGAAGCCGGCTGGATCGTCGAGGAGATCCGCTCGCTGATCAACACCGGAATGTCGCGCAGCGAAGTCGCCGTCCTGTATCGCAGCAACGCGCAATCGCGCGCGATCGAGCACACGCTGATGACCTCGGGCATTCCGTATCGCGTGTACGGCGGCCTGCGCTTCTTCGAGCGCCAGGAAGTGAAGCATGCGCTCGCGTACCTGCGCCTGATCGACAACCCGAACGACGACACCGCGTTCGTGCGCGTCGTGAACTTCCCGACGCGCGGGATCGGCGCGCGCTCCATCGAGCAGCTCGCGGATGCCGCGCGCCTGTACGACTGTTCGATGGCCGCCGCGATTCCGTACGTGACCGGCAAGGCCGGCACGAGCCTCGGCGGGTTCGCGACGCTGATCGCGAAGATGCGCGCCGAGACGCAGCAGATGAGCCTGCCCGAGACGGTCGAGTACGTCGTGCGCGCGAGCGGCCTCGCCGATTTCTACCAGGGCGAGCGCGAAGGCCAGGACCGCCTCGAGAACTTGCAGGAACTCGTGAACGCGGCCACCGCGTTCGTCAGCGAGGAAGGCTACGGGCTCGACGCGCCGGCCCGCTCGATCCCGCTGCGCGCGGGGGCGATCGCGGCGCCGGAGCTCGGCGTGGATGCGAACGATCCGTCGGTCGACGTGCTCGATCCGGCGCCGCTCGACGACCCCGCGCAGAACCCCGACACGATGACGCCGCTCGCGGGCTTCCTGTCGCACGCATCGCTCGAAGCCGGCGACAACCAGGCGCAGGCCGGCCAGGACGCCGTGCAGCTGATGACGGTGCACGCGGCGAAGGGCCTCGAATTCTCGGCCGTGTTCATCACCGGCCTGGAGGAAGGGCTGTTCCCGCACGAGAACAGCGTGCTCGAATCGGACGGCCTCGAGGAAGAGCGCCGGCTGATGTACGTCGCGATCACGCGGGCGAAGGAGCGGCTCTACCTGTCGTTCGCGCAGAGCCGGATGCTGCACGGCCAGACGCGCTACAACGTGCGCTCGCGCTTCTTCGACGAATTGCCGGAGCACGTGCTGAAGTGGCTGACGCCGAAGGTCGAGGCGGGCGCGCGTTGGGGCGGCCGTTCGGACAATGCCGGCTGGGGGCGCGACTGGTTCTCGCGGCCGGGCGGCGGCAGTCGCGAGCAGGTCGTCGACGCGGCGGTTTCCGCGCCGCTGCCGGCGTTCGCGAACAAGCAGCGCGCGGCCGACACCGGCTTTCGCGTCGGCCAGCAGGTATTTCATACCAAGTTCGGCGAGGGCACGGTCACCGCGCTCGAAGGCAACGGCGCCGATGCGAAGGCGCAGGTGAAGTTCAAGCGGCACGGCGAGAAGTGGCTCGCGCTGGCGGTCGCGAAACTGCAGGCGGTGGAATGATGAGCATCGACATGGTCGGAACGGTTTCGACGCGCCCGCTCGGCATTCTGGCCGCGCTGCCCGAGGAGCTCGGCGACCTGATCGCCGCGATGCGCGCCGAGGGCGTGATGAAGACGATCACGCTCGGCCGCCGCGACTACCACCTCGGTACCGTGCACGGCGCGGCCTGCGTCGTCACGCTCGCGCGGGTCGGCAAGGTCGCGGCCGCCGCGACGGTCAGTGCGCTGATCCATGTGTTCGGCGTGTCCGGCGTCGTGTTCACCGGTGTCGCCGGCGGCGTGTCGCGCACGGTGCGCGTCGGCGATGTCGTCGTCGCCGATACGCTGCTGCAGCACGACCTCGATGCGTCGCCGCTGTTTCCGCGCTACGAGGTGCCGCTGCTCGGCATCACGCGGTTCGCGACCGACCTGGAACTGACGGCCCGCCTGAAGGCCGCATGCACGCTGTTCGTCGCCGAGGAAGGCGCGCGGTTCGCGGAGCGTTTCGGGCTGGCCGGCGCGTCGCTGCACGGCGGGCTGATCATCAGCGGCGACCGTTTCGTGTCGAGCGAGCGCGAGGTCGTCGCGCTGCGCGATGCGTTGCCCGACGCGCTTGCGGTCGAGATGGAAGGCGCGGCGATCGCGCAGGTGTGCGCCGAGCACGACGTGCCGTTCGCCCTCGTGCGCACGATCTCCGATACGGCCGACGACCACGCGACGCAGTCGTTCTCGCACTTCCTGTCGGCGATTGCGAGCAGCTATTCGACCGGCATCCTCAAGCGGTTCCTGACGCTGCATGCGACCGAGCGAGGGGCAGCAGTCATTTAGGGAGGCAGGGAGGCGCGTCGTGCTTAGGCGCTGCAATGACGAACGGGCCATGATGGATTAAGCTCTCGCGGCTGCCGGGGAAGTTGGGGCAGTCGGGGCGATCGCACGTCGCACGCGGTCGCATCAAAAAAATAACTATCCGGAGAGGGCCAGAATGCCTGTGGAATGTACTTTCTCGTTAAACCGTCAGCGCTCGTCCGTCCTGCATTGTGCGGGTTTTGGGGCAGTCGCCGCATTCAGCGGCAACGGTCGATATGTCAATGATCCGAATTCGACAACAGTTCCCAACGACGGGCCGTTGCCGGCCGGTGTTTACTACATCGTGGATCGCCAGAGCGGTGGACGCATGGGGTGGTTGAACGACTTTCGCTCCGATCTGCTTGCAGGTACTCATCGCGCGGATTGGTTCGCGTTGTATCGCAACGATGGCGTGATCGACGACTGGACGTCGCTCAACGGCATTCGGCGTGGCCACTTCCGGTTGCATCCCGTCGGATACTGGGGCATCAGCGAAGGCTGCATCACACTGCCGAACAAAACCCAGTTCGATGCGCTTCGCAAGTTCCTCAAGTCGCAGGCCGTCGGCACGATTCCAGGCACCGGGATGAAGTACTACGGTCGAGTGGTCGTCCAATGAAAGCGCTTCTGCGTCTGCTTGCCGCGATCGCTTTGACGATCCCGGTCTATCTCGGCCTGGCGAATTCACCTCTGGATGAATGGTTTCAAAGCGGCGCCGGTTGGCGAGCGTTCGAACCGCTGTTCAGCGTGTTCGACATGCTCGGTGTTCACGGCCAGGGTGACATCCTGATTAGTACCATGCTCGGCGTCAGCTTCGTGATCGCGTTGGCGCTGGTCCTGCTGGGCGCTCGAATTCTCGATCGTGGGACGCGAAAGTCCCCGCGCCGATAGCCCTTTGGCGACACACTTCGCAACGTTTATTGAGCCACCAGCCGCGGCACGCATGCCGCGGCCGCCCCGTCACGCCTTCTTGCGGCGCGCGCTTTCGAGGTTCGGCAGGAACACCGTCAGCACGCCGATCAGCGGCAGGAACGAGCACACCTTGTAGACGAACGTGACGCTCGTCGCGTCCGCGAGCTGGCCGAGCACGGCGGCGCCCACGCCGCCCAGGCCGAACGCGAAGCCGAAGAACAGGCCCGCGACCATCCCGACCTTGCCGGGCATCAGTTCCGTCGCATAGACGAGGATCGCGGCGAACGCCGACGCCAGCACGATGCCGATGATCACGCTCAGCACGCTCGTCCAGAACAGGTTCGCATACGGCAGCAGCAGCGTGAACGGCGCGACGCCGAGAATCGACACCCAGATCACGTACTTGCGGCCGATCCGGTCGCCGACCGGCCCGCCGATCAGCGTGCCGGCCGCCACGGCCGCGAGGAACACGAACAGATGGATCTGCGCGGCCTGCACCGACAGGTGGAACTTGTCGATCAGATAGAACGTGAAATAGCTGTTGATGCTCGCGAGGTAGAAGTACTTCGAGAACAGCAGCAGCACCAGCACGCCGATCGCGGCGAGCACGCGGCGCGGCGACAGCGTCGGATGGCCGGCCGCCGCGGCCTTCTTCTTCATCGACGGATGCTTCTTGTACCAGTGGCCGATCTGCGTGAGCACGACCATCGCGACGAGCGCGGCCGCCGAGAACCACGCGATGCTGTGCTGGCCGTGCGGAATGATCACCAGCGCGGCGAGCAGCGGCCCGAGCGCCGAGCCGGCGTTGCCGCCGACCTGGAACAGCGACTGCGCGAGCCCGTGTTGGCCCCCCGACGCCATCCGCGCGACCCGCGACGATTCCGGATGGAACACCGACGAGCCGCAGCCGACCAGGGCCGCCGCCACCAGCAGCGTCGGGAAGCTCTGCGCGGCCGACATCAGCAGCAGCCCCGCGAGCGTGAAGCCCATCCCGACCGGCAGCGAATAGGGCTTCGGCCGCTTGTCCGTATAGAGCCCGACGAGCGGCTGCAGCAGCGACGCGGTGATCTGGTAGGTCAGCGTGATCAGGCCGATCTGCGCGAACGACAGCGCGAACTGGCTCTTGAGCATCGGATAGATCGCGAGGATCAACGACTGGATCATGTCGTTGAGCATGTGCGAGAAGCTGATCGCGCCGAGCACCGGGTAGACGGTGCGCGCGGCGGGTGGAGCAGACGGCTGGGCTGCGGCGGCGTTGCCGGCACCCGTATCGAGGCTGGTTTCCATGTGAGCTGAGCGAGTTGAGGTGACGGGACGCGCTCTGATGGGGATCGGCGCGTTCGAATCGTTGTTGCGTCAAAGAAGTGTAATGTGGCGTATCGAGAATGTCCGGCCAACTTTTATCGCGATTCGGACATCGCCGTCAGCCGCGGGGTCGGCCGATCGGCCATTCCGCCCTTTTTTGGCCGGGTATAACGCAGGCAGCGCGTCTGCCGTGAGCGCGGGCACGCCGGGCTCGGCTCGGTGTTTGTCCGGACTCAAGGAATGGCGAGAGCGGCCGTAGAACGACGCAACGGCAACAGAGGCGCGCCGCGCACCGCACCGGCCACGAGCCGGGCGGGCATCACGGTAGCCGCCGGACCCGACCTGTCCGGCGGTGGGATCAACACGGGGATATATCGATGAAAGCAGCATCATTGCATCCACGGCCGGGTGCGGCCACCAGCGCATCTGGTGCAGCCGCCAGGCCCGCCGCCGCACGACGTCCGCGCGCAGCCCGGCGCGAACGCCGGCCCTGGACGGTCAAGGCGACGTTGCGCGCGGCGTTCGCGATCCTGCTGGCCGGCACGCTCGCGATCGGCGTGTTTTCGCTATGGCAGATCAGCCGGCTGAACGCGTCGATCGCGTCGGTCTACGAGCAGGGGCACGTGGCGAGCCGCGCGGCGGAGGAAGTGCGCGCCGAGGTGCTGCGTGCGAGCCGCGCGCAGAAGATGCTGCTGACCGCGACCACCGCGAAGGAGCGCGACGACCTGGGCGCCGAGGTTCGCGCGGGGCTCGCGTCGATCGGCCAGGCGCTCGCGACGCTGCAGCATTACGCGGATCCGGCCGATGCGGACGATTCCGCGCGCCTGCGCGCGTTCTCCATGGCGGTCGGCACGTGGAGCGGCCATCTGCGCGATTTCGTCGCGCTCGTGCAGGCGCAGCCGCTCGACCTGTCGCAGATGAACTGGCAGGTCGGCACGCAGGACGTGTCGCTGCTGGTCGAGACCGCCAAGCTCGAGAAGCTGGTCGCCATGCTCGTGAAGACGCGCGGCGCGAAGTCGAAGGCGACGCTCGATGCGTCCGCAACGATCTTCTCGTCGTCGTTCGCGATGATCGCGGCGATGACGGCCGCGCTGTTCGTGCTGGCGATCGTGATCGCCGAACAGGTCGTGCGCCGCCTCGCGTCGCAGCTCGGCGGCGAGCCCGCCGATGCGAAGGCGATCGCCGCCGACATCGCGCGCGGCGACCTCACGCGGCCGATCCCGCTTGGCCGCCACGACCGCGACAGCATGGTGCGTGCGCTGTCCGACATGCAGACCGGGCTCGCGGCGACCGTCGGCGAGATCGCAGTCAGCGCCGAGGCGATCGCGGCTGCGTCCGGCGAGATCTCGACCGGCAATCTCGACCTGTCGCGGCGTACCGAGCAGCAGGCCGTCGCGCTCGAGCGCACCGCGGCCAGCATGGAGGAGCTCACGTCGACCGTGCGGCAGAACGCCGAAAACGCGCGGCAGGCGAGCGCGCTCGCGGCCAATGCATCGGCGGTCGCGGAAGCCGGCGGCGAAGTCGTCGGGCGCGTGGTTGCGACGATGAGCGAGATCGACGACAGCGCGAAGAACATCCGCGACATCATCGGCACGATCGAGGGAATCGCGTTCCAGACCAACATCCTCGCGTTGAACGCGGCGGTCGAGGCGGCGCGCGCGGGCGAGCAGGGCCGTGGTTTTTCGGTGGTTGCGGGCGAGGTGCGGCTGCTCGCGCAGCGCGCGGCGAGCGCGGCGAAGGAGATCCGTACGCTGATCGGCGCGTCGGTCGAGCGCGTCGCGAACGGCGCGGCGCTCGCGCACGATGCGGGTCGCACGATGGACGACGTGGTGCGGGCGGTCAAGCGCGTGACTGACATCATCGGCGAAATCTCCGCGGCGTCGGACGAGCAGAGCGCCGGGATCGACGAGATCGGCCGCGCGGTCATGCAGATGGATTCCGGCACCCAGCAGAACGCGGCGCTCGTCGAACAGGCGGCCGCCGCGGCGAATGCGCTCGACGAGCAGGCGCAGGCGCTCAAGTCGCTGGTCGGGCGCTTTCGCGTCGCGGCGTAAGCGCCCGGCCGCCGGCGCTTAGGACTTCTTCTTCTGCTGGTCCGGGTCGATGATGACCGTGCAGGTCGTGCCCGCCGACAGCACCACGTCGGCCGGCACTTCGTCGATCCGGATGCGGACCGGCACGCGCTGCGCGAGGCGCACCCAGTTGAAGGTCGGGTTCACGTCCGCGACGAGGTCGCGGCTTTGCGGGTTGTCGCGATCGTAGATGCCGCGCGAGATGCTCTCGACGTGACCTTTCATCACGCCGCCGCTCATCAGCCGCATCTCGGCCGGGGCGCCGATCTTCACGCGCGGCAGCTTGGTTTCCTCGAAGTAGCCGTAGACCCAGAACGAGTGGCTGTCGACGATTGCGAGCTTCGCCTGGCCGGCTACCGCGTAGTTGCCCTTGAACGTCTGCAGGTTCGTCACGTAGCCGTCGACCGGCGCGACCACGCGCGTGCGTTCCAGATTGAGCTTCGCGGCGTCGAGCGCGGCGATCGCCTGCTGGTACTGCGCGTCGGCGCTCGACGCGCTGTGCGCCGCGTTCTCGCGGTTTTCCTTCGACACGACGAGCGCATCGAGGTCGGCGCGGCGGGCCGCGTCGTCGCGGCGCATCTGCAGTTCCGCGCGGCGGGCGGCGACGGCCGCCTGCGCCTGCTCGACCGCGATCTGGTAGTGCGACGGGTCGATCTGCATGATCAGGTCGCCCTTTTTCACGAGCTGGTTGTCATGCACGGGCAGCTCGACGATCGCGCCCGACACGTCCGGCGCGACGTTGACGATCTCGGCGCGCACGCGCCCGTCGCGGGTCCAGGGATCGTCCATGTAGTGCACCCACAGCGAGCGCCCGATCAGGATCGCGACGAGAAGGATGACGGCGGTCGCGACGAAGCCGAAGAGTTTTCTGAGCATCATGATGGTTCGGAATCAACGGTAAACGGCAAGACTCAGTCCGCCGCAAATGCAGACGAGAAGGCACGCGCGGAACAACGACGGGTGCCAGACGTGACGGTAGAGGCCCGTATAGGCGAGCACGCGGTCGACGGCCCAGGTCGCCAGCGCACCCAAGACGAACATCAGGACCACCGTGGGCATGTAGGCATCGAGAATGGCGATTTCACGCGGCATCATGACGAGGCTCCTTGTTGGGGACGCACGGGGCGGTTGCGGTTGAGCGGCTCGAGCGGCGATTCCGGATCGAGCAGCGCCGTGCGTACGAAATGCAGATGGCTCAGGATGCGCTGCAACCGGTGGCGCTCGTCGCGCGACGACGTGACGGCATCGAGCGTGTGCCGGGTTGCGTCGATCGCGGCGTTGACCGCCGCGAGCGTCGCGTCGAAGCGCGCTGCGTCCGGCTTGCTGAACAGCGCGGACAGCGCGGTGCGCATCGTCTCGATCGCGCGTCGCCACGGCGTCGTCGGCGCATGGCGTGGGTCGGACGGCAGCGCCGCCAGCTCGGCGCGCAGGTCGAGCACCGCGTTGCCCGTTTCCAGCACCGCGAACATCCAGCGCAGCGCGTCGCGCTGCACGTCGGGCTGGTCGGCCGACAGCGTGTGTGCCTGATACATCAGGTCGCGCGCGCCGCTCTCGAAGCGCGTGCGCAATCCGGCCAGCCGTGCGTGGCACGCGGCGACCACCTGATGGCGCAGGTCGGCGAACAGCCGCTTCTTCAGCCACGGCGCGGTCGGCGGGAACAGCACCGCGAACGCGATCGCCGAGACCAGCATCGCCAGCACCAGCGCGAGCGCGTCGTTCATGAAGCTCGTCGGGTCGTAGTGCGTGATGTTGTCCGGGCCGGCGAGGAAGCAGAAGAAGATCAGGTAGCCCATCCCGTAGCCGGCGAGCTTCGGCTTCAACGTCATGTAGATGCCGATCGCGAGCAGCGGCGCGAGCGCCACGCACAGCAGCGGGAAGCCGTCGATGTGCGGGTAGATGCCGAACATCAGCAGGAAACCCGTGCAGACGGCCAGGGCCGTGCCGATGCCCATTTGCGCGGACATCGCGGTCGGGCGCGGCGTCGACGACGCGAGCGCGCAGGTGGCCGCCGCCGTCAGCGTCATCGTCACGCCGCTCGGCCACGCGGTCGCGATCCAGAACCAGCCGAGCACGAGGATCACGGTCGCGGTGCGGATCGCGGCGATCACCATCGCCGTCACGTTGGTGCGCGGCTCGTAGCGCTCGATCCAGCGTTCGCGCTCGTGCGTCGCGGTCGACAGCGACGCATAGGTTGCCGCGTATTCGTGCAGGTCGGTGATGAAGCGGTACAGCAGCTCGGCGGCCGTGTCGAAGTCGAGCAGCGGAAAATCCGGCTGCGTTTCGAGCGCCGCGCGCGTGGCGCGGATGCGCCGCGGCAGCGCGTCGCGCCATGCCAGCAGCTGTTCGGCCGCGCGCGCCGCGTCGGTCGGCGTGCGCACGGGTTCGCCATTGCGGGTCAAGAGCGGCGCGATCTCGCGGAAGTACGGCTCGATCGCATCGATCGCGGCCTGTGCGCCGGCCGCGCGCAGCCGGTTCATCAGCTGGTGCAGCGCATGGAAGCGGCTCGACACGCTCATGAACTCGCTGTTCAGCCGCGCGAGGCGGCCGCTGCGCATCCGCGTGTCCGGATCCTCGAACACGGCCATGCTGCGCGCGGCCTCGAAACCGACCACGTCGGCGACGAAGCGCGTATGGATCGTTTCGATGTGCGCGCGGTCGAGCTTGCCCGACAGCGCCGCCGCGACGTAATCGACGAAGCCGCCGAAGCGCGTGCGTACCGTCGTGCGCATCTGCTCGCCCGTGTACTGCGGAAACACGAGCGCGCTGACGACGCCGGCCGACACGATCCCGATGATGACCTCGGACACGCGCGTCATGGCGCTCATGAATGCGCCGTCCGGATGTTGCGACGCGGGCAGGCCGATCAGCGCGGTCGTATAGCCGGCGAGCAGGAAGCCGTAGCTGCGGAAGTTGCGGTTGCGCGCGGCGCCGGCCGTGCACAGCGCGATCCACAGCGCGACCGCGAGCAGGAACAGCTGCGGCTGCTGCGGGAACAGTCCGACGAACGTGAGCGTCGCGATCAGCCCGAAGATCGTGCCGGCGACCCGGTAGAAGCTTTTCGCGAGCACGGCGCCGCTTTGCGGCTGCATCACGATGAACACCGTGGTCATCGCCGTCTTCGGCGCCGGCAGGTCGAGCCGCATCGACACGCCGGTCGCGATGAACGCGGCGAGCAGTGCCTTGAACAGATAGAGCCACGCGGCGCCGTCGCTGCGGGCCCAGTCGCCGAACGCGGCGTACCAGGCCGCGAGCGGGCCGCCGGCGTGCGTGGAAGCGGAGGAGGAGGCTGACATGACGGTCGCTCCGCGTTACCGTGCGGCCGGCGTGGCGCTCGCGCCGGCCGTCGCGACCTGCGCGGGCCGGGCAGGCCGGGCAATAGCCGCGACGGGCTTCGCACCCGATGCGGCCGCCGGCGCGGCGGCACCCGCGGCGGCTTCGTCGCGCGACGGATGGTCGCCCGACGGATGGCCGTCCCACGGATGGCCGTCCCGTCCGTCCTCGCCCGTTTCGACGCCGCCGCCGAGCGCGGCCATCAGCTGCGCGTGCGCGGCGAGGCGTTCCGCGTCGATGCGGGCCGCCGTCTCCTGCGCGCGCAGCAGCTGCTGTTGCGCGATCAGCACGTTCACGTAATCGGTCAGCCCGCGGCGGAAGCCTTCGCGCGACAGCTGGTAGCTGCGGTCGTTGGCGGCCACCGAGCGCGCGGCGTCCTTCTTCTGCGTATCGAGCGAGCGGATCCGCACGACCTGGTCGGCGATGTCCTTCAGCGCGCCGACGACCGTCTGGTTGTAACGCTCGACCGCCTGGTCGTAGCCGGCATCGGCCGCACCGAGTTGCGCGCGCAGCCGGCCGCCTTCGAAGATCGGCAGCGACAGCGCGGGGCCGGCCGTCCAGCCGCCGTTCATCGCGCGCAGGAAGTCGGTGAACGGCGCGGTCACGCCGAAGCCGCCGACCGTCGCGAGCAGGTCGATGTTCGGGTAGAACGCGGCTTTCGCGACATCGATGCCGCGGGCCTGCGCGTCGACCGTCCAGCGGGCCGCGACGACGTCCGGGCGGCGGCCGAGCAGGTCGGCCGGCATCGCGGACGGCAGGCCGGCCGGCGCGTCGAGCGCGAGGCTCGGCCGCTTGATCGCGTCGCCGGCACCCGGGCCCTTGCCCGCGAGCGCGGCGAGCTGGTGGCGCGCGAGCTGGATGGCTTCTTCGTAGGTGTCGATCTGGCGCTCGTAGTCGGGCAGCGTCGATTCGGCCTGGCTGACTTCGAGCTGCGTGCCAATCCCGGCCTGCAGACGCTTGCGCGCGAGATCGGCCAGCGCGCGCTGGCGTTCGAACGTCTCGTGCGCGAGGTCGAGCAGCGCGTAGTTCATCGACATGCCGACATACGCGCGCACGACGTTGACCTCCAGCTCGAGCTTCGCCGCCCGGGCGTCGGCCGCGGTCGCATGCGCGGTGTCGAGCGCGCGCTCGGTCGCGTTCTTGTCCTTGCCCCACAGGTCGAGGTGATACGACAGGCCGAGCGTGCCGGTGTTGTTCCACGTGTCGGTGTCGGCGAGCGGCCCCGGGCCGTAGTAGACGTTGTCGGGCCAGTGCTGGCGCATCAGCGACAGGTTGCCGTTGATCTGAGGCAGTTCCGCCGACCGGGCCACGCGCGCCATCGCCTGCGCTTCGCGCACGCGGGCTTCGGCTGCCGCGAGGGACGGGTTGCCGGCCTGGGCGGCGGCGATCCACGCGTCGAGCTGCGGATCGCGGTACGCGCGCCACCAGTCGGACGCGGGCCAGCCCGCGTCGCGGTCGGCCGCGCGGATGGCCGCACCGGCGTCGAGCGCGTTCGCTTCGATGCGGGTGGACTTGGGCTTGTTGTCGCCCATGCTCGCGCAGCCGGTCATTATTAATGAGACTGCAAGAACCGCCAGTGCCAGCGTCCCTTTTGTTGCCGGAGACCGCACGATTTTCTCCCTTTCGGATATAGATGAGTCGGATGCGATTATATTTTTCAGTGATTCCTGAATAAACGGACAACGGTGCAAGTCATTTTTACGAATCCTGAGATAATATTGGTTGGCCCCTGTGCAACAATCCACCCGGATTCAAAGGGGTAATGGGATGGATACGTTACAAAACATGCGGGTATTCGTCCGCGTGGTCGATGCGGGAAGCTTTACCGCCGCCGCTCAGCAGATGAATTCGACGACCGCCTATGCGTCGCGCGCCGTGTCGGATCTCGAGGCGCACCTGCGCACGCGCCTTCTCAACCGCACGACACGCCGGATCGCGCTGACCGAGGCGGGCGAGCGCTACCTGCAGCGCTGCGAGCAGATCCTCGCGTATGTCGATCAGGCCGAAGCCGAAGCGGGCGATGCGCACGCGCGCCCGTCGGGCAAGCTGAAGGTCCATTGCTTCACGAGCCTCGGGCAGCACTATCTGGTGCCGGCCATTGCGCGCTACCGGCAGCGCTATCCGGACGTGCACGTCGAGCTGACGCTCGCGCAGCGGATGCCCGACCTGCTCGACGAGGGGTACGACGTCGCGATCGTCGTCGGCCGCGACCTGCCCGATTCGGGGCTCGTGTCGCAGCGGCTCGGCGAGAGCTACAGCGTGGTGTGCGCATCGCCCGGCTATGTCGACGCGCACGGCGCGCCGCATACGCCGGCGGATCTCGAGCAGCACATTTGTCTCGGGATGGTCGCGCCGGGCTTTCACTTCGACGAGTGGGCGCTGTCGGGGCCGCACGGCGACGAGGTGATTCCGATCACGGCGCCGCCGTTCCGCGTGAACGTCGCGGAGGCGCTCGCGGTGGCCGTGCGGGAAGGGATGGGGATCGGCGGGTTGCCGCTCTATTCGGCGATCGGCGGGCTGCGCAGCGGCAACATCGTGCGCGTGTTGCCCGAATACCGGTCGCACGTGATGAACATCTACGCGCTGTATCCGTCGCGCCAGTACCTCGACGCGAAAATCCGCACCTGGGTCGATTTCCTGCGCGACGAGTTGCCGGCCACGCTCGAAGCCGACGAAGCCGTGCTAGCGCAGTTCAGGGCTGCGACATGACGGCGCGCCCGAGCCCGATCTGACGAGATTTGTCGTTCGTGCAACATTTTTTTACCATCGGCCGGCAGACAGTTTGATACTGTTGGATCATAGAGACATGGATCTGCCCACACCCGGAGTCGCAATGGATACGCAATTGATGATCGGCCTTGGCGTTCTGCTTGGCGCGGCCGCCGCCGCCGCGGCCGCGCGGGATCTGCTGCGGGCGATGAAGGCACGCATGAAGCCGGTGCCGGTGCGGGTGCGCGCGTCGTCGAACGGATCGCGCCGCGCCGACCGCTGATCGGGCGGTATGCCCGATCGAAGAGGGGCCGCATCGCGCGGCCGGGTGGCCCGGCGTTCAGCCGAGCTCGACCACTTTGTCCCACGCAAACGCGGGATTTTCCAGTTCGCCGGTGCGCCGGAAGATATAGCCGCGCGGGTTGCACACCACGCGCGTGCCGCTGTCGGTCACGTAATCGAATGAAGTATGCGTGTGGCCGTGGATCCATAGGTCCACGGGCGGCCGCACGAGTTCCGCCATGTCGGTGACGAATCCCGCCGACGCCAGGTCTTCCGCGTAACGCTCCGCCAACGAGCGCAGATGCGGCGCATGATGGGTGACGACGATCGTCCGCCCCGCGAACGGCGTCGCGAGCCGCGCTTCCAGCCACGCGCGGCCGTGCCGGTGCAGCGCGATCGCGTCGGCGGGCGCGAAGTCCCGCTCCGGCGTGCCGCCCGCATGCAGCGCGGCTTCATGCGGCCACGTCACCTGGATCAATCCCTTGAAATCGAGCATCACGCGCCTGCCGGCCTCGATCGCGCGCGCGACGCTCGCATCGTCCGCGCCGAACAGCGTGAAATCGCTCCACAGCGTCGTGCCCAGCACGCGAAAGCGCCGCGCCGGATCGACGTACACGCCGTTGTTCAGATAATGCACGTTGTCGAGCGTATGCGCGGCGTCGCGCATCGCGGTTTCGAGCGCGCCGAATTCCCCGTCGTAGTACTCGTGGTTGCCCGGTACGTAGACCACCGGTACGGCGGGATCGAACGTCTCGGCGGCCCAGCGCAGGCCTTCCGCATGATTGTGGATGTCGCCTGCGAGCACGACGAGATCCGCGTCGGCATGGACGATCGTGTCGGGCGCGTTGCATTCGAGATGCAGG
The DNA here is from genome assembly GCF_000203915.1 of Burkholderia ambifaria AMMD. Classification (NCBI taxonomy): domain Bacteria; kingdom Pseudomonadati; phylum Pseudomonadota; class Betaproteobacteria; order Burkholderiales; family Burkholderiaceae; genus Burkholderia; species Burkholderia ambifaria. The sequence continues at coordinate 1,467,077 of NC_008390.1, forward strand.
TCGGACAGCACGCGGATTCTCATGGCCATCGCTCCGGAGTAGGTGGCTTCAGCGCAGGACCTTGCCGGGATTCATCAGCCCGCGCGGGTCGAGCGCCGTCTTCAGCGTGCGCATGAGCGCCGTTTCGACCGGCGACTTGTAGCGCTGCGCATCGTCGATCTTCAACTGGCCGATCCCGTGTTCCGCGCTGATCGTGCCGTGGTGGCGATGCACGTTGTCGTAGACGATCCGGTTGATCGGCTTCTGGAATTGCGCGAGGAACGCCTTCGGATCGCCGCCTTCGGGCGTCTGCACGTTGTAGTGCAGGTTGCCGTCGCCGAGGTGGCCGAACGTGACCATTCGCGCGCCCGGCGCGGCCTGCTGGATCGCCGCGTCGGTTTCGTCGATGAAGCGCGCAATCGACGAGATCGGCACCGCGATGTCGTGCTTGATGTTGAGCCCCTCGTCGGCCTGGGCGAGCGGAATGTGTTCGCGCAGGCCCCAGAACGCGCGCGATTGCGCGAGATTTTCCGCGACCACCGCGTCGACCACGAGCCCGGCCTCGAACGCCTCTTCCATCAGCTTCTCGAACAGCGCGCGCGCATGCGCCTCGCTCTCGTTGTCCGACAGCTCGAGCAGCACCGTCTGCGCATGCGGGCGGTCGAACGGGTAGCGCAACTGCGGATAGTGCTTGCCGACGAGTTGCATGCAGAAGTCCGACATCAGCTCGAAGCCGGTCAGCAGCGGGCCGGCCGCGCGCTGCGCGAGCGCGAGGAAGTCGAGCGCCGCGTGCGGCGACTCGAGCGCGGCCAACGCGGTGACCTGCGCGGCGGGCAGCGGATGCAGCTTCATCACGGCGGCCGTGATGATCCCGAGCGTGCCCTCCGCGCCGATGAACAGGTCGCGCAGGTCGTAGCCGGTGTTGTCCTTGCGCAGCCCGCGCAGGCCGTCCCAGATCTCGCCCTGCGGCGTCACGACCTCGAGCCCGAGGCACAGTTCGCGCGCGTTGCCGTAGCGCAGCACCGCGGTGCCGCCCGCGTTGGTCGACAGGTTGCCGCCGATCGTGCAGCTGCCTTCGGCGGCGAGGCTCAGCGCGAACAGACGGCCGCCTTCGCGGGCGCGCGCCTGCACGTCGGCGAGGATCACGCCGGCTTCGACGGTGATCGTGTTGTTGTGCGGGTCGAGCGCGCGCACGCGGTTCAGGCGCGCGAGGCTCAGCACGGCTTGGGCGCCGCTCGAGTCGGGCGTCGCGCCGCCGGCGAGGCCCGTATTGCCGCCCTGCGGCACGAGCGCGACGCCGTGCACGTTCGCGAGCCGGACGAGCGCGGCGACTTCCGCCGTATCGGCCGGTTTCAGCACCGCGCACGCGCTGCCCTTGTAGCGGCGGCGCCAGTCGGTCAGGAACGGTTCGGTATCGTGCGGATCGGTCAGCACGCCGGCGGCGCCGATCGCGTCGCGGCAGGCGGAAACGAAGGCTTCGGAAGAAATCATCACGGTCGGTCGCGTAAGGGTCAGGACGCAGCGCGCTGCTTTTTTGCCGCGCGCTTGAACGGCGCGACGTAGGCAAGCGCGGCCACGAAGAAGCCGACGGCGAGCGCGGTCTCGCACCAGCCGAGCGTCGCGGACAGCCCGCGGTCGGACATGCCGCGCACGATGCCTTCGGCAAAATAGACGAGGATCAGCATGCTCGCCCACTGCATCGTATAGATGTTACGCCGCCAGACGCCGGGCAGCGCGAGCGCGAGCGGCACGGCCTTGAGCATCAGCGCCGAGCCGCCCGGGCGCAGCGGCGCGAGCCACAGCTCCCAGGCGAGCGACAGCGCGATCAGCGCGGCGAGGCACGCGGCGGCGGCCAGCGCGTAGTGCGGCCGGGCGGCGGCGGGGCGGGCGGGCGCGTTCATGCGGCGTCGGTCGCCTGGGCGGCGGCGAGCGCGGCCGCCGCGCGGGCGAGCCGCACGCCGAGCGCGGCCGCGAGCGCCTTTTCGTCGGCCGACAGCCCGGCGGACGCGCTGCGATCGTGCTGCGACACGTGCGACGCGCCGTAAGGCGTGCCGCCCGTGCGCGTCGTGCTGAGCGCGGCTTCCGTGTACGGGATTCCGACGATCATCATCCCGTGATGCAGTAGCGGCAGCATCATCGACAGCAGCGTCGATTCCTGGCCGCCGTGCAGGCTGCCGGTCGACGTGAACACGCTCGCCGGCTTGCCGGTCAGCGCGCCCGACAGCCATTGCGGGGTCGTGCCGTCGAGGAAATACTTGAGGGAGGCGGCCATGTTGCCGAAGCGGGTGGGCGAGCCGAGCGCGAGGCCCGCGCATTCCTCGAGATCGCGCAGTTCCGCATACGGCGGGCCGTCGGCGGGGATGTCGGGGGCGGTGGCTTCGCAGACCGTCGAGACGGACGGCACGGTGCGGATGCGCGCCTGCATGCCGGGCACGCTGTCGACGCCGTTCGCGATCGCGAGCGCGAGATCGCGCGTGGCGCCGTGACGGCTGTAATAGAGGACGAGAATGTCTTTCATGGGCGACGGGGCCGCGTGCGGCCGCGCGGATGCCCGGTGCAGTCGGCCCCTGCTGGATCGAGCGGCTATTATAGGGGCTGAAGTCGTCGCGCAGCGCGGCGGCGGCGCGCCGTCGGGCGCGCGGCATCAAGAAGGAGAAACCGTTTGCCGAAGTTGAGCGTCGATCTCGACACCATCAAGCGCCTCGCGCAATTCGCGGCCCGGCGCAGCGCCGAGGATCGCATCCCGCAAGTGGCGGGCAGCCTCACGTTCACGACGATGCTGGCACTCGTGCCGCTCGTGACGGTCGCGTTCGCGCTGTTCACCGCGTTCCCGATGTTCTCGTCGTTCCAGATCTCGCTGCAGGGGTTCCTCGCGGACCACCTGATGCCCGCGCAGTTCAACGTCCAGATCTTCAAGTACCTGAACCAGTTCGCGGCGAAAGCCAAGGGGCTGACGACGGCCGGCCTGATCGTGCTCGTCGTCACGTCGGTGATGACGATGATGACGATCGAATCCGCGTTCAACCTGATCTGGCGCGTGCGCAAGCCGCGGCCGTTCGCGCAGCGCGTGCTCGCGTACTGGGCGCTGATCACGCTCGGCCCGCTGCTGTTCGGCGTGAGCCTGTCGATTTCGTCGTACCTGTTTACGCAGTCGCTGGCGTTCACCGGCGCCGCGCCGTCGACCTCGATCGTCGAGTGGCTGCTCGCGCTCGTGTCGCTGCCGCTGACCGTGCTCGCGTTCACGCTGCTGTACGTGTACCTGCCGAACTGCACGGTCGCGTGGCGCGACGCTGTGATCGGCGGGCTGTTCGCAGCCATCGCGTTCGAGCTCGCGAAGCGCGGCTTCGGCTATTACGTGCGGCGCATTCCGACCTACACGGCCGTATACGGCGCGTTCGCGGCGCTGCCGGTGTTTCTGCTGTGGGTGTACCTGAGCTGGTTCATCGCGCTGCTCGGCGCGATGGTCGCGTCCGCGCTGCCGGCGATCCGCGTCGGCCAGTTCCATCGCATTCGCTATCCGGGCAGCGACCTGCTCGACGCGCTCGAACTGCTCGCGCGGCTGGCCGAGGCGCACGAGGTCGGCAAGGCGGGCTATACGGCGACGCGGCTCGCGACCATGTTGCGCTGCGACATGGAAACCGCGCAGCGGCTGCTGCTGACGATGGAGGAGCGGGAATGGATCGCGCGGCTGGATGGCGGTGAAGTCGGGCCGCGCTACATCCTGCTGGCGAACCCGGCGCACCTGACGCTCGCGCAGCTGTTCGACGTGCTGGTGATCGACCGCACCGAGCTGACCTACCAGCTGCAGCGGCGCCGCAGCCACGTCGATGGCGCGGCCTTGCTCGACGTGCTGACGAACGACCGGTTCGACGTATCGCTCGCGTCGCTGATCGCCGCGCACAGGCTCACAGGTGCACAGCCGGAGGAAAGCGTGCCCGGGCCGGTGCCCGACGGGGCACCCGACCCGCACGCGCGGCCGCCGAAAACGGCGTGACGCGGTGCCGGGCGGGCGTTACAGCCCGATCTTGCCGGTGCAGATGTCCTTGAACATCACCCAATCGCCCATCAGGCTGTAGATCGGGTGCCGGAACGTGGCGGGGCGGTTCTTCTCGAAGAAGAAGTGTCCGACCCACGCGAATCCGTAGCCGCACACGACCGCCGCCGGCAGCCACAACCAGTAGCCCGTCGCGATCGCCATCGCGACGCAGCCGATCACGCCGAGCGAGCCGATGAAATGCAGCCGCCGCGACGTCAGGTTCTGGTGTTCGTTCAGGTAGTACGGGTAGAAATCAGCGAAGCTGGCGAATTGCTCCGTATGCGTATGCGCCATGGCCGTCTCCTCGGGCCGCCGTCCATGCACCCATTGTGCGGCGGGCGGCCCGCGTCCGCAAGCGCCGGCGGCCGCGCCGCACGGGCCCGCGCTTTCCTTTTGACAGGCTTTCCGATAGGATCGAAAGCGATTTGCATTCAAGCATGAGGGGACTACGATGCGCGTCAGCGATATTCTGAAAGTGAAGGGCAACACGCTGTTTACGGTGACGCCCGATAAGCCGCTGCGCGAAGCGGTCGATACGATGGCCGAACACGATATCGGTTCGCTCGTCGTGATGGAGTACGGCGATCTCGTCGGGATGCTGACGTTCCGCGAGATCATCCTGCGCCTGCACGTGAACGGCGGTGCGATCGGCGACGTACAAGTGCGCAAGGTGATGGACGAGCCGCTCACCTGCACGCCGGAAACCGACGTCAACGAAGTGCGCCGGATGATGCTCGAGCGCCATGCGCGCTACATGCCGGTGCTCGACAAGAAGGTGCTGATGGGCGTCATCTCGTTCTACGACGTCGCGAAGACGGTCGTCGAGGCGCAGAGCTTCGAGAACCGGATGCTGAAGGCGTACATCCGCGACTGGCCGGAATCGGAAGCCGAAGCGCACAAATCGTGAAGCACGCCGCGCCCGGTGCCATGACGCGCGGGCGCTGCCATTCGACGGCCGGCGGCGCAGGTTCATCCTGCGCCGCCGTTTTTTCAACAACAACAACACGAGGCCCGCGCAGCTTCGCCCAGACGATGCGCGCGTATTCCGCATGAGCGATCACACGCAAGTCTCTTCCGCGTCGCGCGACGAACGGCGCGCCCACGCGTCGCAGTTCGATCTGTTGCGCCAGCGCCGTTTCGCACCGTTCTTCACGACCCAGTTCCTGGGCGCGCTGAACGACAACGTGTTCAAGATCGGTTTCACGTCGCTCGTCACTTATCACACCGCGCGCTTCTCCGGCGTCGATGCGAAGACGGCCGCGTTCCTGATTTCCGCGATCTTCATTTTGCCGTTCGTGCTGTTCTCGGCCACGTCCGGCCAGATCGCCGACAAATACGACAAGGCGACGCTCACGCGTTTCGTGAAGACCTTCGAGATCGCGCTGATGCTGGTCGGCGCGGCCGGGTTCGTCACGCACAGCGCGACGCTGCTATATCTGTGCACGTTCATGATGGGGATGCATTCGACGCTGTTCGGCCCCGTCAAGTATTCGTACCTGCCGCAGCATCTCGGCGAGCATGAGCTGGTCGGCGGCAACGGCCTCGTCGAGATGGGCACGTTCATCGCGATCCTGATCGGCACGATCATCGGCGGCGCGGCCGCGGGCATCGAAGGCAGCGGCGAGCGCGTGCTGGCCGTCAGCGTGGTCGTCATCGCGCTTGCCGGGCGGCTCGTCGCGCAACGCGTGCCGCCGACGCCGGCGCCGCAGCCCGATCTCGTGATCAACTGGAACCCGTTCAGCGAGACGTGGCGCAACCTCGGCCTCGCGAAGCAGAACCGCACCGTGTTCCTGAGCCTGCTCGGCATCTCGTGGCTGTGGTTCGTCGGCGCGACGTTCCTCACGTCGTTCTTCAACTTCGCGAAGGACGTGCTGTCCGCGAGCCCCGACGTCGTCACGGTCCTGCTCGCGACGTTCTCGGTCGGCATCGGCCTCGGCTCGCTGCTGTGCGAGCGGTTGTCGCAGCGGCGCGTCGAGATCGGCCTCGTGCCGCTCGGCTCGATCGGCATCAGCGTGTTCGCGATCGAACTGTATTTCGCGAGCCGCTCGCTGCCGTCGCCCGGCCATCTGCTGTCGGTGGGGGAATTCCTGGCCGGTGGGCGCCACTGGCGCATCCTGGCCGACCTGTTCCTGCTCGCGATGTTCGGCGGTTTCTACAGCGTGCCGCTGTATGCGCTGATCCAGAGCCGCAGCGCGCCCACGCACCGTGCGCGAATCATCGCCGCGAACAACATCCTGAACGCGCTGTTCATGATCCTGTCGGCCCTGATGGCGATGGGGCTGACCCACGCCGGCGTCGATATCCCGGGCCTGTTCCTCGTCACCGCGCTGCTGAACGTCGTCGTTGCGACGTACATCTACCTGCTCGTTCCCGAGTTCCTGCTGCGCTTCGTCGCGTGGGTGCTGGTGCACACGTTCTACCGGATTCGCCTCGTGCATGCGGAGCGCATCCCGGCGGAGGGCGCGGCCGTGCTCGTGTGCAACCACGTGAGCTACGTCGATGCGCTCGTGCTGGCCGCCGCAAGCCCGCGGCCGATCCGGTTCGTGATGGATCACCGGATCTTCAAGGCACGTTTTGCGAGCTGGGTGTTCCGGCATGCGAAGGCGATCCCGATCGCGCCGCGCCACGAGGATCCCGACATGCTCGCGCGTGCATACGACGCGTGCGAGGCCGCGCTGAAGGACGGCGAACTCGTGTGCATCTTCCCCGAAGGCAAGCTGACCAAGACGGGCGACATCAACACGTTCCACCGCGGTATCACCGAAATCCTGGGCCGCACGCCGGCGCCCGTGATTCCGATGGCGCTGCGCGGGCTGTGGGGTAGCTATTTCTCGCGCCATTCCGATGCGCGGATGCCGCGGCCGATCAAGCGCGGCGTGATGAGCCGCCTGACGCTTGCGGTCGGCGAGCCGATGCCGGCGTCGGTCGCCACGCCCGAGGCGCTGCAGGCCGCGGTGACCGAACTGCGCGGCGCGCGCAAGTAAGCGCGGCGGGTCCGGCGGCAGCGTGCCGGGCCAGATGGATGGCCGGCCGGTGTGGTCCGAACGGTTCACACGGCCCGCCGGCCCGGCACGGCTGGCATAATAGCGGTTTACCTCTTTTCCTCGACCGGCAAACGATCGGCCTGCCCGCGGCTCCGGCAGCGCATCGGTTTGTCCATTTCTCTTTGGGCGGTTCCATCATGTCCGGCAATACCCTCGGCACGCTTTTCACTGTCACGACCTTCGGCGAATCGCACGGTCCCGCGATCGGCTGCGTGATCGACGGCTGCCCGCCGGGAATGGGGCTGACCGAAGCCGACATCCAGTTCGAGCTCGATCGCCGCAAGCCCGGCACGTCGCGGCACGTGACGCAGCGCCAGGAGGCCGACGAGGTCGAGATCCTGTCGGGCGTGTTCGAAGGCGTGACGACCGGCACGCCGATCGCGCTGCTGATCCGCAACACCGACCAGCGCAGCAAGGACTACGGCAACATCGTCGAGACGTTCCGCCCCGGCCATGCCGACTACACCTACTGGCAGAAGTACGGCATCCGCGATTACCGCGGCGGCGGCCGTTCGTCCGCACGCCTGACCGCGCCGATCGTCGGCGCGGGCGCGGTCGCGAAGAAGTGGCTGCGCGAGCGTTTCGGCGTCGAGGTGCGCGGCTACATGAGCTGCCTCGGCGAGGTCGACGTGCCGTTCGTCGACTGGTCGCATGTGCGCGAGAATCCGTTCTTCTCGCCGAACGCGGCGATCGTGCCGGAACTGGAAGCCTACATGGACGCGTTGCGCAAGGACGGCGACTCGATCGGCGCGCGCATCGACGTCGTGGCGTCGGGCGTGCCGGTCGGCTGGGGCGAGCCGGTATTCGACCGTCTCGACGCGGACATCGCGAAGGCGATGATGAGCATCAACGCGGTGAAGGGCGTCGAGATCGGCGCGGGCTTCGACAGCGTCGCGCAGCGCGGCTCGGTGCACGGCGACGAACTGACGCCGGCCGGCTTCGTCGGCAACCATGCGGGCGGCGTGCTCGGCGGGATTTCGACCGGGCAGGACATCACCGTGTCGATCGCGATCAAGCCGACGTCGAGCATCCGCACGCCGCGCCGTTCGATCACGAAGGCCGGCGAAGAAGCGACGGTCGAAACCTTCGGCCGCCACGACCCGTGCGTCGGCATTCGCGCGACGCCGATCGCCGAGTCGATGCTCGCGCTGGTGCTGATCGATCATGCGCTGCGCCATCGCGCGCAGTGCGGCGACGTCGAGACGTCGACCCCGAAGATCGCCGGCAGCGCGACCTGATCCGCGCGGGCCGGCACCCGCCGGCTCGACCGATACGATGCGAAACGGGGCGCCTGGAGCGCCCCGTTTTCATTCGGCTGCCGGCACCGGCGGTGGCGGCGCGGCCGATTCACGCACCCGCAGTTCCGGCTGTACCGCGTAACCGGGCCCGGTTTCGCCGTTCCCGAGCGCGTCGAGCAACGCGTGCGCGGCCTTGCGCCCGATCGCAGCGGTGTCGACCCACATCGTCGTCAGGGACGGGCGGATTTCACGCGCGAGCGCGACGTCGTCGAAGCCGGTGATCGACAATTGCGACGGCACGTCCAGCCCCAGTGCCTGCGCCTCGAGCAGCGCGCCGAGCGCGAGGGCGTCGTTGCCGCAAATCACGGCCGTCGGGCGCGTCGCCCCGCTGTCGGCAATCGCGCGCAGGCTCACCCGCCCGAAAGCGATCGTTGCCGCGCCCTCGTGCTGGTGTACCGGGCGAACCGCGAGCCCGCGCGCGGCAAGCGTGTCGTGAATGCCGCGCAGGCGGGCCTGCACGCGGTCGTTGTCCGCGGAAGGCTGCATGATGATCGCGAAATCGCGATGGCCGAGGTCGAGCAGGTGCGTGGTCAGCCGTGCGAATGCGGCGCGGTTGTCGAAGCCGATGCAGCAGTGCGGGCTGTCGTCGCGATACGCGTAGGTCACGACATACGGCACGCGATGCTGGTGCAGCAGTTCGAAGACTTCCGGCGGATACGCTTCACCGACCAGCGACACGGCTTCCACGCCGCGCGACAGCATCGCGCGCACCTGCGCGAGCGCTTGCGCGGGGTCGTAATTCGAGCAGCCCAGAAAGAGGGTGATGCCGTGTTCGGCCATGACCGCCTGCATTCCGGCTACCTGCGACGCGAACACCTGGTCGTCGAGCGTCGGGATGATCGCGCCCGTGATGTGGGTGCGCGTGGACGCGAGTGCACGGCCGGCGGCGTTCGGAATCCAGTTCAGCGCGCGCGCGGCGTCGCGCACGCGCTGCTGTACGTCGGCCGATACCTTGCCGGGATCGTTGTACACGCGCGAAACGGTCGCGGTCGACACGCCGGCGAGTTTCGCGACATCGCCGAGCACCGACCGGCCGCTGCCGCGGCGTGCGCGCGCCGCGCCGCCGCTGGAAGGAGGCGTGCTCATCGGGCCCCCCTGGCCGCGGCTGCCGCGTGGACGCCGCCCGTTCTCAAAAGCGCCATCGTTTACCCTCGATTCATCGTGGTCCCGCTTGCATTTCCAATCCGGCCTGTGAGAATGTAAGCGCTATCTTGATGCGAATCCGTATTATGTCAGACATAGATTCCTGCTGCATTGCGAAGTTTTCGTCGACGTCGGCCTTTCCGGCCATTTTGTTTGCCTCAAATGTAAGCGGTTACATTCGATGATGAATTCTGTAAAGCCACCGCGGATCGCCGTCGTCGGCAGCGTCAACGTCGATCTCGTCACGCGCGCGCCGCGTCTGCCCGTACCGGGCGAAACACTGCTCGGCACCTCGTTCCAGACCGTCCACGGCGGCAAGGGGGCGAACCAGGCGGTGGCCGCCGCGCGGCTCGGTGCGTCGGTCGCGATGATCGGCTGCGTCGGCAACGACGCGTTCGGCGCACGCCTGCACGACGCGCTTGCGGCGGAGCGTATCGACGTCACGCACCTGCGCCGGATCGACGGCGAGGCCACCGGCGTGGCCACGATCACGGTCGACGCACACGGGGCGAACAGCATCGTCGTCGTGCCCGGTGCGAACGCCTGCGTCGATGCCGCCTTGATCGACGCGTCGCGCGACGTGATCGCCGGCGCGGCGCTGATGGTGTGCCAGCTCGAGGTGCCGATCGAGACCGTCGCGCGCGCCATCGGCAGCGCCATCGCCCATCGGACGCCCGTGCTGCTCAATCCGGCGCCCGCGCGGCCGCTGTTCGACGCATTGCTGGCCCGCATCGACTACCTCGTCGTCAACGAGACGGAGGCGGAGTCGCTGACCGGCATCGCTGTCGGCGACGACGCGTCGGCAGTGCGCGCCGCCGATGCGCTGTGCGCGAAGGGCGTCGGCAACGTGCTGGTCACGCTCGGCGCGCGCGGTGTCTGCTGGCGAGGGATTGCGGGGCAGGGCCGCCATCGGGCGAGGGCAGTGGTCGCCGTCGATACGACGGCGGCCGGCGACACCTTCGTCGGCGGCTTCGCGGCGGCCCGTGCGAGCGGTGCGTCGATGGATGACGCCATTGCGTTCGGCCAGCACGCGGCCGCGATCAGCGTGACGCGCCACGGCGCGCAGACCTCGATTCCGACACGCGAAGAAGTGGAGCGTGCGGCCGTATAGATTCCGCGACGACGGAACGGGCAGCAGCCCGGCCAACCATTCAGGACAATGGAGACAGACGCAATGAACGAGAATCATGCAGTTCCGACGGCGCCCCCACGCATCCGGCGCGGACAACGTATCGCGCTCGCGCTGCTGATGGTGAGCGGGATCGTCAACTATCTCGACCGCGGCACGCTGGCCGTCGCGAGTTCGGCCATCCGGAACGATCTGGGTCTGTCGCTCTCCGAAATGGGCTTGCTGCTGTCGGCATTTTCGTGGAGCTATGCGTTATGCCAGTTCCCGGTCGGCGGACTCGTCGATCGCATCGGGCCGCGCCGTTTGCTGGGCGTCGGGCTGATCGTCTGGTCGCTCGCGCAGGCGTCGGGCGGCATCGTCTCCACCTTCGGCTGGTTCATCGTCGCGCGTATCGTGCTCGGCATCGGCGAGGCGCCGCAGTTCCCGTCGGCGGCGCGGGTCGTGAGCAACTGGTTTCCGCTGCGCGCGCGCGGGACGCCGACCGGCATCTTCAACGCGGCATCGCCGCTCGGCACCGCGCTCGCGCCGTTGCTGCTGGCGGTGCTCGTCGCGTCGTTCAACTGGCGCTGGGCGTTCGTCGCGACCGGGGCGCTCGGCCTCGTCGTCGCCGTCGTCTGGTTCGCCCTGTACCGCGATCCGGCGCGTGCGCAACTGACGGCAGCCGAACGTGCGTATCTCGACGCCGATGCGCAGACCGCCGTCGCGATGCCGAAGCTGACCTTCGCCGACTGGCGCAGCCTGTTCTCGCACGGCACGACCTGGGGCATGCTGATCGGATTCTTCGGTTCCGTGTATCTGAACTGGGTCTACCTGACCTGGTTGCCGGGGTACCTGACGATGGAGCGTCACATGAGCCTCATTCGCACCGGGTTCGCGGCGTCGGTGCCGTTCCTGTGCGGATTCGTCGGCTCGCTGGTCGCCGGCTGGCTGTCGGATGTGGTCACGCGCCGCAGCCGCTCGCCGGTCGTGAGCCGGCGCAACGCGGTGGTCGTCGCGATGCTCGGGATGGTCGCATTCACGATTCCGGCCGCGCTCGTGCAGAGCAACACGGTCGCGCTCGCGTGCATTTCGGTGGTGATCTTTCTCGCCAATGCGGCATCGGCGTGTTCGTGGGCGCTCGCGACGGCGGCCGCGCCGCCGAGCCGCATCGCATCGCTCGGCGCGATCCAGAATTTCGGCGGTTTCATCGGCGGGGCGCTCGCGCCTATCCTGACGGGTGTGATCGCGCAGAAGTGGTCGTTCGTGCCCGCGCTGCTGACGGCGGCGGCAATCGCATTCGCCGGTGCGATGGCCTACCTGCTGCTGGTTCGCAAGCCGATTCCCGAGCAGGCCGCGAGCACCGCGTCCGGCGCGCTGCCCGCCTGAGCGCCGCGCCTCCATCACGCATTCAAGAAAGCAAGGAAAGGAGAAACAGATGCAACACCATCAGCAGTCGAGCGCGACCATCGAGGGGATCGTACCGGTGATGCTGACGCCGTTCGACGACGCCGGGGCCATCGATTACGCGGGGCTCGAGCGACTCATCGAATGGTATCTGGCGCACGGTGCGGATGCGCTGTTCGCGGTCGCGCAATCGAGCGAGATGCAATTCCTGAGTCTGGCCGAACGGGCGGAACTCGCGCGTTTCGTGGTCGAGCGCGTGGCCGGGCGCGTGCCTGTCGTCGCGTCCGGGCACATCAGCGACGATCTCGATGCGCAGGTCGCCGAGCTGCGCGTGGCCGCGGAATCGGGCGCGCAGGGCGTCGTGCTCGTGACCAATCGGCTCGACCCGCAGCGCAAAGGCAGCGCCGCGTTTCTCGACCATCTTCACAAGCTGCTTGCGCGCCTGCCGTCGGATTTGCCGCTCGGCTTGTATGAATGCCCGGCGCCTTACCGCCGATTGCTGTCCGACGACGAACTGCGTGCGTGCATCGACACCGGCCGCTTCGTGATGCTCAAGGACGTGAGTTGCGATCTGGAGACGGTGAAGCGGCGCGTGGCGCTCGCCGCGGGATCGCCGCTGAAGATCCTGAATGCGAACGCCGCGATCGCGTGGGATGCGATGAAGGCGGGTTCCGCCGGGTTCAACGGTGTGTTTACCAACTTTCATCCGGATCTGTATCGATGGCTGCGCACGCGGGGCGACTCGGATCCGGCGCTCGCCGACGAGTTGTCGACGTTCCTGGTGGTCTCGGCCGTGTCGGAAGCACTGGGCTATCCGGCGCTGGCGAAGATCTATCACCAGCGGATCGGCACGTTCGCATCGATTCGCTGCCGCGCGATCGACTACGACGTGCGCGAGCGGTTCTGGGCGCTCGATGCGGTGCTCGACAAGATCGTGTCCGGTACCGAGCACTTCCGTCGGCGGATCGCGGCGCGCTGACCGGTCCGGTCCGGCGTGCCGTGCATGAGTCGCACGCTGGATGGCGGGCAGGGCAGCGTCGACTGTCGAACGGGCGAAAAAAAACGCCGCGCGAGGCGGCGTTTTCCGGCAGCTTACATGTTCGGGTAATTCGGCCCGCCGCCACCTTCCGGCGTGACCCACACGATGTTCTGCGTCGGGTCCTTGATGTCGCAGGTCTTGCAGTGCACGCAGTTCTGCGCGTTGATCACCAGCCGATCGCCGCCGTCGTCGTTCTTCACGAACTCGTACACCGCCGCCGGGCAGAAGCGCGCCTCCGGCCCCCCGTACGTACGCAGGTTCACGTTCACCGGCACGTTCGCATCCTTCAGCGTCAGATGCGCCGGCTGGTTCTCCTCGTGGTTCGTGTTCGAGATGAACACCGACGACAGACGATCGAACGTCAGCTTGCCGTCCGGCTTCGGATACTCGATCGGCGTGCATTGCGACGCCGGCTTCAGCATCTCGTGATCCGCATGCTTGTGATGCAGCGTCCACGGCACGTTGCCGCCCATCACCTTCTGCTCGAGCCCGACCATCAGCGTGCCGAGATACAGCCCCTTGGCCATCCACTGCTTGAAGTTGCGCGCGCGGTACAGCTCCGTGTACAGCCACGATTGCTTGAAAGCGTCCGGATACGCGTTGAGCTCGTCCGACTGGCGGCCGGCCTGCACCGCGTCGAATGCAGCATCGGCCGCCAGCATGCCGGTCTTGATCGCCGCATGACTGCCCTTGATCCGCGACGCGTTCAGGAAGCCCGCGTCGTCGCCGATCAGCGCGCCGCCTGGGAACACCGTCTTCGGCAGCGACAGCAGCCCGCCCGCCGTGATCGCGCGCGCGCCGTACGACACGCGCTTGCCGCCTTCCAGGAACGCGCGGATCGACGGATGCGTCTTGTAGCGCTGGAATTCCTCGAACGGCGACAGGTACGGGTTCGTATAGCCCAGGCCCACCACGAAGCCGACCACCACCTGGTTGTTGTCCATGTGATACAGGAACGAGCCGCCGTACGTATCGGACTTCAGCGGCCATCCGGCCGTGTGGATCACGAGGCCCGGCTTGTGCTTTGCCGGATCGATTTCCCACAGCTCCTTGATGCCGATCCCGTATGCCTGCGGATCCGCGTTCGCGTCGAGCTTGAACTTCGAGATCAGTTGACGGCCGAGGTGGCCGCGGCAGCCTTCGGCGAACAGCGTGTACTTCGCGTGCAGCTCCATGCCGAGCTGGAAGTTCTCGGTCGGCTCGCCGTCCTTGCCCACGCCCATGTTGCCGGTGGCGACGCCCTTCACCGAGCCGTCGTCGTTGTAGAGAATCTCGGCGGCCGGGAAGCCCGGGAAGATCTCGACGCCCTGCGCTTCGGCCTGTGCCCCGAGCCAGCGCGTGACGTTGCCCAGCGAGATCACGTAGTTGCCGTGGTTCTGGAAGTTGGCGGGCAGCGCCCAGTTGGGCGTGGTGACCGCGCCCGTCTCGGACAGGAACAGGAAGCGGTCTTCCGTCACCGCGACGTCGAGCGGCGCGCCGCGTTCCTTCCAGTCGGGGAACAGTTCGGTGATCGCGCGCGGGTCCATCACCGCACCCGACAGGATGTGCGCGCCGATCTCGGAACCCTTCTCGAGCACGCACACGCCGATCTCGGTGCCTTTCTCGGCGGCCAGCTGCTTGAGCCGGATCGCCGCCGACAGCCCGGCGGGGCCGCCGCCGACGATCACGACGTCGTATTCCATCGATTCGCGCGGGCCGTACTGCTCGATGAGGCTTGCGGGGGTCATTGGCGTTCCTCTAACCGTTAGAATGCTTTTATTCGGGAGCGTATTGTCTGCGAAACGAAACGCTTGCCGCAACAGCATGCGAATAGATTAGCACGATCGTTCTATTTTTTGTGCCAGGGTTATGCTGCGTGGGGCAGGGCGCCCGTCGCGGCGAAACGATATCGAAAGGGGATGTGCAATGGGTCGATCGATCAATCTGGAAGGCAAGGTCGCGCTGGTCACGGGCGCATCGAGCGGTCTCGGGCAACGCTTCGCGCAGGTGCTGTCGCAGGCCGGTGCGAAGGTCGTGCTCGCGAGCCGCCGCGTCGAGCGCCTGAAGGAACTGCGCGCGGAGATCGAGGCGGCGGGCGGTGCCGCACACGTGGTGTCGCTCGACGTCACCGACGTGCAGAGCATCAAGGCGGCCATCGCGCACGCGGAGACGGAAGCCGGTACGATCGACATCCTCGTGAACAATTCGGGCGTCTCGACGATGCAGAAGCTCGTCGACGTGACGCCGGCCGATTTCGAATTCGTGTTCGACACCAACACGCGCGGCGCGTTTTTCGTCGCGCAGGAAGTCGCGAAGCGGATGATGATGCGCGCGAACGGCAACGGCAAGCCGCCGTACCGGATCATCAACATCGCGTCGGTGGCCGGCCTGCGCGTGTTTCCGCAGATCGGGCTGTATGCGATGAGCAAGTCGGCGGTCGTGCAGATGACGCGCGCGATGGCGCTCGAATGGGGCCGCCACGGGATCAACGTCAATGCGATCTGTCCGGGCTATATCGACACCGAAATCAATCATTACCTGTGGGAAACCGAGCAGGGCCAGAAGCTGCAGTCGATACTGCCGCGCCGGCGGGTCGGCAAGCCGCAGGATCTCGACGGGCTGTTGTTGCTGCTCGCGGCCGACGAGTCGCAGTTCATCAACGGCTCGATTATCTCCGCCGACGACGGCTTCGGCCTCGCCTGAGTGGATGACATTCCGCAACAAAGAAGACTGCAATGAGCGAATATTCCCCCGTATTTGAAATGTCGATGCCGATCCGCTGGGGCGACATGGATGCGTTCGGCCATGTGAACAACACGGTCTATTTCCGCTACATGGAACAGGCGCGGATCTCGTGGTTCGAGGAACTCGGCATCGCGGGCGGCAACGGCGAGGGGCAGGGGCCCGTGATCGTCACGGCGTCGATGGAGTTCCTGAAGCAACTGCACTATCCGGGCGACGTGATCGCGCGGATGTCGGCCGCGAAGCCGGGCCGCAGCAGCTTCGACACCGGTTTCGAGCTGACGCGCGCGGACGATCCGCAGCACGTCTATGCGCGCGGCAATGCGCGCTGCGTGTGGGTCGACTATGCGCTCGGCAAGTCGGTGCCGCTGCCGCAACTGCTGCGCGATACGATCGAGCGCGCGCTCGCGGCGAAGGTCGGCTGAGCGCGGCGGCATCGGCGCCGGTGCACGGGCGCCGGTGTGTCGCCATTTCCTGAAGTTCTCCCGAATCGGCCGCGTCACGCGGCCGATTGCCATTGCGGCGCGCGAGTCACTGGCCGAGCAGGCGCTGCAGCAGTTCCGGCGTATTGTTCGTGCCGTACTTGCGCATCAGCCGCGCGCGGTAGATGTCGACCGTGCGCGAACTGATGTCGAGCATGCGCCCGATCTGCTTGCTGGTCTTGCCGGTCGCGAGCTGCGCGGCGATTTCGCGTTCGCGCGGCGTCAGCTCGACGGCGACGCGGCGTGTCGCGCTCAAGTCCTCGAAGGTCCAGATGCCGGCCGCGAGCGGTGCGGTGCGGTCGAGCGCGCGGCCCGTCACGTGGCACCAGAACAGCTCGCCGTCGGCCCGTTTCATGATTCTGTCATCGGCGTAGATGCCGTTCGCGATCATCACGCGCGAAATGCGTTCGCCGATCCGCTGGAATTCGCCCGGTGACGGATAGAGCACTTCGTACGACTTCCCGAGCAGATCGGCGCGCGCGCAGCGGAAGATCGACGCGAGCGCGTCGTTGCAGTCCTCGATCACGCGGTCGCGCGACATCACGAGGCCGAGCGGCGCGAGGTGAAAGGCAGTCTGGTAATCGAGAGCGGGCATGGCGCAGGCAAGCGGAGGGAAATGCTTATGTATTTTTGCGTATTGTGCCGTATCCGCGCCGCATCGTACCCTTTCAGGCATCTCGCGGCGGTTTGTCGCGATATAAAAACAGCGCGCCTCGACGCAGGTATCGCCGTGCATGCATAGAATGGTGCGGCGGGCTTGCGGCCCAGTGGGCGCGTGAACCGGTTTTGCTGGTTTCCATAGAGGAAGGGACATACAGATGAACAAAGTCTATCCAAGCGCGGCTGCCGCGCTGGAAGGGATCGTCCGTGACGGACAGACCTTCGCGGTGGGCGGCTTCGGCCTGTGCGGGATTCCCGAGGCACTGATCGGCGCGTTGCGCGATTCGGCCGTCAAGGGCATCACCTGCATCAGCAACAACGCGGGCGTCGACGGCTTCGGTCTCGGCCTGCTGCTGGAAACGCGCCAGATCAAGAAGATGATCTCGTCGTACGTCGGCGAGAACAAGGAGTTCGAGCGCCAGTACCTGGCCGGCGAACTCGAGCTCGAATTCACGCCGCAGGGCACGCTCGCCGAGAAGCTGCGCGCGGGCGGCGCCGGCATTCCCGCCTTCTTCACGAACACCGGCTACGGCACCGTGATCGCCGAAGGCAAGGAAACGCGCCAGTTCGGCGATCGCCACTACGTGCTCGAGCCGTCGCTGACGGCCGACGTCGCGCTCGTGAAGGCGTGGAAGGCCGACAAGTCCGGCAACCTGATCTATCGCCGCACCGCGCGCAACTTCAACCCGATGTGCGCGATGGCCGGCAGGATCACCGTCGTGGAAGTCGAGGAGATCGTCGAGAACGGCACGCTCGATCCGGACCAGGTCCACACGCCGGGCATCTTCGTGCAGCGCATCGTGCTGAACGCGACGCCCGAGAAACGCATCGAACAACGCGTCGTACGCGCGAAAGGAGACTGACATGGCCTGGAATCGTGACCAGATGGCCGCGCGCGCGGCGAAGGAACTGCAGGACGGCTTCTACGTGAACCTCGGCATCGGCCTGCCGACGCTCGTCGCGAACCACGTGCCGGAAGGCGTCGAGGTGTGGCTGCAGTCGGAGAACGGCCTGCTCGGCATCGGCCCGTCGCCGACGGAGGACGAAGTCGATGCCGATCTCATCAACGCCGGCAAGCAGACCGTCACGACGCTGCCGGGCTCGTCGATCTTCTCGTCGGCCGATTCGTTCGCGATGATTCGCGGCGGCCACATCAACCTCGCGATCCTCGGCGCGATGCAGGTCAGCAAGACGGGCGACCTCGCGAACTGGATGATCCCGGGCAAGATGATCAAGGGCATGGGCGGCGCGATGGATCTCGTCGCGGGCGTGAAGCGCGTCGTCGTGCTGATGGAGCACGTCGCGAAGGGCGACCAGCACAAGATCCTCGATGAATGCAACCTGCCGCTGACGGGTGTCGGCGTGGTCGACCTGATCATCACCGATCTCGGTGTGATCGAAGTGACGCCGGCCGGCCTGAAGGTGCTCGAGCTCGCCGACGGCGTGACCGCGGAAGAGATCCAGACGAAGACGGGCGCACCGCTCGATGTGAGCGCGGTCGCCTGAGCATCGTCCTTTCAGCATGACCCTCGACGCCCCGCGTTCCGTCAGGAACGCGGGGCGTTTTGTCATGACCGCAGGCGTCACGCGATCGCGCCGCCGCCGTCGATCAGCACCGTCGAACCAGTCGCGTAAGGCGTCGTGGCCAGGTAGACGATCGCGTTCGCGACGTCCTCGGGCTGGCCCACACGGCGTGCGGGCAGACGCTGGGCGGCGCCCGCGTACATCGCATCGCGCGCGTCGGGCGCGAGCTTGTCCCACAGCGGCGTCGCGATCAGGCCCGGCGACACCGTGTTCACCCGCACCGGCGCCAGCTCGAGCGCAAGACCGCGGGCGAGCGCCTCGAGCGCCGCGTTGATCGCACCCTGCAGCACCGACGACGCGCTCGGCCGCACGCTGAGATAACCCGACACGAATGTCAGCGAACCGCCGGGTGCGATGTCGATCGAGCGGGCGATGCGGTATGCGCCCCAGAACTTGCTGTCCATCGCAGCCTGCGCGTCGGCAAGCGGCAGTGCGCGCAGCGGGCCCGTGGCTGTCTTCGCGGCCGAGATCACGACGTGGTCGAACTGGCCGACCCGCGCGCAGAACGCATCGACGGCCGCCGTATCGGTGATGTCGAGCGCTTCGGTGCGCACGTGCCCGTCCGGCGCGGCATCTGCACCGGCCCTGGCCGGGTCGCGCGATGCGATCGTCACGGCAGCGCCGCGTTGCGCGAAGGCTTTCGCTGCCGCGGCGCCGATACCCGAGCTGCCGCCGACGACAAGTACTTTCTTTCCGTGGAGTGGATCGTTCATGGTGTTGTGCCGATGAGAGGAGGTGAGTGGAGCCCGGTCAGATCGTTTCGGCTTCGCGCAGCGTCGACGGGCTGCGCAGCGCGAAGCGGGCGATGTCGTCCTTGCGCATGAAGGCCACCCCCGGATGCGATCGGGCGTAGCGCAGGAAAGCATCCCAGGCGCGGACCATCTGCGGCGTGCCGCTGATCCGGTCGTGCGCGCTGATCGACATCAATCTGCGCCGCTGCCCGGCTTCCGCGTACAGCTGGTCGAAATCGAGCTTGATCTGCTCGAGAAACATCGTCGGCGAGTAGTTGCGGCCCTCGATCAGCAGGATGTCGTTGTTGCGCAGCGTGTACGGGACGACCACGAAATCGCGACCGCCGACGGTCTCGATGAACGGCTCGTCCCGGCTGACGTCGTCGATGTGATACACGTAACCGAGTTCCTGCAGCAGCGGCAGCGTGTGCGGCCCGCGCCGCAGCCAGTTGCAGTTGTAGCCGACCGGGCGCTGTCCCGTCACCGCTTCGACCATGTCGCGGGCCTCGGTGAGGAAGCGACGCTCGTCGTCGCGGGTCATCGCGAATTGCGAGCGCCATGTCGGGCCGTGCGCGGCCGCTTCGTGGCCGCGCGACACGATCTCGCGCGCCAGTTCGGGATGCCGGCGTGCGGCCTCCCCGATCATGTGCGACGTGACTTTCACGCCATGCCGATCCCACAGGTCAAGCAGGCGCGGAATCCCTTCACGATAGCCATACGCGAACCACGTGGCCGACGCCAGATCGACCGGCATCGACGATGGAAATTCGACGGGCGGGAAGGGGCTGTCCGCGCCCTTCGGCGGTTGTCCGCCGGCCTCGAATTGCATCGAGATCGAGATGACGAGCCGCGTATCGTTCGGCCAGAATCCGCCGGCGCGCGTGTCTTCCTGCGGTGCCGGCGCGGCGGCTGCCGGCTGCGAGGCGCCCGCGACCATCGCGACGCCCGCGACCATCGCGACGCCGGCCGCCAGCCCGGCGCCGGCCTGTGCCAGAAACGTGCGGCGCGCCGGAGGCGTCGCCGGATTGGAGTCGTTGTAAGTCATCGTCCTCTCCGTCAGCCGACAAGCCCGAGCTGACGCATCAGCGTCAGGTTGTCCTCGATGTGCCAGTTTTCCGCAATCCGGCCGTGATCGATCCGGTAGATGTCGGTCGCGATGAAGTCGACCGTCTGCCCGCTGCCGGCCGTGCCATTGAACGTGCCGGTGAAGTGCCCGCGAAAATGCAGGTGCACGACGACCCGGTCGCCCGCGACGATCATCTGCTCGATGTCGCAACGCAGGTCCGGGATGGCCGCGCGCATCGTTTGGGATGCCGCGAGCGGCCCCGGGACGCCCTGTGCGCGGCCGGCCGGAAGCGTCCGGTCGATGAAGCCGGCGGCGAGTGCCGTTTGGGCGAGGCTGGCGTCGCCGGTATCCCAGAACGTGCCGTAGCGACGCGCGGCGAGGATCTGCGCGCGTGCCTGCTGGGCCGGCAGGTCGGCCGCGACGGTCAGGCTGTGCGGCTCGACAAGGCCGGCCGCGTGGGAGGTGGCCGGCGACAGCGCGACGACGCAGGCGGCCGCGGCGATGACGCGGGTGATCGGGCGAGCGGCCGAAAGAAGGCGAATCGACATGGTTTCGGGTGTCCTGTGGATGGCGTCGTGCGACGACGCGGAACAGGTATGGTAGGTTTTCGATTTCCATCTAAATACGGTCGGAAATCGAATGGATTATTCGAAAAAAGGAAAGGTTCGCGCGGGATCGAGGCCAGGATGCTGATCGACGATCTCCCGGCGCTCGATACCTTCGCGAGGATCGTGTCGGCCGGCAGTCTGTCGGCGGCGGCGCGCGAGCTGGACTTGTCGCTGTCCGTCGTCAGCAAGCGGCTTGCGCATCTCGAATCGCAGCTCGGCGTGCGTCTGCTGCACCGGACGACGCGGCAGCAGACGCTGACCGACGACGGTGCGCAGTTCCACGCGCAGGTGCTGCGCATCCTCGCCGAAGTCGAGCGTGCCGAAACGCTGATGAGCGATCGCCGCGGCACGGTCGGTGGGGTGCTGCGCGTGACGGCGCCGGGCGAGCTCGGCCGGCTGCGGATCGCGCCGCTCATCGCGGCGTTTCAGCGGCGGCATCCCGAACTGATCGTGCAACTGATGCTGACCGATGCGATCGTCGATCTGCTCGCGCACGACATCGATGTCGCCGTGCGGATCGGCAGCCTCGCCGATTCGACGATGATCGCGCGCGAGCTGGCGCCGAATCATCGCGTGCTTTGCGCGTCGCCGAGCTATGTCGCCGCGCACGGTTTGCCGGCTGAACCGGCCGAGCTTCGTGCGCACCGATGCATCGTGATGGGCGATCAGCCGCGTGCCGAGTGGCGGTTCGACGGCGCACACGGCACGGTTGCGGTCGAGGTGACGGCCGCGCTGCTGACGAACGACGGCGGCGCGGCTCGCACGTTGGCGCTGGAGGGCGCGGGCATCGCGCTGAAGTCGATCTGGGACGTCGGTGCCGATCTCGATGCCGGTCGACTGGTCCGCGTGCTGCCGGCATTCGCGGCGCCGGCGGCGCCGCTTCATGCGGTTTATCCCGGTGGTCGTCACGTGCCGTTGCGCGTGCGCGCCTTCGTCGATTTCCTGCGCGAGCAGTTGCGTGGCGCGTGGGGCCGCGGCGACTGAGCGCGCTGCGAGCGATGTGCCGGCGGGGGGGCGTGCGTGACGACCTGCGTTGACGAAGCGGTTTACAATCGTTTGCATCGGGCGGCGCACGCGTTGCCCGCCGCGCCGCCTCTGTTCGACAGGATCCCAACGATGCCGATCACCTCAGCGAATCCCCCGGTTCCCCGTCAGCGACGCGTGCAGTGTGCAAGCGCCGCCGGCCTTCACCACGTCGCCTATACCGAATGGGGCGACCCGGCCAATCCGCGCGTGCTGGTCTGCGTGCATGGCCTGACCCGTTCGGGGCGCGACTTCGACCGGCTCGCCGCCGCGCTGTCCGATACATATCGCGTCGTCTGCCCCGACGTCGTCGGGCGCGGTCGCTCCGACTGGCTCGCCGATCCGCGGCATTACGCGATTCCGCAATACGTCGCCGACATGGTCACGCTGATCGCGCGGCTCGACGTCGAGTCGGTCGACTGGTTCGGCACGTCGATGGGCGGGCTGATCGGCATGGCGCTCGTGGGGTTGCCCGGTTCGCCGCTGCGCCGGATGATCGTCAACGACGTCGGCCCGCGCATCGAACCCGATTCGCTGACGCGCATCGGCGAATACCTCGGCGTGCAGCCGCGCTTCGCGACCGAGCAGGAAGGCGTCGACTATCTGACGTCGCTATCGTTGCCGTTCGGGGAGTTGACCGCCGACGAATGGCGCGAGATCAACCGGCCGCTGCTGCGCGAGCTGCCCGACGGCGGCTGGACGATGCGCTACGATCCGCGCATCGCCGAGCCGTTCAAGGCGACGACGCCCGAGCTGGCCGCGCTCGGTGAGGCCACCCTGTGGCGCGCGATCGAGACGACCGATGCGTCGCTGCTCGTCGTGCGCGGCGCCGAGTCGGACCTGTTGTCGCGCGAGACCGCCGCCGAGATGGTGCGCCGCGGCCGACATGTGACGCAGGCGGAAATTCCCGGCACGGGGCACGCGCCGGCATTCCTGAACGCCGACCAGATTGCGCTCGCGCGGCGGTTTTTCGTCGAAGGCGCCTGATAAACGCGTCATAATATGCGGTTCGGCGCCGCACCGTCGCCGATTCTTCACCACTCAAACGACCGGAACATTCCATGGCAGTCATTCGTCACCACGTCGGAGCCCGCCTCTCCGAAACCGCGATCCACAACGGTACCGTGTATCTGGCTGGCCAGATCGCCGAAGACACCACCCAGGACATCAAGGGCCAGACGCGCGAAGTGCTGGGCCACATCGACCGCCTGCTCGCCGAAGCGAACAGCGACAAGGCGCATCTGCTGTCGGTGCAGATCTACATTTCGGATCTCGCGAACTTCGAAGGCATGAACGCGGAGTGGGACGCGTGGGTCGCGCCGGGCAACACGCCGCCGCGCGCGACCGTCGAGGCGAAGCTCGCGGATCCAGCGCTGCTGGTCGAGATCGTCGTCGTCGCCGCGCAGCGGAGCTGAGCGAAGCATCACGATGACCGCAATACGCCAGGCCGTGCGATGACCGAGTCCGTTACCGCTTCTTCCGTCGCGGCGCCGTCGTTCGACGACGTGCTCGCGTTCGTGCGCGAGCGGGCCGGCGACGCGCGCCTGTCGACGGGCGAACTGCTCGCCGATCACTCGGCGGGCACCGCATCGATCATGCGCACGTTGAACGTCGACCCGCACGCGATGCAGGCGGCCGCGCTGTTCGTGCTGACGCCGCATCTGAACGATCCCGAGCGGGAACTGACCGAACGGTTCGGCGAAGAGGTCGCGCGGCTCGTGTCCGACGTGCGCAAGCTGCTGCGGCTCGGCACCGTCAGCCTGCGCGCCCAGAATGCGATGCCTGAAGCCGGGCGCGACGCGGCGGAAGAGCGGCGCACGCAGATCGAGGCGCTGCGCAAGATGCTGCTGGCGTTCGCGCAGGACATCCGCGTGGTGCTGATCCGGCTGGCGTCGCGGTTGCAGTCGCTGCGGTATTACGCGGCGGCGAAGATCGATCCGCCGCCCGACGTCGCGCGCGAGACACTCGAGATCTACGCGCCGCTCGCGAACCGTCTCGGCATCTGGCAACTGAAGTGGGAACTCGAGGATCTCGCGTTCCGCTTCGAGGATCCGGTCACCTACAAGCGCATCGCCAAGCTGCTCGACGAGAAGCGCATCGAGCGCGAGGCGTACGTCGCGCAGGCGATCGAGCGGCTCCAGCACGAACTGGCGGAAGCGCACATCCCGGCCGACGTGAGCGGGCGGCCGAAACATATCTACAGCATCTGGCGCAAGATGCGCGGCAAGGAGCTCGACTTCGCCGAGCTGTACGACGTGCGGGCGTTTCGCGTGATCGTGCCGGACATCAAGGATTGCTACGCGGTGCTCGGCATCGTGCATCACCTGTGGCAGCCGGTGCCGAAGGAATTCGACGACTACATCTCGCGCCCGAAGCCGAACGGCTACAAGTCGCTGCATACGGTCGTGATCGGCGACGACGGCCGCGCGTTCGAGGTGCAGATCCGCACGCAGGAAATGCACCGCTTCGCGGAGTACGGGATCGCCGCGCACTGGCGCTACAAGGAAGCCGGCGCACGCGGCTATGGCGGCCAGTTCTCGGCGAGCGACAAGTACGACGAGAAGATCGCGTGGCTGCGCCAGCTGCTCGCATGGAAGGACGACGTCGAAGTGTCGGGCGACCAGGCGTGGGCCCAGCTGCGCGAGACGTCGCTCGACGACGACCACATCTACGTGCTGACGCCGCAGGCGCGCGTGATCGCGCTGCCGCAGGGGGCGACGCCGGTCGATTTCGCGTACCACCTGCACAGCGAGCTCGGCCATCGCTGCCGCGGCGCGCGCGTCGACGGCGTGATGGTGCCGCTGAACACGTCGCTCGCGAACGGCCAGACGGTCGAGATCGTCGCGGTGAAGGAGGGCGGCCCGTCGCGCGACTGGCTGAACCTGCAGCTCGGCTACCTGAAGAGTTCGCGTGCGCGACAGAAGGTGCGCGCGTGGTTCAACTCGATCGAGCAGGAAGAGAACATCGCGCATGGCCGCGCGCTCGTCGAAAAGACGCTGCAGCGCGAGGGCAAGACGTCGGTCAATCTCGACAACCTCGCCGCGAAGCTCGGCTTCAAGTCGCCCGACGAACTGTTCTCGGTCGTGGGCAAGGAAGAATTCAGCCTGCGCCACGTCGAGCAGGCGCTGTCCGATGCGCCGCCGCCCGAGCATGCGCCCGAGGCGCCCGCCGATTTCGAGAAGCGCAGCAGCGGGGCGAGTGTCGCGCACGGCGCGTCGACCGGCGTGCTGGTGGTCGGCGTCGATGCGCTGTTGACCCAGCTTGCGCGCTGCTGCCGTCCGGCGCCGCCCGACCCGATCAGCGGTTTCGTCACGCGCGGCAAGGGAATGTCGATTCACCGCAGCGACTGCCCCACCTTCCGGCGGATGGCCGAACGGGCGCCGGAGCGCGTGCTGCAGACGACCTGGTCGGCCGATGTGCTGGGCGGACGCGGCGCGTCCGTCTATCCGGTCGACCTGATGATCGAGGCAAGCGACCGGCAAGGCTTGCTGCGTGACATCTCCGAAGTGTTCGCGCGCGAAAAAATGAACGTGGTGGGCGTGAAGACGCAGAGCCGCCGCAATGCGGCGTTCATGCAGTTCACGGTCGAGGTGTCGAATTCCGCGCAGGTGCAGCGTGCGTGCACGCTGCTTGGCGAAGTGGCGGGCGTCGTGCGGGCGGGGCGCAAGACGTGACGTCCCTGTAATGGGGCCGGAATACGAGCCTTTTGCTGCGGCCGCATAAAACACTTGCCAAGTCGGCGCTGGCTCCATATAATCTTAGCTTCTCTAGGCTCGTAGCTCAGCTGGTTAGAGCACCACCTTGACATGGTGGGGGTCGTTGGTTCGAGTCCAATCGAGCCTACCAACGAATTGAGAATGCCCGGTTTCCGGGTATTCGATGCAGTAGATAACTCAACGCGAACAGGGCGAATACGGTTATGACACCGCGAACGTTGACCGAAACCTTTTCGGAGCGACGCTAGTCGAGGAACGTTTTCGCCCTTTCAGTCTGAGTGAAGTATCGAATGCGGCCCCTCGAAAGCGGGGCCGCATTTTTTTTGTCGCGAAATTTCGCGCGCGACTTTTATATCGCGTACCTGGTTTGCCGCCCACTGTCGGCATCACGGAGATTGCTATGGTTTCGATACGCTTGCCTGACGGCTCAGTTCGACAATACGAGCATCCGGTGACAGTTGCCGAGGTTGCAGCCTCGATCGGTCCCGGCCTCGCGAAGGCTGCGCTTGGAGGCAAGCTCGACGGCGAGCTCGTCGACACGTCCACGGTCATCGATCGCGACGCAGCGCTCGCGATCATCACGGACAAGGATGCCGACGGTCTCGACATCATCCGTCACTCGACCGCGCACTTGCTCGCGTACGCGGTGAAGGAACTGTATCCGGATGCGCAGGTGACGATCGGTCCCGTGATCGACAACGGCTTCTACTACGACTTCTCGTATAACCGCCCGTTTACGCCCGAAGATCTGGAAAAGATCGAAAAGCGCATGCAGGAAATCGCGAAGAAGGACGAGCCGGTGACGCGCCGCGTCGTGTCGCGCGACGAGGCGGCCGGCTATTTCCGCAGCATCGGCGAGAAGTACAAGGCCGAGATCATCGAATCGATTCCGCAAACCGACGAAATCAAGCTGTACTCGCACGGCGGCTTCACGGATCTGTGCCGCGGCCCGCACGTGCCGTCGACCGGCAAGCTGAAGGTCTTCAAGCTGATGAAGGTCGCGGGCGCGTACTGGCGCGGCGACTCGAAGAACGAGCAGCTGCAGCGCATCTACGGTACGGCCTGGACGAAGAAGGAAGACCAGGACCAATACCTGCACATGCTCGAGGAAGCGGAAAAGCGCGACCACCGCAAGCTCGGCAAGCAGCTCGACCTGTTCCACATGCAGGAAGAGTCTCCGGGCATGGTGTTCTGGCATCCGAAGGGCTGGGCGCTGTGGCAGCAGGTCGAGCAGTACATGCGCCGCCGCGTGAACGACGCCGGCTACCTCGAGATCAAGACGCCGATGATCATGGACCGCTCGCTGTGGGAAGCGTCGGGCCACTGGCAGAACTACCGCGAGAACATGTTCACGACGGAGTCGGAGAAGCGCGACTACGCGATCAAGCCGATGAACTGTCCGGGGCACGTTCAGGTGTTCAAGCACGGTCTGCGCTCGTACCGCGACCTGCCGCTGCGCTACGCGGAATTCGGTTCGTGCCACCGCAACGAGGCATCGGGCGCGCTGCATGGCCTGATGCGCGTGCGCGGCTTCGTGCAGGACGATGCGCACATCTTCTGTACGGAAGAGCAGTTCATCGCCGAGTCGATCGCGTTCAATACGCTGGCGATGAGCGTGTACAAGGATTTCGGGTTCGAGCACATCGACATCAAGCTGTCGCTGCGCCCCGAACAGCGTGCGGGCACGGATGAGACGTGGGATCGTGCCGAGCAGGGCCTGCGCGACGCGCTGACGGCGTGCGGCCTGTCGTGGGAAGAGCTGCCGGGCGAAGGTGCGTTCTATGGTCCGAAGATCGAGTACCACATCAAGGACGCGCTCGGCCGGTCGTGGCAGTGCGGCACGCTGCAGCTCGACATGGTGCTGCCGGAGCGCCTCGGTGCCGAGTACGTCGCGGAGGACAACAGCCGCCGCCGGCCGGTGATGCTGCACCGTGCGATCGTCGGTTCGATGGAGCGATTCCTCGGCATTCTGATCGAGCACCATGCCGGCGCGATGCCGGCCTGGCTCGCGCCGTTCCAGGCAGTTGTGCTCAATATCGCCGAAAGTCAGGTGGAATATGCACACTCTCTGACCCAAACGTTGCAAAAACAAGGGGTTAGGGTGGCGGGCGATTTGCGCAACGAGAAGATTAGCTATAAAATACGCGAGCACACGCTGGAAAAGGTGCCTTATCTCCTCGTCGTGGGTGATAAGGAGCGTGATGCGCAAACGGTAGCCGTGCGTGCCCGTGGCGGCGTCGATCTTGGCGTTATGCCGATCGAAGCCTTCGTTGAGCGTCTGCAGGAAGACCTGCGCTCGTTCAAGTAACCGCCCTGGCAGCGCGGCTCGTTTTTTTAATTTTTAGAGGAAACGTAACATCGCTACTGATAAGTCGTCGCATCGCATCAACGGTGAAATCTCTGCGCCGGAAGTGCGTCTGGTCGGGCTCGAGAACGAACCGCTCGGTATCGTAAAACTCGCTGATGCGTTCCGTAAATCGGAAGAACTGGATGTCGACCTCGTGGAAATCGCGCCGCAAGCGGTTCCCCCGGTCTGCCGCCTGATGGACTACGGCAAGTTCAAGTATCAGGAGTCCAAGAAGCAGCACGAAGCGAAGCTGAAGCAGAAGGTCATCCAGGTGAAGGAAGTCAAATTCCGCCCGGGTACCGATGACGGTGACTACAACGTCAAGCTCCGCAATCTCGTGCGCTTCCTCGAAGAGGGCGACAAGACGAAGATCACGTTGCGTTTCCGCGGCCGCGAAATGGCTCACCAAGAGATCGGCATGCGGATGCTGGAACGTCTGCGCACGGATCTCGAGGAAGTCGGCCAGGTCGAGCAGATGCCGAAGATGGAAGGGCGCCAGATGATCATGGTGCTCTCGCCGAAGAAAAAGAAGTAACGGGCCCGCGCGCACGGCGCGCAGGTTCGCAAGTGGTTCGGTGCGTTGCCCGGTCAGGGCGGCGCGCCAGCAATGACGGCGGCTGCGCAAGCGGTTCGCCGTACACAAGTGGACTGGGTTTCGAAGGGCGGGTCAAGGGCGCATGCCAACCGCACACCCATCGCCATCTAATAAACTGGAGTTGTTCGTCATGCCTAAGATGAAGACCAAGAAGAGTGCTGCAAAGCGCTTCGTGGTGCGTCCGGGCGGTACCGTCAAGCGCGGTCAAGCCTTCAAGCGTCACATCCTGACCAAGAAAACCACGAAGAACAAGCGTCACCTGCGCGGCGCAACGGCAGTTCATGATTCCGATCTGAACTCCGTCCGCGCAATGCTGCCGTTCGCGTAACCCCTCAACTGATACTCTAAGGAGAGAAACATGCCTCGAGTCAAACGTGGGGTAACCGCACGGGCCCGCCACAAGAAGATCATCAAGCTGGCCAAGGGTTATCGCGGCCGTCGCAATAACGTCTACCGCATCGCCAAGCAGGCGGTGATGCGTGCTGGTCAGTACGCGTACCGCGATCGCCGCAACAAGAAGCGTGTGTTCCGCGCACTGTGGATCACGCGTATCAACGCGGCGGTTCGCCAGCACGACATGACCTACAGCGTGTTCATCAACGGCCTGAAGAAGGCGTCGATCGAACTCGACCGTAAGGTCCTGGCCGACATGGCGGTGTTCGACAAGGCTGCTTTTGCTGCGATCGTCCAGCAGGTGAAAGCCGCCGTTGCAGCCTAATTGCGAAATTAGCACTGCGTGGTGAGTTGCAGCGATGTTCCGGTAGTTTCGGCCGCTGCAGCGAAAACGGGGCTCTTCCGAGCCCCTTTTTTGTTTGGTGGGCAGATTTGCTCGCCAAGACCGAATGACGTTGGAAATGATGGGATCTATGGATCTGGACCAGATTGTCGCCGACGCGCAGCAGTCCTTCGAACAGGCTGCCGACATCACCACGCTCGAAAACGAGAAAGCACGATTTCTCGGCAAGTCGGGTGCGCTGACCGAGTTGCTCAAGGGCCTCGGCAAGCTCGATCCCGAAGCACGCAAGACCGAAGGCGCACGCATCAACGTCGCGAAGCAGCAGGTTGAAGCCGCGCTGAACGCACGTCGCCAGGCGCTCGCCGACGCGCTGCTGAACCAGCGCCTCGCCGCCGAGGCGATCGACGTCACGCTGCCGGGCCGCGGCGCCGGTGCAGGCAGCCTGCACCCGGTGATGCGCACGTGGGAGCGCGTCGAACAGATTTTCCGCTCGATCGGCTTCGACGTGGCCGACGGTCCCGAAATCGAGACCGACTGGTACAACTTCACGTCGCTGAACAGCCCGGAGAACCATCCGGCGCGTTCGATGCAGGACACCTTCTACGTCGAAGGCAAGGATGCCGACGGCCGCCAGCTGCTGCTGCGAACGCACACGAGCCCGATGCAGGTGCGTTACGCGCGCATGAACCGTCCGCCGATCAAGGTGATCGCGCCGGGCCGCACGTACCGCGTGGACAGCGATGCGACGCACTCGCCGATGTTCAACCAGGTCGAGGGGCTGTGGATCGACGAGAACATCAGCTTCGCCGACCTCAAGGGCGTCTATACCGATTTCCTGAAGAAATTCTTCGAGCGCGACGACATCCTCGTGCGCTTCCGTCCGTCGTATTTCCCGTTCACGGAACCGTCGGCCGAGATCGACATGATGTTCGAGCACGGCAAGAACGCCGGCAAATGGCTCGAGATCTCGGGCTCGGGGCAGGTGCATCCGACCGTGATCCGCAACATGGGCCTCGATCCCGAGCGCTACATCGGCTTTGCGTTCGGCAGCGGCCTCGAGCGCCTGACGATGCTGCGCTACGGCGTGCAGGATCTCCGGCTGTTCTTCGAGAACGACCTGCGTTTCCTGCGCCAGTTCGCATAACGCACGCGCCGCGCCGACATGTGCCCGCGCACGCCCCGCCGGATGTTTCCGACGGGGCCCGGGCGTCGATCTAACCTGTTTCGAACGTAGACATCCATGCAATTCCCTGAATCCTGGTTGAGAACCTTTGTCGACCCGCAGCTGACGACCGACGAGCTGTCGCACGCGCTGACGATGGCGGGGCTCGAAGTCGAATCGCTGAGCAAGGCTGCGCCGCCGACGTCGAAGATCGTCGTGGGCCGCGTGCTCGAAGTCGTCAAGCATCCGGATGCGGACAAGCTCAATGTCTGCCAGGTCGACGCCGGCACCGGCGCGACGCTGAATATCGTTTGCGGCGCACCGAACGTGGCGCCCGGCATCAAGGTGCCGGTCGCGCTGGTCGGCGCGGAACTGCCGCCGGCGGAAGAGGGTGGCAAGCCGTTCGCGATCAAGCTGTCGAAGCTGCGCGGCGTCGAGAGCCAGGGGATGCTGTGCTCGGCGCGCGAGCTGAAGCTGTCCGAAGACCACAGCGGCCTGCTGATCCTGCCGGAAGACACGCCGGTCGGCCAGGACATCCGCGACACGCTCAATCTCGACGACACGATCTTCGAAATCAAGCTGACGCCGAACAAGGCCGATTGCCTGTCCGTGTTCGGTATCGCGCGCGAGACGGCCGCGATCACCGGCGCTCCGCTGACGCCGGTCGACATCCGCCCGGTGCGCGTCGAGCTCGACGAGACGCTGCCCGTGCGCATTGCCGCGCCCGATCTGTGCGGCCGCTTCTCCGGCCGCGTGATCCGCGGCGTGAACGCGCACGCGAAGACGCCGCAATGGATGGTCGAGCGCCTCGAGCGTTCGGGCCAGCGCAGCGTGTCGGCGCTCGTCGACATCTCGAACTACGTGATGTTCGAGCTTGGCCGCCCGTCGCACGTGTTCGACCTGGACAAGATCCACGGCGGCATCGAGGTGCGCTGGGGCAAGCGCGGCGAATCGCTGAAGCTGCTGAACGGCAATACGGTCGAACTCGACGAAACGGTCGGCGTGATCGCGGACGACCGCCACGTCGAAAGCCTCGCGGGTATCATGGGCGGCGACAGCACGGCCGTCACGCTCGACACCACCAACATCTATCTGGAAGCCGCGTTCTGGTGGCCGGACAGCATCCGTGGCCGCGCGCGCAAGTACAACTTCTCGACCGATGCGGCCCATCGCTTCGAGCGCGGCGTCGACTACGCAACCACCGTCGAGCACGTCGAGCGCATTACGCAACTGATTCTCGAGATCTGCGGCGGCAAGGCCGGCCCGATCGACGATCAGGCGGTCAACCTGCCGCAGCGCGCGCCGGTGAAGATGCGCGTATCGCGCGCGAACCGCATCATCGGCGTGAAGATCGACGCCGACGAGATCGCGGACATCTTCACGCGCCTCGGCCTGCCGTTCGTGCGTGACGACGACGCATTCCTGGTCACGCCGCCGTCGCACCGCTTCGACATCGAGATCGAGGAAGACCTGATCGAGGAGGTCGCGCGCATTTACGGCTTCGAGAAGATTCCGGCGCGTCCGCCGGTCGCGACGAGCGAGATGCGCGCGACCAACGAGACGCAGCGTTCGATCCACGACATCCGTCATGCGCTCGCGGCGCGCGACTACGCGGAAACGGTCAACTTCAGCTTCGTCGATGCGGAGTGGGAGCACGATTTTGCCGGCAACGACACCCCGATTCGCCTGCTGAATCCGATCGCGAGCCAGCTGTCGGTGATGCGCACGACGCTGTTCGGCAGCCTGATCTCGGTGCTGCGCCACAACCTGAACCGTCGCGCGGATCGCGTGCGCGTGTTCGAGGCCGGCCGCGTGTTCCTCGCCGATTCGTCGGTGAAGGCCGGCGAGCTGACCGTCGAAGGCTACACGCAGCCGAAACGTGTCGGCGCGCTCGCGTACGGCCCGGCGGTCGACGAGCAGTGGGGCGTGGCCACGCGCGCAGTCGATTTCTTCGACGTGAAGGGCGATCTCGAGGCGCTGCTCGCGCCGGCCGCCGCGCGCTTCGTGAAGGCCGAACATCCGGCCCTTCATCCGGGCCGCAGCGCGCGCATCGAAGTCGATGGCCGCGCGGTCGGCTGGATCGGCGAGCTGCATCCGCGCCTGATGCAGAAGTACGAGCTGCCGCACGCGCCGGTGATGTTCGAAATCGACACGGACGCGCTGATCGCGCGTGCGCTGCCGGCTCCGACCGACGTATCGAAATTCCCGCCGGTACGGCGCGATATCGCCGTCGTGGTCGATCAGGCGGTCGAGGTTCAGGCACTTTTCGACGAAATGAAGAAGGCGCTGGCCGAAGACGCCTGCCGATTCGTTCAGAAGGTTGTACTCTTCGACGAATTTCGTGCAAAATCAAATACTTCCGGTGGCCTTGCCGCGCACGAGAAGAGCCTTGCCTTCCGCGTGACGCTGCAGGATCCGGCTGGCACGCTACAGGACGAGGTCGTCGATCAGGCGATCCAGACGCTGGTCGAGCGAATGGCTCGTGCCGGTGCCCGCCTGCGCGGCTAAGGAGAGGGGCCGCCCGTTGGCGGGCGGCTTTTTCCCCTCGCAAGTTTTGGTTTAACGCGCTGTATGGCAGATATGAACGACATGACCTCGAGTGAATTCGAAGCCCTCCTGACGGCGCAACGCAGCGCCATGAACCGCGACGCTTCGGCGCCGGCGTCCACCGAGACGCCGACGCTGACGAAAGCGGAACTGGCGGAGCTGCTGTTCGACAGCGTCGGGCTGAACAAGCGTGAAGCGAAGGACATGGTCGAGGCTTTTTTCGAAGTGATCCGCGACGCGCTCGAAAACGGTGAAAGCGTCAAGCTGTCGGGATTCGGCAATTTCCAGCTGCGCGACAAGCCGCAGCGTCCGGGCCGCAATCCGAAGACGGGCGAGGCGATTCCGATCGCGGCCCGCCGGGTGGTAACCTTCCACGCGAGCCAGAAGCTGAAGGCGCTGGTCGAAAACGGCGTGGAATGACGCCCGCGCGTTGACGTCTCCGCGCGGCCGCCGCGCACCCTTTACCGACGGTTAACCGACGATGACCACTACGGTTGAGAAAGTCGTCTTGCCTCCGATTCCCGCGAAGCGCTACTTCACGATCGGTGAGGTCAGTGAGCTGTGCGGGGTCAAGCCGCACGTGCTGCGTTACTGGGAACAGGAATTCACGCAGTTGCGGCCGGTGAAGCGGCGAGGCAATCGCCGGTATTACCAGCATCACGAAGTGCTGCTGATCCGGCGGATTCGCGAGCTGCTGTACGAACAGGGGTTCACGATCAACGGAGCGCGCAACCGGCTCGATTCGCCGGGCAGCGAACGCGGCGCCCCGGCGCCGGCCGAGCCGGACGTGGCCGGTGCCGATGAGCGTGCGCCGGGCCAGCAGGGAGAGACGGTCGATGTGAACGCGTTGCGGCAGGCGCTCCTCGACGTGATCGATGGATTGAAGCGCGACTGAGCGTCACTGAGCGCGACGCTCGAAACAAACAAAGCCCGGTTGGCGAAGTGCCACCGGGCTTTTTTCATGCGCGCGGGCCCACGCTGTCAGCGCGATGCGAGCGGATTCGGCTTGCCCATGTCGACGACCAGCGTGCCGTCCGGCAGCATCCGCACCGAGCCTTGCGCGACCTGGCTGCGGTAGCCGTACAGGTCGAAACGCATCGGGCCGGCCTCGGCAGAGTTCCGAATCAGCGCGCGCACATTCAGTTCGAGCACGTTGAACATCTTCATGTCGCCGCCTTCCATCCACATGTAGCTCGGCGCGTCGATCTGCGGGCGCTTCGCCACGGGTGCGTCGGCGGGACGCCGGAACGTGAGGCGCAGCCCGTCGCGTTCGACCGTCGCCTGCGCGAGTTTGCCGTTCAGCACTGGCGGCGGAAATACGGTGTACTGATCGAGCACGAGCGTGTCGCCGCGCAGTTCCGCGCCGCGGCGCTGCAGCGGCGTCAGCGACGCGAGTTCGATGCCGAGCGAGCGCAGCAGCTTCGCCTGCGGAATGCCGAGCACCGACACCTGCGACGGCTTGAACGCGAGGTGCCGGTCGTCGAGCACCGACAGCGAGCCCTTCATGTCGGTCGGCAGCCACACGCCGGGCACGTGATTCCAGAGCTTGATGCCGCCCTGCACGCGCAGGTCCTGGCCATCCGCGCTCAGTTGCAGGTCGTTCAGCGAGCGCGGCGAATAGTCGAGCAGATAGTTGTTGAAGAGCGCCGACATCGCCTTCCACGATTCGACGACCGTTCCGCCGAGAATGCGGATGTCGTACTGGTTCGGATCGTCGAGGTCGACCGGCTCGCCCGGCCGTTTCGCGATGAGCTGCACGTCGAGATCCTCGACATGGAAGCCGATGTCGCCGGACAGGTTGAAGTCGACGTTGTGCAGGTGGATCGTCGGGTTGCGGTTCGACACGTGCCGTTCGTTGAACGGCGTGGTCGACGAGCGCCGCATCGCGACTTTCTGCATGCCGGGCTGCGCCGCGGCGGCTGCGAGCGCAAACGCTTCCCAGTGCTGGCGCAAGTCGCGCAACGCGTTCTGCTGCGCGGCGAGGAAGCTGTCGTTCAGGCGGGCGGCCGTATTGCCCAGCGCGGCGCCGCTCGCGGGCCCCGCATACGACGGCATCCGGATCGCCATCGCACCGCTTTCGTCGAAATTGAAATAGCCGGCCGATACCTGGTCGCGATAGTGATACAGGTCGAACACGAATTTCTGGTCGCGCTTCGCCGGATCGACGGGGCTGATCAGGATGTCGGCGTTCATCGGCATCGAGCGCATGAATTTCACGTCGCCGCCGCGAATGTACATCGCCTGTTGCGGCGCGTTCGCGGGCAGCGCGAAGCCGGCGTGCGAGCCGTCGTCGAGCGTCAGGTCGAGCCCGGCCGGCGTCACGCGCAGCGCGGTGATCCGAATCTTCAGCCGCGGCGGCGGCATCAGCTTGTCGACCGACATCACGAGGTCGTCGCCGACGAGGCGCGCGATCGGTGTCTCGACCTTCAGCAGGTCGGCCATCTTCACGTTGGCCGCGCGCATCACCGGCTGCGCATTGATGCCCGATACGCGCACGCCGTTCGGGTGGAACACGAGCTGACTGCCGTCGCGGATCGCCAGCGTGCCGGTCAGCGAGAACGGCACCCAGCCGTCGCGCTGCATCTCGCCTTGCAGATGGATCACGCCGTCGCCGGCCGAGACGGCGAGCTTGCGCAGCGGCGCGTTGCGGTAACCGAAGATGTAGGTGTCGAAGAGTGCGGTCAGCTTCGTGTTGTCGAGCGTGACCGTGCCTTCGTGCACATCGATCTCGAAGCTCGTCGGATCATCGAACACGATCGGCGCGCCTGCCTGCGTCGGCACGAGTGTCGCGGATAGCTGGTGGATGAAGAAGCCGAGGTTGTTGACGATGCGGAAATCGACATCGCGCAGAAACGTCATCGCGCCGTTCTGGCCCGAGTCGCGCAGCGTGAACGGGCGCGGCTGTGTGAGGCTGATCGACGCGAGCGAAGGCACGGTGCGGGCGATCTGCCGTTCATGGGCGAGGCGTTCGGCCTTCGCGCGCTCGATCCTGGTCGAGGCGGCCGATACGTTGCCGTCACGCTGCGCGGCTGGTTCCGCGCAGCCGGTGCAGAGCAGCGCGAGCGCTAGCGCGCCGCAGCCGAGTGCACGGGAGGTGCCGTGTGAGACCGAGGCTGCCGCGCGTCGCGGGGCAGCCATCCAGTCGAGAATTGCCAAAGGCGTGCGATGGCCGCGCCGGACCGCATTCCGCATCGTCTGTCTCCAGGTCTTGTCGTGATCGACGTGGGCACGCGGCTCGTGCGCAGCGCGGACGTCGATGCCGTGCAGTGTGGCATAGCGCGCTAGAGCGGCGTCACCAAACAACGGGCGTGCGGGCAAGGCCGGGCGATGCACGACAGGACAATGGATTCCAGGTGGCAGGGCGGTAAGATCAAACGGGCGTTTGGTTTTGCGGCCGGGGCGGGCGGCGCGCTGAACCGATCGTCAAACCGGGCGCCGACATGGGCTGACGCGGGTTTTCGTGCGAGGTGAGCGCGGCGACGGACGTGGTATCGCTGTCGTCGCCGGCACGGCCGATCAAACCAGCATGTGCAGCCGGACGATGCGCCGTGCGCGTCGATCTCGCGCCGGGTAAGCGCACGGTAGCGATCCGCGGCGAAACGGCCATCGTCCTTTTCGACTAGGACGCGACGTGGGTTGCCGGTGCGATTCGCGCAACTTGCCGTGGGTCCGTCGGCCGAGGCGCGGTAAGATCGGCATCAGTGGCTGGATGGATCAGCATGGTGGCCGACACGGGGGAGGCGTCATGGATCTGAAGGAACTCGACGTATTGGGAGCGGATGTAGGCGATCACTGGTACTACGCGTCGAAGGCGCGCGCGATCCGTCGGTTCCTGGGCTCGCCGGATGCGAGCCGGATCCTCGACGTCGGCGCGGGCTCGGGAT
Organism: Burkholderia ambifaria AMMD; assembly: GCF_000203915.1. NCBI lineage: Bacteria > Pseudomonadati > Pseudomonadota > Betaproteobacteria > Burkholderiales > Burkholderiaceae > Burkholderia > Burkholderia ambifaria. The sequence continues at coordinate 1,503,990 of NC_008390.1, forward strand.
TCTTTTCCAAGCATTTGCTCGAGCGCACGCAGGCGACCGAAGCGTGGTGTGTCGATACGAGCTACCCCGACGATACCGACGGCGAGGCGGCCGGCAAGCCCGTCCATTTTCGCCGCGCCGTCGATCGATTCGATGCCGATCTCGTGTTGCTGATGGATGTCCTCGAGCACGTCGATGACGATGTCGGGCTGCTTGCGCGATATGTGGAGGGTGCGCCCAAGGGCAGCCGGTTCCTGATCACGGTTCCCGCGTTTCAGTTCCTCTGGAGCGCGCATGACGATTTTCTCGAGCACAAGCGCAGGTACACGCTCGACGGTCTTGAAGACGTCGCGCGTCGCGCGGGGCTGGAGGTCGAGCACGGCGCGTACTACTTCGGCCTCACGTTTCCGCTCGCGGCGGCAATGCGGCTGAGCGAACGCGCGCGTCGGCAACCGCGTGAACCGGCGTCGCAATTGCGCCGGCACCATCCGGTCGTCAACGGTTTGCTCAAGCTGATCTGCCGGGCCGAGTTGCCGATGTTCCGGTTCAATCGGATGGCGGGCCTCACGGTCATCTGCGTCGCGCGCAAGCGGTGAGCAACTGGCGGATCGTATCGCCGGTTCGGGGGCGAGGCAGGATGCGCATTGCCGCTCGCGTCGAGGCCGCCACGTGGTGTCACGTCATCTCGAAAAAATTTCGCAGGAACATTCACAAAATGCATGCGACCCGTTCTAAACCGGCGAACTGTCTGTTATAATTTTTTTCTTTCGGGGCGTAGCGCAGCCTGGTAGCGTACCTGCATGGGGTGCAGGTGGTCGGAGGTTCAAATCCTCTCGCCCCGACCAGATAAAGAACCCGCGTCAGTTCAGGCTGACGCGGGTTTTTTCTTGGCCGTCGCTTTTTTGCACATCCCGGCGCGGCCCCGGTAAAATGCAAGGTTGATCCACGGAAAGCGCCGTGATTTAGCGGAAGAGGATTCCCCGAACATGACTGATCTTCGTCTTACCATGCGGTTCGCTGCAGTGCTCGCCACTGGCGCGCTCGTCGCCGGTTGCGGTACGTCGTCGCCCACGAAAGTGGACTACAAGAGCGATTCGAAATCGAAGGAAGCGTCGCTCGCAGTGCCGCCCAACATGCTTGACGAGACGGCCGATCAGCGTTCGCTGCCGCCGCAGGGCGGCGCGACTTCCCTGTCTGCGCTTCAGCAGGTCCAGCACGCGGCACCCGCGCTGGACACCGTCGCGCCCGCCGTGTCCGGCATGCATATCCAGCGCGACGGCACCGAGAGCTGGCTCGTGATCGACGGCAAGAAGCCCGCCGACATCTGGCCGCAGGTTCGCCGCTTCTGGCAGGAGCAGGGCTTCCTGCTCGTCGTCGACCAGCGCGACAAGGGCGTGATGGAAACCGACTGGAACGAGACCCATCCGCAGATCAACGACGGCCTGATCCGTAGCGTGATCACGAAGGCGATGGGCAACTCGTACGTGACGGCCGAGCGCAACAAGTACCGCACGCGCCTCGATTCGGCCCCGAACGGCGGCACTTACGTGTTCATCAGCCAGAAGGGCATGCGCGAGGCGATCACCGGTGCGAACAACGATTCGAGCAAGTGGGAAGCGAAGCCGAACGATCCGGCGCTCGAGACGGAATACCTGAAGCGGCTGATGGCAGTGCTCGCCCAGAACGAGCAGCGCGCGAAGAACGGCGAGCCGCCGATCGCGAACATCAACGACAACACGGTGCCGAAGGACAAGAAGGCGGACACCGACGCATCGAAGGCAGCCGCCGCGGCGATCGCCGCGCAGAACGTCGCGCGTACGTCGTCGCAAGCGAACGACGTCGACTCGGCTGCGGTGCCGTCCGAAGTCACGCTCGGCGAGCCGTACGACCGTTCGTGGCTGCACGTCGGCCTCGCGCTCGATCGCGCGAACTTCACGGTCGACGATCGCGATCGCACGAAGGGCCTGTATTTCGTGCGTTATGTCGATCCGAAGGACATCAGCGCGGCCGAGCAGGGCTTCTGGAGCCAGCTGTTCCACGGCAAGAAGGAAAAGCAGGCAAAGCAGTATCGCGTCAACGTGAAGGCGCTGTCGTCCGACCAGACGCGCGTCGCAGTCGTCGACGATTCGGGTGCGATCGATACGTCGACGCCCGCCCGGCAAATCATGGGGCTGCTCGTGAATCAGCTGCGCTGATCGCGGCACGATCCCGGCCTTCGAAAAAGCCCGCCTTCCGGCGGGCTTTTTTCATTGTCGCGCGCGTTGGCGCCGGCGTGTGCGGGATGTTCGGTCTCTTCTCGTGACGTTACGTAACATCCGCGCGTTACGGCCGCAGGACAGGTGTTACATCGTCACGACAGCAGAAAATCTCCTTATGGATCAACGGTGTACTTTAGCAAATGTGCCTGGCACACAAACTGCTTTATAAGGTGGAGTCGTGAAGACAGGGAGGGTGGCGTCAGAGAGCGGGCGGCGTCTCGACCGTCCGACCGATGTCTTCAGATGCCGGTGCTCCGAGCGCCGGCGCAAAACCGATAACGATCCGCGCGATGCGCGGATCCCGATGGCCCCGTCGCCTTTCCTCGTAGGGCGACGGTTTCGCCCGCGCTTCTTCTGAAGCGCGGGCAATTTTTTTGGGGCGGCAAAGCGAATGCATGCCGATCCGGCCGCGGGATTCGTATTGGTTGAGCGCTGGGAGGGTGGGGCTGCATTGGCCGCACATGTGCATTCGCCGCACATTCCGGCTTGCCGCGGAGCGGTCGCGGACGGATCGATCGTTCCCGGATCCGCGTGCTGTGGAGGTTCGTTTGAGCTGGGCAAGGCGGCCGGACGCATTGCCGGCCGCTGCGATCCGTCAGTGCGACGTGCTGGGTACGTCGAGAATCAGGATGATCGTCCAGTCGGCATCGCCGTCGTGATGATACTGGCGCTCGGCGACGATGAACGGTTGCTGCTTGCCTTGCGGGCCGAGGAAAAGCACGTCGCCCTCCATCGGCAGGCACTCGATCGGCGGCAGCGCGAGGAACGCGTCGGTCGAGCCGCGCGGCATCAGTTGCTTGATCTTGCGAGTGGCTTCTTCGGTCCACTCGATGTCGAGTTGAATGTTGCTCATGCTGTCCTCCGCACCGGGGTGCGCACGGGTGGAAAATTTCGGTGCGCGACTTTAGCACAACGCGCGGGCGCCGCAACCAAAAAAGCCGAACCCGGTTGCCCGGATTCGGCTTTTCGCTTGTGCGGTGCCGCCGAACTTACTGGCTGGCGGCTTCTGCCGGAGCCGCCTTCTTGGCGGCCTTCTTCGCTGCCTTGTGATGCATCGCCTTCTTGACGTGGTGATGCTCTTCCTGCGCCGCCGGCTGTGCAGCCTCGGCTGCTTGCTGCTGTTGCAGTGCCTGTGCGCGCTGCTCGATCTCGGCGATCTTTGCCGGATCGGTGATGGTCTGGATTTGCGTGCTCTCTTGCGCATACGCTGCGCCAGTCAGCGCCGACATCGCGACCAGAATAGCCAGGGACGTCTTCTTCATTGCTTTACCTCCGCTAAGTGGTGATGAACCCGAATGTTGCCGTTTTGTCTGGCGACTGCAATCGAGTGCGTGTCGAGTGTAACAAAAGTGACGGATCAATGTGCACCGGATCGAGGCGCAGCGCAAGGCCCCGTTGAAGTCGCGCAACACTTCGTGCGTTCCGTCACGCGCCTGCCATCCGGGGCGATACCGTCGCTTTCGCCTCCGGCGCCCGGGGCGCCGTCAGAACCAGCCGAGCCATCGATAGACGTGAAATTGCGCGATGCCGACCAGCTCGTGCAATGCCCGGTTCGCGTTTTCCAGGTTGTCCCGGCGGGGCAGCCAGCCCAGTTGTGCGCGCCGGCGATTCGAATAAACGGGCTGCGGATCGATGCCGAAGTGGCGGAAGTCGAGCAATGCGCGGCGCATCTGGTACGACGACGCGACGAGAATGCGCGTGTCGTCATGTTGTGAGCGTAGTATAGAAGCAGTGAATTTCGCGTTTTCGTAGGTCGTACGGCTGTTCGGCTCGAGCACGAGGTCGCCGGGGGCGACACCTTCCGCCACCAGCCGGCGTCCGTAGACGGCCGCCTCGGTTTCGCCGTGATGTTGCGGGTCGCCGCCCGACATCACCACGGTGCAGCGGGTGGCCTGCTGCACGCACGTGCGATAGAGCGCGGCGGTCGTGCGGATGCGCGCTTCGCCGTCGGGCGGCGCCTGCAGGCCGGTTTCGCCGCGCCGCGTGCCGATGCCGAGCGTGATCAGCGTGGTCCGGCCGTGCATGGCGGGGTGCTCGACCGGCGTCACACCGGCCTCGGTCCACGCGATGAGCGGCGCCGCGAGCCAGCCGGTCGCGAGCAGCCAGAACACCGCGGCGCCGGCGATCGCGATCTGTCGCCGCCGCTTGCGGCAGAGCATGAAACAGATGAAGAGAAGTACAAACGAATCGAACAGAATCAATTTGATTGGGGTATGGTGTCTTTTTATGGACGGCTGACGATCTGGCCCTAACGCGACGTCGAACGTCGGCCTCCAGAATCGGTGGCGGTATCGGCGGGCGGAGCTCCCGCCCGGCACGCCGCTTCGCATTGTCGCTGCACTTTAAGAAAGAATCGAGATGGCCACGTATTCCAACGAAGCGGTGCTCGACGCATTGAGACGAGTGCAGTACCGCCAGGTACCGTGGGCGCGCCGCCCGGGCGTGTTCGAGTATCTCCGGTCGCTAGGACTGATGGACACGGTCAGGCAGAAGACCGTTGCGCCCGCACCGGGTTTTCATGCGCCGGTCGACATCGCGGTGCTGACCGACAACGGTCGAGCCGAATGCGCGCGCCTCGAGCGCGACGAGAAATTACTTTCCTGGACCGATCGCCGCATGGACGACTACGCATTGAGCGAAGCCAGCGCCGTGGCGATTCTCGAAAGCCGCCTGTAGCGGCGCGCGCCTGTCCTCGCGCAGCCCTGCGCGACACGCCGAAAAAAAGCCCGTATCGCGAGGATACGGGCGTACCGGATACTTTTGCTGTTGCCACGCTGTGCTCATGGCAACGAATGTGACTCGTCGCATATCGAGCAGTTCCCGAATCGGGGAATTTTCTTTGACGAAAACCTGCAGGTTGCCGGGCTACGGATGGCGCGGCAGCTCGGTCGGCTGCGAGCCGATGCGCGCGCGTGCGTTGCTGGCGATGTCGCCGCGCAAGTCGCCGCGCGGCACGGTCTGCCGATTGGACGCCGTGGCGGGCGGTTGCTGGCGAAGGGAATTCCGGTGTTCTTGCTGGCGGTGAGGCTGCTTGCCGCGATCATCGGCGCGAGCGGGGGCGGTCAGCGCCAGTGAAATGACAATGCCGCATGCGACGAGCAGTGACATTGGTTTCATGGCGGGGGCTCCCTTCAAGCCGCCGGCGCAGCTTGTTGATATGACGCTAAGGTAAGCGCGGGAGTGCAGGTTTGCTGTAAATAATAGTAAAGAGATGTATCGCAGCACGACAGCGGGGATCGACGACGACGCGAGCGCCGCGCAATGAACGGGGCGCTGAAAGAAACCGGGCGGCCGAAGCCGCCCGATCGAGCATGCGTTACGCCATCTTCACGGGGGCGCGCCAGGATTCCGGATTGGTCCAGAAGGCGCCGCGCAGCCGGTCGCGGCTCGGCGGTGCAGGCGGCTTCGCCGCGCTTGCCCCGATGCGACCGCGCAACGAGATCTGGCGGCCGCTCGTGCCGAGTCGCTTGACGATTTCGGCGAGCGTACCGTCTGCCTGCCATTCGTCGAAGCGACGGCGGCAGGTCGGCGGCGACGGATAGCGGCCCGGCAGTTTGGACCAGCCTTCACCCGTCGACAGTACCCACAGCACGGCATTGACCACGGAACGGGCCTCCACGCGGGGACGGCCGCGCCGTTCGCTTCGTGCGGGTTCCGAGCAAAACAGACCTTCGACCAGCGCCCACTCGTTATCTCTCAAATCGTCGAACAGCATCATGTCCTCACCTCAGCGAAGCTAACTCCGGTGCGCTGCCCTGCGCCGCGCACTCTTCAGGCACTCGAACGTCGAGTGCCGGGTGGGGGCGTCCGGTTGGCCGGCAGCGGCGTTTCTGCCTTCCCGTCCGACGAAAACCTGCGCCCTGTGCGTCAGATAAAGCACGATGTGTGCCACGTCGGAGGCGATTCCCTCGAGAGCCGCTTGGCAGCGGGCTAACGGCTAAGTCAGCTAGGGGCGTATAAGACGCCAAAATAACCCGGCAGCAAATCGGGACAATCACCAATCTTGTGCAATTCGCCCGTACCGCGTGCGTTCGCGCGAATATTGCACCGCAGCGAAACATGGGTGGTCGATGCCGGATTCGCACATCGAAGCGTGTTTCGCGCATTAAAATCGCGCATCGGTATCCACGATTGATGAGGTGAAGGGATGAACGTAACGCTGCGCCAGCTTCGCGTGTTCATCGAGGTAGCGCGGCTCAGGAGCTTCAGCCGCGCGGGCGACGAGATCGGGCTCACGCAGTCCGCGGTGAGCCGTTGCGTGCGCGAGCTCGAGACGGAGCTCGGGCTGAAGCTGATCGACCGGACCACGCGCGACGTGCAGTTGACCGATGTCGGCGCAAACCTGATCGCGAGCGTGTCCCGGCTGATCGACGATCTCGACGACACGCTGCGCGAGATTCGCGAGATCGGCGAGCAGCGGCGGGGGCGCGTGATCGTCGCCGCGAGCCCGACGATCGCGTGCCGGCTGATGCCGCGCGTTGTCGCGTCGTGCGAGCGCCAGTTCCCGTTCGTCACGCTTGGCTTGCGCGACGACGTGCAGAGCGACGTGCTGCGCAAGGTGAAGTCGAGCGAGGTCGATTTCGGCGTCGTCATCGGGCCGCTCACCGTGGCCGATCTCGTGTGCGAACCGTTGATGACCGATTCGTTCTGTTTGGTCGCGCGCGCCGATCATCCGCTTGCGGCGCGGCCCGAGGTGCCGTGGACGGCACTCGACGGCGAGCGCCTCGTGCTGCTCGACCATGCGTCCGGCAGCCGGCCGCTGATCGACGCTGCGCTGGCCACCCATCGGGTGAATGCGACGGTCATGCAGGAACTCGGGCATTCGGCGACGGTATTCGGGCTCGTCGAGGCCGGGGTCGGCGTGAGCGTGCAGCCGTGGCTGTCGCTGCCGCTGCCGGCAGGATCGACGCTGGTCGCACGGCCGCTGACGCCGCGTACCGAGCGCACCGTCGAACTGGTGCGCCGCCGCGACCGGTCGCTGTCGCCCGCCGCGCAGGCGATCTGGGAGCTCGCGCGCCAGATGCCGGCGCGGGCGGAGGACCTCGACTGACGGTGCGGATCCGGCGCGCACGCCGGTACACTACGCGGATCGTGTTCCACGGGGGCAGTTCTCGATGACGCATTCCGCAGATGCCGGCCCGGCGACGGGCGCGCCGGCGGCACGCAGCGCAGTCCAGGCGCTGCGTCCGTCGCTGATCAGGGAAGTGGCGAACGCCGGCTTCGACGTGCCCGACGTGCTGCCGTTCTGGTTCGGCGAATCCGATCGCGTGACGCCGGCATTCATTCGCGACGCGGCCGCGGCGGCGCTGCGCGACGGCGCAACCTTCTATACGCAGAACCTCGGCACCGTCCCGCTGCGCCGCGCGATCGCGGCCTACGTGAGCGCGCGCCACGGCGCGACGCCGGTCGATACGGTCGCCGTGACGAGTTCGGGCGTGAGCGCGCTGATGCTCGCCGCGCAACTGCTGGTCGGTCCCGGCGATCGCGTCGTCGCGGTCACGCCGCTCTGGCCGAACCTCGTCGAAATCCCGAAGATCCTCGGTGCACAGGTCGAATGCGTGCCGCTCGGCCATGGCGATGCGGGCTGGCGGCTCGATGTCGACCGGCTGCTCGCGGCGCTGACGCCCGACACGCGGATGCTGTTCGTCAATTCGCCGAACAATCCGACCGGCTGGACGATGTCCCGCGACGACCAGCAGGCCGTGCTCGCGCATTGCCGACGGCACGGCATCTGGGTGGTCGCCGACGAAGTGTACGAACGACTCGCGTTCGATGCGGCCGGCGCGCCGTCGTTCCTCGACATCGCGTCACGCGACGAGCGGCTGATCGTCGTGAATTCGTTCTCGAAAGCTTGGGCGATGACGGGCTGGCGGCTCGGATGGCTGGTCGCGCCGGCGCCGGTCATCGGCGATCTGTCGAAGCTGGTCGAATACAACACGTCATGCGCGCCCGGTTTCATCCAGGCTGCAGGCGAAGTCGCGCTGCGCGATGGCGAGCCGTTCGTGCAGTCGTTCGTCGCGGCGCTGCGCGATGCGCGTGACCATCTCGTTGCCGCGCTGCGCACGCTGCCGGGCGTCGACGTGCCGCCTCCGCCGGGTGCGATGTATCTGTTCCTGCGCTTACCGGGCGCCGAAGACAGCCTCGCGTTCTGCAAGTCGCTGGTGCGTGAGACAGGGCTCGGACTGGCGCCGGGGCGCGCATTCGGCCCGGAGGGGGAAGGGTTCGTGCGCTGGTGCTATGCATGCGATCCGGCGCGGCTCGATGCAGGCGTCGAGCGCTTGCGCCGCTTCCTCGCGCACGGCGCGGGCGCGCGCTGAACCGGGGACGGAGCGCCGCGGGGCCCGCGGAACGGCGGGCCGTTCGGCTCATCTTTACGCACCGGGCGAATTTGCGTAATATGGCGCTCAGTCACGCGGTTCCGTCGTTGAGCCGTGCTGTTCCGTCCGGTTTGGGCCTGGCTTGAAGTTGGTTCGCCGCCCCCGGTTCGTGCTCCCATCAATATGACCGATCAGAATCGGGCGAGCGCGTCTTCCGTTACTTTCGTCTGTTTGATCCGGTTCGTTTGACCACAGGGTCTGGCCTAGCTGCATGAATACCCAAGAGGCGAAGATCGTCCTCGAGACTGCTTTGATCTGCGCGCAGGAACCGCTGAAGCTCGGCGATTTGCGCAAGCTCTTTGCCGACGGCGTGTCGGCTGACACGGTCCGCACGTTGCTCGAAGATCTGAAACAGGATTGGTCCGGCCGCGGTGTCGAACTGGTGGCGCTGGCAACCGGATGGCGCTTTCAGAGCAAGCCGGCGATGCGTCACTACCTGGATCGACTGCATCCCGAGAAGCCGCCGAAATATTCGCGCGCGGTGCTCGAAACGCTCGCGATCATTGCGTATCGGCAACCCGTCACGCGCGGCGACATCGAAGAGATTCGCGGCGTCACGGTCAATACGCAGGTGGTCAAGCAGCTCGAGGACCGCGGCTGGATCGAGGTGATCGGGCATCGCGACGTGCCGGGGCGTCCGGCGCTGTATGCGACGACCAAGCAGTTCCTCGACGATCTCGGCCTAAAGGCGCTCGACGACCTGCCCGCGCTCGAGGAGCCCGCCGCGAACATCGAGGCCGCGCTGCTCGCGCAGCAGGCGATGGACTTCGACGGCGACGTGCCGGCGCTGGAAGCGGCGCCGGAAGCCGGCGAAGCGGCGGCCGACGAACCGCACGCGCAGCCTGACGAATTGCCGGGCGACGCGGCGACGGACGTCGCGTCGACGCACGAAATACCGAACCGCGATACGCTGGAAGCTGATCGCGTTCAAACCGAACAGGGCGGCGCCGAAGCAGCGCCGGCCGGCGGGCAGTCCGAGCCGCCGCGCGCGGAGTGGAACGAGGAAGATCGCAAGCCGGCCGCCGACGCGGTTGCCGGAGACGGAGCGGAGGCGCTCGGCGACATGCCGGGCGAGCCTGGAAACGCCGGCGCCTCACGATCCGGTCCCGCGGATGGCGAGATGCTGGACGATACGTCCGACAGCCTTGCCGATGCCGTACGCAGTGCCAGTGCGCCCATCGGCGCCGACGCGCTGCCGGACGACGAAGCAGAACCCGAACAGCGCCGCGCCTGATCGCGGCCGACTTCTTGCCGCGCCCGCGCCGGGCGCGAGACCTGACATTTTGAGGTTGTTTTGACAGATATCCACGATATTGAATCGTCCGCGCCTGCCGCACAGGCCGCGCGTGCCGACGATGCGCCGGAGCAGGACGCTCCGGCCGCGGGTGGTGACGAGCGTCCCCGCCGCGGCCTGCGGCGCGGTCCGCGCAGCCTGATCGCGCGTCGCCGCGCGGCGGCCAAGTCGAAGGGCGCCGAGGGCGAGTCGCAGGACGGCGAAGGCGCAGACGCGCCGCCGGCCGAGGCCGCCGAAGCGCAGCCCGCACGCGCACCGCGCAAGGAAGGCGCGGCCAGGGGCGGCCGCAAGCCGGCCGCCAAGCGTGAAGGTGCACCCAAGAGTGCGCAGGGCGGACAAGGCGGCCAGGGGCGGCGTGGCAGCCCGGCGAAAGCCGAGGGCGGCGCGGCGAAGGTCGAAGGCGATGCAGCGTCGCAGGACGATCTGTTCGCCTATGTGACGTCGCCGGCCTTCGACGCGGACAACTCCGCGGGCGGCAGCGGCGTGCGTGCACCGATGCTGCGGCGCGGTCGTGCGCAGCCGACGAACAAGCGCGTGCTGTCGCCGGACGACGACGCACCGAAGCTTCACAAGGTGCTCGCGGAAGCCGGCATGGGCTCGCGCCGCGAAATGGAAGAGCTGATCGTCGCCGGCCGCGTGTCGGTGAACGGTGAGCCCGCGCACATCGGCCAGCGCATCATGCCGACCGACCAGGTCCGCATCAATGGCAAGCCGGTCAAGCGCAAGCTGCCGAACAAGCCGCCGCGCGTGCTGCTGTACCACAAGCCGACGGGCGAGATCGTCAGCCATGCGGATCCGGAAGGTCGTCCGTCGGTGTTCGATCGCCTGCCGCCGATGAAGACGGCGAAATGGCTCGCGGTGGGCCGCCTCGACTTCAACACCGAAGGTCTGCTGATGCTGACCACGTCCGGCGATCTCGCGAACCGCTTCATGCATCCGCGTTATAGCGTCGAGCGCGAGTATGCGGTGCGTGTCGTCGGCGAGCTGTCCGAAGGCATGCGGCAGAAGCTGCTGCATGGCGTCGAGCTCGATGACGGCCCGGCGAACTTCCTGCGCATCCGCGACGGCGGCGGCGAAGGCACGAACCACTGGTATCACGTTGCGCTGGCCGAAGGCCGCAACCGCGAAGTGCGCCGTATGTTCGAAGCGGCCGGCCTGATGGTGAGCCGCCTGATCCGTACGCGCCACGGTCCGATCCCGCTGCCGCGCGGCCTGAAGCGCGGCCGTTGGGAAGAGCTCGACGAGGCGCAGGTGCGCAAGCTGATGGCGACCGTCGGCCTGAAGGCGCCGTCCGAGGAAAAGGGCAAGCGCGGTGGCAGTGGGCCGGCCGAGCGCCGCCAGCCGGATCCGATGCAGACGTCGATGGGCTTCATCAGCCGTGAGCCGGTGCTGACCACGCATGGTCAACTCGACCAGCCGCGTCGCGGTGGCGGTCGGCGCGGCGGCCCCGGCCTGCCGGGCCTGAGCGGCTACGGCAGCCTGCCGGTTTCGCCGTCGGGCCATGGCAACCGCTCGGGTGGCGGTCGCGATGTCGACGGCAATCGCGCGTCGTATGGCGCGGGTCCCAAGCGTGAAGGCGGCGCGGGCGCCAAGCGTGGCGGCAGCAAGGGCGGCGGTAACCGCAACCCGAACGGCAATCGCGCCGAAGGCGGCGGCAACACCGGTGGTGGTGCACGCGGCGGTCAGCGCCCGCAGCGCAATCGCTCGCGCGGTCGCTGAACGTTTCCGGCGGACGGCGGCGTGAAGCCGCCGGCGCGCCGGCGAAATCGGCGTGAATCCGGTTGGGTCGGCACCGCGCGCTGCGTGACTTGCTTTCGACTGTATATATATTGCGCTGCCGGATTGTGCCTGGTCGGACAGTCCGGTTTCGCATTTTTGGTCGGTAAATGCGGGCTGGGCGCTGCATTTACCGGCTAGCTTGGCGTTTGCGCCAAAAAACGCTATAATCGCAGAGTCGCTGGGCGTACGGATTCAATGTGCGGCTCAGGTGCGACCACCAGTAAGAAGATGGGCGTTCCGCCCATTTTTTTTTGCTGAAACGGTTAGGCATCTCGGGTAGCGCTTCCTGCGCCGGCTAAGGCGCGCGCCCGCGGGTGTAATCGCGAGCGGCGGGCGCGAACACCTGAGAGGACACTGTGCAACTGACGGAACTGATAGAAACCACGGTCACCGGGCTCGGCTACGAGCTGGTGGATCTCGAGCGCACCGGGCGCGGCATGCTTTGCATCTATATCGATCAGCTTGCCGGCATCTCGCTCGAAGATTGCGAAAAGGTCACGCGTCAGCTCCAGCACGTCTTGACGGTCGAAAACATCGATTACGAACGGCTCGAAGTCTCGTCTCCGGGGCTCGACCGCCCGTTGAAGAAACTGGCCGACTTCGAGCGCTTCGCCGGCAGCGAAGTTTCCGTGACCTTGAAAAAGCCGCTGGACGGGCGCAAGACGTACCGCGGCATTCTGCACGCGCCGAATGGCGAAACGATCGGTTTGGAATTTGAGGGGAAGAAGGGCGAGGCGGCCATGCTGGATTTCACGCTGGCAGACATCGACAAAGCCCGCCTGATTCCGCAAGTTGACTTTAGGAGCCGCAAATAATGAGTCGCGAAGTGTTGATGCTGGTGGATGCGCTGGCGCGCGAGAAAAACGTCGACAAGGATGTGGTGCTGGGCGCCCTCGAGGCTGCGCTCGCGTCCGCTTCCAAGAAGCTGTTCGACGAAGGCGCCGAAATCCGCGTCCATATCGATCGCGAAAGCGGCGAGCACGAAACCTTCCGTCGCTGGCTCGTCGTCCCTGACGAGGCAGGCTTGCAGGAGCCGGATCGCGAGATCCTGCTGTTCGAAGCGCGTGAGCAGAACCCCGACGTCGAAGTCGGCGAATTCGTCGAGGAGCCGGTGCCGTCGATCGAGTTCGGCCGTATCGGCGCGCAGGCCGCCAAGCAGGTGATCCTGCAGAAGGTGCGCGATGCCGAGCGCGAGCAGATCCTGAACGACTACCTCGAGCGCGGCGAAAAGATCATGACGGGCACGGTGAAGCGCCTCGACAAGGGCAACTTCATCGTCGAATCGGGCCGTGTCGAAGCGCTGCTGCGCCGCGACCAGCTGATTCCGAAGGAAAACCTGCGCGTGGGCGACCGCGTGCGTGCGTACATCGCGAAGGTCGACCGCACCGCGCGCGGTCCGCAGATCGAACTCTCGCGCACGGCGCCCGAGTTCCTGATGAAGCTGTTCGAGATGGAAGTGCCGGAAATCGAGCAGGGCCTGCTCGAGATCAAGGCAGCCGCTCGCGATCCGGGCGTGCGCGCGAAGATCGGCGTGATCGCCTACGACAAGCGGATCGATCCGATCGGTACCTGCGTCGGCATCCGCGGCTCCCGCGTGCAGGCCGTGCGCAACGAGCTTGGTGGCGAAAACATCGACATCGTGCTATGGTCCGAGGATCCCGCCCAGTTCGTGATCGGCGCGCTCGCGCCGGCAGCCGTCCAGTCGATCGTCGTCGATGAAGAAAAGCACTCGATGGACGTCGTCGTCGACGAGAACGAGCTGGCTGTCGCGATCGGCCGCAGCGGTCAGAACGTTCGCCTTGCCGGCGAACTGACCGGCTGGCAGATCAACATCATGACGCCGGACGAATCCGCCCTGAAGCAGGGTGAAGAGCGCGATCGACTGCGTGCGCTCTTCATGGCGCGTCTCGACGTCGACGAAGAAGTTGCCGATATCCTGATCGACGAAGGCTTCACGAGCCTCGAAGAGATCGCTTACGTGCCGCTCAACGAAATGCTCGAAATCGAGGCATTCGACGAGGACACCGTGCACGAGCTGCGCAACCGCGCACGCGACGCACTGTTGACGATGGCGATCGCCAACGAAGAAAAGGTCGAAAACGCAGCGCTGGATTTGAAGGGCCTCGACGGCGTCACGCCGGAGTTGCTCGCAAAGCTGGCCGAACACGGCATGCAGACGCGGGACGATCTCGCCGAGCTGGCTGTGGATGAACTGGTCGATATGACCGGGATGGAAGAGGATGCCGCTAAGGCGTTGATCATGAAAGCACGTGAACACTGGTTCCAGTGAGAAATGACCATGGCGCACTGATTTGATGGCGGCCGTATGGCCTGACCCGATGCTAACCGCAAGGAATCGGTCCTTGCACTAAGAGGAATGAATGGCGAGTAACAACGTAGCCCAATTTGCCGCGGAACTGAAAATGCCTGCTGGTGTGCTGCTCGAACAGCTGCAGGCAGCGGGCGTCCAGAAAGCGAGTGAAGACGATGCGCTGTCCGAGGCGGACAAGGCGCGTCTGCTCGATCATTTGCGCAAGTCGCACGGCGCAACCGACGGCGACAAGCGCAAGATCACGCTGACCCGCAAGCATACGTCGGAGATCAAGCAATCTGACGCGACGGGCAAGGCTCGCACCATTCAGGTCGAGGTCCGCAAGAAGCGTACGTTCGTCAAGCGCGACGACGTGGCCGAAGGTGCGGAACAGGGTCAGGCGCAAGTCGCCGAAGCGGACGACGATGCGGAACTGAAGCGTCGCGAGGAAGAAGCGCGCCGCGAGGCCGAGCTGCTCGAGAAGCAGGCGCAGGAACTGCGCGAGCGCCAGGAGCGCCTCGAGCGCGAGGAAGCCGAGCGCCGCGCCCGCGAGGAAGCGGCCGAGGCCCAGCGTCGTCGTGCCGAGGAAGAAGCGGCAGCGAAGCGTGCCGCGGCCGCAGCCGTAGAGGCACAGCAGGTTGCCGCCCAGCAGGCCGCCGAGGCTCAGCAGGAAACGGCCGGTGCGCAGTCCGCGCAGGACGAAGCACGCGCGGCCGCCGAACGTGCGGCCCAGCGCGAAGCGGCGAAGAAGGCCGAGGACGCTGCACGCGAGGCGGCGGACAAGACGCGCGCCGAGCAGGAAGAGATTCGCAAGCGTCGCGAGGCGGCCGAGGCCGAAGCGCGCGCGATCCGCGAAATGATGAACACGCCGCGCAAGGCCATGGTCAAGGCAGTCGAGCCGCCGAAGCCGGTGGAACCGCCGAAGCCGGTCGAAGCGAAGGGCACGCTGCACAAGCCGGCAAAGCCGGCGGGCGCAAGCGCGGCACGTCCGGCCGTGAAGAAGCCGGCCGGCGCAGCGCCGGCGACCACGGCACCGGCAGGTGCGGGCGACCGCAACAAGAAGCCGGGTGGCGGCAAGGGCGGCTGGCAGGACGACGCAGCGAAGCGCCGCGGCATCAAGACGCGCGGCGATTCGAGCGGCGGCGTCGACCGCGGCTGGCGCGGCGGCCCGAAGGGTCGTGGCCGTCACCAGGACAGCGCATCGACGTTCCAGGCACCGACCGAACCGATCGTGCGTGAAGTGCACGTGCCGGAAACCGTCTCGGTTGCCGATCTCGCACACAAGATGTCGATCAAGGCCTCGGAAGTCATCAAGGTGATGATGAAGATGGGCCAGATGGTCACGATCAACCAGGTGCTGGACCAGGAAACGGCGATGATCGTCGTCGAGGAACTGGGCCACCGCGCGGTTGCCGCGAAGCTGGACGATCCGGAAGCGCTGCTGGTCGAAGGCGAGACCACCACCGATGCGGAGCAGCTGCCGCGTCCGCCGGTCGTCACCGTGATGGGCCACGTCGACCACGGCAAGACCTCGCTGCTCGACCACATCCGCCGCGCGAAGGTTGCAGCGGGCGAAGCGGGCGGCATTACGCAGCACATCGGCGCATACCACGTCGAAACGCCGCGCGGTGTCATCACGTTCCTCGATACGCCGGGTCACGAAGCGTTCACGGCAATGCGTGCACGCGGCGCGAAGGCGACCGACATCGTGGTGCTGGTGGTGGCTGCCGACGACGGCGTGATGCCGCAGACGAAGGAAGCCATCGCTCACGCGAAGGCGGGTGGCGTGCCGATCGTCGTGGCGATCAACAAGATCGACAAGCCGGAAGCGAACCCGGACCGCGTCAAGCAGGAACTGGTCGCGGAAGGCGTCGTGCCGGAAGAATACGGTGGCGATTCGCCGTTCGTGCCGGTGTCGGCCAAGACGGGCGTCGGTATCGACGACCTGCTCGAGAACGTGCTGCTGCAGGCCGAAGTGCTGGAACTGAAGGCACCGATCGAGGCGCCGGCCAAGGGCATCGTGATCGAAGCGAAGCTGGACAAGGGCAAGGGCCCGGTCGCGACGATCCTGGTGCAGTCGGGTACGCTGAACCGCGGCGACGTCGTGCTCGCAGGCTCGGCTTATGGCCGCGTGCGTGCGATGCTCGACGAGAACGGCAAGCCGACGAAGGAAGCCGGCCCGTCGATCCCGGTCGAAATCCAGGGTCTGTCGGAAGTGCCGGGTGCCGGTGAGGAAGTCATCGTACTGCCGGACGAGCGCAAGGCGCGCGAAATCGCGCTGTTCCGCCAGGGCAAGTTCCGCGACGTCAAGCTGGCGAAGCAGCAGGCCGCGAAGCTGGAAAGCATGCTCGAGCAGATGGGCGAAGGCGAAGTGCAGAACCTGCCGCTCATCATCAAGGCGGACGTGCAGGGCTCGCAGGAAGCGCTCGTGCAGTCGCTGCTCAAGCTGTCGACCGACGAAGTGCGCGTGCAGATCGTGCACAGCGCGGTGGGCGGCATCAGCGAAAACGACGTCAACCTCGCGACGGCATCGAAGGCGGTCATCATCGGCTTCAACACGCGTGCGGATGCACAGGCGCGCAAGCTGGCCGAATCGAACGGTATCGACATCCGCTACTACAACATCATCTACGACGCAGTGGATGAGGTGAAGGCCGCGATGTCGGGCATGCTGGCGCCGGAGAAGCGCGAGGTCATCACCGGTATGGTCGAGGTGCGCCAGGTGTTCAAGGTGCCGAAGATCGGCACGGTCGCCGGCTGTATGGTCACGGACGGTATCGTCAAGCGCTCGTCGTCGGTGCGTGTACTGCGCAACAACGTCGTGATCTTCACGGGCGAACTCGAATCGCTGAAGCGCTTCAAGGACGACGTGAAGGAAGTGAAGCAAGGCTTCGAGTGCGGTATGTCGGTGAAGAACTTCAACGACGTCACCGAAGGCGACCAGTTCGAAGTCTTCGAAGTGACCGAAGTCGCGCGTACGCTGTAATCGTCGCGTATCGGCTCGTGGGCGGGGCAGGCTTGTGGGCCTGTCCCGCCCATTTTCATGGCGGCGCGCCAGACGGCGGCCGCATTATCCTGATAAACGAATCAGGGATGGATCATGTCCAGGAAACGTACTTCCCCCAATCGCAACGTTCAGATCGCCGACCAGATTCAGCGCGATCTGTCCGAACTCATCATGCGCGAGGTCAAAGACCCGCGCATCGGTATCGTAACCATCCAGAGCGTGGAGCTCACGCCGGACTACGCGCACGCAAAGATCTATTTCACGGCGCTCACCGGCGATCCGGACAAGACGCAGGAAGCGCTGAACCACGCGTCGGGTCACCTTCACAACCTGCTGTTCAAGCGCCTGCATATTCATACGGTGCCGACGCTGCATTTCCATTACGACCAGACGATCGAGAAGGCCGTGGAAATGTCGCGCCTCATCAAGGAGGCCAACTCGACGCGCGCGAAGGACGACGACGAAGCCGACGCGCCCGCGAAGGACGATTGAGCGCGCGCGCCCTATGACGAATGCAGCCTCCCAGCGTCCGCGCGTGCCCCGGCGCGCGCTGGACGGCGTCCTCCTGCTCGACAAGCCGGTCGGCCTGTCGAGCAACGACGCCCTGATTCGCGCGAAGCGCCTGCTTCTCGCGAAGAAAGCCGGTCACACCGGCACGCTCGATCCGCTGGCCTCGGGCCTGTTGCCGTTGTGCTTCGGCGAGGCGACGAAGTTCTCGCAGGACTTGCTGGAAGCGGACAAGACCTACGAAGCGACGATGCGTCTGGGCGTGCGCACGACCACCGGCGACGCGGAAGGCGACGTGCTCGACACACGCGCGGTCGAATGCGATCGCGCGGCGGTGGAAGCCGCACTCGCACGTTTTACCGGCGAGATCGTGCAGGTGCCGCCGATGTATTCGGCGCTCAAGCGCGACGGCAAGCCGCTGTACGAATATGCGCGCGCGGGCCAGACGGTCGAACGGGAAGGCCGCAACGTGACGATTCTTGCACTCGACCTGCTGGCCTGCGAGCTGCCGGACGTGACGTTTCGCGTGACCTGCAGCAAGGGCACGTATGTGCGTACGCTGGCCGAAGATATCGGCGAAGCGCTCGGTTGCGGCGCGCATCTGACGATGTTGCGTCGTACGGGTGTCGGCGCGCTGACGCTCGAGCATGCGGTGACGCTCGACGCGCTGTCCGATGCGGACGAAGCGGCGCGCGATGCGTGGCTTCAGCCGGTCGACGCGCTGTTGTCGACGTTTCCGCTGGTGCGTCTCGACGAAGCCGGCGCGAAGCGGTTCCTGCATGGTCAGCGCTTGCCGCTGTCGGCGCTCGATCCGATCGATGCGGCAGAGGGCGAGCGTGTGCGCGTGTACGATGCGGCACGGCTGCTCGGCGTGGCGCGCAAGGCCAACGGCGTGCTCGCACCCGAACGCCTGGTCGTGACGGCTGCGTGATGCGCGGCGCGCAAGCGCCGCCGTCGGAATAAAAAAATAGCCCGGTCGGAATCGACCGGGCTATTTTGTTTGGCGCGCGCGTTCGAGCGCGGTGCTCAGTGCGCAGCCGACGCCGCCGCCCCCGCATCGCCGCCGCCCGCGCGTTCGGGCTTCGTGATCCAGATGAGTCCGATCAGCAGCACGAAGATCGCCGCCGAGATATAGAACAGATCGTTCACGCCCAGTTGCGCGGCCTGCTGCGTGGCCATGTTGTTGATGAGGCCGTGCGCCTGATTCTGCGTCAGCCCGAGGTTGCCCATCTGAGTGACAGCCTGGTTGAACGTCGGGTTGTACGGGTTCGCCTGCTCGACCAGTTGCGCGTGGTGGAAGTTGTTCCGGTGATCCCACGCAGTCTGGAAGATCGACGTGCCGATGCCGCCGCACATGATCCGCACGAAGTTCGACAGGCCCGACGCCGCAGGAATGCGATGGCCGGGCAGGCCGGACAGCGTGATCGACACGAGCGGGATGAAGAAGCCGGCCATCGCGATGCCTTGCACGAGCGTCGGCAGCGTCAGTGACCACTCGTCGACGCCGGTCGTGTAGCGCGAGCGCATCCAGAAGCACAGCGCGAACGTGAGGAACGCGGCGGTCGCGATGTAGCGCGGGTCCGTGCGCGGCAGGAACTTGCCGGTCAGCGGCGACAGCAGGATCGCGAACAGCCCGACGGGCGCCATCACGAGGCCCGCATCGGTGGCCGTGTAGCCGATCTGCGTCTGCAGCCACAGCGGCAGCAGCACGAGGTTGCCGAAGTAGAGCCCGTAGCCGACCGCGAGCGCAATCGTGCCGCCCGTGAAATTGCGCATGCGGAACAGCGACAGGTCGACGACCGGATGTTCGGCCGTCAGCTCCCAGATCACGAAGAACGCGAACGAGATGACCGCGATCAGCGCGAGCGCGATGATCGTCGTCGACGCGAACCAGTCGAGATCCTTGCCCTTGTCGAGCATGATCTGCAGCGAACCGACCCAAAGCACGAGCAGCGCGAGGCCGACGCCGTCGATCGGCGCGCGGCGCACCGTCGATTCGCGCGTGCGATAGATCGACCACGTGGCCAGCGCGGCGGCGATGCCGACCGGGATGTTCACGTAGAAGATCCACGGCCACGAATAGTTGTCGGAGATCCAGCCGCCGAGGATCGGGCCCGCGACCGGTGCGATCAGCGTCGTCATCGACCACAGCGCGAGCGCCATCGGCGCCTTCGCGCGCGGGTAGCTCGACAGCAGCAGCGATTGCGACAGCGGAATCATCGGCCCCGCGACCGCGCCTTGCAGCACGCGCGACGCGAGCAGGAACGGCAGGGTCGGCGCCAGCCCGCACATCCACGACGAGATGACGAACAGGAGGATCGACGCGAGAAACAGGCGAACCTGTCCGAAGCGATCGGTCAGCCAACCCGTCAGCGGCACGGAGATCGCGTTCGCGACCGCGAACGACGTGATGACCCACGTACCCTGGTCGGACGATACGCCGAGGTCGCCCGAGATGGTCGGGATCGCGACGTTCGCGATGGACGTGTCGAGCACGTTCATGAACACCGCGAGCGATACCGCGATCGTCCCGAGCACGAGTTGCCCGCCCTGCAGGGGCGGGTGGGAGACTGGAGCCTGTGCCATGTCGGTAGTTTTTCCGGAGTCGGAGTCGTTACATCATCTTGGCGGTGCCGCTCGATTTCGCTGCAGCCGCGGCCGGTGCCGCTGCGTTGCCGCCCGCGTTTTCGGCGATGATGCGTGCGATCTCGGCGTCGGCTTCATCGCCGTACTTCGCGAACACGTTGGTCTCGTAGACGGTGTTCTGCGCGTTGGCGAGCTGGTCGCCGCGCTCGTCCTTGATGTTGACGTCGACCTGCATCGACAGGCCGATGCGCAGCGGGTGCTTCTCGAGCTCCTTCGGATCGATCTCGATACGCACCGGCAGGCGCTGCACGACCTTAATCCAGTTGCCCGTCGCGTTCTGCGCCGGCAGCAGCGAGAACGCCGAGCCCGTCCCGGCCGAGAAGCCGACGACCTTGCCGTGGTAGACCGCCGACGAGCCGTAGATGTCGGCCGTCAGCTCGACCGGCTGGCCGATGCGCATGTGCTTGAGCTGGACTTCCTTGAAGTTCGCGTCGACCCACACCGCATTCAGCGGCACGACCGACATCAGCGGGTTGCCCGGCGACACGCGCTGGCCGACCTGCACCGAGCGCTTCGCGACATAGCCGGTGACCGGCGCGGGCAGCACGTTACGCGCGTTCGCGAGGTAGGCGTCGCGCACCTTCGCCGCGGCAGCCATCACGTTCGGGTGCGACGCGATCGTCGTGTTCGCGGTCAGCGCGCGGTTCGATGCGAGCTGCTGTTGCGCCGCGTCGACCGACGCCTGGGCGGCGCGCACCGCGTCGCGTGCGTGGGAGATTTCTTCCTGCGACACGGCGCCCGTCTGCGCGACGGCCACGCGGCGGCGCAGGTCGTCCTGCGCCTTCGACAGGTCGGACTGGCGCAGCGCGACTTGCGCACGGTATTGATCGTCGTTGACGAACAGGCCGCGCACCTGGCGCACCGTCTGCGCGAGATTGGCCTCGGCCTGCTGCAGTGCGACCTGCGAGTCGGCCGGGTCGAGCACGACGAGCGGGTCGCCGGCCTTGACCGTCTGCGTATCGTCGGCCTTCACGGCGATCACGGTACCCGTGATCTGCGGCGTGATCTGCACGACGTTGCCGTTTACGTACGCGTCGTCGGTCTCTTCATGGAAGCGCGCGACGAGGAAGTAGTACAGGCCGTACGCGATGGCCGCGATCACGATGACCGCGATCAGCAGCGTCATCATCCGTTTGCGCTTCCCGTTGTTCTGCGGCTGTGCGCTGGCGGCGTTTTGTTGAGGGTCGCTCATGGCGATTTTCTCCGTCCGTTATTTCGAGTGTCTGCGTAGTGGTGGCGCCGGATCAGTTGGCGGCCTGTTTCGTCGGCTTGTCGGCGTCGGGCGCGGCGAGCCGCGTGCCGGTCGCGTCGAACCCGCCGCCGAGCGCCTTGATCAGCGCGAGCTGCATGTCGCGCCGGCGCATCTTCAGGTTGGTCACCGTCTGTTCCGATGCGAGGCGGTTGCTGTCCGCGGTCAGCACCTGGAGCTGGGGCGACAGGCCGGCCTTGTAGCGGATCACGGCGAGATCGTAAGCGCGCGTCGACGCGTCGAGCGCACGCTGCGCGTCGTCCATCTGGCGATCGACCGCGCGGATCGACGCGACCTGCGTCGCGACGTCGTTCAGCGCGTTGATCAGCGTCTGGTTGTAGTTCGCGACCGACAGGTCGAAGTCCGCATAACGGCCCTTGAGCTGCGCGCGCAACGCGCCGGCATCGAAGATCGGCAGATGGATGGCCGGGCCGAACTGCGCCTGGCGGCTCGCGAAATTCAGGAATTTGCCCCAGCCGAACGCATCGAAGCCGAAGCCGGCCGCGAGGTTCACATCCGGGAAGAATTCGGCCTTCGCTTCCTTCACGTCGTGCATCGCGGCCTCGACCTGCCAGCGCGCGGCGACGATGTCGGGGCGGCGCGACACGAGGTCGGCCGGCAGGTTGCCGGGCAGCGCGACGTCGCCCGCCGGGCTCAGCACCGGCGCGGCGATCTGCAGCCCGCGGTCCGGACCCTTGCCGAGCAGCGCGGCGAGCTGGTAGCGCACGGTCGTGATCTGGCCGTCGAGGTCGGACAGCGACGCCTGGGTCGTCGCGATATTGCCGCGCGCGGTCTGGCGTTCGACGTTGGTGTCGAGGCCGGCCGACACGCGGCCGTCGGTGATCTTGCCGACCGTCTGGCGGTTGGTGATCTCGCGTTGCGCGATGTCGCGCAGCGCATAGAGTTGCGCGAGCGAGTTGTAGGTGCGGGCGACCGACGCCGCGAGCGTGATGCGCGCCTGCTGCATGTCGGCTTCCGCGGCCTTTTCCTGCGACACGGCCGTGTGCAGGCGCTCGCGATTCTTGCCCCACAGGTCGAGATCCCACGACGCGCTCGCGAGCGCATTGTTCTCGCTGTACCACTGGCCGCCGTACGGCGGCGGGAACAGTGCGTTCGACGAATACAGCTCGCGCGTCCACGAGTAGCTAGCTTCGGCCTTCGGCATCAGGTTCGAGCGCGACGATTCGATGTACGACGATGCTTTCGCGATGCGCGCCTGCGCCTGCGCGATCGACGG
Organism: Burkholderia ambifaria AMMD; assembly: GCF_000203915.1. Taxonomy (NCBI): domain Bacteria; kingdom Pseudomonadati; phylum Pseudomonadota; class Betaproteobacteria; order Burkholderiales; family Burkholderiaceae; genus Burkholderia; species Burkholderia ambifaria. The sequence goes on from NC_008390.1 coordinate 1,526,634, forward strand.
GCTGCCCTCGAGCGCTTCGTCGATCAACTTCGGCAGCTGCGGATCGCCGAACTGGTTGGCCCAGTCGAGCGCCGGCCACTGGCCGCCCTGGGCCGGCAGGCTCTGCGTGGTGTCGAATTGCGATGCGGGCGCGATCTGCTTGTCGCTCTTGATGCCGATGTAGTTTGCGCAGCCCGCCAGCGCCAGCGCGGCAACCGCGGCGGCGACGGCGGCGCGGCACGACCCGGCGCGCACGGACAACGGGGAGGGTTTCATCGCGCTGTTCCCTGACTCGGAATGAATGATGGACACTGCAAGGATTTCCTTACATTAATCTGTCAAAAGTAATTGTTATGGCAACTATTGCGGGGCGCCACCGCCGGCGTTCTCGCAATAATTGCTGAGAATGCGGCGCAGCATGCTCTTGAGGAACCCGACTTCTTCCGGCGTAAATCCGCCGAGCAGCTCGTCGAGCACGCTGCGGAACACCGGCGGCAGCCGCTCGGCAAGCGCCCGGCCTTCGTCGGTCAGCTCGAGCCGCACGACCCGCCGATCCTCGATGCTGCGCACGCGGGACAGCAGCCCGCGCTTCTCGACGCGATCGAGCAGGCGCGTGACCGCGCTCGCGTCGATCCCGTATTCCCGCGCGAGCTCGGCGGCCGTCGAGCATCTGCCGACCGCGATCATGAACAGCATGCTCGCCTGCGTGCCGGTGATGCCGAGCTCTTCCTGCGTGCGCTGCGTGACGAGGTTGGTCATCACCGATTTCACACGCGACATCAGATAACCGACGCTGTCGTTCATCTGATACGAGGACAGCGGCGAAACAGGCGGTTGGGAAGGAGAATCCGACATAAAACCCTGAGGCTGCAATAGTTGACTAGGCAGCAGTATAGGCACAATTGCTTGCCGCGGCAAATGTTAATTGAACGGGCGAGGGCGCGCTCCGCGCCCCAAAATCCCCTTGTCGGCGTCAGGGTCTTCGGCGTGCCGCCGGGCCCGTGGATCCGGAGCGGGGCAGCCGTAGGGCGGGTGGTTTGTTGCGCTGCAACGAAGAGTCCGGCTGCCGCCACGCTCACGTGCTATAATTTGTGGTTTCCAAGCTGCAACGCGCGCGCACGTGTCCCACGGACTGACGAGCGTGCGCGTTTGCGCGTTCAACGATTTCCAGGTTTCTATGACCCGCGCCCTTCGCAATATCGCCATCATCGCCCACGTCGACCACGGCAAGACCACGCTCGTCGACCAACTGCTCCGCCAGTCCGGCACCTTCCGCGAGAACCAGCAGATTGCCGAACGGGTGATGGACTCGAACGACATCGAAAAAGAGCGCGGGATCACGATTCTCGCGAAGAACTGCGCGGTCGAATACGAAGGCACGCACATCAACATCGTCGACACGCCGGGGCACGCGGACTTCGGCGGCGAAGTGGAGCGCGTGCTGTCGATGGTCGACTCGGTGCTGCTGCTCGTCGACGCGGTCGAAGGCCCGATGCCGCAGACCCGCTTCGTCACGAAGAAGGCGCTCGCGCTCGGCCTGAAGCCGATCGTCATCGTCAACAAGATCGATCGTCCGGGTGCGCGGATCGACTGGGTCATCAACCAGACCTTCGACCTGTTCGACAAGCTGGGCGCGACCGAAGAGCAGCTCGACTTCCCGATCGTCTACGCATCGGGCCTGAACGGCTATGCGTCGCTCGATCCGGCCGCGCGCGAGGGCGACATGCGCCCGCTGTTCGAGGCGGTCCTCCAGCACGTGCCGGTCCGTCCGGCCGATCCGGACGCGCCGCTGCAGCTGCAGATCACGTCGCTCGACTATTCGACGTACGTCGGCCGGATCGGCGTCGGCCGCATCACGCGTGGCCGCATCAAGCCGGGTCAGCCGGTCGCGATGCGCTTCGGCCCGGAAGGCGATGTGCTGAACCGCAAGATCAACCAGGTGCTGTCGTTCACGGGCCTCGAGCGCGTGCAGGTCGACTCGGCCGAAGCAGGCGACATCGTGCTGATCAACGGTATTGAAGATGTCGGCATCGGCGCGACGATCTGCGCGGTGGATACGCCGGAAGCGCTGCCGATGATCACCGTCGACGAGCCGACGCTGACGATGAACTTCCTCGTCAACTCGTCGCCGCTGGCCGGCCGCGAAGGCAAGTTCGTCACGAGCCGCCAGATCCGCGATCGCCTGATGAAGGAACTGAACCACAACGTCGCGCTGCGCGTGAAGGACACGGGCGACGAAACGGTGTTCGAAGTGTCGGGCCGCGGCGAACTGCACCTGACGATTCTCGTCGAAAACATGCGCCGTGAAGGCTATGAGCTGGCCGTGTCGCGTCCGCGCGTCGTGATGCAGGAAATCGACGGCGTGCGCCACGAGCCGTACGAGCTGCTGACCGTCGACGTCGAAGACGAGCACCAGGGCGGCGTGATGGAAGAGCTCGGCCGCCGCAAGGGCGAAATGCTCGACATGGCGTCGGACGGCCGCGGCCGCACGCGTCTGGAATACAAGATCTCGGCGCGTGGCCTGATCGGCTTCCAGAGCGAGTTCCTGACGCTCACGCGCGGCACGGGCCTGATGAGCCACATCTTCGACTCGTACGCACCGGTCAAGGACGGCTCGGTCTTCGAGCGCCGCAACGGCGTGCTGATCTCGCAGGACGACGGCGCGGCAGTGGCATACGCACTGTGGAAGCTGCAGGATCGCGGTCGCATGTTCGTGAAGCCGGGCGACGCGCTGTATGAGGGCATGATCATCGGCATCCACAGCCGCGACAACGACCTCGTCGTGAACCCGATCAAGGGCAAGCAGCTGACCAACGTGCGTGCGTCGGGTACCGACGAAGCCGTGCGTCTCGTGCCGCCGGTCCAGATGTCGCTCGAATACGCGGTCGAATTCATCGACGACGACGAGCTCGTCGAAGTGACGCCGCAGTCGATTCGCCTGCGCAAGCGCTTCCTGAAGGAGCACGAGCGTCGCCGCGCGAGCCGCGAAGGCGCGGTCGACTAAGCATCGATCGTTCCCGTGCATGACGAAAAAAGGCTGCCTTCGGGCAGCTTTTTTGCATTCTCGCGAGGTGCAACCGGAGCGGTTGCAAAACACTGTTCCCCGGTGTCGTGGCAATCGGGCAAAACCCCGTCGTACGGTGCTTCCGGGCGCATCTCGCCGTGAACTTCGGTATCGGTTCTGTGATATGCTGCGCGCACGCAAGTTTTAGGTCCTTCCAAGCAAGACTTGATTCGCAATCCGCTAAACGGTCAGGCCGTGTCGCGGAAGGTTGAGCAACCCGCTATTTCTCGAGAAGCTCGAAGAAAGGTGAGCGTAAAATGTCAGATGTAATGAAGCAGTTTCAGCTGAACTCCTATCTGTTCGGCGGCAATGCTTCGTACGTTGAAGAACTGTACGATGCATACCTCAACAATCCGGCATCGGTGCCGGAGAACTGGCGAGAGTATTTCGACGCGCTGCAGAACGTGCCTGCAACCGACGGCTCGACCGCCAATGACGTCGCTCATTTTCCGATCGTCGAATCGTTCGCCGAGCGTGCGAAGGCCAATGCCTTCATCCCGCGCGAAAGCACCAGCAATCTGGCGACCGCGCGCAAGCAGGTCCACGTCCAGTCCCTCATCAGCGCCTATCGCTTCCTCGGCTCGCAATGGGCCAATCTGGATCCGCTGAAGCGTCGCGAACGTCCCGCCATTCCCGAGCTCGAACCCGCGTTCTACGACTTCTCCGAAGGCGACCTCGACCAGACCTACAGCGCAAGCAACCTGTATTTCGGTTTCGACCAGGCTTCGCTGCGCGACATCGTCAAGGGCCTGCGTGACACGTACTGCGGCACGATCGGCGCCGAGTTCATGTACATCAGCGATCCGGAGCAGAAGCGCTGGTGGCAGGAGCGCCTGGAATCGACTCGCGCGACGCCGGCCTTCTCGGTCGACAAGAAGAAGCACATCCTGAATCGCCTGACGGCAGCGGAAGGCCTCGAGCGCTATCTGCACACCAAGTACGTCGGCCAGAAGCGCTTCTCGCTCGAAGGCGGCGAAAGCTTCATCGCGGCGATGGACGAAGTCGTCCAGCACGCAGGCAAGAGCGGCGTGCAGGAAATCATCATCGGCATGGCGCACCGCGGGCGTCTGAACGTGCTGGTCAACACGCTGGGCAAGATGCCGGCCGACCTGTTCGCCGAATTCGAAGGCAAGCACGTCGACGACCTGCCGGCCGGCGACGTGAAGTATCACAAGGGCTTCTCGTCGGACGTGTCGACCGAAGGCGGCCCGGTCCACCTGTCGCTCGCGTTCAACCCGTCGCACCTCGAAATCGTGAACCCGGTGGTCGAAGGTTCCGCGAAGGCGCGGATGGACCGTCGCGGCGACGAAGACGGCCTGCAGGTGCTGCCGGTGCAGATCCACGGCGACGCGGCCTTCGCCGGCCAGGGCGTCGTGATGGAAACGCTGAACCTCGCGCAGACGCGCGGTTACGGCACGCACGGCACGCTGCACATCGTCATCAACAACCAGATCGGCTTCACGACGTCCGACCCGCGCGACGCGCGCTCGACGCTGTACTGTACCGACGTGGTCAAGATGATCGAGGCGCCGGTGCTGCACGTGAACGGCGATGATCCGGAAGCCGTCGTGCTCGCGATCCAGATCGCGATCGACTACCGGATGCAGTTCCACAAGGATGTCGTGATCGACATCGTCTGCTTCCGCAAGCTGGGTCACAACGAGCAGGACACGCCGGCCGTCACGCAGCCGCTGATGTACAAGAAGATCGCGCAGCACCCGGGCACCCGTGCGCTGTACGCCGAGAAGCTCGTGCAGCAGGGCGTGATCACCGCGGAAGACGCCGACAACTACGTGAAGGCGTACCGCAAGGCGATGGACGACGGCCACCACACGGTGGATCCGGTCCTGTCGAACTACAAGAGCAAGTACGCGGTCGACTGGGTTCCGTTCCTGAACCGCAAGTGGACGGACGCAGCCGATACGGCCGTGCCGCTCGCCGAACTGAAGCGCCTCGGCGAACGCATCACGACGGTCCCGGAAAACTTCAAGGTTCACCCGCTCGTCGAGCGCGTGATCAACGACCGCCGCAACATGGCGCGCGGCGACCAGCCGCTCGACTGGGGCATGGGCGAACACCTCGCATTCGCGTCGCTCGTCGCATCGGGCTACTCGGTGCGCCTGACGGGCCAGGACTCGGGCCGCGGCACGTTCACGCACCGTCACGCGGTGCTGCACGACCAGAACCGCGAGCGCTGGAACGACGGCACGTACGTGCCGCTGCAGAACATCGCCGAAGGTCAGGCGAAGTTCACGGTGATCGACTCGGTGCTGTCGGAAGAAGCGGTGCTGGGCTTCGAATACGGTTACTCGACCGCCGAGCCGAACACGCTCGTGTTGTGGGAAGCCCAGTTCGGCGACTTCGTCAACGGTGCGCAGGTCGTGATCGACCAGTTCATTTCGTCGGGTGAAGTGAAGTGGGGCCGCGTGTCGGGTCTCACGATGCTGCTGCCGCACGGCTACGAAGGCCAGGGTCCGGAACACTCGTCGACCCGTATCGAGCGTTTCCTGCAACTGTGTGCCGATCACAACATGCAGGTCGTTCAGCCGACGACGCCGGCGCAGATTTTCCACCTGCTGCGTCGCCAGATGATCCGTCTGTTCCGCAAGCCGCTGATCGTCGCGACGCCGAAGTCGCTGCTGCGCCACAAGGAAGCGGTGTCGGATCTGTCGGAACTCGCGAAGGGTTCGTTCCAGCCGGTGCTGGGCGAAACCGACGGCGGCATCGACGCGAAGAAGGTCAAGCGCGTGCTGGCATGCTCGGGCCGCGTGTATTACGACCTCGTCGCACATCGCCGCGAAGCGAAGGCGAACGACGTCGCGATCATCCGTATCGAGCAGCTGTATCCGTTCGCGCACAAGCAGTTCGAAGCCGAAATGAAGAAGTACGAGAACGCGACTGAAGTGGTCTGGGTGCAGGACGAGCCGCAGAACCAGGGCCCCTGGTTCTACGTCGAGCACCACCTGAAGGAAGGCATGAAGGAAGGGCAGAAGCTGGCATACAGCGGCCGTCCGGCTTCGGCCTCGCCGGCGGTTGGCTACTACGCGAAGCACTACGAGCAGCAGAAGGCACTGATCGAAGGTGCGTTCGGCCGCCTGAAGAGCGCATCGATCGCGAAATAACCGACGGAAGCGAAACGGGAAGGCGCGCGGCGCTTTCCCGTCTCTTTTGGCCCGCCGGGCGCGTCGCGCGCCGCTCCGGCCGAAGGAATCGCACGAACCTCGTCATTACCCAGATTAAGCATCCAGGAAAATCACATGGCTATCGTAGAAGTCAAAGTCCCCCAGCTTTCGGAGTCGGTGTCGGAAGCCACCATGCTGCAGTGGAAGAAGAAGCCGGGCGAAGCAGTCGCGCAGGACGAAATCCTGATCGAACTCGAGACCGACAAGGTCGTGCTCGAAGTGCCGGCACCGGCCGCGGGCGTGCTCGCGCAAGTGCTGCAGAACGACGGTGACACGGTCGTTGCCGACCAGATCATCGCGACGATCGACACCGAAGCGAAGGCAGGTGCTGCCGAAGCCGCCGCAGGCGCCGCCGAAGTGAAGCCGGCAGCAGCACCTGCTGCAGCCGCACCGGCAGCCCAGCCGGCTGCCGCTGTCGCATCGAGCTCGGCTGCCGCATCGCCGGCCGCGTCGAAGCTGCTGGCCGAGAAGGGCCTGTCGGCAGGCGACGTCGCAGGTTCGGGCCGCGATGGCCGCGTCACGAAGGGCGACGCGCTCGCAGCTGGCAGCGCACCGAAGGCCGCTCCGGCCGCCGCCCCGGCGAAGACCGCCGCTGCGAAGCCGGCGCTGCCGGAAGTGAAGGTGCCGGCGTCGGCAGCGACGTGGCTGAACGACCGTCCGGAACAGCGCGTGCCGATGTCGCGCCTGCGTGCGCGTATCGCCGAGCGTCTGCTCGAGTCGCAGCAGACCAACGCGATCCTGACGACGTTCAACGAAGTGAACATGGCTCCGGTCATGGAACTGCGTAACAAGTACAAGGACAAGTTCGAGAAGGAACATGGCGTGAAGCTCGGCTTCATGTCGTTCTTCGTGAAGGCGGCCGTGCACGCGCTGAAGAAGTTCCCGCTGGTGAACGCGTCGATCGACGGTAACGACATCGTCTATCACGGCTACTTCGACATCGGTATCGCGGTCGGTTCGCCGCGCGGCCTGGTCGTGCCGATCCTGCGCAATGCGGATCAACTGAGCCTCGCCGAGATCGAGAAGAAGATCGCCGAATTCGGTCAGAAGGCGAAGGACGGCAAGCTGTCGATCGAGGAAATGACGGGCGGTACGTTCTCGATCTCGAACGGCGGCGTGTTCGGCTCGATGCTGTCGACCCCGATCATCAACCCGCCGCAGTCGGCCATCCTCGGCGTGCACGCGACGAAGGAGCGCCCGGTTGTCGAAAACGGCCAGATCGTGATCCGTCCGATCAACTACCTGGCGCTGTCGTACGACCACCGGATCATCGACGGCCGCGAAGCCGTGCTGTCGCTCGTCGCGATGAAGGATGCGCTGGAAGATCCGGCACGCCTGCTGCTCGATCTGTAAGCCGAGTCTCACTGCATTGACCCGTTCCGCACGCTCGCGCCACCGCGCGCGCGTGCGGACGTACAAGTAGAAAGGATTGTCATGTCCAAGGAATTTGACGTCGTCGTGATCGGCGCCGGCCCCGGTGGCTACATCGCCGCGATTCGCGCCGCGCAGCTCGGCAAGACCGTTGCCTGTATCGAGAAGTGGAAGAACCCGGCCGGCGCGCTGAAGCTCGGCGGCACCTGCCTGAACGTCGGCTGCATTCCGTCGAAGGCGCTGCTCGCGTCGTCGGAGGAGTTCGAGAACACGTCGCATCACCTGGCCGACCACGGCATCACGGTCGACGGCGTGAAGATCGACGTCGCGAAGATGCTCGGCCGCAAGGACGCGATCGTCGAGAAGATGACGAGCGGGATCGAGTTCCTGTTCAAGAAGAACAAGATCACCTGGCTGAAGGGCCATGGCAAGTTCACCGGCAAGACCGACGCCGGTGTGCAGATCGAAGTGAGCGGCGAAGGTGAAACCGAAGTCGTCACCGCGAAGAACGTGATCATCGCGACGGGCTCGAAGGCGCGTCACCTGCCGAACGTCCCGGTCGACAACAAGATCGTGTCGGACAACGAAGGTGCGCTGACGTTCGAGTCGGTGCCGAAGAAGCTCGCCGTGATCGGCGCGGGCGTGATCGGCCTCGAGCTCGGCTCGGTGTGGCGTCGCCTCGGTGCCGAAGTGACGGTGCTCGAAGCGCTGCCGGCGTTCCTCGGCGCGGCCGACGAAGCGCTCGCGAAGGAAGCGGCCAAGCTGTTCAAGAAGCAGGGCCTCGACATCCATCTCGGCGTGAAGATCGGTGACGTGAAGACGACCGCAGATGGCGTGTCGATCGCTTACACGGACAAGGACGGCAACGCGCAGACGCTCGACGCCGACCGCCTGATCGTGTCGGTCGGCCGCGTGCCGAACACCGACAACCTCGGCCTCGAGGCAATCGGCCTGAAGGCGAACGAGCGCGGCTTCATCGACGTGGACGACCACTGCCGTACGGCCGTGCCGAACGTCTACGCGATCGGCGACGTGGTGCGCGGCCCGATGCTCGCGCACAAGGCGGAAGACGAAGGCGTGCTGGTCGCGGAAGTGATCGACGGCCAGAAGCCGCACATCGACTACAACTGCATTCCGTGGGTGATCTACACGTACCCGGAAATCGCCTGGGTCGGCAAGACGGAGCAGCAGCTGAAGGCCGAAGGCCGCGAGATCAAGTCGGGCAAGTTCCCGTTCTCGATCAACGGTCGCGCGCTCGGCATGAACGCGCCGGACGGTTTCGTGAAGATGATCGCGGACGCGAAGACCGACGAACTGCTCGGCGTGCATGTGATCGGGGCGAACGCGTCGGACCTGATCGCCGAAGCCGTGGTGGCGATGGAGTTCAAGGCGGCGTCGGAAGACATCGCACGCATCTGCCATCCGCACCCGTCGATGTCGGAAGTGATGCGCGAAGCGGCGCTCGCCGTCGACAAGCGCTCGCTGAACAGCTGAGTGCGGTATAGCGGCGGCCGGCCTTTGGTCGGCGTAGCCGTCTCATGACGAAGGCGGGCGGGAGTTTCCCGCTCGCCTTCGTTTTTTCCGGTTTGCCCGATGAACGTCACCGAATACTACACGCGCGAATTGACCACGCGCGGCTATCAGTCCGATCCCGCGCAGCGCGCGGCCGTCGACCGCCTGCAGCACTGCTTCGACGAGTGGGTCGACTACAAGGCGCGCCGCTCGAACGCGTTCAAGAAGCTCATCAATCATCCGGACCTGCCGCGTGGTGTCTACATGTGGGGCGGCGTCGGCCGCGGCAAGAGCTTCCTGATGGACAGCTTTTACGCGGTGGTGCCCGTGCAGCGCAAGACGCGCCTGCACTTCCACGAATTCATGCGCGAAGTGCACCGCGAACTCGAGGAGCTGAAAGGGCAGGCCGATCCGCTCGACGAACTCGCGCGACGCATCGCGAAGCGCTACCGGCTGATCTGCTTCGACGAATTCCACGTGTCGGACATCGCGGACGCGATGATCCTGTACCGGCTGCTCGATCGCCTGTTCAACAACGGCGTGCAGTTCGTGATGACGTCCAACTACGATCCCGACGACCTGTATCCCGATGGCCTGCATCGCGACCGCATGCTGCCGGCGATCGCGCTGATCAAGGAAAAGCTCGCCGTGCTGAACGTCGACGCGGGCGTCGACTATCGCCAGCGCACGCTCGCGCAGGTGCGGATGTATCACACGCCGCTCGGCGCGGACGCCGATCGCGAACTGCGTCATGCATTCGCGAAGCTCGCCGCGGTGCCCGACGAAAGCCCGATCCTGCATATCGAGAAGCGTGAACTGAAGGCGTTGCGCAAGGCCGACGGGGTCGTCTGGTTCGATTTCGCGACGCTCTGCGGCGGCCCGCGTTCGCAGAACGACTATCTCGAGCTGGCGAGCCGTTTTCACGCGATCGTGCTGTCCGAAGTGCCGCAGATGTCGCCGCGCATGGCATCGGAGGCGCGGCGCTTCACGTGGCTCATCGACGTGCTGTACGACCACAAGGTCAAGCTGCTGATGTCGGCGGCGGTGCCGGCGGAGCAACTGTACATCGAAGGGCCGATGGCGAACGAGTTCGCGCGCACGGTGTCGCGGATCGTCGAGATGCAGTCGAAGGAATACATTGAAACGCCGCGTCGCATCGTCGATACTTCGCTGACCTGAGCGTAGTTTTCGATAAATGACGGGCTTTAAACGTCAATTCCGGTCAAATTATCGCGATCCCCGGGTATTTTCGGACTTGTCTTATATTCATCGTTGAAGTCGGCCGATATCGTTGTGTCATGGTTCCTAAGGCTGGAGATATCCATGACACCGTATCGCGATCTGACCGACCACGAGTGGCACTGCGTCGTGCCGCTTCTGCCCGAAATGCAGCCGCGCACCGAGTTGCGCGGCCGGCCGTTGGCCAACACGCGCGCCGTCCTGAACGGCGTTCTATGGGTCATCTATAGCGGCGCGACCTGGTCCGCGATGCCGCGTCGTTACCCTTCATATCAGACATGCCATCGCCGCTTTAAGGTCTGGCACGAGACCGGCACGTTGATGCAAGTGATGCGTGAGCTGTATGGCGACGCAGGCGTGAATCTGTGCAACGAACTGTCCACGCGGATGCGCAAGCACACGCAATCGAAGGCGGCAGAGGCGCGGGGTGCCGCGGCGCCGGTGTATCGTGCACCGGGCAGCTATGCGTCGGATACGCTGAAGCACGCAGCGTGATGTCGCCCGGTTTCATTCACGCACGCACCCAAACAAAATCGGCCTGACTACATCGCAGGCCGATTTTTCATTGCATCGCGCGTATCGACGCGCGTCGCGTTATTGTGCGCGAACCCAGGTCTGCGACCGGCCGAGCAGCGATACGCCGATGTAGCCGCGCACGACGAGCTTCTGGCCGCCGTCTGCCAGCGACATCTTGCACTTGTAGACCTTGCCGTTTTCCGGGTCGAGAATGTTGCCGCCGTCCCAGTGGTCGCCGTCCTTCTTCATCGCCTTGATGATCGTCATGCCTTTGATGAGCTGATCCTTGCGCTCGTCCGTGCACGCGGTGCAGCGGCGATCGGGCGTGTCGTTGGCGCCGAGGCCCTTGACGACCTTGCCCGACAGCGTACCGTCGCCGTCTTCGGCGATCTGCACGAGTGCCTTCGGCTGATGCGTGTTGTCGTCGATCGTCTGCCACATGCCGACGGGGTTGTCGGCCTGCGCGTAGGTGGGGGCGGCGCAAGCGAGCAGTGCGCTTGCGACGGCCAGTGCGCGCAACGGGCGGGTCAGTTGAATCATTGTCTTCCTCCTTGTTTCATGTCGTGTTCGATTCGCCCGCACGACCGCCTGCATGGGGCGTGGCATGTTGCGAGCTTTCCCAGAATACGTGAAACGACGCGCTGCGTTTGATAGAGGGGGCTCTAATCCAAACAGCCCGCGAGACGCGCGCTGTCTGGTGACCGATCAGTTCAACTGATACGAGAACGCGGCATTCACGCGCGGGCTGCGCGATGCGCTTTCAACGGGTGCATCGCCGACCGGCTTCGCGATATTCAGGTCGAGACTGTAGTAGCGGCTGTCCGAAAACCGTACGCCGATACCGACCGACGACAAGCGGCTCGGCGACGGCGTGCCCGTATGCAGGTACACACGTGCCCTGTCATAAGCGATGTACGGCGTGATCGACTTCATGTACGTCCAGCCCGGCGTGAAGGCGCGATTGACCTCCAGCGACATCCCCCATCCCGAGTCGCCCGACGTTTCGCCCGGTTGGTAGCCGAGCGCATAGCGTGTCGAACCGAACGAGATCTGTTCGGACGTCGGCAGCGAATCGGGGCTGTACTGGCCGGTCAGCGACACCGACGTGCCGATCTTGAACGGCCATTCGTTGGTCTGCGTGAAGGTCGCACCGGTGCGCACGAACGTCAGCGAAATCGGGCTGTCCACCGATGTCGTGTTCGAGCCGATCGTGATGTCCTGCGATTTCGACGCGCCGAGAATGTTGAAGCCCTTCGCGACGTTGACGCTGAGTTTCTGAACCTGCTTGGCCGACACGCTCGTGTAGTCGAGCTGCATCTGCAGCACGCGGACCTGCGAGCGCGTGTCGATGCTGTTGCCGGTGATCGTGTTCTGGTAGCGGTCTTCGTTGTGCGACGCATAGCCCGACACGGTGCCGAGCAGGCTGCGCTGGTTGTTCAGCAGCAACGGATAGGATGCCGAAAGACCGAGCTTCTCGTTCTTGACCGTCCGCTCGACGGTCGACGGCAGGCCCGGGTTGTCGGTCGGCTTGCCGCGATACGTGCTGGCGTCGAGGCGCGTGACCAGGCCGCTGCTGCCGACCGGCACCGCGCCGCTGAATGCGACGTAGGTCTGCTTGTCGCGGCCGGGCGGCACCAGTGCGGAAATGCTCAATTGCTCGCCAAACGACGTGAGGCCATTCTCGGTCGCGGTGATGAGCCCCTGGACGCCCGGGTGATTGAAATCGATGCCGGTGCTGATGTTGAATGCCTTGCGGTCGACGGCGAGTTCGAGCGTCGTCGCGCCGTCGGTCGTTTGCGGCGGCGGCACGTTGGCCTTCACCGTGACGCCGGGCAGGAGGCCGAAGGTGTTCACGTAGCGTTCGAACGTCGCGCGGCGCAGCGGGCGATCGGCCGTGATGTGCGCGGCGATCGCGCGGATCTTCGATTCCATCGCGCCGGGCTTGCCGGTGACCTTGACGTCCGACACGTAGCCTTCGACGACCGTGACGCGCACGACGCCGTTCTCGAACGTCTGCGCGGGAATGAACGCGAACGACAGCGCATAGCCGCGATCCTGGTACAGCTTGGTCACGCCGTTGGCGGTTTCGATAAGCTCGCCGATCGTGATGTCCTTGCCGACGAGGGGCGTGAAGCGACGCGAGATTTCGTCGAACGGCACCGACTTCACGCCTTCGACCTGGAACGTTGTCGGTGTCACGTGCCGCGACAGCAGCTCCTGCAACTGCGGTGCCTGCGGCGCGACCTGCACGGTGACGCTCGGCCCTTTCTTCGGCGCGTTGATCTGGGGGAGGGAATCGAGCGGGTTGCCTGCTGCGCGCGTCTGTGCCTGTGCCGTGCCTGCTGCTGCGATGGCGAGCAGCATCATCCATGTATCGAATCTGGATTTCATTGTTCTTCCTCGTAGGCCTTTCTTTTCGTCTTCGTTCTAATGCGGGCGCGCGACATTCGGGTGTCGTGCGCCGCGTGCCGCATCGCCGGTTGTGTTTTGTACGGCCGCGCCTCCTGCTCCGGCTGCAAAGGCGCGACCGTCCTCCTTACTTGCCGACGCTACCCAGCGTGCCCAGCAGCCCCGTTACCGGCGCCAGCAGGCCCGTCGAGCCGCCCGACGAGGCCGTCCCCGACACCCCGCCGACGAGCGACGTGACCGGCGCGAGCGGATTCGACGAAGCCCCGGATCCCGCCGCGCCACCCACTGCTGCGGTGACAGTATTCAGCAAACCGGTGACCGGCGCGAGAGGGTTTGCCCCGCCTGCGCCACCCGTCGCGCCGCCCACGGCGCCCGTGAGCGAACCGAGCGGCGTCGAGCCGAGGCCGGACAGCAGGCCGCCGAGCGGGTTCGTCGCGCTGGAACCCGACGATGAGCCGTTCTGAACGGCCGTGGTCGAGCCGCCGACGAGGCTCGTGATCAGGCCGGGGATGGGTGCCGCGCCGTTCGGGCCGTTCGGGTTCACGAGGCCGCCCGCGTTCGTCACGGTGTTGCCGACCGCGGTGACGAGCTGGCCGACGTCGCCGACGAGCGGTTGATTCGACGTGCTACCCACTTGCTTGCCCGCCGAGCTGATCGCGCCGCCGACCTGACCGAGCAGGCCCGATACCGGTTGACCGAGGCCCGTGGTCGTGCCGACTTGTTGCGTGACCTGACCCGCGGTGATCACCAGCGGCGTGATTGCCGAGCTGAGCGGTTGCGTCACTTGCTGCACGGCGCCCGATGACAGCGTCGAGCCGATCGTCGTGCCGGCGGCCGTCAGACCGTTGGCGACGGTGTCGAGCACGGTGCCGACCGGTGTCGTCACCGGGGCGAGCGGCGAGAGCTGCCCGGTGCCGAGCGCCTTGACCGTCGAGCTCAGCCCCGACACGGTGTTGCTCGTCGCGCCGACGACGTTCCCGAGGCCGGCGACCGTCGTGCCGACCGGGTCCTTGATCGTGCCGGTCTGTCCCAGCCCGTTGCTCAACGCATCGGCGGCCGCGCCGACGATCGTGCCGGTGCTCGAGATGGTGCTGCCGACGCCCTTCGTCACGCCGTCGCCGAGGCCCGGCACGCTGATGTTGCCGACAGTGCTGCCGAGGTCGGTCGCGGTCTGGCCGACCGTGCTGACAACGCCGTTGGTGCCGGTCGCCGTACCGCTGGTGCCACTCGTGCCGGTAGTACCGCTCGTGCCGCTGGAGCCGCCGCCGTTGTTGGCGGTCGGCGGCGTGCTGACGCTGTTGCCGCCGCAGGCGGCCAGCAGGCACGCAGCGGCGAATACGGTGACGGGCATGCGCCACTGGCGCGGCGCGACTGTCGTGAAGGAACGTTGCTGGGACATGATGGACTCCTCGCTGTCTTGTCGATGAATGGATGTCTGATTACTTGCCGCGCGTGCCGCCGAGCAGGCCGCCGATCAGCGACGTGACAGGTGCGAGCAGATTCGAACCCGAGCCCGAGTTCGTGACGGCGCCCGTGGTGCCGCTCAGTGACGGTGCGCCGCCCGTGCTGGTGACTGCGGTGACCGGAGCGGCGATTGGATTGCCACCGCCGGTTGCGCTGCCGAGCGCGCCGGTGACCGTGGAGAGGAGGCCCGTGACGGGGGCGAGCGGGCCGCCGCTCGTGCCGCCGGCCGCGCCACCCAGTGCACCGGTAACGGTGGAGACGAGGCCGGTGACCGGAGCGAGCGGACCGCCGCTCGTGCCGCCGGCTGCGCCACCGAGTGCACCGGTGACGGTGGAGACGAGGCCGGTGACCGGAGCGAGCGGGCCGCCGCTGGTGCCGCCGGCTGCGCCGCCGAGTGCGCCGGTGACGGTGGAGACGAGGCCGGTGACCGGAGCGAGCGGGCCGCCGCTCGTGCCGCCCGTTGCGCCGCCGAGCGGGCCGCTGACCGTCGAGAGGAGGCCGGTGAGCGGGGCGAGCGGGTTGGTCGCGCCGCCGGTGCTGCCCGTGAGCAGGCCGCCGACTGCCTTGACGGTATTGCCGGTCGACGAGACGGTGTTGCCGAGGCCGGTCGTGACGGGGTTGCCGCCCGTCGAGGCGATCAGCGCGCCGCCCTGGTTCAGGCCGTTGCCGATCGTGCCGAGCAGCGTGTTGACCGGCGCGCCGAGGCCGGTGGCCGTCCCGATCGTCTGCGTCGTCTGGCCGACCATCGTCGTGATCGGCGTGATGGCCGAGCTGACCGTCTGCGTGATCTGCTGGATCGGGCCGGTCGACAGCGCGTTGGACAGCGTGGTGCCACCGTTCGATACCGCGTTGCCGACTTGCGTCACGAGGCCGCCGACGGCGCCGGTGACGGGGGCGAGCGGCGACAGCGGGCCGCTGCTGAGGCTCGTGACCAGGTTGCCTGTTTGCGTGACCGCGCCGCCGAGCTGGTTGACGACGCCGCCCGTGCTCGAGACCGTGACGCCGACCGGGTCTTTCGTCGCACCGAGCTGGCCGAGGCCGCCGCCCACGCCAGTGCCGAGCGCCGTGACCGCGCCGCCGACGTACTGGATGATGCCGCCGGCGGCCTGCGTCGTGGCCGGATCGACGCCGGGCAGCGACTGGTTCGCGATGGTGCTGCCGAGGCCCGACGCGGTTCCACCGAGACTCGTGATGACGTTGCCGCCTTGTGCGAGGACATTCCCTACCGGGTTCGCCGACACACCGGAGGTGCCGCTCGTACCGCTGGACGTTCCACTCGTCGTTCCGCTGGTGCTGCCGCTCGTCGAACCGCTCGTGCTGCCGCTGGTCGAGCCGCTGGTGCTGCCCGAGGTGCCGCCGCTCGTCGAACCGGACGTGCCGCCCGACGTGCCGCCGCCCGACGTGGAGATCGAGTCGCTGCCGCCGGAACCGGAGCCGCCGCTGATCCCCTTGCTGATGGAACCCGAGCCGCCGCACGCGGAGAGGGAAAGCATGGCTGCCACGGTGGCCGCGATCATAGTCGTCCGAAGCATGCCATGAGGGATAACCTGAATGTCCATTTCGTCCTCGCATTGAAGCTGATGTTGTGTTGAGTGCTGCGAGGATTACTCTGCAACTGTCGTGCCATTTCGAGAGCCGTCGGCTCGACGATTGGTTTTAAACGACGCAATTCCTTGTCGGAAAAGGAATTTGGGGAAATTGAAAGATTGTTGAAACTGTTTAAAAGCCGTCAGATGAGAACGGTTTCGGTCGCTTCGTAACGTAACGTCACAACATTGGCGTTACGCGTGCGGCGTAACGTAGGGCCGGTACAGGCCCCGCGGGCGGTCTGTTGTTTTACTGGTGGATTAGGCGTGCACGTCTAACCTATCGTAAATCCTATGTGTAAGTCGTACCGAAACGCCGTACAAATGCGTTGTGCTCTCGGAAAGTTTTTTCGACCCGTCCTGAAAGAGGTTGGAACTTAAATAGGAACGGATATAGAATCCGGAGAAGATGTAAGGAAATGTACGGATTGGTACACGACGTTCGAGGAGGGGCACTATCGCGAATGTTAACTTCCATCAAATTGTGATACTCACCCCTCGGGGTGACATATAAAGAAAGCGCACCCGCTTGTCGTTACGCAGATAACGAACGGCGCGGGGCACGGGCCAGATATACGGGGATGTACAACGTATAAAAGGCCAAAAAACGTACATACAGGCACGAGGAATTAAAAAATGAAAGCACTTATCAAGCGCTTCCTCAAGGAAGAAGACGGGGTGACCGCGATCGAGTATGGGCTGATTGCGGGTCTGATTGCGGCCTTGATCATTACCAGCGTGACGACCATCGGCACGAAGATCGCGGCTCTGTTCTCCACGATTGCCAGTTCGCTGCCCTAACCATTGCGGTTCGTTGGGGGCGAGCGAGTCGCGGTCGCGGCTCGCTCGCCGTTACATCGGCATGCGCAGTCGTTCGCGATATGGCACATCTCCTCAGCACCAGCATTTTTTTTGCCTGGGCCGCTCTCGTTGCTGCCGGTGATATTCGATTTCGGCTCGTTCGGAATTCGCTTGTCATCTGCGGAGGCACTGCTGCGCTCGTCAGTTCACTGATACACGCAAATCCATTTGGTATTTCAACCGGGCAGGCATTGATCGGCATGCTGGTCGGTTTGGTCAGTTTCTTCCCGCTTTTTGCGATGCGCGTCATGGGTGCGGCGGACGTCAAGGTATTCGCGGTCCTCGGTGCGTGGTGCGGTTTGCCGATATTGCTTTGGCTGTGGGTGATTGCCAGCCTTGCCGCCGGCGTGCACGTCCTGGGATTGATGCTGCTCACTCGCACGCCGCTCGGCGCGTTATGGGTGCGCGGATTGCCGGCAATGGCGCTCGCCGGACGGCGCTCGACACCGTACGCGGCGTGTCTCGTCGTTCCCGCGGCCATTTGGCTGGGCTATCTGGTCGTTACCTGGAGCGGGCGATGAAACGTCAGTATCGACCGGCCGCGTGCTCGAGGGAGCGAGGAGCGACTGCCGTCGAATTCGCGCTGGTATTTCCGCTGTTTTTCCTGATTCTGTACGCGATCGTGACCTTCGGGCTCATTTTCGCGGTTCAGCAGAGCCTCACGCTTGCGGCGACCGAGGGCGCGCGTTCGGCACTGAACTATGTGTATGAGGCCAACGGTTCGGGCTCGCAGGCGCTGACGGACCGGGCGAGCGCGGCAAAGACGACGGCTGCCGGCCTCACGTCATGGCTGGCCCATGTCCAGATCCCCACGCCGGTATCAGGAGCCTGCAGCTACGACCCGGCGATGTATTGCGTGACAGTCACGGTGACCTATCCGTACCAGGCGCATCCGCTGGTTCCGTCGCTGCCGTTGCTGGGTCTCGTCACGCCGGCGCAGCTTACCGGCACGGCCACCGTCCAGATCAATCCGGCAACCATCCTATGAGCCGGGCAGCATACACAGCGGGTCACATGCACACAGCGGTGTCCACGCGCGAACATAACAACATCAATCTACGGCACCGACATTCACCATGGCCAACAACTTGACGAAGATCATCGCCGGGCTGCTGATCGCAATCGCAGTCCTGCTCGGGATCTATGCATGGACGCTTGGCCGCGCGCCGGCTCATCCGCCGGTTGTGGCAACGCCGACCGTCGCGGCGCAATCGGTGCCGCTCGTCGTGGCCGCGCGCGTGCTGCCGGCCGGCCAGCCGATTCCCGCCGATGCATTGAAGCTGGCACAGGTGCCGATGATGCCGACTGGCGGGTTCAGCGATCCGACGGCCCTTGTCGGTCGCGTGCCGGCGAACGACATTCTTGCCGCAGCGCCGGTGCTCGAAGGCGCGTTGACCTCCGGACTGGCCGACCAGGTGGCGCTTGGTGAGCGTGCCGTCGCCGTGAAGGTCGACGAATCGAACGCGGTCGGCAACCGGCTGCGGCCCGGCAACTTTGTCGACGTGTTCCTGAATCTGCGGCGTGACGGATCCGGCGGCGCCCAAGTGAATTCGGAGATTCCCGCTACGCAGGCGCGCCTGCTGCTGTCGAGGGTCCGTGTGCTGTCGTTCGGCGATGCGACCTCCGATCGCGACGGCGGTGGCGGACCGGGCGGCGCGGTACGGACCGCGGTGCTCGCCGTGCCGACCGCACAGGTCGATGCGCTCACGCTCGCCGAGGCAAGCGGTCGTCTGACGCTCGCGCTGCGCAATCCGCGCGACACCGAAATCGCGACACAGACGGTCGCGGTTCGTACGGGGGGCGGGGGCGCGACGCCGTCGGCGCAGGCCGCGAGCGGCGTATGGCTGGACGACCTGTCGGGTGGGCGTGCGCGTGCTACACCCCGCGCGCCGGTTGTCCCGCGCGCGCCTGTGATGGCCCGGGGGAGCGGCAGCAGTATCGAAGTCATTCGTGGCGGGCGTGCCGAAACGGTTGCCTATTGACATCAACGTACGATCATCGACAGCAGCTACGGAACAGAGAAGGCCGCGCGACGGCCCCGACACAATGACAAACAAACTGATTGCATACGCGATTGCTATCTGGGCCATGACCTTTGGTGTCCTGACGGAGGCTGCCGGTACAAACGCGTCGATTGACCTTGCGGTCGGCTCGCAACGACAGGTCGCTGCCGGCCGCACGCTGCAACGGATCGCGGTTGGCGATCCCGCCGTCGTCGACGTGCTGGTCATGAAGGGGAGCCATGCCGGATCGGTACTGCTGGTTGCGAAGGCACCGGGTTCGACGAACGTGTTGTTGTGGGAGCGGGGCCGCGACGAGCCGACGGTGTGGAACGTCAATGTCGTCGATGCGGCCGCTCAGGCGGCACTGGATGGTTCGGCGCCGAAGGTCAAGGGATACGGCGGAGCCGCGGTCCTGTCCGGCTCCTCCGCGTCGCTCGACGCGCATGAACGGGCCGTGGCCGTCGGCAAGCGGATGGGTGGCAAGGACGGCACGGTAATCGATGCGTCGACGGTCGGTAACCGGAGCGTCGTGCAGGTCGACGTGCGCGTCGTCGAATTCAGCCGCTCGGTGCTGAAGGAAGCGGGGCTGAACTTCTTCAAGCAGAGCAACGGATTCGCGTTCGGTGCGTTTTCGCCGGGCGGTCTTCAGTCCGTGACGGGCGGCGCGACGTCGGCCTTCGCGGCGACGGGCGGCATTCCGATTGCGTCGGCGTTCAACCTGGTCGTGAATTCCGCCGGCCGCGGCATTTTCGGCAATATTTCGATTCTCGAAGCGAACAACCTGGCCCGCGTGCTTGCGCAGCCGACGCTGGTAGCGCTGTCGGGCCAGAGCGCGAGTTTTCTCGCAGGCGGCGAAATTCCGGTACCGGTGCCGCAGGCACTGGGCTCGACAGCGATCGACTGGAAGCAGTACGGCGTTGGTCTCACGCTGACGCCGACCGTGCTGAGCCAGCACCGGATCGCGCTCAAGGTCGCGCCCGAATCGAGTCAGCTCGACTTTCAGCACGGCGTGACGATCAACAGCGTGTCGGTGCCGGCCATCACGACCCGGCGCGCGGATACGACGGTCGAACTGGGCGATGGCGAGAGCTTCGTGATTGGCGGCCTGATCGACCGCGAAACGATGTCGAACATCAGCAAGGTGCCGGTCCTGGGCGATCTGCCGATCATCGGTGCGTTCTTCAAATCGTTGAATTACCAGCAGAACGACAAGGAGCTGGTGATCATCGTGACACCGCATCTGGTGGCGCCGATCGCGAAGGGCGCACCGCTGCCGGCGACGCCGGGTGAGCTGTCCGAGCAGCGCGACGGGCCTGTCTGGCGCTCGTATCTTGGCGGTATCGCGTCGCCGGATGCCGCGCCGGGATTTTCGAAATGACCGCACGGCGCGGCATCGCGCGATACGGATTCGGGGGTATTCAACATGAACGCGAGAACCCTTTCATTGGCTGAGCCCGCCGTGACTGATTATTTTGTATGCGCATCCCACCAGGACGAGCATCTGCGCTGGCTGCGGGATACGCTCGTCTCGGCCGGCATGGTGGAAGCGGTATCGCTGGAGCCCGGCGCGCTGGCCCAGCGCATCCTCGGGCTCAACCCGGCGATCGTCTTCATCGATTTTTCCCGTGCCCAGGCCGAAGCGAGTGCTGCCGCCGCGGCGGTGCGTCTTGCACATCCGAGCCTGCCGGTGGTCGCGCTCGGTACGTTGGCGCAGCCGGAAAGCGCGCTCGCGGCGCTCCGGGCCGGCGTGCGCGATTTCATCGACGTTTCTGGCAGCGCGGAAGACGCATTGCGTATCACGCGCGGACTGCTCGAGCACGCCGGCGCGGAACCGGCCAATCGCCACGGCAAGCTGGTCGCGCTGCTCGGTGCGCGCGCCGGGATGGGCGTGAGTACGCTCGCATCGAATCTCGCCGTATGGCTGCACAAGCGCGGCGCTGCCGGCATCGTCGCCGGCGACGCGCCTGCCTTCGGTGTTGCCACGCCGCATGCCCGGCAAACGGCGCTCGTGGATCTGGGTCTGCCGGCGGGCGATAGCGCACTCTTTCTCAACACGCGTTGCGAATTCCATTTTGTCGAGGCCGTGCGCAACCTGCGCCGCATCGACCGGACCTTCGTCAACACGGCCCTCGCACGACACGCGAGCGGCGTCGCGTTGACGACGCTGCCGCCGAACCTCGCCGATTTGCGCGACGTGTCGTACGCGGCCTGCGTCGGCCTGCTGAACCGGCTGCGCGCCTTCTTCGATCAGCAGATCGTCGATCTGGGCGGCTTTACCAACCTGGAGTTCGTCGCGCAGATCGCGGCGGTTGCCGACGAGGCGTGGCTGGTCTGCGATCAGGGCGTCGCGTCGATCGTCTCCGCGGTCGATCTGCTCGAGGGGCTGCGCGATGCAGGGATGGACCTCGGCAAGATGCGTCTCGTCGTCAACCAGTACGACGCGGCACTGAGCCTGACGCCGGCCCAGATCGCAGACCGGCTCGGCATCGCGTTGCTGGCGACGCTGCCTGCGCGGCGCGTGTCGATCGGGCAGGCGGCCAACCAGGGGCGACTCATCGTCGACATGGCCGAGCGCGACCCGTATGTGCGTGCGCTAGAGCCGCTCGCGGAGCGACTGGCAGGCACGGTGGCGCCGGCAAAGAGCGCCGCTTCGGGCCTGTCCGTGCTCAAGCGTTTCATTCAACCTTCGTCCAAGCGTTCGTAAGCGATGGCACACGACATTCAATTTGCGGACGGCGCCGCGCCGTTCTCCCAGTCGCAGCAGTTCCATGACATCAAGAATGCCGCGCACGAACATTTGCTGACGCGCATCGAGGAACTGGGGGCCGAGTTCGGTCGTTGGTCGCGCCAGGCAATCAACCAGTTCGTCGACCTGGAAATCGACAGCTTCGTGCGTTTGCGGCGCATCCCGCTCAACGAGAACGAGGTCAGGACGATTGCCGAGGCGCTGACCAAGGAGCTTGCCGGGTTCGGGCCGATCGAGGACTTGCTCGCCGATCCGCATGTCGAGGACATCCTGATCAACGGCTACAACGACATCTACGTGTCGCGCCACGGGATCCTGGCCAAGCTGCCGATCCGCTTTACCGATAACGCGCACCTGCTGCGTATCGTGCGACGCATCCTTGCGCCGATCGGCCGACGCCTGGACGAATCGAATCCGATGGTCGATGCGCGCCTGCCGGACGGCGGGCGTGTCAACGTGGTGATCGAGCCGCTGTCGATCGACGGGCCGGTCGTGTCGATCCGGAAATTCCGCAAGGATCCGCTCAAGCCGGCCGATCTGCTCGGCAACGGCACGTTCAATGCGGAGCTCGGCGCGCTGCTCGAGGCGGCGGTCGAGGCTCGCTGCAACATCCTCGTGTCGGGCGGCACGAGCTCGGGCAAGACTTCGCTGCTCAATGCGCTCGCGTTCCACATTCCCGAGCCGGAACGCGTCGTGACGATCGAGGATACGGCCGAACTGTCGCTGAATCACCCGCATGTCGTGCGCCTCGAAAGCCGGCCCGGTGGCTTCGACGGCACCGGCGTCGTGTCGATTCGCGATTTGCTGCGCAATACGTTGCGGATGCGCCCGGACCGGATCATCGTGGGCGAAGTGCGCGGCGGCGAGGTGCTCGAAATGCTGCAGGCCATGAACACGGGCCACGACGGCTCGATGGGAACCGTGCATGCGAGTTCGCCGCGCGAGTGCCTCTATCGTCTCGAGATGCTGGCCGGCTTCGCCGGGTTCCAGGGCACCGAGTCGAGCCTGCGCCGGCAGATCGCGAACGCGATCGACTTCATCGTGCAGATTGGCCGTCTGTCCAACGGCCGGCGCCGGATCCTGTCGATTACCGAGGTAACCGGCCTGTCGGACAACATCATCGCGACGCAGGAACTGTATCGCTACGAGGCGCGCGTGACGCCCGAAGGCGAAGAAGTCGACACCTGGGAATCGCTCGGCATTCATCCGCACTCGCCGAAGCTCGCCCGCTTCCGTCAGACACTGCAGGGCGGCTTCGGCGGTAGCGGCGGCGGTGGCGGATTCGGCGGCGGATTCGGCCGCGGCGGCGGGGGTTTCAATGTATAGCGTGCTGGCAATGGCGCTTCTGCTCGTGGCCGCCGCGCTGATGCTGTGGCGGCACGGCGAGATGAAGCGCGATCGCGCCGACGTGCAGCGCTTCATCGACAGCCGGATCGAACCCGGCGCGCGAGCGGGCGGTGTGCGTCAGCAGCAAGCCCGGCCGGCGGCGCCCGCCGCGGCGCGCGCGTCAGCCGGCGTGCCCGCTTCGCAATGGGCACGCTGGCGTGCCGTCGCGACCGAGTATTTCGCCAACGTGGCAAGCCGCGCGGGAATCGAGGACGCGCGCGGCAAGGCGCTGCTTGCGCTGCTGGCGTTGACCGGGGCGGCGTTTGCCGCCGGCGATCGGGGCGGCTGGCTCGGCGGCATCGCCGCGCTCGTCTGCGGCGCCGCGCTGCTCGTGTTCTGGCTGGTGTCGCGCATACATCGGCGGCGCCAGATGATCGTTCGTCAGTTGCCGTCGTTTCTGGACGGCATCGTGCGGCTGGTGACGCTGGGCAATAGCGTGCCGGCCGCGTTCCAGGCCGCGCTGCAGACCACCGAGGCGCCATTGCGCGGCTGCCTGGACCATGTGTCGAGGATGCTGCGCACGGGCGTCGAGATCGACCGCGCGATGATGCATATCGCGAACGTGTACCACACGAAGGAGTTCGAACTGGTCGGGTCGGTGCTGCGGCTGTCGGTGCGGTACGGCGGTCGCGCGGACATCATGCTCGACCGGATGTCGACGTTCATGCGCGACCTCGAACAGGCCGAGCGGGAACTGGAGGCGATGTCGTCGGAAACGCGTTTGTCTGCATGGGTGCTCGTCATGCTGCCGATCGCGATCGGCAGCTTCGTCATCGCGACCAATCCGCTCTACCTCCAGTCGATGTGGAACGATTACACCGGTCGCCAGTTGCTGGTCCTCGCTTTCATGCTGCAGGCAGCGGGCGGGATCTGGCTTTATCACATGGCCAAACTCAGGTGACGGCATGACAGCCAATCAACTTGGTTCGCTCGCACTGGTGCTTGGGGCGCTGGGCATCCTGTTGCTGGCGCTGCTCGCGATCCGCAGCGCGCATGCGCAATCGCGCAGCGGCCGGACACTGACCGACGCACTCGAGCGGCGGCTTGCAGCGCTGGCGGCCGCGAGCGGGCGGGCGGCCCAGGATGCGGACGAATCGTTGCGGAAGGAGCCGGCCGGCCGGCAGGCACCCGGTCAGCCGTCGCGACTCGCGCAAATGCAGGCACGTCTGTCGGTGTTCGGGATGCGCTGGCTGGATACCGGTGTCGGTCGGCTGGTCGTGGCCGAAGAGGATCGGCTGCTGCTCGAGCAATGCGGTTTTGTCGATACGCGCACGCGCGGCTTGTTCCTGAGTGCGCGGATCGCCTGCTCGATCGTCATTCCGCTCGCATACATCGGCGTGGTCGGGCCGCATGTGAGTGGCACGCAGTGGTGGCTGGGCGTGGGTATTTCGTTCATCGTCGGATTCATGGTGCCGAAGCTCTACCTGAGGCGCCGTGCCGCGAAGCGTCGACAAGCGGTGACCGACGAGTTGCCGCTGCTGGTCGACATGCTGCGTCTGCTTCAAGGGGTTGGCCTGTCGCTCGATCAGAGTATTCAGGTCGTCACCAACGACTTCAAGGGCATGATGCCCGTGCTCTCGTCGGAAATGGAAATCGCCCAACGGCAGTTCGCGGCGGGGCGAACACGCGAGCAGTCGTTGCAGCGGTTGTCTTCGGGCTTTGAAAACGAGGATCTGCGCGCCATCGTGCGATTGCTGATACAGGTCGACAAGCACGGCGGCGCGGTCCAGGAGCCGCTCAAGCAGTTCGGCGAGCGCTTGCGCGAGGCCCGTCGCGCGATGCTGCGCGAGCGCATCGGTCGGTTGACGGTCAAGATGACGGGCGTGATGATCGTGACGCTTCTGCCCGCGCTGCTGATCGTGACGGCCGGGCCGGGGATGATTTCGGTGTTGCGTGCGCTGAACCAGGCGCAGCACTGATGCAGGGAAGGGAAAGGACGGAAAATGAAACGCATCGATGAAGTCGCGAAAGTGGCCGGCATGGTGGCGATGGCTGGCCTGCTCTGCGCGTGTTCGGCGTTCAAGGAAAGCGGGTACGGTGTTGGCCCGCAAGCCGAGCGTGCGGCATTGATGGACGCCGCGGCCCAGAAACAGTCAGCACCCGATACGCCCGGCATGTATCTGGGCCTGATCGAGCGGATGCAGTCGCAAGGACTGTATTACGCGTCGCTCGCGCATATCGATGCGTACGAGAAGCAGTACGGTGCGTCACCGCAGACCATCCTTCTGCGCGCCGATGCGTTGCGCATGACCGACCAGCCGGCCGCGAGCACGGCTGTCTATACGCAACTGCTCAACACGCCGCTGGCGTCGCGCGGGTATCGCGGGCTGGGGCTGATCGCCGGTGCGGCGGGCGATTTTCCGCGCGCCGCGCAGGCATTGGCGCAGGCGACGGTGCTGGCACCGACCGATGCCGCGACGCTGTCGGATCTCGCCTACGCAAAATTGCGCGGCGGTGATATCGACGGTGCGCGCATCCCGTTGATGAAGGCGGCTGAACTCGACCAGAACAATCCAAAGATCATCAGCAACCTGGTGCTGTACCTGCTCGCGTCCGGCCGTGCGCGCGACGCGCAGCGGCTCATGGCACAGCAGAAGCTGTCGGCCGACGTGCGCAACGACATCCGCGGCGACGCGATGAAAATCACGGCGGCAGCGCGTGCGTGGCGCCGCGCGGCACCGCCATCGGCCTCGGTCGCGACGGTGACGCCGGTCGGCTCGGGCAGCGTCGTCGACGTGTCGGGCGCCGATGTCTCGCGGCGGCCGTCGCCCGTCGCAAACATTCAGGGATTCGATCCCACCGCGCCGTTGCTGCAACGGTTCGCACAATGACAAGGCATTCGGGGGGAAGTGACATGACGAACGACAAACGTTTCAATCGACGCCTTGCAGGGCTGCATCGCGGCATCACAGTGGTTGCATTGCTGGGGGCCGCGACTGCGGCACATTGCCAGGAGTCGATGCCGTCGGCGGCGGAAGTCGGCCATGCGACCGACGCGCTGCTCGCGCTGCAGCGGGACAACCGTGCGGCCGGACCGGCGTTGCCGATGTTGGGTGATACCGCGTCGCTCAGCTACCAGCGCTATCTCGATTCGTTCAAGCACAAGATTCCGGAGTCGATGGGGTCGCCGGTCAACGCGAACGGCAGCGGCGGGGCCGGCGGACAGCATTCCATGCAATCGTATTGAGCGGGACGGTAATGATCGCGGCTCGCCATTCATCGAATCGAGTGACCGGACGGGGGCGCGCCGCGCCGCGGCGACAGCGCGGCGCGGTCGTCGTCATGGCGTCCGTATGGATACTGCTGGCGATGGTCATTCTCGGTTCGGTCGACATCGGCAACGTCTTCCTGGCCCGCCGCGACATGCAGCGCGTCGCCGATCTCGCGGCGCTGGCGGCGGTCCAGCGGCTGGACGATGCGTGTGCGAACGTGACGAGCGTGGCCACGAGCAACGCGTCGACGAACGGCTTTTCCGTCGGCGGCACCACGACCCTGTCGGCCGATTGCGGTTATTGGGCACCGACTGCCACCGGGACGTCGAGCAGTTTCTATTCGTCGAAGACATCGGTTCCCATGCTCACCCAGCTGAATGCGGTCCGGGTCACGATTTCCAAGTCGATGCCGTATTTCTTCTTCGGACCGACGCGCACCGTGATCGCCACGTCGACCGCAAAGGCGACCAACATCGACACGTTCTCGATCGGCGCGACGCTGGCCGCCGTCGGTGGAGTCGGCTGCTCGGGTGTGCCGACCGGCAATCCCGGTCTGGTGAATGCGCTGCTGGGCGCGCTGCTGCAAGGCCAGGGCGGTACGCCGCTGACGCTCAATCTTGCGTCCTATCAGGGCCTTGCCTGCGCGAACGTCAAGCTGGGTGATATCGCCGTCGCACTGCAGTCGCTGTCGGTGGGCAACGGGACGATGGGCGGGCTGGTGAATGCGCAGGCATCGGTCGGCACGCTGCTCAAGGCGACGGTGGCGGCAGTCGGGAAGACGACCACCCTCGGCACCGCTCTGCAGTCGAGTGCTACCGGCGCACTGAACAACATCCTCAACCTGAGCCTGCTCAGCAATACCAGCATCAACGTCGCGCGCCTGACCGGACAGGGTGCCACGTCGCTGCTCACGCTCGGCCTCGCGAATGCGGAGGCGGCGGCCGATGCGACCGTGAACGTGCTCGATCTCGTGATGGCGATGGCGCAGATCTCGCAGAGCGGCAAGCCGGGCGTCGTAATCGGCGCGAATGTGCCGCTTGCGCTGCCGAACGGCACTTCCGTATCGATCGCGCAGTTGCAGGTGCAGGTCATCAGCCCGCCGACCATCGCGGTGGGCGAAGGCGGGAAGGACGCGACCGGCGCGTGGCGCACGGTCGCGACGAATGCGCAGATCGGCGTCTATCTCCTCGTCGACCTCGGTGTGAATCCGCTGCCGGTCGTGGCGTCCGCGAACGTGTATCTGCCGCTTTACGTGCAGCTCGGCGCGGGCAGCGCAACGCTGTTGTCGACCAATTGCCGGACCTCGCCGAATTCGGCCACGATCAGCGCGCAACCGAGCGTCGCGAATCTATGTATCGGCCAGCCGCCGCTCAGCGGCAACCTGCTCAACCTGCCGGCGACCTACAGCTGCTCGACGCCCGCCACGGTGCTAGACGTGAAGGTACTGGCGGGCGCGGTCGAGGTGTCCGCGACCGTCTCCAATGTGTCGGTGGCGCTGGCCGGCAACACGGCGACCAATACGTTTTACGGGCGGGGCGGAAGCGATCCGTCCTACTACTGGACCACCAACACGAATGCGCTGGGTTCAGCCGTGAGCAATGCATTGGCGGGCCTGAGCTCGGCCACGATCACACCGAAAGTGGAGCTGCTGTTCGGATTCGTCACCGTCCCGCTCACAGCGGATTTTGTTCCGAAACTGCTAGGGGTCCTGACCGGTGTTTTGAGCCCGCTGTTGAGCGCGCTGGACGGTATCATCGATCCACTGCTCGATCTGCTTGGCGTCCAGCTCGGTGCCGCCACGGTACATCAGATGTCGCTGACCTGCGGCGCTGCGCAAACTGTCAGTAATTAGAGAAGCAAGACCACCCGATGAGAAACACGCCCGCAATCGCAGAACTCGATCTGTACGTCTGGGAAGGCAAGGCGGACATTGTCGACCGCGTTGCCCGCTGCATGGCGAGCTTCGACGTCGAAGTGATCCGCGCCGACAATGCGGAAATCTCGCCGGAGCGCGCCGCATTGCGGCCCTCGCTCGCGATCATCAGCGTGACGATGATCGAAACCGGCGCGGCGTTCCTGCGCGACTGGCAAGCCAACATCGGCATGCCGGTCGTCTGGGTCGGCGCGGCGCGCGACCACGACGCATCGCAGTATCCGCCCGACTATTCGCACATTCTGCCGCTCGACTTCACCTGCGCCGAACTGCGCGGGATGATCGGCAAGCTCGTCACGCAGCTGCGCGCGCACGCGGCCGAAACGCTGCAGCCGTCCGAACTCGTCGCGCACTCGGAGTCGATGCAGGCGCTGCTGCACGAAGTCGACACATTCGCCGACTGCGACACCAACGTGCTGCTGCACGGCGAAACCGGTGTCGGCAAGGAGCGCATCGCGCAATTGCTCCACCAGAAGCATTCGCGCTATCGCAACGGCGAATTCGTGCCGGTCAACTGCGGTGCGATCCCCGACGGCCTGTTCGAATCGCTGTTCTTCGGGCATGCGAAAGGTTCGTTCACCGGCGCAGTCGTCGCGCATAAAGGCTATTTCGAACAGGCGGCGGGCGGCACGCTGTTCCTCGACGAAGTCGGTGACCTGCCGTTGTACCAGCAGGTCAAGCTGTTGCGCGTGCTCGAGGACGGCGCCGTGCTGCGCGTTGGCGCGACGTCGCCGATCAAGGTCGATTTTCGTCTGGTCGCGGCCAGCAACAAGAAGCTGCCGCAGCTCGTGAAGGACGGCCTGTTCCGCGCGGATCTGTACTATCGGCTCGCGGTGATCGAGCTGAGCATTCCGTCGCTCGAGGAGCGGGGCGCGGTCGACAAGATCGCGCTGTTCAAGTCGTTCGTCGCGGAAGTGGTGGGCGACGAGCGGCTCGCGCAGCTGTCCGATCTGCCTTACTGGCTCGCGGACGCGGTCGCGGACAGCTATTTCCCCGGCAACGTGCGCGAACTGCGCAACCTCGCGGAACGCGTCGGCGTGACGGTGCGGCAGACTGGCGGCTGGGACGCGGCGCGGCTGCAGCGGCTGGTCGCGCATGCGCGCAACTCGGCGCAGCCGGTGCCGGTGGAAAGCGCGGCGGAAGTCTTCGTCGACCGAAGCAAGTGGGACATGAACGAGCGCAGCCGCGTGATCGCCGCCCTCGACGCAAACGGCTGGCGGCGCCAGGATACGGCGCTGCAGCTCGGCATCAGCCGCAAGGTGTTATGGGAAAAGATGCGCAAGTATCAGATATTCGACGAAGAGCCCGAGACCCGCGAAAGCGAATAATTAATGAGATAAAATCGCGCTGCATTACAACGATACGGGCGGGGAATAAAAATTCATGAGCCATATGACGGGGTTGGCGCGGGCGTGTGTGTTGCTCGCGATGATGGGAGGCGTGCAGGGCGCGTACGCGCAGGGGCTGGCCGGCAATGGAGCGCCGGCGGTCCAGCAGGCGTCGGCGCCGGTGGCGGCGATTCCGGTGCTGGACCAGCAGGTGCAAACGTCGGTGCAGCCGCAGGCGGGCGACACGACCGGGCCGAGCACGGTTGACGAGCTGCAGCGCCAGATTCAGGCGCATTCGCTGACGGAAATGCGCACGAGCTATAACGGCAGCTACGGCGCGAGCCTGCTGTTCAGCGTGAAGGACGGTGCCTATTTCGTCGCGCTGTTCCAGCAGAAGGCGTTCTGGCGCGTGATCAAGAGTTACGACGAAACGCGGGCGGAAGCGATCTATCGCGATTTCTCGCATCAGGCGGAACGGCTGGCCGTCAACGAATTGCGTGCGGCGAAGCTGGAATCGCAGAAGGCACAGACGGACCGGCAGATCGCGCTCACGCAGGAGCGGGCGCGGCGTCTGCAGGCCGACATCTCCATCGCACGCGAGCAGCAGGCCGCGGTCGTGGATCGCCAGAAGAGCGTCCGCAATGAAACGGCGGCGCTGCAGGCGCAACAGGCGGAGCTTCAGTCGCAACTGCGCGCATTGCAGCAGCAGGTGCGTTCGCTGCAGCGCGAGGCCAACGCGGGCTTGCCGGCGACGGCACACTGAGCGATCACGGTACGGCCGGTGCGGCGACATGCCGCGCCGGCTCACCAGGAAAAAGGGCAAGCCGGTTGGCTTGCCCTTTTGTCTTACTGGCCGTCCGGCACGATTCGCCGGCGGCGCGTGACGATCACCGGCCCGTTGCCGCCGCGGGTATCGGACGGCGACGTGCTGCCCGATGCGTCGCCGGTGTCGCGCGGCGCGCTGTAGCCTTCACGCGGTTCACGCGGAGCGCTGTAACCCTCGCGGGGCGCGCCATAACCCTCGCGCGGTTCGCGGGAGCCATAGCCTTCGCGCGGTTCACGGGAGCCGTAGCCTTCACGCGGCTCGCGCGAGCCGTAGCCGCCGTCGCCGCGGGATTCGCGGGAGCCGCCGTGCGAGCCGTACGGGCTGTGACCGCCGCCTTCGCGGCCGCCCGGCCGACCGCCGGTGCGCGGGCCGCGGGGGCCGCCGCCGCCCGGGCGCGAGCCGCCCGTATCGAGCTGGATCGTGGAAATCGCACGCTTGTAGATGCCTTGCAGACCCACGGGGGTGCGCAGCATCACCAGGTACTGGTCGAACGACTCGATACACCCCGTCAGACGAATGCCGTTGACGAGATAGATTTCAACACGCTTACGTTCCTTGCGCGCCGAATTGATGAAGTCGTTTTGCGGATGGGATTCTGCGGGATTGGCCATTGAGGTGCGGCAGGAGCCTGCGTCAGAGAATATGTTGTGCGTGTGGATGGCGTGGTCGCCCACCAAGTGTTTGGCGGGATTTTACCCTGTTCGTTCCAGCAGCGCGCGCTCGTGATTGTGTCGAACCGTAACCCACTATAGACGGTCCAGCGCGTTTTCGCGATTCGGCCAAATGGCGAACGCCGTTTCGTTACGTCGCGTTACGACTCTCGCAGCGGCGTAGCACCTGGCCCGGCGCGGCCGGCTTATCTTCATCGCGCGTGCCGGGCAGGCCGGCGGATCAGGGAACGGAAACATGAACAAGAGGGGATGGGCGGTATCGATCGGGAGCGTGGCGCTGCTCGCTTCCGCCAGTGCAATGGCGCACGTCGACCTGTCGGTGGGCGTCGGCGTGCCGGTCGCGCCGGTCTATGTCGAACCGGCGCCGGTCTATGTGGCGCCGCAGCCGGCGGTGGTCGCGTATCCGGGCTACGGATACGGTTACGACGGCGACGAGGACGACGACCGTTACCGGAAATGGCGCAAGCACTATTACAAGCGTTGGCACAAGCATCATCACGACGATGACGACGACTGAGCGCGACACGCGGCACGCTGTTGACGCTCAGAACGCGTAGTCCGGGTTTTTCGGGTCGAACGCGGATTCGTCGAGCGGGGCCGGCGCGATCTTCTCGATGACGATCCGCTCGAAGATCCTGCCGTCGTTGTCATAGGATTCGACGGTCCGGAAGTAGGGCGCGTGCAGGTCGAGCCCCAGCGTTTCCTTCTTCGCGTAAAACTGCGGCCGGCCGGTCGGCGTCTCGTAGGTGAGCGCGACGACGCGCACACCGCCGATCGTCTTCGCTTCCACCTGCGTCGGCCGCTGCACGCCGGCCTCCTGATATTTCTTCCCTTCGGTCAGGTACAGGTTCGTGATGAACTCGGTGCCGAGATCCTTCACCTGGTGATTCGACTGCGCGCGCGCGAGTGCGCCGTCGAGCGCTGTCCACAACGGAATCTTGCCGAGCAGGCCGCCGAGATGGCCGTACATCTCGTCCTTGCGCAGGGTCGTGTCGTAGATCGTCTCCTGTCCCGCATGCGCGCCGCCCGGCAGCCATTTCGCATAGACCCGCAACGGCTCGCGGGTGGTTTTCACGAGCATGCGATCGGGCGTGTCGGACCATTTCCCGCTGATGCGTTCCTGCCGCACCATCGTGAACTGGTACGACGGATAACCGTTCGGACCGTTGCGGATATAGAGCGGCACGGCGAGCGGATCGAGCGCCTTGAACAGCGTCGTCAGCGTCGCATCGTCGAGTTGGGCGAGCGTGCCGCGCTGGGCGGCCGTGCGCAGCCAGCGGGCCTGCTGCGCGGGCGGCTCGTGCGTGACCTTTGCCAGCTCGGCCGGCAGGGCGGTCGCCTGCGCCGCGCTCGCGGCATCGGCCGTTTCCTGCGCATGCAGGCCCGGCTGCGCGAGCAACAGCAACAGCATGCCGGCGACCGCAGCGGCGGCATGCGTAGCACGTGTCGCGCGGCGCTTGTGTCCTTCGTTCATCGACAGTGTCTCCCGGAGCGATGCGTCGTTCAGCCTTGTTTCGCGGCCTTGATCCTGGCGAGCTCCTCGTCGCGCAGCGCGCGGCGCAGGATCTTGCCGACGTTGGTCTGCGGCAGCGCGTCGCGGAACTCGACGAACTTCGGCATCTTGTAGCCGGTCAGGTTCTTGCGGCAGTGCGCGAGCACGTCGTCGACCGTCAGCGTCGGGTCGCGACGCACGACGAAGACCTTGATCCGTTCGCCCTGGACTTCGTCCGGGATACCGATGGCCGCGGCTTCGCTGATGCCCGGATGCATCACCAGCACTTCCTCGATCTCGTTCGGGTACACGTTGAAGCCCGACACGAGGATCATGTCCTTCTTGCGGTCGATGAGGCGGATGAAGCCGCGCTCGTCCATCACGCCGATGTCGCCGGTGGCGAGCCAGCCGTCGGCGTCGATCACCTTCGCGGTCTCGTCGGGCCGCTGCCAGTAGCCGCGCATCACCTGCGGCCCGTGCACGCACAGTTCGCCCGGCTCGCCGACGGCGGCCCAGGTGCCGTCCTCGCGGCGAAAGCGCACGAGCGTCGACGGCGCGGGCAGGCCGATGGAGCCGCTGAATTCGCCCATGTCGTTCAGGTTCACCGGATTCATCGTGACGATCGGCGAGCATTCGGTGAGCCCGTAGCCTTCGACGACGGGCCGGCCCGTGACCTGCTGGAAGCGCTCCGCGACCGCGCGCTGCATCGCCATTCCGCCCGCCATCGCGAGCTTGAGCTGCGAGAAGTCGCGCTTGCGGAATTCCTCGTTGTCGAGGAACGCGTTGTACAGCGTGTTGATGCCGGTGATCCCGGTAAACGTTTCGTTGCGGATGATCTTCATCACCATCTTCATGTCGCGCGGGTTCGCGATCAGGATGTTGCGCCCGCCGAGCCCCATGAAGATGAACGCGTTCACCGTCAGCGAATAGATGTGATAGAGCGGCAGCGGCGTCAGCACGGTCTCGACGTCGCCCGACACCTGATCGGCGATCCACGCCTTGGCCTGCAGCAGATTCGCGATCAGGTTGCCGTGCGTGAGCATCGCGCCTTTCGCGACGCCGGTCGTGCCGCCGGTGTATTGCAGGAACGCGAGATCGTCGCGCGTCGTCGGCACCGGCTGCGGTTTGCCGCGCGCGCCGAGCGCGAGGGCGGAGCGCAGCCGGATCGCCTGCGGCAGGCTGTAGTCAGGCACCAGCTTCTTCACATGCTTCAGCACGAAGTTGATCAGGCGTCCCTTCGCATTGAAACCGTCGGCGAGCAGGTCGCCGAGCGCGGTGACGACGATGTTCTTCACCTGCGTTTCCGGCAGCGCTTCCTGCAGCGTGCGCGCGAAGTTCTCGAACACGACGATCGTCTGCGCGCCGCTGTCCTTCAGCTGGTGCGCGAGTTCGCGCGCGGTATAGAGCGGATTGACGTTGACGACGATCGCGCCGGCCTTCAGCGTGCCGAACAGCGCGACCGGATACTGGAACGTGTTCGGCAGCATGATCGCGACGCGGTCGCCGGGCTTTACGCCCATGCTTTGCAGATACGACGCGAACGCGTCGACTTTCTGCGCGAGCGTGCGGTAAGTCATCGATGCGCCCGCGCTCACGTACGCGACCCGCTCGGCGAAGCGCGTCGTGCATTCGTCGAAGAACTGCACGAGCGACGTGTATTGCGTGACGTCGATCTCGTGCGGCACGCCGGGCGGATACGACGCGTACCAGACGCCGTCGCTGTTCGGCGGGAGCTGGGTCGTTGCGGTTGCTGCGGATGAGGACATGATGTGTCTCCAATGCTGTGCGGTGGACGAGCGTCGGCGCTTCAGCGCGTTGCGCTCGTCCCATGCTTTTCGTCGACGAAAGCCGGCCAGCCGTGGCTCCCGCCGCATGACATTCGTACAGCCCGGGCCGGCGCATCAACGCCGGCCCGGGCCGCCCAAATCGTGAATCGCCGCCTGCGCGGCGTGACGGAATCAGTTCGCCGAATGTGCGGTCGCCGTATCGGCCGTGGCCGCACCCGGCGACAGCCCGAACGCCTCGCTCGCGCCCGCATCGTCGAGCACGGCCGCGAAGATCGACAACTGCGTGCTGTCGGGCATCGGCGCCTTCAGCGCGGCGACGATCAGCGAGGACAGCCGCGCGATCATCTGCACGTCGTTCATCGTGCGGCGTTGCGAGAATTCGTCGATCAGGCTTTCGGTTTCGGCACCGGCCAGCGCGCCGGACAGCGCGCCGATCGCGAAGTGCAGCCGCCAGCCGAGCTCCGTGCGCGGCAGATGCGGCAGCGCGCGCTGGAACGCATCGAAGAAGCGGCCCGCGACGCTCGCATAGTGCGCGGTCAGGAAGTTGCGCACGAACGGCGACGGGTCGGTGTACGCGCGGCCGATCAGTCGAAGGAACGCGGGGCCGCCGCGATCGGGGTCGCGCGACGCCTTCAGCGCCGGAATGAACATCGCGCCGAGCACGTGCTCGCAGGTGATGTGCGCACCGAGCTGCGCATCGAAGCGGTCGAGGATGCCGAGGCGCTCCTGGTTAAGCTGGTCGAGCCGACGCGACAGCATCGCGTGGATCAACGCTTCCTTGCTGCCGAAGTGGTAGTTGACCGCGGCGAGGTTCACCGCCGCGCGCGACGTGATCTGCCGCATCGACATCGCTTCGAAGCCATGCTCGATGAACAGGTCCTCGGCCGCGTCGAGAATGCGCGCCTTCGTTCCGCCGGCCTGCCGATTGCCGGGTGCCCGCGTCCCGGACGCCCGTCCCGCGGACGATCGTCCCTCCTGAGTTACTGCCATGTCCCGCCTCCCTATGCCGGTCGCGCGGCCGCGAACAGGTGATTTGATTATGTAATTCAAACAGCCGTTTTTATTAAGATAAAAAAACGCAGGCGGCGCGGGCAAGCAGGGAATCTGGACAAATTCCTCTAGTTCGATGTGCAACTGCGGGATATATCGCGCGCGGCCCCGGCGCGGCGGGCCCCACGCGATGATGCAATGCGGCAACGCGCGGGTTCAGCCGACGGCGGTACGCGTATTGACCGATTGCGTCATGTCGATGCCGCGGCGTTCGCGGCTGAATATGATCAGCACGGCGATCAGGACGGCGACGGTGCCGGCGACGAGCGCGAGCGCAAAACTGTAGTTGTTGCCTTGCGAAACCGCGAGCGACGCCTGCATCGTCGCGTTACCCGAGGCCAGCAGGTTGCCGAGCTGGTAGACGACCCCGGGGAAGGTCGCGCGGATCTCGTCGGGCGAGATCTCGTTCAGGTGGACGGGGATCACGCCCCACGCCCCCTGTACCGAGATCTGCATCAGGAATGCGCCGGCGGCGAGCGCGACCGGCCCGCTCGAGAACGCCCACAGCGGCAGCACCGGCAGCGCGATCAGCGCCGCGACGAAGATCGCGCGCCGGCGGCCGATCCGCTCCGAGATCGCGCCGAACGACAGGCCGCCGACGATCGCACCGAGGTTCAGCACGATCGTGATCCACGACACGGTGTGCGGATCGAAGTGATGCTGTTCGCGCAGGAAGGTCGGGTAGAGATCCTGCGTGCCGTGCGAGAAGAAGTTGAACGCAGTCATCAGCACGATCGCGTAGATCGTGAGCTTCCAGTTCTGCTGCAGCGTCGCGCCGAGGCTCGGCCGCGGACGCTTTTCCATCTGCTTCCACGCCGGCGACTCGGGCACGTGCGCGCGCACGTACAGCACGAGCAGCGCGGGCAGCACGCCGACCATGAACATCCCGCGCCAGCCGATGTACTGGTAGAGCAGGCCGAACACGACGGACGCGAGCAGATAGCCGCTCGGATAACCGGCCTGCAGCAAGCCCGACACGAAGCCGCGCGCATGGGTCGGCACGGTTTCCATCGTCAACGCGGAGCCGACGCCCCATTCGCCGCCCATCGCGATGCCGAACAGCGCGCGCAGCACCAGCAGCGCGGTCAGGCTCGGCGCGAAGCCCGACGCGAGTTCGAGCAGCGAATAGCATGCGATGTTGACCATCAGCGTCGGGCGGCGGCCGAAGCGATCGGCGAGCCGGCCGAAGATCAGCGCACCGATCGGGCGCATCGCGAGCGTCAGCGTGAGCGCGAACGCGACGGCGGGAATCGTCGACGCGAATTCGGCGGCGATGTCCTTCAGCACGAAGACCATCAGGAAAAAGTCGAATGCATCGAGCGTCCAGCCGAGGTAGGCGGCGATCGTGACGTTGCGTTGTTCGCGGGTCCAGCTCATGTCCGAGATCTCCTCGTTGGGCTTCTTGCGCTCACGATCCGAAGGCGGATGCCGGCCCGGCTGGCGCGCGGCGCGGGGGCATGGGATCGAGTGTAGGCGGCGACGCCGTTCGATGTCGGGCGCGATAACCGTGAATCGGGAATAATCCCTACGAAATGATCTGTTGAGCAAGCAGAAACGATGGCGTGCGAGACAAGCGTCAGCCATCTGTATCCTTCCGGAAGGCTTTTTGTAGCAGTGATGTAATGCGTGATGCGCACAATGCGCATCGCCCCCGAATCAGGAGTCCCGATGACCGAACCTTCCGTGGCCGCATTGCCTGTGCTCGAGACCGAGCGGTTGTGGCTGCGCCCGCGCGTGCTGGCCGATCTCGACGCGAGCATCGAGATGGATCGCGATCCGGAGGTCACGCGCTACATCGCGGGCCCGTGGCATGACCCGGACAAACATCGTCGCTTCGTCACGCACCGGATCACGCGCGACTATCCGCCGGGCCTCGGCTACTGGTCGATCTTCGAGAAGGCCGCGCCCGACACGTTCATCGGCTGGATCCTGCTGATTCCCGACTATGCGAACGGCGCGCGCGACGTCGAGATCGGCTGGCGGCTCGTGCGGGCGGCGTGGGGCCGCGGCATCGCGTGCGAGGCCGCCGCGGCCGTCGTGCGTCATGCGTTCGACACCGTGCGGCTGCCGCGCGTGATCGCCGATATCGCCGAGGCGAACACGGGCTCGCTGAACGTCGCACGCAAGCTCGGGATGCGGCGCGTGGGCGTCGTGCACGACGGGATTCCGTACGTGCGTCATCGTCTCGAGCGCGACGACCTGCGAGCATGACGCGGTGACGCGAGGCGGTGCGATGGCGACGCCGGTTTGTTGGCGAAGGTTAAGCGCAGGCTTATCCTCGTCGCGAGGGATTAGCAGTTCGCACGATCAGGAGTATCGTTGCCGGAAATTCCCAACATGGGGTACGACCATGGCACTCGGCAACGACGTTCATCTCATTCCCGTGCGGCTCGACGCATTGCGTCCGACGCAAATGACCGTCGGCTATCGCGAAGTGAAAGCGAAGCGCAGGCACTGGAAAGCGCTCGACAAGCGTGCGCGCAAGGCCGCGATCGACTCTCACTGGTTTCCGGCCGTCCTCGGCCCGGGCGGCCTTTACTACATCACCGATCATCACCATCTCGGCCTCGCGCTGATCGAGGAAGGGCAGACGCGCGTGAACGCGATGCTGCTGAAGGATCTGTCCTGGCTCGAGGACACGATCTTCTGGCGGATGATGGAACACAACCAGTGGGTGCATCCGTTCGGTCCGGACGGCTCGCGTCGCGACTACGCGAACCTGCCGAAGGTACTGACGGGGCTCGAGGACGATCCGTACCGCAGCCTCGCGGGCGAACTGCGCACGGCGGGCGGCTATGCGAAGGATGCGACGCCGTTCAGCGAATTCCTGTGGGCCGACTACCTGCGCCAGCACGTGACGCTCGACCAGATCCGCAAGAACTTCTCGAAGGCGCTGGACCTCTCGCTGCGCCGCGCACACGACCAGGACGCGCGCTATCTGCCCGGCTGGTCGGGTGTCATCGCCGCCAAACCCTGACATGCGCACGGCGCCTATCGCCTCATGACGACCGTCTCGCCCCGTCCGGATGCCGGCCCGCAGCATCCCGAGCATTTCGCCGCACTCGATGCGGCAACGCCGCGGCCCACGCGGCGCATCGGCCTTGACGCGCTGGCCGGTCTGTCGATCGCCGGGCTGCTGATTCCGGAGGCGGTCGCATATGCGGGGCTCGCCAACCTGCCGCCGCAGGCCGGCCTCATCGCGTTGCTGTCGGGGCTCGTGGTGTATGCGCTGACCGGCAGCAGCCGTTTTGCGATCGTGTCGTCGACCTCGTCGTCGGCGGCCGTGCTCGCGGCGACCGTGCTGGCCGAATCGGGGATGGCGCTCGCCGCGCAGCTCGCGCTGGCGGCCGCACTCGTCGCGATGACCGGCGTGCTGTTCATCCTGGCGGGCGCGGCACGGCTCGGCGGCATGTCGGATTTCATCGCGCGTCCGGTGCTGCGCGGGTTCACGTTCGGACTCGCGCTGACGATCGTCCTCAAGCAACTGCCGAAGATCCTCGCGATCTCCGTGCAGCACAGCGATGCGCCGCATGTCGCGCTCGACCTCCTCGCCGGTGCGCCGCGTGCGAACCTCGCGAGCGTCGCGCTCGGCGGGAGCGCGCTTGCGCTGCTGTTCGTGCTCGGGCGCAGCAAGCGGGTGCCGGCCACACTCGTCGTGATCGTGCTGTCGATCGCGGCCGGCTATATGGTCGACTGGCAGCACTACGGGATCGCGATCGTCGGCCACATCGATTTCCAGCACCTCGCATTCGGGCTGCCGCAACTCGACCGCAACGCATGGATGCAGACGGTCGAGCTTGCTTTCGCGCTGATGCTGATCCTGTATGCGGAATCGTACGGATCGATCCGCAACTTCGCGCTGAAGCACGGCGACAGCGTGTCGCCGAACCGCGACCTCGTCGCGCTCGGCTGCGCGAACCTCGTGTCGGGGCTGCTGCACGGGATGCCGGTCGGCGCCGGCTACTCGGCGACAGCGGCGAACGAGGCGGCCGGCGCGCAATCGCGTTTGTCGAGCCTGTGGGCGGCCGGCGTGGTCGCGCTGATCGTGTGGCTGCTGCTGCCGCAGCTCGCGCGCACGCCGGAGCCCGTGCTCGCGGCGATCGTGATCTTCGCGGTCAGTCATTCGCTGCATCCGTCGGTGTTCCGGCCGTACTGGGTCTGGCATCGCGACCGGCTCGTCGTGGCCGCCGCGCTGCTCGCCGTGCTCGTGCTCGGCGTGCTGCACGGGCTGCTCGCGGCCGTCGGCGTGAGCCTGCTGCTGACGCTGCGCAAGTTGTCGGAGCCGAACGTCAGCGTGCTCGGCCGGCTGCGCGACGGGCACGACTTCGTCGACGTCGCGAATCACGCCGATGCGAAGCCGATACCCGGCGTGCTGATCGTGCGGCCCGAGGCGCAGCTGTTCTTCGCGAACGCCGACCGGATGCTCAATCGCGTGCGCGCGCTGCTGAAGGCCGCGCCCGATACGCATACCGTGATGCTGAGTCTCGAGGAAACGCCGGACGTCGACGGCACGACGATCGAGTCGTTGCGCACGTTCGCGGCCGAATGTGCGGCACGCGGGTTGCAGTTCGCGATCGTGCGGCTCAAGGAGCACGCGCTGCATGCGCTGAGTCGCGCGACCGACGACACGCTGCGTGACGCGGCGATGTCGGAGCTGAGCGTCGACGAGAGCCTGCAACTGCTGCAGGCGCGCGGCACTGTCGGGAAGGCAGGCGTGTGAGCCTGCGGGGCACGCGCGCCGGCTAGCGCTTCGTGCCGCCTAGTGCGATAGCGCGGCGTCGGCCGGTTCGGCGCGCGCGCGGCTGGCGATGACGTCGGCGACTTCGGCAGCGGTCGGCGCATACGCGCCCGCATGCGCGCAGGCGACCGCCGCGCAGGCTGCCGCGTAGCGCAGGTGGCCGGCGGCCGATGCGCCGGGATGCATGAGCTGGCTCGCGAGCCAGCCGCCGATGCTGGCGTCGCCGCAGCCGACG
This sequence comes from Burkholderia ambifaria AMMD, assembly GCF_000203915.1. Classification (NCBI taxonomy): domain Bacteria; kingdom Pseudomonadati; phylum Pseudomonadota; class Betaproteobacteria; order Burkholderiales; family Burkholderiaceae; genus Burkholderia; species Burkholderia ambifaria. The sequence goes on from NC_008390.1 coordinate 1,567,224, forward strand.
GTGTCGGCGACCTCGGTCGCGAACGCCGGCTGGAACAGCGCGGTGTCGCGGTGCAGGAGCTGCATGCCCGCTGCGCCGCGCGTGACGAGCACGGTCGCATCGGGCGCCCAGGCGCGCAATTGCGCGAGCGCGGCGGCTTCGTCGAGTTCGGGAAACAGGCCGCGCAAGTCCTCGTCGGATACCTTGATCCAGTCGGCGAGACCGGCCAGCGTGCGCAGCGTGTCGCGATACGACGGCGCGGCCATCGGCGCGCGATAGTTCGGGTCGAACGAGATCCGCTTGCCGGCCGCGCGGGCGGCCCGCACGACTTCGATCAGGCGCGGCGCGAGCGGCTCGCGCACGACGCCGAGTGAGCCCACGTGCACGATCTCGGCCGCGTCGAGCGCGCCATCGGGCAGGTCGGCCGGATCGAACGCGAGGTCGGCGCTGTTCTCGCCGATAAAGAAATAGTCGGGCGGCTGTTTCGACACGACCATCGCGAGCAGCGGCGGGCAATCGACCTGTCGGATGAAGCGCAGGTCGAGCCCCGCATCGGCGCTGCGGCGCATCAGTTCGTCGCCGAAGATGTCGCGGCTGACCGTGCCGGCGAACGCGGTCGGCACGCCGAGCCGCGCGCCGACGCGCGCGACGTTCCAGCACGAGCCGCCGGCGACGCTGCGCCAGTGCTGCGCATCGTCGCGGATGAAATCGGTCAGCGCTTCGCCGAATACGATCAGGCGGGGGAACGTCGTCGTCATGTCGAAATCTCGTGCCGCGGCGTGTCGCGCGGCGGTGCGGCGGTTGAGGTGGATGGACGGGCAGGGCGCGCGTCGCACGCGGCAACGCGGCCCGGCGCCGCCCGCGGTCGCGGGTCGCGCAGCGCGCTCAGCGCGGGCTGGTCCAGCCCTTGTAGCCCTTCACGTTGTCGCGCGTGACGAGCGTCGGCTCGATCAGGATCATCGGATTGGCCGGCTTCTGGCCGTTCATGATGCCGTAGCCGACGTTGACGGCCTGCTGCGCCATCGCCCACGGATCCTGGCTCGACGATGCCTGCACGAGCGTGTTGGACTTGAGCGCCACCTCGATGTCCGGCGCGCCGTCGACCGACGTGATCACGATGTTCGGGCGGTTCAGCTGTTTCGCCGCGAGATCGCTGCCGATCGCCTGCGGGTCGTTGATCGTGAACACGCCGTCGAGCTTCGGAAAGCGCGTCAGGTAGCCCTGCATCGAGTTCATCCCGCCTTCGCGCGAGCCCTTGCCGTCCTGGTCGCTCGACAGCAGCTTGATGCCCGGGTTCTTCGCGAGCACCGCCTTGCAGCCGTTCACGCGATCGATCACGGCCGACACCTGCGGGCCGTTCTCGATGATCACGTTGCCCTTGCCGTTGAGCTTCTTCGCGAGATAGTCGCACGCCAGCTCGCCGGCCTTCACGTTGTTGGTCTGCACGGTCGCGTTCGCGCCGGCTGCCGCGACGTCCACCGCGACGACCGTGATGCCGGCCGCCTGCGCCTTCTTCACCGCCGGCTCGATCGCTTTCGGATCGGTCGCGTTGAGCAGGATCATGTCGACGTGCGCGGAGATGAAGTTGTCGATCTGCGTGAACTGCTTGTTCAGGTCGTAGTCGGCCGATACCGCGGTTACTTTCGCGTTCGGGTTGAGCTGTTTCGCGCGCGCTTCGGCGCCTTTCACGATCGTGACGAAGTACGGATTGCCGAGCGATCCGACCGTGACGCCGATCGATTTCAGCGGCTTGTCGGCTGCGTGGGCGGCGGCAACGCCGAATGCGAGCGTGCAGGCGACGGCGGTCAGGGCGGCTTTGTGCTTGAACATGTCGTTGTGTCTCCGGAAGGTCCGTTGGCGGACGGGCGCAGGAGGACCTGCCTGCGCCCTGATGGTTAATTGTGAGGACTACGTGTCAGGTGCGGGCCGAGTCGCGCTGGCGATATCGGTCGAGCGCGACCGCGCCGATGATCACGAGCCCCTTGATGATGTACTGCCAGATGTCCGATACGCCGAGCAGCACGAGGCCGTTGGTCAGTACCGCGATGATCAGCGCGCCGATCAGCGTGCCGACGATCGAGCCGACGCCTCCGACGAAGCTCGTGCCGCCGAGGATCACCGCGGCAATCGCGTCGAGTTCGTACGACTGGCCGAGCTGCAGGCCGTTGGCCGCATAGAGCCGCGCGGACGACATCACCGCGCCGAGACCGGCGAGCAGGCCCGACGCCGCATAGACGAACAGCTGGATCGCCCGCACGTTGATGCCCGACAGCCGCGCGGCTTCCGGGTTGCCGCCGACCGAATAGATCCGCATGCCGAGCACCGTGCGGCGCAGGATGAACCACGACAGCGCGATCACCGCGCAGGCGATCACGACGAGCCACGGCACGCCGAGGATCGTGCCGTTGCCGATGAACGCGAACGGCAGTTGCGGGTTGAAGATGGTCGTGTCGTTGCCGATCAGGCGGGCGACCCCGCGCACGGCCGTCATCGCGCCGAGCGTGACGATGAACGGCGGCAGGCGCAGGAACGAGATCAGGCCGCCGTTGATCACGCCGAACGCGAGGCCGACGGCGAGCGCGATCGGCACGCCGAGCCAGCCCCAGCCGGGGATGGTCGACGCGAGCAGCGCGGCGACGGCCGACGCGGCGAGTACCGAGCCGACCGACAGGTCGATGCCGCCCGTCAGGATCACGAAGGTCATGCCGGCCGCGAGCACGATGTTGATCGATGCCTGCTGCGTGACGATCGACAGGTTCTGCAGCGTGAAGAAGCCGTCGGTCAGGAAGCCGAAGCCGATGCACAGAACCAGCAGCACCGGCAGCATGCCGGCGGTGCGCATCAGCGACTGCATGCGTGCACGATGATCGGCGCCGCGCATCAGCGGCGTACGGGTGGCCACCGGATGGGCCGTCGCGGAAGCGAGGTTCCGCTGCTTGGTCGGGTTGATCATTTCGGTACCTTGAATGAAGAAGGAAATGAAGGGGCCGTGGTCAGTGCGCGTCGGCGAGTTCGGCCTGCGAACCGGTCGCGAGCGCGATGATCGCTTCCTGCGTGATGGGCGTGTGCGTGTGGCCGCCGAGTTCGCCGGCGATCTCGCCTTCGCGCATCACGAGCACGCGGTCGGCGACACCGATGATTTCCGGCAGTTCGCTCGAGATCACGATCACGCCGACGCCCGCGCGGGCCAGTTCGTTGATGATCCGGTAGATCTCGGATTTCGCGCCGATGTCGACGCCGCGCGTCGGTTCGTCGAGAATCAGCACGCGCGGCTTGGTCTCGAGCAGGCGCGACAGCAGCACTTTCTGCTGGTTGCCGCCCGACAGCGCGCCGACGTTGACGTTGGCATTCGGCACGCGGATCGACAGCGAGGCGATCGCGTCGCGTGCGCGTTGCGCACCGCGGGCGAGATCGAGCGCACCGAGCCGCGCATCGCGGTTGCACACCGAGATATTGATGTTGTCGCGTACGCTCATGTCGAGGAACAGACCCTGGCGCTTGCGGTCTTCCGTCAGGTAGACGAGGCCGGCATCGATCGCGTCGCGCGGCGAGTGCGCGCCGAACGCGCGGTCGCCGAGCTTCACGTCGCCGCGCGTGCGCGGCTCCGCGCCGAAGATCAGCCGCGCCAGTTCGGTGCGGCCCGCGCCGACGAGCCCGGCGATGCCGAGCACCTCGCCGGCATGCAGGTCGAGGCTGCAGCCGCGCACGCGCTCGGCGTCGGCGATGTCGCGTACCGACAGCAGCAGGTGGCCGGGGTCGTACGGCGCATGTTCCTTCTTGTAGAAGCCGGAGATGTCGCGGCCCACCATCATCGCAACGAGCCGCTCGGCCGACAGCGATTCGCGCTCGAGCGTGCCGACGTACGAGCCGTCGCGCAGCACCGACACGCGATCGGACAGTTCATAGATTTCCGCCATCCGGTGGCTGATGTAGATGATCGCGAGACCTTCCTCGCGCAGCTGGCGGATCAGGCCGAACAGATGCTCGGTCTCGCGCGACGACAGCGGCGTCGTCGGCTCGTCCATCACGAGGATGCGCGCGCGGGTGTGCACGGCGCGCGCGATCTCGACGAGCTGCTGCTCGGCGATCGACAGCGTGCCGACCAGCGTGTCCGGACCGAACGGCGCACCGAGGCGGGCGAGCACGTCCTCGCAGCCGCGCGCCATCGCCGCGCGGTCGATGGTGCCCCAGCGCCGGTTGCCGCGCCGCAGTTCGCGGCCGACGTAGATGTTTTCCGCGACGGTCAGGTTCGGCGCCAGGCACAGCTCCTGGTAGATCACGGCGACGCCCGCATCGCGCGCGGCGAGCGGGCCGTCGACGTCGATGCGCTCGCCGTCGATCAGGATCTCGCCGCCGGCGTCGGCGCGGTACGCACCGGACAGAATCTTCATCAGCGTCGACTTGCCTGCGCCGTTCTCGCCCATCAGCGAATGGATCTCGCCCGGATAGACGGTCAGGCTGACGTTGTCGAGCGCGCGCACGGCCGGGAACGTCTTGCTGATCCGGCGCATCTCGAGCAGCGGCCGGGACGACTCAGAACGCGACATGGTTGACCTCCTGCGATTCGGTGCGGGCGCCCTTGAGGATGCCGGCCCGCGGGGAGAAGTTGAAGAACATCGGCAGCGTCGCGGCGCCGATCGCGCCGGCATCGGCGCCGAACGTGCCGCGCACGAGCGTCGGCGTGCCGCGCGCTTCGGGCGCGGTGGCGACGAGGGCCGCGCGCAGGCGGGTCGTCACCGCGTCGAGCAGGCCGGCGTCGGTATCGGCGTCGAGCACTACCACCGGCGCATCGACGACGCAGAGCACCGCGCGCAATGCCGGTGCGAGCGCGTCGACGCAGTCGTCGATCCATTCGTCGACCGCCGGCAGGCCGCGCGCGATGCAGGCCTCGAGGTCGGCGCGATTCTCGACCGTCTCGCCGTGATGGCGCAGGTGGCGCACGAGCGCATGCAGTGACGCGCGGGCGAGCAGGATGTCCCACGGGCCGCGCGGCGGCGGTGCGGACGCCAGCCGGCTCGGCGGCACGGGAATCACGGCGATGTCGCCGGCATTGCCGGTCACGCCGCGCAGGCAGTCTCCGTCGACCGCGATGCCGCCGCCGATCGCGGGGCCGATGAACAGGTAGACGAAGTCGTCGCACTGCCGGCCGTAGCCGTAGAACAGTTCGGCGATCGCGGCGGCGTTGCCGTCGTTTTCGCCGAACACGGGCAGCGACAGCATGCGCCCGAGATCGCTCGCGAAATCGACGTCTTCCCATGCGCGGAACGTGTCGGGCGCGAGGCCGAGCTCGCGCATCCACGCGCCGAGGTTGTACGGCTGGGCGACGCCGACGCCTGTGAGGCGTGCGCGGTCATGCGCGGGGAGCAGATCCTGCATCGCATCGATGTCGCGCCGCACGATGTCGAGCACGTCGGCGGGCGGGGGAAGCAGCGTGTCGTGCGAGCGGCGGCCGAGCACGTCGCCCGCGAAATTGACGAGCGCCGTTTCGATGCGCATCCGGTCGAGATGGACGCCGATGCCGAACGCACCGCGCGGATCGAGACGGATCAGCGATGCCGGCTGGCCGCGCTGACCCTCGGTGCGGCCGGCGAATTCGATCAGCTTCGCGTCGGCGAGCGACGCGATGATGCTGCCGACCGCCGTGCCCGTCATGCTCGCGAGACGCGCAAGGTCGGCCTTCGACGCGCTGCCCGCGCGGCGCAGCGTCTTCAACAGCAGGCGCTCGTTGTAACGGCGCACGTTGGCCGAGTTGCTTCCCTGGCCGATGTGCGGGCTTCTCATGGCGTCTCCTTCCATGGGCGCGTCGTCTGTCGACGCATTAAATAAATCACGTTGATTTATTTAACCGCGTGAGCGACGGCATGTCAGCCTAGGGAAATCCCGGCCTCGGCCGGAGAGACAGGCGGGGCGGGGGTTTGCGGGTGTGGCGGGTTTTCAGGGTGCGTCGGTGCGGGGTGCGACGAGGGGCAGGATTGGGCTGCTGGCCGACCTCGCGGTCCTGCTCAGCGCACCGTTTCAGCGCGATTGCGGCGAATCGTTTGCTTGGCGTCAATGACGCGTGGGCGTTCGTCGCAAAGGCCGAGGAAGTCTGTCCTTGCGCGAAAACGACGAGGGAGAGATGCGGTACACCCGGCGCGCGTAATAGGGAGGGGTGAGTCGCGATTTGAACGCGATATCGCGCTTGCGGAAGCCGAAATGAAAAAAGGCCGGCTAGAAGCCGACCTTTTCAAAAAACAGATGGTGCCCAGGAGAGGACTCGAACCTCCACGATGTTGCCACCGCTAGGACCTGAACCTAGTGCGTCTACCAATTCCGCCACCTGGGCACGTTTTGCAGTAGTTGCCTGCTGCAAAGAAGCGAAATTATAGCGCGTCTAAAGGATCTGTCAACGGGTTGCGAGCAAAATTATTTGATGGCTGCGCCGTGACGTTGGACCGGGGGCATAGACAGATGTCGCCGCAAGCCGCGCGTATCAATCCGACGCCAGAAATGAAAAAAGGCCGGCTAGAAGCCGACCTTTTCAAAAACAGTTGGTGCCCAGGAGAGGACTCGAACCTCCACGGTGTTGCCACCGCTAGGACCTGAACCTAGTGCGTCTACCAATTCCGCCACCTGGGCACGTTTCGCTTGCTGCGATGCGAAGACCGCTATTGTAGCGTGTTCGAACAAGCTGTCAACACAATTTCATCGGAAGCGATGAGAAATATTCGCCCCTCGTCGTGCGGTAGCTCACGCGTCGACGGGATCCGGCTTCGCCCGTTCTGCTGCAAAATGCCGGCGCGCTGCATCTGCCTCGTATCGACGCGAGCCGGCAAGTGGCCCGCGGTCCGGCTGCACGGAGCGCAGAGGCAGATTTCGCGGTCCGTCCAGGTTCTGCGAGAGGGCTCAATGGACGAGACAACGGGATCGCGCAACGCAACGAAATGATTGCGGTCATTGCCGACACGCTGAACGAAGCCATCTAGGACAAGTACTGAAACGAGCATAGGACAAGTCCTAAAAATGGATCATTTTTATTGGGACAAGGGTTAATTGAGCTTGCCACCCGACACGGATCAAGACTATTCGAGCAACATGGCGGCCTGGCAACCGGCGGCCGAATCCGGTGCGGTTGCATCTTGAGGACCCGAGCCGACCCGAACCGTAGCAGCGTGGCGGGATCGAGCGCGCGACGAAGAAAGCAGCCGATTTGCCACGACCAGTCAGGGCATGCGCGGACGCAGCGAACTCGGGCGAATAAAACAATAAACAGGAATGCCATCCCATGTCTGACTGGCCCCATCGTATCTGGCGAGGTGTGACGTCCGTGCGGCCCACTGCGTGGCTGTTCACCGCCGGCGTTGCGTTGCTGGCGGCGCTCAGCTGTACGCCGGCCGCCGAGACGCTGCTGTCGCCGATCGACCGGTTGTACTGGAATCTGGTCGCGACCCGCGTCGATCACGGCGCGCGCGACGATGTCGTCGTCGTCTCGATCGACAAGAAAACGATCGCCGAACTGGGCGGCGGTGCGAGCTATGCACGGACGTCCCATGCGCAGGTGCTCGATCGTCTCGGCGGCGCATCGAGCGTCGTGCTCGACATGACGATGTTCGGCTCGACGCCCGGCGACGATGCGCTCGCGGCCGCGATCACGCGGCAAGGGCGCGTCGTGCTGCCTGCCCACGTGTCGCCGGAGAGCACGCGTGCCGACACCGTGCTGCTGCCCGCGCGGCAGTTGCGCGGCGCGGCGGCGGCCGTTGGTCAGCGCAGCGTCGTGCTCGGCAGCGATCATCTGGTGCAAGGCATCGTGCCGTACGTGCGGGCGGACAATTCGGACGACGAGTTCCCGCACGTCGCGCTGCAGGCGATCCGCGTGGCGGGCGCGTCGCTGCCGGCCGGCGACGTGCGTCTCCAGGTACAGGATCACGTATCCAAGATGGGGCGCGTCGCAGCTCACTCGCTCGCGCTGTTCCTGCCGGCCCGCTTCGACCTCGACCGCTATTCGTATGTCGACGTGCTGAAGGGGCGCATCCCGGAGTCGGCGTGGCGCGGCCGCATCGTGTTCATCGGCGACACGATGTCGGATCTTTCCGGCGTGTACGACCTGTCGACGTCGGAAGGTGGACGGCTGCGGCGCGTCGAAGTCGACGCGATGGTGACGCAGGCGCTGCTCGACGGCCACATCCTGTGGCGTGAGCCGGTGGCGGTTCAGGTCGTCGTCAGCATCGCGGTCGCGACGGGGATGCTGCTGATCTGCATGCTGGTGCCGGGCTGGCGCATGTACGCATTCGCGCTCGGGGGGCTGGCCATGTTCGTCGCCGTCGAACTGGTGCTGCTCGTGCGTTGGTCATGCTGGACGCCGCTCGGGCCGTTGCTTGCCGTGTGCGTATTGATTTTCGCGGTGTGCGGCTGGCGGCGCGCCGGCAGCGTGCGGACATTCCTGTTGAACGAATACGGGATGCTGCGCGGGCTTGCCGGCCAGCACGCGTTCATCGGCTTGCCGCACGCGGCAGGCGTCGATGCCGCGATGCCGACGACGGACGAAGTCGAGATTGCGATGCAGAGCATTCGCGCGTGGCAGACGGCCTATGTCGACATGATTGAAACGCTGCCGTATCCCATCTTCGTCGAACAGCACGGCAAGCTGTTGATGTGCAATGCGCGCGGCCGGGCGATGCTGCAGACGCTCGACGCGGACGGCGACGCGGACGGCGATGCGGCCGCAGGGCGCGTGCTGGCGATCGCGCGCGGCGAAGTGCTGACCGCGAAGGCGACCGGCAAGATCCACTCGGCCGAGCTGGTGCTGAACGGGCGCACGCAGATGATGATGGTGACGCCGTTCGGCGATGGCGACCGGCACAGTTCGACGGCGAGCATGATCTGTCTCGTCGATATCCACAACATCAAGGCGGCGGTCGAAAACGACCGGCTGACGCTGCGGCACATGGCGCACGACCTGCGCAACCCGCTTTCGACGGTGCTGTCGCTGCTCGAAGCGCACAACCACGCCGACGGCGCGACCGACGAGGATTTTCTGGCGGACCTGCACAAGCTCGTCGACTACAGCCTGCGCGTCGCGCAGGATTTCACGCAGCTGTCGCGCGCCGAACACCTCGATACGCGTGCGTATGTGCCGGTGTCGGCGAACGATCTGGCGGCGGAAGCGGTCGATCAGATCTGGCACAGCGCGAACGGTAAGCGAATCCGCGTCGAGGGGCCGCATTACGACGGCGACGACGTGTTCGTGCTCGGCAATCGCGACATGCTGTTGCGTGCATTGACCAACCTGCTCGACAACGCGATCAAATACTCGGCCGAGGAGACGGCCGTCGACGTCTGGATCGACGCCGACGACCGGCAGGTGTCGGTGGCCGTGCAGGACCAGGGGTGCGGCATCCCGGCCGACGCGATGCCGAGGCTGTTCGAGCCGTTCTTCCAGGTCGACGGCACGTATCGCGACGCCAGCCGCGGGGTCGGCCTCGGGCTGCCGTTCGTGAAGGCGGTGATCGAGCGCCACGGCGGATCGGTCGACGTGACGTCGACGCCGGGGCAGGGCAGCCGCTTCACCGTGCGTTTGCCGAGGACCGTTGCGGTAACGACGCTCGACGACGCGTGATCGGCGGAGGCCGTGGAACGGCGGAACGGGTGTGCAATGCGTTGAAGTCGGAAAGGGATTGAAGTCAGCGTGATGGAAGGCCGGGCCCGGTATTGCACGGGCCCGGCCTTTTTGCGTTGGAGCGCGGTGCAGGGCAGATATCGGCGCCGCCGCGTTGCACGTGACGACGCGCGGGATGCGTGCCGGTCGCGGCGCGATGACGGCCCGCCGCCCCGACCTTGCCGACGATCGAGCGCCCCATGTGGCGCGTTTGCAAGCATGCAGGCCTGGCGCCGCGCAGACGCAGACCGGGATACCTTTCATTAGCGGGGTAAACGAAAACGCCCTCGCACGAGGCGAGGGCGATACCGGCATTGGCCGTTGTGCGTCACGAGACGCGGGTTTCACATCGACCGGGGCGCCGCGATGGCGCCGCAGGCCGGCTCCAGCCTGCTCGTGCGCTTACTCGTTGTGCGCCTCCCATGCCTGGTCCCACGCAGTACCCTTGCCCGGCTCGTAAGCCCAGGCCGCCATCGAGCACCAGTTGGTGTACGGGAACGGCTTGCAGCGGTACAGCTTGCCATTGTTGGAGACGATATCGCCGGCGTTGTACTTCGTGCCTTCCTTGTACTGCGGATGATCGCCGCCGCCGTTGCCGCCTTCGCCGCCGCCATTGCCGCCACCGTTGCCACCTTCGCCGCCGCCGTTGCCGCCACCGTTACCACCGTTACCACCGTTGCCGCCTTCGTCGTCACCGTAAAGCGTCCACGCGTCGCTCCATGCGAAGCCCTTGCCCGGTTCGTACGCCGTCGGCGCGCCGGAGCACCAGCCGCTGTTCGGGAACGGCTTGCACTGATACAGCTTGCCGAGGTTCGACACGATGTCGCCGGCGTTGTACTGCGTACCGGCCTTGTACGCCGGATACTCGCCGCCACCGTTGCCGCCTTCGCCACCACCTTCGCCACCGCCCGCATCCTTCGCCTTGACGAGGACGGTGTGCTTCGCCGTGCTCGACAGCTTGCCGTCGCTGACCGTGACCGAGAACGTGAACGACTGGTCCTTCGCGAGCTCAGGTGCGGTGAAGCTCAGCGTCGCGCCGGTCGGCTTCGCGTCGATGCCGGCCGGGACGCTCCACTTGAAGCTCAGCTTGTCGCCGTCCGGGTCGGTCGATTTCGCGGCCGACAGCGTCACGGCCTGGCCGGCTTGCGCCGTTGCCGGGCCGCCGAGCTGCGCGACCGGCGGACGGTTTTCCGCGGGCGGCGGTTCGACCGTCGCATCCGCCTGCGCGGTGACGACGACCTGCGCCGTGTCCTTCAGGCCGGCCGGATCGGTGACCGTCACGCGGAACGTGTATTTCGTGTCCTGCTTGACCGACGGAACGTCGGCGCTCGCCTTCGCGCTCGTCGCATTGGCCAGCTTCAGCGGATCGCCGCCGACCTGTTCCCACATGAAGCTCAGCTTGTCGCCGTCGGGATCGCGCGACTTCGACGCGTCGAGCGTCACCGTCTGCGGCCCGGTGACCGTCATGTCGGCGCCCGCGTTCGCGACCGGCGGATGATTCTCCGCACCGCCGCCGCCTTCGTCGCCGTGGCCGAGGCCCTGATGCATCGCATTCAGGATGTCGCCGTTGTCCGCGTCGATTTCCCACGAGAACAGGCCGCCCAGTTGATGGGCGCGCACGTAGTCGCCCTTCGCGAGGACCGAACGCTGGTCGTCGAAGGTGAGGAGTTCGCCGGTACTCTTGTTGAATACGTACGGCGCTTCGGCCGTCTGGTCATAGTGATACTCGTAGCCGTTGATGCCGGCGTTGTTCGGCCCGATCATCTCCGCCTTGACCTTCTTGTAGTCGAGGATGCCCGGTTCCCACTGGCCCTTGTGCGGCCCCGTCGCCGTGCCGGTGAACGGATTGCCGTCGGCATAGCCGTGCACGCCGTTCCAGCCGCGCGCATACGCCGCCGCGCCGACGACGAGCTTCTTCGGATCGACGCCCTGCGCGAGCAGCGCCTTGATCGAGTTGTGCGTCGTGTACGCGGTGTCCGGCTTCCAGTCCGGCGCGTACAGCGCGGTTTGATGACCCAGATCCGTCAGACTGAACGCACCGTAGAAGTCGTACGTCATGTCGAAAATGTAGTCCATGTACTTCGTGGCTTCCTTGTAGTTCACCACGTCGATCTTGTCCTTGCCCGCGCCGATCGCCGACGTCAGCTCGTACTTCCTGCCGGTTTCCTGCGACAGCTTGTCGAGCATCTGCCGCAGTTCCTTCATCAACGTCACGTAGAGCGGGCCATCCTTCACCGGATCGCCGAGCGACGGGTTCACGCCCTTGCCGCCGGGGAACTCCCAGTCGATGTCGACGCCGTCGAAGAACTTCCAGGTGCGCAGCAACTGTTCGGTCGAGTCGACGAACACCTTGCGCTTCGCCGGATCGTGCATCTGGAAGAACGGGTCGGACAGCGTCCAGCCGCCGATCGACGGCAGGATCTTCAGGTTCGGGTTGCGCTTCTTCGCGGCCATCATCTGGCCGAGCACGCCCTTGAGCTTCGAGTTCGCGGTCTGGCCCGGCAATACCTTGGCCATCTCGCCATAGGTGTCATGGATCGCGACGCTGTAGTCCGGTAGCCCCTTGCAGCTCTGCTGCAGCGTGTTGAACGAGCCCGGCAGATCCTTCGCGAGCGACGCGTTCACGTCCGCGCCGCCGCAGATCGGGACGAATCCATACAGCATGTGCGTGAGGTTCTCGACCGGTACGTTGTCGACGTTGAACTTGCGGTCGTAGATCGACCACGTCGCGAAGTACGTGCCGACCACCGAACCGGACGTGTTCGCATACGGCTTGTGGTTCTTGCTTGCGTTGTTCGGCAGATCGTCCGCGAGTTCGGAAATCGTGTCGAACACGACCACGTCGAGCGGCGCGCTGTCGGTCGACGCACCGTTGGCGTCGATCACGCGCACCTGCATCTTCTTGACGCCCGGCGTCTTCACGTTCGCGATCACCTCGCCGCTTTGCGTGCCGCCGGGCGTCATCTTGACCTCGGAAGCGGGATCGACGACGCCGTTGACCACCGCGACCGCCTTCACGGCGGTGCCGTTGCTCCAGATGTCGAACGGCAGCGGCACGTCGACCTTCTTGTTCAGCTTGACGAGGTCCTTGTACGGCGCAACGCCTGCCTTCTGCAGGTCGATCTCGACGAAGCCATGCGGCTGCGACGTGATTTCGTACTGCTTCAGACTGGGCTTGCCGGGTGCAGCGAGCGCCGCGTTCGCGAAGCTCAGTGCGCTGGCTGCCGCGAGCGCGGCATAGGCAACGTGCGCACGACGCTGCGAACGGCGTCGGATCACGATGTTGGGAGTGCGTTTATGCGATTTCAATTTGAAAGCCATCCATCTTGTGTTGAAAGAGAGTGCCGGGGAAGCGAGCGCATTCTTTTTCACGGACGGAATAGCGGCAATGAATCTCAACGCAATCTAAATGCGGGCCGCGTGAAGGCAGTGCATGAGAAATCGCGCGCACGGCGGCGGGGGACGACGGATTCTTGAGAGATCGTTTAGGAAGGTACGACGATGCGCGGGGCGTGGCGATACTGCGCTCAGCGTTTCGTTAGCCACACATGCGTCACGCAAATTCCGGCGGTCGCATCGCGATGCGTCGAACGAAAAAGCCACCCTTAAACTTTCAACCAACGGAATCAGATGAGAACCCGAACAGCGAACAAGACGCTCTTTACCCTGTCGCCGCTCGTGGCCTGCGCGTCGATGTTCTTCGCCCAGGCCGCATTCGCGCATGGCTACCTGTCGGAGCCGCCGTCGCGCAGTCTGCTGTGCAGCTCGAAAGCGGGCAAGATCGAAAACTTCAATTGCGGTTCGGTCACCTATGAACCGCAAAGCGTCGAAGGCAAGCAAGGCTTCCCGGCAGCCGGCGCGCCGGACGGCCAGATCGCGAGCGGCGGCGTGACGCAGTTCAGCGAACTCGACGAGCAGACCGTCGATCGCTGGAAGATCACCGACATCAAGCCGGGCGCCCAGAAATTCAAGTGGACGTTCACCGCGCCGCACGTGACGAAGGAATTCAAGTATTACCTGACGAAGCAGGGCTGGAACCCGAACGCGAAGCTCACGCGTGAGCAGTTCGACCTGACGCCGTTCTGCACGATCGACGGCGGGATGAAGAAAGCCGACGAGATCGGCCCGCACAACTGCACGATTCCGTCGGACAAGAAGGGCCATCACGTGATGCTGACGACGTGGCACGTCGGCGACACGGCCGGCATGTTCTACAACGTCGCCGACCTGAACATCACCGACGACGGCGGCGCGACCGATCCGGGCAAGCCGAGCTGGTCGAATGTCGGCAGCATCGCGCCGACGATGGACCTGAAGGTCGGTGACAAGGTCATGAACCGCGTGTTCAAGTCGGGCGGCGAAGTGCCGTCGATGAAGACGACGGTGACGATCGGCTCCGCGCAGCAAGGCGAACGCAACATGTGGCCGATGCTGCTCGCGAAGGAAATCAACCGCACGCAGGCGGCGAACCTGATCGCCGGCGTCGAGCGCGACGGCCGCATCGAGCCGTCGCTCGGCAAGAACGACGTGTTCTCGAAGAGCACCAGCGGCATCGTGCGCACCGAGACGACGATCGATCACCAGCCGGAAGGCGGCATCGACGAAGGCTTCAGCATCTCGAACAACGGTGAATTCAAGATCCAGAACGGCAAGGCGACCGCGAAGTTCTTCCTGAAGTTCAACCACGCGAAGGACACGAACGTCACCGTCAAGGTTTACGACGCGTCGAACTCGCTGGTCGGATCGAAGTCGTCGACGATGCGCATGCAGGGCGACGTGAACGTCGACATCGCGAACGCGAAGGCGGGTAACCACACGGCCGTGGCGACGTCGCAGATCGACGGCGGCACGCTGAAGCAGGAAACCACGACGTTCAAGCTGACCGGCGAATCGGGCGGCGGCGAAGGTGCGCAATGCCAGGCCGAATGGAAGCAGGGCACGGCGTATACGGGCGGCGCGAAGGTGCAGCACAACGGCCGCACGTTCGAAGCGCGCTGGTGGACGCAGAACGAGGCGCCGGGCGATCCGGCGTCGACCGGCGCCGACCATACCGGCAAGGTGTGGAAGGAGCTGGGCGCCTGCAGCAAGTAACGACCTGACAAGGAGATGACGCGAGCCGCACGCAGCAATGCGTGCGGCTCTTTCATTTGCGGCTGGCGCGCGAACCGGCGGATTGAAGCACGCGTTGATATTTCGTTGATGAAAGTGGTGGCGTTTTCCTTCCCCCGGAAAATGACGTCATCGATCGGCGCTTTCCTTCAATCGAATCCGCATCCCCGAAAGCGCCTCATTCACCTGCCGTCTGCAACACGACGGCCCCCGGCCGCGACGCCGCCGGGATCTCTACAGAGGGCAAACGACGTGAAACCGAATTATCGGAAATGGACGAAACGCCGTGGCCAGCAGGGCTTCACGCTGCTGGAGCTGCTGGTCGTGCTGCTGATCATCGCGCTGCTGGCCGGCTATGTCGGTCCGAAGCTGTTCTCGCAGGTCGACAAGGCAAAGGTCAAGTCGACGCAAGCGCAGATGAAGACGCTGGGCGATGCGGTCACGCAATTCCGGCTCGATACGGGCAATTACCCGACCGCCGACGAAGGACTCGATGCGCTGGTCGTGCAGCCGCAAGGCGCCGACGGCTGGAACGGTCCGTATCTCGCGAAGGCCGTGCCGAAGGACGGCTGGGGCCGCGCGTACCAATGGAATGTGCCGGGCCGTGATGGCGAGGCGGAGATCGTGTCGCTCGGGCGAGACGGTCGGGTCGGCGGGAGCGGCGTCGATGCGGACCTCGTCTACGGCATGTAAGGGCCTGCGTCGCTGGATCGCGGCCGTGGCGCTGTTCGCCACCTGCGCATCCGGCGCCGTGGCCAAGGACTGCTGGACCCGGGCGGGAGAGCGGCATGGCATCGATCCGCTGCTGCTGGTCGCGATCGCGAAGGTGGAATCCGCGCTGAATCCGCGCGCGATGAACTGGAACCGGAACGGCACTTACGACATCGGGCTGATGCAGATCAACAGTTCGCATCTGCCGCGTCTCGTGAAGGTCGGCGTGACGCACAAGCGGCTGATCAACGAACCCTGCACGTCGATCGACACCGGCGCGTCGATTCTCGCCGGATTCATCGACCGGCACGGCTACACGTGGAACGCGGTCGGCGCGTACAACGCCGGCTCGTCGGAGAAACGCGTGCCGGCACGCAAGGCTTATGCGACCAAGGTCTGGCGCGAGTACCGCGCATTGACGAGCGATCGCGACGCGAGCCTCGCGATGCTCGACGAATGGCGGAGGTAGCCATGCAGGCATTTCGGGTACGCGTGCTCGCCGACGGCAAGATCGCCCAGCAGACGATCGAAGCCGCGAGCGAGATGGAGGTGCGCGCACGGCTCGCGGAGAAGGGCGGCGTCGTGCTCGAGGTCCGGCGCGATAAACGTATCGGGCGCCGCCGTGCACCGAAGTTTGCGCTGGCGCTGTTCCTGCAGGAATTGTCGACGCTGCTCGACGCCGGCCTCGTGCTGTTCGAGGCGCTGGAAGCGTTGCGCGACAAGGCGGATTCGGGCAAGGACGCGAAGTACGTGATCGACCGCCTGCTCGCGGTGATGGTCGAGGGGCAGCCGTTGTCGAAGGCGCTCGCTCGGCAGCCGGCGATTTTTCCGCCGCTGCTGGTGGCGACGGTCGAATCGTCGGAGGGCAGCGGTCAGTTGCCGGTGGTCCTGAAGCGTTACCAGCAGTACGAAGTGCGAATCGAACAGGTCCGCAAGCGCGTCACCGGCGCGCTGATCTATCCGGCCGTCGTGATCGGCGTCGGCATCGCGATCCTGCTGTTCATGGCGTTCTTCGTGATTCCGCGCTTCGCGGTGGTGTTCGAGTCGCTGGCCACGCTGCCGCCGACCGCGCACGCGATGCTCTGGTGGGCGAACCTGCTGCGCGAGAACGGGATGGCGGTCGGGCTCGCGGTCGCGGCGTCGTTCGTCGGCGCGGGGCTGGCGATCCGCTCGGCGGCGTTCAAGCGCGCCGCGCAGCGGCTGATGTGGCGCGCGCCGAAAGTGCGCGACGTCTGCGCACTGTTCGCGCTCACGCGCTTTTACCGAACGGTCGGCCTGCTGATCGCGGGCGGCACGCCGGTGATCGTCGCGCTGGAGCTGTCGGGCAAGGTGCTCCCCGAGCATTTCCGTGCGCGGCTCGCGGCGGCGCTGATCGACATGCGCGCAGGGCGTCCGGTCGCGGCCGTGCTCGCCGCGCATGCGCTGACGACGTCGGTCGCCGAGCGGCTGTTGCGCGTGGGCGAGCAGAGCGGCGACCTCGGCGGGATGTGCGAGCACATCGCGCAGTTTCACGACGGCGCGCTCGATCGCGCGATCGAGATGCTCAGCAAGGTGTTCGAACCGGTGCTGATGCTCGCGGTGGGCGCGACGGTCGGCGCGGTGGTCCTGCTGCTTTACATGCCGATCTTCGAATTGGCGGGCAGCGTCGGATAGCGATCCGCACTGTCAACGCGTTCGCGATCCCGCTGTTCAACAGGAGAAAACTCAATGAAAACGGAACACATCGTTCAACGCTGGCAGTCGGAATCCGAAGCATCGGGCGTTGGCTTCGCGCAATACGTGGAGGGCCTGCTGGGCGCCGATCCGACGCGGCTCGCACAAGCGGCCGCCTGCCTTGGCATCGGCGCAGTCGACGCCGATACGCTGCGCGCGGCGCCGACGCGCTTCGACCTGCTGCCGCTGCACGACGCGCTGACCTGGCGCGTGCTGCCGGTCGAGCTCGACGGCGCGCCGTGCGTCGTCGTCGCCGATCCGTTCGCCCGCCACGTGCGCGACGAGCTGCTTGCGCGGTTCGGCGTGCGGCCGGTCGAACTGGCCATGAGTGTGCCGGGCGAAGTCGAGCGGCTGCTCGGCGACATCGAGTCGAGCGAGCGGCTGATGGACGACGTGACGATCGATACGCAGGGCGATTCGCTCGCACAGGCGATCGAGTCGATCTCGCTTGCGAGCATCGCGAAAGACGAGAGCCCGATCATCAGGCTCGTCAACACGACGCTCTACGACGCGCTGCAGAGCCGCGCGAGCGATATTCATCTCGAAGCGGTGCCGGACGGTCTGTCGATCCGCTACCGGATCGACGGCGTGCTGCAGTCGATCCGCCACATTCCCGGGCTCGAGGCGGCCGCGCAGACGCTGTCGCGCCTGAAGGTGCTCGCCGCGCTCGACATCGCGGAGAAGCGCGTGCCGCAGGACGGCCGTTTCAAGGTCGTGATGCAGGGCCGCGAGATCGATTTCCGCGTGTCGATCATTCCCGGCACCTATGGCGAAAACGCGGTGATGCGCGTGCTCGACAAGTCGCAGCGCGGCGACAGCGTGAGCCTCGACGTGCTCGGCTTCGACGCGCAGACGGCGCGGCGCGTGCGTGCGCTCGCGCACCGGCCTTACGGTCTGATGCTCGTGACGGGGCCGACCGGCAGCGGCAAGTCGACGACGCTGTACGCGGTGCTGTCGGAAGTCAACACGGGCGACGACAAGATCATCACGATCGAGGACCCGGTCGAATACGAGCTGAAGGGCGTGCTGCAGATCCCGGTCAACGAGCGCAAGGGCCTCACGTTCGCGCGCGGGCTGCGCTCGATCCTGCGGCACGACCCGGACACGGTGATGGTCGGCGAGATCCGCGACGAGGAGACCGCGTCGATCGCCGTGCAATCGGCGCTCACCGGCCACCGCGTGCTGTCGACCGTGCATGCGAACGACGGGTTCAGCGTGATCGACCGCTTCATCTACATGGGCGTCGAGCCGTCGACGTTTCTCGAAGCGCTGAACGGCGTCGTGTCGCAGCGCCTGGTGCGGCGGATCTGCGCGCGCTGCGGCGGCACGGCGGCGGACGGCGCCGACCTGAGCGGCGCGGCGCCCGACGAACTGAAGCGCGTGGTCACGCCCGGCACGGGCTGCGAGACCTGCCGCGGCACCGGCTATCACGGCCGGATCGGACTCGCGGAAGTGCTGACGCTCGATGCGGCGATGAAGGCCGCGCTGCTCGAGCGCTCGATCGAGAAGCGTGCGCAGGCCCTCGCCGGCAACGCCGACTACCGGTCGATGCGCGACGCGGGGCTTGCGGCGGTTCGCGCGCGGCTGACGACGTTCCAGGAGGTGCAACGTGCGATCGCCGTGGAATAACGTCATCGCGGTGCTCGACGCCGACACGCTGCGCGTGTGGACGAACGACGGCTGGCGCGCGCGGCGCGCCGGCGAGCCGCACGTCGTCGTCGCACACGACGGCCTGCCTGCCGAAGCGCTGGCACAGGTGCTCGGCGGCCTGCCGAAAGCGCGCGTGGCAATGCGCAATCGCGTGCATGTCGTCGTCGGCCATCCGTGGACGCATGGCGTCGTGCTGCCTTGGCAGGACGGGCTGGTGTCGGACGCCGCGTGGGACGCTTATGCGCGCGCGCTGTTCGCCGCCCGCGCGCAGCGCGGCGCGCTGCGGATCCGCATCGAAGCCGGGCCGCGCGGTCGCGCGCGCCTGGCGGTGGCGGCCTGCGATACGTTGCTCGCGGCGCTCGCGGCAGTCACGCGCGCGGCCGGCTGGCGGCTCGTCAGCGTGCGCGACGCGTTGTCGGCGTCGCTCGACGCGCATGCCGGCCGCCTGAGCGGCGGCGACTGCCGCTACGCGCTGCTGCAGCCGCGCGTCGTGACGTGCGTGTTTCGCCGCGCGGGCGAGTGGGCCGACGTGGTCACGCTGCCGCGCGCGGGCGGCCGGCGGCTCGACGACTGGTTCGCGGCCGCGGCGTTGATGGCCGGGCAGCCGCTGGCCGGCGCGGCCTTCGCGAGTGCGCTCGACGGGGCGCTGCCGGTCGAGGACGGCGTGACGCTGCTCGATGGCGGCCCGGATCACGTGCCCGTGCGCGAGCCGGGAGCGCCGGCATGAAGCGTCTTGACGAACTGGATTTCGCGGCGCCGCGCGTGCGCGCCACGCCGTGGGCGGCCGTCGCGCTGTGTTGCGCATTGCTGACCGGCGCGTTCGCCGCGAGCGAGTGGTCGCGCGTCGATCAGTTGCGCGACGAGGTCGACGGCATCGAAAGCCGGATCGACGAGCGCCAACGCGCGATCGAGCGCGAGCGGCGCCGGCAGAAGACGATGACGCCGGAGCAGCGCCGCATCGAACGCGTGCTCGCCGAGCAGCGGATGAGCGAGAAAGGCTCGGGGCTGTCGGTGGTCGACTGGATCGAGCAGGCGTGGACGCCGCAGATCGCGCTGAAGTCGCTGACGGTCGACAAGGCCGGCCGTGAGGCGCGCATCGAAGGCGGCGCGGCGGAGCTGTCGCACATCTACATCTTCGTCGACCGACTGAACGATCGTCACCCGGACCGCAAGATCGGCCTGCTGCAGCACCGCACGAAAGCGGAGGACGGCAAGGACATCTTTCATTTCAGCCTGAGCATCGAACACCCATGACGAACCTGAAAGCAATCGACATGACGGCGCTTGCCGCGCGGCTGCGCTGGGGCGCCTATGCGGCGGCCCGCAAGCTCGGCGCAGCGGGGCTGCTGGCGGCCGGGCTGGTCGTGGCGCTGGTCGGCGCGCACGCGCTCTACCTGCAACCGGACAGCGAGCGTCTCGAGGCCGAGCACGACGCGCGCACGAAGGAACTGGCCGCGTTGCCGCAGGTGGCCCGCAAGGCTGGCGCCGACGGCCTGACGCTGCAGCAGGTCCAGCAATTACGCAGCAGCGAGCAGGCTTACTCGATTTTCCAGATCCTGTCGCAGCACGGCATGGATCGCAAGCACGCGACTTATCGCCGCGAAGTCGAAGTGAAGGGCAAGCTGCGCCGGCTCACGATCAGCATCGCGATGAGCGGCAGCTATGTCGGGCTGCGCGAAGCCATGCGCGAGATTGCGAGCCAGCCGATGGTGCGCATCGAAGGCGTGTCGATCGAACGCGACCGGATCGACAGCGCCAGCGTGAGCGCCGACCTGCGGGTCAGCCTGCTGGGGCCGGACACATGATGCGCGCCCGCTTGATCCCGTTCGCGGCCGCGCTCGCGCTGGCCGCCGCTTGCGTCGCGGGCGGCAGCGTCGCGCGGGAAGGCGCCGGCCAGGCGCCGATCGTCGACGTCTTTCCGGCGCAGAACTGGGCGTCGCTCGGTGCGGAGCCGGCGAACGACAGCCCGCCGCCGCCTGTCGCGGAGCCCGAACCCGAACCGCCGTCGCTCGACGAGCCGATCGACGCGCAGCCGGTCGCGGAGCCGCCATTCGCCATTGCCGGCGAATGGCGCGAGAACGACCAGCGCATCGTCGTGCTGGAAGGCGCGGGCAAAACGTTCCTGCTGTGCGCATCGCGCTGCGGCGTGCGAGACGCCGTGCTGCCGGGCGGCGAGATCGCCGAAGGATACCGGCTGAAGAAACTGGGCGAACAGGGCGCGGTGACCGTGACCCGGGACAGCACCGATATCGAGCTGTCGCCGCTCGTCCCGACCCGATGAACCCCGAATTCAATTTAGGCCGAACACCATCATGAAACGTAAAGTCAGTCTGTTGCTCCTGATCTCGGCGCTCGCGCTGACAGGATGCGCGAGTTCCCCGTTCAACGCCGCGCCCGACGCCGCCGCGACGCCCGCCGAACGACTCGGCACGCTGCAGCAGCAGCGTGAGGCCGCGCCGGACGACATCGCGCTCACGACCGCCGTCGAATTCAGCCGGCACGATTACGTGCGCGCGGAGCTGAAGGAAGCCGACCGCCAGATCGCACAGGGCAACCATGCGGCCGCGATCGATCACCTGGACAACGTGCTGGACGAGGACCCGGGCAACCTCAAGGCCAGCCAGGCGCTCGAGCAGGTCAAGCGCCGCCAGCAGATGGCGGTCGACCTCGCGCGCGCGCAGCGCATCGGCGGCGAACAGCCGCAGGAGGCGCTCGAGATCGCGCGGCGCATTCTCGCCGAGCAGCCCAACCACGCGGACGCGAAGCGCCTGCGCGACAGGCTGCTGCGTCAGTCGCAGGCCAGCCGGGCGGTGCGGCCGCAGTTGTCCGACGCGCTGCGCAAGCCGGTGTCGCTCAACTTCAAGCAGCAGCCGCTTGCGAACATCTTCGACGTGATCTCGCGCGTGTCCGGCGTGAACTTCGTGTTCGACCGCGACGTCGACACCAGCCATGCCGCGACGTTGTTCGCGGAACGCACGACCGCCGAGGATGCGATCAACCTGTTGCTGCGCACCAACCAGCTCGAGAAGAAGGTGCTCGACCGGCACACGCTGCTCGTCTACCCGTCGCAGCCCGAAAAGGCACGCAACTACACGGAGTTCGCGATCCGGACGTTCTTCCTGTCGCATGCGGACGCGAAGTCGGTGATGGCCGCGCTGCGCCAGATGATCAAGCCGAAGGACGTCTACGTGGACGAGCGGGTGAATGCGGTCGTCATGCGCGACACGCCGGAGACGATCCAGGTCGCGGAGCGCGTCGTGATGGGCCTCGACATTCCTCAATCCGAGGTGACGCTCGACGTGCAGGTGCTCGAGGTCAACATGAACGACAGCCTCGATCTCGGCGTCCAGTATCCGGGCAAGATCCAGTTCAACGCGCTCGGCGGCGTGGAGGGCGGCGCGCTGACGCTCGGCGACCTGCTGCGCCTGAATCGCGACCGCGTCGGCGTATCGAGCGAATCGGGCGGGCTCGCGCTCGCGATCGACCTGCTGCAGAAACAAGGCAAGACCAAGACGCTCGCGAATCCGAAGATCCGCGTGCGCAACATGGAGAAGGCCAACATCAAGATCGGCGAGCGCGTGCCGATCGTCACGACCACCAACGCGAACGGCGTCGTGACCGAATCGGTCAGCTACCAGGACGTTGGGCTGATGCTGAAGGTCGAGCCGCGCATCAGCCTGAACGAGGAGGTGAGCGTCAAGGTGAACATGGAGGTCAGCAGCATCCTGACGAAGGAAACCACGAAGACCGGGCTCGTCGCCTATTCGCTCGGCACGCGCAATGCGGAGACGCTGATGACCGCGAAGAACGGCGAAACGCAGATCCTTGCCGGCCTCGTCAAGCGTAACGAAAGCGACAGCGTGGCGGGGCTGCCGGGCGTATCGGGCTTGCCGGTGCTCGGCAGACTGTTCGGTTCGAACGGCCGCAGCAACGAGCGCTCGGAGATCGTGCTGCTCATCACGCCGCATATCGAGCGCAATCTCGACCTGCCGATGTCGGCAGTGACGACCTTCCTGTCGGGCACCGAGTCGCGCGTGACCACCGAAGCGCTGACGCTCGAGTCCGCGCAGGCCGTGCCGGCGCGCCTGCCGTCGTCGGACGGCCCGGATCTGGACGCGCCGATCGAGCCGGCGACGCCGGTGGGCCAGCGCGCGGCCGCGGAGCCTGAAACAGCCGACGCGGCCAAGGCAGAGCCGCAAGCGGGCGTGGCGGCCGGGCAGGATGAGACGGCGGCCCCGATGGTCGAGCACGACAAGCGCGGCGCGGGGATGATGCGCACGCGTTCGGATGCCGGGCCGCAGCCGGCCCGGGCAATCAAGATCGCAGAGGCCGAGGCAGCGGGCACCGTCGCGGCGAACCGCCGTGCGGTGCCGCCGCGAGGGGCGGTGACGCGGGCAGTCGCTTCCGCGGCGAAGGCGACCGAGTTGCGTGCGGCCATCGCCGCCGCGCGAATCGAGCTGGATCGCGCGGGCGACGTCGACGCGGCGCCGCGCATTGCTCAACCGGGCGCGATCGTGCGCGCGGCGGCGCCGCGGACGGCGGCCGAGGCGACGGCGGCACGCGCGCCGGCCGCCGCTTCGCAGGCCGCCGCTTCGCAGGCACGCGGTGAACGCGGCATCGTCGCCGCCGTCCGCTCGCTGATCGGCACGCTGCAGGCGTTCGTCGATCACGTCGTGGGCGAACGCGAACCGGCGCTGCCGCTGTATGCCGACGCGCCGATGCTGCTGTCGCGCGCGCGGGGCTTCGCGTGAACGGGCGTCGACGCGCACGCGGCTTCACGCTGATCGAACTGATGGTGGCGATGTCGCTGCTCGCGTTGCTCGCGACCGTCGCGCTGCCGTTGACCGATCTCGTCAAACGGCGCTCGGACGAGGCCGAGTTGCGCCGCGTGCTGGTGGTGATCCGCTCGGCGCTCGACGCGTACAAGGCGGCGGCGGATGACGGGCGGATCGAGCGCAGCGTCGACGCGAGCGGTTATCCGCCCGACCTGCGCGCGCTCGTCGACGGCGTCGAGGACAAGAAGTCGCCCGACGGCGCGCGGCTGTATTTCCTGCGCAAGCTTCCGGCCGATCCGATGTGCGAATGCGACGACAAGGTGCCGGAAGACACCTGGGAAACGCGCAGCTACGCGAGCGACCCCGATTCGTTCTCGTCCGGCGAGGACGTGTTCGACATCCGCTCGACCAACCGCAAGGAGGGCCTCAATGGCGTCCCGTACAACCAGTGGTAGACGCGCGCGCCGCGCGGCCGGCTTCACGCTGATCGAGCTGCTCGTGGTGATGGCGATCATCGCGGCGCTCACCGCGTTCGTCGCACCCGGCTACCTGAAGCAGAGCGATCGCGCGAAGGAAACGGTGCTGCGTCACAACCTGAACACGCTACGCCAGTCGATCGACGATTACCGGGCGGATCACGGCCGCGATCCCGACACGCTCGATGCGCTGGTCGAGAAGCGCTATCTGCGCGAGCTGCCGCTCGACCCGCTCACGGGCAAGCGCGGGTCGTGGCAACCGCAGGCCGGCGAGACGGGCGGCATCGCCGACGTGAAGAGCGGCGCGAAAGGGCGCGCGCTCGACGGGAGCACCTATGCGACGTGGTAATCGGCGCCGCGCCGGGCTGCGGCGGGGGCTGCGCGCGCAGCGCGGTATTGCGTATCTCGGCGTGCTGCTGCTCGTCGCGGCGCTGGGGCTCGGCATGACGCAGGCGGCACGGATCTGGACGACGGTGCAGCAGCGCGACCGGGAGGCGCAGTTGCTGTTCGTCGGCGACCAGTTTCGTGCGGCGATCGCCAGCTACTACAATGCGGCGGGAGGCAGCCGCTATCCGGAATCGCTCGACGCACTGCTCGAGGATCGCCGCGGGCTGCCGACGCTGCGTCACTTGCGGCGGCTGTATGCCGATCCGCTGACCGGTTCGACGCAGTGGGGGCTCGTGAAGGCGCCTGACGGCGGCATCATGGGCGTATTCAGCGAGGCGCCGGGGCAGCCGCTCAAGCGTCATGGGTTCCCCGCGCGGTACGACGCGTTCGGCGACAGTGACGCGTACGGCGAATGGGCGTTTGTTTACCTGCCGCCCCCTCCGGTCGACGGAGCGGCGAACGAGCCCGGGAACGGGGCGGCATACTGAGATCAGGGCGAACATGATCGTTGCAATACTTGAAGACATCGTGACGCAGGCCGGCGTCGTGGCCGGCTGGCTCGACAAGGCCGGCTACGACACGCAGGTGCGGCACGACGGCGACAGCTTCATCGAACTGGTGCGCACGCAGCGCGTCGACGTGCTGCTGCTCGACTGGGACGTACCCGGCAAGTCGGGGATCGAGG
Organism: Burkholderia ambifaria AMMD; assembly: GCF_000203915.1. NCBI lineage: Bacteria > Pseudomonadati > Pseudomonadota > Betaproteobacteria > Burkholderiales > Burkholderiaceae > Burkholderia > Burkholderia ambifaria. The sequence goes on from NC_008390.1 coordinate 1,592,343, forward strand.
TGATGCGCTGGGCGCGTGAATCGTTCGCCGATGCGCTGCCGATCATCATGATGACGCAGCACGACGGCGAGAACGACATCGTGTTCGGTCTCAACAGCGGTGCCGACGACTATCTGATCAAGCCGCTGCGCGAGCGCGAGCTGGTCGCGCGCGTGAATGCGCAGGCGCGCAAGTACTACCCGGAGACGCAGCGCGCGAAGGTCGTCGAGGTCGGCAAGTTCGCGCTCGACGTGAGCGCGCATGCCGCGACCGTGGACGGTGCGCCGGTCGAATTGTCGCAGCGCGAGTTCGATCTCGCGCTGATGCTGTTCGAGAGCGTCGGGCGGATCGTGTCGAAGGACATGATGATCAAGCGCATTTGGGGGGCGGTCGACCGGAAGTACGACGCGACGCTCGCGACTTATGTGAGCAAGTTGCGTTCGAGCCTCGGATTGCGGCCGAAGAACGGGCTCGTGATCACCACGGTCTACAACTACGGGTACCGACTGGAACGGACCTGATCAGTCGACCGGATGGCGGCGCGCCGGCGCGACCGCCATCCGGATTGCCACCGGCGCTGCGGCGTCGGTCGTGCGCGTCGAATCCACCCCGACTCCGTCCCGACACGGTCACGTGCGCGTCCCGCGCGTCCGTCATTCCCGGCTGAACTTCGCCGCCCGGCGAACCCGCCCCGCGCATCGCGCGAATTCTCGATCAACTTGATGCGCAGCCCGTCCGGCGAAGCGCAGCCGACGCCGCTGTCGATCCTGCAGCTCGGCGCGACTGAGCTGTGCGCGACGAACGTACTGACGCCGCATGACGACGATGCGGCGCACGTCCGGGCGCCGGGACGGATATTTGGAAATCCTTGATATTGATTATCAACACGGGAAGCCACTTCGATAATTGCATCCATCTGGCCATGGCAACACGCAATTGGCAATCAATAAAGGATCAATCATGCATGTGGTTTCTCAAACAAGTTCGCCGGGAACATGGGCGAGCGACGGTCGCTACGACCGATTTTCCCGCGTACTGCACTGGATCTTCGCGGTCGTGATTCTGTACACGATGGCGGCCGGATTCTCGCTGCACTTCATCACCCAACCGGAGATCTGGCGTTTCGTGTCGACGCTCAATATGTCGCTCGCGAGCTGCCTGATCGTGCTGTTTCCGCTTCGCTACGTGTGGTCGTTTTTCCGCCGGACGCCGCCTGACGTCGACTCGATTCCCCGGCAACAGCGATCGATTGCGCATCTGGTGCACTCGCTGATTTACGGCCTCGTCGCCTTCGTGCTGTTCAGCGGTTTCGTGATGGTGCCGGATGGCTACTGGCTGTTCGGGGTGTTTTACGTGAAGACGCCGTTCAGCGCGGGGCCGGTCACCGAACACTGGTTCGTACTCCATCGGATCGGCTGCTATGCGCTGGCTATCATGGTGGCGGCACACGCGGGCGCGGCGCTCAAGCACCAGTTCGTGTCGAAGAACGGCGTGCTGAAGCGCATGCTTTGACGAAGCTGGCCGCGCGGAAGAGGGCGTCGAGCGTGAGCGGCTTGCCCGGGGCCGTGGGCAGCGAGTGGGGGCCGACTGCGCCAACATCGCGCCCGCTTGAAAGTAGGACCTCTGCTCATAGTGGGGCCGGATCGCCCCACATCCTCGTGCTTCTCGGCGCCGAAAATGAAAAAAGGCCGGCTAGATGAACTGCACCCCAAAAGTTGGACACCCGTCCAACCTTTGGGGTGTTTTTCATGACGAAGTACAACGAGCAGTTCAAGCAACGCATCGTTGACGAGTATCTGGCCGGCGGAATCGGCATCGAATCGCTGGCGCATCGGTACAGAGTGGGCCGCTCGGTCGTGGGGCGCTGGGTGGCGAGCTATCGGGAGCATGGCAGCGCGGGGTTACGCAAGAAACACGTTTGCTACGACGCTGAGTTCAAGCTATCGGTACTGCAGCGCATGTGGCGAGACGAGTTGTCATACGGCCAGGTATCGGCCTTGTTCGATATTCGCGGCGCGGGCTGCGTAGCCGGCTGGGAGCGCCTGTATCATGAGGGCGGTATCGATGCACTGTCCCCTCGCCGACGAGGGCGCCCCCGAAAGATGGCCACTTCACTTCCGCCCAAACCCACCGAACCCGGCACACCGGATGAACGCTCGCGCGAAGAATTGCTCAAGGAAAACGAGTATTTGCGTGCGGAGGTGGCCTACCTAAAAAAGCTCGATGCGCTGCTGGCGAAGAAGCAGGCAGCGCAAAAGAAAAAGCGCAAATAGTGCACGAGCTTAGGCAGCACCATCCGGTAGCGGCACTTCTGAAGGCGGCCGGCTTGGCGCGTAGCACGTTCTATTACCAGCTTGGGACGCTGAGCGTCGACGATCGCCGTGCCGATCTCAAGGCGAAGATCCGGGCGGTGTTCGACCATCACAAGGGCCGCTACGGCTATCGACGCGTCACGGCTGCGATTCGGCAAACCGGGCATCTCGTCAACCACAAGGCCGTGCAGAGGCTGATGCAGCAATTGCAGTTGAAATCCCTGCTGCGCCCGAAGAAATACCGCTCCTGGCGAGGCGAAGTCGGCAAAGCCGCACCCAACCTGCTGCAACGTCAGTTTAGTGCCGCACAGGCCAATCAGAAGTGGGTGACGGATGTGACGGAATTCAACGTCGGCGGTCAGAAGCTGTACCTGTCGCCGGTGATGGATCTGTACAACGGCGAGATCGTGGCTTACCAGATGGATCGACGCCCAAGCTTCGAGTTGGTCAGCGGCATGCTCAAGAAGGCGCTGACCAAACTCAAACGCACGGACAGACCGCTATTGCATTCGGACCAAGGCTGGCAATACCGAATGCCGGCGTTTCGCCGGCAACTGAAGCGGCGCAAACTGACTCAAAGCATGTCCCGCAAGGGGAACTGCCTCGATAATGCTGCGATGGAAAGCTTCTTCGGCACGCTCAAGTCCGAGTGCTACAAGGGACATCGCTTCACTTGCGTGGAGCATTTGCGCGACACGCTCAATCACTACATCCACTACTACAACCACGAACGCATCAAGCTCAAATTGAAAGGGCTGAGTCCCGTGCAATACAGAACTCAGCCCTTGAGCGCCTAGCCTTCAACTGTCCAACTTTGCGGGGTCAGTTCAGAAGCCGACCTTTTCAAAAACAGATGGTGCCCAGGAGAGGACTCGGTCACACAAGCGCGACCCCGGCTGCGCTTGCAAGCGCAGCCTTTCGAGTCCCCACGCAAAGCGCGCAGGCGCTTTGCTTCCTGGGCCGAAAATGAAAAAAGGCCGGCTAGAAGCCGACCTTTTCAAAAACAGATGGTGCCCAGGAGAGGACTCGAACCTCCACGATGTTGCCACCGCTAGGACCTGAACCTAGTGCGTCTACCAATTCCGCCACCTGGGCACGTTTTGCAGTAGCTGCCTGCTGCAAAGAAGCGAAATTATAGCGCCCCAATTATCCGTGTCAACACATTTTTGCGATGCGCCGCGAACCGGCCGCCGTGGCCCCCGCACGCGCCATTCGCGGTTATTTGGCGCCACTGTCGGATGATAGAATGACCCGCCGCCGTCACTATAGAACTGTCTGACGGACACTTCTATGTTGATGCCGTGCACCATCAGTCAACGCAACGAGAACAATCATCGACAAACCCTTGAGCAAATATCCGTACCCCATTCCGAGCCGTGAAGAAATTCTCGGCGTGCTGCGTACGAGCGACGCGCCGCTGGCCGCCAACGACATCGCCGAAGCGCTGTCGATCAAGCGCCAGGAACGCGAGGGGTTCTTCCGGCGTGTCGCCGCAATGGAACGCGACGGCCAGATCCGCCTCGACAAGCGCGGCCACTACCAGCTCACTCATCCGTCGAACTTCGTTGCCGGTCGCGTGCAAGGGCATCGCGACGGCTACGGCTTCGTGATCCGCGACGACGGCCAGGACGACCTGTTCTTGCCGAACGGCGAGATGCAGAAGGTGATGCACAACGACCGCGTGCTCGCGCGGATCGTCGGCTACGATCGCCGCGGCCGGCCGGAAGGCCATGTGGTCGAGGTCACCGAGCGCGCGAACAAGCGCGTGATCGGCCGCCTGCTCAACGAGAACGGCGCGCTGATCGTCGCGCCCGAAGACAAGCGCATCGGCCACGACATCCTGATCACGCAGAACGTGAAGAAGGCGAAGGTCGGGCAGGTCGTCGTCGTCGAACTGACCGACTTCCCGAGCCGCCATTCGCAACCGCTCGGCCGCGTCGTCGAAGTGCTCGGCGACATCGACGATCCGGGCATGGAAATCGAGATCGCCGTGCGCAAGTACGGCGTGCCGCACGAATTCGGCCAGCGGGCGCTCGACGATGCCGCCGCGCTGCCGGACGCGGTACGTCCGGCCGACCTGCGCTTCCGCGTCGATTTGCGCGACGTGCCGCTCGTGACGATCGACGGCGAGGACGCCCGCGACTTCGACGATGCCGTCTACTGCGAACCGACCAAGGTCGGTCGCGGCGACGGTTACCGCCTGATCGTCGCGATCGCCGACGTGTCGCACTACGTGCAGCCGGGCAGCGGCCTCGATGCCGACGCGCTGGAGCGCAGCACGTCGGTCTATTTCCCGCGCCGCGTGATCCCGATGCTGCCGGAGAAGCTGTCGAACGGGCTGTGCTCGCTGAATCCGCAGGTCGACCGCTGCGTGCTCGTGTGCGACATGGTGATTACCGCGCGCGGCGAGATCAAGGCGTACCAGTTCTATCCGGCGGTCATCCATTCGGCCGCGCGCCTGACGTACACCGAAGTCGCGGCCGTGCTGTCGAACACGAAGGGGCCGGAGGCCGCGCGCCGCGCGGACCTGCTGCCGCACCTGCAGGATCTGTACGGCGTCTACAAGTCGCTGTTCGCTGCACGCCAGAAGCGCGGCGCGATTGATTTCGACACGACCGAGACGTACATCGTCTGCAACTCGCAGGGCAAGATCGAACAGATCGTGCCGCGTCAGCGCAACGATGCGCACAAGCTGATCGAGGAATGCATGCTGGCCGCGAACGTCTGCGCGGCCGACTTCCTGAAGCGCAACAAGCATGCGGGCCTGTACCGCGTGCACGCGGGGCCGACGCCGGAAAAGCTCGAGAACCTGCGCGCGTTCCTGCGCGGCATGGGCCTGTCGCTCGGCGGCGGCGAGAAGCCGCATGCGAGCGACTATGCGGCGCTGATGGCGCAGATTCGCGACCGGCCCGACGCGCAGATGCTGCAGCCGATGCTGCTGCGCTCGATGCAGCAGGCCGTCTACAGCCCGGACAACATCGGCCACTTCGGTCTCGCGTATGAGGCGTACGCGCACTTCACGAGCCCGATCCGCCGCTATCCCGACCTGCTCACGCACCGCGCGATCTACGCGATCCTGTCGGGCAAGAAGTACACGCCGAAGGCGCCGGACGGCTTCGAGCTGAACACCGCGCTGTCGCCGCGCGCCCGCGCGATGCAGCAGGCCGACGACGAAGCGCGCGGCCGGTCGCGCGTGAACACCGCGATCTGGGAAGAACTCGGCCTGCATTGCTCGGCGAACGAGCGGCGTGCCGACGAAGCGTCGCGCGACGTCGAGGCCTGGCTCAAGTGCTACTTCATGCGCGACAAGCTCGGCGAGGAATACGGCGGGATGGTGAACGGCGTCACGTCGTTCGGCATCTTCGTGCAACTCGACACGCTGTTCATCGAAGGGCTCGTGCACGTCACGGAACTCGGCTCGGACTACTTCCAGTACGACGAGATCAAGAACGAGCTGCGCGGCGAGCGCACGGGCATCCGTTATCGCCTGTCGGATCGCGTGCGCGTGCAGGTGAGCCGCGTCGATCTCGATGCGCGCAAGATCGACTTCCGCCTGGTGCGCGACACGCCGGTGAAGGCGCCGCGTCCCGCACCGGCGCCGGTTGCTGTCGGCAACGGTAACGATCGCGGCGGCCCGCGCGTGCGCTCGTTGCCGCCGGCGGAAGACGCCGCGCCGCGCCGCAAGCGGACGGCCAGCGCACCGACCGCCGCGGTGAACGACACGCGTGCGGCGAAGAAGAAGGGCGGCGCGCCGGCGAAGACGGCCGCGAAGAAGACACACGCCCGCAAGAAGTATTGAGCGTTCGGGGCGGCGCATGCGCACGCCCTTGCAGTATCGAGAGACGCCGCGTTCTACCGGTCATCGGCCGGCAACGCGGCGCTTTCCTTTTCCATGGATCGCGGCTGCGCGCGTTGCGCGGCCGCACGTTTGATCGAAGGTTGTTCCAGTCATGTCACGTCTGAAGGTTCTTTACGGTTTTCATGCGGTGACCGCACGTTTGCGGCACGATGCATCGACGGTTGCGGAGGTGCTGTACGACCAGACGCGCCGCGACCGCCGCATGCAGGACTTCCTGCACACCGCGAAGGAAGCGGGCGTGCGGCTGATCGCGGCCGACGAAACCCGCCTGTGGGGCCTCGCGCATACCGAGCGCCACCAGGGCGTGGTCGCGCGCGTCGAGGACGTTCCGCTCGCGCAGAATCTGTCCGAACTGCTCGACGGCATCCAGGGCCCGGCGCTTCTGCTGGTGCTCGACGGTGTCACCGATCCGCACAACCTGGGCGCATGCCTGCGGGTCGCCGATTCGGCAGGCGCGCATGCGGTGATCGCGCCGCGTGACCGCGCGGTCGGCCTGAACGCGACCGCGGCGAAGGTCGCGAGCGGCGCGGCCGACACGGTGCCGTACATCACCGTCACGAACCTCGCCCGCGCGCTGCGCGAGCTGAAGGAAGCGGGCGTATGGATCATCGGCACGTCGGACGACGCGTCGGCGACGCTGTACGACACGAAGCTCGACGGCCCCGTCGCGATCGTGATGGGCGCGGAAGGCGAAGGCATGCGCCGGCTCACGCGCGACACCTGCGACGACGTGATGAGCATCCCGATGGCCGGCAGCGTGGAGAGCCTGAACGTGTCGGTTGCAAGCGGCGTGTGCCTGTACGAAGCGGTGCGGCAGCGGCGCGTGAAGGGCTGATTCTCCGGCCGTCTCATAGGCTGACGCACGCGATCTCGCGCGATGCGCGGGCCGTCACGACCCGAACGACGCGTGCCGCGATTGTGCGCGGCACGCGGCCCCGGAACTCGCGAACCATGACCCTGATTCGCCTCGGCGCATCGTGCGCCATCCTTGGCCTGCTGGCCGCCTGCACGTCGCCGTCGCTGATCGAGCGCGGCAGCTACTACGCCGACACGGGCCTGCACGCGCGCGGCGCCGATGCGCGGATCCGCTTTCTCGTGATGCATTACACCGAAAGCGACGAAGCGAAATCGCTGCGCACGCTGACCGGCGATTCGGTCAGCGTCCACTACGTCGTGCCGCCGCAACCGCGCATCGAACACGGGATGCCGGTCGTCTATCAGCTCGTTCCTGAATCGAAGCGCGCATGGCATGCGGGCATCAGCGAATGGCAGCGCACGACCGAGCTCAATGCGGCGTCGATCGGCATCGAGAACGTGAATCGCGGCCCGCTCGATCCGCAAAACCTTACCTGGCAGCCGTATTCGCCCGAGCAGGTCGATGCGCTGATTCGCCTGTCGAAGGATATCGTCGCGCGCTACGGGATTGCGCCGACGCGCGTGGTCGGACACAGCGATATCGCACCGCAACGCAAGATCGATCCCGGTCCGCTGTTCCCGTGGCAGGCGCTCGCGCAGGCCGGCGTCGGCGCATGGCCGGACGATGCGACCGTGGCCGCGCGGCTCGGCGATCGCGATCCGCACGCGCTCGTCGACGTGCGCGAATTGCAGCTGAAGCTCGCGCGCTACGGCTACGATGTGCCGACCGACGGCGTGCTCGACGCGCGCACGCGCCGCGTATTCGCCGCATTCCAGATGCACTTCCGGCCATCCGACTACGCGGGAAATCCGGACGCCGAGACCGACGCGATCGCGCAGGCGCTGCTCGACAAGTATTTCCCGGCTGCACCTGCCGACAACGTGTCCGCCGACGGCACGCCGTGACCGTCGGCTTGTCCTGGGCCGACATCCGCGCGGAAAAAGCCCGGGGCGTCTGGCGAGTCCGGTAAACTGGCGGTTTTCCGCAATCCCGCTGCATTCCCACCTCATGACTCAAGACGAACTCAAACGCCTGGTCGGCCAGGCGGCCGCCGATTATGTGATCCAGAACGTGCCGGAAGGCGCCGTGATCGGCGTCGGCACCGGCTCGACCGCCAACTGCTTCATCGACGCGCTCGCGGCCGTCAAAGCGCGCTATCGCGGCGCCGTGTCGAGCTCGCTCGCGACGACCGAGCGCCTGAAATCGCACGGCATCAAGGTGTTCGACCTGAACGAGATCGAGTCGCTGCAGGTGTACGTCGACGGCGCCGACGAGATCGACGCAAGCGGTGCAATGATCAAGGGCGGCGGCGGTGCATTGACGCGCGAAAAGATCGTTGCGTCGGTGGCCGATACGTTCGTCTGCATCGCGGACGCCAGCAAGCGCGTGCCGGTGCTCGGCGCATTTCCGCTGCCGATCGAGGTCGTGCCGATGGCGCGCACGGCGATCGGCCGGCGCGTGACTGCGCTCGGCGGCGTGCCGGTGCTGCGCGTGACGAAGGACGGCGCGCCGTACATCACCGACAACGGCAACGAGATCATCGACGTGAAGGGGCTGCAGATCGCCGATCCGCGCGGTTTCGAAGCGCAGGTCAACGCGTGGCCGGGCGTCGTGACGGTCGGCCTGTTCGCCGAGCGCGGCGCGAATCTGTGCCTGCTCGGCACGCCGAACGGCGTCGAGACGATCGTTTATCCCGCTTAATCAAGACTGAATGAGAAGCAGTCCGTAATGGCGTCAACAAGCCGTAATGGATTGCATGGTTAAATATTGTGGAAGTCCCGGCCCGGCAAGCGCAGCGCGCTTTCCGGGCTTTTTTTGAAGCCTTATAAATCACCTCTTCCAAAAGAGGGATAACCCTGTCAGGTGTTTACCAGATAGCGGAATATCCCCGAAATCATCAACTTATAGATCATAAGAACAGTCGTAACCAGGGCCGGCGGAACTGCGGAGCAGGTGTTCGCAAATCGACGCACGGGGAGGTGTCATGGAGCAGGGCAAAGACCGGTCACTGGTCGCCAAAGTGATGGATGGGCTTGTCGCGGGTATCGTCGAGGACAAGTACGGCGGCATTTTGCCGCCGCAGGACGTGCTGTCGAAAGAGTTCGACGTGAGCCGCACGGTGATGCGCGAAGCATTGTCGATGTTGCTTGCGCGCGACATGCTCGACGTGCGTCCGAAAGTCGGTACGCGCGTTCGACCGATGCGCGACTGGCGCATGATCGATGAAGACGTCGTGAGTTGGCGGTTTCGTGCGAAACCGGATCCGCAATTCATGCGCGACGTCATCGAATTCCGGATGCTGATCGAACCGCGCGCGACCGCGCAGGCGGCGGTGCGTGCAACGGCCGTCGACATCGCGGGCATTCGCGAGGCATTCGACGCGTTCAAGGTGCTGCAACCGGGCGACCCCGGCTACGACACGGCGGACGAACTGCTGCACACGCGCATCGTCCAGGCGAGCGGCAATCAGTTCTTCCAGCAGATGGCGGCGATCGTGCGCGGCGCAGTGCGGCTCGTGAATCCGCGCGTCGTGCAGAAGGATGGCGCGCACGACATCGCGGTCAAGGCGCATGCACGCGTCGTCGATGCGATCGAACGCCGCGATCCGCGCGAAGCCGAAGCGGCATCGCTCGCCCTGATCGATTTCAGCGCCGACGAGATCTCGCGCGATTTCTCCGTCGACGTGCCCGCCCGCGCCTGAATCCACCCGCGTCGCTTAGCCGTGAGCCGGTGAGCCGTTTATCATGACGGCCGGCCGGCAGCGTGTCGGCCACCGTCATACGAACGACACGGAAGATCCGGATGAACGACCTCGACAACCGCCCGGTGCGCTTCGGCATCGTCGGCGCAGGCAGCATCGCACGCCGTTTCGCGCAAAGCCTCGCTCACGTGCCGGGCGCCGCGCTCGCCGGCGTGTGGGCACGCCGCGCCGACGCGGCAGCCGCCTTCTGCGACAGCTGCGGCGGCACGCCCGCGGCCAGCCTCGACGCGCTCCTCGCGAGCGACATCGACGCGATCTACATCGCGACCCTTCACGACAGCCATGCGCAGTACGCGCAGGCGGCGCTCGCCGCCGGCAAGGCCGTGCTGTGCGAAAAGCCGGCGACGCTGAACGCAGCGCAACTCGACGCGGTGCTGGACGCGGCGCGCGCTGCCGGACGGCTCTTCATGGAAGCGATGAAGCCGCCGTTCTTTCCGCTGTACCGGCAGTTACGTGCGCATCTGCGCGACGATCCGATCGGCGAGATCCGGCTCGTGCGCGCGGGCTGCGCGTCGTCGTCGGTGCCGGACGATCATTCCGTCTATCGACTCGACCGCGCCGGCGGCGCGCTGCTCGACATCGGGATCTACGAAGCGTTTCTCGCGGTCGACTGGCTCGGCGCCGCACTTGATGTGCAGACGCTCGGCCGTATCGGCGCGACGGGCGTCGACGTCTTCGCGAGCCTGAACAGCCGCCACGCGAATGGCGGCATCGCGCAGCTCTTTTGCGGGCTCGACGTGATGGGACGCGGCGACGCGCTGATCGCCGCGGCGGGCGGCCACGTGACGATTCACGAGAAGTGGTGGAACCCCACGCGGGCGACGATTCGCTATGCCGACGGACGTACCGTCGAACTCGATGCACCGTTCGACGGCGGCGGCCTGAACTACGAGACCGCGCATTTCTGTGACCTTCTGCGCGCGGGTGAACTGGAGAGCCCGATCATGACGCACGACCATTCACGACAGATGATCGCGATGACCGACGCGGCGCGCGCGGCGCTCGGCGTGCGCTATTCGGGCGAGTAGGCGGGAAGGAAGGGGCCGGGCGCGCATCCGCGGCCCGGCGGGTGATGCAGCGTGCTCAGTGCCGCGCGGGCAGCGACAGGCGCTTTTCGTACCAGCGCTGGACCCATTCGAGGATCTGGCACAGCACCCAGTAGACGGCAGCGGCGGCGAGGTACAGCGGCAACGGCTGATAGGTCGCCGCGATCACTTCCTGCGCGCTGCGCAGCAGCTCGGTCACGGTGATCACGGACACGAGCGACGTGTCCTTGATCAGGCTGATCAGGCTGTTCGACAGGCTCGGCACCGCGATGCGCAGCGCCTGCGGGCCGATCACGTAGCGCAGCGTCTGCCCCCACGACAGCCCGAGGCTGTAGGCGGCCAGCCATTGGCCCCGCGCGATCCCGTTGATCGCGCCGCGCATGCTTTCGGACATGTAAGCGGCGACGTTCGCGGACAGCGCGATGACGCCGGCCGGCGTCGGATCGAGCGAGATGCCGAGGCTCGGCAATCCGTAATAAATCACGAAGATCTGCACGAGCAGCGGCGTGCCGCGCATCAGGCTCACATACGCGCGGGCGAGCCACGCGAGCGCGTTGACCCAGATGCGTTCGAAGCCTTCGAGCGGTTCGCTTTGCCGGATGCCCATCATCGCGAGCATGACGGCGCCGAGCAGGCCGAACACCATCGACAGCACGGCGAACTTGACGGTCAGTACGGCACCCTGGGCGAGCACCGGCAGCGATTGGACGAGCAGGGACGTTGTCGACATGGAATACGAAGCGAGTGCGTGCGCGAAAGCGCAATCATAAACCGGACCGATAAAACAAAGGGCGGCATCGTTTCGGATGCCGCCCATTCCGGCCCGCCGTCAGGCGGGAAACAGAGGCGTGCTTACTTGATCGGCTTCGTCACGTCGATGCCGAACCACTTGTCCGAGATCTTCGTGAACGTGCCGTCGGCCTCGAGTTGCGTCATTGCGTCGTCGATCGCCTTCTGGAACTTCGGGTTGCCCTTCCTGAACGGGATGCCCGACGGATTCGCCGAGCCGACGTTCGCGCCCGGACGCAGCGGCAGTTGCGAGTTCTTCGTCAGGTACGCGAGCATCAGGCGGTCGTTCAGCGCCGCGTCGAGACGGCCCGCCGCGAGGTCGCGCAGGTATTCGGGCGCGCCCGGATACGTCTTCACGTCGATGCCGGGCACCGACTTCGCCATGTCCATGTAGTTCGTGCCGAGCGCGACGCCGAGCTTCTTGCCCTTCAGGTCTTCGAGCGACTTGAACTGGCGCGTATCGTCCTTGCGCTGGATCAGCTGCGCGGACGAGTACGTGTACGCCGGCGAGAAGTCGAGCGTTTCCTTGCGCTTGTCGGTGATGCCGACCTGGTTGGCGATCACGTCGAACTTGCCGGCCTGCAGGCCCGCGATGATGCCGCTCCATTCGGTCGTGACGAACTCGGCCTTCACGCCGAGCTTCGCGGCGACGGCCTTCGCGATGTCGACGTCGAAGCCGACCAGCTCGCCTTGCGGGTTCTTCGCGTTGAACGGCGGGAACGTGCCTTCGAGGCCGACACGCAGCGTGCCGCGTTGCTTGACCTGGTCGAGGAGGTCGGCCGCATGCGCGGTGGCGGCGGCGAACGACGTGCCGATCAGGCCGGCAACGAGCAGCTTCTTCAGCAGCGAAATTTTCATCGTGTGAGCTTCCTTGCCCCGGCGGGGCTTGAGTCTGACAATGGGGCCGATCATAGCAAAAATGCAATCGACCACTAAATACCGTTTGTTTATGACTATATTACGCGGTGCGTTCGCGCGCGATGGCCTTCACGCATTCGGCCACGAGCGCCGGGCCGCGATAGATGAAGCCCGTATACAGCTGGACGAGCGATGCGCCGGCCGCGAGCTTCACGCGTGCGTCCTCGCCCGAGAAGATGCCGCCGACGCCGATGATCGGCACCGCGCTGCCGACTTCCGCATGCAGCTTGCGGATCACTTCGTTCGACGCGTCGAACACCGGGCGGCCCGACAGGCCGCCGGCTTCGTCCGCATGCGGCAGGCCCTGCACGGCCGCGCGCGACAGCGTCGTGTTGGTGGCGATCACTGCCTCGATCTTGTGGCGCAGCAGTGTGTCGCCGATTTCCTTCACCTGTTCGTCGTCGAGATCGGGGGCGATCTTCAGCGCGAGCGGCACGAGCTTGCCGTGCAGGTCGGCGAGGCGCTGCTGCTTGTCCTTCAGTGCAGCGAGCAGCGCGTCGAGTTCGCCCGCGCCCTGCAACTGGCGCAGGTTCTTCGTGTTCGGCGACGAAATGTTGATCGTCACGTAGCTCGCGAACGGGTACACGCGCTCGAGGCAGTAGAGATAGTCTTCCGCCGCGCGCTCGATCGGCGTGTCGGCGTTCTTGCCGATGTTCAGGCCCAGGATGCCGCGATAGCGGGCCGCCTGGACGTTCTTCACGAACTGGTCGACGCCGTGGTTGTTGAAGCCCATCCGGTTGATCAGCGCGTCGGCCTGCGGCAGGCGGAACATCCGCGGGCGCGGATTGCCCGGCTGCGGGCGCGGCGTGACGGTGCCGACCTCGATGAAGCCGAAGCCGAGCGACGCGAGGCCGTCGATGGCTGCGCCGTCCTTGTCGAGGCCGGCGGCGAGGCCGACCGGGTTGCGGAACGTGAGCCCCATCACGGTGCGCGGCGCATCGGGTACGCGCGCGGACAGCGCGCAGGCGAGGCCCGTGCGGCCGGCCGCGCCGAGCGCGCGCAGCGTGAGGTGGTGAGCGTCTTCCGCATCCATCTTGAACAGGGATGCGCGGGCCAGCGGATAGAGGGAACTGAACACGGGAATTGGGCGGACGGCCGGAATGAATGACAACCCGCTATTTTACCGGGAGTTGCGCGGCACGGGCGGGCTTCGCTTCGCGCCCGCCGGCGGGGGCGCGTCTCGTTCGGTGCGGCGGCGCGTGCGCGAGCGGGAACGGTGCCCGTTGCAGGCGCGAAGCCCGCCGCGCGAGCAGATCGTCAACCCGACCCGGAATGTCCGCCCGGCAGCGGCGCGCGCGCCAGTGCCGCGTCGACCGGCGGCAGCTCGACCCGATCGGGATCGAGTACTTTCCAGCGGCCGTCGAGCAACCCTTCGAGCGGATGGAAGTTTGCCTTGTAGGCCATCTTCGGGCTCTCGCGGATCCAGTAGCCGAGATACACGTACGGCAGGCCGAGGCTCTTCGCCTGTTCGATCTGCCACAGGATGTTGTAGGTGCCGTAGCTCGTGTGCTGGTCGTCGGGTTCGAAGAACGTGTAGACCGACGATAGTCCGTCGCCGAGGATGTCGATCATGCTGACCATGCGCAGTTTGCCCGGCTCGCCGGCCGGCGCGTCAAGGTCGCGGAATTCAACGAGGCGCGAATTGATCCGGCTCTGCAGCAGGAATTGCTCGTACTGGTCGCGGCTGTCGCGGTCCATGCCGCCGCCCGCGTGGCGCGCGGACTGATAGCGCATGTAGAGCGCGTAGTGTTCCTCGTCGTAGTGCAGCGGCGAAACCGTCGCGACGAGCGCGCGGTGCCGCTTCCACATCCGACGCTGCGTGCGCGACGGCGTGAACGCGCCGACCGGCACGCGCACCGGTACGCACGCGCGGCAGCCGTCGCAGTACGGGCGATAGGTGAACACGCCCGAGCGCCGGAAGCCGGCCTTCACGAGCTCGGTATAGATGTCGGAGTTGATCAGGTGGCTCGGCGTCGCGACTTGCGAGCGCGCGATGCGACCGTCCAGATAGCTGCACGGATAGGGCGCCGTTGCATAGAATTGCAGCGCCGAAAGCGGTGAAAGCGGCAGCTCAGTCGGGTGAGTCATGGGCAGCTCTCGATGCAGGGAAGGAGTGCCGCGCTAGCGCTCGATCCCGGAGGGCGCCGCCGGTTCGGCGGGGCCCGTCAGCGCGGCGAGCACGCGCTTGTCGAACTGCCACGGAATCGGCGGTTCGGCCACCGCGCGGCGCACGTGAGCAACAAAGGCCTTGCGTGCGATCTCGCGGCCACCGAGCGACGCTAGATGCGACGTATTCTGCTGGCAGTCTATCATTTCCAGCCCCTGCTCGCGAAGGTGGGCGACTAGCGTCGCCAGCGCGATTTTCGACGCATCGGTGGCATCCGCGTACATCGACTCGCCGAAGAACATCCGTCCGAACGCCACCCCGTAGAGGCCGCCGATGCGGCGCCCGTCGTGCCAGGTCTCGATGCTGTGCGCGTTGCCGGAGCGGTAGAGCGACGTATAGGCGTCGATGATCTCGGCCGTGATCCAGGTGCCGCGCTGCCCACGGCGCGGCGCCTGCGCGCACGCGCGCATCACGCCCGCGAAGTCATGGTCGACGCGGACTTCCCACGCGGGTTCGCGCAGCACGCGCCGGAGCGTCTTGCGCAGCGACGGTGACACCTTGAATTCGGCCGGTGCGAGGATCATCCGCGGGTCGGGGCTCCACCACAGCACGGGCTGGCCGTCCGAATACCACGGGAAGATGCCGCGCAGGTAGGCCTCGATCAGGCGCGACGGCAGCAGGTCGGCACTCGCGGCGAGCAGGCCCGGCGCGCCGGTCGCGGGGCCGAGCGCGCGTTCGACGGGCGGAAACGGATCGTCCGGGCCGAGCCAGGGGACCATGGGGCGCGTGCTCAGCCGTTGCGCAGCGAGCGGAAGATATCGCCGGTATGCACGCCGTAGTCGCCGGCGGCGCGATCGGCGAAGAAGAAGCGCAGGGTCTGGCTGACGGTCGGGAACGCGATTTCGTCCCACGGAATGTCGGCTTCGTCGAACAGCTTGACCTCGAGGCTTTCCTCGCCGGCCTCGTAAGCCGGATCGACGAGCCGCGCCAGGTAGAACAGGTGGACCTGATGCACGTGCGGCACGTTGAGCAGCGTGAACAGGTTCTGCACCTCGACGCGCGCGCCGGCTTCCTCGAGCGTTTCGCGCGCGGCGGCCTCGGCCGTCGTCTCGCCCATTTCCATGAAGCCCGCCGGCAGCGTCCAGAACCCGTAGCGCGGTTCGATCGCGCGGCGGCACAGCAGCACCTGATCGCCCCAGACCGGCACCGTGCCGACCACGTTGCGCGGATTCTGGTAATGGATCGTGCCGCAGTGATCGCAAATGAAGCGCTCGCGGTTATCGCCCGGAGGAATGCGTGCGATGACGTCGTGACCGCAGACGGAGCAGAATTTCATGTCGAGTGGAAGGGACGAGGTGAATGCGAGTGTATCACCGGGGCGCGGCATTCTCGAACGCGAGCGCTTGCGCGCGGCGTGCCGTGCGAAGTGCAACCGCCATGCGCGGGAACGGGCGCGGAAAAACAAAAAGCCCGGCGCGGAGCCGGGCTTTTTGCATGAATCGGGACGTTGGTTGCGGGGGTAGGATTTGAACCTACGACCTTCGGGTTATGAGCCCGACGAGCTGCCAGACTGCTCCACCCCGCGTCCGTCGAAGAAATGAATTATATGGGCTATCCGGAACGCGTGCAAGCACTTTTTGACAATCGCGCCACCGGGGCGCGTTGGCAGCTTGTGGGGCCGGTACGGCGGGGGCGTGCGCTAGAATCGAACGGTTTGCTCGTGTCGTTCATTCCTGCAGCGAAGCCGTGCGCGATCGCGTCGGTGCCGTTGCAACGCTCACTACTGTTGTTACTACTGCCTCGACGGATTCATGGACATCGCTCACGATCTGCAATCGATCGGCGCGCAGGAACAGGCGCTCGTGTTTCCCCATTTCGACCCGGCCCGCGCGTGGGCGCTCGGCAACCGCATGCATGCGCTCGCGACGGCGCGCGGTCACGCGATCGCAATCGACATCGTCACGTTCGGCCAGCCGCTGTTCTACGCGGCGCTCGCCGGCGCGACGCCCGACAACGCCGACTGGGTGCGCCGCAAGCGTAACGTCGTCGCGCATTTTCGCCGCAGTTCGTATGCGATCGGCCTGCGCATGCAGCAGGCCGGCGCGTCGCTCGCGGACAAGCACGGGCTGCCCATCTCCGACTATTCGCCGCACGGCGGTTCGTTTCCGCTGACCGTCGCGGGGGCCGGCGTGATCGGCTCGATCACCGCGTCGGGGCTGCCGCAGCGCGCGGATCACGAGTTCGTCGTCGAAGCGCTGTGCGCCGAGCTCGGGCAGGACTACGCCGCGCTGGCGCTTGCGAGGAGCTGAGCGATGCAGCTTCCGGGTTACGCATGGCTCGCG
This sequence comes from Burkholderia ambifaria AMMD, assembly GCF_000203915.1. Taxonomy (NCBI): domain Bacteria; kingdom Pseudomonadati; phylum Pseudomonadota; class Betaproteobacteria; order Burkholderiales; family Burkholderiaceae; genus Burkholderia; species Burkholderia ambifaria. The sequence continues at coordinate 1,609,372 of NC_008390.1, forward strand.
ATCGCGATCGTCGCGGAAGTGGTCGGCACGTCCGCGCTGCGCGCGGCGGACGGCTTCACGCGCTTCTGGCCGTCGGCGCTCGTCGTGGCCGGTTACGGCATCGCGTTCTATTGTCTGTCGCTCACGCTGCGCACGATGCCGGTCGGCATCATCTATGCGGTGTGGTCGGGCGCCGGCATCGTGCTGATCACGCTCGTCGCGATGCTGCTCTATCGTCAGGTGCCGGACGTGCCGGCGGTGATCGGCCTCGGCCTGATCGTCGCGGGCGTCGTGGTGCTGAACCTGTTCTCGAAGATGCAGGCGCACTGAGCGTGCGCCCGCGATACGCCGGATGGCTCACATGACCGATTCCGCTTCCGTTTCCGATTCCGCCGAAGCCGCCCAGCCCGACGTGCGCACGTATGTCGCGAACCGCATCGGCTATCTCGAACTGAACCGGCCGAAGGCGCTGAACGCGCTGTCGGTCGGGATGATCCGCGTGATGCAGCAGGCGCTCGATGCGTGGCGCGACGACGCCGACGTGCTGGCCGTCGTCGTGCACAGCCCGCATCCGCGCGCGTTCTGCGCGGGCGGCGACGTGCGCTTCTTCCACGATGCGTGGCAGCGCGGCGACCGCGATGCGATCGACGGGTTCTTCATCGACGAATACACGCTCAACCACACGATCTTCACCTATCCGAAACCGTACATCGCGTTGATGCACGGCGTCGTGATGGGCGGCGGCATGGGCATTTCGCAGGCTGCGCGGCATACGGGCGGCCTGCGCGTCGTCACCGATTCGACGAAGATGGCGATGCCCGAAACGCGCATCGGCCTGTTCCCGGACGTCGGGATGAGCTGGTTCCTCGCGCGCACGCCGGGCGCGATCGGCCGCTATCTCGCGGTGACCGGCGCGTCGCTCGACGCGGCCGGCGCCCTGTATGCGCAGCTCGCCGACGTCTATCTGCCCGATGCCGCGCTGCCGGCGCTGCTCGATACGCTGCGCAGCGCGCGCATCGACAGCGGCGCGCAGGCGGTCGCGTGCGTGGCCGACGCGGCTGCCGCGCACAAGGTCGTGCCGACGCCCGACACGTCGGCGCTGGCCGACGCGCGCGCCGGGATCGATCGGCATTTCGCGCAACCCGATATCGGCGCGATCCTCGCGTCGCTCGACGCCGAGCAGGATTGCGCGGCCGTCGACGGATGGGTCGAGAAGGCGACTCACGCGATGCGCAGCCAGTTGTCGCCGCTGTCGATGGCCGTATCGCTCGAAGTCGTCGAACGGGCGCGTGGCGCGACGATGGCCGATTGCCTGCGGCGCGACCTCGACCTCACGCGCTCGACGTTCGCGCACGGCGACGTGATCGAAGGCGTGCGCGCGCTGATCGTCGACAAGGACCACCAGCCGGTCTGGCGCTTCAAGTCGGCCGCCGATATCGACCGCGCCGACGTGCTCGCGATGTTCGACAGCCCGTGGACGCCCGACACGCATCCGCTGCGCAACCTGAAGGACTGACCCGCGCGCTATCGACGTGAAATGCAAAAAGGCCGCCTGCAGGTGCAGGCGGCCTTTTCATTGGCGGATGCCGGTCGGGCTCGGCGGCAGCGGGCCGGGGCCTCGCCGCGAGACGTGCGTCAGTCGTCGCCGGCGTCGTCCGACATGAACGCGCGCATGAACACCAGCGCGCCGAAGCCCCAGACCGCGTTCGCGGCGAAGCCCGACGCGAGCACCGGCATCATGTTCCCCGACGGCCAGATGCCGCGCAGCGGATCGATCGCGAACACGCGCGCGGCCGTCAGCACGATGCCGCCGAACACCAGCGCGCCGATCCACGGCGCCTCGCGCTCCGGCGACACGCGCAGCAGCCACGCCATCGGGATCGCACAGCACGCGCTGATCAGCGCGTTCGCGACAAATTCAGGAATGCCGAGCGGTGCGAATGGTTGCGTGGAGAACCCGGCTGCGGCGATCAGATCGGCCGTGTGCAGCAGCGCGAGCGTCGCTTCGCGAAAGAAGAGGGCGGCCAGGAAGCCGGACAGGAATGGCAGGATGACTTTCTGCATCGGTGAGTGCATTGCAGGCGCGGCTGGCCGGGGCCGTCCGCGCGAAGTTGTTCGGATTGGTGCGCCATTATAGGGCCCGGCCGCCGCGATATTCGCTGGAGCGTCGTGCTAATCACGAAAGCGGAAAACCTAAGCTCAAAAAAATCGTTCCAAAGCCCCGCACCGATCCATAGACTGATTTCCCAGAAACAGCCGTGCAATCGCGTACTCGCCCGCTGCACGGCCTGACCGGCGAGCCATCCCGATTCGAACGCACATCATGCATGCGTCGCGCATCCGCGACGCGAGCAGGGCCTCGTTTTATCCAGATTCCGGCAAGGACAGTCAAGCAGGAGCAGCAGATGAATGTTTTCTGGTTTATCCCCACGCACGGCGACAGCCGTTACCTCGGTACCGCCGAAGGTGCGCGCGCCGCGGATTACGATTACTTCAAGCAGATCGCCGTCGCGGCCGACACGCTCGGCTATGAAGGCGTGCTGCTGCCGACCGGCCGCTCCTGCGAGGATGCGTGGGTCGTCGCGTCGAGCCTGATTCCCGCGACGCAGCGCCTGAAGTTCCTGGTCGCCGTGCGCCCGGGCATCGCATCGCCTGGCCTCGCGGCGCGGATGGCCGCGACGTTCGACCGCCTGTCGGGCGGCCGCCTGCTGATCAACGTCGTGACGGGGGGCGATTCCGCCGAGCTCGAAGGCGACGGACTGTTCGCCGATCACGACACGCGCTACGAGATCACCGACGATTTCCTGCACATCTGGCGCGGGCTGCTCGCCGCCTCGCACGACAACGGCGGCTTCGACTATATCGGCAAGCACCTTCAGTCGAAGGGCGGCAAGGCGCTTTATCCGCCCGTGCAGCGCCCGCATCCGCCGTTGTGGTTCGGCGGGTCGTCGCCGGCCGCGCACACGATCGCCGCCGATCACATCGACACCTATCTGACCTGGGGCGAGCCGCCCGAGGCCGTCGCGAAGAAAATCGCCGACATCCGCGCGCGCGCCGAATCGCGCGGCCGCACGATCCGCTTCGGCATCCGCATGCACGTGATCGTGCGCGAGACCGAGGACGAAGCATGGCGCGATGCCGAGCGCCTCATCAGCCGGCTCGACGACGAGACGATCGCCCGCGCGCAGAAGGCATTCGCGAACATGGATTCGGAAGGCCAGCGCCGGATGGCCGCGCTGCACGGCGGCAAGCGCGGCGGCCGCGACGCGCTCGAGGTGTATCCGAACCTGTGGGCCGGTGTCGGGCTCGTCCGGGGCGGCGCCGGTACCGCGCTCGTCGGCAATCCCGAGCAGGTCGCCGAACGCATGCGCGAATACGCGGATCTCGGCATCGAAACGTTCATCCTGTCCGGCTATCCGCACCTCGAGGAGTCGTACCGTTTTGCCGAGCTCGTGTTCCCGCTGATCAAGGGCGAGGGCGCAAAGCGGCCGTCCGGCCCGCTGTCGGGGCCGTTCGGCGAGATCGTCGGCAACAACTACCTGCCCAAGGCGAGCCAGAGCTGAGAAGGAGGCCTGCGATGACAACGAAAACATCGACGACGGGCGCCGCCGTGGCCGCCCGCGCGTGGCGCGCGATCGCGCCGTGGCTCGTGCCGCTCGCGCTGCTGGTCGTGTGGGAAGTCGGCGCGCGCGTCGGCTGGCTGTCGACCCGCGTGCTGCCCGAACCGGTGGCGGTCGTGCGCGCCGCATGGTCGCTCGTGACGTCGGGCGAAATGTGGGCGAATGTGAAAGTCAGTACCTGGCGCGCGCTGTTCGGTTTCGCGATCGGCGGTGGTGTCGGCCTGGCGCTGGGGCTTGCGACCGGCCTGTCGAAAGCGGCGGAGGTCGCGCTCGATTCGACGATCCAGATGATCCGCAACATCCCCGCGCTCGCGATGATTCCGCTCGTGATCCTGTGGTTCGGCATCGACGAGAAGGCGAAGCTGTTCCTCGTCGCGCTCGGCGTGTTCTTCCCCGTCTACATCAACACGTATCACGGGATCCGCTCGGTCGACGCCAACCTGATCGAGATGGCGAAGAGCTACGGCGTGCGCGGCTTCGCGCTGTATCGCGACGTGATCCTGCCCGGCGCGTTGCCGTCGATTCTCGTCGGCGTGCGCTTCGCGCTCGGGCTGATGTGGGTGATGCTGATCGTCGCGGAAACGATTTCCGCGCAGTCGGGCATCGGCTACATGACGATGAACGCGCGCGAATTCCTGCAAACCGATGTGGTGGTGGTCGGCATCCTGCTGTATGCGGTGCTCGGCAAGCTGGCCGACGTGCTGGCGAAATGGATCGAGCGCACGACGCTGCGCTGGCACCCCGCTTATCAATCAGGAGCAAAGGCATGAATGCGACCACTTCGGCGGCCGCCTACGGCCCGCTCGCCGGCGCGGACCTCGAGGCCGAACTGGCACAGGCGCGCGTGACGGACGACGCCGTACGGGATGCGGCGATCGTCGATCGGGACGGCGGTGCGTCCGTCGTTCCGCTCGCGCGGCGGCGCCCCGGCAGCCCTGCGCCCGGCGATGCGGTGACGCTGTCGGGCGTCAGCAAGCGCTTCGGCACGCGTACCGTGCTCGACAACGTCGAACTCGGCATCGCGCGCGGCAGCTTTGTCGCCATCGTCGGCCGCAGCGGCTGCGGGAAATCCACGCTGCTGCGCCTCGTCGCCGGGCTCGAGACGCCGAGCAGCGGTGCGCTCGCGACGCGCGGCGAGGGCGGCGGCACGCTCGACACGCGGATCATGTACCAGGATGCACGGTTGCTGCCGTGGAAGACCGTGCTGCAGAACGTGATGCTGGGCCTCGGGCGCGGCGCGCGCGATCGGGCCCGCGCGGTGCTCGACGAAGTCGGGCTGCTCGAGCGCGCGAACGACTGGCCCGCGCAGCTGTCGGGTGGCCAGCGGCAGCGCGTCGCGCTCGCCCGCGCGCTGGTGCACCGGCCGCAACTGCTGCTGCTCGACGAGCCGCTCGGCGCGCTCGACGCGCTGACCCGGATCGAGATGCATGCGCTGATCGAGCGGCTGTGGCGCGAGCACCGGTTCACCGCGCTGCTCGTCACGCACGACGTGCAGGAAGCCGTCGCGCTGGGCGACCGCATCTTGCTGATCGAGCAGGGACGCGTCGCCCTCGATCAGCAGGTGCCGCTCGATCGGCCGCGTGCGCGCGCATCGGCCGCGTTCGCCGCGCTGGAAGACCGTGTGCTGCAACGCGTGCTCGCAGGCGGCCCGGGTGGCGCCGATCAGGAGGCGGCGCGTGAAGTCGATCACGTACGACCGGTCGGGCAGATTCGCTGGGCCGTTTAAATCCGGGCGGCGCAGGCCGCCCGTTCTCAGACTTTTTTGTTCGGAGCGATCAACCCGATGAGCATCACTGCAATCAACGTGCGTAACCAGTTCAAGGGCAAGGTGAAGGAGATCATTCGCGGGCCGGTGGTGTCCGAGGTCGACGTCGAGACGCCGTTCGGCATCGTCACGTCGGTGATCACGACGCGTTCGGTCGACGAGCTCGAGCTGAAGGTCGGCGCCGAAGTCGTCGCGCTCGTGAAGTCCACCGAAGTGTCGATCGCGCGCCTCTGAGCGCCGGTTGGTGCACCGGGGCGGCGCGGGCGGTCTGACCGTGCGCGACGCACCGGCTTTCGCGGCGCGCGTTTGCCTCCGTATTCGGCGTCCGGACGAAGTGCTAGGATGGGACGACACCGACGCCGGAGGCCAACGCATGACGCCCATCCTTTCTCCCGAAGCCATCGAGGCGCTGAAGTGGGTCGACCAGTTCGGCGACACCCGGGCGGTCCCCGCCGCGTTCGACGATGTCGTTTATGCGTTGTTGAACGAAGGGCTGATCTACCAGGCGGCTGCCAACCGCGTCGACCTGACCGCCGACGGCAAAGCCGTTTTGTCTAACGAATACGATTGAGCGCGCGGCGCCGGCCGCCGAGGCGGACTGGCGCTGCGTCGCCACGGAGCGAGCGATGGAACCGACGGGCAGCGATCTCGGCGATTTCAGCGAGCCGTACCGCGGCTACGAGATCGAGGTGAAGACCGAGCAGGTGTGGGACGGCGAGCATGCGCACTACCGCGTGCTGCAAGGCGAGGCCGTGCGGATCGACTGGCGGCTCGTCAAGGTCGACGGGATGCTGCTCACCGAACGGCGCGTGATCGAGCGCGTACTCGACGAGGCGCGGCGGGCCGTCGACGCCGAACTCGGCGAGGGCGGGCCGGTTTAGTCAAGCTGCCGGGCTCGGCTGGTCACGTTGCGGTAAAATGCCGGGTTGTTCCCGCGCCGCTTGCTGCCCCGAATTCCATGTCCGCACCGTCCTCGCTTCCTCCCCGCCGCGTTTCAGTGGCGCCCATGCTCGACTGGACCGACCGCCATTGCCGGTCGTTCCATCGCACGCTGACGCGCGACACGTGGCTGTATACGGAAATGATCACCACGGGCGCGCTGCTGTTCGGCGACGCGCAGCGGCATCTGGCGTTCACGCCGAACGAATCGCCGGTCGCGCTGCAGTTGGGCGGCAGCGAGCGGGACGATCTCGCGCGCGCCGCGAAACTCGGCGAGCAATGGGGCTATGACGAGATCAACCTGAATTGCGGCTGTCCGTCTGAGCGGGTGCAGCGTGGCGCATTCGGCGCGTGCTTGATGAACGAGCCGCAGCTCGTCGCCGACTGCGTGAAGGCGATGCGCGATGCGGTGTCGGTGCCGGTCACGGTCAAGCACCGGATCGGCGTCGACGCGGTCGAGGATTATGCGTTCGTGCGCGACTTCGTCGGCAAGGTGGCGGAAGCGGGCTGCGAGACGTTCGTCGTGCACGCGCGCAATGCGATCCTGAAGGGGCTGTCGCCGAAGGAGAACCGCGAGATCCCGCCGCTCAAGTACGACTATGCGTATCAACTGAAGCGCGATTTTCCGTCGCTGGAGATCGTGATCAACGGCGGGATCAAGACGCTCGACGAAGTCGCGCAGCATCTCGAGCATGTCGACGGCGTGATGCTTGGCCGCGAGGCTTATCACAACCCGTATGTACTCGCGGGCGTCGATGCGCGCTTCTATGGTTCGACCGCGGCGGTGCCGACGCGCGAAGAGGCCGAGGCGAAACTGATCGAATACTGCGCGGCGGAATTGAAGCGCGGTACGTATCTCGGCGCGATCGTCCGGCACGCACTCGGGCTGTATCGCGGCGTCGGCGGTGCACGCGGCTGGCGTCGCGTGCTGTCGGACAACAAGAGGCTCGCGCGCGGCGATCTGGCCGTGTTCGACGAGGCGCGCACGCATCTGAACGACGCGATCGAAAATTTTGAAAAAAATGCTTTGCAAGACGGAAAAGTGTTCGTATAATCTTGTTCTTCGCTGCTGAACACGGACGAAACGAAACAGCGAAGAAACAAAGCAGTATCAGTGGTGGCTGTAGCTCAGTTGGTAGAGTCCAGGATTGTGATTCCTGTCGTCGTGGGTTCGAGTCCCATCAGCCACCCCAAAGAATTCCTAGCGGTATCAAGTTGTTAGAAACGGCACTGTCCCACAAGACAGTGCCGTTTTTGTTTTTAATTCCAAGAAATGGAATTTATAGCGCGTTCCGCTTCACGATCTTGGTGCGATCGTAGGCCGCGCGCCTGCTTGAAATCTGGCATCGACGACGGTTTATCTCGTAGCAAGCTCCAGCGTTGCGAAAAGCACCGTGACATGCAATGGCCGAATCCGCGGAGCCCCCTCGTCAAGCCGTCTGCGTAGCCTTCCTTCTTGAGCCGACGAATCCGTTCTTCAGAGCGAGCGCCGGCTTCTCGATGAGGAACCACGACACTGCGGCGATCGGCGTCACGATGACGATGGTAAGCATCGTCAGGCTGGTCGGATGTAGGCTCGTGCCGAAGTGCCACACGAGCATCTGCTGCACGAGAAACGCGTAGATATAGACGCCATACGAAATATCGAAGCGATTCAGGAAAGCCAGCTTCGGCAACCGCTCGGCCGCGAAGATGACGATGAACGGCAGCAACAGATTGAACGCATAAGCCTTGATTTTCCAGTCATGATCGGCTGCGAACAGATAGAAGGGTGCCAGCGCCACGACAACTGCGGCAACCCACAAACCCCAGCTACGAGGCAGTGTGATTGTCGCGATGAATGCACCGCCCCAGAAGTAGATGCCGAGCCGTGCAAGCTGGAAGGTGCTCACGCCAGCCAGCATATTCCCCTGCCACAACAGATCACCCATCAGGGCGACATAGAATCCTGCCAGCATCAGCAGCATTCCCTTCCAGTTTAGGGCGCCGGCCCATGACACACCGAGCAGAATCAGGTAGCACGTCACCTCAAGCGGCAACGTCCAGAGCGAACCGTTGATCACGGGGATCGGGGTCGTCGCGAAGAAGTGCGGAAGCGTCGGGACACTGTTGTACAGCGTCAGGTTAGTCAGATACTCCAGCCATTCCGGCAGCCACATGTGCGTCATGATCGGACCGGCGACGAAGATCGTCAGCAGGATTAGAACGGCGAGCCCGGGGAAGATCCGCAACGCACGGTTGCGCAGGTAGGCCAGCGGGTTCGGGTTGCGTTGCAACGACTTGCAGACCAGGTATCCGCTGATCGCGAAGAAGGCATTGACCCCGAGTTCGCTGAACTGCGGGAAGCCGTGTTGCTCCAACCAGTCGCTACCGAGCCCGAGTACGACGTAGCTATGCGTGATGATGACCGCGTATGCGGCCAGCAAGCGAAGCGCGGTGAACGCGTTCTGGTTATTTGGGGACATGATCTGATCCTGGGCGGCAGGGTAGCAGAACCCGAGCGAGTGATTGAGGCGCTGATGGGGCCGGGAAACCGTGGAACGTGATCCTGTAAGCCCCATAACCCAAGCTCGGCTTAGTCATGAATTCCCCGCAACAAGTCTCCGATTCTTTATCTTCCATCGATCGTAATGCCGATATGTCGTTTCCGGATTCGCATGTGCCGCGAATTCGTGCACGTCGGCGCCTCGATTCCTGATCTTCGTCGTGATCGCGGTCGGCCATTTCTCGTCGCTGCGATGCGACGTTCTATTGAATACTTCCTGGCGGGACAAAACGCGGATTGCGCCAAGCCTGCACGCCATCCACGATCAATTCCGGTATCCAGTTCTTGACCTGATAGAAAGCGGGCCTCTCCATTTCGATTAGCCAGCCGGCGGGCGTCAGAATGTCGTAGAGTCGCCCTTCGATGTGCTTCGAGTGAGTGCCGATCAAAACGTAGGCGACCTTCTCATTGAGGAGCGACAGACACGATTCGATCAACGCAGCCTCGCCGCCCTGGATGTCGATATGCAAGAGATCGATGCGATCTCGATCGCCGATTGCCGACTCCAAAGAGATCATCGGCAAGATGTCGTGACTGCCGTTCGCCACGGCCTCGTCTTGCTGCTCTTTGGTCGCGCCGAAAACGGGCTCAAGCCCCCAGCTGTGGCCGGCATGCTCCTGACGCGGGAAGAGGGCGCTTCCCGCGCTCGCGGCTGCGACGCCGCGATACAGCGTATATTCGCCCTGCGCGAACCCGTTGCGCGCGAGTGCTTCTCGGGCGAATTCAAGGTGGCCTTCGTCGCCCTCGATGCCTATGACGTGCACCTTTCGGCCGGTACGTTTGGCGGCCATGCCAGTGTTATTCATCCAGCAACCCCAGCCGCAACCCAGCTCGATCATGGTGAATGTATCGGGGCGCGCCAATTCCACGGCGTGCAATGCGGAGGCCCATTCCGCAATATCGGCATGCCAGTTGGCCGGCAGCGGAAAATGATCCAGTTTGCCGCCCTGATCTGCAAGAAAAGGCAGAATTTTCGGGTCCACCAGCACGCCAAGCCAGTTCGTCTGGAATCCAGGCGTCAGCTTTCTGTCGTGTACTTCATGACGACGCATACATTCCAGCGCGTCAAAATTGGCGTAATAGGCAAAGAAGGGCGTGCCGCGAATCGCCTCCACTTGATTTTCCAGATCGCGAATCCTCTGTTCGGCGACCAGAAGCGCTTTGGCCAGTGCGTTACGGTTATCGTGGAGCTTGCGAATGGGACCGATCGAGCGGCCAAGACTTTTCATCAAGGTCATTCCTTCCACTCCTGCGTCTCGTGCTACGGCGATTGTTATCGTGGGATGCCGGCACGAGCACTTCTCGCCCGGCGGAAGTACGCAACAAGCTTTCAGTGAGATCAAAATGGTGCGCCATAGCATAGCGATTGAAAGCTTTGGGCGCTAGTCGAGCCGCCACGGATATTGGATGGCCGCCCTGCTGAAGTTGCCTCTGGACTGTCGAGCGTGATGTTGGCGGAATAAGCCAGTGACTTGGCGCAACCCACCAATGCTTAACATGCTTACATTCGTGTAATGTATCGATTCCTCGTGCCCTCGATTTTCCAGGGCCGTTCTGTCCTGGCGCCCGGAAGGCGCCGGGGCATTTTTTCGCCAGCTGCGGCGCCGTGCAGCGTTTGATGCGTTTCGCGATGCAATCGACCGTTTAAAACATCGCGGCTGCTACACTTTCCCGGCCTCAATTACGCAACGGAAGCGACCCGAGCATGCCGGAACCCCAAACCATCACGTTGCGCAGCGCGACGTCACACGACGCGGAGCTCGTTGCGCGCTTGCACACGCTGAGCTGGCAGAACGCATACAGCCATATCCTGCCCGCGGCCTATCTGTCCGATGAGGCGCCGACGGAACACGCGAGCCGGTGGCGACGCTATTTCGACCGCAACGAAGCGGAATGGGGCCTCGTGCTGATCGCGGAGTCCGACGGCGCGCCCATCGGTTTCGTGAGCGCCGAAAGACCGGTCGATTCGGCGCTGGGCGTGCTGCTCGATTGCCTTCACGTCCTTCCCGCATATCACGGAAGCGGTATCGGCAAGCGCATGATCGAAGCCGTTCGCGCATGGACGCGAAATATCGGCGTGGACAAGGTTCATCTGTTGGTGCTCGAGGGCAACGTCCGCGCGATTGGTTTCTACGAGCACAACGGCTGGCGATTGGCGGGCGTCGAAACCAGCGTCATCGGCGGGGCGGAAGTCGCCGTCCGAACCTACGTGATCGAGGCCTGACGGCCTGTCGGCATCGAATCGAACGGCGGCCGACTGCGCGATCCATTCCGCTATCGACCAAGCGCCCGTGCGTCACTCGCCGCAATACCGCACGAGCAAATCCGCCTCCGTCTCATGCACCTCGACAGGCAGCCTCGTCGCCCCCGCATACGCCAGATAGCGCGCGCGATGCTGACCGTTCCGGAACGACGCGACGCCGACTTTCGACAGGCCCGGGATGCCGAGCAGCGTCCGCGTTCTCGTCTCGCGGAACGTGATGAAGGGCATATCGGGAATCCGCCGCTCGGCCGGGTCGAGGAATTCGCGGATGCCGGCGGCCTTCCCGGGCGCCCAGTACTGAACCGCCGGCAGCACATAGTCGGTCGTGTCGCGATCGGCGCAGGCGAGCAGCTTCGTCAGGTCGACCGTCACGACGCGATGCCGCGAGTCGTCGGACGCGAATACGCGCTTGAGATGCGTATAGGCATAGGCGGTGTGTCCCGGAAGCTGGACGATCCAGACATCGACGCCGTCATGTTGAGCCCGAGCGAGTGTCATTGTTTCCTTGGATGGCGAAGCGATTTTTGTGGCCGGAGGTAGCAGCGCGATCGCGGCCGAGAAGCCGGCAGATACCGATCGCGAAACATGATTTCACGAAAATCCGAAAAGACAAATCGCTGATTCAAGCAAAAACGGAATCATGCGGTTTTAGCTATGTAGGCGACATGCCAGAAGCTCCAGTGCGATATAAGAAATCGCCCGCATAAATCAAAATCCGCACTCGAATCATGAACTCAGGAACGCTGCTGACTGCTGGCGCGATCGTCGCTGCCCGGCGCGCTGTGGGCGTGGCAGGAGGGCTTTCCGGTTGAAAGGGTGAGTTGCCGCACAGACGGTCGCATGGCCCACGATCACAATTTGACCGGTTGACCGTTCTACCCCGGCCCGGTCAACTGTTTCCCCGCTCGCTCGCGCAGGAGCGGGGCTTTTTGCCCGCCCGGCGCATGCATGCCGCGTCGGCGAAACCGGACAGGCGTTCGGCACGCGGCGTTTTGCGCCCCCGGCATCCGCTCGCCTGATCCGCATGAATCGCTTTTCCTCGTGCGTGAGCGGCCGCTCGGGCCCATCGCCGGTTACTGCCGGCGATGCCTTGGTCCCGGCGGCGCGCATTCGCGCTGCCGGGATGCTTTTTGTCCCGAAACCGTCAAGGCCCGGTCGCGCGCAACGCGCGTGTCGGCCTGATCAGCCGGCTTGCTCGACGCTGGTTTCCCAGCCGTCGTATTCGCCGCCGAGCGCGCGTACTTCGCGATTGATCTCGAGCGTATGGTGCGTGATGTCGGCCAGCACCATCGTGCCTTCGTGCGCAAACCGCACGGCCGATTTGCCGTCCTCGGTCGGCGCGACCGATTCGACCAGATAGCCTTTCGACTCGGCCCAGTCGGCGAACTGGTGCGCGTCGCTCGGCTCCGGGAAGTAGGCCCAGTGCATCACGCGCCGGCTCATGTCGCTCACGTCACCTTTCTGCCGCAGCGCGTCGAGCACGCGCATGTCGCGCATCAGTTGCCAGTCGTCGTCCGTCGGGTAGAGCGTGCGCCAGTACGTTTCCTTGTCCGGATCGTCCTGGTATGCGTACTGAAGTGCGTAGGTCGTCTGTTCGGCCAGCGAGTCGACGATCCCGCTCGCGGTTTCTTCGTCGAACGGCACGTAGAACAGGAAATCCTGGTTGCCGTCGACCGTGACGCGGCCGACCTGCACGCCGTTTTTCGCGGTCACGGCGGCGTCCAGCAGATCCTCGATCTTCGTCAGCTCGGCGAACTCGTCGCCGCTCGGCAGGCCTTCGGGCGTCGGATGTGCCAGCGTGACGCGTACGCTGAGCAGCGACGTGCGCGGATCGCTTTCGGCGAGTTCGGCAAAGCTCTGATTGAAGCTGATGAAAGCCTGATGGTCGCCCATTCTGGCAGGGAAGGTTCCCCAGGCGTCGTTCATGTGTTTCTCCCGTACACGATTGTCTGTTGACGGTTGCAAAGCGTCCCAATGTATCATCGAAAATCAGCGCTGGCCGATGCTGCGCCAATGATTGCCCGTCCGGCTGACCCGGCGGGTCCGGTGGCATTCGCATTCGCCTGCTATCGTGTAATCGTCGGCTTCCGTCGTCAGGCGTGCGCCCAGCCGCAATCGTTTCGAAGGAGATTCCGATGTCGATGTTCGCTGTGAATGGTGTCCGAATCGACGTGCTCAGTGCGCGCGTGACGCATGTGCGCTGGGCGGCCGTCAATCCGACGGATCGGTCGTGGGCGGCGACGCCGAGCGAGGCGTCGGTGGAGGAAGTGGCACGCGCGCTTGCCGCGGGCAACGACGTTCATGCCGTGTTTGACGAAGTGGACGGAACGGCGGTGGGGCCGAAACTGAAGCGCGTGCTGTATCGCGACGCGTCGGCAGGGATCGAGCTCGACATCGATGCGACGAACGAGTCGCGTACGTTGCGTGATCTTCCGCAGATCTGAAAGGCGATCGGCCCGTGTTTCCGCGAGCCGCCCACACATGAATCACGCTACCGCGCACGAAGCCATGTCCACATACGCCATTGCCCCGTTGGGAGCCGCATTCTGTCTGATGCTCGCGGCCTGTCAGACCGAATCCATGCAGCCGTCGCCCGAGACCGCATCGGCCCCGGTTCCGGCGTCGTCGCCGGCGGCGCCGATTCGCGGAATCGGTGTTGCGCCGCACCTCGCCGCGCAGAGTCACTGGGCGGTCGGTCAATGCACGTCGAACGGCACGGTCAACGTGTGCAATTGACGGGAGCGGCCGAAACGGTGAGCGACGCAAGCGAAACGAACGATTCCGGCTGGCATGTCGATCCGGTTGCCGGAACGGTGATCGGCGCGTTGCCGGTGGTCCTGCCGGTCGACGGCCGCAGTTTCAGGCGCAAGGCGATCGTCAGCGCGGTGCTGGCCGGGTTGGCCGTATCCGGGTACGCGTCCGACCGGACGCTCTGGCCGGTTGGGGCACTGGCCGTGGTGCTGGCCCTCGCGAGCGGCGCCTTCTTCTTCGTGTCGCGCCGCAAGATGGCGCTGCATATCGACGAAACCGGCTTCAGGCTGGTCGGTTCCGTGCGTGAAAAGCCGGTGACGCGGTGGCGCGACGTGACCGAGTTCGGGATGATCAGCGTCGCAGGCAACCGGTACATCGGCTACCAGTTCTCGGCGCACTCGCCGCGCACCAGGGTGCCCGGCGGCGTGATGCTGCCGATTAACCGGTTCGCCGACCTTCCGCTCGACGCCGTTGCCGCGTTGCTCGAAGCGTGCCGCCGGCAGTTCGGCATGCCGGATGATCCTGTCGGCCGAACGGACTGATTCCGTGCGTCGTGCGTGATCTGGCCGGCCAGTCGCGAGCGCTAAAAAAATTCCGGCATGCGTGTCGATTTCCGTCGAGCCCGTCCGTCGTAGCGTTGGAGGCGTGCGCATCGTGCGTGCGTCCCGATTTCCGACACGACAACCGACTGAAGGAGCGACACCCATGGCCACGTCCGTCAACCCGATCCCGGAAGGAATGCGCACGCTGACGCCGCATCTGATCTGCGCCCGCGCAGCCGCAGCCATCGATTTCTACAAGCGTGCGTTCAACGCGACCGAGCGGTTTCGCCTGCCGACCCCGGACGGCCGGCTCGCGCACGCGTGCCTCGCAATCGGCGATTCGACGCTGATGCTCGTGGATGAAATGCCGGAGCATGGCGCACTCGGACCGAAGGCGCTGAAAGGCACGTCGGTCTGCTTGCACCTGTACGTGCCGGACACTGACGCTGCGATCGCGCAGGCCGTCGAGGCCGGCGCAACGGTCAAGATGCCGGCCGCCGACATGTTCTGGGGCGATCGCTATGGGCAAGTGGAGGATCCGTTCGGCCATCGCTGGTCGATCGCGACCCATCAGCGCGATCTGACGCCCGAGCAGATCGCGGAAGCGATGGCGAGCGCGCCGCCGTGTGGGAGCTGAGCGAAGCGGCGGCGGGCTGAGCGCGGCTCGCGGCTGCGGTTGCGGTTACGCCTGCGGTTGCGGTGGCGCGGGTCGTCGCGTATCGGCGCGTATCGGCGCGCGGTGCGTTTGCAGTCACGCACGGCGGCCTTGCCGCGCTGGTTGTCCTCGGACCTGTGACGATCGGCTGAGTCGAGCAAGGCTGGCGACCGTACGATGCCGCTGAGGACCGTATGCGACGTGACCGACTCTGAACCGGATCGCATAGCCTCGTGCGTCGGACGGGTTGTGCTGCGCGAGCGCCGGCGTGACGCGCGCGAGATCGGCTCGCCGATGTCGGCCGGACCGTCGGCGCTCAACAACACGCGAATTCGCCGCTGCCGAGCCGGGCGAGTGCGCCGGCGAGCGTTCGCGCGGTCGCGAATGCTGGCGGTTAGGCCGTTCGGCGCAGCGAGCGGCCAGCCTGCGTGGAAGCGGATGCCCGGCGGCCCCGTGACGCGCGGGTTGTCGTGGAAGCGATCGTCGTTGCGCGCGTCCTGGATCACCGTCTTGTCGTTCGCGAGCAGCGCATGCGCACAGAGCGATGCAGACGCTTCACGCATGCACGAGATGAATTTGTGTTTGTATGCCTCAAGCTGTCCGGTGCAATGCCGTAAATAGAGCGAGTCAATCGTTCATCTATCGCACCATGGTCCGAATTCTGTACGCGGGTTATCTCGCGCTGGCGCTGTACCTGATTTATCCGATGGTGCAGAACACGCTGACCTTCAGCTCGGACTGCGTACTGCGCGCGCTGCCGGGCGGCAATCGCGATCTGCCGAAGTTTTCGTCAAGCGACGCGCATGCACGGGCGAGCCGGTGTGTCGCGACCGCGCAAGTCGCGGAGCGATCGCCCAACATTCACTGATTTCATCGATGCCGCTGCTAGCGGTGCGGTCACGCTGCGTGTGCTGGCCATTCGGCCAGGTTGATCGGCGCGTCGTGCGCAGCGATCATTGACGACATCACGAACCGAATGCATGCAACGACGCGCGTCGGCCGCGTCGCATGCGAATGGCGATTGCGTTTGTGCGATGCGTCAGTACGACGAGTGGTACGGCGCGCCTTGGTCGAAGCGGCTTTGCCAATGCGCGAGGTAGCGCGACGCGAGTTGCGGATTGTTCCACACCACGACGACGTTTTCGGAATTGCGGCTGGCTGCCGAAGCGCTGTAGTTGAACGAGCCGGTCTCGACATGTTCGGCATCGATCACGAGGTACTTGTCGTGATGGATGGCATAGGCGTCGATCGTGCGCGTCGGAATGCCCGCGTTGACGAGCAGGTTCAGCGCCTGCTTGCTGCTCTTGGCGCGATTGCCCTTGTCGTCCACGACGACCGCGACATTTACGCCGCGCCGCTTCGCGGCGAGCAGCGCGCGCGTGACGGGTGGCGACGTGAACGAGTAGGCGGCCACGCGAATTGAGGTGCGGGCGGCGCCGATCGCCTTCAGCACGAGCGCCTCGGCGCCGCCGTCGGGCGAGAACGCCGATTCGACGGCCTGCGTGGCGGGCGCTTCATGGGTCGGCGTCGGCAGCAGCTGCGTGATGAAGTCGATTGCCTGCTGCAGCAGCGATTCATTGTGCGTCTTGCCGAAGGCGGCGAAGGGCGTGGCAAGCAGGGAAGCGGCGAGGCAGGTGGCGGCGAGGCGTTTGCGCGACAACATCTTGGACAGCGAATGATTTTGAGACAGCGGGCCGTGAGTGTAACGCAGACACGGCGGCGCGGCCACGCCCGAATGCGAATGAAAGCGATGACGTGATGGCGTGCAGCGGTTGATGGGGCGGCGCTCATCATTCCGCCGGGTTTCCGGAGCGGCCGGATGGTCGCGCCGGTGGACGGAGGTCGAACGATCAGCGCGTGCGTGTGCAGTGGAGCGACAAG
This sequence comes from Burkholderia ambifaria AMMD, assembly GCF_000203915.1. NCBI lineage: Bacteria > Pseudomonadati > Pseudomonadota > Betaproteobacteria > Burkholderiales > Burkholderiaceae > Burkholderia > Burkholderia ambifaria. Next base: position 1,626,312 of record NC_008390.1, read on the forward strand.
GCGGTGCATGAAGAAATGCGCGTACGCGCTGGTGCAGGTTCAATGCGCTGTGTGATTGACGAGATGGGGGAGCCCATCGAGCGCGGCAACGCGAATGCTCGGCAGGCTGAAACGGATGCAACTCGCATCCGCATGAGGCAGCGCTGCGATGCGCGTGGCACGCGCGGGTGCGTCAGGCGTCACGGAATCACGGCACCACGGCACCACGGAATCACGGCACCACGGAATCACGACTCGACCGGCCCCGCCGCCTCAGGCGCGACCCACCCCGGCCCGGGTTCCGGCTGCACGTCGTGCGCGTCGAGCGGCTCGCCACATGCCGAGCACACCGCGACTGCATGCATCAGTTGACCACAGTTGCGATGCCGCAACTGCAGGGGCGGTCCCTGGCCGTCGTCCTTCCAGCGGTCGCCCCATGTCATCAACGCGAGCAGGGCAGGATAGAGATCGAGGCCTTTTTCGGTCAACCGGTATTCGAAGCGCGGCGGCCGCTCCTGATACGCGCGCTTGACCAGCACGCCTTCGTCGACGAGGCGCGCGAGCCGCTCGGCCAGCACGTGGCGCGTGAGGCCCAGTTGTGTCTGGAATGCATCGAAGCGGCGGCAGCCGAGAAAGGCGTTGCGCAGGATCAGCATGGTCCAGCGATCGCCGAGCACGGCGAGCGTGCGCGCGACCGAACAGTTCAGCGTACCGATGTCATCCCATTTCATCGTCGAGTCTCGCGCGGCGGTTCATCAAAGAAGCGGGTTCGATTATAGAACTTACCTTCGACTGCAACGGCCATCGGCTGCGTTGACAAGCCCGGAGCAGTTGTCAATAATGAGTTCCAATTTAGAACTTACTCGCGCGGCGACGCGCCATCAACCCGGAGACAACCCGATGAATCCGCTTTCCCTGTCCGGTCTCGATCTGCTGCGTGCGGCCGCCGCCGGAGACGTGCCGCTCGCGTCGATTTCCGAAACGATCCCGATGCGTCCGCTGGGCGTCGAGCTCGGCTACGTGAAGTTTTCGGCGCGCGCCGACGGCCGGCACCTGAATCCGCTCGGCGGCGTGCATGGCGGGTTCGCCGCGACGGTGCTCGACTCGGTCACGGGCTGCGCGGTGCATTCGATGCTCGACGCGGGCGTCGGCTACGGCACGGTCGACCTGCATGTGAAGATGCTGCGTCCCGTCCCGCGCGACGTCGACCTGATCGCCGAAGGGCGCGTGATTCACCTGTCGCGTTCGCTCGGCGTCGCGGAAGGCACGCTAAAGACGCCGGACGACAAGATCGTCGCGCACGCATCGGCGACCTGCTTCATTCAGCGGCCGCAGTGACGCAGCGGGCGGCGGCGTCGCGGCCGCCCGACGTCATCCGCACGACGCACACGCACACGCACACGCGGACGCGGCCGTCATCCGCATGACCAAGTCCCGCGCACACACCGAAGGCGGCCTGTAAGCATGCGGCCCGGCCATCTGAAGCATTCGGTTCAATGTGATAGCGTTTCTGCTTTCCACTGACGTGACAGGAACAGCATGGAATACCGCACACTCGGCGATTCGGGCATCGAGGTCAGCCTGATCGGTCTTGGCACGATGACGTGGGGCGAGCAGAATTCGGAGCGCGACGCCCACGAGCAGATCGATTACGCGCTCGGGCAGGGCGTCACGTTGATCGACGCCGCGGAGATGTACCCGGTGCCTCCGAAGCCTGAAACTCAGGGGCGCACGGAGCAGTACATCGGCACCTGGCTCGCGCAGCATCGTGCGCAACGCGACCGGATCGTGCTCGCGACCAAGATCGCGGGCCCGGCGCGGCAGCCGCACAATCCGCGCCACATTCGCGGCGAAGGTAACCAGTTCGACCGCAAGAACCTGACCGAGGCGCTCGACGGCAGCCTCAAGCGCCTGCAGACCGACTATGTCGACCTGTACCAGTTGCACTGGCCCGATCGCAGCACGACGACGTTTGGTCGCCCCGCGTATCCGTGGGTCGACGATGCGTATACGGTGCCGATCGAGGAAACGCTGGGCGTGCTCGCGGAATTCGTGAAGGCCGGCAAGGTCCGCGCGATCGGCGTGTCGAATGAAACGCCGTGGGGCGTCGCGCAATTCCTGCGCGCGGCCGAGAAGCTCGGGCTGCCGCGCATCGCGAGCATTCAGAACCCGTACAGCCTGCTGAACCGCACGTTCGAGAACGGCCTGTCCGAGTTCACGCATCGCGATGGCGTCGGCCTGCTCGCCTATTCGCCGCTCGCATTCGGCTGGCTGTCCGGCAAGTACGAGAACGGCGCGCGTCCGGCCGGCGCGCGCATCACGCTGTTCGAGCGCTTCCAGCGCTACAGCAAGCCTCACGCGGTCGAAGCGACGTCGCGCTATGTCGCGCTCGCGAAGCGCCACGGGCTGTCGCCCGCGCAGCTTGCGCTCGCGTTCGTCAACAGCCGGCCGTTCGTCCGCAGCAACCTCGTCGGCGCGACGTCGCTCGACCAGTTGAAGGAGAACATCGGCAGCATCGACGTGAAGCTGTCCGACGAGATCCTGGCCGAGATCGACGCGCTGCACGAACTGCAGCCGAACCCGGCGCCGTAAACGGCGAGCGGCCCGCGCGGCAGGGTTGCCGCGACGGGCCGCGTCCGACGCGCATCATTGCGCGGTCGTTTCCTTTGCGCGAGGTCAGCGCATCCCGAGCCGCGTGCGCGCGACCAACAGTGCGACGAGACTCAACACCGCACAGCCCATCAGATACAGCGCAGGCGACAGCCGGTTGCCGGTCGCGCTGATCAGCCACGTGATCATGAACGGCGCGAAGCCGCCGAACAGCGTGACGCCCGTGTTGTAGCTGACCGCCAGACCGGTCGCGCGGGTCTGCGCCGGGAACAGCTCGGCCATCAGCGCCGGCAGCGCGCCGCAGTACGTCGCCTTCAGCAGGCCGATCCAGATCAGCGCGGCGAGCATCGTCGAGAACGACGCGTGATGCGTGAGCCACACGAACGTCGGCCAGACGGTCGCGAGCATCAGCACGGCGGCCGCGGCCATCACGCGGATCCGTCCGGTGCGATCGGACAGGTGGCCAACGAGCGGCGTGACGAGCGTCAGCACGAAGCCGGTCGCGAGCGTTGCTGCGAAGCCCGTCGAGGCCGGCAGCCCGAGCTGCTTGATCGCATAGGTCGGCATGTACAGCACCATGTAGTTGATCGCGGTCGAGATCACGAGCACGCCGATCGACAGCAGCACGCGCATCTTCTGGTCCGCGAACAGCTCGCGCACGGGCGCTTCGGAGCGCGCCTGCGTCTTGAACTCGACCCCTTCGTCAACGTAGCGGCGGATATAGAGGCCGATCGGACCGATCGCGAGCCCGAACAGAAACGGTACGCGCCAGCCCCAGCTTTCGAGTTGCGCGGTGCTCAGCGTCGACGTCAGCAGCGCGCCGAAGCCCGACGCGAGCAGCGTCGCGAGCCCCTGGCTCGCGAACTGCCAGCTCGACATGAAGCCGCGCCGCTGCGGCGCATGTTCGACGAGGAACGCGGTCGAGCTCGCGAATTCGCCGCCGGCCGAAAAGCCCTGCATCAGCCGCGACAGCATGATCCCGAGCGGTGCAAGGACGCCGATCGATGCGTAGGTCGGCATCAACGCGATCAATAGCGTGCCGACCATCATCATCCCGATCGACAGCAGCAGCGACGCCTTGCGGCCCGCGCGGTCCGCGTAGGCGCCCAGCACGAAGCCGCCGATCGGCCGGATCAGGTAGGACAGCCCGAACGTACCGAGCGTGAGCAGCAGCGACGTCGCTTCGCTGGTCGCGGGGAAGAACAGCTTGGCGATCGTCACCGCGAAAAAGCCGTAGACGATCAGGTCGAACCATTCGAGCGCATTGCCGATCGACGCGGCGAAGATGATGCGCCGGATCTTCGCGGCGCTGGGGAGCGCGGCGTCCTGCGAGGTCAGGGTGGTCGTATTCATCGTGTGAGCAGGTCCCGAGAAAGGGGCGAAGCGCGTTACAGTGCGGCGCCGGCCGCGGCGAGGGCCGCGCGGCGAACGGGCGGCGCGGCGTCGCCGAGATCCCAGAAGAGGCCGGCCATCATCTGCAGCCCCTCGCGCACGACGCTCGCGAGCAGGTGCTCGTCGGGCGCGTGTTGCGAGCACGCCGGATACGAGTGCGGCACCCACAACGTCGGCAGCCCGAGCGTATCGGCGAACACTTCGTTCGGCAGCGTGCCGCCGAGGTTCGGCAGGATCGCGGGCTTCTTGCCGGTCGTGCGCGCGAGCGACGCGACGGCCCAGCGGACCCACGGATCGTCCGGCGGCAGGCGCGTCGCCGGCGCGCCGCGTTCGACGTCGATCTCGACGTCGGCGAAGCCATGCGCATCGAGATGCGCGCGCAGGTGCGCATGCAGCGCTTGCCAGTCGGTGCCGACCACGAAACGCAGTTGGCAGTGCGCATACGCGACGGGCGGAATTGCATTGACCGGATGCTCGGGATTGCCGGCCTTGAACGCGAGAATCTCGAACGCGTTCCAGCCGAACACGCGCTCGGCGGCAGAGAGGCCGGGCTCGCCCCAGTCGGCGTCGAGCGCCGGATCGCCGGGGCCGCCGCCGACGGACAGGTCGGCGAGTGCGGCGCGCACGGCGGCCGGGATCGGCGGCGGGCGCAGGCCCGCCACGCGGATCGCGCCGCGCGCGTCGACGAGGCTCGCGAGCGCGTTCGCGAGCACGGTCGCCGGATTGCGCAGCAGGCCGCCCCAGTTGCCGGAGTGATGGCCGCCGTCGCGGGCGCGCAGGCTCAGCTTGAAGTTGACCGCGCCACGCGAGCCGAGGAACACGGTCGGGCGTTCGGCGGTCACGCGCGGCCCGTCGGACGCGATCAGCACGTCCGACGCGAGCGCGTCGCGCTCCTGGCGGCACAGCGCGTCGAGGCCCGGCGAACCCGCTTCCTCGCCCATCTCGATCAGCAGTTTCGCGTTGAAGCCGAGCCGGCCGCCGCGCGCGTCGAGCACGCTCGCCAGCGCGGCCAGGTTGATCGTGTGCTGGCCCTTGTTGTCGGCGCTGCCGCGGCCGTACCAGCGATCGCCGTCGACGGTCAGCCTCCACGGCGACAGCGGCGCGCGCCATTGCGCGTCGTAGCCGCGCACGACGTCGCCGTGGCCGTAGATCAGGACGGTCGGCAGCGCGTCGTCCTCGTGGCGCGACGCGAGCAGAAACGGCCCGCCGCCGACGACCGGGTTCTCGACGATCCGCGACGTGAAGCCGAGGCGCGCGGCTTCCGGCGCGATCTCGTCGGTCAGGTACGCGCGCAATGCGGCGCCCGCGCCGCTGTCCTGGCTTTCGGTGCGCAGCCCGACGCGGCGGCTCAGGGTCGTGAAGAAGGCGCCCGATTCGAACTGGTTCAGCGCGTGCTGGATGGCGGCGGTACGGCTCAAGACGTGTCTCCTTGTCGGTTTTCCTGCGGGCGCGGCGCGCACGGCGGGAAGTGCGATCGATTCTAGGAAGCCGTTTTTTTTGTCACAATGATCGAATTTCGAACATTTCGTTGCCGAAAAGGCAAAGCAAAACAGCCCGGCCGACGGGTCCGGAGAGAACGATGGCGGCTTTCCTGCATGGTCTTGCGCTGCGGTACTTCGTCGAAGTGGCGCGCACCGGGTCGATCAGCGACGCATCGGCGCGGCTGCACGTGGCCGTCTCGGCGATCAGCCGGCAGATCGCGAAGCTCGAGAGCGAGCTTGGCGCGCCGCTGTTCGAGCGGCGGCCGCGCGGGATGACGCTGTCGGAGGCCGGCGAACGGCTGCTGGGCTTCGCGCAGCGCAGCCTGCTGGAGGCCGAGCACGTGATGAAGGAAATCGGCGGGCTGGAAGCGCTGCACGGCAGCCTGCTGAAGATCGTCTGCTCGGAAGGGTTCGCGATCGATTTCCTGCCGGGCGCGCTCGCGGGCTTCAAGGCGCGCCACCCGGGCGTCGATTTCTCGGTGTGGGTCGTGTCGCCGGCGGAGGCGACGCGGCGCGTGCGCGACGGCGACGCCGACATCGGTCTGACGTTCAGCCTGGCGCCGGAGCAGGGCGTGCGCGTGGAACACACGGAGCGTGCGCCGGTCTTCGCGCTCGTGCGGCACGACCATCCGCTCGCGGCGCGCGACTCCGTGTCGCTCGCCGACGTCGTGCGGCACCCGCATGTGCTGCCGGAGGCCGGCACGACGGTGCGCCAGCTGATCGACATGGCGTGCGTGCTCGACGGGCTCATGCTCGAGCCGGAACTGACCAGCAACAACACCGCCGTGATGTACCGCTATGCGCAGCGTACCGGTGCGGTGATGTTCACGGGGCTGCTGTCGGTACGCGACCGCTTCGACTCGGACGGCTTCGTCGTCGTGCCCGTCACGAACCCGCAGCTGCACGAGCGCAGCATCCAGGTACAGACCATGGCGGGGCGCGAGCTGCCCGCGTCGGTACGCGCGTTTCGCGACCATCTGGTCGACGTGATGAGCGCCGCGTCGCCCCCGCCCGTTGCCGCGCGCGGCCCGAGACGCCCGGGCATGAGATAATCGCGAATCCGCCTTCCGTGCCCGTGCGGCTCACCGAGCCGCATCGCCCCTGTTCGACGCCAAATTGAAGAACCTGATTGTCACCCTCGATCGCGCTGGCGAGTTCGACGAGATCATCGACGTGCGTACGCCGCTCGAGTTCGCCGAAGATCATATTCCCGGCGCGCTGAACGCACCCGTGCTCAGCAACGAGGAGCGCGTGATCGTCGGCACGATGTACCGTCAGGTGTCGCCGTACGAAGCGACGCGCGTCGGCGCGGCGATGGTCGCACGCAACATCGCGCGCCATCTCGACACCACGTTCGCCGACCGTCCGCGCAACTGGCGGCCGCTGATCTACTGCTGGCGCGGCGGCAAGCGCTCGGGCTCGATGACGACCTGGTTCAACCTGATCGGCTGGCAAGCGCGGCAGCTCGACGGCGGCTACAAGTCATACCGCCGCTCGGTGTGCGCGACGCTCGACACGCTGCCCACGCGGTTCCGCTACATCGCGCTCGTCGGCCACACGGGCTGCGGCAAGACGCGGCTCCTGAACGCGCTGCGCGACGAAGGGGCACAGACGCTCGACCTCGAGGCGCTCGCCTGCCACCGCGGCTCGCTGCTCGGCGCATTGCCGGGTGTGCCGCAGCCCGCGCAGAAGTCGTTCGATTCGGGTCTCGTCGGCACGCTGGAGCGTTTCGACCCCGCATGGCCTGTCTTCGTCGAATCGGAAAGCCGCAAGATTGGGCTCGTGCAGTTGCCGCTCGCGCTGATGGACGCGTTTCGCGCGGGGCCGTGGGTGCAGGTCGAGGCCGAGCATGACGAACGCATCGCGTTCTTGCTCGAGGACTACGCCCACCTGTTCGACGAACCGGCCGCGTTCAAGGCGCAATTGCATCGCCTGATCGGCCTCCACAGCCGGGAAGAGGTCGCGCGCTGGAACGCACTGATCGACGCGAACGCGCGTGCCGAACTGTTCGGCACGCTGATCGACAAGCATTACGATCCTGCGTATGCACGCACCTATCGTTCGTCGTACGACAAATCGAACCGCGTGCTGACGTTCACGTTCCGGCCGAATGCGGCCGACGTGCGCCAGCAAGCGCGTGCGCTGCTCGACGCGCTCGCGCGCGCCGGGCTTCCGGCGTCGCCCGTCGCCGGCAACGCAGCAGGATCCGACACCGACACAAACCAATCGACCACCACACGATGACGACCACACGCACCCAACCCAATCCGGCGCTCGGCTGGATGACCTTCCTGCTGATCGCAGTCGCGGGACTGTTCTACGTGAAATGGTTCCCGTACTACAACAAGGCATTCGTTGCCGCCGAGCATCATTCGATCGGCCAGTCGATCCTGATGGGCACGTCGGCGACCGCGCCCGAGCCGTCGCTGAAGGCGGCGCTCGACTACGCATGGGCATACGGCAAGGCGATCTGGCAGGCGATGGTGCTCGGCCTGCTGCTCGGTTCGGCCGTGCAGGCGCTGCTGCCCGCGCACTGGGTCGCACGCGTGCTCGGTCGCACGGGCTTCGGCAGTGTCGCCGCGGGCGGCCTGCTGTCGTTGCCCGGCATGATGTGCACGTGCTGCGCGGCGCCGGTCGTCGCCGGCCTGCGCGCGCGGCACGCGTCGCCGGGCGGCGCGGTCGCGTTCTGGCTCGGCAACACGGTGCTGAATCCGGCCGCGCTGGTGTTCATGGGCTTCGTGCTCGGCTGGCACTGGAGCGTGCTGCGGCTCGTGCTCGGCATTGCGATGGTGTTCGGGATCGGCTATCTGCTGAACCGCATCGCGCGTCCCGAGGACCGCGGCATCGACGACGCGCACCTCGCCGCGCTGGCGGCCGGGCAGGCCGCGGCCGGCAATCCGTTCGTCCGCTGGATCAAGTTGCTCGTGCGCATGGCCGTGCGGCTCGTGCCCGAATACATCGTGCTCGTGCTGCTGCTCGGCGCGGCGCGCGCATGGCTGTTCCCGCATATCGGCCCGGACATCGGCAACCATCTCGGCTGGATCATCGCGTTCGCGGTCGCGGGCACGTTGTTCGTGATCCCGACGGCCGGCGAGGTGCCGATCATCCAGGCGATGCTGTCGCTCGGCATGGGCGTCGGCCCGGCCGCCGCGCTGCTGATGACGCTGCCGCCGATCAGCGTGCCGTCGCTCGCGATGCTCGCGCGTTCGTTCAAGCCGTACATGCTGGCGATCGTCACGGCCCTCGTGGTCGTGTTCGGGATCGCGAGCGGGCTGCTCGCGATCGCGTTCGGGTTCTGACGAACGCGCACGGGACGGCCAGCCGGCGCGAACAAGCGCCGGGGCAGCCGGCGACCGGCCCTGCGGGATGGCCGCCGCGCCGCGCGCTGACCGATCCCGTCGCGTGATCGTCGTATTCATCCGGCGCCGCCGCTTCGCACGTGCGGTGCCCTTTACAAGAAGCAAACAGGAAAACGCATGACCCAACCGAAGATTCATCCTCGACTCGAAAAGGCGCTGACGCGCGGCGATCTCGCGATCCGCCAGGCCAATTCCGCGCGGGCGACTGCCGTGCTGAACGCGCTCGGCACGATGATCATCGAGGCCTCCGCCACGATCGGCGTCGAGGCCAGCATCGAGATTCCGCAAGGCGACCGCATTTACGATCCGGTGAACGGCCTGTGGCCGCAGAAGATGCTGGTGTCGTTCGACGGCCCGGTCGCCGAAGCCGACGCGGAAGAGCTGCGTGCGGTCTATCTGATCGCCGACGATCCGGGTACGCAATTCCGCGTCGAATGGCATCGGGCGGACGGCAAGCTCGGTCGCCAGGAAGGCGGCCCGCTGGCGACCGTCGCATTCCTGACCGACGTCGAAATCCCGTGGAGCGATGACGACGAGTAACGTCGTCTGACGGCGTCTCAATGTCGTCGCATCGGGCCGGCGCCGGATGCGCCGGTCAGCGCATCATCCGCCGCCGGAACAGCCACGCGCAGACCAGGAATCCGCCGATCGCATAGCCGGCGAGCACCGCGAGATGCAGGCCGACGTCCGTCGCCGGCCGGCCGAGCATCGCGGGCCGGATCAGTTCGACCGCGTTCGCGAGCGGCAGCACGTGCGCCGCGCGCTGCGCGATCGGCGGCAGCTGCGTGAGCGGGAAGAACACACCCGACAGCAGCAGCATCGGCGTCAGCACGAGCGTCTGATAGAACATGAAGAAGTCGTAGGACGGCGCGAGCGCCGTGACGATCATCGCGGTGCTCGCGAACGCGAGGCCGGCGAGCGCGATCACGGGCAACGCCGCGAGCATCGACGGAAAGTGCGCATAGCCGAGCAGGCCCGCGACGAGCATGATCGCGACACCCGACAGCAGCGCCTTGCTCGCACCCCAGACAATCTCGCCGAGCACGATGTCGCCCAGCGAGAGCGGCGTGTGCATGATCGCTTCCCAGGTGCGCTGCACGTGCATCCGCGAGAAGCCGGAATACATCGACTCGAAGCTCGCGGACATCATCACGCTCGAACCGACCGTGCCGGCGGCGAGGAACGCGATATACGACACGCCGTCGACGTGGCCGAGCATCAGGCCGAGCCCGAACCCCAGCCCGAACAGATAGATCATCGGATCGGCGAGATTGCCGAACATGGATGCGAGCGCGAGCTTGCGCCACACGAGGTAGTTGCGCCGCCACACGGCGATCCAGTTGGTCGCATTCGCGGGCAGTGCGATCGCGAAGCGTGACTCGCGGGGCGGCGCGGACGGGGCCGCGGCGGAATAGTTGCGTGCGTCCATGATCGATCAGTCCTGCATTTCGCGGCCCGTGAGCCGCAGGAATACGTCTTCCAGATTGGCCGGACGATGCAGATAGCGCAACCCCGTGCGTCCCTTGAGTCGCGCACTGAGCGGCTCGGGATCGGTCACGTAGCAGAACAGCGTTTCGCCGCTGATCTCGGTGTGCTTCGCGAACGGCGCCAGCTCGTCGCGCAACGCGACCGGCTCGGGCCCGTAGATCTCGATCACGTCGCAGCCGATCTCGGATTCGATCAGCGCATGCGGCGCGCCTTCGGCGATCTTGCGGCCTTCCTCGATCACGCACAGCCGGTCGCACAGGCGTTCGGCTTCCTCCATGAAATGCGTGGTGATCAGGATCGTCTTGCCGCGCGCGAGCAGCGAGCGCAACCGCTCCCACATCAGGTGCCGCGCCTGCGGATCGAGGCCTGTGGTCGGTTCGTCGAGCACCAGCACGTCGGGATCGTTGACGAGCGCGCGGGCGAGCGTCAGACGCCGCTTCATCCCGCCCGACAGTTCGCCCACCTTGGCATCGGCCTTGTTTTCCAGTTTCGCGAATTCGAGCAGCGGCTGCACGAGCGCGCGTGCGGCCTGCGCTGACATCCCGAAATAGCGGCTGAACACGAGCAGGTTTTCGCGGACCGTGAAGTCCGGATCGAGATTGTCGAACTGCGGGACGACCCCGACGCGCCGGCGCGCATGCCGCGCGCGTGTCGGAACGGGCTCGCCGCACAGTGAAATGGCGCCGGCATCGGGATACACGAGGCCGAGCAGCATCTTCAGCGTCGTGGTCTTGCCGGCGCCGTTCGGCCCGAGCAGGCCGTAGCATTCGCCGGCCTGCACGTGGAAGGAGAGGTCGTTGACGACGAGCTTGTCGCCATAGCGCTTTTCAACGTTCCGGAAATCGATCGGTGCAACGGACATGGGCAGTTTGTCGTTGTAAGCGGGCACGGACGCGTTTCGCGGCCGGCCGGCTGGCTGACTGGGCATCCGGGCCGGCGAACGGATCGGGCGAATGCGTGTCACATGAGCATGACCGGGGCGAACGCACGTCGAGGGTACGAACGGGCCATTCTAGTGCATCGGCTGCGTCTCTTCAGCGCATGCCGGTGCGGCATGGTGCGTCGGCGCACGGATCGTGCACCGCATCATCGCCGGCGCGCCCCGCGTGGCGAATCAGCGTTTTCCATCCCTTGCGTCCTCAATTGCGGCGCACCATGATGAGTGCATAGCGCACGTAGTCGCGATAGGGAGGTTTCATGGCTAGCTACAACAAGATTCTGCTGTGCTACGACGGCACGCTCGAGGGGCGCAAGGCATTGCGGTGCGGTGCCAACCTCGCGCTGGACCTGAAGGCGGAAACGCATTTGCTGTCGGTCGTCGACATGCGCTCGAGCATCGCGCAAAGCGCCGGGTTGCTGACCGACGTCGCGTGCGGCCGCTTCGAGGAAACCGCGCGCGAGATCCTGCAAGAAGGCGTGAACTGGCTGCGCGAGCGCGGCGTTCAGGCGGAAGGCCATTTCGCGTTCGGCTATCCGATCGACGAAATCGCGAATCTCGCGACGGAGTTGAAGGCCGACCTCGTCGTCGTCGGCCATCGGTGCCGTAGCGGGTTGTCGAGATGGTGGATGGGGTCGGGCAACACGCAACTGCTCGATCGCGTGAACTGCAGCATTCTGGTCGCGTGTTCGTCGGCCGAAGAGCAAAAGGCCGAGATCGCGCGCGAACGCGAAGCGGCCATCTCGAACGGCAAGTAACGCAGCAATCGCGTGAACGGCCGGATGGCCTGCGATTCAGGCGCGGTCGCGCGCAGTGCCGCATCGGCGGCATCGAGCGCGACCGTGACGACTGCGATTGCTCAGGCGTGCAGGTCGATCGCGGACAGCTTCCACGAGAACAGGCCGAAGCGGCGGAAGACCGCCGCATAGCGCGTGCCGTCGGCGCTGCGCTGGTAGGTCACGACGAATTCATCGATATTCCGGTAGCCGGCACTCGTTTGCTGCGGATGGCCCGCGTCGCTCGGGCTCGCCGGGGCGGGCGCGGGCGTGGGCGTGGGTGCGGGCGCAGACGCCGGCGCCGATGCAGCCGACGCGGTGGCATTGCTGCCCGGCATGGGTGCGCTAGCCGGATTGGCCGGTGGCGCGGCCGGTGCGTTGGCGGGCGCATTGCCTGCCGGCGGCCCCGACCAGTCGGGGGGCCGCTCGCCCGGGTTACCGCGCGGCGGGATGCCGCTCATCAGCGCCGCCACACCTTCCGGTGTCGCATACGCATCGACCAGCGGGCCGATCAACGCAGATCCGATCAGCGCGCCAATCACCGCGAACGGATTGTCCTTCTTCACCGCGTCGATCCGGCGCATCAACTCTTCCGTGACCTGCTGCTTCAGGCTGATGCGCAGCGACGGAAAGTCGACATATTCGCTGACCGCCTGCGAATCGCGCGCGTCGATCGCCGATTTCAGGCGACCTAGCGCGACGTACGGCGACGCGTATGCATAGCCGACCGCCGCCAGAATGGCGACGGCCAGCACGACGATCAGCACGGGCTTGAGCCGCCACGCGCGGCCCGAAGATCCAGTCACGATGCCTCCGGTGCGAACAGGTTCCGCAATCAGAGACCGCCGTGCGTGGACGATCGTTCCTCGGCGATGCAGCGATCGATCATCCGGCACACGGCATCGATCGTCCCCACCATGATCAGCCGCGACCGACCGTGATAGACGCGCACGGGCGCACGGCGCGCCGGTTCCGCGTGATTCAGGCCGGCATTCAGCGAAACCCGCGCGAATGCGGGAAGCGCCGACGGCAGCAGCGACGCCTGCCGTTCAACTGCGACTTCTTGGCTCACCACGGGCGCCGCGGCGGACAGCGGCGCACAGGGCGTGCGGCCGCGCAGGTGACGCAGGCGACCGAATTGACGGAAAGGCAGCAAACGGGAAAGGCGTTCCATGGTGTTCTCCTCAGCGAGACCGATTGTCAGAGTTCGCCCGAGCGGATCAGCCCGACGGCGATGCCTTCCAGCGCGAATTCCGCGCTGCCGGCCTTGACGAAGATGTTTTCGTAATCCGGATTCTCGGCGATCAGCTCGAGGCCGCCGGGCCGGCGCATCAGGCGCTTGACCGTGACGTCGTCGCCCAGACGCGCGACGATGATCTGGCCGTCCTTCGCTTCCGTGCGCTTCTGCACGGCGAGGAGGTCGCCGTCGAGAATGCCGGCGTCGCGCATCGACAGGCCGCGCACCTTCAGCAGGTAGTCGGGCTTGCTCGTGAAGAGCGCGGGATCGCATGCGTAATGCTGCGAGATGTGCTCCTGCGCGAGGATCGGGCTACCGGCCGCCACCCGGCCGACGAGCGGCAGCGACAGTTGCATCAGGCCGGCGTGCGGCAGCGTGAACTGGTGCGGCGCATCTTCGATGCCGAGCAGGCGAATGCCGCGCGACGCGCCGGCGGCGAGCTCGATCACGCCCTTGCGCGCCAGCGCACGGAGGTGTTCCTCGGCCGCGTTCGGCGAGCTGAAACCCAGCTCGGCCGCGATCTCGGCGCGCGTGGGCGGGAAACCGGAGCGCTCGATCGCCCGGCGGATCAAGTCGAACACTTGCTGCTGACGTGCGGTGAGTTTGGTCATGGCTTAACTGTATGGATAGACAGTGAGCTGTATTTTTATACAGTACTTCGCGAATTTCAAGTGTTACTTGAGGTTCGACGCGATCGCGCCGGTTCCGCCGCGATTTCGCGACGTCCGGACGCCGGTTTGTCTGCCGCAACCGTCCGCCCAGTCTGCGTTAGCACTTTTGAGTATTAAAAAATGAAGAACGATTATTTTTAATCATGTAACCCGTTCGCTAGACTGGCCCGACATCGCAACATCGACAACACTGGAGAACCAAGGATGGCGAAGCGCAATACGGGGCTGGTGGGCGGAGCGGGCCGCCTGATTGCAACACTCGCGCTCGGCGCGGCGGCGGCGTTGGGCGTCGTCACGCATGCGCAGGCCGATACGACGTTCCTGAACGTGTCGTACGACCCGACGCGCGAGCTGTATCAGGACTTCAACCAGGCGTTCGGCAAGGCGTGGAAGGCGAAGACGGGCGAGACGGTCAACTTCAAGCAGTCGCACGGCGGCTCGGGCGCGCAGGCGCGCTCGGTACTCGACGGCCTGCAGGCCGACGTCGTCACGCTGGCGCTCGCCTACGACATCGACGCGCTCGCCAACAAGGGGCTGGTGAACAAGGACTGGCAAAAGCGCCTGCCGGACAACGCATCGCCGTACACGTCGACGATCGTGTTCCTCGTGCGCAAGGGCAACCCGAAAGGGATCAAGGACTGGGACGATCTGACCAAGCCGGGCATCTCGATCGTCACGCCGAACCCGAAGACCTCGGGCGGTGCGCGCTGGAACTACCTGGCCGCATGGTCGTATGCCGTGCACAAGCCGGGCGGTAACGAGCAGGGCGCGAAGGAATTCGTGACGAAGCTCTACAAGAATGCAGGCGTGCTCGATTCGGGCGCGCGTGGCGCGACGACGAGCTTCGTGCAGCGCGGGATCGGCGACGTGCTGATCGCGTGGGAGAACGAGGCGTTCCTGTCGATCAAGGAATTCGGCACCGACAAGTTCGAGATCGTCGTGCCGTCGGTGAGCATCCTGGCCGAGCCGCCCGTCGCGGTGGTCGACAAGGTGGTCGACAAGAAGGGCACGCGCAAGCTGGCGGAGGCCTACCTGAATTTCCTGTACAGCCCGCAGGGCCAGGAGATCGCGGCGCGCAACTACTACCGTCCGCGTTCGAAGAACGTGCCGGCGGAGCTGACGAAGCAGTTCCCGAAGCTGAAGCTGTACACGGTCGACGACACGTTCGGCGGCTGGACGAATGCGCAGAAGACGCATTTCGCGGACGGCGGCGTGTTCGACTCGATCTACAAGCCGCAGTAACGCGAACAGTAACACCACGCAGCAAACCCATAACGACAGCGGTGCGCCACGATAGCGCGCCGCATCCCCGACGGCCGCCGGCGCGATTCCCCGCGCCGGCGTTTGCGTCGGACCCATGAGCAGCATCGACCCAGCAAGAGCATCCGATGACGACGTACACCTTTCGCAAGCCGAGCGCGCTGCCCGGCTTCGGCGTGACGCTTGGCATCACGGTGGCCTATTTGAGCCTCGTGGTGCTGATCCCGCTCGCCGCCACGTTCCTGAAGACCGCGACTTTGTCGTGGGACCAGTTCGTCACCGCCGTCACGTCGCCGCGCGTACTCGCGTCGTACCGGCTGACGTTTTCCGCCGCCCTGGGCGGCGCATTGATCAACGCCGTGTTCGGCTTTCTCGTCGCGTGGGTGCTGGTGCGCTACCGGTTCCCGTTGAAGCGCCTCGTCGACGCGATCGTCGACCTGCCGTTCGCGTTGCCGACGTCGGTCGCGGGCATTTCGCTGGCAGCCGTCTATGCGACCAACGGCTGGGTCGGCCAGTATCTCGCGCCGTTCGGCATCAAGATCGCGTTCACGCCCATCGGCGTGCTGGTGGCGCTGACCTTCATCGGGCTGCCGTTCGTCGTGCGCACCGTGCAGCCCGTGCTCGAGGATTTCGAGCGCGAGCAGGAGGAGGCCGCCGCGTGCCTCGGCGCATCGCGCTGGCTGACGTTCCGCCGCGTCGTGTTG
Organism: Burkholderia ambifaria AMMD; assembly: GCF_000203915.1. Taxonomy (NCBI): domain Bacteria; kingdom Pseudomonadati; phylum Pseudomonadota; class Betaproteobacteria; order Burkholderiales; family Burkholderiaceae; genus Burkholderia; species Burkholderia ambifaria. The sequence continues at coordinate 1,642,206 of NC_008390.1, forward strand.
CCGGCCGTGCTGCCGGCGCTGCTCACCGGCTTCGCGCTGGCGTTCGCGCGCGCGCTCGGCGAATACGGGTCGGTGATCTTCATCGCCGGCAACGTGCCGATGAAATCCGAGATCACGTCGCTCCTGATCATCACGAAGCTCGAGCAGTACGACTATGCGGGCGCGACCGCGCTGGCGGTCGTGATGCTGGTCGTGTCGTTCCTGATGCTGCTCCTGATCAACACGCTGCAGTGGTATCTGCAGCGTCGTACGAGCAAGGGGGCGAGCGGCCCCGCGCCGTCGAGCGCAACCATTGCCGCGACCGTCCAGGGAGGCCAGCAATGAGCCAGGAGTCCAGTGCCGTGCTGAACACCCCGTCCGCCGCGCGCGCGCGTGCCGCGAAACGGCCCGACCCCGTCAGCGAGTCGCGCGTCGTGCGCTGGCTGCTCACGGGCATCGCGCTGGCGTTCCTCGCGTTCTTCCTCGTCGTGCCGCTCGCCGCGGTGTTCTTCGAGGCGCTGCGCAAGGGCGTCGGCTTCTATCTCGAATCGCTCGCCGATCCGGACGCATGGTCGGCGATCAAGCTGACGCTGACGGTCGCCGTGATCGCGGTGCCGCTGAACCTCGTGTTCGGCGTGTGCGCGTCGTGGGCGATCGCGAAATTCGAATTTCGCGGCAAGGCATTGCTGACCACGCTGATCGACCTGCCGTTCTCCGTGTCGCCGGTCATCTCGGGCCTCGTCTACGTGCTGCTGTTCGGCGCGCAGGGCTGGCTCGGGCCGTGGCTGCAGGACCACGACGTGCAGATCATCTTCGCGGTGCCGGGCATCGTGCTCGCGACGATCTTCGTCACGTTCCCGTTCGTCGCGCGCGAGCTGATCCCGCTGATGCAGGCGCAGGGCACCGACGAGGAAGAGGCCGCGCGCGTGCTCGGTGCGTCGGGCTGGCAGATCTTCCGGCGCGTGACGCTGCCGAACGTGAAGTGGGGCCTGCTGTACGGCGTGATCCTGTGCAATGCGCGCGCGATGGGCGAGTTCGGTGCGGTGTCGGTCGTGTCCGGCCACATTCGCGGCGTGACCGACACGATGCCGCTGCACGTCGAGATCCTGTACAACGAATACAACTTCGCGGCGGCGTTCGCGGTGGCGTCGGTGCTGGCGCTGCTCGCGCTCGTCACGCTCGCGCTGAAGCTGCTCGCCGAGCGTCATCTCGCCGCCGAACTGGCCGGCGCACGCGATGACGTTCCCGCTCATGCCGGCCCCGTCGCCGCCATTTCGTCGAAATCGTAAAGAGGCAACCAGAATGGGTATCACCGTCCGTCACCTTCAAAAGCGCTTCGGCGATTTCACCGCCCTCGACAACGTGTCGCTCGACTTCCCCGCGGGCGAGCTCGTCGCGCTGCTCGGGCCGTCCGGCTGCGGCAAGACCACGCTGCTGCGCGTGATCGCGGGCCTCGAGCACGCGGACGCCGGCCAGGTCGTGCTGCAGGGGCTCGACGTCGCGTCGGTGGGCGCGCGCGATCGCCAGGTCGGCTTCGTGTTCCAGCATTACGCGCTGTTTCGCCACATGACCGTATTCGAGAACGTCGCGTTCGGGCTGCGCGTGAAACCGCGCCGCGAGCGGCCGTCGGAAGCCGTGATCCGCGACAAGGTGCACGAGCTGCTGAAGCTCGTGCAGCTCGACTGGCTCGCGCAGCGCTATCCGTCCGAGCTGTCGGGCGGCCAGCGCCAGCGGATCGCGCTCGCCCGCGCGCTCGCGGTCGAGCCGAAGGTGCTGCTGCTCGACGAGCCGTTCGGCGCGCTCGACGCGAAGGTGCGCAAGGAACTGCGTAGCTGGCTGCGGCGCCTGCACGACGATCTGCACATTTCGACGATCTTCGTCACGCACGACCAGGAAGAGGCGCTGGAAGTGGCCGACCGGATCGTCGTGCTGAACCGCGGGCACGTGGAGCAGGTCGGCAGCCCGCAGGACGTCTACGATCATCCGCAAAGCGCGTTCGTCTACGAATTTCTCGGCGCGGCGAACCGCCTGCCGGGCACCGTCGCCGGCCGTGGCTTCGTCGCCGAGGGCGCGGCGGCCCCGATCGCGGTCGATGCCGATTTCGCGGGCCCCGCGAACGCGTACGTGCGGCCGCACGACCTGCAGCTGTGGCCGGCCGGCGACGGTCATCGCGACGGCATCGCGGTGGACGTGCGCCGCGTGATCCCGCTCGGCGGCTCGGTGCGGGTCGAACTCGAGGCGCGCACGGGCGGCGCACTCGAAGCGGAACTCGATCGCGACGCGTGGCGTGCGCTCGCGCTGCAGGTCGGCGACGGTGCGACGGCCGTACCGCGCGCGGTGCGGGTATTTCCCGCACACTGACGCCGAACCCGGTAAAGAGAAGAGGGCGGATACCGCTCCGGAGCGACATTCGAACAACGACAGCCTAAGAGGCATACCCATGAATTTTCAGCAATTGCGTTTCGTGCGCGAAGCCGTGCGGCAGAACATGAATCTGACGGAAGTCGCGAACGTGCTGTACACGTCGCAGTCGGGCGTGTCGAAGCAGATCAAGGATCTCGAGGACGAACTGGGCGTCGACATCTTCATCCGGCGCGGCAAGCGGCTCACGGGGCTCACGGAGCCCGGCAAGGCCGTGCACCAGTTGATCGAGCGGATGCTGCTCGATGCCGAGAACCTGCGCCGCGTCGCGCGCCAGTTCGCCGACCAGGACAGCGGCCACCTCGTCGTCGCGACCACGCACACGCAGGCGCGCTACGCGCTGCCGAAGGTGATCCGGCAGTTCACCGACGTGTTCCCGAAGGTGCATCTCGCGCTGCGCCAGGGCAGCCCGCAGCAGATCGCGCAGATGATCCTCAATGGCGAAGCCGATCTCGGCATCTCGACCGAGGCGCTCGACCGCTATCCGGACATCGTGACGTTCCCGTGCTATTCGTGGCACCACACGGTGGTCGTGCCGAAGGGGCATCCGCTCGTCGGCCGCGAGAACCTGACGCTCGACGAAATCGCCGAGTATCCGATCATCACGTATGACCAGGACTTCACGGGCCGCTCGCACATCGACCAGGCGTTCACGCAGGCCGGCGCGGTGCCCGACGTCGTGCTGACCGCGATCGACGCGGACGTGATCAAGACCTACGTCGAGCTCGGGATGGGGATCGGCGTCGTCGCGGCGATGGCCTTCGATCCGCAGCGCGACACCGGCCTCGTCGCGCTCGACACGCAGCACCTGTTCGAGGCGAGCACGACGCGGGTCGGGCTGCGCAAGGGCGCATTCCTGCGCGCGTATGCGTACCGGCTGATCGAGATGTTCGCGCCGCAACTGAACGAAGCGGAAATCGCCGCGCAGCTGCGCGAAACGGTCTGACGGCGGGGCGGTGTCCCGGGGGGCGCGGCGAGCGCCCGCCGGACGGGCTGCGCGATGGGTGACATGACGGTGGTTTTCGCGTCGTCATGTCATGGCGAGCCGACGTGTCGAACCTTCGATCGACGTCGTCGCTGACAATCCGCGTTGCCACGCGCGGCCACCGTCACGTATGTGCCGATCAAACAGAACAACAAGACGGCACATTCGCATGCCTCGCGTCGACCTTCTCGAGCGACGCGCTCTTTTTCACAAAGATACGATTTAATGCGCCGGCACGCGGATCGACAAACCGCGTCGGCAGCGCGCTGCGCGGCCATTGCCGCAGCCGACTCGAGCCTGCTGCGGCGGCAACGCCATCGCAACGCCATCGCATCGCGCCGAATGAAACCGGAACAGCGCACACGTGGAAAACGCAAACCAAAGCCGACGGACAAGCCGGATCCGACGAAGGCCCATCATCGAATCCGAAAACGGTTTCTCGGTTTCGTCCACGATCGCAACGAAGCGCCACCGTCGAATGCGATGTAACGCGCCGCAATCCGCAAGCGCCGCAGCGTGCTCCGAATAAACCCTTAAATATTGATCAGACGGGTTGCGCGTCGAACCGAAACGGTACAGCATAGCTTTCACTCCGCCGGCTTCCCGCCGGCGGTGGCGTGTCGACGACAGCGCGCGCCAGGCAGTCGGCCGTCTGCCTGCTTCCATTCCTTGGTACCGACAAGCAGCATCGATGGCCACTGCCCGGGTAATTGGGCGCAAACGTTTGCTCGCATTAAAACAACAACCAGACACCAATCGGCCCCACGGGCCAGTCGCCAGGAGATGTGTATGAATGTCCTCTTTCGCCGTCGTTTCCTGACCGCCGCGCTTGCCGCCGTCGCGGTCGCCGCCGCACCGGCCGTCCACGCGCAAGCGGGGGCCAAGCCGAAGGTCGCGCTCGTGATGAAGTCGCTCGCCAACGAGTTCTTCCTGACGATGGAAACCGGCGCGAAGGAATACCAGAAGCACAACGCCGGCCAGTTCGACCTGATCACGAACGGCATCAAGGACGAGACCGACACCGCGAACCAGATCCGCATCGTCGAGCAGATGATCGTGTCGAAGGTCGATGCGATCGTGCTCGCGCCGGCCGATTCGAAGGCGCTCGTGCCGGTCGTGAAGAAGGCGGTCGACGCGGGCATCATCGTCGTGAACATCGACAACCGGCTCGACCCCGACGTGCTGAAGTCGAAGAACCTGAACGTGCCGTTCGTCGGCCCCGACAACCGCAAGGGCGCGCGCAAGATCGGCGACTACCTCGCGAAGCGGCTGAAGGCGGGCGACCAGGTCGGTATCCTCGAAGGCGTGTCGACGACGACCAACGCGCAGCAGCGCACGGCCGGCTTCCAGGATGCGATGAAGGCGGGCGGGATGAAGGTCGTGTCGGTGCAGTCGGGCGAGTGGGAGATCGACAAGGGCAATGCGGTCGCGTCCGCGATGCTCAACGAATACCCGAACCTGCGCGCGCTGCTGTGCGGCAACGACAACATGGCGATCGGCGCGGTGTCGGCGGTGCGGGCCGCGGGCAAGCAGGGCAAGGTGTTCGTGGTCGGCTACGACAACATCAACGCGATCAAGCCGATGCTGAAGGACGGCCGCGTGCTCGCGACCGCCGACCAGTACGCGGCGAAGCAGGCCGTGTTCGGCATCGACACGGCGCTCAAGGCGATTGCCGAGCATCGCAAGCAGGCCGACATGACCGGTGTGGTCGAGACGCCGGTGGATCTCGTGACGAAGTAACGCCGCCCCGTCGCGGCCGCCGCCCTCAAGAATCCGGGCCGGCGGCCGTTATACGGAGTGAGCGCGATCACGGCCACTGCATGCACATGCACTTGTGAGCGTCATACCCGCGCGTCGCGTGCGCGCGGCCGCAATCAGGATCGCGATGGAACCGACCTTCCAACCCTCCCGTTCAGCCATTCCCGTGCTGTCCGTCTCCGGCGTGGGCAAGACCTACGCCGAACCGGTGCTCGCCGACGTCACGCTGACGCTCGCACCGGGCGAGGCGCTCGCGCTGACGGGCGAGAACGGCGCCGGAAAGAGCACGCTGTCGAAGATCATCGGCGGGCTCGTCGACCCGACGACCGGCACGATGCAGCTCGGCGGCCAGGCCTATGCGCCGGCGAGCCGCACGCAGGCCGAAGCGCTCGGCGTGCGCATGGTGATGCAGGAGCTGAACCTGTTGCCGACGCTGACGGTCGCCGAAAACCTGTTTCTGAACCGTCTGCCGCGACGCTTCGGCATCATTGATCGCGCGCGGCTGCATGACGACGCGCAGGCGGCGATGGCGCGTGTCGGGCTCGACGCGATCGACCCCGACACGCCAGTCGGTGCGCTCGGCATCGGCCACCAGCAGATGGTCGAGATCGCGCGCAATCTGATCGGCGACTGCCGCGTGCTGATCCTCGACGAGCCGACCGCGATGCTGACCGCACGCGAGGTCGAGCTGCTGTTCGAGCAGATCGACCGGTTGAAGGCGCACGGCGTGGCGATCGTCTACATCTCGCACCGGCTCGACGAGCTCGCGCGCGTCGCCGAGCGCGTCGCGGTGCTGCGCGACGGCCGGCTCGTGCATGTCGGCGACATGGCCGCGACGACGTCCGACGGGCTCGTCACGCTGATGGTCGGGCGCGAGATCGGCGAGCACATCGATCTCGGTCCGCGCCGAATCGGCGCGCCGCGACTCGCCGTGTCGGGCATGACGCGCGGCACGGCCGTGCAGGACGTGTCGCTCGAAGTGCGCTCGGGCGAAATCTTCGGCATCTCGGGGCTGATCGGCGCGGGGCGCACCGAATTGCTGCGGCTGATCTACGGCGCGGATACGCCGGACGCCGGAATGATCTCGGTCGGCGATCCGCTGAAGCCGGCGCGCATCGCTTCGCCCGTCGACGCGGTGCGGCACGGCATCGCGCTGATCACCGAGGACCGCAAGGGCGAAGGGCTGCTGCTGTCGCAGTCGGTCACGTCGAACGTGTCGCTCGGCCAGCTCGAGCAGCTCGCGCGCGGCGGCATCGTCAATACGGCGCGCGAAACGGCGCTCGCCGAGCAGCAGATCGACGCGTTGCGGATCCGCACGCACGGCGCAGCACAGCCGGTCGGCGAACTGTCGGGCGGCAACCAGCAGAAGGTCGTGATCGGCCGCTGGCTCGCGCGCGACATGGGCGTGCTGCTGTTCGATGAGCCGACCCGCGGAATCGACGTCGGCGCCAAATTCGAGATCTATACGCTGATGGGCGCGCTCGCGCGCGACGGCCGCGCGCTGGTGGTCGTCTCGAGCGACTTGCGCGAGCTGATGCTGATCTGCGACCGGATCGGCGTGATGTCGGCCGGCCGCATGACCGCCGTGTTCGAACGCGGCAACTGGACCCAGGATGCGCTGCTGGCCGCGGCGTTCGCCGGCTTCGGCCGCGACGCGCTGCCGGAAGGCGCGCGCCACCTGGATGCGCAAGCGGCGCCGCGCGCGGCTTCCGGCACTTCGACCACAGGACGACAGCAATGACCCAGCCTCCCGTATCCCCGAGCGACGCAGGCGCGCAGCAGGACGTGACGGAGCGCCGCGCGCGCACGCTGTCCGGCACGCGGCTCGGCCTGTCGAACTATCTCGGGCTCGCCGGTGCGCTCGCCGCGATGATCGCGCTGTTTTCGGCGCTGAGCTCGCATTTCCTGACCTACGATACGTTCAGTACGATCGCGAACCAGATCCCCGATCTCGTCGTGATGTCGGTCGGGATGACCTTCGTGCTGATCATCGCCGGCATCGACCTGTCGGTTGGCTCGGTGCTCGCGCTGGCCGCGTCGATGGTCAGCGTGGCCGCGCTGAAATGGCAGTGGGGGCCGCTGCCGGCCGCGCTGATCGGGATCGCGGTCGCGACCGCGACCGGCTCGCTGACCGGGGCGATCACGGTGGGCTGGCGGATTCCGTCGTTCATCGTGTCGCTCGGCGTGCTCGAGGCCGCGCGCGGCGTCGCTTATCAGCTGACGAATTCGCGCACGGCCTACATCGGCGACGCGTTCGATTTCCTGTCGAACCCGATCGCGCTCGGCATCTCGCCGGCGTTCCTGATCGCGGTCGCGGTGATGATCGCGGCACAGTTCGTGCTCACGCGTACCGTGTTCGGGCGCTATCTCGTCGGGATCGGTACGAACGAGGAAGCCGTGCGGCTCGCCGGGGTTAACCCGCGGCCGTATAAAATCCTCGTATTCGCATTGATGGGCGCGCTCGCCGGGCTCGCGTCGCTGTTCCAGATCTCGCGGCTCGAGGCCGCCGATCCGAACGCGGGCGCGGGCCTCGAACTGCAGGTGATCGCGGCCGTCGTGATCGGCGGCACGAGCCTGATGGGCGGGCGCGGCTCGGTGATCAGCACGTTCTTCGGCGTGTTGATCATCTCCGTGCTGGCCGCTGGGTTGGCGCAGATCGGCGCGAACGAGCCGACCAAACGGATCATCACCGGGGCGGTGATCGTGGTGGCGGTCGTGCTCGATACGTATCGCAGCCGGCGCGCCCGCGCCCGGTAAGAACTACACAGAAAGCAGACCAGAGAGAAACGGGAAATGGCGACGATCAAGGATGTGGCGGCCATGGCGGGCGTGTCGTTTACGACCGTGTCGCACGTGGTGAACAATTCGCGGCCGGTGTCCGCGGACGTGCGTGCGAAGGTCGAGGGCGCGATCCGTGAGCTGAATTACGTGCCGTCGGCCGTGGCGCGCTCGCTCAAGGCGCGTTCGACGGCGACCATCGGACTCGTCGTGCCGAACAGTACGAATCCGTACTTCGCGGAGCTTGCGCGCGGCATCGAGGATCAGTGCGCGGCCAACGGCTATTGCGTGTTCTTCTGCAACTCGGACGACGATCCCGTGAAGCAGCGCAACTACTTGCGCGTGCTGCAGGAAAAGCGCATCGACGGGCTGATCGTCGCATCGGCCGGCGAGGACGCGGTGCTCGCGCAGACGCTCGCGCACGCGCATGCGCCGCTCGTCGTCGTCGACCGCAACATCGAGGGGCTCGCGGCCGACCTCGTGCAGATCGATCACGAACGCGGCGCGTATCTGGCGACGCGCCACCTGCTCGAACTCGGGCACGCGAAGATCGGCTGCATCACCGGGCCGACCGACACGGCCGTCAGCGCGATGCGCGTGCACGGCTTCATCCGCGCGATGGCCGAGCGCGGGATCGACATCGTGCCGGGCGCGATCGCGGAAAGCGATTTCTCGTGCCTCGGCGGCTATCACGCGGCGTCGCGGCTGTTCGAGTCGGTGCATCCGAGCGCGATTTTCGCGGGCAACGACCTGATGGGCGTCGGTGCGCTGCGCGCGGCGGCCGAGCGCGGATTGCGCGTGCCGGACGACTGCTCGATCATCGGCTTCGACGACATCGAATTCTCCCGCTACACGTATCCGGCACTGTCGACGGTCGGCCAGTCGGTGCGCGCGCTCGGCGAAATGGCCGCGCAGACGCTGATCGAGCGGATCGGCGGCGGCTCGACCGCTGCGCCGAGCCGTCGCCGCGTCGTGTCGCCGCGCCTCGTGCTGCGCGAATCCACGGCGATCTACCGCGAGCCGGCCGCGCCCGGCGCTCGCGCATGACGGCGCGCACGACGGGCGCCGGCCGCGTGACGGTGGTCGGCAGCCTCAACATGGATCTCGTCGTGCGGGCGCCGCGGCTGCCGCTGCCGGGCGAAACGCTCGCCGGCCATGCCTACGCGCAGGCGGCGGGCGGCAAGGGCGGCAACCAGGCCGTCGCGGCCGCGCGCCTCGGCGCGCAGGTCACGATGATCGGCTGCGTCGGCGCGGACGCGCACGGCGCAGCGCTGCGGGCCGGCCTCGAGGCCGAAGGCATCGATTGCGCGCGGCTCGCGACGAGCGCGGCGGCGTCGACCGGTGTCGCGCTGATCGTCGTCGACGACGCGAGCCAGAACACGATCGTGATCGTCGCCGGCGGCAATGGCGAAGTCACGCCGGAGACGGTGGCGCGGCACGAGGCCGCGCTGGCCGCGACCGACGTGCTGATCTGCCAGCTCGAGACGCCGCCGGACGCCGTGTTCGCGGCGCTGTCGGCTGGCCGGCGGCTCGGCCGCACGGTGGTGCTCAATCCGGCGCCCGCGGTCGCGCCGCTGCCGGACGGCTGGCTGCCGCTGGTCGATTACCTGATCCCGAACGAAGTGGAGGCGGCCGCGCTCACCGGGCTGCCGGTGCGCGACCCGGCCGACGCAGAAGCCGCGGCGCGGATGCTGCAGGCGGGCGGCGCGCGCAACGTGCTGATCACGCTCGGCGCGCGCGGCGTGCTCGCGCTGTCGGCCGACGGCGCGGCGCGCCACTATCCGGCGCCCGTCGTGCAGGCGATCGACACGACCGCGGCCGGCGATACCTTCATCGGCGGTTTCGCCGCGCGGCTCGCCGCGGGGGAAGACGTCGATACCGCGATCCGCTTCGCGCAACGCGCGGCGGCGCTGTCGGTCACGCGCGCGGGCGCGCAGCCGTCGATTCCCACCCTCGCCGAACTGGCCTGACAGGCCGCGGCGCGCATCGTGGCCGGCGCCTGCGACAGCAGGCGGCCGGCTGTCTGGCGGTCTCTTTCTGATCGGCCCGAAGCCGACATTCGCTTTGTCATCTCTTGGCACGGGCCGGCGTGTTACGCACCCTATTATTCAGCAGAATGCAATAAACAGATCAATTGCGGAGAAAATTGACGTCAATACCATCAAGTCGTGCGGCGAACGGTCGTAAATGCATCGGGGCGAAACACTGTTTCGAAAAACGGGCGCGGCCCGTTCATGACGACGCAACACAGGAAGAATGATGGTGATCGGAAACCTGACGATACGTGCGCGCATCGGTCTGACGATGGCGTTTCTCGCGGTGCTGCTGGGATTGGTCGGCGTGCTGGGCGTGTACGGGATGACGCGCTCGAACGACGCGACACGCGAAATCTTCACGAACCAGATGCCGAGCGCGGTCAACGTGGCCGTGGCGGAAATGTACGCGGCGCGTGAGCGCCTGGCGCTCGATCGCGCCGCGCTGCTGGCCGGCTCGCCTGACTCCGCTGCCGCGGTGGAGCGCAGCCGCGCGATGCGCACGCAGTCCGACGCGTGGTGGCAGAAGTACCTCGCGCTGCCGCGCGGCCCGGAGGAAGACCGCCTCGCACAGGATGTCGCCGCGAAGCGGCTGGCGTTGCAGCGCAGCTGCGACGCGTTCGGAGGCGCGATCGCGACGGGCGACCACGACCGGATCGGCGAGGGCGCCAAGCAGCTCCAGATGCTGTACAACGAGCTTTCGATCTCGGGCGAAGCGCTGCGCAATTTCCAGTTCAGCTCCGCGCAGGCGGACTTCGACCGCGCGGAATCGGTCTACGACACGCTGCGCGTGCTGTCGATCGTCGTGCTGGTGGCCGGCCTGGTCGCCGCGGCGCTGTCGTGGCTGACGCTCAGCCGTGCGATCGGCCGCCCGCTCGCGGACGCGCTCGCGCATTTCGACGCGATGGCCGCGGGTGACCTGCGCCGCTCGATCGTCGTGCATCGGCGCGACGAAATGGGCCAGCTGCTCGACGGCCTCGCGCGGATGCAGCGCGGCTTCGTCGATACGGTGCGCACGGTGCGTGGCGGCAGCGAGTCGATCGCGACCGCGGCGCGGCAGATCGCCGCCGGCAACATCGACCTGTCCTCGCGCACGGAAGAACAGGCGTCGGCGCTGCAGGAAACCGCGTCGAGCATGGAGCAGCTGACCGGCACGGTGAAACAGAACGCGGACAATGCGCGGCAGGCAAGCTCGCTGGCCGCGAACGCGTCGGAGATTGCAAACAAGGGCAATACGGTGGTCGGCCAGGTGGTCGGCACGATGGGCGAGATCAACGACAGCTCCGCGAAGATCGCGGACATCATCGCGATCATCGAGGGAATCGCGTTCCAGACCAACATCCTGGCGCTGAACGCGGCCGTCGAAGCTGCGCGTGCGGGCGAGGAAGGGCGCGGCTTCGCGGTCGTCGCGGGCGAGGTGCGCAGCCTCGCGCAGCGTTCGTCGAGCGCGGCCAAGGAGATCAAGGCGCTGATCGACGCGTCGGTGGACCGCATCCGCACGGGCTCGACGCTGGTCGACGAGGCCGGTCGCACGATGAGCGACGTGATCGCGGCCGTGCAGCGCGTGACGGACATCATGGGCGAAATCGCGGCCGCATCGGAGGAGCAGAGCGGCGGCATCGACCAGGTCGCGCGCGCGGTCGCGCAGATGGATGAAGTCACGCAGCAGAACGCCGCGCTCGTCGAGGAAGCGGCGGCCGCCGCGCAGTCGCTCGACGAACAGGCCGCGCGCCTGCGCGACACGGCGGCGGTCTTCCGGATCGACGACGATGCGGCGCAGCCGGCAGCCGCTCCCGCTGCACGTCAGGCGCCGCGCGCGGTGCCCGCGCCGGCTGCCGTGCCGGTGAGCTCGGCCGCACCGGCCGCGGCGCGCGACGATCGCGACGCAACGCCCAAGCGTGCGGCGCCGGTGCGCAAGCCGGCGGGCGCGCCCGCAGCGCCTGCGCCGGCCGCCGCGACTGCCGGCGGGGACGACTGGGAAACGTTCTGATTCGCGGCGCGCCGCGCCTCTATTCCTAGCGCATCTTTCCCTCGCATCTTTCCCTATTTGGCAGCACACGACGCCCGCTACTGCGGGCGTCGTCGTTTCGGCCACCGATCGAATGTGACAGCGCGTATGAACGTTCGCACAACGTCGCGTGTCGCATGCGCGCATCGGCGCTACGGGTATCTCCGGACGATGCGAAAAAAATTTGTAACGGTGCTCGGCGCGTGTCGTCGTAAACGTGCGCTCGAACGTCTAGTGATGAAGGGGAGTGAAGGGCGCGGTGACGACGGAGATGTCCAACGCGTGAGACGTTCCGATGCTGGACGAGACGCCGCGGATGCAGTTTCTGCGGCACGGGAGATCAATTGTAAAGCGTCAAAATGCGTTGTCCAAGCGGTGTTGTGGAGAATGACCCACTTCATACGAAGAGTTCGTGAAAAAAAATAAGAAAGGGTTTAGGATGAATTCGAACGCGCTTGCTTCTGCGCAGTCATACGAAGGCAAGCACGTCTTCAGACTCAGGCGAGGGAGGTAGCATGGATATTTACAGCAGCTTCGCGAACCGCTTCGAAAAAACGCGAGAGGAAGAGCTCTCGCTGGAGGAGTACCTCGCGCTCTGCAAGAACGATCCGTCAGCGTATGCCACGGCAGGCGAACGCATGCTGGCTGCAATCGGGGAACCCGAACAAGTCGACACCCGCAACGAACCGCGCCTGTCGCGGATCTTCGCGAACAAGGTGATCAAGGTCTATCCCGCATTCCGTGAGTTCTACGGAATGGAGGAAGTGATCGAGCAGGTGGTCGCGTATTTCCGCCACGCTGCGCAAGGGCTCGAAGAGAAGAAGCAGATTCTCTACCTGCTTGGCCCGGTGGGCGGCGGCAAGTCGTCGATCGCCGAGCGTCTGAAGCAACTGATGGAGCGCGTGCCGTTCTATGCGCTGAAGGGCTCGCCCGTCAACGAATCGCCGCTCGGGCTGTTCGACTACGACGAAGACGGCCCGATCCTCGAGGAGCAATACGGCATTCCTCGCCGCTACCTGAAGAGCATCCTGAGTCCGTGGGCGGTCAAGCGCCTGCACGAATACAACGGCGACATCCGCCAGTTCCGCGTCGTGCGCCGTTACCCGTCGATCCTGCGTCAGGTCGGCATTGCAAAAACGGAGCCGGGCGACGAGAACAACCAGGATATTTCGTCGCTCGTCGGCAAGGTCGACATCCGCAAGCTCGAGCAGTACGCGCAGGACGATGCCGATGCGTACAGCTATTCGGGCGGCCTGTGCCTCGCGAACCAGGGGCTGCTCGAGTTCGTCGAAATGTTCAAGGCGCCGATCAAGGTGCTGCACCCGTTGCTCACCGCGACGCAGGAAGGCAACTTCAAGGGCACCGAAGGATTCGGCGCGATTCCGTTCGACGGGGTGATCCTCGCGCACTCGAACGAGTCGGAGTGGAAGGCGTTCCGCAACAACCGCAACAACGAGGCACTGCTCGACCGGATCTTCGTCGTGAAGGTGCCGTACTGCCTGCGCGTGTCGGAAGAGACGAAGATCTACGAGAAGCTGATCCGCAATTCGTCGCTGGCCGAAGCCGTGTGCGCGCCGGGCACGCTGAAGATGATGTCGCAGTTCTCGGTGCTGTCGCGCCTGCACGAGCCGGAGAACTCGAGCCTGTTCTCGAAGATGCAGGTCTATGACGGCGAAAACCTGAAGGACACCGATCCGAAGGCGAAGTCGTATCAGGAGTATCGCGACTATGCGGGTGTGGACGAAGGGATGACGGGCGTATCGACACGCTTCGCATTCAAGATCCTGTCGCGCGTGTTCAACTTCGATTCGAGCGAGGTCGCGGCGAACCCCGTGCACCTGATGTACGTGCTCGAACAGCAGATCGAACGCGAGCAGTTCCCGCCGGAAACCGAGCAGAAGTACCTGTCCTTCGTGAAGGACGTGCTCGCGTCGCGCTACGCGGACTTCATCGGCAAGGAGATCCAGACGGCCTACCTCGAATCGTATTCGGAGTACGGGCAGAACATTTTCGACCGCTACGTCACCTATGCCGACTTCTGGATCCAGGATCAGGAATTCCGCGATCACGACACGGGCGAGAGCTTCGACCGCGCCGCGCTGAACGCGGAACTGGAGAAGATCGAGAAGCCGGCCGGGATCAGCAATCCGAAGGATTACCGCAACGAGATCGTGAACTTCGTGCTGCGCGCGCGGGCGGCGAACGCCGGGAAGAACCCCGTGTGGACGAGCTACGAGAAGTTGCGCGTCGTGATCGAGAAGAAGATGTTCTCGAATACCGAGGAACTGTTGCCGGTCATTTCGTTCAACGCGAAGGGCTCGGCAGAGGAGCAACGCAAGCATGAGGACTTTGTGAATCGGATGGTCGCGAAGGGCTATACGCCGAAGCAGGTGAGGCTGCTTTGCGACTGGTATCTGCGCGTGCGCAAGTCGTCATGACGCGCGCGGTACCGCGCCCGTGCGGTTCGTCCGCGCGGGCGCCCTCAGAGACGCCGCCCGCATGACGGCAGACGGCATGTGCGGCGAGCGTCCCGGCATATCGACTTTCGAGCGGGAGACCGGGAGTGCTTCATCAAATCATCGACCGCAGGCTGGCCGGCAAGAACAAGAGCATCGCCAACCGCGAACGCTTTCTGCGTCGCGTCAAGAACTACATTCGTCGTGCCGTCTCCGACGCGGTGCGCGACCGTAGCATCAAGGATATCCAGAGCACGCAAAGCATCACGATCCCGCGCAAGGACATCGCGGAGCCGAATTTCCGGCACGCGCCGGGCGGGCGTCGTGAATACGTGCACCCGGGCAACGAGGACTATGTCCGCGGCGACAAGATTCCGCGTCCGCAGGGCGGCTCGGGCGGCGGCGGCAGTCAGGCGAGCAACGAGGGCGAAGGGCAGGACGACTTCGTGTTCGAGCTGTCGCGCGACGAATTCATGCAGTACTTCTTCGACGATCTCGAACTGCCGCGCCTCGTGAAGACGCACCTGCTGACGGTGCCGAGCTGGAAGAACGTGCGCGCGGGCTGGTCGGCGGAAGGCACGCCGAACAACATCGACGTCGTGCGCTCGCTGAGAAGCGCGCTCGGCCGGCGCATCGCGCTCGGCTCGCCGCTCGTCAACGAATTGCGCGAGCTCGAAGCCCAGCTCGAGGTGATGAAGCTCGACCCCGAAGACCGTCGCGCGGACATCGCGACGCTCGAGGCCGAGATCCATCACCTGAAGGGGCGCATCTGGCGGATCCCGTTCATCGATCCGTTCGATCTGCGCTACATCAATCGCGTGAAGCAGCCGCAGCCGTCGAGCCAGGCCGTGATGTTCTGCCTGATGGACGTGTCGGGTTCGATGGACGAGCAGCGCAAGGATCTCGCGAAGCGCTTCTTCATCCTGTTGTACCTGTTCCTGAAGCGCAACTACGAGCGCATCGAGGTCGTGTTCATCCGTCACCACACGCGGGCCGAGGAGGTCGACGAAGACACCTTCTTCCATTCGACCGAAAGCGGCGGCACCGTCGTGTCGAGCGCGCTCGAGCTGATGCGCAAGGTGATGAACGAGCGCTACTCGCCGAGCGAGTGGAACATCTACGGCGCGCAGGCGTCCGACGGCGACAACTGGACCGACGATTCGCCGAAGTGTCGCAAAATCCTGGAAGAGGATATCCTCACGAAGACGCGCTATTTTGCGTATATCCAGGTTGCCCCGGAAGAGCAGAACCTGTGGCTGGAGTACGCGCAGCTGGCGCTGTCGCAACCGCACCTCGCGATGAAGAAAGCCGAATCGGCTGCCGACATTTACCCGGTGTTTCGCGAATTGTTCGAAAAGCAGGTGGAAATGTCATGACGACCCGCCATCTGCACAACGAGTCGCGCGGCTACGCGCCGCGCCCTTCCGGCGACGCCACGGCCGGCCCTGCCGCATCGCAGCAAAGCGGCCGGGTCGAACCGGCGCCGCCGGCCGCCGACTTGCCCGGCTCCGGGCAGAAGGAAGCGCGTATGAACGTTGCCGAACGCAAGCCGCTGCCGTGCCCGTCCGACTGGACGTTCGAACTGCTCGAGGAATACGACACGCACATCTCGCAGGTCGCCGAGCAATACGAGCTCGATATCTATCCGATCCAGCTCGAACTGATCAGCGCCGAGCAGATGATGGACGCGTACGCGTCGGTCGGGATGCCGGTCAACTATCGCCACTGGTCGTTCGGCAAGCACTTCCTCGCCACCGAAAAGAGCTATCGCCGCGGCCAGATGGGCCTCGCGTACGAAATCGTCATCAACTCGAACCCGTGCATCGCGTATCTGATGGAAGAGAACACGATGACGATGCAGGCGCTCGTCATCGCGCACGCGGCGTACGGGCACAACTCCTTCTTCAAGGGCAACTACCTGTTCCGGCTGTGGACCGACGCGCACGCGATCATCGACTATCTCGTGTACGCGAAGAACTACGTCGCCGAATGCGAGGAGCGCTACGGCCTCGATCGCGTCGAGGAACTGCTCGATTCGTGCCATGCGCTGATGAACTACGGCGTCGACCGCTACAAGCGGCCGCAGAAACCGTCGCTGTCGAAGGAGGCCGCGCTGCGGCGCGAGCGCGAGGCGTATCTGCAGTCGCAGGTCAACGAGCTGTGGCGCACGCTGCCGGGCAAGAAGCCCGAGCAAATGGAAGAGCAGGAGGAACGCTATCCGCCGGAGCCGCAGGAGAACCTGCTGTATTTCGCGGAGAAGAACGCGCCGCTGCTCGAGCCGTGGGAGCGGGAAGTGATCCGCATCGTGCGCAAGATCGGCCAGTACTTCTATCCGCAGCGGCAGACGCAGGTGATGAACGAGGGTTGGGCGACGTTCTGGCACTACACGCTGCTGAACACGCTGTACAACCAGGGCAAGCTGGAAGACGGCTTCATGATGGAGTTCCTGCATTCGCACAGCAACGTGGTCTATCAGCCGCCCGTCACGAAGCCGTACTACAACGGGATCAACCCGTATGCGCTCGGCTTCTCGATGATGAGCGACATCCGGCGGATCTGCGAAGCACCGACGGAAGAGGACTACAAGTGGTTTCCGGAGATCGCGGGCACCCCGTGGCTGCCGGCGATGCACTACGCGATGCGCAACTTCAAGGACGAGAGCTTCATCGCGCAGTACCTGTCGCCGAACCTGATCCGCGAGATGCGGCTGTTCTCGGTGCTCGACGACGACATGCGCGATTCGCTCGAGGTGTCGGCGATCCACGACGAGGCCGGTTATCAATACGTGCGGCAGGCGTTGTCGCGGCAGTACGACATCCATCATCGCGAGCCGAACATCCAGGTCTGGGCCGTGAACACGCGCGGCGACCGCAGCCTCACGCTGCGCCACTTCATGACCGACAACCGCCATCTGTCGAACGACAGCGAAGAAGTGCTCAAGCACATGGCGCGACTCTGGCAGTTCGACGTGTTCCTGGAAAGCGTCGACGAGGCCGGTACCGTGCGCAAGCGCTACGAGTGCCGCTACGTGCCGCCCGAGGTGCGTATCTGAATCGCTCGCCTCCGCAGAGCTTGCATCGGACGCCAGCCTGACGGCTGGCGTTTTCATATGACGAATGGGGCGAACGAGAAAATTTTTCTACATCCGGACGAACCCGGAAAGCCTGTTACTTTACATTTCGCTAAAATCCCGTAGCGCCGTGGCACCGGAACCGGTGCCACGTCGACCGCACGCGGCGGCCCCAGGTCGTCTCGCCCAGAAAGCACTAAAAGGAACAGACCAACCCATGGACGTCCAGACCGACCAAGCTGCGCTGTCCGCGCATGACACCCGGCGGCGCGTGTTCGCCATCGTCGGCGCCTCATCGGGCAACCTCGTCGAGTGGTTCGACTTCTACATTTACTCGTTCTGCGCGCTGTACTTCGCGCCGGCGTTCTTCCCGAGCGGCAACTCGACGACGCAGTTGCTGAACACGGCCGGCGTGTTCGCGGCCGGTTTCCTGATGCGTCCGATCGGCGGCTGGCTGTTCGGCCGCATCGCCGACCGTCACGGCCGCCGCGCGGCGATGATGATCTCGGTGCTGATGATGTGCGGCGGCTCGCTCGTGATCGCGGTCCTGCCGACCTATGCGCAGATCGGCGCGCTCGCGCCGGCGCTGCTGCTGGTCGCGCGTCTGTTCCAGGGGCTGTCGGTGGGCGGCGAATACGGGACGAGCGCGACCTACATGAGCGAGGTCGCGCTGAAGGGGCGGCGCGGCTTCTTCGCGTCGTTCCAGTACGTGACGCTGATCGGCGGCCAGCTGTGTGCGCTGCTGGTGCTCGTGATCCTGCAGCAGACGCTGTCGACTGACGAACTGAAGGCGTGGGGCTGGCGCATTCCGTTCGTCTGCGGCGCGGCGGCCGCGCTGATCTCGCTGTACCTGCGCAAATCGCTCGACGAGACGTCGACGAGCGCATCGCGCGACAAGAAGGACGCGGGCACGATCCGCGGCGTGTGGCAGCACAAGGGCGCATTCTTCACGGTGGTCGGCTTCACGGCCGGCGGCTCGCTGATCTTCTATACGTTCACGACGTACATGCAGAAGTACTTGGTGAACACGGCCGGCATGCATGCGAAGACGGCCAGCAACGTGATGACCGTCGCGCTCCTCGTCTACATGCTGATACAGCCGGTGTTCGGCGCGCTGTCCGACAAGATCGGCCGCCGCACGTCGATGATCCTGTTCGGCACGTTCGCGGTGATCGGCACGGTGCCGCTGATGCACACGCTGAAGACCGTGACGAGCCCGATGGCCGCGTTCGTGCTGATCACGATCGCGCTGGCGATCGTCAGCTTCTACACGTCGATCAGCGGCCTCATCAAGGCCGAGATGTTCCCGCCCGAAGTGCGCGCGATGGGCGTCGGCCTGTCGTATGCGGTCGCGAACGCGATCTTCGGCGGCTCGGCCGAATACGTCGCGCTGTGGTTCAAGTCGGTCGGCAGCGAGGAAACCTTCTACTGGTACGTGACGGCGCTGTGCGCGGTGTCGCTGATCGTGTCGTGGCGGATGCGCGACCCGAGCAAGGAAGGGTATCTGCGTCACGAGCCGTGATCGACGGGGCAACCCGGCTGCCGCTTCGAGCGGCATGAAACAACGCAACGGCGCTCCGCCACGCAGGCGGCGCGCCGTTTTTTCATGGGCGGCGCGTTTGCATCCCCGCGTGCAAGCGCATCGCGCGCCGCGCGATATCGATATCGCAATCGCTTCGTTGTCCGCGGCCGACGATGCTTTTATGCTGAACCCGTAGTTCGTGTGACACCTCCTTGACTGGGATTCGCGCCCGCTGCGCGCAGCGGGCGTTTTTTTATTCCCGGTTCGCCGATCGGCCTCGTCACACGCTCGTTGCTTGCGGGACGCGAAATATAATGGCGCTCGCGCGGCTCACGCGCGATAACCCATACCAAGATCCCGATGAGAGAACAACATTCTTCCAGGCCGTGGTTGACCATTCTGCTGGCCGTCGTCAATACCGTGATATTCGTGCTGATGTGGCGACAGGCGTCGTACGGTTCGCTGTCCAACCCGCTGCTGCTCGACTGGGGCGCGAACTTCGCGCCGTACACGCTCACCGGGCAGCCGTGGCGGCTGCTGACCAGCGCGTTCCTGCACGGCAGCTGGGTCCATCTCGCGCTGAACATGTACATGCTGGTGGTGCTCGGCACCGTGCTCGAACGCGCGGGCGGCACGCTGCGGTTCGGCGTCGCGTATCTTTTGTCCGCGCTCGGCGGCTCGCTGCTGAGCGCGCTCTGGCATGGCTATCACGAAGTCGGCAGCACCACCTTTGCGTTCGGCGTCGCGCTGGCGTCCAGCGGGATCCGGCCGGTCGTGAGTGTCGGTGCGTCGGGCGCACTGATGGGACTGGCGGGCGCGGCCGCGGCATTCGCGCTGCAACGCCGACGCGACAGCGCAGGCGATGCGCCGGTTGCCATCAACCTCGGCGCGCTCGGGCAAGTGATCGCGATCAACCTGGGCTCGGGCTTCCTCATCTCCGGCATCGATCAGGCCGCGCATCTCGGCGGTGTGGTCGTCGGCTTCATCGCCGGTTGGCTGATGTACGGGGCCGGCCGCTCGATGCGCGTCGCCGTGCCGCTCGTGTTCGCGGTGCTCGGCAGCGCGGCGATGTTGTTCGCCGCGCAGCGGGCCGGCAGCGAGGAACTGCAAGGCTGGCGTGACGCGACCCGCCGCGACGTCGAGCGCGACGCCGCGAAGCGCCACGCGCAACAGCAGGCGGCCGCGATTGCCGAGCAGATCCGCGACGACGAGCAACACCGTCCGGCGCCCGTGTCGGCCGAGCAGGCGGCAGGCACCGTCGTACCCGTCGGCAAGTGGCCATACGCGATGGTGCTGGGCGCATCGGGCAAACGCCTGTACGTGACCGACAACGACCGGAACACGCTCGTCGTCGTCGACGTCGAGCGGCACGAGGTCGTGCGCACGATCACAGGCGAGCCGTTCGCGACGGGGCTCGACGGCTGCCCGGGGAACATGTGCCGCGGCCGCGGCGCGAGCGGCGTGTACGTGAGCCCCGACGAGCGCTACGCGTATGTTGCGTCGATGCGCGAGAACGGCCTCGCGCGCATCGACCTGAACAGCGGTGCGATCGTCGATGGCGTGACGCTCGGACGCTTTCCGCGCGCAATCGTTGCGTCCGCATCCAACGATAGGCTGTACGTGCTGAACAGCGTCGACGACACGATTTCGGTCGTCAGTCTCGCGCACTGGCCGCAGGTCATCGCGACGCTGCGGCTCGGCGATCACGATGCATCGGGCGTCGAGTTCGGCCGTGCGCTGTCGATGTGGCTGTCGCCCGACGACCGGCGGCTGTATGCATACGCGATGCAGAAGGGCGCGATCGTCGCGTTCGATACGGCGACGAACGCGCAGGTAGAGACCTATCCGGTCGATGCGGATTTCATCCAGGCTCAGCCTGGCGAGAAGGGCGCGGGCATCTGGGTCTACAACAAGTCGTCGGTTCAGTGGCGGGATGCGTCGAGCCTTGCCGTACGCGACAGTTATCCGGTCTGCCAGGAGTCGATGCACAGCTTCGACGGCAGCGGTGACGGCTCGCTGATCGCCGTGACCGGCTATGACGACAAGCCGATGCGCGTGATCAAGACCGCCACGCGTCGTACCGTCGGCGAGTTTCCGGTCGCGGGCGGCGTGTCGCAGGTGATCTTCGCGCCGGATCACAAGACGCTGTTCGCGCTCGGCGCAGCCGGCACGCTGTCGTTCCTGCGCATGGACCGTTCGCTCGATTACCTGCAGGACGGCGGTGACGGCGAGTTCCTGTGCGCGGCGTCCGTGGCCGCCACCGACGACGATAGCGAATGACCGCGAGCGCGGGTGCGCGTCATCACAAAACCCGCAGAGCAAAGCACCATTTGTTGGTTCGAAATCGCCGCACGCGCTGATACGTTAGCGGCTTCGCGACGACACACCACGTCGCGATGTTCCTCGAACCGGGCCGCCGCGCGATCCGCGGCGGCCTTCATAACAAATCAGGTCGTGCTCATGAAAATCCACACTCTCGCCACGTGGCTCGTCGGGGCCGCACTCGTCACGGCAGGCACGGTCGCGCACGCGGACCGGCTCGACGACATCAGGAAGGCCGGCGTGCTGCGCGTCGCGACCTTCGACAGCAATCCGCCGTTCGGCTATGTCGACGCCAAGAGCAATCACATCGTCGGCCTCGACGTCGATTACGCGAAGGCGCTCGCCGACAAGCTCGGCGTAAAGTTGCAACTGCAACCGACCAATCCCGCGAACCGCATTCCGTTCCTGACGTCCGGCAAGGTCGACCTCGTGCTTGCGAACTTCACGATCACCGACGAGCGCGCGAAGCAGGTCGACTTCAGCATCCCGTACTTCTCGTCGGGCCAGCAGTTTCTCGCGAAGAAGGGCGTGCTGAAATCGGCCGACCAGTTGAACGGCCTGCGCGTCGGCGCGGACAAGGGCACGACGAACGAGATCACGCTGCGCGAGAAGTATCCGAAGGCGACGATCGTCGCGTACGACGACACGCCGTTCGCGTTCGCCGCGCTGCGTGCCGGCAACGTGCAGGCGATCACGCAGGACGGACCGAAACTGATCGGCCTGCTCGCGAACGTGCCCGACAAGCAGAACTACGAGATTCCGGCGTTCACGATCTCGAACGACTACATGGGCGTCGGCGTGCCGAAGGGCGAGACGCGCCTGCTCGGCTTCGTGAACGACACGCTGAAGGGGCTCGAGGCGAACGGCCGCGCGGGACAGATCTACGACGCGTGGTTCGGGCCGGCGACGAAGACGCCGCTCACGCGCATCTTCCGGATCGGCGACCGGACCTGAGTCGCGCGCCGCGCCGCATGCGCCGCGATCCGCCGCCGGCTGTGCCGGGATGCGCGGGTCGCGGCGCTTTGCGCTTGCTTCCATCTTCTTTCGCATTTTTCAGCGACCGCACACACCAGCATGCTCGGCTTGGCTCCCAAATATCTGTCCTGGCTCTGGCAGGGCTTCCTGCTCACGCTCGGCCTCGCGGCCGCGTCGGCGCTCGCCGCGACCGTCGGCGGGCTGCTGCTCGCCGTCATGCGGCATGCACGCGGCACAGCAGTGCGCACGGTGGCGGCCGGCTACGTCGTCGCATTCCGCAACACGCCGCTGCTCGTGCAATTGCTGTTCTGGTACTTCGGCGTCGCGTCGTTGCTGCCCGATACGTGGATCACGTGGCTGAACGCGCGTCATGAACTGAGCGCGGGCCCGCTCACGCTCGCGTGGCCGTCGTTCGAGTTCGTCGCCGGCTGGGTCGGCTTGAGCGCCTACACGGCCGCGTTCGTCGCCGAGGAATGCGAAGCCGGGCTGCGCGGCGTGCGCGGTGCGCAACACGACGCGGCCGCGGCGCTCGGCCTCACGCCGATGCAGTCGCTGCGCTACGTGGTGCTGCCGCAGGCCGTGCGCATCGCGCTGCCGTCGCTGTTCGGCCAATACATGAATCTCGTGAAGAACTCGTCGCTCGCGATGGCGATCGGTGTCGCCGAGCTGTCGTATGCGTCGCGGCAGGTCGAGACGGAGACGTTCAAGACCTTTGCCGCGTTCGGTGTCGCGACCGTGCTGTACGTCGCCGCGGTGGCCGCGATCGAGGCCGGCGCCTACGCGGCCACGCAATGGCGCGACCGGCTCGCGGCGGGGCGTTGACGATGGACGTCTCACTGCTGCTCGACAACCTGCCGTACCTGCTCGTCGGTGCGTTCCCGGACGGTCCGCTCGGCGGCGCCGCGCTGTCGCTCGTGCTGGCGATCGCGTCGGCCGTCGCGTCGGCGGGGCTGGGGGTGGCGCTCGGCGTCGCGATGGCGCTCGCGCGCGGCCCGCTGCGCGTGCTGCTGCTCGCGTTCATCGGCTTCTTTCGCGCGATTCCGGTGCTGATGCTGATCTTCTGGACGTATTTCCTGCTGCCGATGCTGCTGCACGTGGACGTGCCGGGGCTCGCGACGGTCGTGTGTGCGCTGGCGCTGATCGGTGGCGCGTATCTCGCGCATGCGGTGCATGCGGGCATCGTCGCGGCCGGCGACGGGCAGTGGCAGGCCGGGCTGTCGCTCGGGCTCACGCGCTGGCAGACGGTGCGTTACGTGCTGCTGCCGCAGGCGATCCGGATCATGACGCCGTCGTTCGTCAACCAGTGGGTTGCGCTCGTGAAGGACACGTCGCTCGCGTATATCGTCGGCGTGCCGGAACTGTCGTTCGTCGCGACGCAGGTGAACAACCGGCTGATGGTGTATCCGGCGCCGATCTTCCTGTTCGTCGCGGCGCTTTACCTGGTGCTGTGCACGTCGCTCGACGGCGCGGCGCGCTGGCTGCTGTCACGTCGGCCGCGTGCGGCGCGCATCGCGCAGGCCGCGGCCGAACGTACGGAACCCGTGCGGTGACGGCGGGCCGTGTCGCTGCTGCGGCGAGCGGCGACGGGTATGACGGTGCTTCGCTGCGTCGGCGTCAGGACGCGCTGTAGTGCGTGTTGAAGACCGCGCGCAGCGTCGACGAGTCGGTCGCGAAGTCGCCCCACAGCGGGCCGTCGTTTTGCGCGAACGCGAACGGCGACGTCTTGATCGACGCGAGGCGGAAGCGCCATTGCGCCGCTTCCTGGCGGAACGCGGTGCGCTGCATGTCGGACAGCCCCGTCTGCGCGTTCGCGAGCGCGACGAGCGGATCGACCGGATCGTTCGCGACGCGCACCTCGAAGTGCAGATGCGGGCCGGTGGCCGCGCCGGTCATGCCGACCGAGCCGATGCGCTGGCCTTGCTTCACGGTTTCGCCGGTCTTCAGCCCGCGCGCATACGCGGACAAATGAGCGTAGTAGGTCGAATAGCCGTCCGCGTGATCGACGATCACGTAGCGGCCGTAGCCGTCCGGATCGGTACCGACGAACGACACGACGCCATCGGCCGCCGCGTTGACAGGCGTGCCGGACGGCGCGGCGAGATCGACGCCCGTGTGGAACGCCATCGCCTGCGACAGCGGGTGCACGCGTTCGCCGAAGAACGAGCTGATGCGCGTCCATTTGACGGGCATCATGAACGCGGCCGCCTCGAGCGGTGCGCCGTCGAGCGTGTAGTACGCGCCGTGGTCGGCGCCCGGTGCGCGGAACCAGATCGCACCGAACGTGCGGCCCGCGACGCGCAGCTCGAGCGCGGTGAGGTGCGGCGTGCCGTTGTTCGTGTCGTACGCGATGCGGTAGTAGTCGCCGCGCTGCGCGCTGGCGCGCATCGCGACCTTGCCGGTGACGAGATCGCCGAGCTGGATGCGCACCTCGGGCGGCACGTCGAGACGGTTCAGCGTATCGGACAGCGTGAGCTCGATGTCGCCGGCGCGCATCCCGTGCTGCGTTTCGGGCGCCGCGAACTGGAACAGGCTCGCATAGCCGAGCATGTCGTTGCGGTGCGCGCTGAGCGG
Organism: Burkholderia ambifaria AMMD; assembly: GCF_000203915.1. Lineage (NCBI taxonomy): Bacteria > Pseudomonadati > Pseudomonadota > Betaproteobacteria > Burkholderiales > Burkholderiaceae > Burkholderia > Burkholderia ambifaria. Next base: position 1,667,084 of record NC_008390.1, read on the forward strand.
CGCGAACAGGCCCGGTTGCGCGCTGCGGTCGCTATGTTCGTCGAGTTCGTTGCGCTCGCCGAGCGTGCGCGCGAGCTCGCTCGTCACGAAATGCTGCGCGGTGGGAAACGGCGTGTCGGACAGCACGCGCTGCGGCAGCGCAGCCGTGCCCGAATCGACGGCGCCCGGCAACTGCGAGACGGCGGGCAGCGCGGCGGCGAGACCGAAGGCGGCGAGGGCGCCGAGCACGGCGGCCGGCACGAGCGCACGCACGAGGCGCTGCGCGCGCCCGGGCGCGAAAGCATCAGGAATTGCGGCAGGCTTGACCAAAGGTGTCCACATCCAGGAAAACGGTTCAAAGAGGTGTGGGCAGGAGCCATCGGCGGCCCATCCGGCGGGTGACGACGGTGGCGGGCGATGGGCGTGCAACAAAACAGGCCCCGCCAGGGGCCTGTGTCGTTTCCGTTCGACCCAACTTGCGGGATGCCCGCTTCGAACGGCGGCGTGAACTTTCCGGGTCGAACCCGGATTATCACGAAGACGCTAAAGAAAGATGACAGCGTCAGTCTACCGATGTTCCGCGAAATGTTAAAAATTTTAAAGAGGGTCAGCGTATTCGTTTCGCACTGCGGTAAATCGGGTTAAATCAGCATTTATTGCGCGGCTTCTCGTCAGGCAGGCAATTTTTGCGCGCGCACGCGCAGTGCGCTGGAGGTCCTGACGGCGTCGAAACCGGCGTCCAGCATCGCTTCCGCGTCGTTCCACAGATTGCCGCGCAGGCGGTTGGTCCAGATCATCGACGCGAACACGCCTTCGAGCAGCGACACGAGATGGACGGCCGCCAAGTGCACGTCGAGATCGGCGGCGATTTCGCCGGCCGCGATCGCGCGGCGCAGCAGCGCCTTCGTGATGCGCAGCATCTGCAGCTCGAGCAGCATGCGGCGCCGCTGGAGCGCGCCGTTCTCCTCGCTCTGCTCGCACTTCGTATAGAGGATCACCAGCACGCGCTGCATCGAGCCCGGCTCCCCGCATTGCTGCAGGTAGTGCGACGCCGCGCGGCGCAGCGTCGCGAACGCGGGCAGGCTGTCGACCGCGTCGAAGCCTTCCGAGGTCCGTGCGAACGCGCGGTCGCACAGCGCGAGACACACTTCCATCTTGTTGCGGTAGTGGCCGTAGACGGCGCCCCGCGACATCCCGGCGGCCTCGGCGAGGTCCGCCATCGCGGTTTGCGCGACGCCTTTTTCGAGCAGGACCAGCTCGGCGGCGTCGAGGATCCGGTGCTTGATGGCGAGCGATTCTTCCCGGGTCTTGCGGGCCATGGCGTGAATTTCCTTACAGTTCGCTGTCGTTTTATTGAGACAGTGGGGCGGTTGCAGGGCAACCGGATGTATTTAATCAGTCGTGACTGATTATAATCGACCACCCTGAGCCGCCGCATTGTATCGGCGGCGAACGATTCCGAGGTCACACATGAATAACAAACGCTCCCTCGCGCGCCGCCTCCGGCTGGCGCCGGTCGCGCTCGCGGCCATGCTGGCCGTGGCCGGATGCGGAAAGGGCGACAAGGACAAGGCGCCGGAGGCCATTCAGAACGCGACGGTCGTGACGGTGCGTCCGACGGCCGTGCCGATGACCGTCGAATTGCCGGGCCGGCTCGACGCGTATCGGCAAGCGCAAGTGCGCGCACGGGTCGCGGGCATCGTCACCGCGCGCACTTACGAGGAAGGCCAGGAAGTGAAGCAGGGCGCGGTGCTGTTCCGCATCGATCCCGCGCCGCTGAAGGCCGCGCGCGATGCCGCGCAGGGTGCGCTCGCGAAGGCGCAGGCCGCCGCGCTCGCGGCGAGCGACAAGCGCCGCCGTTACGACGACCTGGTGCGCGACCACGCGGTCAGCGAGCGCGATCACACCGAGGCCGTCGCCGACGACACGCGGGCGAAGGCCGACGTCGCGTCCGCGAAGGCCGAACTCGCACGCGCGCAGCTGCAGCTCGACTATGCGACCGTCACCGCGCCGATTTCGGGCCGCGCACGACGCGCGCTCGTCACCGAAGGCGCGCTCGTCGGCCAGGACCAGGCGACGCCGCTCACGACCGTCGAGCAGCTCGATCCGATCTACGTGAATTTCTCGCAGCCGGCAGCCGACGTCGACGCGTTGCGTCGCGCGGTGAAGAGCGGGCACGCGACGGGGATCGCGCAGCACGACGTCACGGTGACGCTGCGGCGCGCCGACGGCACCGCGTATCCGCTGAAGGGCAAGCTGCTGTTCAGCGATCTCGCGGTCGATCCGACCACCGATACCGTCGCGATGCGCGCGCTGTTCCCCAACCCCGAACGCGAGCTGCTGCCGGGCGCGTATGTGCGGATCGCGCTCGATGCGGCCGTCGACCAGCGGGCGATCCTGGTGCCGCGCGATGCGTTGCTGCGCACGGCCGAGCGCACGTCGGTGCGCGTGGTCGGCACGAACGGCAAGGTGAAGGACGTCGAGGTCGTCGCCGACCAGATGAGCGGACGCGACTGGCGCATCACGCGCGGGTTGTCGGGCGGCGAGCGCGTGATCGTCGACAACGCCGCGCAGTTCGCGCCCGATACCGCCGTCAAGCCCGTCGAGCAGGCATCGCCGACGAAGGCCGCGCAACCGGCGGCCGCCCGTCAAACCTGACCGGTTCAATAGACCAACATGGCACGTTTCTTCATCGATCGCCCCGTCTTCGCGTGGGTGATCGCACTCTTCATCATGCTCGGCGGCGCGTTCGCGATTCGCGCGCTGCCCGTCGCGCAATACCCGGACATCGCGCCGCCCGTCGTCAGCATCTATGCGACGTATCCGGGCGCGTCCGCGCAGGTCGTCGAGGAATCGGTGACCGCGCTGATCGAGCGCGAAATGAACGGCGCGCCGGGGCTGCTGTATACGTCCGCGACGAGCAGCGCCGGGGCCGCGTCGCTGTACCTGACGTTCAAGCAGGGCGTCAACGCCGATCTCGCGGCCGTCGAAGTGCAGAACCGGCTGAAGACGGTCGAGGCGCGGCTGCCCGAACCGGTGCGGCGCGACGGCATCCAGGTCGAGAAGGCCGCGGACAACATCCAGCTCGTCGTGTCGCTGACGTCGGATGACGGCCGGATGAGCGCCGTGCAGCTCGGCGAATACGCGTCGGCGAACGTCGTGCAGGCGCTGCGCCGCGTCGACGGCGTCGGCAAGGTGCAGTTCTGGGGCGCCGAATACGCGATGCGGATCTGGCCCGACCCGGTGAAGCTGGCCGGTCACGGCCTCACCGCGTCGGACATCGCATCGGCCGTGCGCGCGCACAACGCGCGCGTGACGGTCGGCGACATCGGCCGCAGCGCGGTGCCGGACAGTGCGCCGATCGCGGCGACCGTGTTCGCCGATGCGCCGCTGAAGACGCCGGCCGATTTCGGCGCGATCGCGCTGCGCGCGCAGCCGGACGGCTCCGCGCTCCATCTGCGCGACGTCGCGCGCATCGAGTTCGGCGGCAACGACTACAACTATCCGTCGTACGTGAACGGCAAGGTCGCGACCGGCATGGGCATCAAGCTCGCGCCGGGCTCGAACGCGGTGTCCACGGAGAAGCGCGTGCGCGCGACGATGGACGAGCTGTCCGCATATTTCCCGCCGGGCGTGAAGTACCAGATCCCGTACGAGACGTCGTCGTTCGTGCGCGTGTCGATGAACAAGGTCGTCACGACGCTGATCGAGGCCGGCGTGCTGGTGTTCCTCGTGATGTTCCTGTTCATGCAGAACCTGCGCGCGACGCTGATTCCGACGCTCGTCGTGCCGGTCGCGCTCGCGGGCACGTTCGGCGTGATGTACGCGGCCGGCTTCTCGATCAACGTGCTGACGATGTTCGGGATGGTGCTCGCGATCGGCATCCTCGTCGACGATGCGATCGTCGTCGTCGAGAACGTCGAGCGGCTGATGGTCGAGGAGGGGCTCGCACCCTACGACGCGACCGTCAAGGCGATGCGGCAGATCAGCGGCGCGATCGTCGGCATCACCGTGGTGCTGACGTCGGTGTTCGTGCCGATGGCATTCTTCGGCGGCGCGGTGGGCAACATCTACCGGCAGTTCGCGCTGTCGCTCGCGGTGTCGATCGGCTTCTCGGCGTTTCTCGCGCTGTCGCTCACGCCCGCGCTGTGCGCGACGCTGCTCAAGCCGGTGTCCGGCGACCATCACGAGAAGCGCGGCTTCTTCGGCTGGTTCAACGGCTTCGTCGCGCGCTCGACGCAGCGTTATGCGACGCGCGTCGGCGCGATGCTGAAGAAGCCGCTGCGCTGGCTGGTCGTATACGGCGCGCTGACCGCGGCCGCGGCGCTGATGCTTACGCAACTGCCGAGCGCGTTCCTGCCCGACGAGGACCAGGGCAACTTCATGGTGATGGTGATCCGGCCGCAGGGCACGCCGCTCGCGGAAACGATGCAGAGCGTGCGCGAGGTCGAATCGTATATTCGCCGCGACGAGCCGGCCGCGTACACGTTCGCGCTCGGCGGCTTCAACCTGTACGGCGAAGGGCCGAACGGCGGGATGATCTTCGTCACGCTGAAGAACTGGAAGGAACGCAAGGCCGCGCGCGATCACGTGCAGGCGATCGTCGCGCGCATCAACGAGCGCTTCGCGGGCACGGCGAACACCACGGTGTTCGCGATGAACTCGCCGGCGCTGCCCGATCTCGGCTCGACGAGCGGCTTCGACTTCCGGCTGCAGAACCGCGGCGGGCTCGACTACGCCGCGTTCAGCGCCGCGCGCGAGCAACTGCTCGCGGCGGGCGGCAAGGATCCGGCGCTCACCGACGTGATGTTCGCCGGCACGCAGGACGCGCCGCAGCTGAAGCTCGACATCGATCGCGCGAAGGCGTCGGCGCTCGGCGTGTCGATGGACGAGATCAACACGACGCTCGCGGTGATGTTCGGCTCCGACTATATCGGCGACTTCATGCACGGCACGCAGGTGCGTCGCGTGATCGTGCAGGCCGACGGGCTGCACCGGCTCGATCCGGCCGACGTGCAGAAGCTGCGCGTACGCAACGCGGGCGGCGAGATGGTGCCGCTCGCGGCGTTCGCGACGCTGCACTGGACGCTCGGGCCGCCGCAGCTCACGCGCTACAACGGCTTTCCGTCGTTCACGATCAACGGCTCGGCCGCGCCCGGCCACAGCAGCGGCGAAGCGATGGCCGCGATCGAACGGCTCGCCGCGAAGCTGCCGGCCGGCATCGGCCACGCGTGGTCGGGGCAGTCGTTCGAGGAGCGGCTGTCGGGCGCGCAGGCGCCGATGCTGTTCGCGCTGTCGGTGCTCGTCGTGTTCCTCGCGCTCGCGGCGCTGTACGAGAGCTGGTCGATCCCGTTCGCGGTGATGCTGGTCGTCCCGCTCGGCGTGATCGGCGCGGTGCTCGGCGTCACGCTGCGCGCGATGCCGAACGACATCTATTTCAAGGTGGGGCTGATCGCGACGATCGGGTTGTCCGCGAAGAACGCGATCCTGATCGTCGAGGTCGCGAAGGATCTGGTCGCGCAGCGCATGTCGCTCGTCGACGCCGCGCTCGAGGCCGCGCGCCTGCGGCTGCGGCCGATCGTGATGACGTCGCTCGCGTTCGGCGTCGGCGTGCTGCCGCTCGCATTCGCGTCGGGCGCCGCGTCCGGCGCGCAGATGGCGATCGGCACCGGCGTGCTCGGCGGCATGATCACGGCGACGGTGCTCGCGGTGTTCCTCGTCCCGCTGTTTTTCGTGATCGTCGGCCGCCTGTTCGACGTCGGCCCGCGCCGGCGCGGCGGCGCGCAGCCGGCGGCGATGGAGGGTTCGCAGTGATGTTTGCATTGAATGCATGGGCCGCACCGAGGCTTCAGCTCGCGCTGGCCACGGCGCTCGCGCTCGCGGGCTGCTCGCTCGCGCCGCGTTACGAGCGGCCGGCGGCGCCGGTGCCGGCCAGCTATGCGACGGTCGATGGCGACACGCAGCAGGGCGTCGGCCCGGCTTCGACGGCCGACGCCGCGCTGCTCGACGACTGGCGCGCGTATTTCACCGATCCGGCGCTGCAGGCATGGATCGATGCCGCGCTCGCGAACAATCGCGACCTGCGGATCGCGGCCGGCCGGCTCGACGAAGCGCGCGCGCTGTACGGCGTGCAGCGCGCGGATCTGATGCCGTCGGTCGACGCGAATCTCGGCTACGAACGCACGCGCCAGTACGATCCGGTCGTGCGCGAGAGCGCGGTGAGCGGGCTGTATCGCGCGGGTGTAGGCGTCAGCGCGTACGAGCTCGACCTGTTCGGCCGCGTGCGCAACCTGTCCGATGCGGCGCTCGCCGAGTATTTCGCGACGGCCGACGCGCAGCGCACGGTGCGCATCGGCGTGATTGCCGAAGTCGCGGGGGCGTACGTGTCGGAGCGATCGTTGCACGAACAACTGGTGCTGGCCCAGCGCACGCTCGACGCGCGCGAGCGCATCGCCGCGCTCACGCAGCGCCGCTACGCGGCCGGCACGAGCGACGCGATCGAACTGCGTTCGGCCGAGATGCTGGTCGCGTCCGCGCGCGCATCGCAGGCCGCGCTGCAGCGCGAGCATGCGCAATCGGTGCGCGCGCTGCAATTGCTCGCCGGCGATTTCGCGCGCGGCGTGCCTGCCGACGGCACCGCGCTCGACACGCTCGCGATTGCGCCGGTGGCGCCCGGCGCGCCGAGCGCGCTGCTCGAGCGGCGGCCGGACATCCGGCAGGCCGAGTCGCGGCTCAAGGCCGCGAACGCGCAGATCGGCGCCGCGCGCGCGGCATTCTTCCCGCGCGTCGCGCTGACCACCGACTACGGCTCGGTCAGCGATGCGTTCTCGACCCTGTTCGCGGCCGGCACGAGCGTGTGGACGTTCGCGCCGCGCATCACGCTGCCGATTTTCGCGGGCGGTCGCAATCGCGCGAATCTCGACGTCGCGAGTGCGCGCAAGCACATCGCGGTGGCCGAGTACGAGAAGACCGTGCAGACCGCGTTCCGCGAAGTGGCCGACGCATTCGCCGCGCGCGACTGGATCGATCGCCAGCTCGCTGCGCAGCAGGACGTCTACGCGGCCGACGGCGCGCGGCTGAAACTCGCGGAGCGCCGCTATGCGGGCGGCGTCGCGACGTATCTCGAACTGCTCGACGCGCAGCGCAGCACGTACGAATCCGGGCATGAGCTGATCCGGCTCAAGGCGCTGCGGCTCGCGAATGCGATTGCGCTGTATCGCGCGCTCGGCGGCGGCTGGGCGCCGGCCACCGCTGGCGAAGCCGCCGCGTGATGGCTTGACCGCGGCATCGGCCAGGTGGCGGCGGCGCATTGTGATGCGTCGCCGCCGCCGCGGTCGGTGTTGCTGCTGTCGGGTTTCCGGCCGCGATCGACAACACGTGCATGCACGCGTCGTCGACTCCGTTTTTCCTCCACGCAGTCGGGTTGAAGGGCCGCCTTCCACTCGATTCGCATCCCGGTGACCGATCGCGTCGCCGCCGGCCTCCGATCGTGCCGGACTTCCTCTTATTCCGACTCCATCCAGTGCCGCGGATGTCGTTTTGGCGCGTACGGCTTTACACGCCGCTTTAATCCAGGGTTGACGATTCGATTAATTCGCGCATTGCGAACAATAAGAGGCGACAAAGTGTCGCGGTAAAACGTTTGTGCGAATTTCGCAATCGTTTGCGCGAAAATTTCGCGGCGTTGAATATCGCTCGTTAATTTCCTGTCAGTTGAAATTCATCGAATGCTTTCGTTGCGATAGGACAACGATGGCGGAATCGGACAGAGTTTTGGCATTTCACATCGGGTATCTAGAAAGGCCTTGTCCAGCAAGGAGAGGCGGGGAGTTCTCAAGCCCGAAAAGGAAATGTCTTTAATTTTCAGTTAGTTCCGGAAAATAAAAAAGGACTGCGGACGAAAATATCGGAATTGACGGGCGGCAGGAGAGATTGGGTTTTGAAACCCATAAAACGAAGATTGTCATTGAGATTTGACAATGATTTACAAAATCCCTTCACGCTTATCTCGATAATGCCGCCTCGTGTCGGACGGAAGCCAACCACACGCTGCCTTTTGTATCCGCCACGTCGTCTGTTCCCTTTGCAATTCTCACGGAAAACGTCATGAAAAAATCCCTCCTGAGCGCGGTCGCACTCGCAGCCCTGTCCACCTCGGCCTTCGCAGCGGGCACCGGCACGATCAACTTCACGGGCGAGATCGTCGCGGGCGCATGCGGCATCGATTCGAACTCCGTCAACCAGACCGTGCAGCTCGGCAAGGTGCCGACCAACAAGTTCAAGCAAGCCGGCGACAAGTCGGACGCGGTGTCGTTCGACATCAAGCTGACCGACTGCGACACCAGCATCGCGCAGAACGCGTACTTCACGTTCACGGGCACGTCGAGCGCGGGCCAGCCGAAGCTGCTCGCAACGATCGGTTCGGCAACCAACGTCGGCATCCGCCTGCAGTCCGCATCGGGTGAATACCTCGACAACGGCGCCGAACAGAAGGCGCCGACCCTGCTGCAAAACGGCACCAACATCGCACGCTTCGCGGCGATGTACGAAGCCACGGCCGCCGGCGTGACGCCGGGTACGGCCGACGGCGTCGCGAACTTCACGGTCCGCTACCAGTAAGCGCCGTATCGGAGAAGGGGTGTGCACACCCTTTCTCCGTCCTCCTTGCCTTCACGTCTCTACTTCCTCGGATTTCCGGTAGCGCCGCGTGCGAATCAGACATTCCTTCCTTTGCGTCTCCGTGCTGGTCGTCGGCAGCCCGAGCCATGCGACGGAATTCAATTCGTCGTTCCTCGACATCGACGGCACGAGCAATGTCGACCTGTCGCAGTTCTCGCAGCCCGACTTCACGCTGCCGGGCGAGTACATGCTCGACGTGCAGGTCAACGACCTGTTCTACGGGCTGCAGGCGATCCAGTTCATCGCGCTCGACGCATCCGGCGCGGGCAAGCCGTGCCTGCCGCCGGAACTCGTCGCGCGGTTCGGGCTGAAACCGTCGCTCGCGAAGGACCTGCCGCGCTTGCAGGGCGGCCGTTGCGTCGATCTCGGCGCGATCGAGGGCGCGACCGTGCGTTACCTGAAGAGCGACGGACGGCTGAAGATCACGGTTCCGCAGGCCGCGCTCGAATTCACCGATTCGACCTACCTGCCGCCGTCGAGCTGGTCCGACGGGATTGCGGGCGCGATGCTCGACTATCGCGTGATCGCGAACACGAACCGCAACTTCGGTTCGGGCGGCGGACAGACGAATTCGATCCAGGCGTACGGAACGATCGGCGCGAACTGGGATGCATGGCGCTTTCGCGGCGACTACCAGGCGCAGTCGAACGTGGGCAACACGGCGTATGCGGACCGCACGTTCCGCTTCAGCCGGCTTTACGCGTTTCGCGCGCTGCCGTCGATCCAGTCGACGGTGACGTTCGGCGACGACTACCTGAGCTCGGACATTTTCGACACGTTCGCGCTGACGGGGGCGTCGATCCGCAGCGACGATCGCATGCTGCCGCCTTCGCTGCGCGGCTATGCGCCGCTGATCTCGGGCGTCGCGCGCACCAACGCGACCGTGACCGTGTCGCAGGTGGGCCGCGTGCTGTACGTGACGCGCGTGTCGCCGGGCGCGTTCGCGCTGCAGAACATCAACACGAGCGTGCAGGGCACGCTCGACGTCACGGTCGATGAGGAAGACGGCAGCGTGCAGCGCTTCCAGGTGACGACGGCCGCCGTGCCGTTCCTCGCGCGTACCGGACAGCTGCGCTACAAGGCTGCCGTCGGCAAGCCGCGGCAGTTCGGCGGCGCCGGCGTCACGCCGTTCTTCGGGTTCGGCGAAGTCGCGTATGGGTTGCCGTTCGACGTCACGCTGTACGGCGGCTTCATCGCCGCGTCGGGCTATACGTCGATCGCACTGGGCGTCGGCCGCGATTTCGGCACGTTCGGCGCGGTATCGGCCGATGTCACGCATGCGCGTGCGCACCTGTGGTGGAACGGCGCGACGCGCAACGGCAACTCGTATCGCATCAATTATTCGAAGCACTTCGACGGGCTCGACGCGGACGTGCGCTTCTTCGGTTATCGCTTCTCCGAACGCGAGTACACCAACTTCGCGCAGTTCTCGGGCGACCCGACCGCGTACGGCCTCGCGAACAGCAAGCAACGCTACTCGGCGACGATGTCGAAGCGCTTCGGCGACACGTCGACGTATTTCTCGTACGACCAGACGACCTACTGGGCCCGCGCGTCGGAGCAGCGCGTCGGCCTCACGCTCACGCGCGCATTCTCGATCGGGGCATTGCGCAACCTGAACGTCAGCGTGTCGGCGTTCCGCACGCAAAGCGCGGGCGCGAGCGGCAACCAGTTCTCGGTGACCGCGACGCTGCCGATCGGCGGCCGCCACACCGTCACGTCGAACCTGACGACGGGCAGCGGCAGCACGAGCGCGAACGCGGGCTACATCTACGACGATCCGGCCGGCCGCACGTACCAGATCAACGCGGGCGCCACCGACGGCCGCGCGTCGGCGAACGCGAGCTTCCGTCAGCGCACGTCGACTTACCAGTTGAGCGCGCAGGCGTCGACGCTCGCCAACGCGTATGCGGCCGCGTCGCTCGAAGTCGACGGCTCGCTCGTCGCGACGCAGTACGGCGTGTCCGCGCATGCGAACGGCAACGCGGGCGATACGCGGCTGCTGGTATCGACCGACGGCGTGCCCGACGTGCCGCTGTCCGGCACGCTCACGCATACCGACTCGCGCGGCTATGCGGTGCTCGACGGGATCTCGCCGTACAACGTGTTCGACGCGACCGTCAACGTCGAGAAGCTGCCGCTCGAGGTGCAGGTGTCGAACCCGATCCAGCGCATGGTGCTGACCGACGGCGCGATCGGCTTCGTGAAGTTCTCCGCCGCGCGCGGCAGCAACCTGTATCTGACGCTGACCGATGCGGCCGGCAAGCCGCTGCCGTTCGGCGCATCCGTGCAGGACGCGGCGAACGGCAAGGAGCTCGGCATCGTCGGCGAAGCCGGCGCCGCGTTCCTGACCCAGGTGCAGCCGAAATCCGCGCTGGTGGTGCGGGCAGGCGAACGCACGCTGTGCGCGGTGAACGCACTGCCGAACCAGCTTCAACTCGAAGGCACGCCGATTCCGGTGACGTGCCAGCCGCCCGGCGAGCCGCATGCAGCGGCCGCTCGGGTCGACCGATGATTTCACGGATCCCGCATGAACCCTGTTTTCTCTCTTTCCTTCCCGCGCCGCGCGGCGTGCATGCTGACCGCGGCCAGCGCGCTGCTCGCAGGCGTCGCGCACGCGGCGATCGTGCCGGACCGCACGCGCGTGATCTTCAACGAAGGCGAACCGGCCGCGATCGTCACGATCACCAACAAGAGCACGACGTATCCGTATCTCGTGCAGTCGTGGCTCGAGGACACGCGCGGCAACAAGATCACGTCGCCGCTGATGGTCGTGCCGCCGCTGCAGCGCGTCGAGGCGAACGAGCGCAACGTGCTGCGCATCGCGAAGCTGCCCGGGGCCGCGCTGCCGGCCGATCGCGAATCGGTGTTCTATCTGAACATCCGCGAAGTGCCGCCGAAGACCGATACGCCGAATACGCTGCAGATCGCGCTGCATACGCAGATGAAGCTGTTCTATCGGCCGAAGGGCGTGCAGCCGGCGCGCGACGAGGACTGGACGCTGCCGATGACGCTGCGCGTCGACGCGGCCGCGCACCGGCTCGTGTTCGACAATCCGACGCCGTACCACGTGACGGTGGTCGACGTGACGGCGGGCGCGCAGAAGACGCCGGTGCCGATCGAGCCCGTGATGGTGGACCCGATGAGCACGGCCGACGTGCCGTTCAAGGCCGCGACGCCGTCGACGCTGTTCATCACGCATATCGACGATTACGGCGGCCAGGTGGCCGTCGAATATACGTGTGACGCGGGTGCTTGCAAGAGCGTGAAGCGATGAGCGGCGCAGCGCGTGAACGGCACATGCCGGCGGCATGGTTGCGCTGGATCGTGCTCGCGTTGTTCGTTGTGGCGGCGCAGCCCGCGTGGGCGTTGCGGTGCCTGACCAACAGCGGCGCGACCTCGCTGACCGAGCCGATCGGCGGCGTGGCGTCGTATCCGACCGACGCGCCGGACGGGTACGTGATCTGGGTCTCGCCGGTGCGGACGACGACGGGGTATTGCTACAAGGATCTCGGTGACGCGGGCAGCCTGAAAGTCGTCGACAACATCTATTTCTACGCGAACCCGAATCGCACGGACCCGGCCGCGTGGGGGCTCGAGATCGGCATCCGCTACCGGGGCATCGACTATTTCGACAAGACGAGCAATCGCGGCGGCGGCGTGTTTACCGGCTATTCGGTGCCGCCGTGCAGCCGGTACGATTTCGACCGCGGGCGGTGCCAGCAGACCCGAATCAGCATCGACTATCAGGTCGTCGTGCGCAAGAAGGGCAACTGGGTCCAGCCACCGAGCGATATCTACACGGTGTTCCAGTTCGACGGCGAGTTCGGGCTGAATGCGTACAGCCCGAGCTTCCAGTACCGGCTGAGCGGCCTGCGCAACCTCAAGCCGACGCCGTGTTTCGTCGATGTGCTCGTCACGCCCGAACCGGGCGTCGTCAACTTCGGGCAGGTGCAGGCGGCCGGTAACGGCTTCATGCCGGCGGTGCCGCGCAAGCGGTTCTCGCTGTCGTTGACCAAGAAATGCAACGTCGCGGTGCGGGTCGACGGGTATTTCGAAACGAGCTTTCCGGTGCAGAACGGCTTGCTGGTGCCGGCGAAGGACAGCAATTTCGGTATCGGCATCGAGGACAGCCAGGGCAAGGCCATTCCGTTCAATCAGCAGTTCACGCTGGCGCAGTTCGCGTCCAACGTGATGAATCAAAGCGTGTTGATGGATGCGGTGCTGAAATCGTTCGGCCCGCCGAAGATCGGGCGATTCGATGCGACCGCAACGATCCGGTTGTTCATCTACTGACGTGACGTGCGATATGCACGCGATGAAAAAAGCGCCGGCATGCCGGCGCTTTTTGCTCAATCGCGCGGCGCGATGCTCAACGCACCCAGCGGCACACCTTGTGATGGTGATGCTCGAAGTGGCACACGCGGTACGGATGCGCTTCGGCGATGGCCGGCACGAGCACGGTGGCGGCAACGGCCGCGGCGGTCAGGGTTTTCAGTAGTGTCTTCATGTCGAGGTCCTGTCGTTCGGTATCGGGGCACGGGAGGGGAAGGGAAGGCATTACCACCGCGGGCGCTCGTCGTCACGGCGTTCGTCACGGCGCTCGTCGCGACGGTCGTCCCGGCGATCGTCATAACCACGCGGATGCCGCGCTTCCCAGTCGTGGCGCTCCCAGTAGCGTTGTCCGTCCCAGTAGCGATCGCCATGCCAGCCGATCGTCACTTCAGCCGGGCCAGGGTAGGCGACGCAACCGGTCAGCATCACGCTCGACAGCGCGCCAACCATGACAGCGGATAACACGATGGATTTCATGTCGTTCTCCCTTGGAAACAGCAATTCGATCGTACGAGCCCCCAAAATTTCGCGTGGTAATAAGTTGCTACGGCAAATAACGGCCGTAGGCTTTTAGTCAAACTGATGAAAGCTTGCGCCATCGCCATCCAAGCGGCGTGCGTCGCGCGATCGCGCCGTGCGCGCGGCACGGTGGCGTGCACGGCATGGATGCGGGGCCGTTTCCGGCATCGGGCATCTTCCTTTCATCGAGAAAGCTAGCTGAATGCAGCGGCATCCGTGGCTCCCGGTCCGTCCGCCAAAACGCCGATCCCATCGATTGATCAGACAAATCCGGATAACCGAAAGGGGTATTCGGTAATCGGATTGAGAATGATTTGCGTTTACGTTAAATTGCCTTATCTCGGAATTCGACGGAGCAGATCGATGGCAATGGCGGAAGTGCTCGAACGCCCGGCAGCGGCAATGGCGAACCCGTTCCTCGGCAGTTATCCGGACCTGCCGTCGCGCCCCGCGCCGCGTGCGCGTCGTGCCAAGGAACCGCGTGCGCAGGGCGCGCTGCTCGACGTGCTGATTGCCCATCGCGCGATGCTCGTCAACGTAGCGCGCGGCTTCGTCGGCTGCGCGAGCCGCGCCGAGGACGTCGTCCACGACGTGTTCGTGAAGCTCGTCGAATTCCCGAACCAGGACGCGGTGCGCCAGCCGGTCGCGTACGTGACGCGGATGGTGCGCAACGCATCGATCGACGCGTGCCGCCGGCAAAGCCTCGAGAACGTCTATCACACGGAAGAGGACGACGGCTTCGACGTGCCGTCGCCGGAACCGACGCCCGAGGCCGCGCTGATGACGCGCGACACGCTGCGCCGCGTATGGGCCGCGCTCGACGATCTGCCGGCGCGCAGCCGCGCGGCGTTCGAGATGGTGCGGCTGCGCGAGGAGACGCTGCAGACCGCGGCGCGCGCATTGAACGTGTCGCAGACGCTGGTGCATTTCATGGTGCGCGACGCGGAGCGGCACTGCGCGGAGTGTCTCGACGCGTGCCATCGCGGCGTCGCGTGTCCGGTGTTTCTCGGCGGTCGCGCACGGCGCCGGTAAAAAATCGCGCCGGCCAATCGTCTTCAAGACAGGAGCGGCCGATTCGACAGTTCGCCGCTTCGCTTCCTTCAACCGTCTCCCGCTTTTTTCCGATCATGACGCAAGCCACGACGCCTTCCGCCGACACCGACGACCTGGTCTACACGGTCGTCATCAACGACGAAGAACAGTATTCGATCTGGCCGACGTTCCGGCCCGTGCCGGCCGGCTGGCGCGAGGCCGGCGTGCGCGGCCCGAAGGCCGACTGCCTCGCGCACATCGAGACGGTCTGGACCGACATGCGCCCCGCGAGCCTGCGCCGCGCGATGGACGGCGAGCGCGCGACGCGCGCGTCGTGACCCGTTGCGCCGCGCTTGGCGGCGCGCCACCTGAAGAGGACGTTGCATGACCCTGCTTTCGTTGCCGACGCTCGACGACCTGCGTATCGAGCCGGGGCTGCCCACCGTCGTGTCGCCGCGCGGCGCCGACGGCATGTCGATCGACGAAGTCGCGCCGCTGGCGCGCGCCATCGCGGCCGACACGCTCGAACGGGCGGGCGGTGTGCTGTTCACGGGCTTTCACGTGCCGTCGATCGATGCGTTCCAGCAGTTCGCGGCATCGTTCGGCGATCCGCTGATTGGCTATGAATACGCGTCGACGCCGCGCAGCCAGGTCGAAGGCGCCGTCTATACGTCGACCGAATACCCGCCGCACCGCGCGATTCCGCTGCACAACGAGCAGTCGTACACGCGCGAGTGGCCGCTGCGGATCTGGTTCCATTGCGCGCTCGCGGCGCCGAAGGGCGGGGCGACGCCGATCGCGGACAGCCGCGCCGTCTATCGCGCGCTCGATCCGGCGCTCGTCGCGCGCTTCGAGCAGCGCGAGCTGCTGTACGTGCGCAATTTCGGCCAGGGGCTCGACCTGCCGTGGCAGCAGTCGTTCGGCACCGACGAGCCGGCCGAGGTCGAGCGGATGTGCGCGGCGCGCGGGATCGAATGCACGTGGCGCACCGACGACGACGGCGAACTGCTGCTGCGCACGCGCGAACGCTGCCAGGCCGTCGCGCGCCATCCACGCACCGGCGACCGCGTGTGGTTCAACCAGGCGAACCTGTTTCACCTGTCCGCGCTCGACGACGACATGCAGGAAGCGCTCGTCGATGCGGTCGGGGTCGAGAACGTGCCGCGCAACGTGTACTACGGCGACGGCGCGCCGCTCGAGGCCGACGCGCTCGCGGAGATCCGCGGGGTGCTCGAGCGCCAGCGCATCGTGTTCCCGTGGCGCACGGGCGACGTGCTGATGCTCGACAACATGCTGACCGCGCATGCGCGCGACCCGTTCGAAGGGCCGCGCAAGGTGGTCGTGGCGATGGCGCAGAGCTACACGGTCCCGCGCGCGACCGAACGGAGGACCGATGACGCGTAGTACCGCCGCGCTTGCCGCGCGCGGATTGACGGTGGGTTATCGCGACCATGTCGTGATCGACGGGCTGGACCTGTCGATCGCGGCCGGCCGCGTGACGGCGCTGTGCGGCCCGAACGGCTGCGGCAAGAGCACGCTGCTGCGTACGCTCGCGGGCCTGCAGCCCGCGCGTGCGGGCCACGTCGACGTGAACGGCAAGCCGCTCGCGTCGTTTCGCCGTCGCGCGCTTGCGCGCGAGCTCACGATGCTCGCGCAGTTCAACCAGATTCCTTCGGGGCTGACCGTGCGCGAGCTCGTCGCGTACGGCCGCTACGCGTATGGCGGCTTCCTGCGCGGGCTGTCGCGTGCCGACCATGCGGCGATCGACGAGGCGCTCGACACGAGCGGCCTCGCAGGCGACGCCGAGCGTGACGTCGGCGCGCTGTCGGGCGGCGAGCGCCAGCGTGCGTGGATCGCGATGGCGCTCGCGCAGCAGGCGCCGATCGTGCTGCTCGACGAGCCGACGACCTATCTCGACATCCATCACCAGCTCGACATCCTCGACGCGCTGCGCGCGCTGAACCGCGCGCGCGGGCTGACCATCGTATGGGTCCTGCACGACCTGAACCAGGCGGCCGCGTACAGCGACGAGATCGTGCTGATGCGGGCCGGCCGCCTCGTCGCGCAGGGTTCGCCCGACGCGATGCTGGAGCCGGCGCAGCTGCGCGCCGCGTTTGGCGTCGACATGCTGAAGCTCGCGCATCCGCAGACGGGCGCGCCGATGTGCGTGCCGGCCTACGGGCCGCCGGCATCCGGCACGCCGCACGCGTTCGAGCACGCGGTCGACCGGGATATCGCCGTATGACGACGGTCGCGGGGCGCCAGCGGCTCGCGGCGAGCGGGCAGCGCACGGTATCCGGCCGCCGCGCCGGTGCGATCGCGCTCGGCCTCGTCGTGCTGATCGCCGTGCTGGCGGTGCTGCGCGTCGCGCCGGACCTGCGCGTGTGGTGGAGCGCCGTGCCGGGCAGCGACGCCGCCGCGCTCGCGGGCGTGTTCCTGTTCGATCTCAACCTGCCGCGCGTCGCGGCCGCGCTCGTCGCGGGCGGCTGTCTCGGCATCGCGGGCGCGCTGTTCCAGTCGCTCACGCGCAATCCGCTCGCGTCGCCCGATCTGCTCGGCGTGACGGGCGGCGCGCAGCTCGGCCTGCTCGCGGCGATGCTGGTGCCGGCGCTCGCTGGTGTCGCATCGGTGCCGCTGCTGTTCGTCTGCGGGCTGATCGCGGCCGCGTGCGCGATCGTCGCGGCCGGCGGCTGGCGCGCGACGCCGTTGCGGCTCGTGCTCGCGGGCAGCGTGTGCATGCTGCTGTTCGCGGCGCTGTCGACGCTCGTGCTCGCGTTCTTCGAGCAGAACATCGCGGGCGCCGCGCTGTGGACCAACGGCAGTCTCTATCAACCGGGCGCGACCGGGCTCGCGCTCGCCGCGCGCTGGCTCGTCGTGCCGCTGCTTGCGCTGCCGTTCGTGATCCGGCCGCTGAATCCGCTCGCGCTCGGCGACGAGGCGGCGGCCACGGCCGGCGTGCGTGTCGATGCGACGCGACTCGCCGCGACGATCGTCGCGGTCGCGTTCACGAGCGTCGCGGTCAGCATCGCGGGCCCGCTGTCGTATGTCGGGCTCGTCGCGCCGAACCTGCTGCGCCAGGTGCGCGGGGCCCGCGCGGCGCGGCTCGGCGTGCTGGTGCCGCTGTCGGCGCTCGCGGGCGGTGCGCTCGTGCTGGTGACCGACAGCGCGGTGCTCGGGTCGGGCCTCGACGCGACGCTGTCGACGGGTGTCGCGATCGCACTCGTCGGCACGCCGCTGATGCTCGCGATGATCCGGCGCGGCGCCGCGTGGTCGGGCGTGCTGCATGCGCAAGCCGAACGCGCGGCCGGCAGCGGCTCGACGCGCGTGGTCGGCTGGCTCGAAGGGCTCGGCTGGCCGTTGCGCACCGTGCTGTTCGTCGCGGCCGGCGTGCTCGCGGTGTTCGTCGGCGTATCGGCCGGCCCCGAATGGTTGTCGCCCGCGCGCTGGTTGGCCGCGCTGTCGGGCCACGATGCGCTCGCGCGGATGCTGATCGACCTGCGCATGCCGCGGCTGCTGTGCGCGCTCCTCGCGGGCGCGCTGCTGGCCGTGAGCGGCGTCGCGATGCAGAGCGTCGTGCGCAACCCGCTCGCCGGCCCCGAAGTGCTCGGCGTCACGCAGGGCGCGGGGCTCGTCACGCTGTTCGCATTGTCGACGTGGCCGCTGATGGGCCACGTGACGCTTGCCGCGGCCGCGTTGACCGGCGGTGCGCTGTCGCTCGCGATCACGCTCGCGCTGAATCATCGGCATCGTTACGCACCGCTCGCGGTCGCGCTGACCGGCATCGCGATCGGCGCGCTATGGACCACGCTCGCGCAATGGCTGATCACGCAGGAAAGCGTGCAGCCCGCGCGCTTCGTCGTCTGGCTCGTCGGCGGCACGTACGGCCGCAGCTGGGGCGAGGTGACGATGCTGCTGCCGTGGTGCGTGCTCGCGGTCCCCGTATTCGCGTGGCTCGCGCGGCCGCTCGACATGCTCGCGCTCGGCGACGACCAGGCCGCCGCGCTCGGGCTGCCGGTCGCCGCGTTGCGGCCGCTCGCGCTGACGATCGCGACGCTCGCGGCCTGCGCGGCCGTCGCGGCCGTCGGGCCGGTCGGCTTCATCGGGCTGATGGCGCCGCACGTCGCGTCGATGCTCGGCGCACGCCGGCATCGCACACGGCTGTGGCTCGCGGCCGCGTGCGGCGCGCTGATCCTCGGCCTCGCCGATCTGGCGGCACGCACGGTCGTCGCGCCGCGCGAAGTGCCGGCCGGCGTGCTGACCGCGCTGATCGGCGCGCCGTATCTGCTCGGGCTGCTGATCGTCGAGGGGCGCCGCGCCCGGCGCACGGGGCGATGACGCCCGCGCTCGACGGTGCATGCGCCACGCGCTTTTCCGCGTTCGCGCCGGAACCGTTCGCCGAGCATCTCGATGTCGTATGGCTCGGGATGCCCGACGACACGCACGCGCCGGGCCGGATCGTCGTGCCCGTGAGCGCGCTGCCCGAGCATCGCGACGCGGTGCTCGACGCGATGGTGCGCCATTACGGCGGCGATCCGGCGCAGCATGCGCGCGCGCTGATGTCGCAATGGAGCAAGTACTACTTCGGCCGCGCGGCGCCCGCCGGCGTGGTGGCCGCGCTGACACTCGGCCGGCCGCTCGACATGGCGCCGGAACGCACGTTCGTCGCGCTCGACGACGGGATGCCGGCCGCGCTGTATTTCGCGCCGGACGCGCTCGGCGCGCCGTGCAGCGAGCCCGCGTCGCGCTATGCGGGGCTCGTCGCGCATCTCGGCGCGGTGATCGACCTGCTCGCGGCAATGGGCCGCGTCACGCCGCGCGTGCTGTGGAGCAACGCGGGCAACCTGCTCGACTATCTGCTCGACACGTACCGGTCGCTGCCGTGCGCGGCCGATCCCGTTCGCGATGCGGACTGGCTGTTCGGCGCGTCCTGCGTGCGCGGCGAGCCGAATCCGCTGCGCCTGCCGGTACGCGATGCAGTACCGCGCTCGGCACTGCTGCCGACGCCATTTCGCGCGCGCCGCGTGTGCTGCCTGCGCTATGAAATTCCTGGAGAAACGCAACTGTGTGGAAGCTGCCCCCTGCTATTGACGATGGACGATGCGGCGCTGGCCGGGCAGGACGCGATCCGGTGACGCGGGCCGGCCGCCGCCATGCGTTGGGCGCACTGGCCGCGCTCGGCGCCGCGTGCTGCGGCGCGCTGGTTGCACCGGCCGTCGTATTCGCTGACGACGCGCACTGCGGGCCGGGCAGCACGGCGTCGCCAGCGGGCCGCTCGCTCGCCGGCAACCCCGTCGTATCGCAGGCGAGCGCGACGATGCCCGTGCGGCCGCAACGCGTGGTCGCGCTCGACTTCATGTTCGCGGAAAGCGTGATCGCGCTCGACCTCGTGCCGGTCGGCATGGCCGATACGGCGTTCTATCCGGGCTGGCTCGGCTACGGGAGCGACCGGCTCGCGCACGTGACCGACATCGGCTCGCGCCAGGAGCCGGGGCTCGAGGCGATCGCCGCGGTGAAGCCCGATCTCATCATCGGCGTCGGCTTCCGGCATGCGCCGATCTTCGCCGCGCTCGACCGGATCGCGCCGACGATCCTGTTCCAGTTCAGCCCGAACGTATCCGAAGACGGCGTGCCCGTCACGCAGCTCGACTGGATGCGGGAGATCTTCCGCACGATCGGTGCCGTCACCGGGCGCGACGCGCGCGCGAAAGCGGTGGAAGCGCAACTCGACGCGGGAATCGCCCGCAATGCGGCGCGGCTCAAGGCGGCGGGGCGCAGTGGTGAGCGCATCGCATTGCTGCAGGATCTCGGTCTGCCCGACCGCTACTGGGCCTATACGGGCAACAGCACGTCGGCGGGGCTGGCGCGCGCGCTCGGGCTCGAGCCGTGGCCGAAGAAGCCGACGCGGGAAGGCACGCTCTACGTGACGTCCGCCGATTTGCTTCGGCAGCGCGATCTCGCCGTGCTGTTCGTCACCGCAACGGGGACGGACGTGCCGCTGTCGTCGAAACTCGATTCGCCGGTGTGGCGTTTCGTGCCCGCGCTGCGCGACCATCGGATCGCGCTCATCGAGCGCAATATCTGGGGCTTCGGCGGGCCGATGTCGGCGCTCAAGCTGGCCGACGTGATGACCGATACGATGCTGAAGCTGCCGGCCGTCGTGCGTTGAACGGCAGCAACGCGTCGTGAGCGGGCGGGGTGGGGTGGTCGGGAACTGCGTTGCCATCCGCATGTTGCCCGAACGGGCTGCAACATCTCCGTGGCGTCACGCGCACGCACGCAGCACCACATGTTCTTCCGGCTGTTCCGAATCTTCGCGATCCTTCCAACCCGACACCGCCGCCCGCGCGCCGCAATCGCTGCGCGCAGGCGGCCGGTGTTCACGACCTGCTTACGCGCTCAGCGCATCGACTCCCGCTTGTGCACGTGAACGCGCGGGCGCCGTGTCGCTCACGATCTGACCGTTATCGAGCTTCAGCAGCCGATCGGCGAGATCGAAATAGCGGTCGTCGTGCGTGATCACGATCACGGCCTTGCCGCGTGCGCGCAGCTCGGGCAACAGCTGCTCGTAGAACACGGCCTTGAACGACGGATCCTGGTCGGCCGCCCATTCGTCGAACAGGTAGAACGGGCGGTCTTCCAGATACGCGACAACGAGCGCGAGCCGCTTGCGCTGCCCGGTCGACAGCGCACGGTTCGAGAACGCGCCATCGACGACCTTCACCTTGTGATCGAGCGCGAGCTTCGCGACCAGCGCGTTCGCGCGCGCATCGGCCTGCGTGCGCGCCGGATCGTCCGGATCGACGATGCCGAGCAGCGCATCGAACAGGTGGAAGTCGTTGAACACCGCGCTGAAGCGCTGCCGGTACGCGGCGCGCTCGCGCCAGCCGATCGTGCGGCCCTCGACCTCGATCGTGCCTTCCTCCGGCTCGTAGAGCCCGGTCAGCACCTTGGCGAGCGTCGTCTTGCCGCTGCCGTTGCCGCCGACGATGAACACGAGCTCGCCCGGCCGGATCGTCAGATCGATCGGCCCGATGCGGAACATCCGCTCGTCGCGCTCGTGGAAGTACGCATGCGTGACGCCGCGCAGCGTGACGGCGCCGGCCGGCGGCACGTCGGGCGCGTCGCTCGCGGGCGGCACCGTGCGCAGCGCGCCGAACTCGGCCATCACGCCTTCGATGCGCCCGAGCGACACGCGTGCCGCGTTGACGGTCGGCAGGTTGTTCAGCAGCCCGTCGAGCGGCACCAGCATGAACAGGAACACGACGACGTAGCCGGCCGCCGTACCGGCATCGGCATGCACGCCCAGCTGCGGCCAGAACGCGGCCGCGCCGAGGAACACGTAGAACAGGAAGATGATCCAGCCGACGCCGACCGCATACGCGCTGAACGCGCGGCGGCGGTGGTCGCGCACCTCGCCGATCGCGGCGCCGAGCTGGCCGTCGACGAACTGGCGTGCGCGCGCGTCGTGCAGCTTCAGCTCCTTCGCGCCGGAGAACAGCGAGCCGAGATAGCCGAACAGGCGGTCCTGCGCCTGGCCGGCCGCTTCGAGCGATGCGATCGCGCGGCGATCGCCGGTGTGATAGCCGAGCGAGCCCGCGATGATCGCGGTCAGCGCGAGCACGCACACGGGCCACGACAGCCACGCGAGATAGCCGAGGCAGCCGAACACGATCGAGCCGTGCATCACCAGGTTCGGCAGCGCGAAGAACAGCATCGACACGTTGGTCGCGTCGTCGGTCAGCACCGACTGCACGGGCGCCGCGCCGATCCGCTCGATGTCGCGCAGCTCGGCCGCGCCGACGCGCCGCGCGAGATGCACGCGCAGCCGCGCCATCGTGTCCTGCGACAGCCGGGCGAACAGCGTGCCCGACACGATCCGCGTGACGAGCGCGATCACCGCGCACAGCGCGAAGCGCCACGCAAGCGACGCATCGGCCGCGCCGGGCTGCGCGAGCGCGCCGTTCAGCGTCGCGACGAGCAGCACGCTCGCGACGCCGTTGAGCACGCAGGCGACGAGCGCCAGCGCGAGCGACGCGCGGCTTTCGCGCAGCAGCGCGAGGATCAGGCGGGCCGCGGGGCGGCCGGGGGAGGCGTCGAGGGACGGCGGGGAAGAAGGCTCGTGGGCAGCTGTCATCGGCAACGTCGGTAAATGAAGGGCAAGCAAACCATGCGGAAACGGCAAGACTGACGTGAAAGCAGCGCGCGGGCCGGGCCCGGTTGCGGCTTTCCTTCCTGATAGACGAACGGGCCGCGCAAATATTTAGCCGCATCGCAAAAAAGTGCATTCGTTCGGACTTTGGACGCAAAACGGTAAAAAACCGGCCGCGCCGTTCGTCACACCAGTGAAGCCGCCCCTTGCGGCCCCGAGACTTGGCCGTAGCGGCCGGACCGAAGGACTTCACGCACATGACGAGTTTCCCGACTGCGTTGCACCACCGAATTCGCGAACTGGCGCGCCGTGCGCCGGACGCACCCGCGCTCGCCGCGCCTTTCCAGAACGACCTGCGCCTGTCGCGCGGCGCGCTCGACGCGCGTGCGTCGCACCTGGCCCGTCAACTGCGCGCGGCCGGCGTCGGCGCGGAAGTGCGGGTCGGCGTCTGCGTCGAACGCTCGTGCGAGCTGTTCGTCGCGCTGCTGGCCGTGCTGAAGGCGGGCGGCGTGTTCGTGCCGCTCGATCCGCGTCATCCGGCCGCGCGCCTCGACTGGATCGTCCGCGATGCGCAGCTGCGTCACGGGATCGTCGATGCGGCGGGCCGCGCGGCGCTCGGCGCGCCGTTCGAACATGCGTTCGATGCGATGTCGGCCACCGGTGACGGCGTGGATACCGCCGCGTTCGCCGACGACGAAGACGTGCCGGTGCATCCGCGCGCAGCCGCCTACATGATCTATACGTCGGGCTCGACCGGCACGCCGAAGGCGGTAGTCGTCGAGCACGGGCCGCTCGCCGCGCATTGCGACGCGCTCGCGGCCGCGCTGCCGATCGAAGGCGGCGACCGCCTGCTGCATTTCGCGTCGGTCAATTTCGACGCCGCGCACGAATGCTGGCTCGCGCCGCTCGCGGTCGGCGCGAGCGTGACGATTGCGCCGCCGCAGCCGTTCGCGCCGGACGCCGCCCATGCGCTGATGGTGCGCGAATCGGTGAGCGTCGCCGCGTTTCCGCCGGCCTACCTGCGCGAATTCGCGGCGCTCGCCGCGCGCGACGGCGTGCCGCCGGCGCTGCGCGTGCTCGCGTTCGGCGGCGAAGCGCTGCCGCAGCAGGCATTCGAATTCGTGCGCCGCACCTTCCCGTCGGTGCGCCTGATCAACGGTTACGGGCCGACCGAGGCCGTGATCTCGCCGATGCTGTGGCCCGTCGAGCCGGGCGACACACCCGAGCTGGCCGCTGACGATGCGTATTCGTCGCTGCCGATCGGCCGCGTGATCGGTCCGCGTGTCGCGCGTATCGATGGCGACGAGGCCGGCGAGTCGGGTGAGGGCGGCGAGCTGCTCCTCGGCGGCGTGTGCATCGCGCGCGGCTATCACGGCCGCCCGGCGCTGACGGCCGAACGCTTCATTCCCGATGCGCACGGCGAGCCCGGTGCGCGCGTGTACCGCACCGGCGACCTCGCGCGCCTGCGCGCCGACGGCGCATTCGATTATCTCGGCCGTCTCGACGACCAGGTCCAGGTGCGCGGCGTGCGCGTGGAGCCCGCGGAAATCGCCGCGTGCCTGCGCACGCATCCGGCGGTGGCCGACGCGGCCGTGATCGCCGAGACCGGCAACGGGCCGACGCGGCTGATCGCGTGCGTCGCGTTGCGCGCGGCTGCCGACGATGCGGCGCTGAAGGCGCACGTGGGCGCGCAGTTGCCTGCCGCGTGGCAGCCGCACCGGTTCGTGCGCTGCGATGCGCTGCCGTATACGTTGAACGGCAAGCTCGACCGTGCCGCGCTGCGCGAGCGCATTGCCGCCGCGCGCGATACCGAACAACAGGCGGGCGACGCTCCGCGCACGCCGACCGAAGCGCAGATCGCCGGCTTCTGGCAGACGCTGCTCGGCCTCGACACGACGCCGTCGCGCGACGACCGCTTCTTCGCACTGGGCGCCGATTCGCTCGCCGCGATGCAACTGCAGGCCGCGATTCGCGCCGCGTTGCGCGTGAACCTGCGGCTCGACGCGCTGTTCGCCGATCCGTCGCTGGCCGAGCTCGCCGCGAACGTCGATCGCGCGGAACGCGAAACGGGCGAACCGCTGGCCGCGATCGCCGCGCGCCGTGCGCCGGCCGATAGCGATGTGCCGTATGTCGATCGCGCGGCATCGCTCGCGCAACAACGCTTCTGGGTACTCGCGCAGACGCGCGACGCAAGCGCTGCCTATCACATCGCCGCGCACTGGACGATCGACGGTGCGCTCGACCGCGCTGCGCTGCAGCGCGCGCTCGATCACGTGATCGGTCGGCACGACGCGTGGCGCACGACGCTCGTCGACAACGACGACGGCATCGTGATGCAGCGTATCCATGCACATCTGCCGGTGGCGATCACGACGCTCGACCTGCGCGAGCAACCGCCGGCGGCACGCGACGCGGAAGCCGCCCGCATTGCCGAGCGCGACGCGGGCGCGCCGTTCGATCTGTCGCGCGGGCCGCTGCTGCGCGCGACGCTCGTCGTGCTCGCCGACGATCGCCACCGGCTGCTGCTGACCGCGCACCACGCGATCACCGACGGCTGGAGCTCGCGCTGCGCATTCGACGAGCTGTCAGCCGCGTACCGCGCGTACGCGCAAGGCCGCGAGCCGTCGTTGCCCGCGCTGCCGATCCAGTACGCCGACTACGCGGACTGGCAGCGCGACATGCTCGCCGGCGGCGAAGGCGAGCGTCAGCTCGACTACTGGCGCGGCGCATTGCGCGACGTGCCGGGCCCGCTCGCGCTGCCGGTCGACCACCAGCCGGGCGCGACGCGCACGCTGCAGGGCGCACGCGTGTCGGTCCGCCTGCCCGACGCGGTGGCGGCCGACGTGCGGCGTCTTGCGCGCGACGCGCAGGCCACGGTCTTCACGGTGCTGCTGGCCGCGCTCGACGCATGGCTGTCGCGCCTGACCGGCGAGACGGACGTGGTCGTCGCGGTGCCGGTCGCGCATCGTCAGCGCCCGGAAACGCGCGCGCTGCTCGGCCTGTTCCTGAATACGGTCGCGCTGCGCGTGCGCGTGGCGCCGACGCTGCCGTTCCGCGCGCTGGTCGACGCGGCACGCACGGCGGCGCTCGACGCGGTCGCGCACCAGGACGTGCCGTTCGAGCGCGTCGTCGATGCGGTGAAGCCGCCCGTCAAGCGCGGCGACGAATGGCTGCGCGTGAAATTCGCGCAGCAGTTCGATGCGCGGCACGACAGCGTGCTGCCGGGCGCGACCGCGGTGGCGACGCCGGGCCCCGATCTCGCCGCGCGCTTCGACTTCGCGCTGGACTTCACCGACGACGCGAACGGGATCGAACTCGTCGCCGCCTACGCGACCGACTGCATCGACGCCGATACCGCGCGCGCATGGCTCGACAGCTACGCGGCGCTGCTCGCGTGCGCCGCCCATGAACCGCAATGCGCGACGGCCGCGCTGCCGTGCGATGCGTCGCCGGCGACGCGCCAGCCGCGCGACGGCCGCGCGCTGAGCATCGAACACGCCGACATCGTCGCTGCATTCGCGCGGCAGGCGGCCGCCTATCCGCATCGCGTCGCGCTGGCCGATGCGTCGGCGTCGCTGACGTTCGCCGAACTCGACGACGCGTCGAACCGCATCGCGCATGCACTGAAACTGCACGGCGTGACGGCCGAAGCGCCCGTCATCGTCTGCATCGAGCGTTCGGCCCGCTTCGTCGTCGGCCTGCTCGGCGCGCTGAAGGCCGGCGCGCTGGCCGTGCTGCTCGACCCGGCGCAGCCGGCCGCGCGCCTGGCGGCCGCGGCCGCCGATTGCGGCGCACGCCGCGCGCTCGTCGCGGATCTGGCCGCGTGGCCGGCCGGCACCGACGTCCAGCCGCTCGACGTCGACACGCTCGCGCAGGACGCGACGCTCGCCCATGCGGCCGGCGTGCGCGTCGCACCGCACCCGGAACAGGGCGCCTATCTGATCTATACGTCGGGCTCGACCGGCACGCCGAAGGGCGTCGTCGTGTCGCACGGCGCACTGGCCGATTACGTGCAGGGGATGCTCGACGAACTCGCGTTCGCGCCGGACGCGTCGTTCGCGATGGTGTCGACCGTCGCCGCGGACCTCGGCCACACGACGCTGTTCGGCGCGCTGTGCGCGGGCCGCACGCTGCATCTGCTGCCGGCCGCGTGCGCGTTCGATCCGGACCTGTTCGCGCAGGAAATGCGCGGCCGCGACGTCGGCGTGCTGAAGATCGTGCCGAGCCATCTGCAGGCGCTGCTCGACGCGCGCGTGCCGGCCGACGTGCTGCCGCGCCACGCGCTCGTGACCGGCGGCGAAACGCTGACGTGGGCGCTCGTTGCGCGCGTGGCCGCGCTCGCGCCGGCCTGCCGCGTGATCAACCATTACGGGCCGACCGAAGCGACCGTCGGCGCGATTGCCTGCGACACCGCGTCGATCGCGGCCGATGCGCGCGATCCGGCGAGCGGCGTGCCGCTCGGCGTGCCGCTGCCGAATGCGCGCGCCCTGGTGCTGGACGCGTTCGGCGCGTGCGTGCCGGCCGGGGCGACGGGCGAGCTGTATCTGGGCGGGCCGGGCGTGGCGCGCGGCTACCTGAACCGGCCGGCGCAGACCGCCGAGCGCTTCGTGCCCGATCCGTTCACGCCCGGTGCGCGCCTGTATCGCACCGGCGACCGCGTGCGTCTGCGCACGGACGGCCGTCTCGCGTTCCTCGGCCGCATCGACGATCAAGTGAAGATTCGCGGCTATCGCGTCGAGCCGGGTGAGGTGAGCGCGGCGGTGCGCGCGGCCGGCCCGATCGCGCAGGCCGAGACGCTCGCGATCGAGCACGACGGCCGCCTGCGGCTCGCGACATTCGTCGTGATGCGCGACGGCGCGGCATTCGACGAGGCCGCCGTGCGCGCGGCGCTCGGCGCGACGCTGCCCGACTATATGGTGCCCGCGCAGTTCGTCGCGCTCGCCGGCCTGCCGGTGACCGCGAACGGCAAGATCGATCGCGCGGCGTTGCGCGAACGGGCGGCCGCGCCGGTGGCGACGGCTTCCGGCGACGCGCCGCGGGGCCCGGTCGAGACGGCGCTCGCCGAAGTCTGGCAAGCGGTGCTGAAGGCGCCGCACGTCGGTCGCGACGACAATTTCTTCGAACTCGGCGGCGATTCGATCCTCGTGCTGCAGGTGATCGCGCGCGCCCGCAAGCGCGGCGTGCGCTTCACGCCGAAGCAGCTGTTCGACGGCCCGACTGTTGCCGAACTCGCTCGCGTCGCGAAGAGCGGGGAAGCCGCTGCTGCAATGACGACAACGCCGACGCCTGCGCCGGCGCAGTCCGCACCGGCTGCCGAGGCGATCCTGACGCCCGCGCAGCAGCGCTTCTTCGCACTCGACGTGCCGCATCCGGGCCACTGGAACCAGTCGGTCGCGTTCGACGTGCGCGGCCCGTTCGACGCCGACGCCTTCGCGCGTGCGTTCGATGCGTTGCTGACCCATCACGACGCATTCCGTCAGCGCTTCGCGCGCGGCGCGGACGGCAAGTGGCACGCGAGCGATGCGGCGAAGCCGTACGACGCGCTGCCGTTCGTCGAAGTCGCCGCCCGCGACGAAGCCGACGCACTGGCGCGCTTCGACGCCTTGCAGTGCCGCCTCGACCTTAGCCGCGGGCCGCTCGCCTGCGCCTGTGCGGCGCGGCTGCCGGACGGTTCGACGCAGCTGTATCTGGCGATCCACCATGCGATCGTCGACGGCGTGTCGTGGCGCATCCTGCTCGACGACCTGGACGCCGCGTATCGCGCCGCATGCGAGGGCGTGCCCGCGCGCCTGTCGCAGCCGGGCCTGCGCGCCGATGCTTGGGCCGCCCGCCTGGCGCGTGCCGCGACGCAGCCCGCATCGCCGTTCGCTGCTGAAACCGCATACTGGGCCGGCATGGCCCACGGCGACGACCTCGTGCCCGATCATCCCGACGCACCGGCGACGAACGCCGATGCGGCCGTCGTCGTGCAGACGATCGACGCGGCATTGACCCGCGCCGCGCTGACTGACGCCCACGCCGCGTATCGCACGCAGACGATCGAACTGCTGGGCGCGGCGCTCGCGCTGGCGCTGACCGGTGCCGGCGGCGCCGCGTCGTGCCGCGTCGAACTCGAAGGCCATGGCCGCGAGGCGCTGTTCGACGACGCGGACGCGAGCCGCACGATCGGCTGGCTGACGAGCCACTATCCAGTGACGCTGCCGGTCGAAGCCACCGCGCGCGACACGCTGTGCGCGGTCAAGGATGCATTGCGCGCGGTGCCGCACAAGGGGCTCGGCTTCGGCGTGCTCGCGCACTACGGCGATGCGGCGACGCGTGCGGCGCTGGCCGCCGTGCCGCGTCCGCGCGTCACGTTCAACTATCTCGGCCAGTTCGACGCGCCGCGCGACGCGACGCTCGTGCCGCGCTTCGGCGGCACCGGCATCGAGCGCGACCGCCAAGGCCCGCTCGGCAACACGCTCGCGATCCATGCGTACCTCGATACCGACCGTGACGGCGCACGCACGCTGAAGGTTCACTGGGTCTACGGCGCGCCGCAGTTCGAGCGCGCGACGATCGACGCATTCGCGGCGCGCTTTGCCGCCGCACTGCGCGAACTCGCCGATGCTTGCGCGTCGCGGGTCGCGCATCGCGGCGGCGGCGCGACGCCGGGCGATTTCCCGCTCGCGCAGGCTGCCGGCCTCACGCAGGCCGCGATCGAACGCGCGCCGCTCGACTGGCGCACGATCGACGACGTGTATCCGCTGTCGCCGATGCAGCAGGGGATCCTGTTCCATGCGCTGTTCGCGCCCGGTCATGCCAGCTACGTGAACCAGCTCGTCGCGACCGCGACGGCGCTCGACGCCGACCGGCTCGCGGCCGCGTTCGGCGCGTCCGTCGCGCGCCACGACATCCTGCGCACCAGCGTGATGCCTGACGAGGCCGCGCCGCTGCAATGCGTGCATCGCCATGCGCAGATGCCGGTCGAGCAGCTCGACTGGCGCACGCGCGGCAACAGGCTCGACGCCGATTTCGACGCGTGGCTCGCGGCCGACCGCGCACGTGGCTTCGACTGGCGCGAGCCGCCGCTGATGCGGCTCACGCTGATCCGCGTGACGGATGACGCGTGGCGCGTCGTCTGGACGCGTCACCACGTGCTGCTCGACGGCTGGAGCACCGCGCGGCTGCTCGCGGACGTGCTGCGCGACTATCGCGACCCCGATGCGGGGTCGCCGTTCGCGAGCCGCCCGGCGCTGCGCTATCGTGACTTCATCGCGTGGCTCGGCACCCGCGATCGTGCCGCGGACGAACGCTTCTGGACCGATCGGCTCGCGCGGCTCGACGCACCGACGCTGATCGCCGAACGCGTGGCCGATCGCGCCGACGCCGAGATGGTCACGTGGCGCGCGACGATCGACGCGGATGGGATGACGCGCATCACACAAACGGCGCGTGCGCTGAAGCTGACCGTCAACACGCTGGTGCAGGGCGCGTGGGCGCTCGCGCTGCAGCGCATGACGCACCAGCCGGCCGTCGCGTTCGGCGCGACCGTCGCGGGCCGTCCCGATGCGCTCGCGGACGTCGACACGGTGCTCGGCCTCTTCATCAACACGCTGCCGGTGATCACGGCGCCGGCGCCGCAGCAGCGCGCGGCCGACTGGCTGCAGGCGCTGCAACGCGAGAACGCGGCCGCCGCCGAGCATGCGCACACGCCGCTCGCCGATATCCAGCGCTGGGCACGCGGCGCCGGCGGCGCCCTGTTCGACACGCTGGTCGTGTTCGAGAACTATCCGGTCGACGAGACCGTGCGCGACGCCGATCCGCGCGCGCTCGCGCTGAGCGACGTGCGCAGCATCGAAGCGACCGATTTCGCGCTGACGCTCGTGATCGAGAGCGGCACCGAACTGACGATCGACTACGGCTACGACACCGCACGCGTCGATGCGCACCAGGTCGAGACCTGGCACCGCGCTTTCGCATGCGCGCTCGACGCGCTGGCCCGCACGCCGGATGCGCTGCTCGGCACGCTGTCGATCGCCGACGACGCGGCGCGCGCCGCACTGGCGCGCGCGCAGGACACCGCGCGGACGTGGCCGCCCGCGCAGCGGCAGCCGCTGCATCTGCAATTCGCGGCCGCCGCACAGGCGACGCCCGACGCGATCGCGCTCGAATACGCGGATGCCGACGGCGCCGTGCAACGCGCGACCTATCGCGAACTCGACCTGAACACGACGCGCGTTGCCGCCGCATTGCGCCGGCGCGGCGTGCGGCCCGATACGCCCGTGGCGTTGTGCGTCGAGCGCTCGTTCGACATGGTGACGGCGCTCGTCGGCGTGCTGAAGGCCGGCGCGGCATACCTGCCGGTCGATCCCGACTATCCGGCCGAGCGCATCGCATACCTGCTGCGCGACGCGCGGCCGGCGGTCGCGATCACGCAGGCCCATCTGCGCGAGCAGGTCGAGGCAGCGCTCGGCGACGACGCGACGACACAGCTGCTGACGGTGGCCGATCTGCTCGCCGACGAAGCGGCCGAAGCGGATGGAGCGAACGAAGCCACGGCCGACACCGACATCGACGACGCCCGGCTCGCGTACCTGATCTATACGTCCGGCTCGACCGGCAAGCCGAAGGGCGCCGGCAACTCGCACGGCGCGCTCGCGAACCGGATCGCGTGGATGCAGCACGCGTATCGGCTCACGCGCGACGACGTCGTGCTGCACAAGACGCCGTTCGGCTTCGACGTGTCGGTATGGGAATTCGTGTGGCCGCTCGCGATCGGCGCGAAGCTCGCGATCGCCGCGCCCGGCGACCACCGCGATCCGGCCCGCCTCGCGGCCGCGATCCATGCGCACGGCGTGACGGTGCTGCACTTCGTGCCGTCGATGCTGGCCGCGTTCGCCGCGTATCTCGACGATTTCTCGGCCGCCGCGCAATGCGACAGCGTGCGCCTGATCGTCGCGAGCGGCGAAGCGCTCGCGCCCGAACTCGTCGCGAAGGTCGCACGGCTCATGCCGAACGCGATGCTCGTGAACCTGTACGGGCCGACGGAAGCCGCGATCGACGTGTCGCACTGGACCTGCGGCCCCGACGACGCGAACGCCGTCGCGGTGCCGATCGGCCATCCGATCGCGAACCTGCAGCTGCACGTGCTCGACGCGGCATGGCAGCCGGTGCCGGCCGGCGCGACCGGCGAACTGTATCTGGCGGGCGCGGGCCTCGCGCGCGGCTATCTCGGCCGCCCGGGGCTGACCGCCGAGCGCTTCGTGCCCGATCCGTTCGTGCCGGGCGCGCGCATGTATCGCACCGGCGACCTCGCACGGCGCCGCGCCGATGGCGCACTCGACTACCTCGGCCGCGTCGACACGCAGGTGAAGCTGCGCGGCCAGCGGATCGAGCCCGGTGAAATCGAGGCGTTGCTGCGCATGGCGCCGGGCGTGCACGACGCGGTCGTGATCGTGCGCGACGAGCAACTGATCGGCTATGTCGCACGCGGCGACGCGGCGTCGCTCGACCGGGCGGCACTGCTGGATTCGCTGCGCGCGCAGTTGCCGGCGTACATGGTGCCATCGCAGCTGATCGAGCTCGACGCGCTTCCCGTTACGCCGAACGGCAAGTGCGACCGCCATGCGTTGCCTGCGCCGGTGCGCGAGGCGGCCGCGGCCGTCGAACTCGCGACCGACACGGAGCGCGCGCTCGCGGCGATCTGGCAGCGCGTGCTGCATGTGGACGCGATCGGCCGCGACGACGACTTCTTCCTGCTCGGCGGCCACTCGCTGCTCGCGACGCAGGCCCATGCGCAGGCGAACCTGCACTGGGGTCTCGCGCTGCCGCTGCGCACGCTGTTCGACACCCGCACGCTCGCACGCTGCGCGGAGGCGATCGACGCGGCCTGCGCGGCACAGGGCGAGACCGACGCGGCGAGCGCGATCGACGCGTTGCTCGGCGAACTGGAAACCCAATAAGGACGACGGATGACGAAGGTTCAACCCGACTGGCTCGCGCTCGCGACGCGTTTCGCGCAACTGCCCGACGCGCAGCGCGCGGTGTTCATCGACAAGCTCGGCGCGGCCGGCATCGATTTTCGCGTGCTGCCGATCCCGCCGCGCACGCCGCGCAGCGATCGCGTGCCGGCGTCGTTCGCGCAGACGCGGCTGTGGCTGCACGCCCGGCTGATCGACGCGCCGGACGCATATCACATCACCGAGCGGCTCGCGCTGACGGGCCCGCTCGACGCGCACGCGCTGCGGCTTGCGTGCGATGCGCTGATCGCGCGCCATGAAGCGCTGCGTACGACCTTCGACGAAGCGGACGACGGCGTCGCGCAGACGATTCATCCGCCGTTGCGCTGCCCGTGGCGCGAGACCGATCTCGACGCAGTGCCCGATGCGCAGCGCGTCGCGCGCGCCGAAAGCGTCGCCGCGGCCGACGAAGCCGCTGCATTCGATCTCGGCGCGGCGCCGCTCGTGCGTGCACACCTGATCTGCTTCGACGCGACGCATCACTGGCTCGCGCTGACCGTGCACCATATCGTGTCGGACGGGTGGTCGTCGGGCGTGATGCTGGACGAGCTCGCGGCGTTCTATCGCGCGTATGCGTCGGGCAAGCCGGTGCCGCTCGCGCCGCTGCCGATCCAGTACGCGGACTATGCGTTGTGGCAGCGCCGCTGGCTCGATGCCGGCGAACGCGATCGCCAGCTGGCGTTCTGGCGCGAACGGCTCGATCCGCAGCGCGGCGTGCTCACGCTGCCGGGTGCGGCCGCGCGGCCCGCACGCCGCAGCGCGCGCGGCGCACGCCACGTGTTCTCGCTCGACGCCCATATCGGTGCACGGCTGCGCGCGTTCGCGGCCGCATCGGGCGCGACGCCGTTCGCGGTGCTGCTCGCGGCGCTCGACGCGCTGCTCGCGCGTGCGACGGGCGACACGCGGATCTGCGTCGGCGTGCCGGCCGCGAACCGCGAGCGCGCGGAAACGGCCGGCCTGATCGGCTTCTTCGTCAACACGCTCGCGATCGACGTCGACGTGCCGGCGCACGGTGATTTTGCGTCGCTGGTCGCGCGCACGCAGCGCGCGCTCGTCGATGCGCAGATGCACCAGGACGTGCCGTTCGAGCAGGTCGTCGACGCGCTCGGCGTGCCGCGCAGCGCCAGCCACCATCCGCTGTTCCAGGTGATGGCCGCGTACGGCGAGCGGCGCGCGCTGCCGGCGCTCGGCGCGGCGTCGGCCGCATTGCTGCCATCCGGCACGCCGTCCGCGAAATTCGACCTGACGCTTGCCGTCGAAGCGACGCCCGACGGCACGTTCGACGCTGCGTTCATCTACGCGCTCGACCTGTTCGATGCGGACGCGATCGCGCGGCTCGCCGCACGCTTCGTCACGCTGCTCGACGACGCGCTCGCTCGCCCCGAGTTGCCGATCGGTGATCTCGACTGGCTGCCGGCCAATGAACTCGCGCAACTCTTCGCGTGGAACGCACCGGCAGGCGCGGCCGAAGCCGAGCCGTTCGTGCCGGTGCACGTGCGCATCGCCGCGCATGCGCAGGCGCGGCCCGACGCACGCGGCGTTGCCGACATCGATCGCGCGCTGACGCGCGGCGAGGTCGACGCGCGCGCGGCCCGCATCGCACGCAATCTCGTCGCGGCCGGCGTGCGGCCCGAGATGCGCGTCGGCGTCGCGCTGCAGCGTTCGGTCGACCTGCTGGTCGCGCTAATCGCGGTGCTGAAGTCGGGCGCCGCGTTCGTGCCGCTCGATCCGGCTCATCCGCGCGAACGGCTCGCGCAGATCGTCGGCGATGCGGGCATCGCGCACGTGCTGACCGACGGCGCGAGCGCCGCCTCGCTGCCCGAGCTGCCGGCACTGCGCATCTGGCGCGCGGACGAAGTCGACGCGCTCGACGCGGCGGCCGACGTCGCGCTGCCGGACGTGCTGCCCGGCCATGCGGCGTATGCGATCTACACGTCGGGCTCGACCGGCAAGCCGAAGGGCGTGATCGTCGATCACGTGGCCTTCGCACGGCATTGCGTGGCGATTGCCGAGCGCTACGGCGCGGGCGAGAACGACGTGTTTCTGCTGTTCCAGTCGGTCAACTTCGACGGCGCGCACGAAGGCTGGTTTTCTCAATACCTGTCGGGTGCCGCCGTGTCGGTGACGGCCGACGTGCTGTGGCCGCCCGCGCAGACCTGCGCGATGATGGTCCGCGACGGCGTGACGATGACCTACGTGCCGCCCGGCTGCGCGGCTCAGCTCGCCGAATGGGCGCTCGCGCACGGGGCGCCGCCGACGCTGCGCTCGCTGACCGTCGGCGGCGAAGCGACGTCGCGCGAAGCGTTCGCGATGCTGCGCCGCGCGATGCCGAACGTGCGCGTGGTCAACGGCTACGGCCCGACCGAAACCGTGATCACGCCGACGCTGTGGATGTTCCGTCCCGGCGACGATCTCGCGAAGCTGGGTGACGCCGCCTATCTGCCGATCGGCACGCTGGTCGGCGCGCGTACCGCGCATGTGCTCGACGAGCGGCTGCATCCGCTGCCGGTCGGCGTGATCGGCGAACTGTACCTGGGCGGCGAGGGGATCGGCGTCGCGCGCGGCTACCTCGATCGTCCCGCGCTGACGGCCGAGCGCTTC
Organism: Burkholderia ambifaria AMMD; assembly: GCF_000203915.1. Taxonomy (NCBI): domain Bacteria; kingdom Pseudomonadati; phylum Pseudomonadota; class Betaproteobacteria; order Burkholderiales; family Burkholderiaceae; genus Burkholderia; species Burkholderia ambifaria. The sequence continues at coordinate 1,702,376 of NC_008390.1, forward strand.
GTGCCGGATCCGTACGGCGCGCCGGGTGCGCGCCTGTACCGCACGGGCGACCTCGTGCGACGCCGCGCGGACGGCGTGTTCGACTTCATCGGCCGCGTCGATCACCAGGTGAAGCTGCGCGGGCTGCGCATCGAACTCGGCGAGATCGAGGCCCAACTGGCCGCGCACGACGCGGTGCGCGAAGCATGCGCGGTCGTGCACGGGCAGGGCGCGCACGCGCAGCTCGTCGCGTACGTCGAACTGAGCGCCGATGCGCAGGCCGCCGCTCAGCCGGTCGAGGCCGCGACGCTCGACGCGCACTTGCGCCGCACGCTGCCCGATTACATGGTGCCCGCGCAGCTGATCGTGCTCGATGCGCTGCCGCGCAATGCGAACAGCAAGGTCGACCGTGCACGGCTGCCGGCCCCGATGCGCGTCGAACGCGCGTACGAAGCGCCGCACGACGGCGACGAAGCCGCGCTCGCGGCGATCTGGCGCGACGTGCTGAACGTCGAACGCGTTGGCCGTGGCGATCACTTCTTCGAACTCGGCGGGCATTCGCTGGCGGCGGTGCGCGTCGCGACGCGTGTCGCCGAGCGGCTCGGCCGCGACGTGCCGGTGCGGGCGCTGTTCGAAGCGCCGGTGCTCGCGCAATACGCGCGCCAGGTGGCCGACGCGCCGCGCGCCGCGCACGCCGGCGCCGCGGCGCCGGGCGTCGCGGTGGTCAAACCCGATGCGCATGGCGTGTGGCCGCTGTCGCCCGCGCAACTCGGCCTGTGGTTCCTGTGGCGCGCGCAGCCGGACAGCGCCGCCTACAACATCCCGGTCGCGCTGCGCGTGCGCGGTCCGCTCGACGTCGATGCGCTGCGCGCGGCGTTTTCGGCGGCGGCGGCCGCGCACCCGGCGCTGCGCGCACGAGTCGTCGCGCGTGACGGCATGCTGCCGGGACAGCGCATCGACGCCGCGGCAACCGTCGCGCTGCCGCTCGTCGATCTGTCCGCGCAACCCGACGCGCTCGCCCGCGCGGCGGCGCTGACCGACGCCGATGCGCTCGCGCCGTTCGATCTCACGGACGATGCGCCATTGTGGCGCGCACGCGTGCTGCGGCTCGGCGGGGACGATCACGTGCTGTCGGTGACGATCCATCACATCGTGTCGGATGGCGAATCGATCGAGCTGTGGCTCGACGCGGTGCGTGCGCGCTATGTCGCGCTCGTGCGGGGCGATGCGGCTTCGGCATCTTCGGCAGCGGCGGCACCGGCAGCGTCAACGACGGAAAACACGTCGCTCGTGCTGCCCGCGCCGTGCCATCCCGCCCGCGTCGCGTACTGGCGCGACGCGCTGGCCGAGCTGCCGTCGTCCGTGCTGCCCCAGCGCGCCAACGCGCCGGCCGTCCCGCAATGGCGTGCGGCGCGCATCGCGTTCGAGTTCGACGCGGCGCTGATCCGTGCCGCGCGCGACGCCGCGTCGGCCGCGCACGCGACGTTGCCGATGCTGCTGCACGCGGCGCTCAACACCGCGCTGTTCCGCGTGACCGGCGCGGCCGACCAGCCGGTCGGCGTGCTCGCGTCGACGCGTGAGCTGACGGGCGACGCGGCGCGCGATGCGCTCGGCCTGTTCATCAATTCCGTGGTCGTGCGCACGCGGCTCGATGCGGCGGCCAGCCGCACGGACGTGCTCGCGCAGGTGCGCGATACGGCGCTTGCCGCGTATGCGCATGCCGACGTGCCGTTCGCCGACGTCGTCGCGGCGCTGCGCGCGCCGCGTGCGGCGCACGCCAATCCGCTGTTCCAGGTGATGTTCAACTACCTGCGCCCGACCGGCGCCGCCGCGCGCGACTGGGCCGGCCTGTCGCTCGCCGAATTCGACGATGTGCGCCATCGCGTGGTGTTCACGCTGGAGCTGGACGTCGTCGAGCACCCGGACGGTCGCGTCAGCGCCGCGTTTTCCTATGCGGACGAACTGCTCGACAGCCGCTTCGTCGATGCGCTCGTCGATCTCTATCACGACGAAGTCGCGCGTTTTGCCGGTGCGCCGGAAGCGGCGCTCGGCGCGCCCGATGCGCTGTTCGCCGCCCACACGGCGGCCGCGCCGGCCGGCGACGCGCCGCGCGTCACGGCATCGAGCGACGCCGCGCCGAACGCGGCAGCCGCGCTCGCCGCGCTGTGGTCGGACACGTTCGCGACGGCCGCGCCCGCACCCGACGCCGACCTGTTCGAGGCCGGGGCGACGTCGTTCGACGTCGTGCGCTTCGTCGATGCGGCCAGCCGCGCCGGTCATGCGCTGACGGTGGCCGACGTGTTCGCGTCGCCGACGCTCGCGGCGCTCGCCGCGCGAATCGAGGCTTCGGCCGAAACGGAGCAGGAGGTGCGCGATGCTGGCTGAAGTGCGTCCGGACGGCTTCACGATGCCCGACACCTGCCGTCTCGCGTTCGCGGACGGCCTGTTCGCCGCGCGCGACGACGCGGAGATCCGCGTCGCGCAGGGCGCCGGCATCGGCGCGCAGCTGCTGCGCGCGCAACTCGCGGACGACGGCACCTTGCGCCTCGTCGCGTACAACCATCGCGCGGCGCCGGCCGACCAGCGCCGTGCGCTGCTGGCCGCGCTCGCCGCCGCGTTTTCCGACGACGCGCGCCGCGCGGCGATCCGGCTCGACCCGGCCGCATGGCCGGCGGTCGCGCTCGATGCACTGCGCGCGAGCGGCGTGCTCGCTGACGGTGGCCTGTGCATGCGCGAGGGCTGGGCGCAGCAGGCCGATCTGTGGCGCGTCGGCACGCCGCTGCCGTGCGCGACGCTGCCGATGCTGACCGACGGCCGGCGTCATCCGCGCCGGCCGCCCGCGCCGCGCGGCGACGTGTATGCGCGCGACCTGCCGGCGCTCGGCGTGCGCTTCACGTTGCGCGGCTGGCAACCGGGCGAGGACGCCGCACGCGTCGCGCGCTGGTTCGACGAGCCACGCGTGCGCGACGGCTGGCCGGGCACGCAGCCCGGCGCCCACGGCACGGCGCCCGATGCCGATCCGCACGTCACGCCGCTCGTCGGCTGCTTCGACGGCGAACCGTTCGCGTATATCGAGGCGTTCTGGCTGAAGGAAGACCCGCTCGCGCCGCACGTCGGCGCGCGCGACTACGACCGCGGGCTGCGGATGCTGGTCGGCGAGTCGCGCTGGCGCGGCCCGCATTGTGTGGCCGGCTGGCTGCCGTCCGTCGTGCATTACCTGTTTCTCGACGACCCGCGCACCGAAGCGGTCGGCTGCGCGGTCCCGGCCGGCCGCGCGCGGGTCGTCGACACCCTCGCGCGGCATGGCTTCGCGCGGCAGCGCCGTCTGGCGCTCGCCGACGCACAGCCGCTGTGGATGCGCACGCTGCGCGAGACCTTCTTTTCCGGCCGTCACGTCTGACGGGCCGGTTTCACCGACAAGGGAGCTGAGAGACATGCAGAGAGAAACCGTATTCGACCTGATCGGCGTCGGCTTCGGGCCGTCGAATCTGGCGCTGGCCATCCGTCTGGAGGAGCGGCGCGCGGCGCGCCCGCTCGCCCATTGCTTCATCGAACGGCAGCCCGAATTCGGCTGGCACCGCGGCATGCTGCTCGACGACTGCCGGATGCAGATCTCGTTTCTGAAGGATCTCGTCACGATGCGCGATCCGAAGAGCCGCTACACGTTCATCAATTACCTGTTCGAACGCGGCCGGCTGAACGAATTCGTCAATCTGAAGAACTTCTATCCGACCCGCGTCGAATTCCACGACTACCTGAGCTGGGTCGCCGACGCGTTCGACGCGCACGTCCATTACAGCGAGACCGTCATGGCGATCGAGCCCGTGCGCGGCGACGGCGCGCGGATCGACGCGCTGCGCGTGCTGTCGCGCGACGCGACCGGCCGCGAGCGCCAGCGCGTGACGCGTGCGCTGTCGGTCGGCGTCGGCGGCACGCCGGCGGTGCCGGATGCGTTCGCCGCGCTCGGCCGCGATCGCGTGATCCATTCGTCGTCGTACCTGACCGACATCGACCGGCTGGTCGCGTCGCCGGACGGCGAACGCCGCCGCGTCGCGGTGATCGGCGCGGGGCAGAGCGCGGCCGAGGTGTTCATCGACCTCGCGCGCCGCTTCCCGCATGTCGACGCGCACCTCGTGATGCGCGCGGGCGCGTTGAAGCCGGCCGACGACAGTCCGTTCGTCAACGAGATCTTCAGCCCCGAGTTCACCGACGTCGTCTACGCGCAGCCGCACGATGCACGCCGCGCGCTGCTCGAGCGCTACCGCGACACCAACTACGCGGTGGTCGACCGGCCGCTGATCGAGCAGATCTACGAAATGCTGTACCTGCAGCGCATCGACGGCACGCCGCGTCATGCGCTGCTCGCGAACAGCGCGATCGAGGGCGCGGTGCGCACCGCCGACGGCCGCATCGAGCTGACGCTGCGCGACCGGATGAACGGTGCGACGCGCGTCGAGCGCTTCGACGCGCTCGTGCTCGCGACCGGTTATCGGCGCGACACGCATTCGGCGCTGCTCGAAGGGCTCGCACCGCACCTCGGCGATGCGCTCACGCGCGGCGACGTCACGCGCGACTACCTGCTCGCGACGCCCGAGCACTTCGCGCCGCGCATCTACCTGCAAGGCTGCTGCGAAGACAGCCACGGCCTGTCCGACACGCTGCTGTCGGTGCTGGCACGCCGCGCGGACGAGATCTGCGCGTCGCTCGAAGACGGGATCGCGCCCGCCCACGACGATGGCGCGGCCCGGGCATTGCATGAACAACGACATCAAAACGGGGCGAGCGCGGGCCGCATGGCTTTCGCTCTTTGACAAAGGCGCGGTCGGAGACCGCATCAAAAAAGTGGAGCAGAGAAAGATGGAGTGGGCAACAGGCACGCGTTTGCGTGCGATCGCGGCCGCGGCGAGCGTGACGTTCGGGATGGCGGCAGGGCACGCATTCGCGCAGACGGCGCCGGCCGTGAACGCAGGCGCCGCGACGTCGACTGACAGTGCGCGCAACGGTGCGGCGGCGAGTGCGGGGGCCAGTGCGCCGAATGGCCCGGCGACCGGCACGCTGCCGGCGATCAACGTCAACGCGGGCTCGGAAGGCGACGGCACGGTCGGTCTCGTCGCGAAGCGCAGCCGGACCGGCACCAAGACCGATACGTCGATCAATGAAATTCCGCAGACGATCAACGTCGTCACCGCGCAGCAGATCGAGATGACCGGCGCGACCGACGTGAACGCGGCGCTGCGCTACGTGCCGGGCTTCTCGTCGTACGGCTCGGACAACCGTTCCGACTGGTACGCGGCGCTGCGCGGCTTCACGCCGACGGCCTACGTGAACGGCCTGCAGGTGCCGAATACACTGAACCTGTCGAGCTGGCGCGTCGATCCGTACATGATCGACAGCATCACCGTGCTGCGCGGGCCGACGTCGGTGCTGTACGGCGCGGGCGACCCCGGCGCGATCATCGACGTGCAGACCAAGACGGCCGACGGCGAGCGCGTGCGCGAAGCCGGCGTGCAGTTCGGCAACTATGCGCGCAAGCAGTTCATGATCGACGTCGGTGACAAGCTCGACGCGGACGGCAAGTATGCGTACCGGTTCGTCGGCGTCGCGCGCGACGGCAACGCGCTGACCGGCCCGAACAACGACCAGCGCGTCGCGCTCGCACCGACGTTCCGCTGGCGCCCCGACGCCGATACGTCGCTGACGCTGTCGGCCACGTACCTGCAGGACTGGGGCGACATCTCGTCGAACTTCCTGCCGGCGCAAGGCACGGTGCTGCCGAACCCGAACGGGCAGCTCGACAAGGACGTCTACGGCGGCGACCCGAATTTCAACTACTACCGCAAGAAGCAGTGGTCGCTCGGCTATCAGTTCGAGCGGAACCTGAACTCGATGTGGACGTTCCGGCAGAACGTGCGCTGGATGCACCTGTCGCTCGACAACGGTTCGGTGTTCGGCGCGGGCTTCGCGGACGGCAGCCTGACCGACATCAACCGCTGGGCCGGCGTGTTCCAGACGAACTACAGCCGCTTCGACATCGACAACAACCTGCAGGGCCGCTTCGGCACCGGGCCGCTCGAGCACACGCTGCTGCTCGGCTTCCAGTACAACCGGCAGACCGCGACCGACAGCGAATGGCTGGCCGCCGCGCCGACGCTGAACATCTACAACCCGGTCTACACGCCGGTCACGCTGTCCGTGTTTTCGCCGCCGAACACCACGTACCGTACCAACACGTACACGACGATGAACACGTTCGGGCTGTACGTGCAGGACCAGATCAAGTGGAACCGCTGGACGCTGACGCTCGGCGGCCGCGAGGACTGGGTCAACCAGCGGCTGGACGACCGCGCGGGCGGCACGCAGTCGAAGGCCGACATCACGGCGTTCACCGGCCGCGTGGGCCTTACGTACCAGGGCGACTACGGGCTGTCGCCGTACATCAGCTACGCGACGTCGTTCAACCCGCTGATCGGCGTGAACCTGTACGGCGGCGGCCTGCCGCAGCCCACGCGCGGCAAGCAGATCGAGGCCGGCCTGCGCTGGCAGCCGCCGGGCAAGAACCTGATGCTGAACGCGGCGATCTACCAGATCAACCAGACCAACGTGCTCACGTCGACGCCGCTGAATCTCGACCCGTCCGGTACGACGTCGATCCAGACCGGCGAAGTGCGTTCGCGCGGCATCGAGCTGAGCGCGACCGGCAAGCTCACGCGGAACCTGTCGCTGATCGCGTCCTACGTGTACCAGGACGTGAAGAACGTGAAGGCCAACGACGCGTCGCTGAACAACTGGCCGGTCGACATTCCGCGGCCGCGCCAGATGGCGTCGCTGTGGGCTGACTGGACGTGGCACACGGGGCCGCTCACGGGCTTCGGCCTGGGCGGCGGCGTGCGTTACCAGAGCGCGGCGGCCGGTGCGGCGGACAACTCGCTGACGGTATCGAGCTACACGCTGTTCGACGCGGGCGTGCACTACGACACGCGTAACTGGCGCTTTGCCGTGAACGGGACGAACCTGTTCAACCGCCACTACATCAGCGGTTGCCAGTCGACGAGCGTGTGCATTTTCGGTACCGACCGTACGGTGATCGCCACCGCGAAATACAACTGGTGACGCCGCGCGCCGCGGCGCGCCGGCCGGCCTTCGGGCCGGTGCGGGCGGGCCGCGGCGCCGTCGTCCGCTTTTTCCACGACGCCTCCATGCCGAAGAAAAATCTCGTCTACATCCAGTCGCTGCGCAACGGCGCGGCCGATCGCGCCGGCCAGCCGGTTGCTTACCAGGGCGGCACGCGCTACATGAAGGCGCCGCTCGAATTCCTCGTCGAGCGCCTGAACGACTCGCCGCTCGGCGAGCGCTACACGCTCAAGGGCGTGATCGTCGACGACGACGAAGGCTCGCCCGCCGATCGCGCGAAGGTCGCCGACTACGGCTTCGCGCGCACGCCGGGCCGCCCGTGGATCCTGCCCGACGGGCTGACCGTGCAGGGGCGGCCGGTCGACGAACTGTTCTGCACGATCGCGTCGACGTACCGCCGGCTGCCGCGCGACGCGCGCGAGCGCGTGACGGGCAAGCAGGCGTTCGAGCGCCGCCTGCTCGAACGCCTGCTCGAACTCGACGCCGACGTGGTCGTGCTCGACGGGCTGCTCGTGATCCTCGACGAGCTCGTGCGCCCCGGCGCGCGCTTTCACCGCCGCATCGCGAACATTCACCCCGGCATCACGGCCGACGATTCGCCGTACCAGCGGCGCGGCGCGTGGGCGACGCTCGACGCGCTGCACGGCGCGCGCGGCGAACGGGTCGACTGGGCGAGCGGCACGACGTCGCGCGTCGAGCCGGTGACGATGACGGGCGCATCGTTCCACTACGTCGACAACGGCATCGATTCCGGCGAGGTGATCTGCGACGTGCTCGACACGCCGATCGCGCCGGACGACACGATTCTCGAACTGCGCTGGAACAACTTCCAGCGCAGCCTGTTTCCGGCGCTCGAGCGGGGGCTGCACATCCTCGCCGACCGCCACGACGCGGGAGCACTGTGATGGAAGACACCCTCACGAAACCGGCCGGCCCGGCGGACGCCGTCGAAGGCGAGGTGGCCGCGGCGCTCGACGGCGCGGCGCCCGCGCATGCGACGGCCGCCGCCGAGCGCACGCTCGACGCGTGGCGGCCTGACGATCCGCCGGCCGCGCTGCTCGCGGAATTCGTCGCGCTGTTCAACACGGACACGCGGCACGACGCGGCGACGGTGTCGGTGCCGCTCGGCGGCGCCGGGCCGGCGGCCGTCGCGTCGTACGTCGCGCGCGCGGTGCGCGAGGGCGTGATCGACGGCGCACAGGTCGCGGGCGACCGGCTGCGGCTGAGCGCATCGCGCGCGACGTTCTGGCAGAACCCGCGGCCGTGGCTGAAGGCGCCTGCATCGGGCGGGATGCCGCTGCGCTACGCGATCACGAACGGCCACCGGCATCCGGTGCGGCCGCCGTCGCCGGCCGGCGAGATCTATGCGCGCTACATGCCGCAGGTCGGGATGACGTTCAGCCTGCGCACCGTCGACATCGACGAGCATGCGCAGTTGTTCAGCGACTGGATGAACCTCGATCGCGTCGCGCATTTCTGGGATCAGCGCGGCACGCGCGACGAGCACGCCGCGTATCTCGCGGAGCGGCTCGCCGATCCGCACATGCATCCGATGATCGGCTATTTCGACGACACGCCGTTCGGCTATTTCGAGTTCTACTGGGCGAAGGAGGACCGCCTCGCGCCGTTCTACGACGCGCACGACTACGATCGCGGGCTGCATCTGCTGATCGGCGACTCGCGCTTCCAGAGCGCGGGCAAGCTGCATGCATGGTGGAGCGGGGTGCTGCACTACATGTTCGTCGACGAACCGCGCACGCAGCGGCTCGTCGGCGAGCCGCGCGTCGATCACGTGCGGCATATCGCGTACATGCATCGGCTCGGGTTCTACACGCTGAAGGAGTTCGACTTCCCGCACAAGCGGGCGGCGCTCACCGTGATGGAGCGCGAAACGTTCTTTGACACTTTCCGGTTGCCGTGATGGAGCGGGGGCGCGAAGCGTCGATGCGCCGATGCGTCAATTCGCAAGCGACGACGTTTCGCGCGGTCGAAGGGCCGCGGACATCGGCTGTTCGGGATATGGATCGGGCGGGCGGCATGAGGAAGAATGGATTGCATCCTCATCGCAGACAGGTCCAATCGACATGGCAAGCACACCCGCGATAGCATCGGGCGCGATCCCCGCAGCACGTTCCCCGACATTGACATATGCCGGCATATGCCTAAAATGGGCGCATCGTACTCCTGTGGAGTGGCTTATGCGCACTGTTTCCATTTTCAAGAACGCCCGTAACCAGGCAATCCGCATCCCGAAGGACATGGAGTTCGAGGGTGTGACGGAACTCGAGATCCGCCGCGAGGGCGACACGTTGCTGCTGCGTCCGGTGCGGCCGACGTGGCTGTCGTTCGCGACTGAACCACGGGCCGATGCCGACTTCCTCGTCGAGCGCCCGACGGTCGTCGAAGCCGGTCGTTTCGAGCTGCCCGGCGCCGATGACGATGCACAGACGGAGTCGGCCCGGTGACGACGCTCTACATGCTCGATACGAACATCTGTTCGTTCATCATGCGCGAGCGGCCATCCGCGGTGTTGTCCCGGTTGCAGTCGTGCGTCAATGCGCAGCACCGGATCGTCGTGTCGGCGATCACCTATGCCGAGATGCGATTCGGCGCAGTCGGCAGAAAGGCTTCGCCGAAGCATGCGGAACTCGTGACGGCCTTTGTTTCGCGGCTGGATGGCGTGCTGTCGTGGGATACCGCGGCGGTCGATGCAACGACCGCGATTCGCGTCGACCTTGCCGCACGTGGCACGCCGATCGGCGCGAACGACGCGTCGATCGCCGGTCACGCGATCGCGGCCGGTGCCGTGCTTGTAACGAACAACAGTCGCGAATTCAGCCGTGTCGCGGGGTTGTCGCTCGAAGATTGGGCAGCCTCGGCCTAGGGCGGCGAATGCACGATGGCGGTGTTGTCGCGCGGCAGCGCGTTTGAGTGACCGCGGTGTTGCCCGGGCCGGGCGGGATTCTACTCCGCGGTGAGTGATTCCTTCGGCATGCTGAGGCTTCTCGATTTGGCGAGAACGCAAACGTCCCCGTTCTCGTTGACCAACGAACCTTCGAGCGTAATAACGTCACCTTTGAGCTTGGAGTTGGCTTCGACTGCCACAATGTGCCACTCCATCCGGACGGCTTCGCCTACCGCGACCGCCTTGCGGAACTGGAACTCGAACTCCAGGCCGAGACCTGCTCTGCGCTCTGTCAGAAAAGTCGCGACCATTCCCATCATCATGGCGGAATAGTGTGTGCCGCTCACGATCAGCCCGCCGAACCTGGTTGTTTTTGCAAACTCTTCGTCGTGGTGGAGGGGGCTCATGTCTCCGGCCAGCGTTGCAAACTGCCGTACAGAATCGACGTCGAACGTAACAAGTTGCGAGGTGGTTTCGCCTACCTTATAGCTTGAATTCATCAGAATTTGCTCCGAGAAACCCCGCCATTGATGGCGGGAAGGAAAGGAGTGCTGTTGACAGGCAGCTTCTTGCACGGGTTAGGATCACCGGCATGATCCTTGTCTACCGCTACCGCGTGAAGTCGCTCAACGGACTGCTCAACAAGCAGAGCCGTGCGGTGAACTACGTCTGGAACTTCTGCAATGACACGCAGAAGCACGCGCTCAAGTGGAGCAAGAAGTGGCCGACGGGATTCGATCTGAACGTGCTGACGACGGGGAGCAGCAAGGCGCTCGGCATCCACTCCGGCACGATCAACGCGACGTGCGAGCAATATGCGAAGTCGCGCAGTCAGCACCGTCGGCCCTACCTGCGCTATCGCGGCAGGAAATCGCTGGGCTGGGTGCCGCTGAAGGGGCGTGACCTGAAGCGCGAAGGCGACGCGTTCCGTTTCGCCGGCAACACGTTTCGGGTATTCCACAGCCGACCGCTTCCCGAAGGCAAGATCAAGGACGGGACCAACTTTGCGCAGGATGCGCGTGGCAACTGGTTTCTCAACATCGTGATCGAGATGCCCGATGTTCAAGTCCGCCCGATCCGTTCCGGTGTCGGCATCGATCTCGGCTTGAAAGACTTCGCCACACTTTCGACGGGCGAGAAGCTGCCCAATGACCGATTCGGCCGACGCGCGGCGGAGAAACTGGCGAAAGCTCAACGGGCGCGCAAGCACAAGCGACATATCGCGAAGCTGCATGCCAAGGTCGCGAATGCCCGTGCCGATTTCCAGCACAAGCTCGCGCTCGATCTGGTGCGACGCTTTGACTACATGGCGGTCGGTAACGTGTCGGCCGCCAAACTCGCCAGAACCAGGATGGCGAAAAGCGTCTACGACGCATCCTGGTCGTCCTTCCGAGACAAACTCCGTTACAAGGCGATGGCGCACGGAGCCACGTTCGAGGAAGTCGACGAAAGCGGTTCTACCCAGTCCTGTTCGTCGTGCGGATCGAAAGACAGCACGACGCGGCCGAAAGGTATCGCGGGACTGCGAATGAGAGAGTGGGCCTGCGATGGCTGTGGTGTCGTGCATGATCGAGATACCAACGCTGCGCTGAACATTCTCCGATGCGGACGTGCATCGCCAGGTGTGGGAATCACCTGCCTTTAGGCGGGTGAGGACGTCAATTGCATGCAATTTCCCTGAAACGTCGGATTCGAGGTCTCAACTTGCTTGACCCGGATCAGAGCAGCGATGTGAGGTCGCTTATGGTGTCCTTGCCGCGAGGAAGTCTGTGCAGCAGCGACAGGATCTCACAGGCGTTCTGAATCAGTCGCGCATCCCCAGTGTGCTTGACGCATTTAATGAATTTTTGATCAATCTCATCTAGGGTCATCGGATCAGCCTCGGCCTAGAGCGGCGAATGCACGATGGCGGTGCTGTCGCGCGGCAGCACGTCACGCGTGAGGAACGGGCGGTTCCGAGAGGAAAGCACTGCGGAACGCGTCGAGATACCGGTCAGCGTCATCGTTGAATTCACCAGGCAACAGCGCGAATGCGCGGCCCTGCAGGTCCTGCGCGAGGGTCGCGTAAACCGCTTCGTCCGATAACAGCGCGCGGATCGCCTCGTGCGTTTGCGGCGAAGCAATCCGCTTCGCATCGCGCGCGAGCAACCCGGCCGCCGCCAGCTCCGGCTGGAAGCCGTGCCGTTCGAGCAGATCGGGCGCGACGTCCCAGATGCGCTCGCGATTGCCCGCGTCGTGAAAATGCGTGAGCAGGAACAGCAGGTCGTACGCGTCGCTGTTCTGGCGCGCGCCCCGATCCTTCCACGCGAGCAACTTCAGCAGCGCGAGCGCCGGCAGGCTCGCCACCGGCACAGCGATATCGGCGCCGATCGACACGGCCAGCGCCGTATCGACCGCCTCCTGAAATCCCAGCACGTTCAGCACGAAATCGCCGCGCGGCGGCCATGCGATTTCGCCGGGCGGTGCTTCGAGCGGCCCGAACGGCACGAGATCGAGCTCCGTGCGAAATCCTTGCGTCCCGCTGTCGAACAGCAGTTTCTGCTGATGCTTCGGCGCACGTGCGAATTGCCCGGTCGCGACGAGCGCATCGACGAGCCGCTCGTGAAACGGCCAGCTCACTGCGCACACCGCGACGTCGACGTCGCGCGTCGCACGTACCGGCCGGATGCCGTGGACATGCCACATCAGGATGTCGCGCGCAGTTGCGCCGGCGACGACGAATGCCGTGTCGAGTTGCACGCAGGTCGTGCCGACCGCCTGCAGCAGCGCGGCGGCCGCCGGCTCGAGCGGCCGGCGCGCGTCGACTTCAAGCGGGCGGGTGGGCGAGGTATCGGTCATGGATGTGTTCGGCGGCGGCAAGATTGCGGCTGTCTCCGGACGAGACGAGATCCGCGTAGATCAGCAGCGGCGGCACGAGCGGCACGTCCTGCTCGCGCCAGTCGAGCGCCGGCGACGGCGGCCAGAACGCTTCGAGCAGCTCGACGTCGCCGCGCTCGTCCGGGCGCAGGCGCGCCTGAAGCAGCAGGCGGTTCGGCACGGCGCCATGCGTATAGACGGTGACCGCGGCTGGCTTCAGGTCGTGCGTCAGCAGGTCGGCCGCCGGTTCACCGCCGAGCCGCGCATCGAATGCCGCGAAATCGAAGCCGCGCCACCAGTCGGGCGTGACGGCGGCAAATCGCCGGGCCGGCAGTTTCGCGCGCAGGCGGCTCGGATACAGCGCGACCCATTCCTGCACGAAGCGCGGCCAGTCGGGCATCAGGCGCTCGCCATTGCGCCGCTGCGCGACGAGGCCGCGCGCGAGCAGGTCGTCCATCGCGAGATTGACCGTGCCGAGCGCGACGCCCGACGCGGCGGCGATCGCCCGGTACGGTTGCGCGACGAGGCCCGGCTGCGTCGCGAGCGCGAACATTACGGCGAGCCCCTTGGGCGTGGTCGCGCGCGACGCCTGCCGGCGCGGCGTGCGGGAAGGTTTCGGCCGGCCGGAGATCAGCACGGTCGCCTCCGGCAGGATCAGGCTCGCGTTGCCGGCGGTATCGAGAAACGGGATGCCTTGGTCGGTCAGGCGGGCGGCCAGCTCGGCCGACACATACGGCGCGACCAGCATTAGTTGCTGCTCGCCGGGCAGCGGGGCGGCGCCGCGGCGAAGCAGCGCGGCGCGGGCGTCCTGCACCGATTCGACGCCAACGCTCACGGCGGCCGGCATCTCGAAGGTCTGCCCGCCAATGCCGAAGCGGATCATCGCGTCGGCATGCGCGCGGAATGCGGCCGGCACGCGCACCGGCCGTGCGTTGAAGCGTCCGGTCGCGCGTTCGAACGCGGCGCAAGCTTCGTCGAGCACGTGCTGTTCCGCTATCGACAGGGTGGCGTTCTCGGGCATCGGGAGGGGTCGCTTGTTCACTTTTTTGTCAGCGTACACAAAAAATGTACAGCCGTCAAAAAATGAACAAGAACGCTCAACTCTTTGATGCGACGGAATTATTCCGGAATGGCGAACGGCAATCAACGCACCCCCCACCTGAGAAATCGAGACCGAACACGCAGTGTCGCGAATCCCCCTCGTGCGCGGCAGTCGCCCGGATGGCCGGTATCCGCCGGCGGGCGACTTCTCATGTGCCGAGATGATCGACCAGCAACCCCAGGTTGCCTCCACGACGACTTTCTGTCTGTCCGGTTGCTGCTCAACGGACTATCCTTGCCCGCACATTCCCCACCAAATCCAGGAGACGACACCGTGACGCACAGCGTGATCCCCGCAGGCCTCGCCGACGAAATGATCGAGATCCGGCACCGCATTCATGCCCACCCCGAACTGGGCTTCGAGGAATTCGCGACGAGCGACCTCGTTGCCGAGCAGTTGCAGGCATGGGGCTACACGGTGCACCGCGGGCTGGGCGGCACGGGCGTGGTCGCGCAGCTGAAGGTCGGCAACGGCACGCAGCGCCTCGGCCTGCGCGCCGACATGGACGCGCTGCCGATCCACGAGTCGACCGGCCTGCCGTACCAGAGCACGATCCCCGGCAAGATGCACGCGTGCGGTCACGATGGCCACACGGCGATGCTGCTCGCGGCCGCGAAGCATCTGGCGCGCGAGCGGCGCTTTTCCGGCACGCTGAACCTGATTTTCCAGCCGGCCGAGGAAGGGCTCGGCGGCGCGAAAAAGATGCTCGACGACGGGCTGTTCGAGCAGTTCCCGTGCGATGCGATCTTCGCGATGCACAACATGCCGGGCTTCCCCACGGGCAAGTTCGGCTTCCTGGCGGGGCCGTTCATGGCGTCGTCGGATACCGTGATCGTCGACGTGCAGGGGCGCGGCGGCCACGGCGCGGTGCCGCACAAGGCGATCGATTCGGTCGTGGTGTGCGCGCAGATCGTCATCGCGCTGCAGACGATCGTGTCGCGCAACGTGTCGCCGCTCGACATGGCGATCGTCACGGTCGGCGCGATCCACGCGGGCGACGCGCCGAACGTGATTCCCGATCGCGCCCAGATGCGCCTGTCGGTGCGCGCGCTGAAGCCCGAGGTGCGCGACCTGCTCGAGGCGCGCATCAAGGAAGTCGTTCATGCGCAGGCGGCCGTGTTCGGCGCGACCGCGACGATCGACTACCAGCGCCGCTATCCGGTGCTCGTCAACGATGCGCGGATGACCACGTTCGCACGCGACGTCGCGCGCGAGTGGGTGGGCGAAGCGAATCTGATCGACGAGATGGTGCCGCTCACCGGCAGCGAGGATTTCGCGTTCCTGCTCGAGAAGCGGCCGGGCTGCTACCTGATCATCGGCAACGGTGACGGCGAGGGCGGCTGCATGGTGCACAACCCCGGCTACGACTTCAACGACGCGGTACTGCCGACCGGCGCGTCGTACTGGGTCAAGCTGGCCGAGACGTTTCTGGTGTGACGGTGAATGCGGGGAATCGGTTCAATCGCGGCATGTTCCGAGCTAGAACACAACATCCCCGCTGAACAACGCCACCACTGCATCCGGATTCGACGGCCAGTACATGTGCATGTACGTCGCGACGATCGAACCCGTGCGATACACGGCTTCGCCGCTGCCGGGCTCCCCATCGGGCCGGGCGGCGGCGGCCACCGGCGCCAGCGGCGTGTCGAGCCGCGAATAATGAAACGTATGACCGCGCATCGGCCCGCTGCGCGTATCCAGCTGCTGCATGCCGAGCGCCGCGAACCGGCGCTGCATCGTCGCATGGCCTGACAGCAGCCCGAGCATCGATGTCGTCGCGCCTTCGACGTCGGTCAGCGACTCGCACAGATACACCATTCCCCCGCATTCCGCGACGATCGGCCGGCCGGCCGCCGCGTGCGCGCGAATCGTCCGCGCGGCCACGGCATTCGCCGCGAGCGTCGCCGCATGCAGTTCCGGATAGCCGCCCGGCAGGAACAGCGCGTCGCACGCGTCGGGCACGGGTTCGTCGGCGAGCGGCGAAAAGAACCGCAGCTGCGCACCGAGCGCCTCGAGCAGCGCGAGATTGGCCGGATAGATGAACGAGAACGCCGCGTCGCGCGCGATCGCGATGCGCTTGCCGGCGAGCGCGCGCGGCAGCGGGGCGCGGGCCGCCGGTTCCGCGAACGACACGGCCGGCGGCAATTCGGCGAGCGCCGTCTGCGCGAGCACGTCGGCCGCACGCTCGAGCCGCGCGTCGAGATCGCCGATGTCGGCCGGCTGGTGCAGGCCGAGATGGCGTTCCGGCAGCGCGATGCCCGCATCGGCCGGCACGTGCCCGAGCCAGCGCAAGTCGTCCGGCAGCGCCTGCCGCAACAGTTCCGCGTGTCGCGGCGACCCGACGCGGTTCGCGAGCACGCCGTGAAACGGCACCTCCGGCCGGAACCGCGCGAGCCCGAACGCGATCGCCGCGAACGTCTGCGCCATCGCCTTCGCGGAAATCACCGCGACGACCGGCACCCCGAACGCGGCCGCGAGATCGGCGCTGCTCGGCGTGCCGTCGAACAGCCCCATCACGCCTTCGATCAGGATCAGGTCCGCGTCGCGCGCGGCATCGGCGAGCAGCGCGCGGCAGCCGGCTTCACCGACCATCCCGAGGTCGAGCGCGTGCACGGGTGCGCCGCTCGCGCGTTCGAGCAGCATCGGATCGAGAAAATCCGGCCCGGTCTTGAACACGCGCACGCGCCGGCCGAGCCGGCGGTGCAGCCGCGCGAGGCCGGCCGTCACCGACGTCTTGCCCTGGCCGGACGCGGGCGCGCTGACGAACAGCGCGGGGCAGGCCGGCATCGCTCAGAACTCCACGCCGGGCTGCGCCTTCACGCCTTGCTCCTTGTACGGATGCTTGACGAGCCGCATTTCCGTGACGAGGTCGGCCGCGTCGATCAGTGCATCGGGCGCATGCCGCCCGGTGACGACGACGTGCACCGAATCCGGCCGCGCGACGAGCGTCGCGAGCACTTCGTCGAGCGGCAGGTATTCGTACTTCAGCACGGTGTTCAGCTCGTCGAGGATCACCATCCGGTACTCGCCGCTTTCGATCATCCGGCGCGCCTCGTCCCAGCCCTTGCGCGCGGTGGCGACGTCGGCGTCGCGGTTCTGCGTATTCCACGTATAGCCGTCGCCCATCGTCACGAAGTCGCACTGCGCGACCGCGCCGAGGAAGTCCCGCTCGGACGTGTGCAACGCGCCCTTGATGAACTGCACGACGCCGAGCCGCATGCCATGGCCGAGCACGCGCACGGCCATGCCGAAGGCGGCCGTGCTCTTGCCCTTGCCGTTGCCGGTGTTGACGATCAGCAGGCCCTTTTCCTGGGTGGCGGCAGCCTGCTTCTTTTCATGGCCGGCGCGGCGGCGTTCGGCCATCCGCTGATGGGATTCGGCATCGGTCTTCATCGGGAATCGTCCTGTCGAAAGCGAAACAAAGGGTTCAGAGCGGGCCGGCGAGCGCGACCGTCACGCCGTCCCGACTGGATTTGGGGCCGAGCAGCCGGCCCTGCGGCGCCGCGAGTTGCGCGCACGGCTCGGCCACGCCCGCGACGCCGAAACGCGCGAGCGCGGCCGCCGACGGGCCGCTCAATGCCGGTTCGGAGCACTGCGCGAGCTGCGCCGCGTCGAACGCGACGAGCGGCCAGCCGCGCCGCGCGCACAGCGTGCGCAGCGGCCGGGCACGCGCCTTGTCGGCGAGCGTCGCGACGACGGCCGGCTCGGCGTCCGGGTGGCTGGCCAGCGCCGCGCGGATCGCGGCATCGAGTTGCGCGGCCGTCACTCCCGCGCGGAAACCGACGCCGAGCGCGACGCGCATCATGCGCGGCCGCCAAGCGCCGCGCGCACCGCGGGATCGTCGGCGAGCGCCGCGACGCGGCCGATCACGACGATCGCGGGCGAACCGATACCGGTCGCGCGCACGCGTTCGACGATCGTGTCGAGGGTCGCGAGCACGTGCCGCTGCCCGTCACGCGTCGCGTTCTCGATCGCCGCGCACGGCGTGTCGCCGGCCACGCCGCCGTCACGCAGCGCGGCTGCAATGGTGTCGAGCCGGCGAATGCCCATGTAGATCACGATCGTCATCCGCGTCGCGGCCAGCGCGCGCCAGTCGGGTTCGTCCGCGCCCGCGCCGTGGCCCGTGACGAAGATCACGCCCTGCGCGTCGCCGCGATGCGTGACCGGAATGCCGAGCGCGGCCGGGGCGGCGATCCCGGCCGTGATGCCGTTCACGACCTCGACCGGAAACCCGGCCGCGCCGAGCGCGAGCAATTCCTCGCCGCCGCGGCCGAACACGAACGGATCGCCGCCCTTGAGCCGCGCGACGCTGCGGCCCGCGCGCAGATGCGCGAGCATCGTGGCGACGATCGTTTCCTGCGGCGTCGACGCATGGCCGCCGCGCTTGCCGACGTGCTCGATCAGGGCGTCGGCGCGCGCGTGGCGCAGCACGTCGGGGTTCACGAGATCGTCGACGAGCAGCACGTCGGCCGCGGCGATCGCGCGCACGGCCTTCAGCGTCAGCAGATCGGCGTCGCCGGGGCCGGCGCCGACGAGCCATGCGCGGCTCATCGGACGCGGCACGGCGCGCACCGTGTCGTGGCAGTGGAAAGGGGACAGCGAGCGGCACATCGGCGGCCGGCGGACAGGCAATGCATGACGGATCGAGCGAAGCCCGCGCGAGCGCGGGCGGAAAGCGCACCCCATCCGTCCCCCGCGGATCGGGCGTTCGGCGAGCAGCGGGCTCGCCCCTTGCGTCGGCCGGTATCCGGGCTGGCCGCTTGCCAGGCCGCAGCCTTCCCGCCCGCTGAAGGGCAGTGGCATCGCGGGCGGCCTGGGCGCGTGCGGGGAACCGCGACGCGCGGGCGGCGTACCGTTGCGGGGACAGCACAGGCCGGGCGGACGTCCGCCTCCTGTTTCCCGTTTAACTGCGCACGCCGGAGGAGCGCGCGCGAGCACCGAACGCGGCGCATACGATAGCACAGCGCCCGGGCCGCGCGAACCCGCCGCGCGGTCGCCCGGGGTGGCCCCGGACGTGGCCCCGGGCGCGCTGCCGCGGCCATGCAGGACATCCCGCGGCGGCCCGTTTCACCTTGACGCTCCCCGCACCGCCGCCTACACTCGCACGCGTTTTGGTGCTCGCGCGCGCTCCTCCGGCGCGCGCAGTTAAACGGGAAACAGGGAGCCTGCCTGCGCCGCAGTCGAGCCAACCTGTGCTGCCCCCGCAACGGTAAGCGAACGCGTCGCGCCCAGCGCGACGCAGCGCCGCTTCGCCGCATGCCTGCCGCATGCGGACGACCGCCACTGGATGCCGCGCATTCGGGAAGGCGAAGCGGCGTGTTCGTCAGCCCGGATACCGGCCGAAACGTTGGGGTTCAGCGCCGCGGGGAGGCGGCGCATCGTCCACGGCCGCAGCATGCCCGACACCCGAGCGTTTCCCGCTTCCTCCACCGATCCGTCCGCCGCACGCGCGCCGCGCCGGGCCGGCGCGACGAACGGCAGGCGGCGCGGGCAGGGCCGGCGGCAGCCGTGCCGGCATTGACCATGCCGACCGTTCACAAGGAAGCGTCATGTCCGATTCGTCGTTCCGTGCGTCGTGCGGCCGTCCGGCCGGACTGCGCCGCGCCATCCCCGCGATCCGCCCGACGACATGCCGCGCCGCATTCGACGCGACGATCCCGGCCTGATTCCATTTTCGCCACAGGACCTACCATGACCCTACGCAAGCTTCCCGTCACGATCGTCACGGGCTTTCTCGGCAGCGGCAAGACCACGCTGATGCGCCACATCCTGCAGCACGCGGAAGGCCGCCGCATCGCGGTGATCGTCAACGAATTCGGCGAGCTCGGCATCGACGGCGAAATCCTCAAGGGCTGCGGGATCGGCTGCGACGATGCGGAGGGCGCGCAGGGCGAAGCGTCGGGCCAGCTGTACGAACTCGCGAACGGCTGCCTGTGCTGCACCGTGCAGGAAGAGTTCTATCCGGTGATGGAAGCGCTCGTCGAGCGCCGCGCCGACATCGATCACGTGCTGATCGAGACGTCGGGCCTCGCGCTGCCGAAGCCGCTCGTGCAGGCCTTCAACTGGCCGACGATCCGCAACAGCTTCACGGTCGACGCGGTCGTGACGGTCGTCGACGGGCCGGCTGCCGCCAGCGGCCAGTTCGCCGAGAACCCGCAGGCCGTCGACGCGCAGCGCCGCGCCGATCCGAACCTCGACCACGAATCGCCGCTGCACGAACTGTTCGCCGACCAGCTGTCGTCCGCCGATCTCGTGATCGTGAACAAGGCCGATCTCGTCGCCGACGCGCAGTTCGCCGAAGTCGAGGCCGCGATCCGCGAAGAGATCCCGCCGCAGGTGAAGATCGTGCGCGCGACGCGCGGCGAACTGGATCTCGCGATGCTGCTCGGGCTCGAATCGGCGTCGGAGGAAACGATCCACCTGCGGCACGACCATCACGGCTCGGCCGACGACGGCGATCACGATCACCATCACGACGATTTCGATTCGGTCGTGGTGTCGGGCGACGCAGGCTCGCGCGAAGCGACGATCGCCGCGCTGCAGCGCGTCGTCGAGACGCACACGATCTACCGCGCGAAAGGCTTCGCGGCGCTGCCCGATGCGCCGATGCGGCTCGTGATCCAGGGTGTCGGCCGCCGCTTCGACAGCTATTTCGACCGTCGCTGGCAGGACGGCGAAACGCGCGCGAGCCGCTTCGTGCTGATTGGCGAGGATCTCGACCCGGCCGAACTGCAGCGCGCGTTCGACGCCGCGTGCGCGGCGCAGACGCAGCAGGCGTAACGCGCGATGCATCTGCTGCGCACCACGCCGGGCGGCTTCGTCGACGATACGCAGGGCGTCGTCCGGATCGACCAGCAGCCGGCCGACATCGTGATCCTGAGTTCGGCCGATACGACCTTGTCGCTGCTGGCCAGCGTCGTGCCGAAGCTGCCGGCCGGCTTTCCGAGCGTGCGGCTCGCGAACGTCACGTTCCTGCGGCAGCCCGCGTCGGTCGATTTCTATGTCGACGACGTGCTGCGTCATGCGAAGACGGTCGTGATCGATCATCTCGGCGGCGAAGCGTACTGGCCGTACGGGATCGAACAGGCCGTGTCGCTGGCGTCCAAGCGCCGGCAGCAGCTCGCGATGTTCTCGGGCGACCTGCAGGAAGACCCGAACCTCGTCGCGAAGAGCACGGTCGCGCCGGCGCTGTGCCGGCTGTGGTGGCGCTACCTGCGCGACGGCGGGATGCACAACGCCGAAGCGCTGCTGCGCAGCATCGCATTCCATACGCTCGGCTTCGGCGACGAACCCGAGCCGCCGCGCCCGCTGCCGGCCGCCGCGCTGTATCACCCGGCGCGCGACCCGGCGAGCGTCGACGACTGGCGCGCGCGCTGGACGCCCGGCGCACCCGTGGTCGCGATCCTGTTCTATCGCGCGCACTGGCAGGCCGCGAACACGGCCGTGTTCGACGCGCTGGCCGATGCGCTCGTGCGCGAAGGGCTCAATCCGCTGCCGATCGCGGTCACGTCGCTGAAGGACGCGGTGAGCCGCGAGGTCATCACGCAGCTCTGCGACACGCACGGCGTCGCGCTCGTGCTGAACACCACGGCCTTCGCGGCCGGCGCGATCGATAGCCCCGAGCCCGACATACTCGCCGGCGACGCGCCGGTGCTGCAGGTGATCCTGTCCGGCGGCAACCGCGACGCGTGGGTGGCCGACAACCAGGGGCTGCACGCGCGCGACATCGCGATGCACATCGCGTTGCCTGAAGTCGACGGGCGCATCGTCACGCGCGCGGTGAGCTTCAAGGGGCTCGCGTATCGGTGTCCGCACACCGAAGTCGACGTCGTGCGCTACCAGCCGGACGCCGAACGGATCGCGTTCGTCGCGGCGCTCGCGCGCGGCTGGTGCCGGCTGCGCACGCTCGACAATGCCGACAAGCGCATCGCGCTGATTCTCGCGAACTATCCGCAAAGCGAAGGGCGGATCGGCAACGGCGTCGGGCTCGACACGCCGGCGTCCGCGCTGCGCGTGCTCGCGGCGCTGCGCGACGCGGGCTATGCGGTAGCCGACCTGCCGGCCGACGGCGACGCGCTGATCGCGCGGCTCACCGAAGGCGTGACCAACGACCCGGCCGTGCGCGCACTGCGCCCCGCGTTCCAGAGTTTCGCGCTGGCCGATTACGTCGCGCATTTCGCGCGGCTGCCGGCCGCCGTGCGCGATGCGCTGAACGAGCGCTGGGGGCCGCCCGACGCGGACCCGACGCTGCGCCAAGGGCGCTTCCCGATCGCCGGCTGGCGCGCGGGCAACGTGTTCGTCGGCATCCAGCCGTCGCGTTCGCGCGGCGAGAACGACTATGCGAGCTACCACGACGCGGACCTCGTGCCGCCGCACGCTTACCTCGCGTTCTATTTCTGGCTGCGCGATGCGTTCGGCATCGACGCGGTCATCCACCTCGGCAAGCACGGCAACCTCGAATGGCTGCCGGGCAAGAGCGTCGCGCTGTCCGACGCGTGCTGGCCGGACCTGACACTCGGGCCGCTGCCGCATCTGTATCCGTTCATCGTCAACGATCCGGGCGAGGGCAGCCAGGCGAAGCGCCGCGCGCAGGCCGTGATCATCGATCACCTGATGCCGCCGCTCACGCGCGCGGAAAACTACGGCCCGCTGCAGGATCTCGAACGGCAGGTCGACGAATACTACGAAGCGCTGATGGTCGATGCGCGGCGCGCGAGGCTGCTGCGCAAGACGATCCTCGCGACGATCGCCGAACACCGGCTGCATGACGAGCTGAGCGTGTCGCCGCCGCGCGACGCCGGCGACGAGGACGCGCTGCTCACGCGCGTCGACGCCTGGCTGTGCGAATTGAAGGAAGCACAGATTCGCGACGGGCTGCACGTGTTCGGCGCGTCGCCGCTCGACCGCCAGCGGCGCGATACGCTGCTCGCGCTCGCACGCTTTCCGGTCGGCGACGGCAAGGGCGAACGCGCGGGGCTGATCGCCGCGCTCGCGCGCGATCTCGCGCTCGGCGACGATTTCGATCCGCTCGCGGCCGACTGGGCTGCGCCGTGGACGGGCCCGCGGCCGGCCGTTCTGCAGGCGCTCGACGCGTCGCCGTGGCGCCATGCGGGTGACACGCGCGAGCGGCTCGAGCGGCTCGCGCAGCAGTGGCTCGATGGACTGTGCCGTGCGAATGTCGGCGGCGATGCCGGCATCGATGCGACGCCGCCGGGTGCATGGCCGCACACGCTCGCCGTGCTCGAACGCGTGCGCGCGACGCTGCTGCCCGCGCTCGACGCGTGCGGCGGCGAGGAACTGCGCCAGCTGCTGCGCGGGCTCGACGGCCGCTTCGTGCCGCCGGGGCCGAGCGGCTCGCCGTCGCGCGGCCGTCCCGACGTGCTGCCGACGGGCCGCAACTTCTATTCGGTCGATACGCGCGCGGTGCCGACGCAGGCCGCGTGGTCGCTCGGGCTGAAATCCGCGCAGCAGCTGATCGAACGCCATCTGCAGGATCACGGCGACTATCCGCGCGCGATCGGGCTGTCGGTCTGGGGCACGGCCACGATGCGCACCGGCGGCGACGATATCGCGCAGGCCTTCGCGCTCATCGGCGTGCGGCCGAAATGGGCGCACGGCAGTCATCGCGTGACCGACTTCGAGATCCTGCCGATCGAGATCTTCGACCGGCCGCGCATCGACGTGACGCTGCGCGTGTCGGGCTTCTTCCGCGACGCGTTTCCGAACCTGATGCACCTGTTCGACGCGGCCGTGCAGGCCGTCGCCGCGCTCGACGAGCCCGAGGCGCTGAACCCGATCCGCGCGCGCATCGAGCGCGAACGCGCGACCTGGATCGAGCGGGGCGTGGCGCCCGACGAAGCGCGACGCCGCGCCGGCTGGCGCGTGTTCGGCGCGCGGCCGGGCAGCTACGGTGCGGGCCTGCAGGACATGATCGACCAGCGCCGCTGGCAGACCGACGCCGATCTCGCCGCCGCGTATCGCCAGTGGGGCGGCCATGCGTACGCGCAGAACAGCGCGGGCGACGCGGCCCCCGACGTGTTCGGCGAGCGGCTCGCGGCGATCGACGTCGTCGTGCAGAACCAGGACAGCCGCGAACACGACATCCTCGACTCGAACGACTACTACCAGTTCCAGGGCGGGATGACGGCGGCCGTGCGCCACCTGTCCGGCCAGCAGCCGAGCATCTACCACGGCGACCATGCGAACCCGGTCGCGCCGAAGATGCGCACGCTGCGCGAGGAGATCGCGCGCGTGATCCGCTCACGCGTCGTCAACCCGAAATGGCTCGACGGCGTGAAGCGTCACGGCTACAAGGGCGCGGCCGAAATGGCCGCGACCGTCGACTACCTGTACGGCTATGACGCGACCGCCCGCGTGCTGTCGGACCATCAGTACGCGCTCGTCGCCGACGCGTACCTGTTCGACGACGACACGCGTGCGTTCCTCGAACGACACAACCCGAAGGCGCTGCACGGCATCTGCGAACGCTTTGTCGAAGCGATGCAGCGCGGGCTGTGGCAGCAGCCGGGCGACTATCGCGAGCGGATCGAAGCGGTCTGGCTCGACAGCGAACAACTCCAGGAAGGAGGACGGCGATGACCGATCCGACGACGCCCCGCGCACGCGCGGTGTTCCCGTTCGCGGCACTGGTCGCGCAGCAACCGTTGCAGCAGGCGCTGCTGCTCGCCGCGATCGACCCGTCGCTCGGCGGCGTGCTCGTCAGCGGGCCGCGCGGCACCGCGAAATCGACCGCCGCGCGCGCGCTGGCGGAATTGCTGCCCGAAGGCGAATTCGTCACGCTGCCGCTGTCGGCGAGCGACGAGCAGGTCACCGGCACGCTCGATCTCGCCCATGCGCTCGCCGCCAACGGCGTGCGCTTCCGGCCGGGCCTGCTCGCCCGCGCGCATCGCGGCGTGCTGTACGTCGATGAGGTGAACCTGCTCGCCGACGGGCTCGTCGATACGCTGCTCGACGTCGCCGCGAGCGGCGTGAACGTGGTCGAGCGCGATGGCGTGTCGCACGCGCACGATGCGCGCTTCGTGTTGGTCGGCACGATGAATCCCGAGGAAGGCGAGCTGCGCCCGCAACTGCTCGACCGCTTCGGGCTGATGGTCGAGCTCGAGAACTGCTTCGACGCCGCGCAGCGCGAACGGATCGTGAAGGCGCGCCTCGCGTTCGATCTCGATCCGGATGCGTTTCGTGCGCGTCACGCAAGCGCGCAGCGAGAACTTCGCGACGGGATTCATGCGGCGCGGGCCCGGCTGTCGGCGCTCGATTTCGACGATGCGGTTCACGCCCGCGTGAGCGCGCTGTGCATCGACGCGGCCGTCGACGGCCTGCGCGCCGACCTCGTGATGCTGCGCGCCGCGCGCGCGCTCGCGGCGCTGGAGCAGGCCGACGCGGTGACGGTGTCGCATGTCGAACGCGTGGCCGACGCGGTGCTGCGGCATCGGCGTCATGCGGGCGCGCCGCCGTCGTCGGGCGCGCCGCCATCGCGCGGCGACGGCGACCGCGACCGCGACCGCGACGAGCGTTCGCCACCGGACACACGCCGGCAACCCGACGATCAACCGGGCGCGGCACGCAACGATGCGACGGCATCGCAAGGCGAGTGGGGCTACTTGCCACCCGAACCGGCCGGCTTGCGCGATGTGAAAAGCGTGGTGCCGCTGCCGCTAAAAAAACGCTGAGCCATCGAGCGGACGCCGCCGCGAACGCCGTTCGCGGTCCTCGATGGCAGCCAGGCGCCGCCGCGCGCGTGCCGGGGACGGCACGCGCCGGCACGGCCGTGGCGTGGCCGGCGACGCTCGCCGCGAAGCGCGGCGGCCCGCTGCACGCCGGCCATCTGCGTTTTCGCAAACAGGCCGGCGCCCCGCGCGCGCTCCATTGCTTCGTGCTCGACTGTTCGGCGTCGATGTTGTCGCACGAACGGCTCGCGCTCGCAAAAGGGTTGATCGTCGCGTACTTCGACCAGGCCGCACGCGACCGCGTGGAAACCGCGCTGATCTGCTTCGGCGGCAACGGCGCCGCGCGGCGTTTCGGCCCGGCCGTGCCGCGCTGGTGGAACGCGCGCTGGCTCGAGCCGGTGGACGGCGGCGGCGGCACGCCGCTCGCGGACGGCATCGCGGCCGCCGCGCAACTGCTCGCGCGCGCGGCACGGCGTACGCCGGACCAGCAGCGCTGGCTGTGGGTGCTGTCCGACGGACGCACGCGCGAAACGGCACCGAAACCGGCGGCCGCCGATCACGTCGTGTTCGTCGATTTCGATGACGCGGCCGTGCGGATCGGGCAGGGCAGGCGGCTCGCCGACGCATGGGGCGCGCAATGGACGACGGCCGCGTCGCTGTGCCCCGGGGTGACCGGCTGATCGGCTGATTGGCTGATTGGCTGATTGGCTGATCCGGTTGACCGGTTGACCGGTTGATCGAAACAGCGACCGCGCGGGACGATCGCCGGCGCTGCGCTATGATCGCGGTTTCTGCTCACCGGAACGTCTGCCATGCAAGTACTCGTCGATGCCGACGCGTGTCCCGCCGTCATCAAGGACATGCTGTTTCGCGCCGCGCGTCGTGCCGAGATCTGCGTGACGCTGGTCGCGAACCAGTTTCTGCGTACGCCGCCGTCGCCGTTCATCAAGTCGGTGCAGGTGCCGGCCGGCTTCGACGTCGCCGATGCGCGAATCGTCGAGCTCGCGCAAGCCGGCGATCTCGTGATCACCGCCGATATCCCGCTGGCCGCGGCCGTCCTCGACAAGGGCGCGCATGCGCTCGACCCGCGCGGCAACTGGTTCAGCCGCGAGAACATCGAAGAGCGCCTGTCGACGCGCGCGATGATGGATCAACTGCGCAGCTCGGGCGTCGACACGGGCGGCCCGGCCCCGTTCAGCGCACGCGACGGCAAGGCGTTCGCGTCGCAGCTCGACCGGTTCCTGGCACGCCACGGCAAGCCCTAAGGCCCGCGCCCCCGGCGCCGGCCGTGCGCCGTGCGATGCGTCACCGGTTTCGCGTCGAATCGTCGGCTGCGGCAGAATACGGATTCGCCGCGACATGGGTATCGCTGCGCCAACGAACCACCGGAGGGCATGGATGTCACCAACCCAACTTCTCGTTCCGACGTTGACCCAGATGCTGCGCGCGCAATCCGCGTGGCTCGACAAGGCCGTCGCGCACCGGCAGGCCACCGGCGACGCGCCCGATGCGCTGCTGACGCTGAAGCTCGCGCCCGACATGTATCCGCTCGCCGCACAGGTGCGGTTCTCGTGCTTCCAGGCGATGGAGCCCGTCTACCGGCTGCGCGGCGAACGGCTGCCGGATGCGCTGCTCGCGCTACGCGAAGCCGGCTGGCACGCCGATGCGCAGCCGGGCACGGTGAGCGACGCGCAAGGGATCCTCTCCGGCACGATCGCATTCCTCGGCGAACTCGCGCCCGACGCGCTCGATGGCGGCGCCGCGCGGCCGATCGCCCTCGAGCTGCCGAACGGCATCGCGTTCGACATGACGGGCGAGCAGTACGTGCGCGACTGGGCGCTGCCGCAGTTCTACTTTCACGCGATCGCCGCATACGCGATCCTGCGCCATTACGGCGTCGAGCTCGGCAAGGCCGACTACGTGCCGCACATGCTGGCGTACGTGCGCCCCGACACGATTCCGCAGGGTTGAACGGATGACCGGACGAGCCGGTCGCGGCGCGCCGGCATGACGCGGGCGCTCTTCAACTGCAGCCGCAACCGGCTGCACAGCCCGACCGCCGAAGCCGTGTTCGCGGCATGGCCGGGTGTCGAAACCGACTCCGCGGGGCTCGCGCCCGACGCCGACACGCAAGTGTGCGTCGAGCAGCTCGAATGGGCCGAGATCGTGTTCGTAATGGAGCGCGCGCACAAGGCGAAGCTCACCGCCCGGTTCGGCGCCCGACTGAAGCACAAGAAGATCGTCTGCCTCGACATTCCCGACCGCTACACGTACATGCAGCCCGAGCTGATCGCGCTGCTCGAACGCAAGGTCGGGCCGTTGCTGCGCGCATGACCGGGGCGTGACCGGCGCGGGGCCGGTTCAGCGCAGACGAAGCGGGCCGTCAGCAAGCGGGGAAAAGCGGTCGAGGTGCAGCAGCTCGATGATCTTGCGGGTCGGTACGCTCGCGCGCAGCGTCTCGAGGCGTTCGACGTCGAACCACTTGCAGCGCGCGATCTCGTTGCTCGCGCGCGGGACCAGATGTTTCGGCACGTCGGCCACGAACACGTGATGGAGCTTCGTGAGACCGCCGAACTGCACCGCATAGTCGAGCGCGAGCCCTTCGAGCCGCGTTTCCTCCGCCAGCTCCCGCTGCGCGGCCTCCAGCGGTGTCTCGCCGCGCCGGATCGTGCCGCCGGGCAGCGTCCAGCGCGCCGCGGTGCGCGCGACCAGCAGCACGCTGCTGCGCTGGCGGCACACGATCGTGGCGCGCTCCTTGATGCTGGCGACGGTATCCGGCCCGGTATTCATGTTCGGCAAAACAGGTACTGAATCGTGGAGTGAAATGCACGTGCACCGGCGTTGCCGGCCAGTCGCCCGATGGGCTGAGACGACGGCGTGCAAAGCCGCCGCGCCGATCATACCGGCCGTTCGTGACAGTTCCGTGCGTTGCCGCGCGGCACGCGCAACGCGTCACGCGTGCGTCTGGATCACCGGGCGTGCCGGCTTCCCGGACCGCGCATGACGCCGTTTGTGCAGCGCATGCCGGTGACGCGGCGGCGTCACGTGCCGATGGGCGGGCGCGGGCCGTGCCGTCGGCGCGGCGGCCCGCGGCTGTGATTGTCCCTCGCCAAAATGGAAGGTCTGGGTTTGCGCGCGGGCGACGCCCAACGTCGACGCGAGCACGAGGGCCGCGAGCAGCATGCGTATCATGAAATTTCCGCCTTGGTTCGGATGAGCACCGTCCGCAGCTTAGCGAACCGCGGCCCGGCGCGGCAACCGGCGTGCGTTCGACGTCGTCCCCACGTGCAGGTTGCCGCGTCCTCCGCGGGGTTGCCCGCGTATGCCCGGCTTGACAATAAAATTCTCCGGTGTGAATATAAATTCACGCACAAGAATTATTATTCGAGCCAGGAAAACCGCGCCGCACAGTCGGCATGGCGGAACCCGGCGGTCCGAACAACCGGAAGCAGGAGCGAGACGCATGGCGGAGCTGGAGCAGCAGGGCGCGTTGGCGGGGTTGCGCATCATCGATCTGTCGCGGGTGCTGGGCGGCCCGTACGCGACCCAGATTCTCGCCGACCACGGCGCGGAGGTGATCAAGGTCGAACCGCCGTCGGGCGACGAGACGCGCACCTGGGGCCCGCCGTTCGACGGCGACACCGCGTCGTATTTCCTCGGCGTGAACCGCAACAAGCTCGGCATCGCGCTCGACCTGACGAAGCCGGAAGATCGCGAACGGCTGCTCGGGCTGCTCGAACATGCGGACGCGCTGGTCGAGAACTTCAAGATCGGCACGATGGAACGCTGGGGCCTCGGCTTCGACGTGCTGCATGCGCGCTTTCCGCGCCTCGTCTATTGCCGCGTGTCGGGCTTCGGCGCGGACGGCCCGCTCGGCGGGCTGCCCGGCTACGACGCGGCCGTGCAGGCGCTGGCCGGGCTGATGAGCGTGAATGGCGAAGCGGGGGGCGCGCCGCTGCGCGTGGGCGTGCCGATCGTCGATCTCGTCACCGGGCTGAACGCGGCGCTCGGCGTGCTGATGGCGCTGCGCGAACGCGATGCGAGCGGGCGCGGCCAGTTCGTCGAATCGACGCTGTTCGACTGCGCGCTGTCGATCCTGCATCCGCATACGCCGAATTTCTTCCACTCCGGGAAGGCGCCGGTGCGCACCGGCAACGCGCATCCGAACATCACGCCGTACGACAGCTTTCCGACCGCGAGCGTCGACATCTTTCTCGCGGTCGGCAACAACGGGCAGTTCGCCGCGCTGTGCGACGTGCTCGGCACGCGCGACTGGCCCGACGACCCGCGCTTCACCGACAACCGCGCGCGCAGCGCGAACCGCGCCGCATTGCGCGCGCTGCTCGAAACGGCGCTGGCCGCACACGACGGCGCGGCGCTCGCCGAGCAGCTGATGCGCCGCGGCGTGCCGTGCGCGCCCGTGCTCGGGCTCGATGCGGCGCTCGACCATCCGCACGTCGCGCATCGGCAGATGAAGGTCGAACTGGGCCGGCACCGCGGCATCGCGTCGCCGATCAAGCTCGGCCGCACGCCGGCCACGTACCGGCGGCCGCCGCCCGCGCTGAACGAACACGCGGCGCAGGTGTTTGCCGACGCGCCACGAGACGACAACGGCGAGCACGGCAACTGACACGCAGCGCGGCCGGCGGCAATGCGATGGCGTCGCCCGCCGCCGCACCGCGTCACGCCGCTTCGAACATCACGCCGCGCCGCGCCCCGATGCGCGCCGGCGCCAGAGGAGACACATCATGCTCGCATGGATCGGCGCGATCGCGATCGTCGCGCTGTTCGGCCTGATCATCACGAAGCGGCTGTCGCCGCTCGTCGCGTTGATCGTCGTGCCGGTGGCCGCGTCGCTCGCGGCCGGCTTCGGACTCTCGACCGGCAAGTTCATCGTGCACGGCGTACAGAACATTGGCCCGATCGCCGGCATGTTCGTTTTTGCGATTCTATTTTTCGGAATCCTCACCGACGCGGGGATGCTCGACCCGATCATCGCGGGCGTATTGCGCGTGATCGGCTGCCATCCGCCGCGCATCGTGATGGGCTCGGCGCTGCTCGCGCTGCTGATCCATCTGGACGGCTCGGGCGCCGTCACGTTTCTCGTCACGCTGCCCGCGATGATGCCGCTCTATACGCGGCTCGGGATGGACCGGCGAATTCTCGCGTGCGTCGCGTCGATGGCGGCCGGCGTCAACTTCCTGCCGTGGGTCGGGCCGATGCTGCGCGCGTCCGCGGCGCTGCATATTCCCGGCTCGGCGATCTTCATGCCGATGATCCCCGTGCAGATCGTCGGGCTCGTGTTCGTGTTCGGCACCGCGTACGTGCTCGGTGCGCGCGAGGCGAAGCGGCTCGGGCTCGATCGCGCCGGCGCGGCGTCGCTCGCGATCGCGCCGCGCGAGCTGACCGACGCCGAACGCGCGCTGCGCCGGCCCGGGCGTTTCCGGATCAACCTGGCGCTGACGCTCGTCGTGCTCGGCACGCTGGTGTCGGGCATCGTCGACCCGATGGTGATGTTCATGCTCGGCACGGTCGCCGCGCTCGTCATCAACTATCCGGACGTGCAGGCGCAGCGCGAGCGGATCGACGCACATGCGAAGGCCGCGCTGATGATGGCGAGCGTGCTGCTCGCGGCCGGCGCGTTCACCGGAATCATGTCCGGCACCGGGATGCTGAAGGCGATGGCCGAGGTCGTCGTCGCGCACGTGCCGGTCGAACATGCGCGCCACATGCCGTTCGTGCTCGGCCTGCTGTCGATGCCGCTCAGCCTGCTGTTCGATCCCGATTCGTTCTACTTCGGCGTGCTGCCGGTGCTCGCGGAAAGCGGGAAGCTGCTCGGCGTACCGCCGATCCAGATGGCGCAGGCCGCGCTGCTCGGCCAGATGACGACCGGTTTCCCGGTCAGCCCGCTCACGCCGGCGACGTTCCTGATCGTCGGCCTGACCGGCGTCGAGCTGGCCGAGCACCAGAAATTCACGATTCCGTTCCTGTTCGCCGCCACCGTGCTGATGGTGTTCGCCGCGGTGATCGTGGGCGTGTTTCCGTTGTGAGCGCGCCGGACGTGCCGCTTCGCGCCGATGTTCCGGGCGGTCCATCCCGCAAACGGACGCTTTTCGACGCCAAGCGCTGGCTCCATCCGGCGTGTTGCTGAGAGCGGCGCGGCCGCTCGCCTATTTCCAGGAGTGCAATCCATGCAGTTCGACCTGACCGACGACCAGCGCGCGATCGAAAGCGCGATCGAGAAAATCTGCGAACGCTTCGGCGACGACTACTGGCTCGAACGCGATCGCGCGGGCGGGTTTCCGTCCGACTTTCACGCGGCGCTCGCCGAGGCCGGCTGGCTCGGCATCGCGATGGACCCGGCCCACGGCGGCGCCGGCCTCGGGATGACCGAGGCCGCGCTGATGATGCGCACGATCAGCGCGTCGGGCGCCGGCCTGTCGGGTGCCTCGGCCGTCCACATGAACATCTTCGGGCTGAACCCGGTGCAGGTGTTCGGCAACGACGCGCAGAAGGCGCGCTTCCTGCCGCCGCTGATCGCCGGGCGCGACAAGGCCTGCTTCGCGGTGACCGAGCCCGACGCGGGCCTCGACACGACGCACCTGAGCACGCAGGCACGCCGCGATGGCGACCACTACGTGCTGAGCGGGCGCAAGATCTGGATCTCGACCGCGCAGGTCGCGAACAAGATGCTGATCATCGCGCGCACGACGCCGCTCGACGCGGTCGCGAAGCCGACCGACGGGCTCAGCCTGTTCTACACCGACCTCGACCGGTCGCGCGTCGAGGTGCGCGAGATCGAGAAGATGGGCCGCAAGGCCGTCGATTCGAACATGCTGTTCATCGACAACCTGCGCGTGCCGCGCGACGACCTGATCGGCAACGAGGGCGACGGCTTCCGTTATCTGCTGCACGGGCTGAATCCCGAGCGGATCCTGATCGCCGCCGAGGCGATCGGCCTCGGGCAGGCCGCGCTGCGGCGCGCGACGCAGTATGCGTGCGAGCGCGTCGTGTTCGGCCGGCCGATCGGGCAGAACCAGTCGATCCAGCATCCGCTCGCGCAGGCGTGGATGCAGCTCGAGGCCGCGTGGCTGATGGTGATGAAGGCCGCGACGCGCTACGACGCGGGGCAGTCGTGCGGGGCGGAGGCGAACGCCGCGAAGTACCTCGGCGCGGAAGCCGCGTTCGAGGCGTGCCAGACGGCGATCGCGACGCACGGCGGGATGGGCTATGCGAAGGAATACCATGTCGAGCGCTACCTGCGCGAGTGTATGATTCCGAGGCTCGCGCCCGTGAGCCCGCAACTGATCCTCTGCTACATCGCGGAGAAGGTGCTCGGGCTGCCGAAGTCGTACTGACCGTACCGACCCGGCGGCCCGCCCGGCGCGCGGCTTCCCGTTCCGAATCAAGCGCTCGACATGGACGTCAAACTCGTTGCCCGCACGCTCGACCTGTTCGAGCTGTTCGCCGCCGAACGGCGGCCGCTGCCGCTCACCGAGCTCGCGCGCCTGCTCAATGTGCCGGCGTCGAGCTGCCTGGCGATGGCGCGCACGCTCGTGAGCCGCGGCTATCTGTACGAGGTGCGCAAGCGCGGCGGCTACTACCCGACGCGGCGGCTGCAGACGATCGCCGCGGCGATCGACGCGACCGATCCGGTCGTCGACATCGTGCATCCGCATCTCGTCGCGCTGCGCGATGCGAGCCGCGAGACGGCCGTGCTCGGCAAGATCCAGGGCACGTCGGTCACGTATCTCGACGTCGTCGAATCCGAGCAGGCGATCCGCTATACGCGCCAGCCGGGCGAGCTGCGCCCGCTGCATGCGAACTCGATCGGCAAGGCGATCTTCGCGGAACTCGCGAGCGAGGCGCAGCAGGCGCTCGGCGCGCAGCTGTCATTCGAACGCTTCACCGACGCGAGCGTCGCGGACCTGCCGGCGCTCGTCGCGCAAACCGCGTGGTTTCGCGAACTGGGCTGGGCCGAGAACTTCGGCGAAAGCGCGCCCGAGCTGTCGGCGATCGCGGTCGCGCTGACGCTCGACGGCGACTGGTACGGGCTGTCGGTCGTCGGCCCGACCGAGCGGATCCGCCAGCATCGCGACACGCATGCGGCGCTGCTGGTCGACGCGAAGGCGCGGTTGCTGGCCGAGCAGGGGCGCGGGTAGCCAAGGCCGCGAAGCAGCGCGCAGCGCCTGCTTCGGCGGCCGTTCGCTGCCGCGCCGGACAGCGCGCCGGGGAACGGCCGCGGCCGGCCCGTCACGCGCCGGCGGGTCAAGACTTCACCACTTCACGACGTCACGACTTCACCCACACGCCGCCGGCGCTCGGGTTGTCGCCTTGCGTCCACCATTTCGCGCAGTATTTCGCGCCCTGATACATCACGCACGTGCCGCCCTGGTACGCGGTCGTTGCCGACCACGTCGCCGTGCCGCCGCCGATCGCTTTCCACACGCTCGCCTGGCCCGGTACGTCGCCCTGCGTCCACCATTGCGCCTGGTACGTCGTGCCCTGATAGGTGACCGTCGCGCCGGCCGTATAGACCTGGCCGGCCGACCAGGGCGCGCCGGGCTGCGGCGTGCCGCCGTTCGAGCCGCCGCCGTAGTTCGGATCCTGCGTGACGCCCGCGCCCCACTTGCCGTCGAGCTTGCGGAAGATCGACGCGAACGCGTACGGCTGCTGCGCGATGCCCGAGCAAGTCGGCGACACATACGCGCCGTTGTTCGGGCACGGCTGGTCGCGGCCGACCGACCAGTTGCCGAAGAACCCGTAACCGTTGTTGAGCGCCGTATTCAGCACGCTCTGCGCATTGGCGAGCGTGAAGGTTTCGCCCTGCACGTCGTTCATCCCGATCATCGGCGTGACCCCGACCATCTGCCAGAGTTGCGCGCCGGTCTTCGGCTGGCCGGCCGACTTGAACGCCGTGTCGAGCTGCGCGTAGAGCGCCTGCGCCGCGCTGATCGCCGCCGCGCCCATGTCGATGTTCGCGGGGCCGTAGTCCATCGTCATCAGGTTCACCGCGTCGAACGCGACCTTGTTCGCGATGGCCGCGGTCACGACGTTCACGCCATCCTGCGTGAGCCCGGTCGGCATCGTCGGCAGCGTCAGCGTGACGTGCAGCGGCCGGCCTTTCGCCGCGTAGTCGGACTGCAGCTGCGCAACCGCCTGGAAGTTGCGGGCGACGGCGGCGCTGTCCTGCTGCGATGCGCCCTCGATGTCGAAGTCGACATGCGTGAGGCCGTAGGTGTCGATCACGGTTTGATAGGCAGTCTTCAGCGCGGGGACGGTCGAGCACGCCTGCATCAGCGGCGTGCCGTTCGCGCCGCCGAACGAGACCGCGATCTCGCCGCCTTTCGCGCGATAGCTCGCGATCGACGTCGACAGCGACGCGAGCAGATCGCCGCTCGCACCGTTGCCGATCGGCTGCACGCCGCCCCAGGACGGCGCACAGCCGTTGCCCGCCGTCACGAACGCGAGCGTGAACTGCTGGATGCCTTGCTGGACGCCGATCCGGTCGACGAGCGGCGTCGGGTAGAGCGTCACGTCGACGAACGGCGCATAGACGCCGGCGCCATGGGACACGCTCGCGGCGGCGAGCAGGCAGCCCGCGACGAGGGCGCGCGGGTTGAATCGCGACAACACGGTGTTGTTCATTGTTTTCTCCAAGTGGAAGAGGGATACGCTGGCCCGCGTATCGCCGCCGGTCGGGCGGCTGCACATGCCCGCCCGGCGGCATGCACATCTTGAAGGATTAGCTCTGAACAATGAACGGTTGTGCGTTTTTTTTATTATTGCGCTGTGTGTAAGTAACAATCTTGCCGATTCGAGCGAATATTGAAACGTAATGCGGGCGATTTGTCCGCTTGGTCGTGCGATGAAGTGCAAGCGCCGGACGCTCGATACCGTGCGCCACGGTGAGCGGCCGATGCGTGCGTGGGTGAGTCGCTCCGGCACCGGCAACGTCGGCCGGCATGCCGTGCGCAGCGGCCTTCAGCGATACCAGCGCGGCGTATACACCCACTCGCGACCGTCGCCGATCGCGAAACGCCGCGTCGTCGACGACCCAACGATCACCATCGTGCGCATGTCCACCTGGTCGCTGCGCAACGCGCCGAGCGTCGTCGTCGCGAGCGTCGCGCCCGGCCGGCCGATATCGCGGCCGAGCACGACGACCGTGTCGGCCGCGCGGTGCGCGCGCACGACGTCGAGCGCACGATCGAGCTGCCACGGCCGCGCGCGCGAGATCGGGTTGTAGAACGCCATCACGAGATCGGCTTGCGCCGCATGCCGCAGGCGCATCTCGATCACGTCCCACGGCTTCAGGTTGTCCGACAGCGAGATCGCGCAGAAATCGTGGCCGAGCGGCGCGCCGGCCTCCGCGGCGGTCGCGAGCGACGCCGATACGCCGGGTTCGACGCGCAGCTCGACCGCCGCCCAGCGCGGGTCGCGCGCTTCGTCGAGGGCTTCCAGCACGGCCGCGGCCATCGCGAACACACCCGGATCGCCCGACGACACGACCGCGACGCGCCGGCCCTCGGCCGCCAGTTCGAATGCGTGGCGCGCACGCTGCATTTCCTCGCGATTGTCGGTGCCGTGTACGCGCTGGTCCGCGCGGAACGGGCCGGCCATCGTCACGTAGGTCGTATAGCCGAGGATATCGGTCGCTTGCGCGAGCGCGTCGCGTGCGGCGGGCGTCAGCCATGCGGTATCGCCCGGGCCGAGGCCCAACACCGTCAGGCGGCCGCGCGCGCGGCCGAGCGTGGCGGGATCGACGGGGTGTGCAGCGACCGCGCAGGCGAGGCCGTCGGACGTTGCGCGCAGCGTGTGCGCGACGCGCAACGTGCTGGCGAGCAGTGCGGCGGCATCGGTGTTGCGGTCATCTTCGCCATCGCCATCGCCATCGCCATCGACAACGCCTTCGCCTTCGACAACGCCTTCGCCTTCGACAACGCCTTCGACATCGCCGAAGCGCAGCGGCACGCCCAACGTGTGCGCCGCCGCTTCGACCCGCGCATCGCCGAGCAATGTCGCCGGCGCGACGAGCGCGGCGAGCGCCAGCCGTGCGAGGCCGTGTGCATCGAGCAGCGCATCGATGCGTTCGGCGAGCGATGGCGATGCGTCGGCCTGCACGCCGCGCGCGTCGATGCCGACCACCACGCTGCGCGGATGGATCACGAGTTCGTCGCGCGCGCCGCGCCACGCATCGGGCGTCACGCGGATCGCATGCGCGGCCGCGTCGTCGCGTGGCAGCGCGACGTCGTCGAGCCACGGCGCCGCGCCGTCGATGCGCGTGGCCGCGCCCGCGAGCAGGTCGGACACGAAGCGCTTGCCCTGCTGGAGATCGGCGAGCGCATAGCCGTCGGGCGGATTGAGCACGCACGCGCCGAAGCGCAGTTCGCCGCTCGTCGTGATCGCCGGCACGACGCCGAGGCATTCTGCGATTTCGCGCGCGATCAGGTTCACGCCCGTCAAACCGCCGAGCAGCGGCACGACGGCCGAGCCGTCTTCCGCGACCGCGAGCACCGGCGGCTCGACACCCTTGTCGGCGAGCGCGGGCGCGACGCAACGGATCACGATGCCGGCCGCGCACAGCGCGACGATCGGCAGGCCGCGCGCGTACAGCTCACGCAGGTGCGTGCCGAGTTCGTCGAACGGCACGTCGGCGTCGACGCGCGACGCGAGCCCATGCACGCGAGCACCCGGATAAAGCGCCTGGATGCGCCGCGCGATATCGAGCGCGCCCGCGCCGAGAATCACGATCGCGGGCGGAGTCGTCATCCTTGCCATTTTTCCCCCGGCACGACGAGCAGCGAGAAATACGGCGACGCCATCGGATCGACTTCGTCGAGCGGCACGATGCGCTGGGCCGCCATCGTCGCGCGCTCGACGTACAGCGCGCGCTTCGCGAGCCCGAGTTCGTCGAGCACGCGCCGCACCTTGTCGAAGTTGCGGCCGAGCTTCATCACGACGGCCGCGTCGGCCTGCGCGAGCCGCGTGCGCAATTCGTCCTCCGGCAGCACGCCGGACAGCACCGACAGGCTCTGGTTGCGATAGACGAGCGGCTGGCCGAGCACGGCCGTGCCGCCGAGCATCGCGCATACGCCCGGGATCACTTCGGTGTCGTAGCGCGTCGCGAGGCGATCGTGCAGGTACATGTACGACCCGTAGAAGAACGGATCGCCTTCGCAGATCACCGCGACGTCGCGCCCGGCGTCGAGATGCGCGGCGACGATCTCGGCGGCCGTGTCGTAGAAGTCGGCGATCACCGTCTCGTAGCAGAGCGGCGGCGGCAGCGCCTCGGTCGTCACCGGATAGACGAGCGGCAGTTGCGTCTGCGCGTCGAGCAGGTGCGCTTCGACGATCCCGTACGCATTGCCTTTCTTGCCCTTTGCGACGAAATACGCGACCACCGGCGCGGCCTGCAGCACGCGCAGCGCCTTGATCGTCATCAGTTCAGGATCGCCCGGGCCGACGCCGACCCCGAACAGGCGTCCGCGCGGGGCCGTCATTCGGCCTCCGTCGCGAGTGCGTTGACGGCGGCGGCGGCCATCGCGCTGCCGCCGCGGCGGCCGAGCAGCGTGACGTAGGGCACGCCGCGGCTCTCGGCATCGAGCAGCGCCTTCGATTCGGCCGCGCCGATGAAGCCGACCGGAAAGCCGAGGATCAGCGCGGGGCGCGGCGCGCCGGCGTCGATCATGTCGAGCAGGTGGAACAGCGCGGTCGGCGCATTGCCGATCACCACGACGCTGCCGTCCAGATCCGGGCGCCACAGTTCGAGCGCCGCGGCCGAACGCGTGTTGCCGAGATGCCGCGCGAGATCGGGCACCTCCGGTTCGCCGAGCGTGCAGATCACGCGATTGCCGGCTGGGAGCCGCGCGCGCGTGATGCCTTCGGCGACCATCCGCGCGTCGCACAGGATCGGCGCGCCGGCCGCGAGCGCTGAGCGGCCCGCCGTGCCGGCACCGGCCGAGAAGCGCAGGTCGTAGACGACATCGACCATCCCGCACGCGTGGATCACGCGCACCGCGAGTTTCTCGAGATCGGGCGGAACCTGCGACAGGTCGGCCTCGGCGCGGATCGTCGCGAACGACTGGCGGTAGATTTCCTGCCCGTCGCGAATGTAGTCAAGCATCGGTTGTGGTGTCCTGGCTATGCCGCAGGTCCGTCAATCGGGCCGCGGCCTGGTCAATCGTCAGATGGCGCGCGAGCGGGGCGCCGAGGCCCGTGGCGGCGTCGCGCCGGTAAAGGTCGTAGCGTGCAGGCGCAACCGCGACGAGCGTGTACGTCGCGGGGTGCGGCAGCGCGCAGTGGCGCTCGCAGCCCGTCAGGTGCACGTCGACCGGATGGCCGACGCGCGCGGCCAGCGCGAGTGCGTCATGTTTGGTATCGGCGCGCGCCTTCGCGCAGCCCGCGCTGCCGGTGCAGGCAACCAGCGCCGCCAGCGGGTCGGACGGCGTGCACACGAGACCGAGCGACGCGAGCGCATCGAGCACGACCGGCGCGCGTTCGCGCCGCACGCCGTGCACGAATACGCCTTGCCACGGCGTCATCGACAGCGTGGCGTCGCCTTCGGCTTCAGCGAGTGCCGCGAGCCGTTCCAGTTGCGTCGCGTCGAGCCGACCGAGCACGAACTGCGCGCCGACGCTGCAGCGCGCCGCGTCGAGCGACGGCCGCGCGCCGAAACGCAGCGCGGCATCCGCGGGCATGCGCCGCCAGCCGGCCAGTGCGGGATCGGCCGCGAGCGGGAAGGGTGCGTAGTGCTGCGCGCGCTCGCGCAACGCCCGTTCGCCGCCGGTCGCGAGCAACGCGCGCATCCGCGTGACGTCGGCCGGTGCAAGATCGAGGAATGCGAGCAGCAACGCGCGCACCAGTGCGACGGCCTGGTCGGGCGCCACGTCGAACCAAGCGGGCGAATCGTCGGACGAGACCGGCGGACAGCCGGCCAGGCCCGCGGCGATGCGCAGCGCGCCGTCGCCGCGACGTCGCGCGGCAAGCCAGATATCGTGCGGGTGATCGAGCGCCGCGACCGATTCGCCGCCGTCGAGCTGGATCGAGAATTTCGGCGACAGTTCGCCGCGGCGCGGCTCGTGCGTCAGCATGTCGAGCAACGGCCGTGCGAGGGCGCGGCTGTCGAGCAGCGCGGCGGGATCGAGCCCGGCGAGCGGGCTGAGCATCAGGTTGCGGACGTCGTCGCTCGCGGCGAGCGCGGCCTTATCCTGAGCGACATCGGCGGCATTGGCGGCATCGGCGGCATCGGCGGCGCTCGTACGTGGGCCGAGGCCCGCGTCGAGCAATGCACCGGCCAGCGCATCAGCCGCGCCGTCGCGAATGCCGCGCAACTGGAGATTCGCGCGATTGGTCGCGTCGATCGCGCCGGAGCCGTAGCTGCGCGCCGCGGCGGCGATCGCGCGCGCCTGCCGCGCGTCGAGCCGGCCGCCCGGCAGCTTGATCCGGCACAGCCCGCCGTCGGCGGCCGCGACGACGCGCACGAGCCCCGGGCAAGCCGACGGGCGCACGACGGGCAACGCAGGAATCGAAACGGGGGCGGAACTCAACGGGATACCGGGCAGTGTGGCGCCGCGGCCAACGCATCGGTACACCCCGCCCGACGCCGACTGGCACGCACGCACTTTCAGGCCGGCAGGTCTCCTGGCTGACAGGTCGGCGCCGGCTCCCGGCCTTCCCGGTGAAACCAGTGGCATGAGGGGGGAGATCGGCTCGCTGTCTACAGTTGCGGGGGCAGCCACAGCAGCGCGATACGCGCCCTGTGTTCCCTCTTCGGCCCCGAAGGGCACCGGCGAACGAACGGCCGTAGGATACCCGATTTCACCGGCGCTTCGCGACCGTCGATCGGGCGCCATGACTGAAGCGAAACGCGGCCCGGCGCGGGCAGTCCCGCAGATGAAACGCGCGGTGGAACACGGTACCATGCCGACTTTCGCAACGCGGACGGCCGCACCGGCGCCTTCACGGCCGCCGTGCGGCGACTCGATGGAATCGGACGATGGGGAAGGGTGCATGACGGCGTGGCTGACGGTAGTGGGCATCGGCGACGACGGTTACGCGGGGCTCGGGCGCAGCGCGCGGCGCGCGCTGCTCGACGCGACGCGGGTCGTCGGCGCGAAGCGGCACCTCGACATGCTGCCCGCGCGGCTGCGGGCCGCGCGCGAGCCATGGCCGTCGCCGTTCGACGTGTCGGGCCTGCTCGCGCGACGCGACGCGCCCGTCTGCGTGCTGGCAAGCGGCGACCCGATGCTGTTCGGCGTCGGCGCCACGCTCGCGCGCGAGCTATCCCCAGACGAATGGCGCGTGCTGCCCGCCCCGTCGTCGCTGTCGCTGGCGGCCGCACGGCTCGGCTGGGCGCTGCAGGACGTCGGCGCGGTGTCGCTCGTCGGCCGACCGCTCGCGACGCTCGTGCGCCACCTGCTGCCGGGCCGGCGCCTGTTCGTGCTGAGCGCCGACGGCCGCACGCCGGCCACGGTCGCCGCCGAACTCACGGCGCGCGGCTTCGGCCCGACCCGCATCAGCGTGTTCGAACATCTCGGTGGCCCGCTCGAGCGGCGTCTCGATGGTCTCGCGCAAGACTGGCCCGTCGCCGAAACCGCCGCGCTCAACCTGATCGCGCTCGACTGCCGGGCCGGCCCCGATGCGCCGCGCCGCGCGCTCACGCCCGGTCTGCCCGACGACGCGTACCGCCACGACGGCCAGCTCACCAAGCGCGACATGCGCGCATTGACGCTCGGGCGCCTCGCGCCCGCACCCGGCGAACTGTTGTGGGACGTCGGCGCGGGCAGCGGCTCGATCGGCATCGAATGGATGCGCGCGCATCCGTCGTGCCAGACGATCGCGATCGAGTCGCATGCGGAGCGTCAGCGCTTCATCGAGCACAACCGCGACGCGCTCGGCGTGCCGGGGCTGCAACTCGTCGCGGGGCGCGCGCCCCACGCGCTCGCGGGGCTCGCCGCGCCGGACGCGATCTTCATCGGCGGCGGCGCGAGCGCACCCGGCGTGCTCGATGCATGCTGGTCGG
Source organism: Burkholderia ambifaria AMMD (assembly GCF_000203915.1). Lineage (NCBI taxonomy): Bacteria > Pseudomonadati > Pseudomonadota > Betaproteobacteria > Burkholderiales > Burkholderiaceae > Burkholderia > Burkholderia ambifaria. Next base: position 1,744,060 of record NC_008390.1, read on the forward strand.
CGCTGAAGCCCGGCGGCCGGCTCGTCGCGAACGCGGTCACGCTGCAGGGCGAACTGGCGCTCGCGGCTTGGCGCGACGTGCATGGCGGCACGCTCACGCGCGTGTCGCTCGCGCATGCCGAGCCGCTCGGCCGTTTCGACACGTGGCGGCAGCCGTTGCCGGTCACGCTGTACGACGGGCGCAAGCCCGATCCCGCGGCAACGGAATTCACGGGCCCCGCGTGATGCGCGACGAAACCCCCGAACGACCGGCGCCGCTGCGGTTCGGCTATACGACCGGCAGCTGCGCGACCGCGACGTCGCTCGCCGCCGCGCGACTGCTGCTCGCGGGCCACGCGGACGATGCGGTCGAAATCGTGTTGCCGAAGGGGCAGCGCGTGATGATGCGACTCGAGTTCTGCCGGACCACCGCCGACGGCGCCGAGGCCGGCACCGTCAAGGACGCCGGCGACGATCCGGACGTCACGCACGGTGCGCTGGTGTTCGCGCGCGTCGCGCTGTCCGCCGCGCCCGGCGTGCGTTTTCATGCGGGGCCGGGCGTCGGCACGGTCACGCGCGCGGGGCTCACGCTGCCGGTCGGCGAACCGGCAATCAATCCGGTGCCGCGCCAGATGATGACCACGCACCTCGACGCGCTCGCGGCCGAATACGGTTACACAGGCGGCTTCGACGTGACGATCGGCGTGGAGGGCGGCGAGGCGCTCGCACTGAAGACGATGAACCCGCGACTGGGCATCGTCGGCGGATTGTCGATCCTCGGCACGACCGGCATCGTGCGGCCGTTCTCGTGCTCGGCGTACATTGCGTCGATCCACCAGGGCATCGACGTCGCGCGCGCGAACGGCATCGCGCACATCGCCGCGTGCACCGGCAACACGAGCGAGGATGCGATGCGCGCGCACTACGGCCTGCCCGACATGGCGCTGATCGAAATGGGCGATTTCGCGGGCGCGGTGCTCAAGCATCTGCGCCGCGCGCCGGTCTCCCGCCTGTCGATGTGCGGCGGCTTCGGCAAGCTCAGCAAGCTCGCGGCCGGCCATCTCGACCTGCACAGCCGCCATTCGAGCATCGACCTGCCGCTGCTCGCGCAGTGGGCGGCCGAGGCCGGTGCGAGCGACGCGCTGCAGGCCGCGATGCGCGCGGCGAACACCAGCCAGGAAGCGCTGAAGCTCGCGCTCGCGGACGGCGTGCCGCTCGGCGACCTCGTCTGTGCGCACGCGCTGCGGGTCGCGCGCGACATCGTGCCGGCCTCGGTGGCCGTCGAGATGTTCGCGATCGACCGGCAGGGCCGTTTCGTCGGAACTGCGCGATGAGCGTACGCATCCTGCTCCTCGGCGGCACCGGCGATGCGCTGACGATCGCGCGCACGCTCGGGCCCGGGCACGTCTATAGCCTCGCAGGCCTCGGCAAGGTGCCCGACGACCTGCGCTGCGACGTGCGTGTCGGCGGTTTCGGCGGAGCGGCGGGGCTTGCCGCCTATTTGCGCAGTGCCGGCATCGGTCTCGTGATCGACGCGACGCATCCGTATGCCGCGCAAATCAGCGCGAACGCAGCGGCCGCCGCGCGCGACGCGGGCGTGCCGCTGTGGGCGCTGCGTCGCGCGCCATGGACGCCACGCCCCGGCGACGACTGGCGGATGGTCGACGACTGGGCCGGCATCGAGGCCGCGCTCGCGCCGTTCCGGCGGCCGCTGTTCACGCTCGGGCGCGAACCGCTCGCGCATCTCGACGAGATCCCGCCGCACCAGTTCTGGCTGGTGCGCTGCCTCGATGCGCATCCCGGCAACGCGCGCGCGCAGATCGTCGCGACGCGCGGACCGTTCACGCTCGACGGTGAACGCGCGCTGTTCGCGCTCGCGGGCATCGACGTCGTCGTCAGCAAGAACAGCGGCGGCGCCGCGACCGAGGCCAAGCTCGACGTCGCGCGCGAACGACGGCTGCCGGTCGTGATGCTGCGCCGGCCGCCGCTGCCCGACGCCGACCGCGCGTTCGACTCGACCGCCGCGCTGCTCGAGGCGCTCGACGCGCTCGATCCGGCCGCGCACACGTGATGCCGCGCGACCGGTTGCCCAATGAATGGATGGAGATTTCTGGATGACGGTGTATTTCATCGGCGCGGGCCCTGGCGACCCCGAACTGATCACGGTGAAGGGCCAGCGCCTCGTGCGCACGTGCCCGGTGATCCTGTATGCGGGCTCGCTCGTGCCGCCGGCCGTGCTCGACGGCCATCGCGCGGAGCAGGTCGTCAATACCGCCGAGCTCGATCTCGATGCGATCGTCGCGCTGCTCGCCGATGCGCATGCGAAAGGGCAGGACGTCGCGCGCGTGCATTCGGGCGATCCGTCGCTGTACGGCGCGATCGGCGAACAGATCCGCCGGCTGAAAACGCTCGGGATTCCGTATGAAATCGTGCCGGGCGTGACGGCCACGGCCGCATGCGCAGCGACGCTCGGCGTCGAGCTGACGCTGCCCGGTATCGCGCAGACGGTGATCCTCACGCGCTTCGCGGGCAAGACGACGATGCCGGAAGGCGAAGCGCTCGGCGCGCTCGCCGCGCACCGCGCGACGCTCGCGATCCATCTCGGCGTGCGCCATCTCGCGCGGATCGTCGACGAAGTGCTGCCGCATTACGGACCCGACTGCCCGGTCGCGGTGATCTATCGCGCGAGCTGGCCCGACGAGGAACGCGTGACCGGCACGCTGGCCGACATCGTCGGCAAGGTGCAGGGCACGCAGATCGAACGCACCGCGCTGATTCTGGTCGGGCGCGTGCTCGATGCGGAAGGGTTCGCGGATTCGACGCTGTATGCGAGCGGCGGCTGATTGCGCGTAAGCGAAACGCGATGCGGGCCGAGGCACACGCTCTACGCACCCGCGACGCGCGGCGCAAACCGCGGCGCGAAACCCGCCGCCAGCGCGAACAGCACGACACACAGGCAAGCCATCGCGACCCACGCGGGCGACAGATCCGCGAGATGCTGGCGCACGATGCCCGCCGCGAACGGAAACAACGCCGCGATCAGATAGCCGACACCCTGCACGAACCCCGTCAACGATGCGGCATCGGCCGGCGTCGCCGCATGATCGACCGTGACGATCAGCGACAGCGGAAACAGCGCGCCGATGCCCGCACCCAGCAGCAGCGCGGCCGGCAACGCGAGCGCCTGCGGCGCGGCCAGCATCACCAGCAGCCCCGCCAGCAGCGACGCGATCGCCGCGTGCAGCGCGGGCCGGCGATCAGGCAGGCGGTCGATCGTCGCCGAGATCGTCAGCCCCGCGACGACTTCCGCGAGCGTCACGCCGCCGAGCAGGCCGCCGGCCGCGGTCGGCGACCAGCCGAGCCGCATGTAGTACGGCGGCAGCCATGCCAGCACGAGTGTGTAGGCACCGGTCGCGATCCCGAAGAACACCGCGAGCCGCCATGCGCGCGGCGAGCGCGACGGTCGCGCATGCGCCGCCGATGTCGCGGCCGACGCCGGCAGCGCTCCGGACGCCGGCGCGTCGCCGTCACGACTGGCCAGCGGCCACGCGAGCGCTGCAAGGGCGGCCGGCAGCGCCCAGCCCGCGAGCGCGACGAGCCAGCCCCAGCGGGCCGCGGCGAACGGCGCGACGACGCTCGCGAGCACCGCGCCGCCCATGATCGACGTCGAATAGACGCCCATCGCGCCGCCGATCCGCGTCGCGAAATGCGTCTTCACGAACCCCGGCAGCAATGCCTGCACCATGGCGATCCCGATGCCCGCGCAGCATGCGCTTGCCAGCAGCACCCACGCATGCTGCGCACCAATGCGCGACGCGCAGGCGAACCCGATCAGCGCGACGCCGAGCCACACGCCGCCAGCGATCCCCGTCACGCGTTGCAGCCGCCGCGCGCTCAGCGCGCCCACGCCCATCAGCAGGATCGGGATCGTGGTCAGCAGGCTCGCCGCGCCGTCACCGATGCCGGTCGCGCGCTGGATCATGTCGAGCAGCGGACCGATCGCGGCCAGCGCCGGCCGCAGGTTCAAACCGACCAGCACGATGGCGGCAAGCCGCCAGCCGGGGGAAATGCAGCGATTCATGGAGTCCTCGATATCGGTGCGCGACACCGCCGTCGGCGTGGCGTGCGTTTTCATGTAAAGTATCTCGACATCAAGATAAATCGGCATTTATCTCGACGTCAAGATAACTGGTGAGCCGAGGAGGGTTAATGGATCGAGCCGCGCATGCGCTCGCGCAATGGCGCGTCGAGCGTCCGGATCTGGATGCGTCGTCGATGCTCGTGATGGGACGGCTGCAGGAAGCCGCGCTCGTGATCGCGCGCGACGGCCTCAATCCGCTTTTCGCGCGCTACGGGTTGCAGCCGGGCGAATTCGACGTGCTGGCGACGCTGCGACGCAGCGGCGCGCCGTTCGCGCTGACGCCGACCGCGCTGTACGACGCGCTGATGATGTCGTCGGGCGGGATGACCGCACGGATCGACCGGTTGCACAAGGCCGGTTGGGTCGAGCGTCTGCCGAATCCCGCCGACGGCCGCGGCACGCTCGTCGCGCTGACGGACGCGGGCCGCGCGCTGATCGACGAGGCGGTGGTCGCGCACGTCGACAATCAGCGCGCGATGCTGGCGGTGCTGTCGCAGGCGGAGCAGACGCAGTTGTCGGCGCTGCTGGAAAAGCTGCTGGCGGGGTTGGAGGGAGGGGAGTCGGCGCCGGTAGAAAAGCAGCGGCGCGGATCGTCACGCTGAGTCACGCTGAACGCGACGCGCGGATAGCAGAAACGCAGAAACGCAGAAACGCAGAAACGCAGAAACGCAGAAACGCAGAAACGCAGAAACGCAGAAACGCAGAAACGCAGAAACGCAGAAACGCAGAAACGCAGAAACGCAGAAAGGTAACCAGCAAACCGCCCGCCGCGCAAGCGGCGGGCCGGACAGGCGTCGAGCCAGTCACGCAGCAGGCCGCACCCGGCGCGCCCGCTGCCGCGAATCAGCCGCGTGCCGGAATAGTGAGCCCGCGCGCGACGGCCGGACGCGCGACGAACGCGTCGAGCACGCGCTTGACGTTGCGGAATTCACTGAAGCCGACGAGATCGCCCGCCTCGTAGAACCCGACCAGGTTGCGCACCCACGGGAAGATCGAGATATCGGCGATCGTGTACGTATCGCCCATCATCCACTTGCGGTTCGCGAGATGCGCGTCGAGCACGGCGAGCAGGCGCTTCGACTCGGCGGCGTAGCGGTCGCGCGGACGCTTGTCCTCGTAGTCGCGGCCGGCGAACTTGTGGAAGAAGCCGACCTGGCCGAACATCGGGCCGATGCCGCCCATCTGGAACATCACCCACTGGATCGTCTCGTAGCGGCCCGCGGCGTCCTTCGGCATCAACTGGCCCGTCTTGTCGGCGAGATAGATCAGGATCGCGCCCGATTCGAACAGCGGCAGCGGCCGGCCGTCGGGGCCGTTCGGATCGATGATCGCCGGGATCTTGTTGTTCGGGTTCAGCGACAGGAATTCAGGCGACATCTGGTCGTCCGTGTCGAAGCTCACGAGGTGCGGCTCGTACGGCAGGCCGGTCTCCTCGAGCATGATCGACACCTTGACGCCGTTGGGCGTCGGCAGCGAGTACAGCTGGAGACGGTCGGGATGCTGGGCCGGCCATTTTTTCGTGATCGGGAAGGCGGACAGGTCGGGCATGGAGGTTCGCTCGTCAACGTGGAGGATCCGCGATCCGCCGGCCAGCCGTGCGCCGCCAAGCGCCCCCGGCACGGCGGCTGGGGCGGGACGAGCGCATCGGCAAGCGGGCGGGCCGCGCCGAAAACGCCCACTGTAGCCGATCCCCGCAATCGCTGCAGACGGCAGCCGCGCGTCGCGCGCAAGCGCCGCCGCATGTCACTTCGTCGTCAGAAGTTGTGCCGCAACCCGACCATCGCGGCCGTCGTGCCGACCCCGGGCGCGACCGGCTGCCCGTACACCAGCATCTGATCCATCGTGCCGCGGTTGTTCACGTGGCCGGCCTGCGCATAGACCATCGTCCGCTTCGACAGGCTGTAGTCGGCCGTGAGCACGACGGCCGTCGACCGGTTCGCGGAGCGGTTGCGGTCCTTCAGGTAGTACACGGCGGAGGCGACCTGCAACGCGGGCGTGAAGCGATAGCCGACACCGGCCGACAGCATGTCGAGGTTCACGCGGTCCGCATGCGCGGGATTCCGGCCGTTGCCATACGACGCCGACACCGAGAAATCGCGGATCGTGTATTTCGCGCCGACGTAGACGAAGCGGTTGTTGTCGACGCCGGTCGGCGCGACACCCGGTGCCGGATTCGTGTCGTGGCCGTTGTAGTAGACGGCCGATGCATTGAGCCCGTAGTTCGAATACCGGAGCACGACGGATTCGCGCGTGCCGCCCTGAAACTGTCCGGCGACGCCGCCGGGTGCGTATTCGAGCGCGAGCGACACGCCCGCGAACGTCGGCGACTGATAGACGAGCGCATTGCTGTCGTACAGCGCACCGATCGCGCCGTTGGTGCTCGTCGCCGGCCAGCCGGCCGCGGTGTTCAGGCCGAGCCACGCGGTCAGCACGCTGCCGAAGAACTGCGCGTTGCGCACGTCGGTGTCGGCCATCGCGTAGATCATCGGCACGATCTGGCGGCCGGCCGTCACCGTGCCGAACGGCCCCGATACGCCGAGCGACGCAATCTGGTTGAAGATCGCGACGGCGCCCGGCGTGTCGCTGAGCTGGAGCCGGCCGGTGCCGCTGTCGAACGAACCCTGCAGCTTGAAGTTGACCTTGTAGCCGCCGCCGAGGTCCTCGCTGCCCTTGATGCCCCAGAAGCTCGAGTAGATGCCGCCGTCCTTCATCCGGAACACCTTGCCGGTGTTCGGCGCGTTCGGGCGGAACGAAGCGGCCGACGTGCTCTGGTACAGCAGGCCCGTGTCGACCACGCCGTACAGCGTGACGGAGGATTGCGCCTGCGCGAGCGCCGAACAGCCGGCAAGCGCCGCGAGCGCGGCCAGTTTCGTCTTCATCGAAGTCTCCAGGATCGTAATGGACCGCACGGGATCGAGCCCGGGCGGGTGAAGCGAGTGAAGCGGGGCAGCATCGAGGCAGGCGGGAAGGCGCGCGAGGCGACGCCGGTGCAAGCCGTGCGGAAAGACTACGCAACGGCGCGCGGCCGCTCCCCCCCATGCGCGGGGGGCAGGGTTGCGGAGAATCGAACGGGGATCAACGCCGATGCCGGCGGCAACAGTTGCAACGGGCGCAACAGCCGGCAACGCCGGCCTACGCAGCGATCAAGGCGCGCTTTCGAGCAACCCGAGCACCAGCGCGCGGCGCACGACGTGCTTGCGTGAGCTGGCGTCGAGCTTGCCGAACAGGTTCTTCAGGTGCCATTTCACGGTTTCCTCGCCGACGGCGAGCGCCACCGCGATCTCCTTGTTCGACAGGCTGCGCGCGAGCAGCTCGAGAATCGCGCGCTCCTTGGGCGTCAGCACGACGCTCGGCACCGCGCGCGGGCTGGCCGTGCTGCGCGGCGCGGGCGGCACGATGCGCGGCTGCGGTTGCGCGGACCTTGCCGGAGCATCGCGCTCGATCGCCTCGTCGCCGATGCGGCGCGCCCAGTCGGCGACGGCCGGATGCGTATCGGCGAGCGTGCGCGTGAGGCCGAACATGTCCGCGAGGTTCATCGCCTCGTCGAGCCGCGCGCGGCCGTCGTGCCCGGATTGTTCGAGCGCGAACGCGCCGAGCGCCATGATCTCGATGCGCGCGCCCCCGAGACTCATCTCGCGGGCCAGCACGGCCGCTTCGTCGAGCGCCGCGCACGCATCGTCCCAGCGGCGCGCGGCAAGCGCGGCGCCCGCATGCGCGATCGCCTGCAGCAGCACGACGGGGCGCCGCCACAACGGGCCATGCGACGGAAACTCGGCCGCGGCGATCGCATCGATCCGCTCGACGAGCGCATGACAGGTCGCCTCGCGATAACGCGCCGCGTGAATGCGCACCTGCTCGGCGAGACTCGCCACCGACAGCCGCGGCAGCCGGCGCGCGACGCCCAGCGCGTCGAGCGCCTCGAGCAGGTCGATCGCGCGATGCTCGACGCCGCGCAGCAGCGCGATGCGCGCGGACGTCCGATAGCCGAGCAGCACGGTGTCGGGCGTGCCCGCGTGCTCGAGCACGTCGAGCCGGTTCGCGAGCAGCGCGGCGGCCTGGTCGACGCGATCGGCCTCGTAGGCGATCGCCGCGCACATCGCCGCCAACATGCAGGTCAGCGGATGGCGGCGCCCGAGGTCGGCTTCCGCGCGCGCGAGTGCCGGCGACAACGCGTCGTCCGCGAGCCGGATCTGGCCTTCGCACAGGTAGCTCAGGCCCGTGATCAGCTCGCCCCAGCGCGCGACGTAGCCGAACCCGGCAGCCGTCCCGCCGCGCGGCGCGGCCTGCTGGTAGCGGCGCGCCTGCGCCGGTTCGCCGACGATGATCGCGCGCGCCGACAGGCGGTTCGCATGCATCTGCGCGAGCCACGTCGCCGCAGGCGGCGTGAAGTCGGCCCACGGCTCGAACAGCTCGACGAAACGGTCGATTTCGTCCGCGTAATAGGCCGCCGCGCTGAGGATCAGCGCACATTCGTAGCGCATAGCGGCCGGCGTGGCGGCGTCGGCGAGGATGCCGGCGATCTGGCGCTGCGCCTCCACATGGCGCTCGCCCAGCGCCAGTGCCCACGCGACCGCGATCCGCAGCGTCGGACGCTTGTCGAGTTCCGCATCGGGCAGCAGCGCGAGCCAGTCGAGTACGTCGTTGATTCGGCCCTGCTTGATCGCATCCTCGAGGCAGCGCTGCGCGAGCGCGTACGCGGTCTCGACCTGGCCGGCCGCATACGCATGACGCGCGGCTTCCTCCGTCATCCCGTGCGCATCGAGCCATGCGGCCGCGCGTCCATGCAGCACGCTGCGCTCCGCGGCCGGGCCCGCCGCCAGACGGTCGCGCAGCGTATCGCGCACGAGCGGATGCAGCCGGCACCAGTCGGAGTCATCCGATGCGATGAACAGCGGCGTATCGCGCGCGAGCCGCGCGAGCCGGTCGGGCGCCTCCGCATCGTCGAGCAGCGCGGCACACAGCGACGGATGCAGGCGATCGGCGATGCTCGTGCGCGTCAGGAACGCGGTGTCGTCGGCGGACAGGTTCGCGAGCAGCAGCTCGACGAGCCGGTCGCGAGTACCGTCCATGCGCGCGGCGAGCGCGTCGACGGCCTGGCGCGGATCGGCCGAGCGCGCCATCGCGGCCATCGCGAGCTGCAGCCCGAGCGGCCAGCCGTCCACGCGCTCGAACAGCCGCGCGCACGCATCGGCGTCGACCCGCTGTGCGAAGCGCGCACCGACCAGCGCGATCGTCTCGTCGAGCGTGAAGCGCAGCCATTCGGGGCCCGCGAGCGTGCATTGGCCGCCGGCGAGCAGGTCGCCGGCCGCGCGATCGAGCCCGCGCCGGCCCGCGACGATCACCCGCAGGTTCTGCGGCGCGTTGTGCAGCACATAGGTCAGCGCGTCGAGGCCGGCGGCCGGCAGCCGCTCCGCGTCGTCGACGATCAACAGCGCGTCGATCGACAGTTGCGCGACTTCGGCCAGCCACGCGGTGAGTCCCTCCAGCGCGCGCGCCGCGCCGCCCGCGATCAGACGCCCGAAGCCGGGCCGCGCGCAACCCGTGCGCACCGCCTGCACGAGCCCCTGCAGCAGGCGCGGCGCGTCGTCGCGCTCGTCGGCGGACAGCCACACGACCGCGCGGCCGAGCGCGAGTGATTCGCGCCGCCATTGCGCGAGCAGCGACGTCTTGCCGTAGCCGGCCGGCGCCTGCACGAGCATCACGGGCCGGGCGTCGAACGCCGGCGCGGCGAGGCTCAGCCGCGCACGCGCGAGCAACTGCGCCGGCACGCGCGGCGCGGTCGTCTTCAGCACGAGTTCGGTGGGGGGCGCGTCGGCGCGATCGGGTGGGTGGGCCATCGGGGCAGCAGTGGGAATCCGGCGATGCCGTGCGGGCCAGCGTCCGGGGTGGGCGTGGGGGGAAGGATCGGTCGAACCGCGCTCGCGCGTCAATCCCCCCCGCGGCGAGTGGGGCCGCGCCGCCGCCTGGTCGATAGCATGGGTTCCGAAGCATGACGAACGCAACCGACCCATGCAACTGACGAATGCAACTCACCCATGCAACGAGGAGTGGACCATGAACATCGTATCGACCGGCGCGCGACCGAGCGTGCCGAACGCCGGATAAGCGGAGCGACACGATGTATCGCCATCTGCTCGTGACGGTCGACGGCGTGCCCGGCGGCATCGACGCGATCGGCCATGCGCTCGAACTGGCGCGTGCGGTCGGCGCGCGGGTCACGTTCGTGCTGTCGGGCACCGTGCCCGACTCGCGTTTATCCGGAGCGCGGATGCCGCGACACGATGCGAAAGTGGAAGCCGCCGCGCGGGCGCAGGGCCTGTCCCATGTGATCGCGGGGGGCGGCCATCCGGGGGCCGGCAACCCGGGGGCAGGCCAACCGGCGGCCGGCGACACGTCGCCCGCCACGCTCGCCGGCCAGCTCGGCTGCGACCTGATCGGCGTGGCGGCGCTGCCGCACGACGCAAATGCTGCGGCAGCCGCGCAACGGCTTGAACTGCTCGCGACGAGCAGCGTGCCGGTGCTCGTGTGCCCGGCGCGGCATGGGCCGGCCGAGGCGCGCGTGATGGCCCGCTGTCTCGCCGCGCATCGTGCGCTCGGCGAGCGGTTGGAGGCGCTGATGATGGCAAGCGGAGGCCCCGACGCTGCCGAGCACCCGACGGCCGACACGGGAGGCACGCTGGCCGCACTGGCATCGCTCGCGGCGCTGCAGCACTCACGCTTCGGCACTGACGCTGAAGCCCGTCTCTGCTCGGCATTGCGCATCCGGGCGCAGAGCACCGCGGCCGAACTCGACGAGCTCGATCGCCAGCGGCGCCGCGATGCGCACGCGCTCGACGCGCTGGCGCGGCTCGCCGCCGACGGGTTGCCGTCGAGCGCGTTCGATGCCGCGCTCGCCGTCTATGCGCGTGGCGCATTCGAGCAGATGGGACGCATGGAAGGCGTGATTTTCCCGGCCGCGCGGCGCTATCTGGCCGACGCCGACTGGACCGAACTGGACGCGCCCCCGGCGAGCGGCGCCGCCGCGACGCCACCGGGCGCGGACGAACCCGACGATGCGTGACGCGCATCCGACTGAATACCTACGGAGAACAACATGGCACATGCAGTGCGATTCCACGAAACCGGCGGCCCCGACGTGCTGCGCTGGGAAGAAGTCGACGTCGGCGATCCGGGCCCCGGCCAGGTGCGCCTGCGGCACGAGGCGGTCGGCCTGAACTTCGCCGACACGTATTTCCGCAGCGGCCTGTATCCGGTCGCGCTGCCGGCCGGCATCGGCGTCGAGGCGGCCGGCGTGGTCGAGGCTCTTGGGCCCGGCGTGACGAACGTCGCCGTGGGCGACCGCGTGACCTACACCGGCTTCCTGAACACGCTCGGCGCGTACAGCACCGAGCGGCTGATCGCGGCCGCGCCCCTCGTCAGGCTGCCGGCCGGCATCGGATGCGAAACGGCGGCGGCGATGACGATGCGCGGGCTCACGTCGGCCTACCTGCTGCGCCGCATCCATGCGTTCGCGCCGGGCGACACGATCCTGCTGCATGCGGCAGCGGGCGGCGTCGGGCTGATCGTGTCGCAATGGGCGAAGCTGCTCGGGCTCACGGTGATCGGCACCGTGTCGAGCGAACACAAGGCGGCGGTTGCCCGTGCGCACGGCTGCGACCACACGATCGACTACAGCCGCGAGGATGTCGCGAAACGCGTGCGCGAACTGACCGGCGGCGCGGGCGTCGACGTCGTGTTCGATAGCGTCGGCAAGGACACCTTCGAAGGCTCGCTCGATTCGCTGAAGCGGCGCGGGCTGATGGTCTGCGTCGGCACCGCGTCGGGCCCGATCCCGCCGTTCGATCCGCAGCGCCTCGCGATGAAGGGCTCGCTGTACCTGACGCGCCCGGCGCTGGCCGACTACATCGCCGATCCGGCCGAGAAGAACGACCTCGCCGGCGAACTGTTCGCGCACGTCGCGGCCGGCCGCATCCGGATCGAAATCAACCAGCGCTATGCGCTGCAGGACGCGGCGCAGGCGCACCGCGACCTCGAGTCGCGCAAGACGACCGGCTCGTCGGTATTCATCGTCTGAGGAGACGCGCATGCGAGTCGAACCCCTGACCTGTGCGATCGGCGCGGAACTGCTGGACGTGAGCCTCGCCGACGCCGTGCACGACGACGGCCTGTTCGCCGAGATCCGCGCGCAGTTGCTGCGCCATCGCGTGCTGTTCCTGCGCGACCAGGACATCACGCGTGCCGAGCATGTCGCGTTCGCGCGCCGCTTCGGCGAGCTCGAGGATCATCCGGTCGCCGGCAGCGACCCTGAGCATCCGGGGCTCGTGCGGATCTACAAGTCGCCCGACCAGCCGAACGACCGCTACGAGAATGCGTGGCACAGCGATGCGAGCTGGCGCGTGGCGCCGCCGTTCGGCTGTGTGCTGCGCTGCATCGACGGTCCGCCGGTTGGCGGCGACACGATGTGGGCGAACATGGTGCTCGCGTACGAGAACCTGCCGGACCACGTGAAGCAGCAGATCGCGGACCTGCGCGCCCGCCACAGCATCGAGGCGAGCTTCGGCGCGGCGATGCCGATCGACAAGCGCCTCGCGTTGAAGGCGCAGTATCCGGACGCCGAGCATCCGGTCGTGCGCACGCATCCCGAAACGGGCGAGAAGGTGCTGTACGTAAATGCGTTCACCACGCATTTCACCAACTTCCACACCCCCGCGCGCGTGCGCGTCGGGCAGGACGCGAATCCTGGCGCCGGCCAGCTGCTGCACTACCTGATCAGCCAGGCGGCGATCCCCGAATACCAGGTGCGCTGGCGCTGGAAAAAGAACAGCGTCGCGATCTGGGACAACCGCGCCACCCAGCATTACGCGGTGATGGACTACCCGCCGTGCGTGCGCCGGATGGAGCGCGCGGGCATCGTTGGCGACGTGCCGTTCTGAGCACGCGCGCACCGTAACCGATCCACGACCGATACAACGCGCCGGGTTCGCCGCCCGGCGCGACGGGATACGCACGCCCGTACGCCCGAACACAACGATTTCCACTGGAGGACGACATGCAATTTTTCGACGATTCGCTGCACCCGGAAAACCAGGACAAGGTAGTCATCACGGTCGCGCCGTACGGCCCCGAATGGATGCCCGCCGATTTTCCGGAAGACATTCCGGTGACGATGGACGAGCACGTGCAGAAGGCCGTCGACTGCTACAACGCGGGCGCGACGGTGCTGCACATGCATGTGCGCGAACTCGACGGGAAGGGCAGCAAGCGGCTGTCGAAATTCAACGAACTGCTCGGCCGGCTGCGCGAGGCCGTGCCCGACATGATCCTGCAGGTGGGCGGCTCGATCTCGTTCGCGCCGGAAGGCGACGGCGCCGACGCGAAATGGCTGTCCGACGACACACGTCACATGCTCGCCGAGCTGACCCCGAAGCCCGACCAGGTGACGGTCGCGATCAACACCGTGCAGATGAACATCACCGAGCTGATGAACCGCCAGGACATCGCCGGCACGTCGCTGAACGAACCCGCTCTGTGGGACGCGTACCGCGAGATGACGGTGCCGGCCGGCCCCGGCTGGGTCGACGAACACCTGCGCCGCCTGCAGGCGGCCGGCATCCAGCCGCATTTCCAGCTCACCGGCATGCATGCGCTCGAGACGCTCGAACGGATCATCCGGCGCGGCGTCTATCGCGGCCCGCTGAACGTCACGTGGGTCGGCATCGGCGGCGGCTTCGACGGCCCCAATCCATACAACTTCATGGAATTCGTGCGGCGCTGCCCGGACGGCGCGTGCATTACGTTCGAAACGCTGATGAAGAACGTGCTGCCGATCAACACGGTCGCGATGGCGCTGGGCCTGCATCCGCGCTGCGGGATCGAGGACACGATCATCGATCAGAAGGGCAACCGGATGACCTCGGTGCAGCAGGTCGAGCAGTGCGTGCGGATCGCGCGCGAACTCGGCCGCGACATCGCGACCGGCAAGGAAGCAAAGGCGATCTACAAGATCGGCGTGCAGTACGACGGCATCGACGAGACGCTCGCGCAGCTCGGGATGGCGCCGAACCGCCGGCCGGGCCAGGCGAGCGTGCCGCTGCGCGCGGCCTGACGCGCCGCGCAGCCGGGTAGCGGCCTTGGTGGCCGCCGCCCGCCGATCGTTGTGGCGTGGCACCCACCCCTGCGCACGGCGCGGGGGCTGACTCCGGTCAACGGAGCGGGGCCACGCAAGCCGCGCCGGAGCACGACAGCTCCGGTGCCGGAGGAGACACGCATGCTGATTCATCACGTCGAGCCGTCGCTGCAGGAGGCGGCCACCACCGGCCGGCGCGCGCCGGCCTATGCCTGGCTCGTGTTCGGGCTGACCGTCGGCCTGCTGCTGTCGGACTATATGTCGCGGCAGGTGCTCAACGCCGTGTTTCCGCTGCTCAAGCACGCGTGGGGACTGTCGGACACGCAGCTCGGCTCGCTGTCCGGCGTCGTCGCGCTGCTGGTCGGGCTGCTGACGTTTCCGTTGTCGGTGCTCGCCGACCGCTTCGGGCGCGTGCGCAGCATCGTGCTGATGGCCGCGCTGTGGAGCGTCGCGACGCTCGGCTGCGCGCTGTCCACCAATTACGCCGAGATGCTCGTCGCGCGCGGGCTCGTCGGGCTCGGTGAAGCCGCGTACGGCAGCGTCGGCGTTGCACTGATCCTCAGCATCTTTCCGGCCCGCCTGCGCGCGACGCTGACTGGCGCGTTCATGGCCGGCGGCGCATTCGGCTCGGTGTTCGGGATGGCGCTAGGCGGGCTGGTCGGCGCGCATCTCGGCTGGCGCTGGTCGTTCGGGGTGATGGCCGCGCTCGGCATCGTGCTGCTGATCGCGTATCGCTGCGTGGTGACCGAACGGCGGCTCGCGGCGTGCCGCGTCGAACCGTGCCGGCCCCATCCCGATGCGCCGCGCGACCTGCGCGGCAGCGTGCGCGTGCTGATGTCGGGGCTGTTCGCGTCGCGTTCGGTGATCTGCGCGTATGTCGGCAGCGGGCTGCACCTGTTCGTGCCCGGCGCGCTGTTCGCGTGGCTGCCGAGCTACCTGAACCGCTACTACGCGATGGCGCCCGACCGTGCCGCCGTGCTCGCGGCCGGCTTCGTGCTGCTGTCGGGCGTCGGGATGGTCGGCTGCGGGATCATCACCGACCGCGTCGGGCGTGCCGACGGCGCACACAAATGGCTGACCGCGATCGCGTATTGCGTGCTGACGGGCGTGTGCCTCGCGATCGCGTTCCGGCTGCCGCCCGGTCCGCTGCAGCTCGCGCTGATCTGCGCGGGCATGCTGGTCGGCGCGGGGGCGTCCGGCGCGTCGGGCGCGATGGTCGCGAACCTGACGCCAGCCGCGATCCATGCGTCGGCGTTCGCGACGCTCACGCTCGCCAACAACCTGCTCGGCATGGCGCCGGGCCCGCTGCTGACGGGGTGGGTCGCCGATCGCGCCGGTCTCGTCGGCGCACTGCAATGGATTCCCGCCGTGCCGCTCGCGGCCGCCGTGCTGTTCGCGATCGGACGCGCGAGCTACTCGGCCGATATCGCGCGCGTCGAACGCGAACGGCGCGCATCCCGTCTTTCCTGAACCTTCCTGAACCGAACCCTCCCGGAGGCTGCATGACCCTCACGACCGCACCCACCATCCTGATCGTGCCCGGCTTGCGCGATCACGTCGAAGACCACTGGCAGACGCATCTGCAACGCCGCCTGCCGAACGCGCGCGCCGTCGCGCCGCTCGAAGCCGACAAACTGAGCCGCGCCGCGCGCGTCGCGGCGCTCGATGCGGCGCTGGCCGCGATCGACGGCCCCGTGATGCTCGTCGCGCACAGCGCGGGCGTGGTGATCGTCGTGCATTGGGCGCTGCAGGCAACGCGTGCGATCGACGGCGCGCTGCTTGCCGCGCCGGCCGATCTCGATACGCCGATGCCCGCAGGTTATCCGGCGCCCGATGCGATTGACGCGCACGGCTGGACGCCGGTGCCGACCCGGCCGCTGCCGTTTCCGAGCATCGTGGCCGCGAGCCGCAACGATCCGCTTGCGCGCTTCGAACGCACCGAGGCGTTCGCGGCGGCGTGGGGCAGCAAGCTAGTCGATCTCGGCGACGTCGGGCACCTGAACCCGGCGTCGGGGTATGGCGAGTGGCATGACGCGGAGCGGCTGATCGGGGAGGTGGCGGCGCTCCGTGCGGCCTGAGCGGCCTGAGTACCCACAACGCATCGCAACACGGCGCGCAGGATTTCATGCCTGCGCGTCCGCGTGAACCGATTCCATTTCAGCATCGATTGATGTACGACGTCCTAACACGGCTCTGATCCATTGCTCCGGCGCGCCGCGAAATCGGTCAATCAGCCAATCCTTGGCGAACGGAAGGTTTTTGTTAGGGAAATTCCCGCCCCGCGCCGCTCGGTTTTTTGTTGACCGACATCGTATAACGCCGTCATGATTCCCCGAAAGAAAGGTCCCATCCACCGACCGAAGCGAGGAGACATGAACACCACCACGATCGCGCGCCGTGTCCGCCGGATCACCCTGGCGCTGGGCCTCACGCTGTCGGCCGCGGCCGCCGTCGCGGCCCCCGTGTCGCTGAATGTCGTCGACGTCGCGGGCAACCTGCAACTCACGCGGGGGGCCATCGAGGCGTTCAGGGAGAAGAACCCGAATCTCGTATCGAACGTCACGTTCACGAACGCGCCCGCGCCGCAACTGCCGGGCAAGATCAAGGCGATGCAGGCGGCGGGGCGCTCCGACATCGACCTCGTGCTGACGGGCACCGACGCGCTCGCCGCCGGCATCGAGCAGAACCTGTGGATGAAGCTGCTGCCCGACAACGCGGGCGCCTTCCCCGGCGTGCTCGACAAGTACGCGCCCGGCCCGCGCAAGATGCAGGATGTCGCGCAGGGCTTCGGCCTCGAAGTCACCTACATGCCGGCCGGCCCGCTGCTCGAATACAACCCGGCGAAGGTCAGCGATCCGCCGAAGACGCCCGCCCAACTGCTCGCGTGGTGCAAGGCGCATCCGAACAAGCTGATCTACGCGCGCCCGGCGAATTCGGGCCCTGGCCGCACGTTCCTGATGGGGCTGCCGTACGTGCTGGGCGACAAGAACCCGCAGGATCCGATCAACGGCTGGGACAAGACCTGGGCGTTCCTCAAGCAGCTCAACGACTGCATCCCGTATTACCCGGGCGGCACGTCGGCCGTGATGAAGGAGCTCGGCGAGGGCACGCGCGACATGACCGTGACCGTCACCGGCTGGGACCTCAACCCGCGCGCGCTCGGCATCGTGCCGGCCGACTTCCGGATCCAGGCGTTCGACGGCATGACGTGGGTCAACGACGCGCACTACATGGTGATCCCGAAGGGCGTGCCGAAGGAGAAGCTCGACGCGCTGTTCAAGCTGATGAACTTCCTGCTCGAACCGGCCCAGCAGGCGATGACCTACGACGACGGCTACTTCTATCCGGGCCCGGCGGTGAAGGGCGTGACGCTCGATATGGCGCCCGCGCACAGCCAGGAGGTGATCAGGAAGTTCGGCCGCCCCGAGTACGCGAAGCTGCTCGCGGAACGTCCGCACGTGCAGCCGCTCAATGCGCAGGCGATGGTCGCCGCGTTCCAGAAGTGGGACCGCGAGATCGGTTCGCAGAAGTCGAAATGACGCATGAACCCGCGGGCGCTCCCGCGCCCGCGCCGACGGAGTTCGCGTAATGAAGCACAGTTTCGAACGGTTGCGGCTTGACGGCGTGTGCCGCAGCTTCACCAATGCGGAAGGGGCGCAGGTCGCCGCACTGGACGGGCTCGATCTCGACATCCGGCGCGGCGAGTTCATCGCGCTGCTCGGCCCGTCGGGCTGCGGCAAGTCGACCGCGCTGAACTGCATCGCCGGGCTGCAGCCGCTCACGCGCGGCGGCATCTGGCTTGACGACACGCGCATCGACGTGCTGCCGCCCGAGCGCCGCGGCTTCGGGATGGTGTTCCAGAACTACGCGCTGTTTCCGCACATGTCGGTGCTCGACAACGTCGGCTTCGGCCTGAAGATGCGCGGCGTGCCGAAGCAGGAAACGCGGCGGCGCGCGCAGCAGGCGCTCGAACTCGTGCAGCTCGTCGGCCACGAGGGCAAGCTGCCCGGGCAACTGTCGGGCGGGCAGCAGCAACGCGTCGCGATTGCGCGCGCGATCGTCATCGAGCCGCCGCTGGTGCTGATGGACGAGCCGCTGTCGAACCTCGACACGAAGCTGCGCATCGAGATGCGCGCCGAGATCCGCCGCATCCACACGCAGCTCGAACGCGCGACGATCTACGTGACGCACGACCAGGACGAGGCGCTGTCGATGGCCGACCGGATCGTCGTGATGAAGGAGGGCGTCGTGCAGCAGGTCGCGTCGCCGAAGGATGTATACACGCGCCCGCACAACCTGCACGTTGCACGCTTCATGGGCTATCGCAACGTGCTGCCATTTACGCTCGAAGGGATGGCCGGCGACTACGTGAACGTCGCCGCCGCCGGCGTGCGCATCACCGGCGTGCCGATGGCCGGCTTCGACGGCAAGGACGTCGTGGTCGCGCTGCGTCCCGACGACATCGAGCGTGCGGAAGCCGGCGCGGACAACGCGTTCGACGCGACCGTCGAAACGGTCGAGTACGGCGGCCGCGATTCGCTGATCCGTGCGATCACGCCGTTCGGCCCGATCTGGGCGCGGGTCGCCGGCGAATTCGTGGAAGGCGAGCGGCTGCGGCTGCGGGTGGCGCCGGCGCGCACGCTCGTCTATGCGGGAGACGTGCAATGAACGGTCGCCGTGCCGCATGCGCGGCAATGCGCCGGCGGGAGGCCGCATGAGCACGCTCACGACCGGCGCCACGCCGCGCGACGCGAAGGCGTGGCTCGTCACGCCCGCGCTCGCGTTCATCGTCGCGCTGTTCATCTACCCGTTCGCCTACGGCCTCGTGCTGTCATTCCAGCCGATGAACGGCGGCGGCGCGCTTGCGAACTACGTGCAGTTCTTCACCGACACCGCGATGTGGCCGACCGTGCTCGTCACGCTGAAGCTCGCGGTGCCGGCGACACTCATCAACGTCGGCATCTCGGTGCCGGTCGCGTTCGCGCTGCGCCGCAACTCGCCGTACCAGAAGTTCGTCACGACGCTGCTCGTGATTCCGATCACGCTCGGCACGGTGCTCGTCGCCGACGGGATGCTCACGTACTTCGGCCCGAACGGCTGGTTCCCGCAAGCGCTGCAGGGGCTGCACCTGTACACGGACGAAGTGCGCCTCACGCACAACTACTGGGGCGTGCTGCTGTCGCTGATCGTGTCGGGCTTTCCGTTCGCGTTCCTGCTGATGCTGTCGTACATCAGCGGCATCGACCCGACGCTCGCACGCGCCGCGGCCACGCTCGGCGCGAACCCGTGGCAGCAGTTCCGGCAGATCTACCTGCCGCTGCTCGTGCCGGGGCTCACGATGGCCGCGTGCCTGTCGTTCGTGCAGGCGTTCTCGGTGTTCCCGTCGGCCGTGCTGCTCGGCGCGCCGGCCGGGCCGACGCGCGTGATCTCGATCGCGGCCGCCGAAGCCGCGTTCGAGAGCTACGACTATTCGCTCGCGTCGGCGATCGCGATCGTGATGGGCTTCGTGCAACTGCTGGTGGTCGCGTCGATGCTCGGCGCGCGCCGCTTCTTCTATACGGGGCCGGTGACAGGGGGCAAGGGCTGATGGCGACCGACAATCATGCCGCGCCGGCCTGGCCGCCGAAGCAGGGCGCGCCCGATGCGCGCCCCGTCAACGCGAGGACACCGCAGAAGATGAGAAGCAACCTCGCCGGCCGGGCATGGAAGGCCCTCGTGTGGGGGCTGATGGCGTTCTTCCTGCTGAACGTGATGCTGCTGATCGCGACCGTCGCGGTGAACTCGGTCGCGACGCGCTGGTTCGGCACGCCGCTGCCGCAGGGCTTCACGCTGCACTGGTACGCGAAGGCATGGGAAGACTTCCAGCTCGCGAGCGTGCTGTGGGTGACGGTCGAAGTGGTTGGCGCGGTCGTGCTGCTGTCGGTCGCGCTCGGCGTGCCGGCCGCCTATGCGCTCGCGCGCGTGCGGTTTCGCGGCAAGCGCTTCGCGCTGCTGGTGTTCCTGCTGCCGCTGATGGTGCCGCCCGTCACGTACGGGATCCCGATGGCGACCGTGATGTACAAGGTCGGGCTCGCCGGCACGCTGTCGGGCGTGATCCTCGCGAACCTCGTGCCGGCGCTGCCGTTCGTGATCCTCGTGATGACGCCGTTCATCGAGCAGATCGACCCGAATCTCGAGGCCGCCGCGCGCATCTTCGGCGCGAACACGTGGCGCTATTTCCGCTACGTGCTGCTGCCGCTGCTGGTGCCCGGCATGCTCGCGGCCGCGCTGCTCGTGCTGGTGCGCACGATCGGGATGTTCGAGCTGACCTTCTTCACCGCCGGCCCGAGCACGCAGACGCTCGTCGTCGCGCTGTATTACGCGGTGTTCTCGACCGGCGTGCGCGCACCGCAGTCGATCGACGCGATGGCGATGATCTACATGGCCATCACGCTGATATGGGTCGTGATCGCGCTGCAGTTCGTGAGCCCGACGCAGCTCGTCAGCCGCGTGAAGCAGGAGCGGCAGTAAGCGCGGAGGAAAGCGGCGGGATCGCACCGTGCGGTGCTGTCCGTGCTTGCGCAAGCCTGCGTGCAATTCGTTACAAATGGATACCGCGAACGACGCGCCGACGTTGCAGACTACGCAGCGTACCGGCCCGGCGATATGCTCACTGGCATCGCCGCATGCCGCCCGACGCTCACCCGATTCGCGGAGTTCCATGAAGTTTCCCACGCTGCTGACGCTCGGCTGTGCGGCCACGCTGCTTGCCGCCTGCAACCTGCTCCACGATGGCCCCGGCTCGAGCGACGTCGACGCCGCGGTGCGCCGCGCGCTCGAAGCGGAAAACCACGGCGGCCTGAACGCGCTGTTCGGCCAGCCGCTGCCCGTGTCGGCCGACGTGATCTCCGCGAAGCCCGACGGCGACTGCAGGAAAATCCGCGAGCGCACTTACACGTGCGATGTCGTGGTCACGTGGCGCAATACCGACTACGCGCCGTCGCGAGCGAACCTGACGTTCGTGCAGGCCGCCGATGGATCGTGGCAGACCTCGGGCGTCGACGCCGCCATCGCGACCGGCGCCGCCAAATCGCTGATCGACAAGATCGGCAACGCATGGCCCGGCAATGCGGCCAGCGGCGCATCGGCGCCGCGGTAAGTCGTCCATCGCGCCGGGTCGCATCTTCTCGCACCATCTCCCGAATTTTCCGATTCGCCGCCACGACGGGCTCCGGCGCGCTCGAACCGGTTCCGGCAACAACGCCCCGCATTGACGACCATATCGAAATTCCGCGAGCGTAATTCCGGCGCCGCCGTGGCCCGCACGCGTCGGGTTGCTGCGGTGCAAGGCCCGCCACAAACGGCGTCGTTCGCTCCTCGCCTTGCAGTCCTAATAGATGCAATCTATATATATGACTAATTGACGCGTACACGGCAACGGCGCGGCGCACCATCAAATCGACAAAACCGGGTGCCGAAGGGGAACCCAGCATGGACGAGAGCGAGTCTGTCGCACGGATGTGTTGGGGTACCTCGTCTTCGAACGTGTTGCAGGGGCTTGCCCGTCAGGGCTACCGACGCACACTTGCGCTCATCGCATGCTGCGCCGCGATGGCCGGGCCCGGCGCGTGCGTCGCGGCGGAGCCCGGCGTGAGCGACGACACGATCCGCCTGGGCATGGTCAACGCGCAGTCGGGCAATTCCGCCGGGCTCGGACGCGGTCTGCTGATGGGTGCGCAAGCCGTATTCGACGACGTGAACGCGCGCGGCGGCGTGCACGGCAGAAAGATCGAGCTCGTGGTCGCGGACGATCGCTACGAGCCCGAGCGGACGGTTGACGACACGCTGGAGATGATCGAGCGGCGCAACGTGCTGGCGCTGTTCGGCTATGTGGGCACGCCGACGACCACCGCGGTGCTGCCGATCATCCGGGACGCCGGCATTCCGCTCGTCGGCACGTTCAGCGGCGCGATGGCGCTGCGCCGGCCGGTCACGCCGGAGGTATTCAACATCCGCGCGAGCTACGAAGACGAAACGCGCGCGCTGGTCGAGCGGTTGCTCGCGCACGACCACGCCAAGCGTTTCGCGGTGTTCTACCAGGACGACGGCTTCGGGCTCGCGGTGCTGGCGGGCACGCGCCTCGCGCTGCAGCGTCATGGCCTCGACGTCGTCGCGACGGGAACGTTCCGGCGCGGCACCACGGCCGTCGACACCGGCCTGGCGGCCGTGCTCGAAGGGCGGCCGGACGTCGTCATCATGGTCGGCCCGTATACGCCGGTGGCCGCGTTCATTCGCGCGGCGCACCGCGAAGGGCTGAACGCGCGGCTCGCGGCGGTGTCGTTCGTCGGCACCGACGACTTGCTGCGCCTGCTCGGCGAAGAAGGAAACGGCACGCTGATCTCGCAGGTCGTGCCGCTTCCGCAGAACGAGCGCCCAATCATCCGCGACTGCGTCCGGCTGATCGAGCAACGTTTTCCGGGCGAACGGGCCGGTGTGGTGCACATCGAGGGCTGCCTCGACGCGAAGATCGCGCTGATCGGGCTGGAGCGCGCGGGCCCGGCGCCGACCCGCGCGACGCTGAAGCAGGCGCTCGAATCGATCCGGCATGTCGATCTGGGCGGCCTGGTGGCCGAGATGAATGCCGACGACCATCAGGCGTTCGACGACGTGTTCCTCACCGAAATCGCACACGGCCGCGTCACGCCGCTCGACGCACCGGCCAGATAACCGGCGGGACGGCCGCGCGCTGGCCGTCCGATTGGCCATCCCATCCTGGAGGGCTGCATGGACATCAAGGCGAAGCTCGTCACCAGCACCAGCCTGATGCTGCTCGGCGCGGTGGCGATTGCCATGACCAGCCTGATCGCCGTGCACGGTATCGCATCCGGCGTGCGCACGCTGACGACGGAATCGCTGCCGCTGCAGATGCACAGCAACGAGCTGCAGCGCGCGTACGCGGAACTCGCGGTGAATTTCGGCGAGCTCGAGCGGGCGCGGGACGCATCGGAGCGCGAGCAGTCGTCGTCGGAGATCGACACGCAGTTGCAGCGCATCGCGCGCATCACGGCGGCCGTGCGCGCGATCGACGGGCACGGCGGCATCGACGCGCCGTCCGCCGACCTGCGCACGATGCTCGGATCGATGAACGAAGGCGTCGACAAGCGCCTGCGGGGCGACGCGCAACTCGTCGCCGAACGCCAACTGATCGAACGCGTGCAGGCACGGGGCACCACGCTGCTGGGCGAGATCGGCAAGGAAACCGAACGACTGGGCGCCGACGCCGATGCCCGGGTGAACGACGCGCTCGCGGCCAATAACGCCTACAACCGGACGATTCATGCGCTCGACCAGGTCCGGACGAATGTCAAGGACGTCACGGCCGTCGCCAGCCGCGTCGACGTCGCGCCGAACCGATATCGGCTCGCGCCGCTGCGCGAGCGCATGCAGGCGTCCGTCGACGGCGCGCGCAACGCGCTCGCGATCGCGGCGCCGAACCTCGATGCCGCGACCGCGCAGGGCGTCACGAGCGCGCTCGGGCGCGTCGCGGCCGACATCTTCGACGGCAACGACGGGCTCGTCGCGCTGCGCGCCGGCATGTTCGCGCAACCGGCCGTCACGACGCGCTACCGCGCGAAAGAGGACCAGGTGCTGCGCGCGCTCGACGCGCTGGATGTGAAGCTCGCGGAGATCGCCGATCCATTCGCGTTGCGGATCGTCGCTGCGCGCCAGCGCCTCGACGAAGCGATCGCGTTCCGGGCGCGAGCCGCGCGGATTGCGTCCCTGTCGGCCGCCGTGAACGGCGGCATCAACGCACTGGCGTTCCAGCTGCGCATGGTCGCGCACAGCGAGACGGCCGAGCGTCTGCAGCACGCCGACGCCGAGCTGCACAAGCTTGCCGGCGCGCTCGCGCAGTCCGCGAGCGCACTGCGCGACGACCTCGTCACGGACGGGCAGGGCAACGCGAACCGCGCGCAGGCGGTGGTCGCGCTCACCACGGAACTCGCGGGCGCCGCGCGCCGCATCGTCGCGGTGAAGTCGGACATGCTTGCCAACGACGTGGCGATGCAGCGCATCGTCGCGGACGTCGACACCACCGCCAATCGCCTCGCGGCCTATACGGAACAGCAGGCGGTGCGCGTCGATCTGCAACAGCGCGGCATCGTGTCGGATGTGTACCGGGCCGTGACGAGCGCGTTCCTGATGATCGTGGTGGTCTCGTTCCTGCTCGCGATCGGCGGGTTCGTGATCAGTCATCGGCTCGGCACGTCGATCGCGCGCCCGCTGTCGAGCCTGACGCGCACGATGGCGCGCATCCGCAGCGGCAGCGACCTGTCGCTGCGCATGTCCCACAAGGGCCGCGACGAAATCGCGGCGCTGATCGCCGGCTTCAACATGATGCTCGACGAAATCGAGCGGCGCGACGTCGATCTGCAGGCCGCGATCGCGACGGCCGAAGCCGCGAATTCCGCGAAATCGGATTTTCTCGCGAGGATGAGCCATGAGATCCGCACGCCGATGAATGGCGTGCTCGGCATGACCGAGCTGCTGCAGCGCACGCGGCTGACGTCGAAGCAACGCAAGTTCGTCGACACCGTGTATCGATCCGGCCAGACGCTGCTCGTCATCATCGACGACATTCTCGATTTTTCGAAGATCGAGGCGGGCAAGCTGACCTTGGAGCGCATCGATTTCAACCTGCATCAATTGCTCGACGACGTCGTCGCGCTGATGGAGCCCAATGCCCAACGCAAGGAGCTCGAGCTCGTGTACCAGCGCGCCGATTCCGTTCCGCAGCGCATGCGCGGCGACCCGGTCCGCCTGCGCCAGATCCTGACGAACCTGCTCGGCAACGCGATCAAGTTCACCGAGCACGGGCACGTCGCGCTGAGCGCCGCGTATTCGGACGACGGGCGCATCGTGTTCAAGATCGCCGACAGCGGCATCGGCATCGCGCCCGATGTCGCCGCGCAGTTGTTCCGGCCGTTCCAGCAGGCCGACAGTTCGACCGCGCGCAAATACGGCGGCACCGGCCTCGGGCTCGTGATTTCCCGCCAGCTCGCCGAGATGATGGGCGGCACGCTCGCGCTCGACTCGACGCCCGGCAAGGGCTCGGTATTCACCGTGACGACGCCGTTCGAGCCGGCATCCGGCGAGGTCGGCGTCGCGGCACACGGAAGGCCGTCGCTCGCCGGCCTGCGGGTGCTGATCGTCGACGACAGCGAGACCGATCGCAGCGTGCTGCTCGAACATGCGATCGAATGGCACCTGTGCGTCGCCTCGGCGATCGGCGGCGACGATGCGCTGTCGCAGTTGCGGGCCGCCGTCGCCGACGGTGCGCCGTTCGACCTCGCGATCATCGACGTGCGGATGCCGGGCATGGACGGCATCTCGCTCGTGCAGCACATCCGCCGCGATCCGGCGCTGCGTGCGCTGCGGATCATCACGCTGACCGCGTTCGAGATGATGGACAGCATCCAGGTCGCGCACGAACTCGACATCGCCGCCCGGCTGACGAAACCGCTCCATGGCAACGATCTCTATACGGCGATCGCGGCGGCGGCGGTGCACGTGATGCCGCCCCGGCTGGCGTCGGCCGCTCCGGTGTCGGATGAAGCCGGGGCGGACCCGGGCAGGCCGCTCGACGAGATCGCCGCGCGCGTGCTGCTGGTGGAGGACAACGCGGTGAATCAGCAGATCGCGCTCGCGATGCTCGAAGACACCGACTATCGGGTCGCCGTGGCCGACGACGGCGAGCAGGCATTGAAGATGCTCGAGCAAGACGCGTTCGACGTGGTGCTGATGGACTGTCAGATGCCGGTGCTGGACGGCTTCGAGGCGACGCGGCGGCTGCGGCGGCGCGAAGCCGAAGCCGGCGCGCCGCGCCTGCCGGTCATCGCGCTGACGGCCAATGCGCTCAGCGGTGACCGCGAGCGCTGCCTGGCCGCCGGCATGGACGACTATCTCGGCAAGCCGTTCCGCCGCGACGCGTTGCTGCAGACGCTCGCACGCCATGTTCGCGGCGGCGCACACGTGTCGGCCGCCGCGAGCGAAAACGCGGAAGCGGTGGCCCGGACCGGTATCGAAACGAACCTCGAAGCGAGCATCGAAACGCGTCCCGCAACGAGCGCGGCAGCGGCCGCCGATCCGGACGAGGACGCGAACGTGATCGACCGCAAGGCGCTCGATGCATTGCGCGCGCTCCAGCGGCCCGGTCGCCCGGACGTGCTGACGCGGATCATCGATCAATTCACGATGGACGCGCCGCGGTTGATTCGCGACATGCACGCGGCGGTCGAAGCGGGCGATGCCGACGCGCTGAAGCTTGCCGCCCATACGCTGAAATCGAGCAGCGCGAACGTCGGTGCGCATCTGCTGTCGGCCCGCTGCCGCGAGATCGAGCGGCTGGCGCGCGCCGCCGACGTGACCGCGGCCGTCGAGCTCGTCGCCGGCACGGATGCGGAATTCGAACAGGCGCACGCCGCGCTGATCGCGGAGCGCGTCGAAAGTTGACTGGCCGCCGGCCGATCGCCACTGCGATCGCGAAGCGACAGATACAGGAACAGGAGGACGGTCGTGAACCACGAACATGCCGATTTGCCGGCGATTCTGATCATCGATGACGACGCGATGACGCGGATGCTGGTCGTGGAAACGCTGGAGCCCGACGGTTTCCGCGTCGAGGAAGCGACCGGGCCGCAGGAAGGCATCGAAGCGTTCCTGCGTCATCGTCCCGCCGTCGTGCTGCTCGATGTCGAGATGCCCGGCGGCGACGGCTTCGACTGTTGCCGCGCGCTGCGCGCGTTGCCGGAAGGCCGCCGCGTGCCGATCGTGATGCTCACCGGCAACGACGACGACGCATCGATCGCCAGCGCGTTCGACGCCGGCGCGACCGATTTCGTGTCGAAACCGATGCGATGGAAGCTGCTCGGCTACCGGATCCGGTATCTGCTGCGCGCGGCCGCGGCGGTCGAAAAGCTGGCGACCACCGAGGTCAGCCTCACGCATGCGCAAGCGCTCGCGCATGTCGGCAACTGGGAATTCCAGGCGGGCCGCACGGACGGCTACTGGTCGCCGGAGCTGTACCGGATCCTCGGGCTCGACGCGGCGCACGCGCCGCCGACGTTCGAGCGGCTGCTGCAGGCCGTGCCGGCCGACGAACAGCCGTTGCTCGTGCAGTCGTTCACGAGCCTGCGCACCGAAGGCGTGCCGTTCTCGCTCGAGCATCGGCTCGTTCACGCGGACGGCACCGAGCGCTGCGTGCTGCATCAGGCGGAGTCGGGACGCGATCCGAACCACGCGATCATCCTGCGCGGCATCGTGCAGGACATCACCGAGCGCAAGATGCAGCAGGGCCGCATCGAATACCTTGCCAACCACGATGCGCTCACCGGCCTGCCCAATCGCAACCTGCTGAGCGACCGGATGGAGCAGGCGATGTCGCAGGCGCGCCGCACCGGGCAGCTGGTCGCGGTGATGGTGCTCGACCTGGACCGCTTCAAGCACATCAACGACAGCTTCGGCCACTCGGTCGGAGACGGGCTGCTGCGCGTCGTCGCCGCACGGCTGAAGCGCTCCGTGCGCGACGGCGACACGGTCGCGCGGCTCGGCGGCGACGAGTTCGTCGTGATGCTGGTCAACCTGGCGACGCAAGCGGACGCGGACGTGATCGCCCGCAAGATCCTCGACACCTTCATCGAGCCGTTCACGCTCGACGAACACGACCTGCACGTGACGACCAGCGTCGGCGTGAGCCTCTGTCCGACCGACGGCACCAACGCCGAAACGCTGCTGAAAACGGCCGACGCCGCGCTCTATGCGGCGAAGGAACACGGGCGCAACTGCTACCGCTTCTATACGCGCGAACTGGGTGCGCGCGTCGAGGAGCAGACCATCCTCGAGAACGCGCTGCATCAGGCCGTCGCCAACCACGAGCTCGAGCTGTACTACCAGCCGAAGGTCGATCTCAAGACCGGCCAGATCAGCGGCGTCGAGGCGCTGATTCGCTGGCGGCGGCCGGGGATCGGCGTGATTCCGCCCGACCGCTTCATCCCGATCGCCGAAGACTGCGGGCTGATCTTGCCGATCGGCGAGTGGGTGTTGCGCACCGCGTGCATGCAGGCCGTCGCATGGCGCCGGGAAGGCCATCCGCCGATCCGGATCGCCGTCAACCTGTCGGCGCGCCAGTTCCGGCAGCAGGACGTGGCCGCCATGGTGCGCACGACGCTCGAGGAGACCGGCCTGGCGCCGGACTCGCTCGAACTCGAACTCACCGAAAGCGTGCTGATGCAGGACTGCAACGCGATCGCGCACACGCTGCGCGAACTGAAGGCGCTCGGCGTCGTGCTGTCGCTCGACGACTTCGGCACCGGCTATTCGAGCCTGTCGTACCTGAAGGACTTGCCGATCGACGTCGTCAAGATCGACCGGTCGTTCCTCGACGACGTCACCACCAGCGCCGAAGGTGCTTCGCTGACGCGCTCGATCATCGCGATGGCCGAATCGCTGCACATGGAGACGGTGGCCGAGGGCGTGGAGACCGAAGCGCAGCTGTCGTTCCTGAACCGGCATCGCTGCCATGCGATGCAGGGCTACTACTTCAGCCATCCGGTCACCGGCGATGAAATCGCCGACATGCTGTCCGCCGGCTCGCAGCTTCCCGAGCACTGCCGGCAGCGCGAATTGCTGCACCGGACGCTGCTGCTGGTGGACGACGACCGCGAGGTGCTGCGCAGGCTCAGGCAGGCGCTCGGCCGCGACGGCTACGAGATTCTCGACACCACGGATCCCGACGAAGCGCTCGTCCTGCTCGCGCAGCATCGCGTCGGCGTGATCGTGTCGGATTTCCGGATGCCGAGCCTGTCCGGCATCGACCTGCTGCAGCGGGTAAAGGCGCTGTACCCGGACATCGTGCGTATCCTGCTGTCGGGCTACGGGGAAGGGGAGTCGCTCGCCGACGCGGCCGGCAACGGCTCCGTCCAGAAATTGCTGATCAAGCCGTGGGATGTCGCGCTGCTGCGCAAGCATATTGCGGAGTCGTTCCAGCGGTTCGAGCACAGCTCGCTGCAGAGCCGGGTGGGGCTCGGCGCGGGCCATCTCGGCATTCATCCGTCTCCGCTGAGGGCCGTCGACGTGGCGCAAGCGCCTGGGCGGACTTGAGCGGCGGCGGGTGGGTCGACCGATAAAAGGGGTACGACTGAGTGATGTTCGGTATGCCGCCGCGGATATAGGGAAAACCCTTATTTTTCGTTATAATGTCGGCCTAGAAGAAAGGTCGAACCATGCCAGAACGTTTCCAACCCCTTGAAAAATTTGTGTTTTCCCTGGTCGTGATGTCCGCGGTCGTCTGCTCCGCCTTCCTGGCGTACGAGCGTCATCCCGAGATCAAGATCGCGCTGCACGAAGGCGAAGCGCTGATGCGCGAAAGCGCCAAGTATTCGGTCATCTGCTCGCCGTCCAAGGTTGATCCTTGCGTCGAGATGTCCGCTTACTGACGCCTGGCCGTCTGCTGACAACTCCACACTGATTCCCGTCGACGCGCGGCCGATGGCCGACACGCGTCGGCGGCGTACATCGCGCACCCGCGCGCACCGGTTCGGGGTGCGCGTCGGCTGAATACCGTCTCCCGCGGTTGTCCGATTCCGCTGCGGCGAGTTGTCCGTAACGCGGCGTTGCGTCTACGCGCGGCCGATGGCCGACACGCGTCGGTGGCGCGCATCGCGCACCCGCGCGTACCGGTTCGGGCAGCGCGTCGCCTCAATACCGTCTCCCCGGTTGTCCGATCCCGCTGCGGCGAGTTGTCCGCAACGCAGCGTTGCGTCTTTCTGTCTACGCGCGGCCGATGGCCGACACGCGTCGGTGGCGCGCATCGCGCACCCGTGCGCACCGGTTCGGGCAGCGCGTCGCCTCAATACCGTCTCCCCGGTTGTCCGATCCCGCTGCGGCGAGTTGTCCGCAACGCGGTGTTGCGTCTTTCTGTCTTCCTGTCTTGATGTCCGCCGAGCCGGCGCGTCGCTGCCGACGCCAGGCGCGCCGGGCGGCCGCGCAACGGCAACGATTCTGCCCACGGCGCGCGTAATCGGGCTTGCGCATTGCGCGAGCGCACTTTCCCGCGCGGAAAGGCGGCGCGGCGTTCTCCGGGTTCTCCGCCTTGCATGCCTTTCCGTTCGGGAAAGGCTGGTTGAGCATCGATCGATTTTCGCCGGGCGCGAACGCCGTCATGATCGCCGTCATCGACAACACGATTTCATCGGAGACAGTCATGACGCGACCCCTGGACGGTATCCGCGTGCTGGAACTCGGCCAACTGATCGCCGGGCCGTTCGCGGGCCGGATGCTCGCCGAATTCGGCGCGGACGTGATCAAGGTCGAGCCGCCCGGCGTCGGCGACCCGCTGCGCAAATGGCGGCTGCTGCACGACGGCACATCGGTCTGGTGGGCCGCGCAGTCGCGCAACAAAACGTCGCTCACGCTCGACCTGCGCACGCCCGAGGGGCAGGACGTCGTGCGCCGCCTCGTCGCCGAGACCGACGTGCTGATCGAGAACTTCCGGCCCGGCACGCTCGAGGGCTGGGGGCTCGGCTGGGAGACGCTGTCCGCGATCAACCCGGGGCTCGTGATGTTGCGCGTGTCGGGCTTCGGGCAGACCGGCCCGTATCGCGACCGGCCCGGCTTCGGTGTGATCGCCGAGGCGATGGGCGGGCTGCGCCACCTCACTGGCGAACCGGGTCGCACGCCGGTGCGCGTCGGCGTGTCGCTCGGCGATTCGCTGTCGGCGCTGCACGGCGTGATCGGCATCCTGCTCGCGCTGCGGCATCGCGAGTTGCAGGGCGGCAACGGGCAGGTCGTCGACGTCGCGCTGTACGAATCCGTCTTCAACATGATGGAAAGCCTGCTGCCCGAATACTCGGCATTCGGCGCGGTGCGCGAGGCGGCCGGCAGCAGCCTGCCCGGCATCGCGCCGACCAACGCGTACCGTTGCCGCGACGGCAAATACGCACTGATCGCCGGCAACGGCGACAGCATCTTCCGGCGCCTGATGGAATTGATCGGGCGTCCCGACCTCGGCGGCGATCCCGCGCTCGCGCACAACGACGGGCGCGTCGCGCAGGTCGCGCGCATCGACGCGGCGATCGGCGAATGGAGCGCGCGGCACGACCTCGACGACGTGCTCGCCGCGCTGAACGACGCGCGCATCCCGTCCGGGCGCATCTACGACGTCGCCGACATCGCGGCCGATCCGCATTACCGCGCCCGCGACATGATCGTCGACGCCGCGCTGCCCGACGGCACACCCGTGCTCGTGCCGGGCATCGTGCCGAAACTCGGCGCGACGCCGGGACGCATCGAGCGTCCCGCACCCGCGCTCGGCGCCGATACCGAGGCGGTACTCGAATCGATCGGCATCGATACTGCGACGCGCGACGCGTGGCGCACGCGCGGCGTGATCTGAACTGGCCAGCAGAGCGACGACATGAGCCAGCACCCCCAACGACTCTATATCCACGAAGTCGCGACACGCGACGGTTTCCAGAATGAAGCGGCGTTCGTCGACACCGACGACAAGATCGCGCTCGTCGACGCATTGAGCGCGTGCGGTTACGCGAAGATCGAGGTCACGTCATTCACGTCGCCGAAGGCGATCCCCGCGCTGCGCGACGCCGAGGCCGTGATGCACGGCATCGTGCGCGCGCCGGGCGTCGTCTATACGGTGCTCGTGCCGAACGTGCGGGGCGCGCAGCGCGCGCTGTCGTGCGGCGTCGACGAGGTAAACCTCGTGATGTCGATGAGCGAGAGCCACAACCGCGCGAACCTGCGGATGAGCCGCGAGCAGTCGTTCGCCCAGCTGCGCGACGTGATCGACGCGGTGCGCGGCACCGGCGTCGCGATCAACGTGTCGCTGTCGACCGCGATGGGGTGTCCGATGGAAGGCGACGTGCGCGACGAAACCGTGCTCGCGTGGATGCAGCGCTTCGCGGATCTCGGCGTGCACGGTTTCACGCTGTGCGACACGACCGGCATGGCGTATCCGTCGCAGGTGCGCGCGCTGGCCGAACGCGCGCGCGAACGCTTCGGCGCGCTGCAGCTCACACTGCACTTTCACAACACGCGCGGGATGGCGCTCGCGAACACGCTCGCCGCGCTCGACGCCGGCATCGAGCGCTTCGACGCGTCGCTCGGCGGGCTCGGCGGCTGTCCGTACGCGCCGGGCGCGACCGGCAATGCATGCACCGAGGAACTCGTGCACATGCTCGCGCTCGACGGCTACGATACCGGCATCGATCTCGCGGCCGTGCTCGCCGCGGCCGCACGGCTGCCCGCGCTGATCGGGCATGACGTGCCGAGCCAGATCCTGAAGGCCGGGCGCCGCTCGGACCTGCATCCGGCACCGCGCGCCGAAGCCGGCGACATGCCGGCGCAGCGGGCTTTCTCGTGAACAGTCGTCAACAGGAGCGAATCACATGGCGCTGATCGACCACCTCGACCATCTCGTCCTGACTTGCGTCGATCCGGAGCGGACGAAGCATTTCTATACCGAAGTGCTGCAGATGCAGCTCGAAACCTTCGGCGCGGGCCGGCTCGCGTTCCGCTTCGGCAACCAGAAGATCAACCTGCACGTGCGCGGCGCGGAGTTCGAGCCGAAGGCGCACGTGCCGGTGCCGGGCGCGCTCGACCTGTGCTTCATCGCGTCGGTGCCACTCGACGACGTGATCGCGCATCTGGGACGCGTCGAATGGCCGATCGTCGAAGGGCCCGTCGAACGCACCGGGGCGACGCAGAAGATCCGGTCGGTGTACGTGCGTGACCCGGATTTGAACTTGATCGAGATCTCTGAATTGATTTGAGGGGCTCGTCGGGGCGCTTGGTCGTGTTGCTTTGTCGTGTTGCTTCGTCGTTTGCTTTGTCGCGTTGCTTCGTCGTGCCGGTTTGCCCGCTTGCTCGTTTGCTCGCTGACTCGCTGACTCGCTGACTCGCTGACTCGCTGACTCGCTGACTCGCTGACTCGCGCGGCGGCACGACGTGCCCGCCGCGCGGCAGTCCTCCGCCGAAAGCGGACAGGCGCACGCCGCAGCCGCCGATTCCGGATAGCCGGCCCCGGTCACGCTGCGGATAATGGTGCAACGGCGCCGGCCCGTCCGGCGCCTTCGCCGCGGGCACCGCGAATCCCGCGTAATCCGCCTATCCGCGTATTCGCCTATCCGACCGGACGCTTTCCGAATGACGATCCTCTATCGTGGCATGGACCGCGCGGCGCTCGACGCTGCCTACCTCAACACGAGAGCCATTGCCGATTTCCCGGCCGTGCTCGCATCGTGCCAGGCACGCAGCAGGGCGCTTTACGACGCGACGCCCGGGCAGCGCGACGTCCATTACGGCGCGCGCCCCGCGCAGCGCTTCGACTGGCTGCGCTGCGGCCGGCCCGACGCGCCGCTGTTCGTGTTCATTCACGGCGGCTACTGGCAGCACTGCGCGAAAGAGGATTTCGCGTACGCGGCAGCCGGGCCGCTCGCGCGCGGCTTCGACGTCGTGCTCGCGGAATACACGCTTGCCCCGGCCGCATCGATGACCGACATCGTCGGCGAGATCGGCGCGTTGCTCGACTACCTGTCGATCGATCCCGACGGCATCGGCACCGCAGGACGGCCGATCCACCTGAGCGGTCACTCGGCGGGCGGCCACCTGACGGCCGTGCATCGCGCGCATCCGGCCGTCGTGTCGGCGCTTGCGATCAGCCCGCTCGTCGATCTCGAACCGATCTCGCTGTGCGTGCTTAACGACAGACTGCAGCTCACCGCGCACGAAATCGCCGCGTACAGCCCGCTGCGTCATATCGGGCCCGGCGCGCCGACCGTCGTCGCGGTCGGCGCGGCCGAGTTGCCGGAACTCGTACGCCACGCCCACGAATATGCGCACGCATGCGAGGCGGCCGGCGAGCGGATCGCGCGCGCGTGGCTGCCCGGCATGCAGCATTTCACGGTGCTCGACGATCTCGCGACGCCCGACAGCGCGATGCTCGCCGCGTTGCAGGCGATCGCGCCGCGCTGAGCGCGACGTATTGCGCCGATTCGTACTAATCCGCACGAATCCGCACGGCTTCGCCCCGAGTCACACCGGTTCGCGCCGCGCGCGGCCGGGCGTATGATCGGCATCGGGCCGGTCCGGTGCCGTTCGTCCGCGCCGCATGGCTTTTGCAAGGACCTCCTCATGGTGAACCCGCTTCATTTCGATCTGCAGTCGCTGCGCGTGTTCGCGCTCGTCGCCGAGCACGGCAGCCTGACCAAGGCGGCCGAACACGGCCAGCTCACGCTGTCCGCGGTCAGCAAGCGGATCGCCGAGCTCGAGAGCGTGACCGGCAGCGCGCTGTTCGTGCGGCATGCGCGCGGCGTCGAGCTGACGCCGGCGGGCCGCGCGCTGCTCGAGCATGCGGCGAAGGTCATCGAGCAGGTCAACCGGATGGCGCACGAGATGAGCGACTACGTCGCCGGCGTGCGCGGCCACATTCACGTGTGGACTAACACGTCGGCCATCGTCCAGTTCCTGCCGGCCGATCTCGCCGCGTTCCTCACCGACAACCCCGGTATCAAGGTCAGCCTCGAGGAGCGGCTGAGCCACGAGATCGTCGACGCGCTCGGCTCCGGCAAGGCCGATCTCGGCGTGTTCGCGGACAACGTGCCCGCGCCCGGCATCGAACGGCGGCTGTACCGGCGCGACGAGCTCGTGCTGCTCGTGCCGCGCGGGCATCGCTTCGCCGCGCACGACAGCATCCGCTTCGCGGATACGCTCGATGAAGACTACGTCGGCCTGAGCGACGGCAGCTCGCTGCTGGCGCGAATGACCGACGCCGCGTTTGCGGCCGAGCGCTCGCTGAAGCTGCGCATCCAGGTATCGAATTTCGACGGCGTGAGCCGGATGATCGAGGCCGGCCTCGGGATCGGCGTGCTGCCGCGCGACGCGGTGACCGGCGAGCGCGCGGCGCGGCTCGGGGTCGTGAAGCTCGACGATGCGTGGGCGACGCGCACGCTGTGGGTCGGCGTGAAGGCCGGCACCGTGCTGACCACCGACATCGCGAAGCTGTTCGATTTCATGTCGGCACGCTGAACGAGCGGAACGCGCCGCACGCGAAGCCCGGGGCGCGCATGCGCACGCCCCGGCGCAGCGCGCCGCGTCATACCGGGTTGATGTCGTCCTGGCTGCGCCGCGTGGTCAGCGGCCCGAGCACGCGCAACGTGACGGCGACGATGCCGAGCGCGACCGAGATCACACCGAACATCGCACCCGCGCCGTGTGCGACCAGCACCGGCAGCAGCACGAACGGCAGCGCGCCGCTGACGATGCGCGACAGGGCGTACGTGCTGCCGATCGCAGTCGAGCGTACGCGCGCCGGGAAAATCTCCGCCTGGTACACGTGATAGGCGTTGCTGAACACGTTCGACGCGCAGGTCGTCAGGAAACCGAAGCAGACGATCAGCGTCGTATTGCCCGAATACGCGAAGCACAGCCCGAACGCGGCGATCGACAGGATCGACACGATCACGAGCGTGCGTCGCTCGATCCAGTTCAGCAACGGAATCGACAGCAGCGAGCCGATCGGATAACCGATGAACGACAGCGCAATGAACAGCGTGCTGTCCGTCACGTCGAAACCGCGGCTCTTGACGACCGTGCCCGCGAGCGTGCCGAAGCCGTAATAGCCGAAGCCCTGGAGCAGGTGGAACACCGCCAGCATCAGGTAGCGCGCGCCGTAGGGCCGGCGGCGCAGCAGCGCGATGCGCTCGCCGAGACTCAGCGGCCGCTGCGGTTCGACCGACGCCGCGAACTGCTCGGGCGCACGCACGCCGGCGCTCTCCGCGAAGCGCCGCGCCGCGGCATGCGCCTCCGCCGTGCGGCCCTGCGCGAGCAGCCAGCGGGGGCTCTCCGGCAGCCGGTGCTGGATCAGCAGCACGTAGACGGCACCGAGGCTGCCGATCGCGAGAATGATGCGCCAGCCGGCCACGCCCGCGACGTGAAGCGGGTTCAGCCATAGCGCGAGGAAGCCGACCAGCGGCACCGCGACGTATGAAGTCGTATAGGCCCACGCGGCGAGCCGCCCGCGCTTTTCCTTCGGCAGGATTTCCGACAGAAAGCTGTCGGCGACCGGGTAGATCGCGCCGACACCGATGCCCGTCAGGAATCGGCATGCCACCAGCATGTCGGCATTCACCGAGAACGCGCCGATCAGCGAAAACGCGCTGTACCAGACGAGCGTCATCAGGAACGCCTTGCGCCGTCCGATGCGGTCCGCGAGGCTGCCGAGACACATCGCGCCGACGAACATCCCGATGAATGCCGATGCCAGCAGCAGCTTGAAATCGGCGCTTTGCCGGCTTAGCCCGTATTCGTTCTGCAACGCGGAACCGATCGTGCTGACGAGGAAGATCTCGTACATGTCGAAGAACAGCCCGATGCCGATCACCCAGACGACGAACCGGTGCAGCGCACCGACCGGCAGATCGTCCATGAATTCGCCGAGCGTGATGGCGCGGGCGGGCAGGGCCGTCGCATCGGCGCCGGCCCGGGCCGCGGGCGGTACGGCGGACGCGGGATCTCCTGCGGTGCCGCCAAGGTCGAGGGATTGGCTGTTCATCGTGTCTCCTGATTATCGATTTGCCGTGGCGCGACGCCCGGCCGTTCGCGGCCGGCCCTGTGGGCCCGCTCGCACGACGCGACGCACGTGCCCGCCAAGCCCGTGAAAGGCCGGATGCGCGGGGGGCGCCGATCGTCCGAAACATGGTGGGCGAATTTGCGCGGCTCGATAATTGCGGATGCCTCAAGCATCCTTTCCTGCGCAGAAAGGCTGCGGAACGCCCGCGGGCCGGGCGTCGGACGGTGCGGCGGCCGCTGCGGGAACACGAGGGCAGGGAAAACCATCGGTGGTGTGGCGCGTGTCTGGCGCTTCGTGATGCCGTCGCGCGCGGTTCGGTATCGGCCAGGTTGGCCTGGCGTCGCACAACCGAGCTGCGGTTTTGGGTTCCCGCGTTCGTCGGCATTCGTCGGCGTCCAGCGATCGATCGAGCGCATAGGGCGCACATTGTTGCCGCTCATGGCGACGCGCACGGATCGGAACGCCCGGCCGTCGCGGTCGCATCAGCATCAGCACCGGCACCGGCACCGGCATCAGCAGCGGCATTGACATCCGCCCCGCCACCGCCGCCAGCATCGCCTCCGGCGTCGCCCCGTTCACCCCGGACCGTATCGGACGCAACAGCCTGCAACCTTGCCGCCAGGTCGGGCGCGATGCCGAGTTGCGCGGCCGCTTGCTCGCGCGGGCCGAAGGTTCGGACGTCGACGCCGGCGATCTGCTGGAACAACACGAGCGCGCTCAGGTAAGCGCCCGACACGCCCGGATGCAGATAATCGGGCCGCGAGATCGGCGGGTCGTTCCGCGCGCGCATGCCGTACCACAGCAGCGGCGCGCCGGACCGCACATACGGGTCGGGATCGGCAACACCGGTCTCCCATGCGCGCTGCCACGCGCGGCCGACCGGCGCGACCGCGGCGATCGACGGATCGGTGCGGCGCGCGCGATCGAATGCATTGCGATACGCGGCGACGATGTCGGCGAGACGCTCGACGTAGCGTGCGTGAAAACCGTCACTGCCCGGCTCGCCCGCGAGCGCTTTCGCGAGATCGGCGCGCGGCCAGGTTTCATACAGATAGACACGCGCTTGCGGCGCCGCCGCACGAATGCCGCGGGCCAGCTTCGCGACGCTCGCACAGAAACCGGCCGGATCGCTCGCGCGGCTGTGCGTGAGCGCGAACGGCAGCGGCTTGGCGCTCAGCTCCTGCAGAACGACCGCATCCCACGTGGGCCGATCGATCACGTCCGATGCAACGCGGGCATGTTTCGCGAGACTCGTCGCCGACATCGCCTCGAGGTGCACGTCGTAGTCGAGCCCGGCTTCGACGGCAAGGCGCGCGAAGATACCCGGAATTCCGCCCCACGGGCCCGGCTCGCGTTCCGCGCGGGCATCGGTCCGCCCGAAGTTTTCGTCGACGACCTGCGCGGTGCCCCCGACGCCCTGGCTGCGGGCGCGCATTGCGCCGTACGAACGCACGGGCGCGTAACGGCCGTGTGTGAGGCTGTCGCCGACGAACAGGATGCGCCGCGGCGCGCGGACCGCCGGCACGTCCG
The DNA here is from genome assembly GCF_000203915.1 of Burkholderia ambifaria AMMD. Classification (NCBI taxonomy): domain Bacteria; kingdom Pseudomonadati; phylum Pseudomonadota; class Betaproteobacteria; order Burkholderiales; family Burkholderiaceae; genus Burkholderia; species Burkholderia ambifaria. The sequence continues at coordinate 1,782,453 of NC_008390.1, forward strand.
CGGCAAACGCGGCCGTCGCCGGCCCGGCGATCAGCAACACGGCGATGCACGTCCGCGCGCAACGCGCGACCAGGCAAAGGAACAAGGGTATGGCAGGCATGTCGGTCATCTCGGGGTTCCGGAAGGACGCGTGGCCGCAGTATTTCACGAAGCGGCGCGACGGGGCATCTGCCGTTCGGCCGACTTGGAGGCCGTTTCCCGGTCCGCTATCCTGAGCGCTGGATTTCAGAAACGCCGGTCCGCCGGCCGCCCCGCGTGCCACCCGCGGCACGCTTCCCGTTTGCGCTCGCGCCGCCCACAGGAGACGCACGACATGATTCCCTCGACCGACAACCGGACGCTGTTGCGCACCCTCGGCATCCGCACCCCGATCATCCAGGCGCCGATGGCCGGCGTCAGCACACCCGCGCTGGCGGCAGCCGTGTCGAATGCGGGCGGCCTCGGCTCGCTCGGCGTCGGCGCGACGAACGCCGACGGCGCGCGCAAGATGATCCGCGACACGCGCGCGCTCACCGACCGGCCGTTCAACATCAACCTGTTCTGCCACCAGCCGGCCCGTGCCGACGCAGCCGTCGAACGCGCATGGCTCGACTGGCTCGCGCCCGCATTCCGCGAACACGGCGCGACGCCGCCGGCGTCGCTGTCGGAGATCTATACGAGCTTCGTCGCGGACGATGAAATGCTCGCGATGCTGGTCGAAGAAAAACCGGCCGTCGTGAGCTTTCATTTCGGCTTGCCGTCCGACGAGGCAATCGCGATGTTGAAGCGCGCGGGCGTCACGCTGTTCGCGACCGCGACGAATCCCGACGAAGCCCGGCAGATCGCCGCGGCCGGCATCGATGCGATCGTCGCACAGGGCATCGAGGCCGGCGGGCACCGTGGCGTGTTCGACTCGACGGCGCACGACGCTCGGCTCGGTACGTTCGCGCTCACGCGTCTGATCGTGCGCGAATGCGCGCTGCCGGTGATCGCCGCCGGCGGCATCATGGACGGTGACGGCATCGCCGCGGCGCTCGCGCTCGGCGCGCAGGCCGCGCAGCTCGGCACCGCCTTCGTCGCGTGCCCGGAGACATCGATCGATGACGGCTATCGCCGCGCGATCCTCGGCGACGCGGCGCGCCGCACGACGTTCACGAGCGCGATCTCCGGCCGGCTCGCGCGCGGCCTCGCGAACCGGCTGACCGCGCTCGGCGACGATCCGCACGCACCGGCCACGCCGGCCTATCCGATCGCGTACGACGCCGGCAAGGCACTGCATGCGGCCGCGAAGGCGAAAGGCGAGTTTGGCTACGGTGCACAGTGGGCCGGGCAGGCGGCGCCCCTCGTCCGGTCGCTGCCGGCGGCTGAGCTGTTCGCGACGCTCGAGCGCGAGACGCGAGCGGCCATCGCGCGGTTGCAGCACGTGCTGGACTGATTCCCGGGCCCGCGCCGCGCGCCGCGGGCTGGGCGAATGCGCAGCGATGCCACCGCAATGCGCAATGCGCAACGCACGGCGCCGGCCACAAAATTGCAATGTTCTGTATCCGAGCGCCGCACGGATACAACGCGATACAAAGCATGGGCCCCGACCCGCTATAAAGCAGACATGATCTCCTGAGGAGCACGACATGTCTGCTACATGGTTCAACGGATCCTGCCATTGCGGCGCGGTGAAATTCGAAGTCCGGGCGGCGCTTGCGCCGGCGACCCGCTGCAACTGCAGCCTCTGCCGCCGTCGCGGCGCGCTGATGAGCCCGATGTTCGATGCAAGCGAACTGAAGATCGTCGCAGGCGAGAGCGCGTTGACCAGCTACCGGTTCAACACGCACACGGCACACCACTTTTTCTGCAGCCGGTGCGGGATCTACCCGTTCCACCAGACGCGCAAGGATCCCGCGTGCTGGCGGGTCAATCTCGGCTGCCTCGAGGGTGTCGATCCGTACGCGCTCGAAGCGACGGTCGCCGACGGTGCGAGCCTTTCCGTCGTGGAGGACGCATGAAACGCTGGCTGATGATCCTGCTGTTCGCCGCGGGCGGACTCGCGACCGAAATCGCCCATCCGGTGCAGTGTTCGCTGCTGTCGATCAGCCGGCAGCGGGTCGGCACCCGCCGGGGTCGGAACGACGGCCAAGGCTGAGCGCGGGGCGGGCGCCGCGCGTATCGCACGCTGTTGATCGGAAACGATAATCATGCTTCCGATAAGATCGCACGCGATATATAATCGGTTCATCTGCGACACGATCCCGTGTCGAGGGAGGACGCTCATGAAACCGACCGACGCACCATCGCCCGCCACGCCGAAACTGTCCGAGTTCCTGTGCTTTGCGATCTACTCGACGAACCTCGCGTTCGGCAAGGCATACAAGCCGATCTTGGAAGAGCTTGGCCTCACGTACACGCAATACATCACGATCATTGCGCTATGGGAGGAGGACAACCAGACGGTCGGGCAACTCGGCGAAAAGCTGTTCCTCGAATCGAACACGTTGACGCCGATCCTGAAGAAACTCGAGGCGATGGGCTATCTGGAGCGGCACCGCGATCCGTCGGACGAGCGCCAGGTGCTCGTGAGCCTGACGAAAGGCGGCCGCCGCGTGCGCGAGAAGGGGCTCGACATGGATCTCGTCGAAGCCACCGGGTTGAAGCCCGACGAATTCGCGAAGATGCAGAAGGCGATCGTCACGCTGCGCGGCAACCTGATCGATTCGATCGACGAATAGACACGAATAGACACGAGCCGGCGGCGCACCTGCCGCCGGCCATTGCCGAAATTTCCGCAATTTCCACAAACGTCCGGCGATCGCGGCCGCCGCGACCAGGCCGTTACGGCCGGCTCTCCGGCTGGCCCGTCCGGGTCTGCGCACGCTCAAGCACTAGCAAATGCATGTCGCGGCGCGTCACGAAGCCGAGTGCCCGATAGCGCTCGAGCGCGACGTGATTCGACGTGAGCACGTGCAGAAACGGCGTTTCCTCTCGCGCACGGATGGTCGCGATCAATGACCGGATCATTCCGGCAGCGAGCCCCTGGCCCCGAAACGCCGGATCCACGCACACGGCGCTGATCTCCGCATGACCGCTGGCTCTGAGCCGCTGACCCGTCATCGCGACGAGCCGGCCCTGCCTGCGCACGCCGATATAACCGCCGAATTCGATCGTGCGCGGGCCGAACGGGCCGGGTTCCGTCGCCGCGATCAGCGCGAGCATCTCCGGCACGTCGGCTTCGGTCAGCGGCACATGCTCCGAAGGCTCTGTGTCGTCGAGCGTTCCCTGCCAGATCATCTGATGCAGCGTCGCGCGCCGGACCACCGAAAGACCGGCCGGTGTCGGAATCTCGTCCGGCGAGAACAGCGCCGCCGGCCCGTATGCGTCGATCAGTCCGTGCAACGCGTCGAACGCGGCCGGGCTGCGGTCGGCCATGCCGGCAAACGGCGCGAGCGCCGGCGGAAACCGCCGCGCACGCGCGTCGCCGAGCGCAAAACGGTGCTGCTCGCCCGCGAGCGCATGCCACACGACGTTGTCGAGCGGATGCGATCCGCCTTCTTCGTGTCCCGCCGTTGCTTCCCGCATCGCGTGCTCCTTGATTGAACGCTGTCCGCCGCACAGCATAGACGCGATCGGTCACGCAGGTTGCAGGCAAACAAAAAGCGCACGCGATTACATCGCATGCGCTTTATTTGACGGGCGGTATCGCCGATTTCGTCGTGAGTTCAATGTCCGAAATAGATCGAGCGCTCGGCCATACGAATCGTGCTGCGACCGCCGGATTGCGTCGCGCCGTCGGCGTTGCTGCCATAACTGGCTGCCTGCGTGTCGGCCGCCGTCGCGCCATTGTCGCGAACCCGCTTCAGCGCGGCCTGCAGGTTGTCCGGATAGTTCGGATCGTTCGGGCGATTCGGCAGATAGCCGGCCTGCTGGAGCGCGGCCAGCTCCGCCCGCACCTGCGCGCGCGTCACGGTGGTTTCGGCGGCGAAAACCGGTGCGGCAACGGAAGCCGACACGGCGACGAGCAGGGCTGCAATCAGTTGAGTCTTCATCATTCACCTCGATGGAAAAGAGCGTATTCAGGGTTGTCCGGGTACGCCGGCAATCAATGTCGGTCGCGGTTTCGTTCAATGGCCGAAGTAGATCGAACGCTCGGCGACACGCGTGACGGCACGGCTGCCCGACTGCGTGACGGCTGCGGCGTCGCTGCCATAACCGGACGTCGCCGTATCGGCCGCGACGGCGTCGTTCGCGTGGATACGCGTGAGCGCGGCCTGCAGGTCGTCCGGATAGTGCGGATCGTTTGCGCGGCCCGGCGCATAGCCGGCCTGCTGAAGCTGGACGAGTTCGGCACGCACTTGTGCACGCGTCACGACGGCTTCACTGGCAAAGGCCGGGGCGGCAACGGCGGCGGACACGGCAACGAGAAGGGCAGCGATCAGTTGAATTTTCATCATTTACCTCGACAGGAATAGGGTGGGTGATTCGTGAAGGCGGCGCCTGACCGCCCGATGCAATGCATCAGACGATGCGGATTTCGACATCGATGTTGCCGCGCGTCGCCTTCGAATACGGGCAGGTCTGATGTGCGGTATCGACGATGTGCTGCACGACGTCGCGATCGAGCCCCGGCACGCTCACGTTCAGGCGGGCCTGCAGGAAGTACGCGTTGCCGCCCATGCCCAGGTCCACTTCGGTGTCCACCGCGAGATCGGCCGGCAGCGTCACCTTCGCCGCGCGCGCCGCAAGCTGCATCGCGCCGATGAAGCAGGCCGACCAGCCGGCCGCGAACAGTTGTTCCGGGTTGGTGCCGGTGCCGGCGCTGCCCGGCGACGACAGCTGGATGTCCAGGCGGCCGTCGGAACTGCGCGCCGCGCCGTCGCGGCCGCCGGAAGTCGTGTGCGTCTTGCCCGTGTACAGCACCTTTTCGATCTTGCTCATCATTCACTCCGTCAGGTTTGAAGGTTTTTTCAGATGCGATTCGATCGCATGCGACGCAGTTTCGTGGAGACGCCGATTCACGTCAAGCGGATTCGATTAAATCGCGTGCGATATTTTGTATTTCAATGTATCTGGATCGCGTCGGGCCTTGCCGGGCAAGGCTTTTCGGTGATCCACCCCTTATATTGAAAAGGCGATGCGAAGGGGGAAATTCGACAGCGGGCAGGGCAGACACGCGTCCCAATGGCCATCGACTTGGCAGTGGCAACGCCGTTACGCCGGACGGATTTCGGCGATTACGACCAGGATCACGGCAGCGTCCGCAGGCAACTGGCGCTGGGAAAAGGCCGAGCGAGCGTGCCCGGCCTTGTCGCCCAGCACTGCGGCGAACAGGTCGGAGGCGCCGTCGATCACGGCCGGCTGGCCGTAGAAGCCGTCGGCCGACGCGACGTGGCCCTCGACCCGCACGATGTGATGCAGTCGGTCGAACCCGCCCAGGTGCTTGCCGATCTGCGCGAGCACATTCAGCGCCGCGAGCTGCGCCGCGTGCCGACCGTCATCGACGCTCAATTGTTCGCCGACGCGGCCCGTATAGGCCACCTTGCCGTCGGCGAGCGGTAGTTGCCCGGACACGAACAACAGGTTGCCGGCTTCGCTGACGGCCGTATAGCTGCCGAGCGGTTGCGGTGGTTCGGGTAGCGTGAAGCCGAGTGCGGCCAATTTCTGTTCGATCGTCATCGCATGCTCCGTCGGGAATGGTTGAGGGTCTGTCAGTCACTCTAGTGAGGCGGTCGGCGCCGGTAAATATCGTTCGCGCAATTGATTTGGCACACGATGTAACGAATCGCGCGCGGCATCGAACGACGCGAACGCGTGCCGGCAAAGCGGCCCGGTGCCGCCCGCCGCATTCGCCGGTTCGCTGGTTTGCCGCCGGGGATTCATGCACACTCGTTGCTTCGACATCCCGCGACACAAGCACCGGACACCGCTGGAGCCGCTTCATGCAACGAAAATTCGACGACCTCCTGCTCGGCAGCATCGAGCTGTTCTGCCTGGCAGCCGAACTCGGCAGCTTCACGCTCGCCGCGACGGCCGCGAGCGTCACGCCGGCCGCCGTCAGCCGGTCGGTCGCGCGGCTCGAGGAGCGTCTCGGCGTACGCCTGTTCGTCCGGACCACGCGGCAAATCCGCCTGACCGATTCCGGACGGCGCTACTTCGAGCAATGCCGTGATGCGCTGTCTCAGCTCGTCGACGCGGAGCGCGAGGCAACGGGCCAGCAGGCAACGCCGGCGGGGGTGCTGCGCATCAGCATGCCGACGCCGTACGGACACTATCGGGTGCTGCCGCTGCTGCCCGCGTTTCGCGAGCGCTACCCGGACGTATGCGTCGAAACGCATCTGAGCAACCGCAACATCGACTTCGCCGAGGAAGGTTTCGACCTTGCGATCCGCGGCCGTGCGCCGGCGGATTCGAGCCTGGTCGCGCGCAAGCTGGAGGACGCTGAACTCGTCGTCGTCGCGACGCCCGGCTACCTGAAGCGCGCCGGCGTGCCGCGCGCCGTCGACGATCTGCACGCGCACGAATGCATCCAGTTCGAGCTCCCGAGCAGCGGGCGGCCGATTCCGTGGCTGTTCAACGACGGCGCGGCAGAAATTGAAATCGCGACGACCGGCGGCTACGGCACGTCGGGCGACGTCCTCGCAGGCGTCACGCTCGCGCGCAGCGGTGCAGGCCTGTTCCAGACCTACCGCTTCATCGTCGAACGGGATCTGCGGGAGGGCACGCTCGCGGAGGTGCTGTCCGGTCAGGGCGGGCGGTCGCGGCCGTTCATGCTGCTGTATCCACATGCACGCTATCTGTCGTCACGCGTGCGCGTCTTCGTCGACTTTCTCGTCGAACATCTCGAGCAGGCGCCCGACAAGCGCAAGCGCTAGCCGCGTGCGGCCGGTGCGCGGACGGCGCGGCTGAGCCGGTAGCGGGCCGGCGCGCGCCATCCGCGCCGGCCTTTCTCACTACTTTGCCCGCTCAGTGCCCGGCGCTCTGGCCGCCGTCCACGTGCAGGATCTCGCCGGTGACGAACGGCGCCGAATCGAGATACAGGATCGCGCCGACGATGTCGCTCATCTCGCCCATCCGGCCGACCGGATGCAGCGCTGCGAGCGTTGCATGCGTGTCGGGCGCATGCATCGGCGAGTTGATAATGCCGGGCGACACGGCGTTCACGCGGATGCCGGCCTTCGCATACTCGATCGCAAGCGACTTCGTCGCCGCATTGAGCCCGCCTTTCGTCAGCGATGCGAGTACCGATGGCACGTTGCTGTTCGCGTGGTCGATGAGGCTCGTCGTGATGCTGACCACGTGTCCGCCGCCATGCCGCTGTATCGCCGCGATCGCGCGCTGCGTGACGTGGAAGAAGCCGTCCAGGTTCACGCGGGTGATGGCCGCATAGTCGTCCGCGGTGTATTGCGTGAACGGCTTCGCGATGAACACGCCGGCGTTGTTGACGAGGGTGTCGACCCGACCGAAGCGCTCGATTGCGGTGTCGACCACGCGCCGCGAGACCGCCGGATCGCCGATGTCGCCCGCGACGGTGACGAGATCGGGATCGTCCGACGGCCCGATCGAACGGGACGTCGCGACCACCCGATGGCCCTGGGCGCGGAATGCGTTGACCGTTTCAGCACCGATGCCTCGCGATGCGCCGGTGACGATGATGACTTTGGACGTGCTCATGATATGCCTCGACAGGTGACTGGTTTTCGGCTTCAGTGCCGACCGGATCGATGAATCCGATGGACCAGACTCTAGGCGTGTCGGGCCGGAGTTCGAACACCCACCATGGAGCAACAGTCTTGCGTCGCGGGAACAAATGCGGGGAGGGTGGTGGCGGTCGCAGCGGCGATTCGCGCGGCGGCGGTGTTGGCGCAGGTGGATCGATGTGATTGTCGATGAGCCGGCAAGCGGGTGACGACGCGCGTCGAATCGTCGTGAATGCGGAGGTTTGCGCGGTCAAATGCGGCGAACGCCGCGCGCTGGTTTGTTCGCAACACCGCGGGCACTTCGCCAATTTATCGGTGCTATCTGGATAACTTTTCTTATCACGACGGCACGATTGCCTGGTCAAACTCGGGTGTCGCACGACGCGTGACAGGGGCTGCCGGCGCTGCAACGGCGCTGCGCGGGAGTTGACACTGGTCTTCGCAACACCAAGGTCGGTGACAACTTTAATTCGCGACGTGCAACCTCATGAATTTACGACGGTTTCGCCCTTCATCGCCGGCGCGAGGCGGCGAAGTGACATTTTTACTTCGCAAAAGGTGACTACTTTAATTTGGTCTACGGCATGGCCCGACGGCATGCACATCGGCCAGTCGAAGAACGCATTCAGCGGGCACACGATCAGGCTTTCCTCGCTGAACGGCGGCGTGTAGGTCATCAGATGATCGAGTACGGTCATCAGCTCGCCGATCGATGCGTAGCCGAGCCGGTATCCCGCTTCGCGCGCTTCGTCGATCGCGCGGGTCCGGCTCATGCGCAGCACGGCGTTGTCGTCGAACAGCCGCGCGAGTTCCTGCACGGCCGGCGTGCGCAGGCGCTCGCCGGCATGCGCGCGCGCTTCGGCCGCGATTTTTTCGCGGAACGCGGCCATGTGCGCTTCCTCGCTGGCCATCCATCCGCCGAGGCGGCGGCGTGTGGCGGGCGGCGTGTTGCGATTCGTCGGCATCGTCTCCTCCGGAACGGTTAGCGGGCGAAGCGAGAGAGCAAGACGCTTGCCCGGCGCGCGGCATCGAAATTGCTGCGTTCGGGCGACCGGTTTCCCTCGATGACTCAGGAGAAAAGAATGGCTACAGCTTCGAACGCACGACAGACGAACGACGCGGGATCGACGGACGAACGCCGCCGCGACGGCCAGCGAACCGTGACGCCGACGCGCACGCGGTTACGGGGGCCCGCGGCGGTCTCGCAAGTGGGCTCGCGCCGAGCCGAACGTGGCGGCAGCGACGGGAACGGGCCGGTGACGCCGACCAGCGCAGAAGAGGCCGGGAAACCGCTATGGGAGGACGACAGCGGCGAGATGCCGCCGGAAGAGTGGTCGTGAGGTCGTAGAGGGCGCCGCATCGATGCGTCATGGCCAATGCGAATGCCCGGATTGCCGCGCCCTCGTTGCCGTTATGACACACGGCGCTCGCTTGCGCGCGTTCGTTGATATAACGAACGCGCGTGGGTCCGCCTACATGACGACCGACTGCGCCTGCGGATGCATGGGCGCCGCGCGCCGCATGAGGGTGAGCATCACCGCGCCGAGGAGTGCGGTAAAAGCGAGGCCCAGCATGCCGGCGTGCGGGTTCGCGAATGCCTGTTCGGCCCACGTCTTGAGATTCGGCGCGACGAAGCCGCCGACGTTGCCGAGCGAGTTGATCAGTGCGATGCCACCGGCCGCCGCCACGCCCCCGAGATAGTTGGTCGGCAGGCTCCAGTACAGCGGCTGCACGGAGACAAAGCCGCTCGCCGCGAAACAGAACGCGACGATTACCGGCACCAGGCTCGACAAGAATGTCGACGCCGCGATCCCGCAGCCGGCGCAAACGAGCATCAGCGCAGCCAGCCTGCGATGCTCGCCGGTACGGTCGGCCACGCGTGTCGTCCACCGCGTCACGGCCAGCGAGCACAGCCACGGTATGGCGGTAATCAGCCCCACGCTCAGATCGACCTTGCCGCCGTGGAGTTCGGCAATACGGGTCGGCAGATAGAAGACCACGCCGTACACGCTCATCTGTACCGTGAAATACACGAGACAGAACGCCGCGAGTCGCGGGCTGCCGAACAGGTCGCGCAAGGTAGCTGGACCATGGCCCAGCTTGGCGGCATCTTCCTGCGACAACGCGTCGAGCAACGCACGGCGTTCGTCGTCGACGAGCCAGCCGGCTTGCGCGGGGCCGTCGTCCAGATAGAAGAATGCGATCACGCCGACGATCGATGCGAGCAGCCCTTCGATAACGAACATTCCTTGCCAGGGTTCGAGCGCAAGCGGGGCTTGAAGTCCGAGCAGAAAGCCCGACAGCGGGCCGCCCAGCACCAGCGCGAGCGGCAGGCCGAAGTAGAACACGCCCATTGCCTGCGCACGCACGTGTCTGGGAAACCAGTAGGTGAGATAGAGGATGACCCCGGGAAAGAAGCCCGCCTCGGCGGCGCCGAGCAGCACGCGCAGCGCATAGAACGTCGTGGCGTCGTGCGCGAATGCCATTGACGCCGACACCAGCCCCCACGTCACCATGATGCGCGACATCCACAGCCGCGCGCCGAAACGGTGCAGCGCGAGATTGCTCGGCACTTCGAACAGGGCGTAGCTGATAAAGAAGATTCCTGCGCCGAACGCGAATGCGCCATTCGACAAACCCGTGTCCGCCTGTAGCGCCTCCTTGGCGAAGCCGACGTTGGCGCGATCGATGAACGCGATCACGTACATCAGCACGAGAAACGGCAGCAGGCGCCTGAGGCACTTGCGGATGGCGGTGGTGCACGCGGGCGTCGTGGCCGGGCTGGAAGGCATGTAACGAGTCTCCGGATGCGTGTCGCGAGGCGGAGGTCATACCCCGCGGCGACAGCGATGTCTTTGTACGAAACCGGCGTGGCGCCGGCTTCGGACGAATATAGGAGCCGGCATCGATAATATCCATTGACGTTTTTCTATGCCTCGATAACTATTTTTGATATCCCGGCGAACGCCCCCCAACGTTCTTCCTTCATCGTTGGCAGCCAGTTCCTTTCCTTTCGAGCGTTCCATGATCCCGCCCGCATCCACTCTTCGAAGCCGCCTGAAGATGCAGCATCTGCGCTTGCTGCTGTCGATCGAGGAGCGCGGTTCGTTGCGCCAGGCGGCGGACGCGCTTTCGCTATCGCAGCCGGCGGTGACGAAGATGCTTCAGGACATGGAAGCGCTGCTGGGCGTCACGTTGTTCGAGCGGCATCTTCGCGGACTTCGACCCACACGCTTCGGCATGGCGGTCACGCGCTACGCGAACCTCGTCTTCTCGGACCTGGCCAATCTGCATGACGAACTGGTGTCGCTTGAAACGGGCAGGATCGGCAAGGTGCGCATCGGTGCGGTCATGGCTCCGACACCGGTGCTGATGGCGGAAGTGATCCGCCGGCTCAAGCGCGATCATCCCGGGCTCAACATGACAGTTCACGTCGATACCAGCGACATGCTCGTGCCGATGCTCGAGCGCGATCAACTCGATCTGGTGCTCGGGCGCGTGCCGGAAGGCTGGGATGCCAGTCATTTGACCTTCGAGCAACTGGGTGACGAGCGGCTTGCTGTCGTGGTGGGATGCGATCACCCGTTGGCGAAGCGGACTGATCCCACGTTCGGTGAGCTGGCCACTTACCCGTGGATTCTTCAACCGCGTCCGAGCCCGATGCGTGCATTGATCGATCGTTCGTTCGAGGAGGCGGGCGTCACGGCGCCGCAGAGCACCATCGAAACCGCGGCGATCCTGATGACGACCTCATTGTTGACCGGCAGCGATCTGGTTGCCGTTGTCCCGATGGCGGTCGCGACGTTTCACGCGAGCATGGGCCTGCTGCACATCCTGCCCGTACCGCTGCCGCGCAAGCTCGACCCGTACGGCATCGTCACGCGCCTGGGTCGTCCACCGAGCGCGTCGATGACGTTGTTCGTCGACGTGTTGCGGGCGGTGGTCGAGGAGGGCGGCCAGTAGTAGAGGGGGATCAGGCTATATCGGCGTTGATGATCAATGACACGGGCTATCTCCGGGGCGAGCACGATATCGCCGCGCGCGAATTGAGCGATGTCGTGATGGGGTGCGTTGCGCCCGCACTCGCCGACGCGTATCGCGCTAACGCCGGGCGAATGAAAATTGAAATAGTGAATTCCGCTTTATCAAGCAGGAATAGCGCATCCGGTGCGCAATTTGACGACTGATTTGCCCTACACTTCGAACCAGACGGCGCGATCGTTGCGTTACGCATGCGTGATCGTTCTCTTGCGTGGCTCTCCTGAACGGCGATCGGTCGAGCAGTGGAGGAGACGTTTTCGTGTGCTCGCCTGTTGCGCATGCAACGAAGGCGCATGCGCGGCACAAAAATTCCCATCGGAGGTGAGCATGACCTGCTTCGTTGACCAACTGAAGTCGATTTTCGATCATTATCCGGGCCTCTGGGGTTGCAAGGACGACACGTCTCGATTCATTCACGTCAACGACGCGTTCGCGAAAGTAGTTGGCATAGACGATGCCCGTGAGCTTGGGGGAAAGTCCGCATCCGACCTGCCGTGCAGGTCGTCGAGTTGCGCGGCCCAATTCCATGCCCAGGATCGTGAGGTGTGCGAAACCGGCCGCGCGATCAAGGTGCTCGACATTCATCCGTACGCGGAGGACGTCTGGATGGCATTCGTCTTCACGAAGATTCCACTGGTCGATCGAAATGAACAAATTGTCGGCACGATCTTTCATGCGGAAGCGTTGTCGCAGATCGACATGATCACGCTCGGTCGCGTGATCGGCGATTCGTATGCAGGCAAGAAAATCGGCAGTCTCGTCCAGCAGGGCTCGTATCGGATCGGCTCGCCAAAGGATGCGCTCGATCTCACCGAGCGCGAGCGGCAGGTGTTGTTCTTCCTTGCGCGCAACAAGATGGCGAAGGATATCGCGAACATTCTCGAACTATCGGTGCGCACGATCGAGCAATACATCGACAATCTGCGCTGCAAGTTCTCTGCGTCAAGCAAGAACGAATTGATCGAACTTGCCGCGAGCGCGGGGTATTGCAATCGGATTCCGCAGTCGTTGCTGCGCAACCAGTTGTCGATCGTGATCGAGCGCGGCGAGCCGCGAACGCGTGCCGAGGCGTGCGGGCCCGCGGATGACCCGCGATCGTCGCAATGCACGAGAGCGAGCTATGAACTTTCGTTCGAATGAGGCATCGGCTCCCATGCGGCAGGGGCGACCGAGAGCAACTGCTTCAGTTCGATCACGATCGCCTCCGCGGGTATGCCGCTCGCTTGTACGTCGTCGTGGCCGAGCCTCGGCATGATGTGCTGCACGCCGTCGTATTGCCAGCGACAAGCATGCGGCTCGGCTGCCTGCAGCGCGCGTGTGAGGATCGATAGATCGCGCCGAGGTCGCGGCTGTGCCGACACGCGTTCTACCCAGCCTTCGTAGCGCTGGTGCACGACGACGTCGCCGTGCGCGACGATCGCGAGCGTCGACAGCGGCGTGCGATTGTGAAAGGCGATTGGCGACAGACCGAAATAGCGCTGTGACGCGCATCCGCGCGGCGCGTGGGCGTCGGGCAGCCGAAACACCGCGAGATCGAGCGATGGATGCTGCTCAAGCGTCGCATCGGGATGATCGAGCAGTGTGTCGGTCGCCACGTGGTGCCGATCGGCGTCACGCCACAGCGCGTCAGGCAGAAAAGGCGCGTCGAGCAAATCGCGCAACGCGGGCAGCAGCGTGCGGAAGAGCTGCGCAATGCGTGTGCTGTCGTCGTATGGTGCGCCGAATTCGTGCGCCGTGCGTGCGACGATGGCGTTCAGCGCGAGCGCGAGCCGCCTCGCCTCATCCGAGCGGCCGCGCGCGAAGTCGCCGAACCGGGCCACATCGACGAGCAGTGCCCGGTGTCGCAGCGCATGATCGGGCGCGATCAGGCCGTATACCGACGCGAGGCCGTCGAGATCGAAGTGATCGGTGGTCACGTAGCGCACGTCCGGATCGTCGATCTTTTCTCGCGCGAAGCGCAGCACGCTTTCGGTCGACAGGTTCGCCTTGTAGTAGGTGGGCGTGCGGTTCGCCGGCCAGTGCGACAGCGTAAGTCGCGTTGCCGCATTGTGCGCGGCGTCCGCCGCGATGTTCGGCAAGTCGCGCGCGTGCTCGAACGGCAGGAACGCGAGCCGGCTATCGGATGAAAGGCAGACCGCGTCCATTCGCGACGGCGGCGTGGTGGTTCGTAACAGGCTCGCGGATCCGGCCGCGGACGCGAGTGCGTCAAGGCGGGCTGTGTTGGTCGAGGCGTCGCGCAGCGCGAGTTCGCCATGGCCGCCGAAGTCGTAATGGAGCGTGCCGAGATTGCGGCGGCGCAGGTCGCATGGATTACCGTCGCGCGTGTGCGCGCCGTTGCCTGCGATCAGGTTTTGCAGGTCGATGAACCGATTGTCGCGAATCGCGATGACGCGGCCCGCGAGCAGTCGCAATTCGAAGCCGGCGAGCCGAGCCGCAACGTCGTCGTCGAGCTGCACGGAGCGATCGCCGTCGTAGAGCGGACGCAGAATCGTCATCGCACGGATTCCGTCGAATGCGGTTGTCGTGCCGAGGTGGGACGACAGATCGGCGGCGATCGACCAGATAAAGAGCGTGCACGCGGCGAAGCCGGTCGCGCCGACGTCAACGCTTTGAACGAATCGAGGCCGATCAGCGGGCTTGTTCTGTTCATCATGCAGGTCCTCCAGTCCAGGCGAGGCTGGACAACGTGTGCTCCATTTGGTGTCGGTGCGCTCATCGGGTGCGCACGCGACGCGCGACAAGTGCCGCGAGCACGGGTGCCGTTGCAAACACCGCGAACAGCCACACGGCTGCATGCTGTGCACCGACGAGGCCGCCCGGCTCAGAGAAGCCCGCGAGATTGGCGACGAGGCCCGCGAGCGCGGAGCCGATCGCGGTGGCGTAGAGCTGGACGGTCGTGATCGAGATCGACGCGAGGTCTTCCTGGCCCGCTGGCGCGTTCGTCAGCACCTGCGTGAGCAGGTGCGGCCAGCCGATGCCGATGCCTACGCCCACCGCTGCGAGCGCCGCGCACAGCGCCGCGAGGCCGGGGCCGCCGGCGAGCAGACGCTGTGGTGGCATGACGATCGCGAGCGTGACGAGCGCAATCACGACGACGAGCGGCCCGCTACGCACGAGCGCCTGCACGGCGGCCGGGCTGCGCCCCGAACTGACGAGCGAGCCGACGGTCCAGCCGGCGGCCATCAGTGCGGTTAGATAACCGGCGGCGAGCGGCGGATAGCCATGGATGGTTTGCAGGAAATACGGCACGAAGATTTCGGTCGTCATCCCGACGACGAGCAGGCTCATGCACGCGTATATCGCGCCGAGTGGTGCGCGTATGTCATACGCGCCCGTGGGCAACAGCCGGGTCGTCGCGCCGCGCTCGAGTCGTGCGATCAGCAGCGCGATCGCGAGGCCGGCGCCGACACCCACGACGTTCCCGATAATCTCCCTGGACAGGCTCGCGACCGACACGACGAGCACTGACGCCGCGAGCAGCAGAATCTTGCCGATCGCAGGTCGCGCGGCCGGCACGCCCGATACCTCGTGTGCGGGCAACTGGACGATCACGATCAGCGCGAGCACGGCGGCGACCGGCAAGAGCGCGATAAACGCGAGCCGCCACGTGCCCGATTGCGCAAAGATGCCGCCGATTGCGGGCCCGCACAGCGTTGCCACGCCCCACATGCCGGACACCATCGCCATCGCGCGCGACCAAAGCCGCTCGTCGAACACGACGCGAATCAGTGCGTAGCTGAGCGCGAACAGAATGCCGCCGCCGAGGCCCTGCGCGGCGCGGCCTGCCAGCATCCATGGCATGTCCTTTGCGCTGGCGCACGCGAGCGTACCCGCACAGAACACGATAAGCGCGACGAGATAGGCCGTGCGCGGTCCGAATCGGCTTAGCACGGTTGCGGACAACGGCGCACCGATGATCGAGGCAGCCATGAAGAGCGTGGTGTTCCATGCGTAATACTCGAGACCACCAATGTCGCGCACGACCGAGGGCAGGATCGTCGTCGCGATGTAGATGTTGATCGCATGCAGCGCGACTCCGCCTGCGAGCGCGATCGAGCGCAAGCCGTTGCGCCCGGACAGGAGCTCTCCCCACGAGGGGGCGGTAATGGAATTCATAGGCTATCTCGTCGGTTGCTGGGTTCGGTGTGTCAGGATCACGGCAGATGTTGCGAGATCAGTTGCGGATTGCTCTCGAGCATCTCGATCTCCGGCGAATAGACTTCGATCTCGAGCCCGTCAGGATCCTGGAAATAGAACGCGGTGCGCACGCGATCGGGGCCCACGTGATAGCCGGGCGCAGGCCCGTTGCCTTTGACGACCCGGATACCGCCACCCGCCTCGACGCGCGCGGCGATCGTCTTCACGCCTTCCGGGTCGGCACGCACGCCGATGTGATAGCCAGGCGGGTAGGCAACGGTATTCGCCTGCTCGATGAACAGATCGAAGCCGTTCAGTTCCATGACGACCTTCTTCGGACCGAGGTTGTAACAATAGGATGCTCCGAGGATTCGGCGGTAGAAGTCGACCGACCGGGTCAGGTCGCGCGCGAGGATGTTGACGTGGTTTACGCGCAGCTCGAGCGGACGGCATTGTTCGGCCGCATCACGTAGCCGGCGCCACATCTTGATGCATGCGGTAAACGTCGCGAAGCTCGCGAGCCAGTCTCGCGCGACCTCGGGCGACGCATCGGCTGTCTTCAGCACGAGCGCGAACGGATAGCAGAATGCACCCACATTGCTTCCGGGCCAGATCGCCGGCGCCTCAGCCGCATGGCCGGTCGCATCGATGCGAATCTGGGCGGCCGCCGTTCGGCCGGCCGGGCGGCCGCACTCGCTGTGTGCTGCGGTCGATGCCGAGCGCGACAGCATGAACACGCCGTCGGGCACGCAGCCATCTGTCTGCGGCGGGCGCAGCGAATAGCCGGCTGCCGTGCATTGTGCGGAAAGCGTGCATGTGAGCCGCTCCGCATCCGCGGCCGAGGCGTCGAGATTGATCAGTTCGAAAACGAGCATGGTTAGGCCTCACTGGCGGGACGTTCACCGATGAGTAGCGTGTAGCGGCCGATCGACTGCTCGCTGACGACGAGCCCGTTGTCGCGCACGATGCTGGAGATCCACGGTGTCGGATGCAACTCGCCGTGATTGGTGTTCACCAGCATATGCAGTGAAAAATCGGCGGATAGCGCAGGCGTGACGCGGTCGTCGTGCATCGTCATCGTGAGAATCAACAGTGCGCCACCCGGCTTCACCAGGCCAGCCGCATGGCCGATTACCACACGTGCCTCCCGGTCGTCGAAGTAGTGCAGGCAATCGTTGAGCATCGCGACATCCGCCATAGCGCCGTCGAAACTACGCGTATCAAGCAGGTTTTTCTCGAAAAACTCGATGCGGTCGCCAAGGCCGTAAGCGTGGATGGTCTTGTGCGCAGCGTCGCGCGTCGTCGGCAGATCCCAGATCTGGCCCGTCAACTGCGCGTGGCGGCGCAGCACGTGTGCGAGATACGTGCCGTGGCCGCCCCCGAGATCGACTACGGTGCGCGCCTGCGCGAATACCCCGAGCTCGCTCACGACATCGACCATCGGCTGGCTCAGGCGCACCATCGCATCGTTGAACGCTTCGCGTGCGCGCGTGTCATGCGCGAACCGGCTCTCCTGCTGAAACGCGAGCGGCATGTCGCTGCGCAGGATTTCCCCGAGGCGCGGCCAGTTGTCCCATTGCAACTGCTGGTGCTCGAGGATCGGGCCGATATAGTCCGCGCTCGCGGTTGTCAGATAGCGCGTGGTTAGCGCCGTGTTGCGAAACGCGTCGTTGTCCTTCGTCAGCAGGCCGAGCGCAACGAGTGCGTGCAGCAGGATTGCTGCCTTGCCCTCGACGAGGCCGAGACTCGCTGCGACTTCGGCTGACGTGCTGCTCACTTGCGTGAGATCGAACAGCTTGTCGGCGACGGCGTAATGCAGGATCGCAGATTGTCGGTATTGATCGGACAGTTTTACCAGATCGGCGGCCGAATTCAATGTCGATGGCGTCTGGTCTTCGGTCGAATCGTAGATGGTCTCCACTGCGGGCACGTCCATTGCTGTCCTCGGTTGATGGGGTTCTGAAATAAGGCAGTTCGCGACGATGCGCAGGCGTGAGATCGATTTCGCGTTCATCGCGACTCCACGAGCCGGAAACCCATTGCATAGATGTCGCGCTGATAGCGCCCGTGGCGTCGCGCGCAGCGCGCTAGATCTCCGAAGCGCGTGAAGCTGCCGCCGCGCGCGATCCGATAGCTGCCCTGCGTGGAGGAAAGGTCGTCGCTAATCGGATCGCCGCCTGGATACGGGCGATAGTCGTCCGCTACATATTCTTCGACGTTGCCGGCGAGGTCATCGACGCCGAACATGCTGCGGCCGAGCGGGAAGATGCCGACAGGGGTGGTCGACAGCGGCCCGGCCTCGACCGTGTTCGCGGCGCGCGGATCGAACGTGTCACCCCACGGATACTCTGCGCCCGTGCCGCCCGACGCCGCATACTCCCACTCGGCTTCGGTAGGCAGCCGGAAGCGCCGCCCGGTCGTTTCACTCAACCAGCCCGCGTATGCATCGGCAGCTTCGGGGGGGACCGACCAGACCGGATGGTTCGCGCGCTCGACTGGATAGACGCCGAACGTCCAGGCGCTCGGCAGCCATGGCGCGCCTGTTTCTTCGAGGAACAGGCGGTATTCGATGTTCGTGACCGGGTAACGCATCATGCGGTATGCGTCGAGTTCAGCCGTGTAGCGCGGGCATTCCTTCGCGATCCATTCGTCGATCACGCCGACGTGCGCCCACTCTGCGATTACCGTCGGCACGCGCTCGGGATCGGTGCCGAGCCATGCCCGCGCGGCTGGCACGTCGCACATCAGTGGACTGAGCGCTCGGATGCGCGGATCGCCTGCGATTCCGAGCAGCGTACCCGCCGCATAGCGCTGCTCGAACGGCGCATCCGGATCCTCGGCGATTCCGATCCACTGCGCGGCCGTCATGCATAGCAAGTCGACATGCGTCGAGAAGACTGTTGCGCTCGTGCGTGCAACGAACAGATTGTCCGGTAGCGCCATCGCTGCGCGATCGCTGAGACGGTTGGGGTTATCGGTCAACTTGAGCGTCATGGGCATCCACTCGCGTCACTCGGGTCTGGTTTTGCAGACGGTCATCACCAGGTAGTGCAGGCCGCACCTCGACCGTGGCACCCGCTGGCTGTCGACGGGAACGAAATTTGCAGTGCGAAGCAATTCGGAGAGCTCGGACTCGGAAAATTCGCGATAGAGGCGCTGTGCGTGATTTTCGTAGAGTCGGCCAGGCCCGTCGGATTCGAACACCGATATCGTGAAGAGGCCGTCCGGACGCAGCAGGGCGTGGACGTGCGCGAGATACGTACGATACGCGTCCGGATGCTGGTGGTGCAGGCAACCATTGTCGAGCACACCGTCAAAGCCGGCCGAACCTTCGAGTTCGATCATGGGGCACGTGTGGAAGCGCACGCGTTCGCCCCAGCGCTGCGCAAGTTGCGTCCACTCGGGCGACTCGACGAGGTCGACTGCCGTCACCCGGTGCCCGTGCTCGAGGAAGTACGCGGTATCGCGGCCGCGGCCCGCGCCCGCATCCAGGATGTCGGCGGGCGCGCCCAGATGCGCGTGCAGGATCGCGCTCGCCACGCGCATCGCCGTCTCATCGGTCCAGACGTCGCGGCCGTCCCGATAGCTTGACACGAAATCCGAGTGCAGCACCGCCGCGTATTCAGGCGGCGTCGCGAGCGGGCTCTCCACGGGAGCGATCGTGCGCTGCGCGTCGATGTAGTACGCTTCGGCTGCGTTCATGCGCGCTCCAGTGGGACGCGGTACACGTTTCCGTCGTACGAGCTGGCGACGAACGCCTGCGTGGCCGGATCGTAAGCGAGCGACGACACACCCGCCGTTGTCACGCACCCGTCGAGCGTCCAGCATCCGTCGATACGGTCGTAGACGGCAACGCGGCCGTTGTAACTTCCCGTCGCGACGTAGCGGCCATCATTGCTCGCCGCGACGCACTTGATCGAGCGCGTGTGCGGGGTCGCGATCACCTCCGCGCGATGGTCGGGCGACCAGATTCGTAGCTTCAGATCCCGGCTCACCGACGCGAAGTAGCCTTCGCCGAGGCCCGCGCAACCGTTGGCGATCTTGTCGTGCGCGCGCTTGATTTCGAACACCGGCTCGAGTGTCGAGGCGCGATACCAGCATGCCGATGCGTCGGCGGCGACCGAGAAAATCAGATCGCCGGAGATCGCGATACCCTTGACCGCGTTTGCGTGCAGCGGCAGATCGGTGACGTGCGTGGCCCGAGTGCCGTCGATGCGCAGCACGATACCTTCGCCCCTATACGTGCCGATCACCGCGCACGTTGCGCCGCCGCGTTCGAATGCCGCGCCGCAGTTCAGCGGAGAGCGGTGCCGATGTAATTCGCCGCCGCTGCGTGCATCGAACAGCTTGCCGAGCTGGCCGCCTGTCAGGATCAACTGACCGGCAGGCGCGAGGAAATTGCACAGGCTGCCCATGCGCGCATGCTCGTGCTGGTCGACACGCACAATGCCCGCATCTCCGATCGTCCACAGATGGCCCTCAAGGGACTGCACCGCGTTCGCACCATGTGTCGGCTGCAACTCGAGCCCATCCCAGTGCTCGGTTTTCCAGTTGTAACGGTGATAGCGCGAATGGAACGTCGAGAACACGATGTGCTCGTCGCCTTGGAACGAACAGGAGCGCGGCCACACCTCGGGCGGTAGCGCCGCGCCGCCGAGCGCCTGCGGTTCGCCGGCCGCGCCGATTTTCCAGAGCCGCATCGTGCAGTCGTAAGACAGCGATACGAGCAAGCCTCGATCGATGTCGAGCACGAGACGCTTCACGCCGGCATCGTGCGCGTCGATCGTCGCGCGTGTGCCGTCGACGCCGATCGCAATGATCGCGCCTTCGTCGTTGCCCGCAAAGATGCGCCCGTCCGCGGCGATCGCGATCGTGTCGGTTTCGATGCCGTCGAGGTTGATGTCGGCGACGAGGGCGTTCTTGGCGAGCGACCAGCGCTTGATCGTGCCGTCGTCGCTCGACGATACGATTTCGTTGGCGCCACGCATCCATTCGACCGAAATGACGTCGGCGGTGTGGCCGCCGAACGTGTGCAGCAGCTTGCCGGCGAAGTCGTACACCCGCACGCGGTGATCGCGCGAAGCGGTCGCGACGAGCGGCTCGTCCGGGTGGAACGCGCTCATTTCGACGTCGTCCTCCTGGTCGGCGAACACGGCGACGAGCCGCAGATCGGGCACGGTCCAGAGGCGAGCGCTGTAATCGGACGACGACGTGACGACGTATGCGCCGTCCGGTGAAAACGCCCCCTGGTTTGCGAGGTGGTCGTGCATCGCGCGAGCCAGCGGACGCAGGGTTTTCGCGTCCCACAGGATGACCTGATTGTCGTAACCGGCCGTCAGAACGTACTGGTCGCGGTGCGCAGCAATTCCGCTGATCGGTGCGCGGTGGGCGATCATTGCAGTTCCTGGCCGAGGTTGATGGTATGACGGTGCTGGTCGATCTTCGCGCGCAGATAGTCGTGATTCGTTCCGTTGGCAAACACGCCCGTTTGCAGCACGCGGCGGATTCGGATCCCGTGCTTCTCGAGCTGCGAGGACTTGTCCGGATTGTTGGTGACGAGTGAAATCTCGGTGACGCCGAGCACTCGCAGCATTTGCGCGGCGACGCGGTAGTCGCGCATGTCTTCGGGGAAGTTCAGTGCGCGGTTTGCGGCGAACGTGTCGAGGCCCTGCAAGATCTGGAGACGGTACGCGTCGAGTTTGTTGTAGAGCCCGATGCCTCGCCCCTCCTGACGTAGATAGAGCAGGATGCCGCCTTTGCGACCGAACGTTGCGATCGACTCGTCGAGTTGCTCGCCGCAATCGCAACGTGAGGAGCCGAACACATCGCCTGTCAGGCATTCGGAGTGCATGCGCACGAGCGGTGCGTCGACGAGCGGCTCGAAAACGAGCGCGAGATGCTCGCCGCTGTCGCACAGTCCGTAGAACGTAACCATTTCGGTATCGAACCGCTGTTGCGCGGTGCGCGGACGAATCGGGACACTGACGCGGGTACGGACGGATGCGCTCAGCACTGGGGAGATGCGGCCATCATTCATGCTACGCCTCAAGGCTATTTAAAATGGAGATACAAATCGCGAGGAATACGGAAGTGGTCGGAATCGTTTGCGCCCAATACTTGAATTGATTTCAAGGAGATTGCTGCCTATCGGGTTCCACGCGGGTTCCACGCGAACGCTTGATGCGATCGATTGTGCAAAATCGGCGCCGATTGCGCATCCGTATCGATTACGGTATCGGCGATTGTCTTTCGACACGCGCGACGGTTCGTTTTCAATCGATTTCGTCTCTGTTGCACGATCGACCGACTGCCACCGCAGATGCTGCTGCTGGTAGCGCGCTCTTCAAGCCGCGAAGTCGCGACCGCGATCGGTCTGTTTGATTTGCGCTCCGCGCGCTGCGCTGGCGACCGTCGTCGGTGTGCTGATCGAAGTGCCGGTAATGCTGGTGGTGCTCATTGCTAACCGGTCGAAAGGCTGGTACGAGCGCATTTGAACCAACGACGGAATCCTTCCGTGACCGGCCGATTGAACGTCGACCTATTACGATCGAGTCGTCGACATGTATCAAGAGCGGGTGAAGTTCACGCTGCTGACGCGGGACATCGACCCGTATCTGGCCGACCGGTACAGCGAGCGAAAGGGAAAGCGCAAAGGCCTCGTCGACGCGAGTGAATCCGCGCGTGGTCAGAGACCGACAGCCGTCGTGAAACGGCTCGGCAGGTACTGCGCGACATCGATTACGGTGCGGGGCGCTTCGTATCGGCAGCCACAAGCACGGCGACCGGCAATGCGGTGAGGCAGCGATCGAGTCCTATCGCGCCGTTCCGCGCATCGATTTCGTTGCCGTCACAGAGCCCGTCGGCCCACGGCCCGCCGACGTCGCGCGGCAGCACGACCGCCGTATCGCCCCATTGCGCCGGCTCCACGCGCGGCAACGCAGGCGCTTCGCCCAGCAACCGGCACGCGAGCCGCGTCGCGACCACTGAATAGCCCGGCGGGCTTGGAGCGGGCGACAAGATGCTGCTCGGAGACGATCCGGCGGGTTGTACGATCCGACGGCATTCGACATCGGCCCCTTCCAGCAAACGCATCGAGCGACCGATCGCCGGCGGCACGGCGACTATAGCCACACCGATGCTCGCGCACGACCGACAGGGGGTAGGGAAGCGCGCCTGGCCGCGTCGCGCCAGTGCTGCTAGGGCTGTTTGCGCTTCGCGAAGTAATGCGCGGGCGAATCGCCGAATGCACGGCGAAACATCGCGATGAAATTGCTCGGCGTCGCATAGCCGAGCGCATCCGCGATATTGGCGACGCTGTCGCCGTTCGCGAGACGTTCGAGCGCGTGCGTGAGCCGCGCCTGCTGTCGCCATTGCGCGAAGCTCGTGCCGGTCTCGGCGACGAACAGCCGGCTCAGCGTGCGGGCGGACAACCCGGCCCATTCGGCCCACGCGTCGAGCGTGCGGCTGTCGTGCGGCTGGCCGAGGATCGCATTGGCGATCCGCAGCAGCCGGCGATCGCGCGGCATCGGCAAATGCAGCGGTTCATGCGGCGCGCGGCGCATCTCGTCGAGCAGCACGATGCTCATGCGCGCCTGCTCGGTATCGAGCCTGTCCTGGTCGGCCCAGGACACGGCACGCCGCACGAGCGCGCGCATCAGCTCGGTGATCGCGATCACGCAGGGGCGGTCCGGCATCCGCCGGCTCGCGGCCGGTGCGATCACGACGCTCCAGCCGCTCAACGCACCGCTGATGCTGACCTTGTGCTGCTCACCCGGCGGAATCCAGCCTGCGCGATGCGGTGGCAGCAGCCATGAGCCGTGCGGCGTGCGCACGTGCGCGAACCCGCTCTCCACACAGAACACCTGGCCGCGCAAATGACTGTGCCAGTCGACTTCGCGCGTGCCGAGTTGATACGCGTTGCTGCCGTCGTCTTCACCCCACAGGGCGATCAGCGACGGACCGTCCTCGCGTTCACTCGGATCGGCGTCGGCGCGCTGCACGGCGCGCGACGAAGAAGCTTCACGGATGGGCATGGCCGGAATTCATTATTTTTTGTCTAAACAACATTATCAGCTTTGTCCCTGGGCGTCCAACAATGCATGTCGTGTTCAAACCGAATCGAAGCAGAGGAATGCGATGCATGCAGCACTTGCTCCCTGGACGGACGTTGCGGCCGCGCGGCGCGTCGTGTCGCGAATGGCGATCGCGGCAGCGCTCGCGATGCTCGGTGCGTGCGCGAGCCGCGACGGGCTCACGCCGGCCGGCACGCTGCGCGGCGCCGAGTCGCTCGCTGCGACGCGCAGCCTCGCGCACGCATCGACTGCCGACTGGCCGGCCGCCGACTGGTGGCGTGCGCTGCACGATCCGCAGCTGAGCGCGCTGATCGACGAAGCGCTCGCCGGCAATCCCGATCTCGCCACCGCCGATGCGCGCGCACGTGAAGCGCAGGCGCTGGTGATCGAGGCGCAGGCCGCGCGCGTGCCGCACGTCGTCGGCCGCGCGAGCGCGAAGGGCGAGCGCCCGTCCGGCACGCAGTTCTCGACCGGCGAAGGCGGCGGTTTCTTCAGCCACACGCGCGAGATGAATCTCGGCTTCAGCTGGGATCTCGATCTGTGGGGCGGCCGCCGTGCCGCATGGGAAGCCGCGCTCGGCGAAGCGCGTGCCGCGCGGGTCGACGCGCGGGCCGCACGCATCATGCTGTCCGTCAACGTCGCACGCGCATACGTGAACCTTGCGTATGCGTTCGATCAGCAGGACGTCGCGCGTGCCGAATACGAGCGTGCCGACGAAGCGCTGACACTGACGCGCCAGCGTGTGGCCAAAGGCATCGACAACGTCGCGCAACAGCGCCAGGCGGAAAGCGAGGTCGCGGCCGCGGCGCGCGAGCAGGCACGCGCGGCTCAGGCGATCGGCAGCGCGCGCATCGCCCTCGCGATCCTGCTCGGCGCGGGCCCCGACCGCGGCCTTGCGCTCGCGCGTCCCGCACCGCTGCCAATAGCGGCGCTTGCGGTGCCGGCCGATCTGCCCGCCACGTTGCTCGGCCGGCGCGCCGACATCGTCGCCGCGCGCTGGCGGGTCGAGGCGGCGAGCCGCAACGTCGCCGCCGCCCGCGCGGACTTCCTGCCCAACGTGAGCCTGACCGCGCTGATCGGGCTGGCGACACGCGGCGGCGCATCGTTGTTCCAGGCCGCGTCGCGCACCTACAGCGTCGGTCCGGCCGTGAGCCTGCCGATTTTCGACGGCGGTGAGCGGCGCGGCGTGCTGCGCAAGCGCGACGCGCAATACGACCTGGCGGTCGCCGGCTACAACAAGACGCTGATCGGTGCGATCGGCGAAGTGGCCGACGATCTGCACCGGCTTCATTCGCTCGCCATGCAGGCCGACGCGCAGCAGCGTGCGCTCGATTCCGTCACCGACGCGTGGCGGCTCGCGGACGCGCGCTACCGGGCCGGAGTCGGCAGCTATCTCGATGCGCTCGTCGTGCGCCAGCAGCTACTGGTCGCGAGCCGCGAGGTCGCCGCGCTGCGCGCCCAGCGCGCGGATCAATCGCTGCAGCTCGTCGCGGCACTGGGCGGCGGCTTCCGCGCCGAACCCGACGACGTCGCGCTCGCCGCCACGCCTTCCCACCGTCCCTGAGATCGAACCATGAGCAGCGACAACACCCTGCAGACTCCTCCTCGGCCCGCGGCCGCCGATCCTGCCAGCGCGCGCCAGCATCCCGTCGGCGATCACCCGGGCGGATCGCGCTCGCCGGCCGACACCGCTCCCCGCGCGCAACCGGGAGCGGGCGGAACGGTACCCGCGGCACCGCCCGCGCGACGCAAGCATCTGGTGCGTGCGCTCGTCGCCGTGTTCGCGTTCGGTATTGCCGGGTGGGGCGCCTGGTATGCGCTCGTCGGCCGATGGTACGAAACGACCGACAACGCATACGCGCAAGGCAACGTCGTCGAGCTGACGCCGCAGGTGACGGGCACCGTCGTGTCGATCGACGCGGACGACGGCGACCTCGTGCATGCAGGCACGCCGCTCGTGCGCCTCGACCCGAGCGACGCGCAGGTCACGCTCGCGGCCGCACAGGCCGATCTCGCGGCAACCGTGCGGAAGGTGCGCGGCCTGTACAGCAACGAGCGCGGGCTCGCGAACAGCATTGACGGCGCGCGCGCCGAACTCGCCGCGCGCCGCACCGCGCTCGACAAGGCGAAGGCCGACTACCGGCGCCGCGAGGATCTCGGCCGCTCCGGCGCGATTTCGCACGAGGAGCTCGCTCATGCACGCGATACATTGACGTCCGCGCAAAGCGCGTATGCGGCCGCGCAAAGTGCGCTCGCCACGTTGAGCGAACAGCATCAGACGAGCAAGGCACTGGTCGACGACACCGCCGTCGCCTCTCATCCCGACGTTCAGGCCGCGGCGTCACGCCTGCGTGCCGCCTACCTGGCGCGCACTCGCACCGATATCGTCGCCCCCGTTACCGGCTATGTCGCGAAGCGCACGGTACAGGTCGGCCAGCGCGTGTCGCCGGGTGTGCCGCTGCTCGCGGTCGTGCCGTTGCGCGAGTTGTGGGTCGATGCCAACTTCACCGAGAAGCAGCTCGACCACATGCGGATCGGCCAGCCTGTGGAACTGACGGCCGACCTGTACGGCAGCAATGTACGTTACAGCGGCCGCGTGCAGAGCCTCGGGGTCGGCACCGGCAGCGCATTCTCGCTGCTGCCCGCCCAGAATGCGACCGGCAACTGGATCAAGATCGTGCAGCGGCTACCGGTTCGTATCGAATTGACGGACCCGGCACAGCTCGACGCGCATCCGCTGCGCATCGGCCTGTCGATGCACGCAAGAGTCGATCAGCACGATCGCAGCGGCACAATGCTGTCGCAACGCGTGCAGCGAGATCCCGTGTTCCGCACCGACGTGTACCGTGAGGAGCTCGCGCGCGCCGACGGGCTGATCGCCGATGTCCTGCATGCAAACCTGCCCGCGACGGCGCGCGCGGAGCGTGTGCGATGAGCGGGCCGATGCCGGCCGCCGATGGCGGCTTTCGCCCACCGAGCGTCGCGCTGACGACGTTCGGTCTCGCGCTCGCTGTCTTCATGCAGGTGCTCGACGGCACCGTCGCGAACGTATCGCTGCCGACGATCGCCGGCAATTTCGGCGTGAGCACGACGCAGAGCGCATGGGTCGTCACCACGTTCTCGGTCAGCATTGCAATCGCGCTGCCGCTGACCGGCTTTCTCGTCAAGCGCATCGGGCAGGTCCGGCTGTTCGTGTGGGCCACGCTCGCCTTCACGTTCGCGTCGCTGCTGTGCGGCCTCGCGCAAAACCTGCCGCAGCTCGTCGCGTTCCGCGCGCTGCAGGGCCTGGTGGCCGGGCCGATGATCCCCACCACGCAAGCGTTGATGTTGTCGATCTACCCGCCGCAGCGACGCGGCTTCGCGCTGTCGATGATCGCGATGGTCACCGTCGTCGCGCCGATCGCGGGCCCCGTGTTCGGCGGCTGGATCACCGAGCATTACTCGTGGCGCTGGGCGTTCCTGATCAATCTGCCGATCGGCGTGTTCGCCGCGCTCTGCGTCTTCGCGCAGATGCGTGCGCGCGTCGAAACGACCGTCGCCGCGCGCGTCGACTATGTCAGCCTCGCCGCGCTGGTCGTCGGCGTCGGCGCGCTGCAGATCGTGCTCGACAAGGGCAACGAGGCCGACTGGTTCAACTCCACGTTCATCGTCGTGATGTCGGTGGTCGCCGCATTCGGCATCGCGCTGTTCCTGATCTGGGAACTCAACGAACCGAATCCGATCGTGAACCTGCGGCTTTTCGCCCATCGCAACTTCGCGGCAGGCACGCTGACGCTCGTGCTCGCATACTCGGCGTTCTTCGCGGTCAACGTGATCGTCCCGCAATGGTTGCAGCGCACGCTCGGCTACACGGCGTTCTGGGCCGGGCTTGCCGTCGCGCCGATGGGCGTGATTCCGGTGCTGACGACGCCGTTCATGGGCAAGTACGCGCCGCGCTTCAACATGCGTGTGCTCGTGTGCTGCGCATTCGCGATCCTCGGCGCGTCGTCGTTCCTGCGCGCCGGCTTCGTGCCCGACGTCGACTTCACGCACATCGCGCTGATCCAGTTGCTGCAGGGCCTCGGCCTCGCGCTGTTCATCATGCCGATCAACAGCATCCTGCTGTCCGACCTGAAACCCGACGAGATCGCCGCCGGGTCCGGCCTGTCGACCTTCCTGCGCACGCTCGGCGCGAGCTTCGCGGTATCGATCACGTCGTTCCTGTGGGATCGGCGCGCCGTCCTGCACCACGCGCAACTCAGCGAGCACGTGAGCGCGTTCGATCCGGCCGTGCGCGCCGAGGTCGCGCGGCTCGGCGGCGGCGACCCGCAACGGGCCGCCGCGCTACTGGGCAATCTGGTCGACGCGCAGGCCTATCAGATTTCATTCAACGACGTTTCATTCGCGCTCGGCTGCGTCTATCTCGCCGTAATGGCGGTGGTATGGCTCGCCCGCCCGCCGTTCGGCCCCGGTGCCGGCGCGAAACGATGAAACGGGCGCCGCGCGGCCCGTTTCGACCCATGCTGTTCAACTCGAAGGAGATCGACCTGATGCATACCCAACACGCTGGAAAGATGTCGTCCGCACTGGCGACGCTCGCCGTATTCGATGTCACCGACTTTCCGCTCGTCGTCGTACGCAACGACGCGATCGCTTCCGACGGCTATGCGCAGCGCTGGCTCGACGACATGGATGCGCTGC
The DNA here is from genome assembly GCF_000203915.1 of Burkholderia ambifaria AMMD. Classification (NCBI taxonomy): domain Bacteria; kingdom Pseudomonadati; phylum Pseudomonadota; class Betaproteobacteria; order Burkholderiales; family Burkholderiaceae; genus Burkholderia; species Burkholderia ambifaria. Next base: position 1,811,044 of record NC_008390.1, read on the forward strand.
TGCGGCACGGCGAGCCGTTTGTCATGATCTTTCCGCCGGCCCGCCCGGACGAAGCGCACGACGATCGCAAGCAACGCGGCAAGTGGCTCAAGGAGAACCGTGCCGCGCTCGCCGCGGTCTGCCGTGCACTGATCACCGTCGAACCGGACCCGAAGGAACGTGACGCGGCCGTCGCAAACGGGGCTGGAATCGAAAAGGCATTCGGCGTTCCGTTCGACGTGGCGGCTTCGCTCGACGATGCAAGGCAGGCAGGCCGGCGACGCCTGACTGGGGCGTCTAGCGCGGGCCGTGCGCGCGCAACGGACATCACCCGCGCTCATCCGTTCGTCCCCGATCGTAGAACATCGCAAACAGCTCGGATTGCGATCCGACGCCGAGCTTCGCGTAGATGTGCTTTTTGTGCGCACGCACGGTCTCGAACGAGATCGACAGCTTCTCCCCGATCGCGCGTGACGAGAATCCGCTCAACGACAGCATTGCGACTTCGATTTCGCGCGTCGTCAATGCGCCGCGCCCGTTCTTTCCGGTCAGCATGCCGAAGCGCGCATGCGGATCGGGCGCGTCTATTTCCGCTGGGCGCGACGCGCCTTTGACCGCGAACGTTTCGAACCGCAAGCGCTGCTGCATCAGCGACAGCACCCATGGCGTGTACAGCGTGAGCAGTGCCATTTCGCGCTCGTCGTACTTGCTCGTCTTGCCGAGCGAGAAGCCGAGCGTGTGATCGCGATCGATCACGACGTTGAAATGCACTTCGTCGCCGACGATGTTCTTCTTGAAATACCGCTCGTAGTATTCGGTCATCCGGAAGTTGTCCGGCGCGACGTCGGCAAGCGTGTAGAAGCCGGGCGCCTGCGTTTCGAACGCGGCGAGATAGAACGGATCGAGCTGATAGAGCGCGGCCAGATAGTCCTGAAACATCAGGTCGGTCTTGCCGTCGGGCATCGCCTGTTCGGCGAGCACGAGCGGGGCGGCGTCGCGCGCGAAACACAGCGCGACCCAGTTGTCGAAAGCGACGTGCCGTTCGAGCACCCGCGTGAGGCGCGCCCAGAAATGCGGGCCATCGAGGGCATCGATGGCCGAACCAATCTCCCGGTGAAAAGCGAGATCTCGCCATTCGAAGTCCATCGTGTCCTCCGGTGAGGTAACCCTGGCGGGGAATTTCAGGTCAAAAATAATAACCCGATAATCAGCCTCACTTCGTCACGCAGCAGACCATGCGGCGCTTTGCTCGGCGCGCGTGGCATCAGACGTGCAACTGAAAGGCGATTGGAAGGAGATGACTTCATGCAGGTGGAACTCGCGCAACTGACGCTCGTCGACGGCGACGTCGTGCACAACACGCGCAAGGTGATCGATACGATCGAACACGTCGACAGCGCAGGCGGTACCCGGCTGATCGTGTTCCCCGAAACGACGCTGTCCGGCTTCCCGACGCGGGACACGGTCGCCGACGTCGCGCAGCCGCTCGATGGCCCCGCATTGTCCGCGGTACGCGACGCGGCGCGGCAAAAGGGCGTTGCCGTGGCCGTGGGCCTCGCCGAGCGCGACGGTGGGCAGTTCTACAACACCACGGTGCTCGTCGACGAGCAGGGCGATATCGTGCTGCGCTATCGCAAGACGCATCTTTGGGCGTCGGATGTCGGCGTCTTCACGCCGGGCGATCGCTTCGAGACCTGCAGCTGGAACGGTCTGACGGTCGGCCTGCTGATCTGCTACGACATCGAATTCCCCGAAACGGCACGCGCCGTCGGTGCGCTCGATGCCGATCTGCTGATCGTCACGAACGGCAACATGGACCCGTTCGGTCCGGTGCATCGCCGTGCGATCGCCGCGCGCGCGATGGAAAACCAGATGTTCGCGGTCATGGTGAACCGCTGCGGGTCCGGCGACGACAACCTGACGTTCGCCGGTCTTTCCACGCTCGTCGATCCCTTTGGCGACACGGTGATCGAGCTGGGCCGGGACGAGGCGGTCGTGCCCGCGAGCGTCGATCCGACGCGTCTCGAAGCGAGTCGCGAGCACTACAACTATCTGCACGATGCCCGTGTGGCGCTCGGTCTGTCGCCCGTCGAACCGGCGGGCGGGAACCGCGTCGTCGTGATCGAACCGCGCCGTCCTCGCACCAAATAGCCGGAATCCACGGTCCATTCAACGCATGGGGCAGGGCGCAATGCCCTGCACGTGCTCGCCCGTCCCATTGAAATGCCGGCCCGACGGCATACAGGCTTTCGTATCGGCCGCCGAGGCCCAGGAGACAACATGCAAGCGTCATCATCCAATGAACCCGCACGCCTGAAGCGGACACTCGGCCTGCCGTCCGTGCTGCTGTTCGGGCTCGCCTACATGGCACCGCTGATCGTCTACGGTACTTACGGCGTGCTGGCCAAGGCCAGCGACGACACGGCCGCGCTGGCCTATCTGCTCGCGCTTGTCGCCATCGCCTTCACCGCGCTCAGCTACGGCAAGCTCGCGCGGCTCCATCCGGCCGCGGGCTCGGCTTATACGTACACGCGCAAGACGTTCAACCCGCATCTGGGTTTCATGATCGGCTGGGCAACGCTGCTCGATTACTTCTTTCTGCCGATGGTGATCTGGCTGATCGGCGCGGCGTATCTGAACGCGGCATTTCCGCACGTGCCGACGTGGATCTGGATCGTGGCGTTCATCGTGTTGACGAGCGGCCTGAACATCGTCGGCATCGATCTGGCCGCGCGGTTCAACATCGTGCTGATGGTCGTGCAGCTGGCGGTCGTCGCGATGTTCGTCGTGCTGTGCGTGCACTATGCGTCGGCTGCGGCAGGCGCGGGCGGTATTGCCATGGCGCAGCCACTCTTCAAGCCGCACGTGCCGTTCGGCGCGACGATGGCAGGCGCCGCGATTGCCGCCTATTCGTACCTCGGCTTCGACGCGGTCTCGACGCTGACCGAAGAGACGATCGATCCGAAAAAGAACATGCCGCGCGCGATCCTGCTGATCGCACTGATCGGTGGAGCGATCTTCGTGATCGCGGCGTACACGATGCAGCTCGCGCACCCGGGAGTCGAATTCAAGGATACGGATTCGGCCGCGTTCGAAGTGGCGAAGATGATCGGCGGCGATCTGTTCGTCCCGGTGTTCCTCGCGGGCCTGATCCTCGCTCAGTTCGCGTCGGGCATCTCCGCGCAAGCGAGTGTCGGCCGGTTGCTCTATGCGATGGGCCGCGACGAAATCCTGCCGAAGCGCATCTTCGGTTTCATCCATCCGCGTTTCAAGACGCCCGCGATCAACATCGTGCTGGCCGGCAGCGTCGGGTTGATCGCGCTGAAGCTGGATGTCGCCACGTCCACGTCGTTCATCAACTTCGGCGCGTTTCTGGCCTTTACAGCCGTCAATCTGTGCGTGATCCGCCTGTACCTCCGGGGGCAGTCAGGCGAACGCCGGATTGGCGTGATCGGCGGACTCGTGTTTCCCGCGATCGGCGCGGTTTCCGATATCTGGCTGCTCGTGAGCCTCGAGAAGGCTGCGCTCGTGCTCGGCGTCGCGTGGTTCGTGCTCGGGCTGGTGTATCTGTGCTGGATAACGCGCCTGTTCCGCCAGGCACCGCCGGAAGTTGCGATTTGAGCGGGTCGCGGAAGGATGGGCAGCGGGTATTCGAATTCGGCTGGGAACATCACAAACCTTCGGCGGTCGGTATCGGCGCGGAATCAACAATCCGGCGTTCGATCCGTTGCAGCGATCGCAGCGTCCGGCGCCGGACACCCGGCGGCCGGTCGCTTTACACGGCGCGAAAAATCCTGGATTTCCATCCGGGTTGGACATGGTGCGACATGGGCCTTACAACCAATTTTAGGGCCTCATCACTGAACCGCAATTCAACTTCGATAATTATGATTATGTCAAATACGAAATTGAGCCGGAAACATAGCTGATTCGAACGCAACCCAACCCAACGACGCCTGGATCGACAGCCCGCAACGCCCCAACGGCACCCATCAGACGCCGTTCTCATTACGGCAAACCTCCCGCACCAACGCAATCAGGAAACCCACATCCCCTGCATCTTGTGCGAGAAATGCGCGCGCTCGGCCGTTTCCATCAGCGACAGGAATTCGTCCTGCGTCATGTGGATCAGCGCTTCGTGGTCGCCGGCCTCGAAATACACTTCCGGCTGCTGCGCGAGTTGTTCCTCGAGGAACGTCTTCATTCCGTACGCCATGCACACCGGCGGCAACGCGCCCAGGTCGCAATCCTTGAACAGTTCGCGCAGTTCCATTTCCCGGGCGAGCACGAGATGGCGGCCGGTCTTGACCCAGAGATCCGACAATCGCACCGCGTGCGACGTCGGCAGCACGGCGGCGACGTAGCCTTCGTCGTCCTCGAGCAGCACGGTTTTCGCGAGGCGATCGCCGGGGATATGCGCGGCGGCGGCCGTCTCCATGCTGGTATGGCTATACGGGTGGTACACGACTTCGTACCGCGATGACTTCTGGCGCAGGCAATCCTGCAGGGTGGCTGATACAGGCATGGCACACCTCGTCTCGGCGAATCGGGCGAACGGAGTTCGCTCCGGATTTGTTCAGCATAGGTCGCATTGCGACCAATGGAAACGCCCTCCCGCAGCACCCCGTACGGACGGCACACACCGGCTTCGGCCCCTTTTCCGCTAACGCGACCGCCCTCGCCGGCATGTGAAATTCCGGCCCGGAATGCGCGTCCCATACGCTTGCCAAACCCACCTTGCCTGAAGACCAAACCTGCGATGAGCCGTCCGGCGCGATAACGCAAAATCATGCGACGGTGGAGTCGCGTCAGACCGTTAGTTGCATTAAAAGGACAGGTAACGAGATATCGAAATCATCCCCGACAGCCGCCAAGGCCAGCCAGCCACGAGCGGCAAGCCGCTGCAAGCCGCCCCGACAAAGCCCGAATCGCGCCCTATACTGAGCCCAAGCGCCCGCCATCCCGCGGCGGCCGATTCCGGGAGCGACCATGCATTACCAGCTGATCTACGAACTCGTCGACGATTACCTGTCCCGGCGCGAGCAATACCGCGCCGAGCACCTCGCGCTTGCGAAGGCGGCAACCGAACGCGGCGAGCTCGTGCTCGCCGGCGCGTTGCAGGATCCGTCCGATCAGGCCGTGCTCGTGTTCGAAGGCGATTCGCCGGAGGCCGCCGAATCGTTCGCGCGCGCCGATCCGTACGTGCAGAACGGCCTCGTCAAGTCGTGGCGCGTGCGGCCGTGGCGCGTCGTGGTCGGCAAGCACGCGCCGCACTAGCCATCGCGGCTACAGCCACCCCGCCCGCCTGAAGCGCCACCACAGCGCGAGATCGGCCGCGACCATCACCGCGATGCAGCCGTAGAAGCCGTACTTGAGGTGCAGTTCGGGCATGTTCGCGAAGTTCATCCCGTAGATGCCGGCGATCATCGTCGGGATCGCGAACAGCGCGGCGAACGAGCCGAGCCGCTTGGTCACCTCATTCTCGGCGAGCGAGATCATCCCGAGGTTGACCTGGATCGCGGTCACGACCATCTCGCGCCGCCCTTCGATCGTCTTCACGATCCGCTGCAGGTGGTCGTACACGTCGCGGAAGTAATGCTGCATGCCGCTGCAGACCTGCGGAATGCGGCCGCCGGTGAGCTTCGCGAGCGGCTCCATCAGCGGCGCCGTGTGCTGGTGCAGCATCACGAGCCGGCGTTTCAGCGAATAGAGATCCTCGATGATCGCCCGCGACGACGCGAGCGTGGCCTTCGCGAAGATGCGATCCTCGAGTTCCTCGAGCTCGTTGCCGAGCGTCTCGAGGATCGGGAAATAACGGTCGACGACCTGGTCCATCAACGCATAGAACACGAACGCCGAGCCCTCCTGCAGCAGATGCGGCTCGCGCTCGCAGCGCTTGCGCACCGCGCGGAAGTCCTGCTCGGTATGGTTGCGGATCGACAGCACGTAGTTCGGGCCGACGAACACGTTCAGCTCGCCGACATTGAATTCGCCGTCTTCCTCGAGCTCGACCGTATGCAGCACCGCGAACAGCGAGTCGCCGTACTCCTCGATTTTCGGGCGCTGATGCCCCTTGCGGGCATCCTCGAGCGCGAGTTCGTGCAGCGCGAACTCCTCGCCCATCAGGTCGATCTCTTCCGGTGTCGGATCCTTCAGGGCGACCCACACGAAACACTCTGGCTTCGACACGTAGTCGCTGATGGCATCGATATCGATGTCGGCCAGCTTGCGGCCGTCCTGGTATGCAGCACAATTGATCAGCATGGTGTCTGTAATGTTGCGGTTTGCGCATCAGTTTACCGGTTTGACGCGCGGGCGGCCCGGCTTGCGCGGCGCGCCGATATTGGTCATGATCGGGCTGCCTGCGCCGCGGCACGCGCGCGGCACCGCTTCGGCAAACGCACGGCACGGCCGCGCGGCCCAACCATCAAGGAGACAGACCCATGTGGTATTTCTCGTGGATCCTCGGCATCGGCGTGGCGCTCGGCTTCGGCATCATCAACGTGATGTGGCTCGAGGCGGAAGTGTTCCCGCGCGACGACAAGCGCACCGACGCGTCGCGCGCGGGCTCGGGGAGCCGGTATTCGTGACGCACCTGGTGTTCTTCTGCGGTCATGCCGGCACCGGCAAGACCACGCTCGCGAAGCGGCTGATCGGGCCGCTGATGCGCGCGACCGGCGAAGCCTTCTGCCTGCTCGACAAGGACACGCTCTACGGCCGCTACAGCTCGGCCGCGATGGGCGCCCTCACCTCCGATCCGAACGATCGCGACAGCCCGCTCTACCTGAAGCATCTGCGCGATCCCGAATATCAGGGCCTGCTCGACACGGCCCGCGAGAATCTCGCGCTCGGCATCGGCGCGCTCGTGGTCGGCCCGCTGTCGCGCGAAGTGCGTGACCGGCGCATCCTCGACCGCGCGTGGCTCGGCATCGGGCCGGAGATCGCGCTGACGGTCGTCTGGGTGCATACGGCGGAAGACGTCGCGCACCAGCGGATCGTCGCGCGCGGCAACCCGAACGACGCATACAAGCTCGCGCACTGGGACGAATACCGGCAACGCCGCTTCGTGCCGACCGGCCACGAATGCGACGGCATCGTGATGTTCGACAATACCGCGCCGTCCGACGCGGACATCGATGCGCTGCTGTACCGCATCGTGCCGCCGGCGCCGCAGGCAACGATGGTCCCGCCGCTGCCCGCCTGAGCCGCACACGCACCACCCTGCTCCTGCCTGCTTCGACCAGCCTCAAAAAAAACGCCGGAAGCGCTGTTGCGCTCCCGGCGTTGCACGGCCCTCGTGCCGGAGATCCGTCAGGCGACTTCGTGCACGCGCTCCATCGTGCCGCCTTCGTACAGCTTGCCGAAGCGGTTCGACAGGAACGCCTTCAGCGACACTTTCTCCTGCGGAATGAAGCCGCTCTGCGGCAGCTTCTTCTCGCGGAACAGATCCAGCACCGCGCACATCGCGCCGGCCGTCGTGATCTGGATCGCGCTCATATGCATCCCGCACACGTCCTTCGCGAAGATCTTGCGCGTGAACACGTCCTGCACGAGCTGGCCGTCCTTCACGCCCGTCACCGTGACGAACACGAGCACGACGTCCTGCTTCGTCGACGGCACCGCGCGGCGCATGATCGATTTCAGCGTGTCGCGGTCGCTCGACAGGCGCAGGTCCTCGAGCAGGAACTGCACGAGTTCGCGGTGGCCCGGATAGCGCACCGACTTGTAATCGAGCGTCTCGACCTTGCCCGACAGCGTCTCGCACAGCGTGCCCAGGCCGCCCGACGTGTTGAACGCCTCGTATTCGGTGCCGTCGAGCGAGAAGTGCTCGAGGCCTTCGAGCGGCTGCACCCACTGCTTGCGGCCGTCGCGGATCGCTTCGCACGGCTGACAGTATTCGTTGATGAGGCCGTCGACGCTCCACGTCAGGTTGTACTTCAGCGCGTTGGTCGGATACTCGGGCAGCGCGCCGACGCGCATCTTCACGTCGCGCACTTCGCTGAAGCCGTTCACGAGCTCGTGCGCGGCGATGCCGATGAAGCCCGGTGCCAGGCCGCACTGCGGCATGAACGCGCGGTCCGAACCGTCGGCGAGTTCGCGGATTGCGTGGGTGGCGCGGACGTCCTCGGTCAGGTCGAAGTAATGGACGCCGGCCGCCTTGGCCGCCGCGGCGACGTTGACCGCGAGGTAGTACGGCAGCGCGTTGACAAGCGCATCGAAGCCCTTCACGGCCTCACGGATCGCATTGGCGTCGGCCGAATCGACGCGTTGCGTCGCGATCCCTTCACGCGACAGCTTGGCGAGCGCATCCGCATCTCGGTCGAACGCGACGACTTCGTAGTCGCCCGTTTCACGCAGCATGTGAGCAATGGTGTGGCCGATCAGACCTGCGCCGACGATGGCGATTTTCATGCGCTTATCTCCTGATGATGGGTTTGGTGTTGGTGTACGGCGTCGAGCCATGAACACAGTTTAGGGACGCGCAAAATCAGTTCCAAGACGAAGAATGATGCGAAACGACCGATAAATTCGACGAAATGACGATGCATTTCGTCACAACGACCAAAACGCCTAAAAATCGCGTATATGAAGCGCCGCAAACGGGTCGCCATCGATGTGTCCGGACGGACAGGAAGAACAAGCAAAGGAGGACACGCGCCCGGCGAAGAAATCGTTACGCGCATGCAGGCCGGCATTCGACCCGACGACGCTCACGTGACGATGCACAAGGCAACGCCCCGCCCTTCGGCGAACGCCAACGGCCGGGGTTCAAGGAAAGGTAAAGGAGTAACAGCCTGCGCGACGATGCGCGAGAACGCCCCGCCCTGCGGCAAACGCCAACGGCGGGGTTCAAGGAAAGGTAAAGCAGCAACAACCTGCGCGACGAATCGCGCCGCGGCGTCAAGCCCGACGCCGCATGCGGCACATCACCCGCCGATCGTGCCGCGATCGATCTTGCGCGACAGAATGATCGACGTCGTCGTGCGCTCGACGCCCTCGAGCGTGCCGATCTGGTCGAGCAGGTCGTTGAGCCGCTCCGGCGAATCGGCACGCAGCCCCGCGACATAGTCGTATTCGCCGCTCACCGCGCACAGCAGCTGCACTTCGGGCATCCGGTCGAGCTTGCGCAACACGTCCTTGCCGAACTTCGGCGTGAGGATGATGCCGACATACGCATAAATGCTCGCATCGAGCACGTCCTGCCCGAGCCGCACGCTGTACCCGGCGATCACGTTCGTGCGCTCGAGCCGCGCGATGCGCGCGACGACCGTCGTGCGGGCGACGTCGAGCTGCCGCGCGAGATCGGCGACGCTTGCGCGCGCATCCGCTTGCAGCAGCGCAACGAGTTGCCGGTCGAGGTCGTCGAGTTGGTCGAGGCGAGGTGGACGCATGAGGCTGGGCCGGCGGCAGCGCGCCGGCGAAATGGAACGTGACGCGATGATAGCGCCGAACGCCGGTGCGCCCAAACGGCGTCGCACGCTTTCACGGGCTCATGCGCTCGCACCCCGCTGCGCGCGAGCGAACGACGCCCGGCGTGCCGGCGCACGCACAACCGAACGCCATCGCACGCCGCCCATCCGCTATGTGCGTTCCCCTTCAATTTCGATTCGTTTCGGATGTAAGCAAGTGTCGCTTTCACCGCCGCGTGACACGCAACGTGCTACTAATAGCAGGCGACGCGAGATGCGTGCTCGCGGCACAGGCCGCGGCGCCCGCTCGCACGACACCACCCCGGAGAGCCAACCATGAAGAAAATCTCGCTCACCCTCGCGATGCTCGCCGTTGCAGCAGGCGCATTCGCACAAACGCCGCCGCAACCGCAAACGCCCGCCTCAACGACGGCAGCGGCAGCATCCGCGCCGAGCGCCGAACAGCGCGCGGCACGCCATGAAGCGCGCATCGAGCAGCGCATCAAGTACCTGCACGATCAGCTGAAGATCACGTCGGCGCAGGAGTCGCAATGGAAGACGTTCGCCGACACGATGCGCGAGAACGGTGAAACGATGGGCCATCTGTATCGCGCACGGATGGAAAACCGCAACGTGTCCGCGGTCGACGACATGAAGCAGTACGCGGAACTCGCGCAGGCGAACGCGGACGGCGCGAAGAAGCTCGCCGACGCTTTCGCGCCGCTCTACCAGAGCTTCCCGGCCGAACAGAAGGCGCTGGCCGACACGACGTTCCGCAGCTGGCTGCACCATGGCGGCGAACATCGCGGCTCGGGCAAGGCCAAAAAGGAAGGCAAGGCAGCCGCCGCGCCGGCCGCCAGCGCGCCCGCGCAACCCTGACGTCCGCCTCGCCGGCGCCGCGTTGCCCGGACGGGCGAACGGCGTCGCGCATCCCACGGGAATTCGGCGCGTCACACGGCGCGCCGAATTCGGGATAAGCTCCCGGCTTTTCCCGCACTCCCCCCGCCATGCTCGAACTCAAGCACATCGATCTGCGTACCGACCCGCAGGCCCGTCACGTCGTCAAGGACGAAACCGTCACGGTCGCGTTCGCGGCTGCCGACGGCGAACTGATGAGCCTCGAAGGCCCGAACCGCTATGTCGCGGGCGACGCACTGATCACCGGCTCGACCGGCGACCGCTGGGTCGTGTCGCGCGCACGCTTCGACGCGAAGTACCTGCCCGCCGACCCGGCGCTCGCGCACGGCACGCCGGGCGCGTACCGCAATCGGCCGGCCGTCGTGCTCGCACGCCGCATGGACGAGCCGTTCACGATCGCCCGCTCGGAAAACGGCGACACGCTGCGCGGCGTCGCCGGCGACTGGGTGATGCAGTATGCGCCCGGCGACTACGGCGTCGTGCAGGCGCAGCGTTTCGCGCAGGTCTACCGCGACGCGTGACCCACCGCAGGCGCGCGAGGCATCGCGTGCTGTCGTCGCGCGTCATGCCTGCGTTGCCACAGCGGCGCTCCGCCGGCATCGCGCCGGCGCGCGCTCACGTTCACGCGAAGTCTTCGTCGAGTTCGAGTTCCGCGTCACGCTCGACGGCCTCGCCGGCCGCGTGGCGCTCTTCCAGCGAACCCAGCATCGCTTCCGTGTACGCATGCAGCACCGCATGGCTGCGGGCGCGCTGCATCGGCTTGAGCGCCAGATAGCGCGCGAGCGCCGGCGGCACGATGCGAATGTCGAGCGTCATCCGTTTCGGTGTCGAGCCGAAACGCATCGCCAGCCAGTGCACGGACAGGAATCGCCCGCGCTCGTCGCTGCTTTCGGCGAAGCGCGTCTGCTCCGGAAAGAGATCGCAGATCACGCGCGCGAGCGCGTCGAATTCGCTGCTCTGGCACTCGATCAGATAGTCGTCCATTCCGTCCTCCCGTCAGGCCGCCGCACGCGGCGACCGGCCTGCCTTCACCAGCACGGCGACCAGGACCGCGGCCAGCACGACATACACGGCCTCGAGCGATCCGGCCGGCAGCACACGCACCTGATACAGCAGCGCCGGCGCGACCGCCAGCGCATGCAGCACGATCGCGAGCGGCAGCACGCCCGCGCGGCCGGCGCGCACGCCGCGCCACACCAGCACCGACAGCGCGAGCTGCACCACGAACGCCGCGCAGCGCTCGAGCAGCAACAGCAGGATCGACTGTGCCGACAGCGTGGCCAGCATCACGTGCAGCCGCACGACGGTGTCGCCGGGCAAGTCCGCGAGCTGCGTCTCGAGCTGCCCGCGGCTCGCGAGCCACGCGAGATACGACCACTGACCCCATACGAGCACGCCGACGAACCACGCTTCGGCGCCGGCATGGCCGATCCCGTAGCCGATGCCGCGCCCGTCGCCGGCCGACGCGCCGTAGCGGCGGTTCAGGATCCGCATCCCGAGATAGCGGCCGACTTCCTCGAACACGGCGGTGGCGAGCGCGCTGTACGCGACGAACGCGAGCGGCTGCGTGAGCCAGCCGCCGGCGGGCGTCTGGCTCAGCACGAAGCCATGGAATGCGCGTTCGACGATCATCGCGAACAGCGTGAAGACGGCGACGCCGACGATCGTGTCGCGGCGGTCGAGCGCAAGCGGCTTGCGCAGGATACGGAAGAGAACGAACGGCAATAGCGCGATGATCAGCGTGGCGGCGATCAGCACCGCCAGCGTGACGGGAGCGACAGTCATGAATTTCCTTGTTCGGGGCAGCGCACCTGGCGCGCTGCGTGCCCCGAATGATACTCAGCTTGCGGTCGACGCGCGCGCAATCAGCTCGCCGGGCAGCATCGCGACGCGCACGTCGCCGGCCGCGCCGTCGATGCGCTCGTGCACGAATTCGACGGCCTTGTAGCCGATCTCGTAGGTCGGCTGGCGGATCGTCGTGATGCCGATCAGTTCGGCCCATTCCGGATCGTCGATCGACAGCAGCGCGGCCTTTTCCTGCCATGCCGCGCCGAAACGCGCGCGCAAGTGGCGCGCGATCGCGAGCGCGACCGGCGCGTTCGCGGCGAACAGTGCCGCCCGCACGCCGCGTCGCGTCGCGTCGTCAAGGCGCGCGTCGAGGTCGGCGAGCGCCGCGGCGGCGGCCGCAGGCTCGTTCAGGTCGAGCACGACCGTCGGTGGCACCGGCAGCCCGCGTGCGCCGAGCGCCGCGCGGAACGCGGCCTCGCGCAGGCGCCGCGAGCTGACGCGCTCGAATGGCTGCACGACGAAATGAATCGCATCGAAGCCGCGCGCGACCAGATGCGCGAGCGCCGTTTCGATCGCATCGGTGTTGTCGAGCCCGATCAGGTCCGCTTCGAAGCCCTCGACCGTCCGGTCGACGAGCACCGCCGGGATGCCGGCGCCGCGCAGCGGGCGCAGCACGTCTTCCTCGGCGCCGAGCGCGTTGACGATCAGCCCCTCGACCCGATAGGTCGTGAGCAGCTGCAGGAAGCGCCGCTCCATCTCGACTTCGTTCGCCGCGTGACAGATGAGCGGCATGTAGCCGAGCGCGTGGCACGCGGCCTCGACGCCCTGCAGCACTTCGATGGTGTAGGGATTGGTCAGGTCGGCCGCGAGCATGCCGAGCAGCCGGTTGCGGCCGCGCTTCAGCCCGCGCGCCATCTGGTTCGGCCGGTAGTTCAGGCGCGCGATCGCCGTCTCGATCCGCTGGCGCAGATCGGCGGACAGCACGTGCGTCTCGCCGTTCAGATAGCGCGAAACGCTGGTCTTGCCCGTGCCGGCTTCGCGTGCGACGTCGCTGATCGTCGCGGGACGCTGCGTGGAAGGTTGCGAATCGCTCAAGTCGTGCCTCGCGACGTACGATCCGCGCCGCTTCGTGTGCGGACGGACCTTTGTTGTTGGATACGAAAGCCACCGGGCCGACGCCGCCGATCCCGTGCCGCGCGCTCGCCCGAAGCCGGCGCACTCGCGCCCGCCCCGGTCGCCTGGCACGCACGGCGATCGGCCGCACCGGACCTGGCACGGATGCCCGTCGTCGAACGCTGCCGGCCGCGTGGCCGGGTCATCGATGCAACGAGCGGGCGATCATAACGCAGCCTGCCCTCCCGCACCAAGATCATCGACTCTAACCGCGCCTGCAGCCCCGCCGGCCAGCCAGCGCCGCTCAAGCGTGCGCGAGCGCGTCGGGATTGACGAGATTCCTGCGCAGCGTGCCGGCCAGCGCGCCGACCAGGTTTTCCGCGGCGCAGCGCGCCATCGCATGGCGCGTCTCGTGCGTCGCCGAGCCGATATGCGGCAGCGCGACCACGTTGTTCATCCGCAGCAGCGGCGAATCCGCCGGCAACGGCTCCTTCTCGAACACGTCGAGCCCCGCGCCGCGGATCGTGCCGGCGCGCAGCGCGTCGATCAGCGCGGCCTCGTCGACCACCGGCCCGCGCGACGCGTTGATCAGGATCGCGCCGCGCTTCATCTTCGTGAATTCGGCCGCGCCGATCAGGTGATGCGTTTGCGGCGACAGCGGCACCTGCAGGCACACGAAATCCGACTGCGCGAGCAACTCGTCGAGCGTCACGCGGCGCGCGCCGTACTGCGTCTCGGCTTCGGCGTGCGCGGAACGGTTCGTGTACAGCACCTGCATCCGGAATCCGAGCGCCGCGCGGCGCGCGACGGCGCCGCCGATCCGTCCGAGCCCGACGATGCCGAGCGTCTTGCCCTGCACGTCGGTGCCGTACAGATCGGGGCCGATGCTGCGATGCCAGTGGCCGGCCTTCACCCACTCCGCCAGTTCGACCACGCGCCGCGCGGAGGCCAGGATCAGCGAGAACACGGTGTCGGCGGTCGATTCGGTCAGCACGTCGGGCGTATGCGCGAGCACGATCCCGCGCCGCGTGAGATCCGCGACGTCGAAGTTGTCGTAGCCGACCGAAATCGTCGACCAGGCCTTCAGCTTCGGCGCGCGATCGAGCATCTGCGGCGTGACCTTCAGGCTCGCGCCGATCGCGCCGTGCGCGTCGCCCAACGCATCGGCGAGCGCGGCGGGGCCGTCGGCCTGCACGACGTCCGCATGCTCGCGCAGGTACGCGAGAACATCATCGGGCAACGGCTTGTACGCGACGATACGAGGCTTCATCGTTTTCATTTTCCTTGCAGCGGCGCCGCGAGCGGATGCGCATCGCGCGCCTGGGGTTTGACGGACAGCGTGAGGATCACCGCGGCGACGAGCGCGGCGCTCATGAACGCATACGACGCGACGGGCGACCCGGTCGCACCGTTCAGATAGCCGACGAAATACGAGCCGACGAACGAGCCGAGCGCGCCCATGCTGTTGATCAGCGCCATCGCACCGCCGGCGACGTTCTTCGGCAGCAGTTCCGGGACGATCGCGAAGAACGGGCCGTACGGCGCATACATCGCGGCGCCCGCGACGACCAGCAGCGCATACGAGATCCAGAAATGCGACGAGCCGAGCGCATACGACGCGGCGAACGCGGCCGCCCCGATCAGCAGGAACGGCCACACGAAGCCGCGGCGCGAGCCGACCTTGTCGGACGCCCACGACGCCACCAGCATCGCGATCGTCGCCGCGAGGTACGGCAGCGCCGACAGCCAGCCGGTCGCGACCATCCCGAGCTCGGAGCCGTTCTTCACGATCGACGGCAGCCACAGCACGAAGCCGTACACGCCGATGCTCCAGCAGAAGTACTGCGCGCACAGCTTGATCACGGCCGGCGAACGGAACGCCTCGCCGTAATTGCGCACCGGCTTGATCGCCGCCTGCTCGGCCGCGAGCACGGCGTCGAGGTCGCGCTTTTCCTGCGCGGTGAGCCACGGCGAATCGGCCGGCTTGTCCTGCACCAGGAACCACCAGCACACGGCCCAGATCACGGCCGGCACGCCTTCGGCGATGAACATGTGGCGCCAGCCGAATTCGTGCACCAGATAGCCCGACACGATCGACATCCACAGCACGGTGACGGGGTTGCCGAGGATCAGGAACGTGTTCGCGCGCGAGCGCTCGCTCTTCGTGAACCAGTTGCTGATGTAGATCAGCATCGCCGGCATCACGGCCGCCTCGACCACGCCGAGCACGAAGCGGATCACCATCAGCGACGGGATGTCGGCGACCACGCCCGTGAGTGCCGCGCACGCCCCCCACAGCACGAGGCTGACGAACACGAGCTTCTTGACGCTGCGGCGCTCCGCATAGATCGCGCCCGGAATCTGGAAGAAGAAGTAGCCGAGGAAGAACAGCGCACCGATCAGCGACGACAGGCCCTTGCTGATCCCGAGGTCCTGGTTGATGCCGGCCGCCGCCGCGAACCCGTAGTTCGCGCGATCGAGGTAGGCAAGGCTGTAGGTGATGAAGACGATCGGCATGATCGTCCACCAGCGTCGGACTGCGAGATTGGCTGCCATCAGAATGTCTCCTAGATAGGTTGGAGTGGCGAGTCGCCTGGCTCCGCTCCCGTCCTGTCGGGAATCGACCGGCCTCGGCGTCTGGTCGCCTCGTCCGGCCTCATGCAAAACCGTGCGTGAAGCACGAAATGGGTCCGCGGATTGTGCCGTGTCCGGCCTCTCATTGCGCGGTGACGGTTTCCTCTAAGCGATCGGCGCGATTGCTGACGTTTTCGAGCTGATCGAGTGCCGCACGGGTCGGCAGGCCTTCCGAATCGCCGATCACCTGGATCGCGAGCGCCCCGATGCGGTTGCCGCGCGCGACCGCCTGCTCGACGGAGCGCCCTTCCAGCAGCGCGCTGACCACGCCGACCGCGAAGCCGTCGCCGGCGCCGACCGTGTCGACCACCTTCGCGACACGCTCGCCCGCCACCGTGCCCGCGCGGCCGTCGGCCGTGCGGAAATACGCGCCTTCGGGGCCCAGCTTGATCACCACGCCGCGCGCGCCGCGTGCCAGATAGAAGCCCGCGATGTCGGCCGGCGTGTCGTGCCCGGTGAGCTGCCGCCCTTCGGCGAGCCCCGGCAGCACCCAGTCCGCGAGCGTCGCGAGCGCGTTCAGCGTCTTCGCCATCACGTCGGTGGACGGCCACAGGCTCGGGCGCAGGTTCGGGTCGAACGAGATCGTCTTGCCGGCCGTGCGCATCTCGCGCGCCAGTTGGAACGCGAGCTCGCACGAGGTCGCGGAGATCGCCGGCGCGACGCCCGTCAGGTGCAGGTGCCGTGCGCCGAGCACGTAATCGGCGACGTAGTCGTCGCACGACAGGTGGCTCGCGGCCGAGCCCTTGCGGAAATATTCGACGGTCGGGTCGCTGCCGTCGTCGTTGCGCGACTTCAGCTGGAAGCCGGTCGGATAGCGCGGATCGACGGTCACGCACGACGCGTCGATGCCTTCGCGCGCGAGCGTGTCGAGCACGTAGGTGCCGAACGAATCACGGCCGACCCGGCTCATCCAGCCGACCCGGAAGCCGAGCCGCGACAGGCCGATCGCGACGTTCAGGTCCGCGCCCGCGATCCGCTTCGTGAATTGCGCGGCGTGCGCGAGGTGGCACGGCTCGGCGGCGACGAACATCGCCATCGCTTCGCCGTAGGTCACGACATCGAGTGCTGCTTTCATGAGTGCATTCCTCCGTATCCTTCCGGCGTCACGCGGCGGCGAGCCACGCGACGCGCCGCCCGGCATCGCCCGCCAGGTCGGCCGCATCGAACGGGAACTCGATGCCGCGCGGCACCGCTTGCGGCAGCGCCGCGAGCACGCCCGTGACGAGCGGATCGCCCGGCGCGGGCGCCACCGCGAAGCGGCGCGCGCCGTCGCCCACGACGGCCTTGCAATGAATGTATTCCACATGCGGCGCGAGCGCGTGCGCGCACGCGAGCGGCGCTTCGCCCGGCCACTGCCAGTTGCCGATGTCGAACGTCATGCCGAGTGCATCCGGCGTGCCGGCCTCGGCGAGCGCATCGAACAGCCCGCGAAACTGCGCGAGCGCACCGCCGATCGGCAACTGGCCGTTCTCGACTACCACGCGGGCACGCGCACCGCGCGACAGCGCGACGATTTCCGCCGCATGCGCGTCGCCGGCAAAGCCGCCGAGCTGGAACTTGACGAAGCGCGCGCCGAGCGCATCGGCCTCCAGAAGCGTGTCGCGCAGCGCGTCGGCGTCGAGCGCGCCGGCTTCCGTGTACAACGTGGCCGGCGTCGAATAGACCGACCACAGCCCGTGTGCGGAGAGTGCCGTGCCGAGTTCGGCCAGCGTGGCGGGCGTCGCGTCGTCGTCGGATGCGAACAGCTCGCGGCGCACCTCGAAGCCGGTCGCGCCGGATGCCGCCGCGGTCGCGAGAAATGCCCGGTGGCCCTCCTGGCGCACGCGGTCCATCCCGAATGCGCTCGCCACGATCACGATGTCTGCCATTTCTGCCCTTTTTTTACCGGAATGGAACCGGTTCCATTTGCTTGAGACGGATGGTGCGCTTCGCTGCGGGTGCACACCATAGAGGAAATCCCTAAGGCTGGCGGCCGCGCGAATCCGGTGGGCCGCGCAGCGGCGTCCGGCGTTGCCGGCAAGGGTTCGGCTGCTTATCCGACGTCGCGCGCGAGGCTCATGTCGAGGAACCGGGCGGCCACACGCGACGGCGCGGCGCCGTGCGGCACCAGGATCGAGAAATGGCGCGTGAGCGGCGCGGGGGCCAGCGAACGCGGCACGAGCGCCGCCTCCTCGTGACGCAGCGACATCGCGGACACGAACCCGACGCCCATCCCCGCGCGCACGGCCTCCTTCACGGCCTCGACGCCCGCGATCTCGAACGCGACGCGCATCGGCGCGCCGCCGTGCGCGAACGCGCGTTCGACGAGCTGCCGCACGCCGGAGCCCTCCTCGCGCAGCACGAGCGGATGCGCGGCGAGTGCGTCGAGCGTGACGCCGGCTTCGTACTCCGGCGCGGCGAGCGGATGGCCGGCCGGCACGACCGCGACGATCTCGTCCTCGTGCCATGCATGCACGGCGGTGCCGGGCGGCAGCGCCTCGCCGGGCGGCCCTTCGATCATCGCGATGTCGAGCGACGCGAGCGCGGCGACCACGTCGGCCGTGTTGCCGCTCATCGTCTGGATCGTTACCCGCGGCACGCGCGGCTGGAACGCCGCGATCAGGTACGGCAGCAGGTAGCTGGCCGGCGTCGTGCTCGCGCCGATCCGCAGCGTGCCGGCGTCGAGCCCGCGCACCGCGTCGCGAAACGCGCGCGCCTGCGCGAACGTGTCGCGCTGCGCCTTCGCGTACTCCGCGAGCTGTTCGCCGACCGGCGTCAGGCGGATGCCGCGCCCGTCGCGCTGGTACAGCAGCTCGCCGAACTCGTCCTGCAGCAGGCGTAGCTGGCCCGATACGGCCGGCTGCGACAGATGCAACGCCACGGCAGCACGGCTGATGTTCAGATGTTCGGCGACGGCCGCGAACGTTATCAGTTGATCCGGGGTCATGGGAGTGAATTATCGGCTTTCCGGATAGTTTACGTCACAAATCACAATTTTTCATATCGATATATCCAAATTAGGATTAAGCCATCGCAACCTGCTTCGCCACGGTGCCCTTCATGTCCACTGCTCCTGCCCCCCATCTCAGCCACGCCGCGCCGTCGATGCGCGGCCAGTTGAACGGCGTGCTGTTCGTCGCGCTGTTCGCCGCCGCCGTCACGAGCCTGTCGGAACTGCCGGCGATCGCCGGGCTCGGCCTGTCGCCACTGATCGTCGGGATCGTCGCCGGCGCGCTGTACGGCAACGCACTGCGCGACGGCATGCCCGCGAGCTGGGCGGCCGGCGTCAACTTTTCCGCGCGCAAGCTGCTGCGCATCGCGGTCGCGTTCTTCGGCTTGCGCGTGAGCCTGCAGGAAATCGCGCAGGTCGGCCTACCCGGCCTGACGGTATCGGTGCTGGTCGTCGTCAGCACGCTCGTGATCGGCACCTGGGTCGGCATGAAGGTGATGAAGCTCGATCGCGACGCGGCGCTGCTGACCGCCGCCGGCAGCGCGATCTGCGGCGCGGCCGCCGTGCTCGCGTTCGAGTCGACGCTGCAGTCGAAGCCGCACCAGAGCGCGATGGCCGTGGGCAGCGTGGTGCTGTTCGGCACGCTGTCGATGTTCCTCTACCCGCTCGCGTATCACGCCGGCCTGCTCGGCCTCGACCCGACCGGCCTCGGCCTGTTCTTCGGCGGCACGATCCACGAGGTTGCGCAGGTGGTCGGCGCGGCGAGCGACATCAGCCCGCAGGTCACGCACGTCGCGACCATCGTGAAGATGACCCGCGTGATGCTGCTGGTGCCGGTGCTGCTCACGCTCGGCTGGTGGCTCGCCCGCTCCGCCCGCTCGGCCAGCGCGAGCGCCGACGGCGCGCAAGGCAAACGCAAGGTGGCGGTGCCGTGGTTCGCGCTCGGTTTCCTCGGCTTCGTGATCGTCAATTCGCTGAACGTGCTGCCCGCCGATGTCACGCATACGCTGAACCTGCTCGACACCTTCGCGCTGACGATGGCGATGACCGCGCTCGGCATCGAGACCCGCGTGTCGCAGATCCGCGAAGCCGGCCCCCGCGCCCTGACCACCGGCCTGATCCTGTACGTCTGGCTGATCGCCGGCGGCTACGGGATCACCTGGGCCGTGCAGCGCTGCCTTGGCTGAGCCGCGCATCCACGCCGCGACACGCGCCGCGCCCGACGGGAAGGTCCCGCGGGCGCGGCGCAGTGCTATGCTTCGCGTCGTTTTCCTTCGTCCCCTTCATCAATCTCTTTCAGCCGTGCTCTCGTTCCTGCTGAAGCTGCGCACTCGCGCCCAGAC
The DNA here is from genome assembly GCF_000203915.1 of Burkholderia ambifaria AMMD. Classification (NCBI taxonomy): domain Bacteria; kingdom Pseudomonadati; phylum Pseudomonadota; class Betaproteobacteria; order Burkholderiales; family Burkholderiaceae; genus Burkholderia; species Burkholderia ambifaria. Next base: position 1,831,158 of record NC_008390.1, read on the forward strand.
GCTGTTCCGCCTGTCGGACGCCCATACGATGCTGATCTGGTCGGCCGTCGTCGGCGTCGGCGGCGCCTTCGCCACCATGACGTTCCGCGAAGGCATCGACCTGATGCAGCACCTGATCTCCGGGCACAGCGGCAGCTTCGTGCAGATGGCGAGAAGCCTGCCGTGGTACGTGCGCTTCTGGATGCCGGCCGCGGGCGGCTTCCTGGCCGGCTGCGTGCTGCTGCTCGCGACGCGCGGCGACAGCAAGGCCGCCAAGACCGACTACATGGAAGCCGTCGCGCTCGGCGACGGCGTCGTGCCGGTGCGCCAGAGCCTGTGGCGCAGCGTGTCGTCGCTGCTGACGATCGGCAGCGGCGGCTCGATCGGCCGCGAAGGCCCGATGGTGCAGCTCGCGGCGCTGGCCGCGTCGCTGGTCGGCCGCTTCGTGCACTTCGACCCGCCGCGCCTGCGCCTGCTCGTCGCATGCGGCGCGGCGGCCGGTATCACGTCCGCGTACAACGCGCCGATCGCCGGCGCGTTCTTCATCTCCGAAATCGTGCTCGGCACGATCGCGATGGAGAGCTTCGGGCCGATGGTCGTCGCGTCCGTGGTCGCGAACATCGTGATGCGGGAATTCGCCGGCTACCGGCCGCCGTACGAGATGCCGGTGTTCCCGGCCGTGACGGGCCCCGAGGTGCTGCTGTTCGTCGTGCTCGGCGCGCTGTGCGGCGTGCTCGCGCCGCAGTTCCTGCATCTGCTCGATGCGTCGAAGAACCAGTTCAAGCGGCTGCCCGTGCCGCTGCCGGTGCGGCTCGCGCTCGGCGGCCTCGTGGTCGGCGTGATCTCGGTGTGGATTCCGGACGTGTGGGGCAACGGCTACAGCGTCGTGAACCAGATCCTGCATTCGCCGTGGACCTGGCAGGCGCTCGTCGCGGTGCTGGTGTTCAAGGTGATCGCGACCGCCGCGACGGCCGGCTCGGGCGCGGTCGGCGGCGTGTTCACGCCGACGCTGTTCGTCGGCGCCGTGTTCGGCTCGCTGTTCGGCCTCGCGATGAACGCGCTGTGGCCCGGCCACACGTCCGCGTACTTCGCGTATGCGATGGTCGGGATGGGCGCGTTCATGGCCGGCGCCACGCAGGCGCCGCTCATGGCGATCCTGATGATCTTCGAGATGACGCTGAGCTACCAGGTCGTGCTGCCGCTCCTGGTGTCGTGCGTGTTCGCGTATTTCGTCGCGCGCGCGACCGGCACGACGTCGATGTACGAGATCACGCTGCGCCACCACCAGGACGCGCAGGAACGGCTGCGGCTGCGCACCACGCAGATGCGCGAACTGATCCAGCCCGCGCAGACGGTCGTGCCGCTCGCCGCGAGCGTCGCCGACATGACGCGCGTATTTCTCGAATATCCGGTGAAGTATCTGTACGTGACCGACGACGCCGGGCGCTTTCGCGGCGCGGTCGCATTGAAGGACATCACGTCCGACCTGCTCGACAAGCGCGACACGACCGACAAGACGGCCGCGCACTACGCGCACACGCCGTTTCCGCTGCTCACGCCCGACATGCCGCTCGCGACCGCGCTCGAACGCTTCATGGCGTTCCAGGGCGAACGACTGCCGGTGATCGAAAGCGAAGCCGAGCCGACGCTCGCGGGGGTCGTCTACAAGACGTCGCTGCTCGATGCGTACCGGCGGATGACCGGCGAGCGTTGACGCATTAGGCGAGCCGCGCCGCCGCATTCCTGGTCGGCCGTGCCGCCCGCCGCCTGAGCGTTCAGCCCGGCTCGCGACCCAGCACGACCCGTGCGAAGAACCCCGCCAGCACCGCTTCGGCCGCGTCGGCCGACACGTGCTGCGGATCGGCTGTGTAATACGACTGCACGCCGTCGCACAGGCACATCAGCCCGAAGGCGAGCGTGTCCGCCGGCAGCAGCAGCGGCGTGCCCGCGCGCTCGGCGAAGCGCTGGATGAACTCGGCCATCTGCAGCCGCTTGCCGTGCAGGAACTGGTTGAAGCGCACGCGAAACTTCGCGTCGCGCGCCGCCTGCAGCTTCGCCTCGCCCCACAGCAGCGAATACTCGTCGTCGCGAAACAGCGTGCTGTAGTACGCGAGCGCCGTCGACTCCATCTGCTCGCGCGGCCCGCCCTCCTCGAAGATCGCCTCGAAATCGGCCCGCACCGAGTCATGGTCGCGCTCGAGCAGCTCGAGCAGCAGGTCCGACTTGCTGCGGAAGTTCGAGTAGAACGCGCCGCGCGTATAGCCGGCGGCCGCCGCGATGTCCTCGACGCTCGCGGCAACATAGCCTTTCTTCAGAAAAATCCGGTGCGCGGCTTTCAGCAGACGTTCGCGCGTCTGGTCCCGGCTCTGCTCGCGAGTTAAGCGCTGTGGTTTCATGGCGCGCAGTCTAGCATCAACCCCCTTTCGGATTCATCTTTGCATTCAGATACAGGTGTGTATTAGAATTCGCCGCAGTTTCCGAACGACTTCGTTCGGCACTGTCCGTGCGCGCCCACCCGGCGCCACTCGGGGCAAGCGCCCATCGCGCTTGCCGGCTTCGTTCCGCTCTCACCTGATCTGGGGGTTTCGTGAATCGCTCCGGTTCCCGCGCCGTGCTGCTGATCGGCACCGCGCTCGTCCTTGCCGCCTGTCATCCGAAGGAAGCCGCGCCGCCCGCGCCGCGCCCGGTCGTCGCGCTGCCCGTGCACGCCGACGGCGCCGCGGTCGCGACCACGCTGCCCGGCGAGATCCAGCCCCGTTATGCGACGCCGCTGTCGTTCCGCATCGCCGGCAAGATCATCGAGCGCAAGGTGCGGCTCGGCGATACGGTCAAGGCCGGCCAGGTCGTCGCGCTGCTCGATCCGTCCGACGTCGAGAAGAACGCCGCGAGTGCGCAGGCGCAATTCGATGCCGCGACGCACAGCCTCGCGTTCGCGAAGCAGCAGCTCGAGCGCGACCGCGCACAGGCGCGCGAGAACCTGATCGCGACCGCGCAGCTCGAACAGACCCAGAACAGCTACACGTCGGCGCTCGCGCAGCGCGACCAGGCGCAGCAGCAGCTCGCGCTCGCGAAGAACCAGCTCCGCTATGCGACGCTCGTCGCCGATCACGCGGGCACCATCACCGCGGAACAGGCCGACACCGGCCAGAACGTCTCGGCCGGCCAGGCCGTCTACCAGCTCGCGTGGTCGGGCGACGTCGACGTCGTCAGCGACGTGCCCGAGGCCGCGCTCGCGTCGCTCACGCCCGGCCATGCGGCGAGCGTCACGCTGCCGTCGCTGCCCGGCCGCCAGTTCGCCGCGAAGGTGCGCGAGATCGCGCCGGCCGCCGATCCGCAGAGCCGCACCTATCGCGTGAAGCTCACGCTCGCCGCGCCCGATCCGGCCGTCCGCCTCGGGATGACCACGAACGTCGCGTTCGACGGCGCACCGGTTGCCGGCAACGCGCCGAGCATCACGCTGCCCGCGACCGCGCTGTTCCACGACGGCCCGCAGCCGGCCGTGTGGGTCGTGCGCACCAAGGACGACACGCTCGAGTTGCGCCGCGTCGACGTCGCACGCTTCAACGAACGCACCGTCACCGTGTCGCACGGGCTGCAGCCTGGCGAACGCGTCGTGCTGCAGGGCGTGCACACGGTCAGCGCGGGCGAGAAGGTGCGGCCGGTCGCGCCGCTGCACCCGCAGGACTTCGCGTCATGAGCGGCCCCCGCGAAGAAGGCCGCTTCAACCTGTCGGCATGGGCGCTGCGCCACCAGGCGCTGGTCGTCTACCTGATCGCGCTCGCGACGCTCGCGGGCATCCTCGCGTACACGCGGCTCGCGCAATCCGAGGATCCGCCGTTCACGTTCCGCGTGATGGTGATCCGCACGTTCTGGCCCGGCGCGAGCGCGCGGCAGGTGCAGGAACAGGTGACCGACCGGATCGGCCGCAAGCTGCAGGAAACGCCGGCCATCGACTTCCTGCGCAGCTATTCGCGGCCCGGCGAATCGCTGATCTTCTTCACGATGAAGGACGCGGCGCCCGTGAAGGACGTGCCCGAGACCTGGTACCAGATCCGCAAGAAGGTCGGCGACATCGGCTATACGCTGCCGCCCGGCGTGCAGGGCCCGTTCTTCAACGACGAGTTCGGCGACGTCTACACCAACATCTGGACGCTCGAAGGCGACGGCTTCACGCCCGCGCAGCTCCACGACTATGCGGACCAGCTGCGCACCGTGCTGTTGCGCGTGCCGGGCGTCGGCAAGGTCGACTACTTCGGCGACCCCGACCAGCGGATCTTCATCGAGGCCGACAACACGCAGCTCACGCGCCTCGGCATCTCGCCGCAGCAGCTCGGACAGGCCATCAACGCGCAGAACGACATCTCGTCGGCCGGCGTGCTGACGACCGCCGACGATCGCGTGTTCGTGCGGCCGAGCGGCCAGTTCGACAACGTCGCGGCGATCGCCGACACGCTGATCCGGATCAACGGCCGCACGTTCCGGCTCGGCGATCTCGCGACGGTGAAGCGCGGCTATGACGATCCGGTCGTCACGCAGATGCGCGCAAACGGCCATGCCGTGCTCGGCATCGGCGTGACGATGCAGCCGGGCGGCGACGTGATCCGGCTCGGCAACGCGCTCGATGCGGAATCGAAGGACCTGCAGGCGCAGCTGCCGGCGGGCCTCAAGCTGACGCTGGTGTCGAGCATGCCGCACGCGGTCGCGCATTCGGTCGACGATTTCCTGGAAGCCGTCGCCGAAGCCGTCGCGATCGTGCTGGTCGTGAGCCTCGTGTCGCTCGGCCTGCGCACCGGGATGGTCGTCGTGATCTCGATTCCGGTCGTGCTCGCCGTGACCGCCCTGTTCATGTACCTGTTCGACATCGGGCTGCACAAGGTGTCGCTCGGCACGCTGGTGCTCGCGCTCGGGCTGCTCGTCGACGACGCGATCATCGCGGTCGAGATGATGGCCGTGAAGCTCGAGCAGGGCTACAGCCGCGCGCGCGCCGCCGCGTTCGCGTACACGAGCACCGCGTTCCCGATGCTGACGGGCACGCTCGTCACGGTGTCGGGCTTCCTGCCGATCGCACTCGCGAAGTCGAGCACCGGCGAGTACACGCGCTCGATCTTCGAGGTGTCGGCGATCGCGCTGATCGCGTCGTGGTTCGCGGCCGTCGTGCTGATCCCGCTGCTCGGCTATCACCTGCTGCCCGAGCGCAAGAAGCACGCGCACGAAGCCCACCTGCCGGACGATCACGAGCACGACATCTACGACACGCGTTTCTACCAGCGGCTGCGCGGCTGGGTCGACTGGTGCATCGAGCGGCGCTTCGTCGTGCTGCTGATCACCGGCGCGCTCTTCGTCGTCGCGCTGATGGGCTTCTCGCTCGTGCCGCAGCAGTTCTTCCCGAGCTCGGATCGCCCCGAGCTGCTCGTGGACGTGCGATTGCCCGAAGGCGCGTCGTTCGCGGCGACGCTGCGCGAGACCGAGCGCCTCGAGAAAATACTCGACAAGCGGCCCGAGATCGATCATTCGGTGAACTTCGTCGGCAGCGGCGCGCCGCGCTTCTACCTGCCGCTCGACCAGCAGCTGCAGTTGCCGAACTTCGCGCAGTTCGTCGTCACCGCGAAATCGGTCAAGGATCGCGAGAAGCTCGCCGCCTGGCTCGAAACCACGCTGCGCGACCAGTTCCCGGCCGTGCGCTGGCGCCTGTCGCGGCTCGAGAACGGCCCGCCCGTCGGCTACCCCGTGCAGTTCCGCGTGAGCGGCGACGACATCGCGACGGTGCGATCGATCGCCGAGAAGGTCGCGGCGACGATGCGCGGCGACGCGCGCACGGTGAACGTGCAGTTCGACTGGGACGAGCCGGCCGAGCGCTCGGTGCGCTTCGAGCTGGACCAGAAGAAGGCGCGCGAGCTGAACGTGACGTCGCAGGACGTGTCGAGCTTCCTCGCGATGACGCTGTCGGGCACGACCGTCACCCAGTATCGCGAACGCGACAAGCTGATCGCGGTCGACCTGCGCGCACCGCGTGCGGACCGTGTCGACCCGGCGAAGCTCGCGGGCCTCGCGCTGCCGACGCCGAACGGCCCCGTGCCGCTCGGCTCGCTCGGCCGCTTCACGCCGGCACTCGAATACGGCGTGGTGTGGGAGCGCGACCGCCAGCCGACGATCACCGTGCAGTCCGACGTACGCGCCGGCGCCCAGGGCATCGACGTCACGCATACGATCGACGGCAAGCTGAATGCGTTGCGCACGCAACTGCCGGTCGGCTACCAGATCAACATCGGCGGGTCGGTCGAGGAAAGCGCGAAAGCGCAGAAGTCGATCAATGCGCAGATGCCGCTGATGGCGATCGCGGTGTTCACACTGCTGATGATCCAGCTGCAGAGCTTCTCGCGCGTGCTGATGGTCGTGCTGACCGCGCCGCTCGGGCTGATCGGCGTGGTCGGCACGCTGCTGCTGTTCGGCCAGCCGTTCGGCTTCGTCGCGATGCTCGGCGTGATCGCGATGTTCGGGATCATCATGCGCAACTCGGTGATTCTGGTCGACCAGATCGAGCAGGACATCGCGGCCGGCCACGGACGCCTCGACGCAATCGTCGGCGCGACCGTGCGGCGCTTCCGTCCGATCACGCTGACGGCCGCGGCCGCCGTGCTCGCGCTGATCCCGCTGTTGCGCTCGAACTTCTTCGGGCCGATGGCGACCGCGCTGATGGGCGGGATCACGAGCGCGACCGTGCTGACGCTGTTCTACCTGCCCGCGCTGTACGCCGCGTGGTTCCGCGTGAAGCGCGACGAACGCGACCCGCACGAACCGCCGCACGACGGCACACCTGCCGCGCCGTCGGGAGCCTGACCATGGAACTGTCGATGAACCTGAAAACCAAGGCCGCGCGAGCGCTCGCGGCCGCGAGCCTCGCCGGGCCGCTGGCCGGCTGCGCATGGTTCGCGCCGAGCGGCGAGCCGCCCGCGATGCCGTCGCCCGCGCATTACGGCGCGACGCCGCAATCGCAGCAGACCGTCGCCGCGCAAGGCGTCGCGCAGCAGTTCGAGGTCGGCGCGCAGCCGGTACCAGACTGGTGGACGCAGTACCGTTCCGATGCGCTGAACGCGCTCGTCGACGAAGGGCTGCGCAACAGCCCGACGCTCGGCGCGGCGTCGCATTCGCTGGATGCCGCGCGCGAGCAGCTGCGCGGGCAGATCGGCAGCTCGATGCTGCCGTCGATCGACGCGGGCGCCCAGGCCACGCGCCAGCGCGCGCTCGGCGTGCCGATTCCCGCCCTCGGCGCGCCGACGCTGCTGTACGACACGTTCGTCGGGCAATTGCAGGCGAGCTACACGATCGACCTGTTCGGCGTGTCGCGCTTCGCGAATCGCGCGCTCGCGAAACGCGTCGACGTCAGTGCGTTCCAGCTCGAATCCGCCCGGCGCGCGCTGGCCGCGAACATCGTCACCACGTCGATCACCGTGGCGGTGCTCAATGCGCAGATCGAGACGACCGAGCGGCTCGTCGCGCTCGCGAACGATCAGGCGCACGACGCCGAACGCCGCCATGCGCTCGGTTCGGCGTCGCGCAGCGACGCGCTGAGTGCGCGGCAAAGCGCCGACACGTTCGCGGCGAGCCTGCCCGCATTGCGCCAGCAACGCGACTCGGCCCGCCATGCGCTCGCGGTGCTGGTCGGCCGCACGCCCGACCGGCCGCCGGCCGATCTCGCGCTCGCCGATCTGCACTTGCCGGAGCAGGTGCCCGTCGTCGTGCCGTCGGATCTGCTGCAAAGCCGCCCGGACATCCAGGCCGCCGACGCCGGGCTGAAGGCGGCCGCGGCCGAAGTGGGCCTCGCGACCGCGCAGATGTTTCCGCAGTTGTCGCTGTCGGCGGCGATGGGCAAAGGCGGCTTCAGCTGGCCGACGATGCTGTCGGGCGCCGGTTCGATCTGGAACGTCGGCGCGTCGCTGAGCCAGCCGATCTTCCACGGCGGTGCGCTGCTCGCCCAGCGTCGGGCGGCGAAGGCGACCTACGAGGCCGCGGTCGATCAGTACAAGCAGGCCGTGCTCGGCGCATTCCAGAACGTCGCCGATTCGCTCGCGGCGCTCGAGCACGATGCTGAGGCGCTCGACGCGTCGTCGCACGCCGCGCTTTCCGCGCGCGGCGCGTACGACGACGCGGCCGCCCGCGTGCGGCTCGGCGCGCTGCCGCCGTCGGCCGCGCGCGCGAGCGAACTGCAGTACCGCAATGCGCGGCTCGACGAGCTTCGCGCGACCGGCGCACGGTTCGCGGATACCGCACGGCTTTACCAGGCGATGGGCACGCCGCCGGTCGACGGCGCGGGCGTCGGCGTCGGCAAGGCCGTGAAAACCGACCAAGCCGGCAATCCCGGCAACGCGGCTCACGACGCCCCCGCCACCCAGGCGCGCACGGCCGCGCCCGATGCGCCGCCGTCACCACCTTCGCCGCCGTCCCCCCAATAACGCGCGGTTTCCTTCAGGCGCACGGCGCGCGGGGCCATCCCGCGCGCCGATCCGCGATCTTCCGCTTGACCCTCACGTAGCGTAACGTTCGAGACTCCAGTGTGCGCACCGAACGGAGGAACGAATGCGACTGAAAGTGGGAGAACTGGCGAAACGCAGCGGGCTGACCGTCCGCACGCTTCATCACTATCACGCGATCGGTCTGCTGACGCCTTCGGCGCGCGCCGACAACGGCTACCGGCTGTACGACCGCCACGACATCGCCCGGCTCCACCAGATCCAGGCGTTGCGTCGCTTCGGACTGTCGCTCGCCGAAATCGGCGACCACCTGAACCAGCCCGGCACCACCCCGCTCGTCGATCTCATCTCGAAGCAGATCGCGCTGCTCGACCGTCAGCTCGCGCAGACCGCGCAGCTCCGCGAGCGCCTCGTGAGCCTGCACGCGCAGCTCGCGGCGGGCACGGAGCCGGAACTGGCCGATTGGCTCACCACACTGGAGTTGATGACCGTGTACGACAAATATTTTTCCGAGGAAGAACTCGCGCGCATGCCGATGTACCAGAAGAGCCAGGCGGGCGACGCGGAATGGATTTCGCTCATCGGCGAGGTCCGTGCGCTGCACGACGCGGGCGTGCCGCCCGAGGACGAGCGCGTGCGTGCGCTCGCCGCGCGCTGGATGGCGCTGCTCGTGCGCGACACGAACAACGACCCGCGGCTGCTCGCGAAGCTGAACCTGATGCACGAACGGGAACCGGCGATGCAGTCGAAGATCGGCATTTCGACCGCGCTGCGCGACTATGTGCTGCGCGCGACGGCGGAGACGAAAATGCGCATTTTCGAGAAGTATCTCGCGCCGGACGAGATCCGCTTCATGCGGGCGCACTACGGCGAACGCGCGATGGAATGGCCGCAACTGATGGCCGACGTGCGCGACGCGATCGACGCGGGCGCGACGCCCGATTCGCCGCAAGGCCGCGCGCTCGCGCAGCGCTGGCTCGATCTGTTCTGCAGCTACGCGGGCCACGATCCGGCCACGCACGCCAAGTTTCGCCACGCGCTGATGAACGAGCCGGCGCTGACGAAGGATTCGTGGACCGACGACACGCTGCTCGGTTTCGTGCGCGACGCGATGGCGCAGCTTGCGCCTGCGCGCTGAGCGTGTTGAGCGCATGAAGGTGCGGGCGGCACGCGGGTTTCCCGCATGCCGCCCGTTTCACCATTTGCAGCCGGTGTCGCGAACCGCATCCAGTGCGAGCATCGGCAATGCGAGCAGGCCCGCGCCCGAATAGGCGTGCCGGCAGTCGGCGCGACGGGCGTCCGACATGCCGTCGGCCAGCCTCGCGTCGACGGTGTCGCGGCTCGCCGCCGAGCCGCCGGACGACGCGCCCAATGCACCGACCGCCGCCTGCGCCGGACTGCGCGCCGCTGCATGCCGCGAGCCGATTGCATCCAGATCGCGACGCCAGTCGAGGTCTGGGCTGGATGCGGTCTCGGGATGATTTTCAAGTCGGTTTGCGATTGCGCCGGCAGGTGTCTCGCGTTGCCGATGCGAAACGCCCGCCACCTCCGAAGTCGACCGCATCGTCATGCGCGACGTTGCAACCGCGGCGGATCGTTTCGTCGATCGCACGGCGCGCTCGACTCCGCCCTCACCCACGATCGGGCCGGTTCGCCCGGCGTCACGCGCGCGCTCCGCGGGCGTGGGTTGCGCGGGGATCAGCTCGACACGCAGCGTGATCCGGGGCGGCGCCCCGGCTTTCAGGCCGGTAGCCGTCGATGCCTGTTGCAGCACGAACCATCCGAGCAGGTGAATCGATACGGAGACTGCGACGGCCAGCGCGACGATGCGCGGCCGACGGCACCCCACCGTCTCGACACGTCGCGGCGGCGATGTGTCAGTCCGGCTCGCCGACACCGTCATCGCTGAACGCGAGCAGGTCGCCGGGCTGGCAGTCGAGATAGCGGCAGATGGCTTCGAGCGTCGCGAAGCGGATGCCCTTGACCTTCCCTTGCTTGAGCAGCGACAGATTCTGTTCGGTGATGCCGACGGCCGCCGCGAGATCCTTCGAGCGGACCTTGCGCGTCGCGAGCATCACATCGAGCCTGACTACGATCGTCATCGCGCGCCTCAGACGAATTGCCGATGCTCGGCGTCGAGCTCGCTCGCCTGCCGGAGAATGTGCGCGATGACCGCGATGCACGCCGCGGTGAACAGCGCGACCACATACGGCAAGCTGAAGCCGATGGTGACCACATGATGGCCGACCGGTTCGCGCAGCGTCGCCCACATGCTCAGCAGCGGCTCGCACAACAGGCTCAGCAATACCCACAGGCCGATCGCACGGCCCGTCTGGCCGAGGTGGCCGGCCGCCTGCACGGAGAAATAGTCGCGGCGCGCGTAGGTGCGGAACAGCGCGCGCAGATGCCGCAGGCCGTTTGCGAGCGCAATCAGCGGCACGCTCGACAGCAGGATGCCGACGGCCTTCTGCCACCACGGGAAGGCGGCGACGTCCACGCGCAGGTTCGAGATCACCGAATCGGTGAGGCCGAACACGAGGCCGGGCCCGGAGGCCCCGTTCAGCGACGGAAACGCCCAGCACGCGGCGTTGAGCACCAGCATGCCGACGATGAACCCCAGCGTGACGGTAGCCATCTGCTGGCTGATACGGGCAATGCGATCGGAATGCATGTGAAGTCCTCGACGTCGAATGAACGAGCGTCGATTGTACGTCGATAGTTATCGTAAAACGATAATTAATTGTCGTTCAATTGTGATTTCTTATTGTGCAGCATGCTCGGCTGGTGTCGGCCGCCCGCCCGTATCGCCCACAACGGCCCGGCGGCCGCCTACTCGTAGTCGCGCACGCTGATCCCGCGCCAGTGCTTCGTCATGTAGCGGAGGAACACGGGCTGGGCCTTCAGGTCCGCATTCGGCACGGGCGCCGCGCCGCCGTCCATGAACTTGCCCTTGACCGTGACGGTTTCCTCGCCGCGCAACACGTATTTCGTGCCGGCGTCGATCAGGAAGTACTTGACCTGGTCGGCGCTGACGTCGCCGCGGCAGCCGATCCTGTAGGCAAACAGGAACTGCTTGCGGCCATTGCCGAGCAGGTCGCGCATCTCGATCGATGCGGGCACGACGTCGAGGATCACATCGACCGTGCACGCCTTCACATAGTCGCGCACGGTCCAGTCGGGCCGGCCGTCGAGCGACGCCGACACCTTGAGCTCGACGTCATCGCCGGACGCGGTTCGGGCCAGCGTCACCGCATGCGCGCCGGCCGCATCGGTCCACGTGTAGTCGGCGGCCCGGGCCGGATTGGCCAGCGCTGCGACTGCAAGCAACAGGCAACGCGAAAGGAAAGGTCTTTTCATCGGCGATGGCAGTGGAATCGAACGCGCCATTATCGACAAAGCCGCGCGCCGCCACCAGCCATGCCCCACCGTTCAGCGCTCGCGCGAGCCGAGGCCGAGCGCCTTCATCCGCCGGTACAGCGTCCGTTCGCTCATCCCGACGTGCTCGGCCAGCGCCTTGCGCGTGCCGTCGAACGTGCGCGCGATGCGCACGAGCTCCGCGTCCGACAGGCCGCGCGCGTCCGCGTCACGCTCCTGCGGCGCCGCTGCCGCCGCGACGAGTTCGGCCGGCAGGTGCTCGACCCGGATCGTGCCGTCGTCCGCGAACAGGCACGCGCGTTCGAGCACGTTGCGCAGCTCGCGGATGTTGCCGGGCCATGCATACGCATCGAGGCACGCGCGGGCGCGCTCGGTCAGCACAAATGGCCGGGCCGCGAACGGCCGCGCACTCGCGTCGCCCGCGTTGCCGCGCGCGTTCGCGATGCGCCGCAGGATCGATTCGGCCAGCAGCGCGACGTCGCCCTGCCGTTCGCGCAGCGCCGGCAGCGGAATCGGAAACGCGTTGATCCGGTAGTACAGGTCCTGCCGGAACCGGCCGTCGTCGATCATCTCGCGCAGCGGCTTGTGCGTAGCCGCGACGAGCCGGAAATCCGCGCGCAGCGCCTCGACGCCACCGACGCGCCGGAACGTCCCCGACTCGATCAGCCGTAGCAGTTTCACCTGCATCGGCAGCGGCACGTCGCCGATTTCATCGAGAAACAGCGTGCCGCCCTGCGCGGTCTCGACGAGGCCCGGCTTGCGCTGGTTCGCGCCGGTAAACGCGCCCTTCTCGTAGCCGAACAGTTCGCTCTCGAACAGCGTCTCGGCGATGCCCGAACAATCGACGACCACGAACGGCCCCATCGCGCGCGCGCTCGCCTCGTGCAGCGCCCGCGCGAACAATTCCTTGCCGGTACCCGATTCACCGAGCAGCAGCACGGGCAGCATCGACGGTGCGACGCGCTGCAGCGCGCCGAGCGCCGCATTGAATGCGTCGGCGCCGCCGACGAGCCCTTCCGCGCTGGGCTGCGCGGACGCGCTGCGCACCGTCGTCAGCCGCTCGACGTACGCGATCACGTCGCCGCGCGCGTCGAAGATCGGCCGCAATTCCACGTCGACGTGCTCGGGGCCGCGCGGCGTATGGTGAATGTGCAGCACGCGGTTCAGGCTGCGCGACTCGAGCGCCTGCTTCATCGGGCAATGCTCGCCGGCCTGGTCGCACGGCACGTCGTAGTGATGCGACACCTGGAAGCAGTGCCGCCCGACGTGCTCGACGCCCGCCACGCCGAACTGGCGCCGGTACGCATCGTTCGCCGCGAGGATGCGGTAGTCGGGATCGAGGACGATCATCGGCTGAGGATCCTGTTCCAGATATGCGACGAGCGCGCGCACGTCGGGCATGACGGTGCGCGACGGCGCGGGAACGATCGGAATGGTGTCGTGCGGATTCATGGGGAGACGAGAGAACGGATCGCCGGACGAACTGCCAGGCGGACTGCCAATTCTGCCACGACACTGCCAGACATGGCAGTCCGCGCTGGTTGCCATTCGCCGACCGTGCCTGCGACGCATCGCGATCGCGCCGAAAATCCGAACCGAATCAAGTACCTGCCGGATCGACCCGCCTCGCGGCGCGGATTGGCACGCTTCTTGAACATGGGATTGCCGATTGCCTATGCAGAACCCGATCGAGGACATCCCGTGAGCCATGCCCCCATGCTGTCGGTCGAAGGCTTTTTCGACCCGGCGACCCACACCGTCAGCTATCTGCTGCTCGATACCGCGAGCCGCGCGTGCGCGCTGATCGACAGCGTGCTCGACTACGACCCGAAGTCCGGACGCACGCGCACCGCCAGCGCCGACCGGCTGATCGCCCGCGTCGCCGAACTCGGCGCGACCGTGCACTGGCTGCTGGAAACGCACGTGCACGCCGACCACCTGTCGGCCGCGCCGTACGTGAAGGCGCACGTCGGCGGCCGGATCGCGATCGGTTCGCACGTGCGCCGCGTGCAGCACGTGTTCGGCACGCTGTTCAACGCCGGCCCCGGCTTCGCGCAGGACGGCAGCCAGTTCGATCGCCTGCTCGACGACGGCGACACGCTCGCGCTCGGCGCGCTGACGATCCGCGCGCTGCATACGCCGGGCCATACACCCGCCTGCCTGACCTACTGCGTCGACGATGCGACGCAGCGCGCGGCATTCGTCGGCGACACGCTGTTCATGCCCGACTACGGCACCGCCCGCTGCGACTTCCCCGGCGGCGACGCACGCACGCTGTACCGCTCGATCGCACGGGTGCTGGGCCTGCCGCCCGACACGCGCCTGTACCTGTGCCACGACTACCAGCCGGGCGGCCGCGACGTGCAGTTCGTGACGACGGTCGCCGAGCAGCGCCGCGCGAACGTGCACGTGAAGGACGGCGTGACCGAAGACGATTTCGTCGCGATGCGCACCGCGCGCGACGCGACGCTCGACATGCCCGTGCTGATGCTGCCGTCCGTGCAGGTCAACATGCGCGCCGGCCACCTGCCCGAGCCCGAAAACAACGGCGTGCGCTACCTGAAGATCCCGCTCGACGCGATCTGAGCCGCCGCCCCGACCGGAGAACCCCGACATGACCATCCGCCCGCTGACCGACCTGCTGTCGGTCTCGCCCCAGATCGCCGCGACCGACCTGCCCGCGCTGCACGCGGCGGGCATCCGCGCGATCGTCTGCAACCGTCCGGACGGCGAAGGCGCCGACCAACCGACCGTCGCCGAGATCCGCGCCGCCGCCGCGCCGCTCGGCATCGCCGTGCATTACCTGCCCGTCGATACCGGCAAGGTCACCGACGAGCAGGCCGCGCAGTTCGGCGCGCTCGTCGCGACGCTCGCCGGCCCGGTCCTCGCGTACTGCCGCAGCGGCACGCGTTCGGCGACGCTGTGGGCGCTGTCGCAGGCGGGCCGACGCCCGGCCGGCGACATCGTCGCGAGCGCCGCCGCGGCCGGCTACGACCTCGGCGCGCTCGCGCCGCGTCTTGCGCAACGCGTGGCGCCAGGCGTCGATCAGGCCGCACCGGCCGTCGACGCGCGGCACGACATCGTGATCGTCGGCGCGGGCGCGGCCGGCGTCGCGGTCGCGTCGAGCCTGCTTGCGCGCGACGCGTCGCTCGATATCGCGGTGATCGATCCGGCCGATACCCACTACTACCAGCCGGGCTGGACGATGGTCGGCGCGGGCGTGTTCCGGCCCGACACGACCGCGCGCCGGATGGCCGACCTGCTGCCGCGCGGCGTGACATGGATCCAGGCGGCGGTCGCCGGCTTCGAACCCGACGCGCACGCGGTCGTGCTCGACGGCTGCCGGCGCATCGGCTACCGGAGGCTGGTCGTGTGCCCGGGGCTCAAGCTCGACTGGCACGCGATCGACGGCCTCGCGCAAACCCTCGGCCGCAACGGCGTCACGTCGAACTATCGCTACGATCTCGCGCCGTACACGTGGGAACTGGTGCAGGCGTTCCGCGGCGGCAATGCGCTGTTCACGCAGCCGCCGATGCCGATCAAGTGCGCGGGCGCGCCGCAAAAGGCGATGTACCTGTCGTGCGATCACTGGCGGCGCACGGGGCGCCTCGGCGCCGCGAACGTCGAGTTCCTGAATGCGGGCGGCGCGCTGTTCGGCGTCGCCGACTACGTGCCCGCGCTGATGGAATACGTGAAACGCTATGACATCGCGCTGTCGTTCGGCCACAACCTGGTCGCGATCGACGGGCCGGCGCGACGCGCGACGTTCACACGCGCGCTGCCCGACGGCGGCACCGAAACCGTCGAGCGGGCGTTCGACATGATCCACGTCGTGCCGCCGCAGAAGGCGCCCGATTTCGTGCGCGCGAGCCCGCTCGCCGACGCGGCCGGCTGGATCGACGTCGATCCGGCGACGCTGCGGCACAAGCGGCACGCGGACATCTTCGCGCTCGGCGACGTCACCAACACGACCAACGCGAAAACCGCCGCGGCCGCACGCAAGCAGGCGCCCGTCGTCGCGCACAACCTGCTCGCGTCGCTGGGCCGCGCACACGGCAACGCCGCGTACGACGGCTACGGATCGTGCCCGCTCACCGTCGAGCGCGGCAAGATCGTGCTCGCCGAATTCCTGTACGGCGGCAAGGTCGCGCCGACCTTCCCCGCGTGGCTGATCGACGGCAAGCGCCCGTCGCGGCTCGCGTGGCTGCTCAAGGAGCGCGTGCTGCCGCCGCTCTACTGGAAGGCGATGCTCAAGGGCCGCGAATGGCTCGCGAAGCCCGCGATCGCCCGTTGACCGGAACCCGCTGACATCATGCTGATTTCCCTCGTACTCGGCGGCTTCGTCGGCGCCGTGCTCGGCCTCACCGGCGCGGGCGGCGGCATTCTCGCGGTGCCCGCGCTCGTCGCCGGGATGGGCTGGCCGATGCAGCAAGCCACGCCCGTCGCGCTCGTCGCGGTCGCGGGCAGCGCCGCGCTCGGCGCGCTCGAAGGGTTTCGCCGCGGGCTCGTGCGCTATCGCGCGGCGCTGCTGATGGCCGTGGCCGGCGTGCCGCTCACGACGCTCGGCGTGCGGCTCGCGCACGTGCTGCCGCAGCGCGTGCTGCTGGCGCTGTTCGCGCTGACGATGCTGGTCGTCGCGGGCCGCCTGCTACGGCAGGCGCTGCGCAACGCGCCCGGCGACACGGCCGAATCGCCGCTGTGCGTCGGTCGCGTGAATCCCGATACCGGCCGGCTCGTGTGGTCCTGGCCGGTCGGCGTCGCGCTCGCGTCGACCGGCGCGGTGACGGGACTGATGACGGGGCTGCTGGGCGTCGGCGGCGGCTTCGTGATCGTGCCGATGCTGCGCAAGTTCACGAACGTGTCGATGCACGGCGTGGTCGCGACGTCGCTGATGGTGATCGCGTTGGTCGGCACCGGCGGCGTGTTCGCGACGCTCGTGTCGGGCACGCGCGCGCCGCTCGACATGATGCTATGGTTCACGGTCGCGACCGCGCTCGGGATGGCCGTCGGCCGCAGCGCGTCCCGGCACCTGTCCGCGCGGCACGTGCAGGCCGGCTTCGCGGCCGTGCTCGTCTGCGTGGCGTGCGGGCTGCTGGCGAAGGCGGCGTTCGGCGCCTAAGCCGCGCGCCGCACGCGGCGCATACCCCAAAACAAAACGCCCGGCCCGACTCGTCGTCGGCACCGGGCGTTTTTCGTTGCGTGCGCAACCTGCGCGCGAGAACGTCAGACGGCGAACGCGGCCATCCGCTTGCGTTCCTGGCGCAGCATCACGAAGTTCGCGATCACGACGCCGGCCGTCACCGCGATGATGAACAGCGTCGCGAGCGCGTTCATCTCCGGGTTCAGGCCGAGGCGCACGCGCGAGAACACGACGAGCGGCAGCGTCGTCGAACCGGGGCCCGACAGGAACGCCGACAGCACGAGGTCGTCGATCGACAGCGTAAACGCCAGCAGCCAGCCCGCGATCAGCGCCTGCGAGATCAGCGGCAGCGTGATCGTGAAGAACACCTTCAGCGGCGTCGCGCCCAGATCGAGCGCGGCTTCCTCGAGCGACGGGTTCAGCTCGCGCACGCGTGACTGCACGATGATCGCGACGTACGAGATGCACAGCATCACGTGGCCGAGCCAGATCGTGAACACGCCGCGCTCGGCCGGCCAGCCGATCCACTTCGCCAGCTCGATGAACAGCAGCAGCAGCGAGATGCCCTGGATCACCTCGGGGATCACGAGCGGCGCGTTGATCATCCCGCTGAACAGCGCGAAGCCGCGAAAGCGGCCCATGCGCGCAAGCACGAAGCCGGCCCACGTGCCGATGAACACCGACGCGAACGCGGTCAGCACGCCGATCTTCAGCGACAGCCACGCGGCCGTCAGCAGCTCGTCGTCGTCCACGAGCGCCGCGTACCAGCGCAACGAGAAGCCCGACCAGACGGTGACGAGCTTCGACTCGTTGAACGAATAGACGATCAGGCTGATGATCGGGATGTACAGGAACGCGAAGCCGGCAAACAGCGCCGCGAACTGCAGGTAGCGATTCGGCTTCATCGACGGCGGCCCTCCTGCTCCTTCGCCTGGAAGTGCTGGAACATCGCCATCGGCACGAGCAGCAGCAGCACCATCGCGCAGGTCACGGCCGACGCCATCGGCCAGTCTGCGTTGTTGAAGAACTCATTCCACATCACGCGACCGATCATCAGCGTGTTCGCGCCGCCGAGCAGCTCCGGAATCACGTACTCGCCGACCGCCGGAATGAACACCAGCAGGCAGCCCGCGATGATCCCGTTCCTCGACAGCGGCAGCGTGATCTGCACGAACGCGCGCCACGGCCTGGCGCCCAGGTCGTACGCGGCTTCGAGCAGGCGCAGGTCCATCTTCACGAGGTGCGCGTACAGCGGCATCACGAGGAACGGCAGGTACGAATACACCATCCCGATGTACACCGCGTAATTGGTGCGGTACAGCTCGATCGGCGTATGGGTCAGGCCGATCCACATCAGGAAGTTGTTCAGCAGCCCGTTGTTCTTGAGGATCCCGATCCATGCGTACACGCGGATCAGGAACGACGTCCAGAACGGCAGCATCACGCCCATCATCAGCAGGTTGCGGGTCGCCGGGTTCGAACGCGCGATGTAGTACGCCATCGGATAGCCGATCAGCAGGCACAGCACCGTCGTGATCGCGGCGACCACCACCGAATTCACGTAGGTCGCGAAATACAGACTGTCGGTGAGCAGGAACGCGTAGTGCGACAGGTTCAGCGCGATGTGCACCACGCCGTCCGTGTACGACGCGAGCTCCGTGTACGGCGGGATGCCGAGCTGCAGCTCCGCGAAGCTGATCTTCACGACCAGCACGAACGGCACGAGGAAGAACAGCACGAGCCATGTATACGGCCCCGCGACGACCGCCGAGCCGCCGGTCAGGTTGAAGCGCCGCACCGGCCATGCGAGCAGGGACTTGAACGCGTTCATGACGTCAGCACCACGCCGGCGGTCGCGCTCCAGCGCACGTAGATCTCGTCGCCGAGCGACGGCGTGTCGAGCTCGGTGATCGCGAGGCTCGACACGTTCGCGATCACCGTCTTGCCCGCGTCGAGCTTCACGTGATACAGCGAATAGCCGCCCATGTACGCGACGTTGGTGATCCTGCCGCGCGCCCAGTTGAACGCGCCTTCGGGCGGCTTGCGCGTGAGCGCGATGCGCTCGGGGCGCACCGACACCGTGACCGGCATCCCGAGCGGGCCCGTGATCCCGTGGCTCACGTACAGCCGGCTCGGCAGCTCCGGGGATTCGATATACACGTAGTCGGGTTCGTCCTCGACCGTGACGCCGTCGAACAGGTTCGTCGAGCCGATGAACTCGGCCGAGAAGCGGCTGTTCGGATATTCGTAGACTTCGTTCGGCGAGCCGATCTGCACGATCTGCCCTTCGCTCATCACGGCGAGCCGGTTCGCCATCGTCATCGCCTCTTCCTGGTCGTGCGTGACCATGATGCAGGTGACGCCGACCTTCTTCAGGATATTGACGAGCTCGATCTGCGTGCGCTGGCGGATCTGCTTGTCGAGCGCCGACATCGGCTCGTCGAGCAGCAGCACCTTCGGGCGCTTGACGAGCGAACGCGCGAGCGCGACGCGCTGCTGCTGGCCGCCCGACAGCTGGTGCGGCTTGCGCTTCGCGTACTTGCTCATCTGCACGAGCTCGAGCGCCGCGGCGACGCGCTCCTTCAGCTCGGCCTTCGGCGTGCCTTCCTGCTTCAGGCCGTAGGCGACGTTCGCCTCGACCGACATGTGCGGGAACAGCGCATACGACTGGAACATCATGTTCACGGGCCGCTTGTACGGCGGCATCTGCGCGAGGTCCTCGCCGTCGATCAGGATCTTGCCCGAGGTGACCGTCTCGAGGCCCGCGAGCATGCGCAGCAGCGTCGACTTGCCGGAACCCGAGCTGCCGAGCAGCGCGAACAGCTCGCCCTGGCGCACCGTCAGGTTCACGTTGCGCACCACTTCGGTCTCGCCGAATTTCTTGACGGCGTCGACGATCTGGACAAAGGTCTCGGCGCGCGTAGTCGCGCCGGACGAAGGAACGAAGGACGGCGCGCCCGCAACCGGCGCACCCGACTGGCTATTCATGATGTGCTGCTTCTCTCCTGCGTTTGACGAACAAAGCCCCCGGGGGCACCAGGGGCTTCATGACTGCTGGCTCACTTCGGCTCGCGTCAGCGGCCCGATTTCAGCTCGGTCCACAGACGCGTCTGCAGACGCTGGATTTCAGGCGGCAGCGGCTTGAGCAGGAACAGCGTCTTCACGACGTCGGCCGGCGGGTAGACGGCCGGGTCGTTCGCGACGTCCGGCCGCACGTACTTGCGGGCCTCGGCGTTCGCGCTCGGGTAGTACACGGCGTTCGTGATCGCCGCGTGCACCTTCGGATCCTCGATGTAGTTGATCCATTGCAGCGCGGCGTCCTTGTTCTTCGCGTCCTTCGGAATCGCCATCACGTCGAACCAGACCGGGGCGCCGCCCTTCGGAATGTAGTACTCGACCTTGTACGGCTTCTTCGCTTCGAGCGCGCGATGCTTCGCGATCACGACGTCGCCCGACCAGCCGTACGCGAAGCAGATGTCGCCGCCGACCAGGTCGTTGATGTAGCCCGACGAGTTGAACTGCGTGATGTACGGGCGGATCTTCTTGAGCACTTCCATCGCGGCCTTGTAGTCGGCCGGATTCGTGCTCATCGGATCCTTGCCGATGTAGTGCAGCGCCGCCGCGAACATCTGATCCGGCGCGTCGAGCACCGACACACCGCAGGTCTTCAGCTTCGAGAGGTTTTCCGGCTTGAACAGGATGTCCCAGTTGTCGAGCGGGACCTTGCCGAGCGCCTGCTGCGCCTTTGTCAGGTTGTAGGCGAGACCGGTCGTGCCGTAGGCCCAGGGCACCGTGTACTTGTTGCCCGGATCGGCGCCGGCGACGAGCGCCATCAGTTGCGGATCGAGGTACTTGAGGTTCGGCAGCTTCGACTTGTCGAGCGGCGTGAAGATGCCGGCCGCGATCTGCTTGCCCGCGTAGTTGCTGGTCGGCACGACGATGTCGTAGCCCGAGCTGCCCGTCAGCAGCTTCGCCTGCAGCGTGTCGTCGCTGTCGTAATTGTCGTAGCGAACCTTGACGCTCGTCTGCTTCTCGAAGTTCGGGATCGTGTCCTTCGCAATGTAGTCCGACCAGTTATAGATATTGAGTTGCGTATCCTTCGCCGCTGCGGCCGACGCACCGACGCACAGCGCGAGCGCTGCGAACCGGCCCACTACCTTTGCTTTCATCCCGTTCTCCCTCCGGCCGGACCGTGTGTCCGGCTGCCGTCTGCCTCGTCATGGCGGCGCATTGCGGCACGCCACCCCTCGAAAACCCCGAACGCTACCATTATTCGCGCGCCGTCACAAAAAAATCATGCCCGTGTCGCGCAAACGGAACAGATTGCTGTCGCAAGCCGCCCGGGCGGCCCGCACGGCGGGGCGTTCCCGGGGAATTCTATCGGTTAATCGACGCCTGTCCATCAGGAAAAGAAAGCGGTGGCAAAACCGCGTGCGCACCGGCGGCGATCCGGCATCCGGCCGGCCGCCCGGCCTCCATGCATTAAAATGACGCCCTGACGATTTCACGGCGCAAAACCTTCCGATGGCCTCCAATCTCCACGACCTGCCTGACAGCCCCTGCATCGGCGTCTGCTCGACCCTCTTCGACGAAGTCTGCAAGGGCTGCGGCCGCACGGCCGCCGAAGTATCGAACTGGGTGTTCCTGAGCGACGACGAAAAGCGGGCCGTGTGGGAGCGCATCACGCGCGAAGGCACCGCGATGCGCTTCCAGTACGACAAGCTGTAAGCCGTCCCGCGTCGGCGCATGCCGACGCGATGCGCCCGCCCCGGGCGCCGCTGGCCCGATCATGGGCCGGCCGCCGGCGGGCCTGACCCAGCCGCACTTCTCTCCCCCCGCCTCACCACCGCACTCGCTCCGTCTCGCGATCGCTGCGACGCCGCTCCCGTTTCCATTCCGAGTTCCCGCTGCCAGCAAGCGCCATCGGCGCAATGACGCCGCGCGTCCTCCGTCACGATCATCCATCGCCAACCGGCATGCCGCGGTTGCGCCTCGCGCCTCCCCTTTTTTCGATATTGTCCGCTCAGATTGAATCCAATCCACTCGCTCCTTATCGAAGCTGAAAAATATTACATCTGACATTCGTAACGATCGAAACACCAGTTCCCATCGATAAATCGGATTATTTTCTCGATTAAATTCTATAAATACCATGGAAATAGCCGTAAAAATCTGTACAAGTACGATTTCAATTCTTAAATCTAATTGATAAATTCCATCCGCTCTCCGGAAATTATGGTGAGCGATTTATCTTCCACCAATCGAAAAACCGGACCACCGAATTGACTTCGGAATTCCGGGTAATTAAAGGAAACCGCTCAGATGAAATTCGTTAAGATGACGAACCAAGCGTCGCACGTCGTGATGGCAGGTCTGCTCGCCCTGGGGAGCGCATCGGCGTTCGCCGACTCGTTCGACGTCAAGGTCACCGGGACGATCAAGCCCGGCGCCTGCACGCCGACGCTCGCCGGCGGCGGCACGTTCGATTACGGACTGATCGGCTCGGCCGAACTCAGTCCGACCGCGCCCACGCTGCTCGCGGTCCTGTCGGATTCGATCACGATCACCTGTGACGCCGCCGCCCGCGTCGCACTGAGCGCGCAGGATAATCGTGCCGGCACCCGCGCATTTACCGGCAGTATCAATTTCTTCGGCTCATCCAACCCGGTTAGCGGGCAATTCGGCCTCGGTTCGGCTGGCGGCAAGAATATCGGCGCTTTTGCATTCCGTTTCAGAACGAACTCGTTCACGGCGGATGGCGCGGCGGTCGATTCGATTTATTCGAGCACCAGCGGCGCCACCTGGGGGACGTCCAACGGGGTCGCCAGCAACACCGGCGGCTACGAGTCGTGGGCGAAGAAAGGCCAGACTGTCCCGGTCGCGGCGAAGGTCTTCACCGGCACGCTCGACGTGCAGGCCGCGATCGACAAGACGTCGAATCTCGACCTGAGCCAGGAAATCAATCTCGACGGCCTCGCCACCGTGTCGCTCGTGTACCTGTAATTCCGGTACGCGTCTTTCCTCCGATCGCGTCGATTGCCTGACAGGCATCGACCGCACCGCCGCTTCGCCGAAGCGGCGGCGCGCAGCACGATTACCGCCTAACCTGCCACCGCCATGAAATTCCCTGCACGCCATACCCTGCGGGCGTCGTTGCTCGCCCCGCTCCTCGGTTGCCTGATCGGTTCGAGCGTCGTACACGCGATGGGCGTCGTGCCCGAGACGTCCGTGGTGATCGTCGACGAAGCCGACGGCGAAGGAACGATCTCGGTCAGGAACACCGACACCCACCCGACACTCCTGCATACGACGGTCGAGCCCATCCCCGAGGACAAGGCCGAGCTCCTCATCGTGACGCCCCCGATCGCGCGTGTCGAAGGCGGTGCGGTGCAGCTCGTCCGGTTCGTTCTCGCCGGCAACGAGCCGCTCGTCACGCAACGCCTCGCCCGCGTATCGTTCTCCGGCATTCCGCCGAAACGCCAGAACAAAAACGAGATCCAGACGATCATTCGCCAGAACCTGCCGGTGCTGATCCAGCCGCAAGACCTCGCGCGCAACGACCGGCCATGGGAACTGCTGAAGTGGTCGATCGAGGACGGCAAGCTGATCGTGCGCAACGACAGCCGCTATGTGGTGCGTCTCGAACAGAAAGTGCAGTTGCTGCCGTCGGGGCAGATCGTGTCGCTGCCGGCACCCTACGTACTCGCCGGACAGACCCGCCGGATCGCGCTGGCCCGCGAGGCCGCGACGCCGGAGCGCGTGCGCCTCTTCCCCGCCACCGTCTACGGCTACTCGGTCGATCACTACGACGCAGCGCTTGCCCCTGCTGCGGCCGCTGCGGCCACGCAACGGTAAGCACCGCGTCTTCGATTCCGGATCTGCGATGTCAGGTGCCATTCGTGGCCCGCGCGGCCTCTTCGCGCTCGGGCTGTCCGCCGTCGCGAGCTGCATGCCGTGCGCCGCCGCCACCAACCCGGGCAACACCGCACCCGACACGGTCGAGTTCGACACCGGCGCGCTGCGCGAGCACGGGATCGACGCCACGGCGAGCCGCTATTTCGCGCACGCGCCGCGCTTCATGCCCGGCACGGCTTCCGTGCGGTTGACGGTCAACGGCAAGCGCGCCGGCCGCGCCGATGCGCGATTCGACGACAACGGCAACCTGTGCGCGACGCCCGGCCTGCTGCGCGCGGCCGGCCTCGTCGTGCCCGACGCGCTCCGGGATGCGACTGCGGCGACCGCACGGAGCGCCGGCGCCGACACGCCGCCATGCTACGACTACCGGCGCGCCTATCCGCAGACGATCGTCACGCTGCGCCCGGCCGACGGCGCCGTCGACCTGGTCGTGCCGCCCGACGCACTCGACACGGGCCGGCGCACGCCCGACATGTTCGAGCACGGCGGCTTCGCCGGGCTCGTCAACTACGACCTGCTCGCGATGACGACGCGCAATCCGGCCGGCACGTCGCAATACTGGCAAGCCACGACCGAAGCCGGCTTCAACGCGGCGGACTGGATCGTGCGCAGCAGCCAGATCGCCACGGTCGTGGATGGCCATGCCGGCATCGATCATCAGGCAGCCTACGCCCAGCGCACGTTCGCCTCGCGCGGCGCGACGCTGCAGGCCGGGCAGATCGTCCCGCGCTCGACGCTGTTCGCGATCGGCCGGACGTTCGGTGTGCAGATGTTTCCGGACGAAGCACTCGCCGTCACGCCCGGCGCGGCCGCACGCGTGACCGGGATCGCACGCACGCAGGCGCGCGTCGAGGTACGCCAGCTCGGCGTACTGATCCATGCGTCGCAGTTGCCGCCGGGGCCGTTCACGCTGACCGACCTGCCGCTCGTCAGCGGCAGCGCGGATCTCGACGTGACCGTCGTCGAGGCCACCGGCGACGTGCAGCATTTCATCGTGCCGGGTTCTTCGCTGCCCGGGGCCGGGCTCGCCGCCGCGCAAGGGCTGGCGATCGCGGTGGGCCGCCTGCAGAACGACGGCTACGCACAAGCGCCGTGGCTCGCGACCGCCACGCGCGGCTGGCAGATCCGGCAACGCGCGCGGCTCAACGCCGGCATCCTCGTGTCATCGCCGTTGCAGTCGGGCGCCGCGAGCGTCGAATTCGCACCGCTTGCCGGCGTCGCCGCGGCCGTCGGCGTCGATCTCACCCGCGCCGCCGGCCGCAACGGCGCGCAGACGCGTATCGCGCTGTCGAGCAACGGCGACACGCCATTGCGCGCCAATGTGTCGTTCGTCCGGCGCACGTCCGGATACCGTGAACTGACCGATGCGGTGCGGTCGACCGACGCATTCACGCCGCCGGCGCGCACCCAGTTCGCGGCGGCGCTCGGCTGGCACGATCGCACGCTCGGCATGCTGTCGTTCGACTACACGCGCGTCGCGGTATTCGACGGCCCCGCGATGCAGCGCATCGCCGGCGCATGGACTCGCCCGCTCGGGCGGGGCTCGCTCGCATTGAACGTGAGCCGGACGTTCGGCACCCGCGGCGCCATCGGCACCCAGGTTTATCTGAGCGCGACCGTGCCGATCGGCACGCGCAGCGTCAGCGCGTTTGCGAACGTCACCGGCGACTCGGTGCGTTCGGGCGCCCGCTATTCCGACACGTTCGGCCGGACCGGCAGTTACAGCGTCGCGGCCGACTACGACACCGCGATCCGGTCGCCGTCGATCCGCGCGACGGTCAGCGCCACGCCGAAGCATGTGCGCGCGATCGTCAACGCGGGCCTCTACGGCGCCGATCGCGCGACGCTCGGTGTCAATCTGCGCGGTGCGGTCGCGCTGCTCGATGGTGTAGGCATGCTGTCGCCGTACGAGATCCGCGACACGCTCGCACTCGCCCGCGTCGGCGATCGCGCCGGCATCGAACTCGTCACGCCGTCGGGCCCGGTCTGGACCGATCGCCACGGCCGCGCCGTCATCGCATCGCTGCCCGCGTACACGCAAACGCTCGTGCGGATCAACACGAAAAGCCTGCCGCGCAATCTCGACCTGAAGAACGGCATACAGACCGTCGAAGCCGGCCGCGGCTCGGTCAGCCGCGTCGAATTCGCCGTCGAGCAGACGCGACGCGTGCTGCTGACCGTGACGCTCTCGAACGGCGCGCCGCTGCCGGTGCTGTCGACCGTCGTCGACGACGACGACCGGTTCGTGACCGTCAGCGGAAGCGAAGGCAGGTTGCTGCTCACGGGCGCGCAACTGACGACGCCGCTGCGGGTCGCGTTGCCGGACGGCGCGTACTGTCGCCTGGCGATCGCGCTGCCGGCCACGCCGCCCGCGACGACGCGCTATTACGAGCGGGCCGACGCGCGCTGCGAGTCGGTGCCCGCGTCCGTCGCGCAAGCCGCACAAAAAAAGAGCGGCATGCCGACTGACATGCCGCCAACCCCAACTCTGTTCTTGTCCGAACGCGCCTAGAACTTCATCCCCACGCCCACGCCGACGATCAGCGGATCGATGTGCAGCGTGCCGATGCCCTTGTCGCCGAGCGTCGCGTCGGTGCTCATCCAGATCTTCTTCACGTCGACGTTCATGAACACCTTCTTCGTGAGCTGCACGTCGACGCCGAACTGCAGCGCCGGACCGAAGCTGCTCTTGTTGATCGACACGCCCTCGCCGCCGACGTTGAGCCCGTTGTTGTAGAAGTACGTATAGTTCAGGCCCGCGCCGACGTACGGGCGCACCTTGCCGGCATGGTTGAAGTGGTACTGCAGCAGCAGCGTCGGCGGCAGCACGCCCACGCCGCCGAGGTTGCCGAGACTCGACGTCATCTGGTGCCGCGACGTGCCGAGGATCAGTTCCACGCCGAGGTAGTCGCGGATCATGTACGTGAAGTCGAGCTCGGGCACGATCGCGTTGTTCACGCCGGTATTGATCGCGCCCAGCGTGTCGCTCGCGCGCTCGTTCGGCTGGATGCTGATCGCGCGCAGCCGGACCAGTACGTCACCCTGGTTGATGCCGTCGCCCGGCGAAGCCGCGTGCGACAGCGAAGGCAGCGCGGCGAGACTCGCCGTGATCGCGGCAGCGGTGACACAAGTTCGAATCGTTTTATGCATGGTGCGGACCCCTGAAGAATGCATTCCATTCTCCCTGTAGGGTCTTTCGAGCATCTTGATATTCGTCAAGCCAGCGTAAACATCGGACGGTTTGTCGCAGGCTCCGCCGCGCGGCCCGTCAGCAGCAGATCGAGCAGATCGCGCACACTGCGGATCGCGTTGCCGAACGGCAGCGCTTCGCGGCCGCGGAAGAACAGGCCGTTCGCGACGTCGCCGCGCAGCGCGGCCGCGAGCCGCGTGTCGATGCAGAAATGGCCGAACTTCTCGATGCCGTCGCGCAGCCCGCAGACGCTCAGGCATTCGAGCGCGGTCGGGCAGCGCTGCCGGAACGCGCCGAGCTTGTTGCGAATCCGCGTTTCGTTGCGCAGGTAGCGATCGAGCCAGGGCGTCTTCACCGCGCGCGCCGGCAGCCCCGTCACGCTGACGAATTCGACGATGTCATCGGGCTGCGCATCGGCCAGCACACGCTTGAAGTTCGGATGCGCATCGCCCTCCTCCGTCACCGCGAACGGGGTGCCCACCTGCACGCCGTTCGCGCCGGCCGCCAGCGCCGCGCGCACCGTGTCGTGACTGTTGATCCCGCCCGCAACGATCAGCGGGATCGTGTCGCGCGCGAGGCCGAGAGACGCCATCACCTGCGCGGTCTCGTCGAGCACGCGCGCGAAATCGAAGCGCGCATCGTGCATGTCGTCGATCTGCGTGACGCCGAGGTGGCCGCCCGCATGCGCGGGATGCTCGATCACGATCGCATCGGGCAGCCGCCCCTTCTTCATCCACTTCTTCAGCACCAGCGCGATGCCGCGGCTGTCCGACAGGATCGGGATCAGCGCGATGTCGTACCCCTGCGTGAGGTCGGGCAGATCGAGCGGCAGGCCGGCGCCCATCACGATCGCATCCGCGCCCTCGTCGCACGCGACGCGCACGTAGTCCGCATGCGCGCTCACCGCCTTCATCACGTTGACTGCGATCATCCCGCGCCCTTCGCTGTAGGTTTTCGCGAGGCGAATCTCGCGCGCGAGCGCGTCGAGGTTCGCGGCTTCGAGCGTCGCGCGGTCGGGATTCGCGCGGCAGCGCGCGAGCAGGTCCGCATGGTGGTGACGCAGGTCGATGCTGGCGATCGTGCCGAGCGCGCCTTCGCGCGCGACGCTGCCGGCGAGGCGGTGCGCGGAAATGCCGACGCCCATGCCGCCCTGCACCACGGGCAACAAGGTGCGGCCGCGAATCTCGAGCGGCGGGAAGGAAGTGCGTGCGATCATCTGAACCTCGTCGAAACATCGAAAATCGGAAACGCGATGATCGACGATCCACCGGTGCGCACCTTGACGGCCGTCAATAAAAAACGGCACGCGAGCGTGCCGTTTCGGGTCATGCGGGGGTAAAACGCTCAGGCAGGATTCGCCGGCTTGAGCTGCATCGACTTGTACTCGAGATACTCTTCGAGCCCGTACACGCCGTTCTCGCGGCCGTGTCCCGACTGCTTGTAGCCGCCGAACGGCGCGGCGCCGTTCCACATGCCGCCGTTGATGTCGACCTGCCCCGTGCGGATGCGCCGCGCGACGCGCATCGCGCGTTCGTCGCTGCCCGCCCACACCGCGCCGCCAAGCCCGTACGGCGAATCGTTCGCGATGCGCACCGCTTCATCTTCGTCGCGATACGTGATGATTGACAGCACCGGCCCGAAGATCTCTTCCTGCGCGATCGTCGATTTCGGATCGACGCGGCCGAACACGGTCGGCTTCACGAAGAAGCCCTTCGCGAGCCCTTCCGGCAGGCCCGTGCCGCCCGTCACCAGTTCCGCGCCGTCGTCGATCCCGCGCTGGATATACGCCTGCACGCGCTGCTGCTGCGCGGCCGACGCGAGCGCGCCGAGGCGCGTCGTTTCGTCACGCGGATCGCCCGCGACATACGCTTCGGCCGCCTTCTTCGCGATCTCGCGCGCCTCTTCGTAGCGCGCCTCCGGCACGAGCATCCGCGTGTGCGCCGAACAGGTCTGGCCCGCGTTCAGGTAGCACGCGTTGACCGTGCCCTTCACCGCCGCCGCGAAATCGGCATCGTCGAGGATCACCGATGCCGACTTGCCGCCGAGTTCGAGCGCGACACGCTTCACGCCCGCGGCCGCGAGTTCGGCCACGCGCTTGCCGGCACGCGTCGAACCGGTGAACGACACCATGTCGACGTCCGGATCGGTCGCCAGCACCTCGCCGACGACCGGGCCATACCCGCACACGAGATTGAACACGCCCGGCGGCAGGCCCGCTTCGTGAATCGCTTCGGCGAGCATGAACGCGTTGAGCGGCGCGACTTCGGACGGCTTCAGGACGACGGTGCAGCCGGCCGCGAGTGCCGGTGCGACCTTCAGCGTGATCTGGTTGAGCGGATAATTCCACGGCGTGATCGCCGCGACGACGCCGACCGGCTCGCGCACGACCAGCGAGTTGCCGACCGTCGCCTCGAATTCGAACGATTCGGCGAGCTTCGCGTACGCCTTCCAGTTGTAGATCGGGCCGCCGACCTGGATCGCGCGCGACAGCTTGATCGGCATTCCGACTTCGCCGGTGATCGACTGCGCGAGTTCCTCGCTGCGCGCCTGCAGGCGCTCGACGATCTTGCGCAGGTAGCCCGCGCGCGTCGCGGCCGGCGTCGCGGCCCATGCGTCGAATGCCGCGCGCGCCGCGCGGATTGCATCCTGCGCGTCCGACGCGACGCCTTCGGGGATCCGGCCGATCACGGCCTCGGTACCCGAGTCGATCACGTCGATCGTGCCCGTGCCGGCCGGTTTGCGCCATGCGCCGTCGATGTAGAACTGGTCGTAGATTTTCATCGTTTTCCGCCTCCAGGGAAGCCGACATTCTAGCGAGCGTTTCCGTCCGCTGGTGTGACGATTGACAGCCATTCGAAAGGACCCGGCGCTATCGCGCCCTTGCTGTGCCGCCGGCGACGCAGGCCGGCGCGCCCTCCGCGCAGCCGCCGCCGCGTCAGGATCCGCCCGGGTGCGCGGGCAGGCTCGCATCGTGCTATGTTTTTATTATCGGCATCGGCCCGTTGCGGCCGGCGCCGCCCGGAATCGACGCATTTCGTGAGCGCTGCCATGTCCGACGCATCCCACACTCTCGGCTCGCAAGACCGCCTGGAACTGCTTTGCTGGCTCACCTGCGGCAATCTCGGCGCGTTTTACCTCAACGAATCGTGGCCGGACGCCACGTTCCAGGTCCAGGCCGCGCACCGCTGGCTCGACCGCCATCACCGTCAGGCCGACTGGCTCGCGGTCGCCCGGCTCGCGGCGCTCGCGCAGGACATCGCGAAGCGGCATGCGGGGTTCGTCGACGCGTCGTGGGCGCGCGACGCAGTGGAGGAAATCGTCGATACCGACGATCTCGACTATCGGGCGAAACTCGTGCAATGGGTGTACGAAGACTGCTGCAAGGCGCTCGCGGACAAGCGGCTGGCCGATTGAGCCGCATCTGGAGCCGCATGCGTGCAGGCGGCTCACTCGCTATGCGCATAGGTTTTATCGTCGATGCGGACGCAGCAGCCGGAATCGCTGGCGCGGTATGGTGCACGCGCACCGCCCGCTGAGCCGGCGCGCGCGATGCGCGAAAACCGTCACGCCGCCGGCGAGCGCGCCCCAACGCCGCATGTCGCGACGCATACGGCCGCGAGCACCACGCCGATCGACACGAACGGCGCCGCCGGATGCAGTTCGTACAGCATCGTGCCGGCCAGCGGTGCGACGACCATGCTGAGCCCTTGCGCCATCGACATCGTACCCGCACACGCGGCCTGCTCGTGCGCTTCAACGCGGGTGCTCGCGAGCGCCGCGACCGCGGGAAATGCTGCGCCCATCCCGCACGCCGCCACGAAGTAGCTCGCGCACAGCAGCATCGGGTGCCCGGCCGGTGCGGCCAGCGTCGACACGAACCCGATGCCACCCGCCAGCGCGCCCCACCGCAGCCATTGGAGCGGCGCGACCGCACGCAGGCGGCCGACCACCGACTGCGCCGCGATCAGCCCGATGCCGGCGCTGCCAAGCACGTAGCCGGCCACCATCGACGCGTCGCCCGTTCGCACGTGCAGCCGGTCGATCACGTAAAAGCCGAGCACGCTGTTCGCGATCATCACCGCGCTGTACAGCGCGAACGCGCTGCACCACGGCAGGCGCACGCGCGGATCAGTCGGCTTCAGCCGCGGCGACGCCCGCCGCACTGCATGCGCGCCGTCGTCGCGCAGCCGTCGCAGCCCCGCCAGTCCCGCGAGCGGCAGGAGCGCGAAAACGGCGAGCGCGAGCGTCATGTCGAACCCGGCCAACCAGCCCGCAAGCGGCGGCGCGAGCACCATCCCGATCGCACCCGCTGCACCGAATCGCGCGATCACGGCCGCGCGCCCCGTGGCCGGCGTCCGGTCCGCGATCCACGCCATGGCCGCGACGGGCAGCCCCGCATAACAACCGCCCATCGCCGCGCGCGTGACGAGCAGCGCGGCAAAGCCCACCCATACCGGCGGCACGGCGCTGCCGCCGTCGCGTAACGCCCAGCCAACGTAGCCGGTCAGCAGCAGCGAACTCGCAACGAAGCCGCCGATCGCCGCGCGCATCGCCGGCAGCCGCCCGCGGGTGTCCGCCACGCGCCCCCAGCGCGGCGCGGCGATCATCCACACGAGCCCGACGATGCCGATGATCGCGCCGACGTGCAGTGGCTCGAGATGCATGCGCCGCGCCATCGGTCCGGCGATCGTGACGAATACATAGGTGCCGGCCACCATCGCGAAATTGGCGAGCAGCAGCGGCAGGAAAGACCTGCCGGCATCGGCCGGCGTAGGCAGCGAATCAGCGGAAGTCGTCGACATAAGGTGTTCCGATGAAAGAAGGTAAGCGTCGTGCAACGGAAGGCGGACGGGCGATCACACGCCGAGCGTCGCGCCGCCGTCGACGCACAGCGTGTGCAGTGTCACGTGGCGCGCGGCATCGGACAGCAGGAACAGCACGGTGCCGGCTATGTCGTCGGGGGCCGCAATGCGGCCGAGCGGGATGCCCGTGCGATAGGTTTCGAGCGAACCCGCGATGACGCCCGCCGGGCCTTCCGGGCCGCGCCACAGTTGGCGCTGCATCGGCGTGTCGGTCGAACCCGGCGCGACGATGTTGCAGCGAATGCCGTGGCCGGCCAGTTCCAGGCCGAGGCAGCGCGTAAACTGATGCGCGGCGGCCTTCGACGCGGCGTAGGCGGCCATCTGCGTGCGCGGCACGAGCGCTGCATTCGACCCGACAGTCACGATGCTGCCCGCGCGCCGCTCGATCATGTGCTGTGCGACCGCGCGCGACAGGTGGAACACGCCATGCGCGTTCACTGCGAAGCAATGCGCCCAGTCGTCGTCGGTCAGGGACGTCGCGGCCGCGAGCCGCAGCACGCCGGCGACGTTCGCGAGCATGCCGATCGGGCCGACCGTCCCCTCCACGTGCTCGATCGCCGCGCGCACGGCGCGCGCGTCGGCCACGTCGACCGCGAACGGATGGACGCGGCCCGGCGCCGGCGGGCGATCCTCGTGCGCACGCGAGAGCGCGTCTGCGTCGATGTCGAACGCGGCGACGTCGACCCCGCACGCGGCGAGCGCGCGAACCACCGCGGCGCCGATCCCGCGCGCCGCGCCCGTCACGACGGCCACGCCCGCCGGAAATGTCATCTCGGTTTCCCTGCTCATCGATTCGCGTTCCTCATAACGGTTTCCATGTCGGCCCATGCGGCGAGCCGTTCGGTCAGTGCGGCGCCGATCGCCGCCATCGGCTCGGGATCGGACATCCCGTCGTGCGAGCAGTCGAGCGCCACGCAAGTCGTCAACGCCACCGGCCGGAGCGCGGCCCAGCTGTCGGGCGTCGGCGTGCCGGGCCGCTTGCGGGTCGCGTTGAACAGCAGCAGTTCGCCGCCGTAATGCGGGGGCGGCGCCGCGCGGAACAGGCGCATCTGCCGCAGCGTCGCGCCGACCAGCGCGTCGAGCCCCGCGCCGCCGAGCGCGGCGAACGGGCTGTTCGCGCGCAGCAGGCGCTGCCGCAGCAGCACGTCGGACAACGCCGCCGTGTCGAAATCGCCGTTCACCGTCAGCAGGATCCGCAGCGCGTCGCCAGTCTCCGGCTGTGGCTGGGCCGTCCACGCGGACGACGGATAACTGTCCATCAGCGCGAGCACGCCGACCGGCGCGCCGGCGCGTTCGAGGGCCGCGGCGACCGCGTACGCGAGCGCGCCGCCCACCGACCAGCCGAGCAGGTGGTACGGACCGTCCGGCTGCAGCGCCCGCACGCGCCGCACATAGGTGTCGACGAGCGCGTCGAAATCGGCCGCGCCGTTCGTGTCGCCGACCGACAGTTGCAGCCCGTCGATCGTCGTGTCGGGCAGGTACGCGGCGACGCGCAGGTAGCTCCACGCGAGGCCGTCGGCCGGATGGATGCAGATCAGCCGCTGCGCGGGCGCGCCAGCCGTCTGGATCGCGAGATGCGGTGCGAACGCATCACGCTCCGCGCGCGGCCGGTACGGCAGCGGCGTACGCAGCGCGGCCGTCAGTGCCGCGACCGTCGCATGGCGGAACAGCATCGACACAGGCACATCGCGACCGAGCGCGGTCGCCAGCCGGGCGCTCATCTGGATCGCCTGTAACGACTTGCCGCCGATCTCGAAGAAATTCGAATCTGGCGTCAGCGCGACGCCGCCGAGCACGCTGCGCCACGCGTGCATCACCTGCCGTTCGAGCGCGTCGGCGCGCGGATCGTCGTCCACGCCGATGCGGCCCGCTATCGCCAGTTGCCGCAATGCGTTGCGATCGGTCTTGCCGTTGACGTTGCGCGGCAGCCGTTCGAGCACGTGCCATGCGTCGGGAATCGCCGCGGCCGGCAGCGCGTCGGCGAGCCGCGCCCGCAGCGCGGCCGTGTCGTCGACCCCGGCGACGAACGCCGCGAGTGTCGTCACGTCGGCGTCGCCGCGCAGTGCGACGACCGCCGCCTCGCGCACATCCGGCGTGCGCAGCAGCCAGTCCTCGATCTCGCGCGGATCGATGCGCACGCCGCTGATCTTCACCTCGTGGTCGATCCGGCCGTCGAACACCAGCCGGCCGTCGCGCACGGTGGCGAGATCGCCGGTCCGGTACGCGCGCACGCCGCTCCCGGGCAGCCTGACGAAGCGCCCGGACGTCAGCGCCGCATTGCCCGGATAGCCTAGCGCAAGCGCATCGCCGCACAGCACCAGTTCGCCCGTGCGGCCCTCGGCCACCGGATACAGCCGCTCGTCGACGACACACGCGTCGACGCCCGCGCGCGGCGTGCCGATCGGCACCAGCTCGCCGTCGCGCCAGATCGCGCCGGGGCCACTCACGCAGGCGGCCGTCGCGATGATCGTCGTTTCGGTCGGGCCATAGGTGTTCAGCAGCGCCAGATGCGGCAGGTGCGCATGCCAGCGCCGGATCCGCTCCGGCAACGCGGCCTCCCCGCCGATGATCGTCAGGCGCACGCCGGCGAGGCGCTGCGCATGGCGTGCGTCCAGTGCGTGGGCGAGCACGTGCCAGTAAGCGGTCGGCAGATCGAGCACCGTGATGCGGCGGCGTTCGACCTCGGCCGTAAACGCGTCGACCGAGTCGAGCATCGCGTCGTCGCGCAATACGAGCGTCGCGCCGTTGCAGAGCGTCGCGAATATCTCCTCGAAGCTCGCATCGAAATGCAGCGGCGCGAACTGCAGCGTGCGGTCGCCCGGACCGATCCGATACAGGTCGCGCGTGCTCGCGACGAAATGCGCGAGCGCGCCGCGCCCGACCAGCACGCCGTTCGGCCGGCCGGTCGATCCCGACGTGTACAGCAGGTACGCGGGCCGGGCCGCATCGGGCGCCACGCACACCACGTCGTGCGGCAACGGCACGCGCGCCGCGTCCAGATCGAGCACCGACCGCTCGCCCGCGCATTCGCGATACGCATCGCGCGTGATCACCAGTGCGGGCGCCGCATCGGCCAGCATCGCCGCGACGCGCTGCGGCGGTCCGTCCGGATCGATCGGCACGATCGTCGCGCCGACCTTCAGCACGGCCAGCATCGCGGCGATCACGTCGGGCGCACGCGGCGCGGCGATCGCGACGCGTGCATTGCACCCCACGCCCCGTCGTTCGAGTTCCGTCGCGAGTGCAGCGGCGTCAGCGAGCAACGACCGGTAGTCGATGCGCCGGTCACCGGCCTCGATCGCCGGATGCGACGGTGCATCGCGCGCGATGCGCTCGATCCTCGCGAGCACGTCGTCGCACGGCCCGGCGATCGGCGCGCCGCGCACGATCGACGGCGCGGGCATCCCCTCGAGCAACGCGCCGACAGGCGCATCCGGCGCCTGTTCGGCAAATGCGTCGAGCCACTCGGCAAGGTTGCGCGCATGCGCGGCGAGCACGGCCTCGTCGTACGCGTTCGGGTTCGCTTCCAGCGTCAGGTGCCACGCGCCGCCACGCACGGTGAGCGTCACGTTCAGATCCTTCACCGGGCCACCGCTCACCGCGCGCGTATCGCTCGCGAGCCCGTGGAACACGACCCGGCGTTCGAACGGCATCACGTTGACGGCCTGATTGAACAGGAACGCGTTGCGCTCCAGCAGCCCGAGATCGCCGCGAATCCAGCCGTACCGGTAATACAGATGCGGCCGGATCGCGCGCAGGCGCGCCGCGCATTCGCGCGCGAGCGCACGCGGCGAGCGTTCGGCGTCGACGTGCATGCGCAGCGGCACGATGTTCATCGCCATGCACGGCACGCCGAGCGCCGGCGTGCCAAGCCGGTTCATCACCGGCAGCCCGAGCGTCAGGTCGCGCTGGCCGCCCTGCTTCGCGAGCCAGATGCCGACCGCGCACAGCAGCCACGCATTCCAGTCGACGTCGACTCGCTCGGCGGCCGCGCGCAGCGCGTGCACGCGGTCGGCGTCGAGCACGCGCGTCGCTCGCCGCGCGTCGGCGGCGATGTCCTGTTTCGGCGCGAGTA
Organism: Burkholderia ambifaria AMMD; assembly: GCF_000203915.1. Classification (NCBI taxonomy): domain Bacteria; kingdom Pseudomonadati; phylum Pseudomonadota; class Betaproteobacteria; order Burkholderiales; family Burkholderiaceae; genus Burkholderia; species Burkholderia ambifaria. The sequence continues at coordinate 1,867,162 of NC_008390.1, forward strand.
CGAGCGGCGCGGGCACGTCGCGCAGATGCGCACGCCAGAACGCGCGATCGGCATCGAAGCCGCCGTCGGCGCGATAACGCGCCTCGGCCTCCACAACGCGATCCAGCCGCCAGTCGGGCAGCGCCGGCAGCGGCCCGCCGCCGACGCGCGCGTTGTAGCGGGCGCCCACGGCCTGCTGCAGCAGCCCGTAGCCGAAGCCGTCGAGCGCGATGTGATGCACCTGCAGATACCACCAGTGCCGGGTCGGCGACAGCCGCAGCAGCGCGGTACGGTACAGCGGATCGGCTGTCACGTCGCAGCAGACCGACAGCGACGCCTGCATCCACGCGTGCGCCGCCTGCACGGGATCGGCTTGCGCCGACAGGTCGACGAGCGGCAAGCGCGTGCGCGGCGTCCGGCGCGCCTGCCACAGCGCATCGTCCTGCCACACGAACCGCATGTGCAGCGCGTCGGCGTGATCGAGCACGGCCTCGACGCTGTCGGTCAGCGCGGCGACGTCGAGCGCGCCGTCGAGCTCGACGGTCTCGGCCGTCAGATAGCCCGGATCGTCGGAGTCGACCTGTTGCGCGACCCAGATTCCGTATTGCGCGGAAGTCGCGCGGATCGGCAAGGATTCGTTTTTCATCAGCAGGCTTGCTCCGAAGTTCGTTGAGCCGGAGGCGGGCCGCGTCACGCGCCCCGCTCCCATGCGACCACCAGCGCCCGGTTGCGCGACATCAGCACCAGGTGCTCGTCCATCACGTACTGGATCTGCTCGAGCCGCTCCGAAGAATCGGCTTCGCAGCGCAGCTGCAGCATGTCGTCGGTGCGCAGCATCCGGCAGACGCCGTACGGGAAATCGATGGTCGCGCGATGTTCGTCGAACACGACGGGTACCTTGATCGCGTAGTGCTTGCACAGCTTGAACAGCACGCGGTCGGCCTGCGGCACCGACACCTGCGCCGTGCTCACGAACGACGCCGGACGCGCATCGGGCATCCCCGGATGCGCCGTCATGCGCTCACCTGCGCCGCGCGCTGCAGCACCTGCGTCCATGCGCCTAGCGTCGGCTGCTCGGCGAGCTGGACGAACGTGACGTCGTAGCCTTGCGCGCGCCACTGCTCGACGAGCGTCATCATCCGGATCGAATCGAGCCCGCAATCGATCAGATTGTCGTGCTCGCGCAGGTCGGCGGCCGGTATCCGCAGGCTGCGGGCGACCTGCGCCGCGATTGCGACCAGCATGGGTGCAGAATCATCCGCCGGCGCGACGCCTACGAGCGCGTCCGTGGTCACCGCCATCCCGCAGCGGCCCGCCACGTAGTCGAGCGCCATTCGGTGCTCGCGCTCGGAGAAATCCGCGAGCGCGTCGGCGACGAAGAACGGCTGCACGTCGCGCATGAACGCATCGCAAGCGGTCATCAGACAGCCGATGTGCGCATAGATCCCGCAAATCGCAAGCTGGTCGCGCGCCTGCTCGCGCAGGCACGTCTCGAGCGGCGAGCGCCGGAACGCGCTGTAGCGCCACTTGTCGAGCACCGTATCGCCGGACGCCGGTGCGAGCGCGTCGCAGATCGCCGCGCGCGACGGCTGCGCGGTGAGGCCCGGCCCCCACATGTCGGTCAGGAGCGCCCGGTCGGCCGCCGCCTGAGTCGCCGGCTGCGCGGTGTAGTAGACCGGCATCCCGGCCGCACGCGCGAAATCGATCAAGCGGCGTACATGCGCGACGAGCGTCGGCACGGGCGCGGCCGCACGGTCATAGAAGTCGAGGAAGTAATCCTGCATGTCGTGCACGAGCAGCGCCGCGCGGTGCGGGTCGAACCGCCAGTTCACGCGGTTCGCCGGCAGCTCGGCCGGCATCGGATAGGAAGCGATTTTCGGAATGGCCATGATGGACAGGATTGGAATGGAGGAATCGACCGGACGTCGCCGCGCCCGTCAAGCGGCGGCGGCGAGCCGATCCGCGATGTGCTGTCGAAGCGCGCGCTTGTCGATCTTGCCGACCGGCGTTTTCGGGAATGCGTCGACGAATTCGATCCGGTCGGGCACCTTGTACGCCGCCACGCCCTGCTCACGCACGAAGCGCACGAGATCCGCCGCGGCCGGCGCCGGCACGCCGCGAATCACGTACGCACAACTGCGTTCGCCGAGATACGGGTCGGGCATCGCGACCAGCGCCGCGTCGACGACACCCGGATGCGCGAGCAGCAGGTGTTCGATCTCCTCGGCCGGGATCTTCTCGCCGCCGCGGTTGATCTGGTCTTTCGCGCGCCCCTCGACGACGATCTGGCCGCCCGCCGTCAGGCGGACGCGATCGCCGGTGCGATAGAAGCCGTCCGCCGTGAACGCGCGCGCGTTGTGCGCGGCTGCGTCGTAGTAGCCGCGGATCGTGTACGGGCCGCGCGTCAGCAGATGGCCGACCTCACCGGGTGCGACCGGGCGGTCGTCGTCGTCGACGATGCGGACCTCGTCGTCCGGCGAGATCGGGCGCCCCTGCGTGGCGATCACCACGTCGCGCGGATCGTCGAGCCGCGTGTAGTTGACGAGCCCTTCGGCCATCCCGAACACCTGCTGCAATTGCGCGCCGAAGCCGTCGGCCGCGCGGGCCGCGAGCGCCGGATCGAAGCGCGCGCCGCCGACCTGCACGAGTTCGAGGCTCGCGAGCGCGCCGCGCCGCTGCCCGGCCGCTGCCAACCACACGGGCACGAGTGGCGGCACCAGTGCCGCCACTGTCACGCGCTCGCGCTCGATCAGCGGGAACGCGGCATCAGGGCTCGCGCCGTCGCTCAGCACGACGGTGCCGCCGGCATCGAAGACGCCGAGCGAACCCGGCGAACTCAGCGCATAGTTATGCGCGGCCGGCAGCGCCGCGAGATAGACGCTGCGCTCGGTCAGCCCGCAAATGCGCGCGCTCTCGCGCACGCTGTACAGATAGTCGTCGTGCGTGCGCGGGATCAGCTTTGGCGTACCCGTGCTGCCACCCGACAGTTGCAGGAACGCGACCTCGTGCGCGCCGGGCCCCGGCGGCAGCGCGACGTCGGGCGTCGGCTCCGGCAGTGCGACGCGCGTATTGCCGGGCGCGGTGAACAGCATGTGGCGCAGCGTCGGCGCGTCGGCGCGGATCTCGCTCGCGAGCGCCCTGTAGTCGAACCCGTCGTGCCGTTCCGCCGCGACATAGGCGACCGCGCCCGCGTGCCGGCAAAAGTAGCCGATCTCGCGCCGGCGATGCGCGGGCAGCGCAAACACCGGCAGTGCGCCGATCCGGAACAGCGCGAACGTCACCGCGAAGAAAGCGACGCAGTTCGGCAACTGCACGACGACGCGCTCGCCCGGCACGATCCCGCACGCGGTCAACGCACGGGCCGTGCGCTCGGCTTCCGCCGCGAACGTCCGGTACGACCAGCGCAGGTCGCCCTGTACGAGCGCGACGCGTTCGGCGTGCCGCGCGACGCGTTCGTCGAACCATTGCGCGAACGACTGGCCGAGCCAGTACCCCTTCTGCCGATACGCCTCGGCGAACGCGTCCGGCCACGGCGTGCATTTCGCGGACGTCATGCGAACTCCCGCGCGGCGCCCGTTGCGGCATCGCGATCGATACCGAGCGCATCCAGCATCGTCCGGAACTTGGCGGCGGTTTCCGCGCGTTCGCCGTCGGGCGTCGATTCGCCGACCACGCCCGCGCCCGCATAGAGCCGCAGCGTGCGGTCGAACGCTTCGGCGCAGCGGATCGTGACGACCCACTCGCCGTCGCCCCGTGCGTCGACCCAGCCGAGCATCCCCGCGTAGAAGCCGCGATCGAACGGCTCGGCATCGCGAATGCAGTCGCGCGCCGCCGCGCGCGGCGCGCCGCAGACGGCGGGCGTCGGATGCAGCGCGAGTGCGAGCGTCAACGCATCCGCATCGGTTTCGCCGCACACCTCGGTCGACAGATGCCACATCGTTTCCGTATGGACGAGCGACGGGCGTGCCGGCACGTCGAGCCGCCGACACAGCGGCGCGAGGTTCTCGCGCACGGCTTCGACGACGACCCGGTGCTCGTCGAGATCCTTCGCGGACGCCAGCAGCGCCTGCGCGCGGCGCCGGTCCTCGACCGGATCACGGCTGCGCGGCGCGGAGCCCGCGAGCGGATTCGCGCGCACGACGCTGCCGAAGCGGTTCACGAGCAGCTCCGGGCTCGCGCCCAGCAGCGTGCGACCCGCGCCGAGATCCACGGAGAACGTATAGCCGTGCGGATTACACGACGCCAGCCGCGCGACGAGCGCCGCAACGTCGACCGGTGCGTCGCCGGTCGCCTCCAGCGTGCGCGCCAGCACCACCTTGTCGAGCTCGCCCGCGCGAATCCTGGCGACCGCCTGCGCGACCGCGTCCGCATAGGCATCCGCGGCCGGCACCTCGCGCGTCGCGTAGCGCGTACCGGCCGGCACGGCTGCCCGCTGCGCGCCGAGTGGCCGCGCGCGCAGCATCGTGCGCGCGACCCGCAGCACGGCCGGCGCGTCGACGTCGAACGGCACCGCACCGACTACCGCCGCGCCCGCGTGGCCGTCGGCCCGCGCGCGCTGCAACGCGTGGTTCACGCGCGCCGCGAGCGGTGCGTTCGCATGCGGGATCGCCTCCGCGACATCGCAGACCAGCAGCGTATGCGCGGGCGTTGCGAGAAACAGCGGGGTATCCGCGCGATACACACCCCACACGCTATGGGGTACTAATAATTCATCAGGTCGGGAAATCGCATTCATGATATTGCCTCCAGATTGAATGAGCCGGCGCGCCGGCCATGCCGTCACATTTCCGCGGTCATGCTCACTGCGATGCGGCGCCCCTGGTCGACGAGCCAGTTGCCGCTCAGCCCGGTCGTGCGCGTGCGATCGTCGATCGGCACCATCTTGTTGGTCAGGTTCAGCACCGCGAAATTGACCGAGAAACGCTTGTCGATCCGGTAGCGCCCGCCGAGATCGAAGGTCGTCGTCGACGGCCGCTCGCGCACGCCCTGCGCGCCGTTGCGGAACGCGGCCCAGTATTCGCTGCCGCTGTAGTTCGCCGTTGCGTAGAGATCGAGCTTGGCTGTCGGCGTCCAGTCGACCTGCACGTTGAATTTGTGCTTCGGCGTCTTGTCGAGCGGATAGCCGTCGAGCGAACTGCCGTTGAACGCCTTCTCGCCGCTGCCCTCCCGCCGCGATTCGGTCAGCGTGTATCCACCCGACATCTTCAGCGTGCGCGACAGGCGCGTGCCCGCGCCGATCTCGAGCCCGTACAGCTTGACCCGGTCGATGTTGTCGTACACGTAGATGTTGCGGCCCGGCGAGCGCGGATCGGCGTTGCCCGTGTCGTAGCTCGCCACCTTGTTCTTGAACAGGTTGTTGAACAGCGTCAGGCCCGCGTACGTGTCGCCAAGGTCGTAGCGCACGCCGAGTTCCTCGGTCAGGCTCGTCTCCGGCTTGAGATCCGGATTGCCGCACAGCGTGCCGGGGACCGCGCCCGCCGCGCCACCCGACGTCATGCAGTAGCCGGCCGTGCTCTGGCGCAGCGAGGGCGGACGGAAACCGGTCGATACGCCGCCGCGCACCGTCCATGCGTTGCTGAGCTGGTACACGCCGTAGACGCGCGGGCTCACGTGGCTCCCGTAGCGATCGTCGTGATCGAGTCGCACGCCGGTCGTCAGCGTGAGGCGGGCGTTGAAGAAGTAGTCGTTCTCGCCGAACAGCGCCCACGCGTTGCGTGCGACGCGATCCGCATTGGCCCCATGCCCTTTCGGCACCGCGTCCTGCACGCTCACGCCCGACAGCCTCGACCAGATGTGCTGGCCGCCCACGGTCATGATGTTGCGCTCGCCCCACCACGGCACCGCGGTCTTGGCTTCCAGGATCGTGTCGGTCAGCGCGGGCTTGACCGGCGAACGCCCGGCCGGCGTCCACTGGTCCTGCACGCCGCGCTCGCCGTACAGCGACACCGTCGTGTCGCCGAAGCCCCAGCGGCCGTCGTGCGTGATGCCCCAGTAATCGCGGACATGACGCGTCTCCGTGAGCGCGGTGGCCGCCGTGCGCGGCGTGAGCGGCGCGGCGCTCTTGCCCGGCGTGCTGAGATAGGTGAGCTGCTCGCGCCCAACGTTCACGCTCACGTCCTGGTTGCTCACGGGTTTCGCGGACAACTTCACGTCGAAGCTGCCGATCCGTTGCCCGTTCGCCCCGCCCGTTCCGCTGTTCGGGTAGTAGATGTCGTCTTCGCCGCGATGCAGGAGACGCCCCGATGCCTGCAGCCCGAGCACGTCGGATTTCAGCGGGCCGCCGAGCCAGAAGTCGACGCTCTGCGTGTCGCCCTGGTTCGATTCGAGCTGCCACACACTGCCGGCCGTGATCGTGCCGCCCCAGCGCTTCGGCACCTTGCGCGTGATCACGTTGATCACGCCGCCCATCGCGTCGGCGCCGTACAGCGACGACATCGGCCCGCGCACGACCTCGATCCGCTCGATCGCGGACAGCGGCGGCATCAGGTTCGACTGCACGCCCGCCGTGCCGCGGTTCATCGTTTCGCGCGTGTTCTGGCGACGGCCGTCGACGAGAATCAGCGTGTACTCGCCCGGCATCCCGCGAATCGAGATGTCCTGGTCGTTCGGCGATGCACCGACGACGCTCACGCCCTCGACGTTGGCGACGATCTCGGCGACCGACGTATACGGCTTCGCCTCGATCTCTTCCCGGGTGATCACCGAAATGCTCGCGGGCGCCTCGCGGATCGCCTGCTCGCGGCGGCTCGCCGTGACGACGATCTCCTTCATCGCGGCCGGATCGGCGGCGGCCTCCGGCGACGCGGATTTGTCCGGCTTGGCCGGCTTGGCCGGCTTGGCCGGTGTGGCGACGGCGGACGCGGCGGCGGGTTCCGCCGTTGCGTCAGGCGTCTGCGCCCACGCGCACGGCGCACTCATCAGATACAGACCGGCGACGACGACCGGCTTCAATACAAAGCTTGCGGCTTGACTCGACATGGTGGCGCTTTCGACGTTTCGTAATGTGATTGATTCTCATTTGCATTATGAAACATGTAATCCACCGAAATCTTTGCGTAAGCATCGAAGTCGTTTGAGCGCCGTCGCCGGCCGTCGTCAGCGCTTGTCGCTGCGTCGCGCGAGCGTCGGCGTGACGCCGAAGCGGCGCTTGTAGGCCGTCGCGAAGTTCGCGGCGCTCGTGTAGCCGGCCAGCGCTGCGGCCTGCTTGACGCTCACCGCGTCGCGTTCGAGCGCGAGCCGCGCGCGTTGCAGATGATGTTCGCGGACGAAGTCGAACACGGTCGTGCCGTAGGCCGCACGAAACTGGCGCTGCATCGCGTTCGCGCTCATCCCGGCGTGCCGTGCGATGTCGTCGATCGACAGTGCCTGCGCCGCGTCGCTCGCGAGGAACGCGCGCAGTTCGGCCATCCGTCGATAGTCGCGCGAGCCGAGCGACGCGTCCGCCGCCTGTGCCGCGTCGGTCTCGAGCGGCGTGAACGCCTCGGCGAGCAGTTCGAGCACGCGGCTCTCCAGATAGATCGCCTGCAGCATCGGCTGATAGGCGGGTGGCCGCACGATCTGCTCGGCGAGCGCCGTCGCGCGCGGCGTCGGCTGCCAGAAGCGGATCGCGAGATGGGCGGACAGCATCGTGCCGAGCTGTTCCGGCAGGACACCGCGGCTGGCTGCCTGCAGATGGCCGAGCCATTCGCCCGACATCGCGAGGCTCAGCCGCCGCGCGTAACCGCCCTTGCTGAGCCGCCTGCGGAACGTGTCCGGCTCGACGGCGTTGAGCAGGAACGACTGCATCCGCACCGCGGGCCGCACGGCGTCACGATCCGCGCGACCGGTGCGGCGCCCGTCGGTCGTCAACACCACGCGCCGGCTGCCGTACGACACGTCGAGTGCGCCCTCGAGCAGCAGCACGAGATGCAGGCCCGGTGAACACTGCCCCGACATCACGGCGTCGAATTCGTCCGTTGCATCGTCCGAATGGATCCGCAGCCCGGGCCGCACCTCGCGGATCCGCGCGACGTGCGCGTCGTGTCGGTTCCGATCGGAATGGAAAGCGGCTGGCGTCAGCGCTGTCATGTCGTCATACCCCCCGCGCGCAGGCCTCGTGCGCCTGCACAAACTATTTTCGCGTTCAATCAAACATCCGACGCCCATGCCACGGCCCCGGCTCGGCTACAATTAAATGAGAATTATTCTCATTTATATCGTATCGGGAGTCACGTGAAAAAGACAAGCGGAATGTGGGCCATGCTGGGCGTATGGCTGTGCGGGTGGCTCGTGGTGCATACCGCGCGGGCGGACACGACGACCGTCACCGACCTGGCCGGGCGGCAGGTCCGGATTCCCGCGCGCGTCGAGCGCGTGCTGCTCGGCGAGGGCCGCCTGCTGCCGGCGCTGGCGGTGGTCGACGGCGACGATCCGACGCGCCGCCTCGTTGGCATGATGGGTGACTTCGAGCAACTCGATCCCGCGAGCTACGCGCAATGGCTCGCGCGCTTCCCGCGCCTGAAGGACGTGCCGCGCATCGGACGCTCGCAGACCGGCAGCTTCAGCGACGAGCGCGCGCTCGCGCTGCGTCCTCAGGTTGCGATCTTCGGGCTCGGCGGCGGCCACGGCCCCGGCGAGCGCGATCGCGAAACGCTCGCGCGGCTCGAGGCGGCCGGCGTCGCGATCGTGTTCGTCGACTTCCGGCACGACCCGCTCGTCAACACGCCGCGCAGCATCGCGCTGCTCGGCCAGGTATTCGGCTCGCCGCAGCGCGCGGCGGAATTCAACGCGTACTGGCAACAGCAGCTCGACCTCGTCCGCACGCGGCTCGCGACCGCCCACCCGGCCGCGCCGAGCGTGTTCCTCGAAAGCCGCGTCGGCCTGTCGAGCGACTGCTGCGACACGATGACCGGCATGATGGGCCGCCTCCTCGACGCCGCCGGCGGCAACAACGTCGCGAAAGGCCGCGTGCCCGGCGAGCACGGCACGCTGAACCCCGAATACCTGCTGAGCCGCCAGCCCGATTTCTACATCGGCACCGCGATTGGCTCGCTCCAGACGCTGCAAAGCGCGCCGCAACGCATCGCGCTCGGCGCCGGCGTGCCGCACGACGCCGCCGTCCGCTCGCTCGACCGGTCGCTGAAGCGGCCGCAGATCACGCGGCTGCGCGCGGTCCGTGAGCGGCGTGCGTATGCGATCTGGCATCACTTCTACAATTCACCGTTCAACGTCGTCGCCGTGCAGGTGATGGCCAAGTGGCTGCATCCGGCACTGTTCACCGATCTCGATCCGCGCACCACGTTCGACACGATGGTGCGACGCTTCCAGCCCGTTCCGCTTCAAGGCGAATACTGGATGCAGGAAGGATCCTGACATGCGCATGCCCGCCTCCTCCATGCGCCGCGCCCTCCTCGTTGCCGGATTGGCCGGCCCGCTCGGCGGCCGGCTCGCGCCCGCCTGTGCCGCCGATGCACCTGCGTGGCCCGGCCTCGACGCCGCGTCCCCGGTCTTCGTGCCGGACAGCCGCCAGTTCGACGTGACGATCGCCGGCCGCACGCGGCGCCTGTTCGTCGCGTTGCCGGCCGAGCGTTCCGGCGCGGCGCCCCATCCCGTGCTCACCGTGCTCGACGGCAATGCGCTGTTCCCGCTCGCGGCGCAGCTCACCCGCAATCGCCGCGCACGGCCGGACGGCACGCGCGACGCCGAGGCCGTCGTGATCGGCATCGGCTATCCGGTCGACGGGCCCTACGACATGGCCGCGCGCGCCGACGACTACACGCTCGCGCCGTTGCCGAACGGCCGCGGCGTCGTCGCGGACCGCTTTCTCGACTTCATCGAGCACGACCTGCAGCCGTGGCTCGCCCGCCAGTTGCCGGTCGATCCCGAGCGGCAGACGCTGTTCGGTCACTCGTACGGCGGCCTGCTGACGCTGTACGCGATGCTCACGCGCGCGCACCTGTTTCGGCGCTACGTGGCCGCAAGCCCGTCGATCTGGTGGGGCGAGCGCGCGCTGCTGCCCTATGCCGACCGGTTCGCCGCGCAAACCGCCCCGCTCGCATGGCCGCTGCGCGTCCTCGTGACCGCAGGCAGCCTCGAGGAAGGCGCACCGAACCCCGACGCCGAACGGATGCGCCGCCAGCAGGCGCGCAAGCAGGTCAGTTCCGCCCGCGACTTCATCGCGCGCGTGGGCGGCCGCCCCGGGCTCGACGCCGCGTTCCAGCTGATCGACGGCGAGGATCACGGCGGCGTCGTGCTGCCGAGTCTCGCGCTTGCGTCACGCGTGGTGTTCGAGCCCGCGTCCGGAGCGCTCGCATGAGCACGACGACCCCCGTTTCGCCTTCGTCGCTGCGACTTCGCTATCGCGCAGTCGCCGCGCGGCGTGTCGGTGCGCTGGCCGCGCTCGCATGCGTGCTCGTCGCGCTGCTCGTCGTCGACGTCTCGACCGGCCCATCGCCGTTTCCGCTCGCCGATGTGGTCGGCGGCCTGTTCCGGCCCGACGGGCTGCCGCTCGAACAGCGCGTGATCCTGTGGGACGTGCGGCTGCCCTATGCGCTGATGGCCGTGCTCGTCGGCGCGTCGCTCGGGTTCGCCGGCGCCGAAATGCAGACCGTGCTGAACAACCCGCTCGCGAGTCCGTTCACGCTCGGCATGTCGGCCGCCGCGAGCGTGGGCGCGTCGCTCGTCGTGATTTCCGGCTGGCACCTCGTGCTGTGGAACGAGAACGTCGCGCTGTCGCTCGGCGCGTTCGCGTGCGCGTGCGTCGCGACGCTGCTGATCGTCTGGCTCGCGTGGCGCCACGGCGCGACGACCGAAACCGTCGTGCTGTTCGGCATCGGCCTGATGTTCAGCTTCGAGGCCCTGCAGTGGCTGCTGCAGTTCATCGCCGACGCAAATGCGTTGCAGCAGATCGTGTTCTGGAGCATGGGCAGCCTGGCGCGCTCGACGTGGGGCAAGATCGCGCTGTTGACCTGCGTGTTCACCACCTGCACGCTGTGGGCGAGCGTCGACGTCGCGTCGTTGACGGCGCTGCGCGCCGGCGACGAGCAAGCGCGCAGCATGGGTATCTCGGTCGAGCGGCTGCGGCTCGTCGCGCTCGCGCGCATCAGCCTGCTGTCCGCGACGGCGCTGTCGTTCGTCGGCACGATCGGTTTCGTCGGCCTCGTCGGGCCGCACGTCGCGCGGCTGCTGGTCGGCGACGAGCATCGCTACTACCTGCCGGGCGCGGCGCTCGCCGGCGCGATCATGCTGGCCAGCGCGTCCGTGCTCAGCAAGACGCTGATCCCCGGCGTGACGCTGCCGATCGGCATCATCACCGCGCTGGTCGGCGTGCCGTTGTTCATGCTGCTCGTCAGCCGGCGCGGGAGGCTCCATGGCTGAGCCGATGCTGCATCTCGACGCGCTGTGCGTCCGCTACGGCGCCCGGGTCGTGCTCGACGGGCTGTCGCTCGCGCCGGTCGAGCCGGGCACGACGGTCGGGCTGCTCGGGCCGAACGGCGTCGGCAAGTCGACGCTGCTGCGCGCACTGGCACGGCTTGCGTCCCCGACCGGTCGCGCGACATTCGGCAGCTTCGACCTGCTGGACGGGTCGCGCCGCGAACACACGCGGCAGGTCGGCTATCTGCCGCAGACCTTGCCGCAACCGTCGTCGCTACTCGTGTACGAAGCCGTGCGCAGCGCGTTGCGCGCCACCTGCGGCGGCCTGTCCGACGCGACGCGCGACCGGCGCTTGCAACAGGTGTTCACGCGGCTGCGGCTGCACCCGCTGGCAATGTCGCCACTCGACCGGTTGTCGGGTGGCCAGCGGCAGATGGTCGGGCTCGCGCAGGTGCTCGTGCGCGACACGCCGCTGCTGCTGCTCGACGAACCGACCAGCGCGCTCGACCTGCGCTGGCAATTGCTCGCCCTTGAGGCGGTGGGCGAGGCGGCCCGCCAGCGTGGCGCAATCGTGCTGGTCGCGATGCACGACCTGAATCTCGCCTCGCGATTCTGCGACCGGCTCGTGCTGCTGAGCGCCGACGGACTCGTCGCGGACGGCGCGCCGGCCGACGTGCTGACGCCGCCGAACCTGCGGCGCGCGTACCGCGTCGATGCAAGGGTCGAACGCACGGCGTCGGGCGATTATGTCGCGCTGGCAGAGCGGGCAATTCCGGACGAGCCGGCGCTTGCTTGCGACAATTGAGCGATTCGACGCTTGAGCACGGGCGGTTGCGCGCGCATGCTTTCGCTCGCTAACAACGCACGACCGATCGGCCTCCGGATTGCGCTATCGTTCAGGTTCCACTCACACGACGCGCCGTCCACGCGATGTCCATTCACCTCAGTTTCGACGACGGCCCCGGCCCGTCGACGCCGTCGTTGCTCGACGTCCTGCGCGACGCATCGTGCAAGGCGACCTTCTTCCTGCTCGGCACGAACCTGGCGGGCGCGCTCGACGTCGCGGCGAGAATGGCGCACGAAGGCCACCGGCTCGGCAATCACACCCGTTCGCACGCGAGACCGGGCGCGCTGGCGGACGACGTGCTGATCGACGAGATCGAGGCAACCGACGCGCTGATTCGCGAGGCCTGCCGCCGCGCCGGCGTTCCTGCGCCGGACGCGATCCCGCTGCGCCTTCCGTACGGGTTGATGCCGCGGGACAATCGCGCAGCCGTGCTCGCGCGCCTGCAACGCGAACACACCGGCTGGACCGCGATACTGGATGACTGGCAGCGGCCGGCGCCGTCACCGCAGGCGCTATTCGACGCAATGTGCGCGCATGTCGACGCGAGCGCGGCGCGGCATCGCGACGTGCTGTTCTGCATGCACGACGGATCGCGGCACGGCGAAGCGCGGCCCAACACGGTCGAAGCCGTGCGCCTGTTCCTGAATCGGCAGCGCTGACACGACTACCGGCTAGCTTTCGGGCGCCGCCTCGTCCAGCAACTGGCGCCAGCCGCCGAGAAATCCGATGCCCGGCCCCGGCATCCACAGGCCGCGCTGCGCGGCTTCGAGATGGATCAGCGTCTGGTCCGCGCAGAACAGCACCCTCAGCGCATCCCGCCTCACGCGCATCCAGTCCGGTGCAGCGTCAGGCCGCGTCGCTGCGTAGGCTTGCAGGCCGGCTTCCCATCGCCGTGCATCGAATACGAAGCGATCGTCCCTGGCCGCATCGCGCGACAGCGCGAACAACGCAAAGGCCGCCTCGAGCCATTGCGCGCCCTGCCCCACATCGTCGAAATCCAGCACGCCGTTCACCGCATTGCCCACATACAGCAGGTTACCCGCGTGATAGTCGCCGTGCAGCCAGTGCACCGGCCCCGTCAGCCAGCGTGCGGCGGCGTCGAGATGCGCGCGGATTCGCCGGATCACCGTGGCGTAGTCACGGCCCAGATCGCCCGCCAACGACGGCATCGCCCGTGCGGCGACGCGCGCATGACGCGCCGACAGCCACGCCAGCGGTGCCGATTCGCTTACGGGTATCGACGCCAGTGCCGCATGCAGATGCGCGAGCGCACGCATCGCATCGACCGCGCCGGCCTGCGCATCGTCGGGCAGGCCGGGACGTCCGTCGATATGCTCGAACAGGTGCAGCCAGCTTCCATCGGCGGCCTGCACACCGGTTTGCGCATCCACGGTCGGCCGCAGCCGCGGCAGCGCGGGCAATGTCGGCGCCGTGCGCAAACCGCCGAGACGCCCGAGTATCGACGCCTCGCGACGCACCTGCCCGACCGGCTTGCCGGACCACGACACGCGCAGCACCGTGCGCCCCGCGGCGCACTCGACGAGGTACGTTTTGTTAGTATGGCCCGACGCCAGCGCCTGCAGGCGCGCCGGCGCGATGTTCCAGTACCGGTGAAGCCACGGTTCCAGCGTTTTCACGTCATTCCTACTCGTTGCATTGACCATGTCAGAGCGTCCTTCGGCCCGCATGCGGGACATCAACATCGAATGGCTGACGCGCGCCGCCGAATTCGACCATCTGTTCCAGACGCGCTGGCTCGGCGAGCGCTTCTTCCATCTGCCCGGCGACATGCTCGCCCTGCAGGAACTGATCTGGCGCGCGCGTCCCGACTGCATCGTGCAGACCGGCATCGCGGCGGGCGGCGGCGTCGTATTCTCCGCGTCGATGCTGGAATTGACGGGTGGCCACGGCCGTGTGGTCGCGATCGAACCGCGCCTGCGCGACGAGGTCAGGCAGCGCCTGCAATCGCACCGGCTCGCCCATCGCATGGTGCTGATCGAAGGCGAATCGTGCGCAACCGACACGCTCGCATCGGTACGCGCGCGGATCGGCGACGGCGCGCGCGTGATGGCGATCCTCGATCTCACGCATACGCACGCGCACGTGCTGCGCGAACTCGCCTGCTATGCGCCGCTCGTGACGCCCGGCAGCTACGCGATCGTGATGGATACCATCATGGAGTATCTGCCCGAGTCGATGTTCGACGGCAAGCCGTACGGCAGAGGCAACAACCCGGCCACGGCCGTGCATGCGTTTCTCGCCGGCGACGACCGGTTCGAAGTCGACCACGACATCGAGGACCGCGTGCTCATGACGCTGTCGCCAGGCGGCTTCCTGAAGCGAGTGCGCTGATCAGGCGGGCGGCCTGCGCCGAACCGTCGCGCGCGTAGCTCGCGCGGATCCGCGCCGCCTGCTCGCGCAACGATCCGGGACGCAACAGGCGTTCGAGCGCGTCGGCAATCTCCGCGACGCCGGCCTGCTGCAGATCGAGCACGCACCCCGCGCCGGCCCGCTCGACGAAGTGCGCCGAATGGAACTGGTCGTTGCAGAACGGCGACAGCAGCATCGGCACGCCGCACGCGAGCGACTCCATCACCGAATTCGCGCCGCCATGGCTGACGAACGCGTGCGTGCGCCGCAGCAGCGCCAGCTGCGGCGCGTAACGCACCGCGACGACGCGCTCGTCATCGACCGGCAGCAAATCCGAATCGGCCAGTTCGCCCACCGACAGCACCAGTTGCGCCGACGTCGTGCGCGTCGCGTCGATGACTTTCGCGAACAGCTCCGGGTGGTAGTAAAGCTGGCTGCCGAGCGACATGTAGACGAGCGGGCGATCCGCGTCGAGGCGTTCCCACGGGAACGCCGTCTCGTCGCCGCGCGGGCCCGAAGGCATCGCCGGGCCGACCAGTTCGACACCGGGCGGCGGCGTACCGACCAGCGCGTCGGTCGTGAACGCGAGCGTCAGATGCGGCGACAGGATGTCGCAACCGCGAAAACGCGCGTCGAGACCGTAGCGCGCGAACAGGCGCGTGCGTTCCGGCTCGAGCCATCGCACCGTACGGAGCAGTTCCGAATCGAGCGCGTCGGGTAGCACCGGATTCAGCGAATTGGACATCGAGACCCACGGCAGCCCTTCCAGCTCGGCAGCGATCGCCGCGGCGTAGAGCAGCGGATCGATCACGACCACGTCGGGCTGCCATTCGCGCAGCACGGCGCGGATGCCGTCCACCTGAGCGGGCGCGAGGTCGATCAGCAGCGTGCGGATCCAGTGCCTCAGCCAGTCGGCGTCGCGAATGTTCGCGGCGAAGCTCGCGCCGCGCGACAGGTCGTGGCGTTCAGGCGTCTCGCGCGGCCCGACGAATGCAAAGCCGCCGGCGCCGTCGAGCTGCGCGCTGATGTCGGCCGGCGCGTAGAACGCGACGTCGCAGCCGGCCGCGCGCAGATGCTGGGCCGGGCCGATGCACGGATTGACGTGGCCCTTCTCGGGCACCACGCAGAACAGGATGCGTTTCATGGGCGACTCAGGTTGAGCGATGCGCGGCATCGAGATGAAGGCGATCGAGATGATCGAGGATCAGCGTCAGCGTGACCCACAGCACGCGCTCGGTATCCGCCTGCAACGTGGGCGCGGCCAGACCGAGCGTGTCGGCCAGTGCACGCGTGCGGTCGCGATCGAGCAGCGGCGCGAGATCCATCGCCGGTGCGAGCCGCCCGCGCTTCGGGCCGTGCACGAGACGGTCCGGCAGGTTCAGGCGCGCACCGAGATCGCGCAGGCACTGCTTGTTCGGGTCGGGTGCGATGCTCGTCAGATGCGCGACGACGTCGGCATCGACGAACGGCGGATGCAGATCGACCGACGCCTCGTCGAACAACGCATGGCACAGCGGCAGATAGTTGGCCGACCGGTCGCGGCGCAAGACCTGATCCGCGCCGTCGCCGGTGATCGCCACCTCGACGCCGTCCGCGGCGATCGCCTCGGCCAGCAGCAGCTTCGCGACCGGGTGCAGGTTGAACATCGGCTCCTCGACCGCATGGGTCGTTCTCGGCAGCGCCGCGACGAAGTCGGCCTCGTTCGCGCGCACGATCTTCACGTTCGCCTGCATCTGCGCGGCGAGTTCGAGCGCCGCGTCGAGTTCGCAGTAGTCGGGCATGTCGGTCGCGAGGATATAGGACGTCACGTGCCGCTGGGCGCCGAGTTCGCGCAGCAACGCGAGCAGCAGCGCCGAATCGAGCCCGCCGCTCAGCGCCAGCGCGACGCGCTTGCCGCTGTCGAGCGCGCGTTGCAGCGATGCGCGCAGCACGGTGTCCAGATCGGCATGCCGGGGCCGCTCGGGCGCCGGCCGCACCGCCAGGCCGTGCGGCGCCCGGATCAGTGCATGACCGGGCGGCACCGCGAGCACGTCGCGCAGCACCGTGCGGCCGATCAGGCGCTGGCCGCTCAGGTAGCCCGCGATGGCGGCCGGGTCCGGCGCGCCGGCCGCTTGCCCCGACGCCTGCAGGACGGCGCGGATGCCGGACGCCGCCACGCCGCTGCGCGGATGGTAGTGCAGACGATCGAAACCGAACGGGTCGCGCGTGCCGACGATCATGGATAACGAGCCTTCAAGGTGTCCACTTCAATGCGTTTCAGGATGCGATGCGGCGCGACCGGCGCGCTGCCGCCGCGGCAATGCAGGCATGCTTCGAGCGGTGCCTCGCGCTGCAGATAGGCGAGCATCGCATCGAGCATGCCGGCGTCATCGCGCAGCGGCAGGCCGTCGGCCTGGAAATCCTTCTCGCCCTTGTAGAGCGTATGGAAATGCGCCGGACGCGTACACGTGTAGAACATGCCGTCGCGAATCATATGGCAGCGCTCGCGGATCCAGCAATCGTGATAGAGACGCCGCGCGTCGTCGCGATCCGTGCCGGGCTGTGCACGATTCATCGTCGTGAACACGTCCTGCACCTTCCAGTTCAGGCGCACGTCGAAACGCGCGGCCTGGTGCTCGACATGCGCGATCAGGTCGGGCGAAAGCGCCGGCTTCGGATAGCGGGAGATGGTGAGCGCATCCACCGCTTGCCAGAACGCGTCCGGCATCTCGCCGAGCTTCAGGCCGTTCGTCGTGACGGAGATTTCGGGCGCGATGCCCGTGCCGCGCACGCGTTCGACGAGTTCGACGAGCGCCGGGTGCAACAGCGGTTCGCCGCCGACCAGCTTGAAAATGCGCGGGCTCAGCACCTTCGCGGCCTTGCGCAGATCGGACTCTATCGATTCGGGGCTCGCATACCACTCGGGCAGCAGCGGCGACAGCGAGCAGCATTCCGCGCAGGTCAGGTTGCAGTGGTCGACGATATGCGCTTCCAGCGAGCGCGTCCGGACGCGCCCATCGGCGACGCGGTAGTCGCGATCCAGCGGCGGCGGGAAGACATGCTGTCGCTCGCCGGAGCGCGGCGGATTCGGGATGGTGTTCGGATTCGCACTCACTTCAGCTTCCTGCTTCCACGCAACGGGAAAAGAAATCGATCAGACGCTCGCGCGCGTCCACCATCGCGGACGCCATGGTCACCGCGCCGCTCAGGTGCGACGCGAAGCGCGACGGATCGTCGAGCCAGCCTTGCACGACCCACAGCTTGAGCGCGTGCTGCAGGCACGCGGCATCGACGGCCCACGCGAGGTGCGCGGGATTCACCGGCCGGACCCGGCCATACGCGCGCACGAAGGCTGCCGCCAGATGCGGCGCCTCCAGCGGCAAATGATTCAGGCATCGCACCAGTTCGTATTCGCGCGGCGCGCCGATCGATGCCTCCCAGTCGAGAATCAGCGGCGGCAGCGTGCCCGTGAACAGATAGTTGAACTGGTTGTAGTCGTTGTGAATCGGATGCTGCGGATCGTCGGCGGGAAACGCGTCGAGACTGCCCGGATAGTAGCGCTCGAGCATGCGCAGCGCGAGATCGACATAGCGACGCAGGTCCGCGCCGCCGTCGTTCGCGTGCGCACGATCCCGTGCGTCGAGCAGGCTGCGGCGCACCGCGTCCGCATCGATCGCGGTCAGCCGCGCGCGGATCGTGTCGAGCGACGGCAGATGCAGCCGGTCGAGGCTCAGGTGCAGCGCGGCCAGACTCGCGCCGAGCGCATTCCACTCGGCTGGCGAAAATGTATCGTAGGTTCTGAACTGCCCGGCTTCCCAGCGCGTGAGCATCGCGTGCGAGTCCTGCCCCGTCCACAGCGATGCGCCGGCTGTCGTGCGTTTCAGCGTCTGGACACGAACGCGGGCATCGCCGTGCATTTCCAGATGCGCAAGGACGGCGGCCTCCCTGGCCGCGCGCGCATGGTGTTCGAGCGCATAGAGCTTGACTGCCACACCGCCGCTGTCAGCCGGCAGATACCACACGCGTTCGCTGACCTGGCGCGGTGCGTCGCTTCGGCCGAGCGCGTAGGCGTCGCGAATCTCGTCAAAGGGGATCGCAAGCCGGTCCATTCAGATGTGCTCCGCCGGCCCGTGTCGATACGGATGACCGGTCAGGAACGTGTTGTGTCCGACGTAGCGGAGCTTGTACATCGCCGGCCGGAACAGCACCGATGGATCGTTGTTCGCGATGCCGAGCAGCGGGTACAGGTCCTGCCGTACGAAGAACGCGTTGTTGCCCATGTCGTCGCAGCAGACGAGTTCATAGCCCTTCCGCCTGCCGAGATGAACGAGCGATTCGAGGCTTGCACCGTAGTAGGTCGAGCCATCCCATTCGTGGTCCGGATTGAAGCACATGACCCAGCGTTCGGGCGGCGTGTAGTACGGGTTGTATTCGATCACGACGATGCGCGGCTGAAACGCTTGCAGGCCGCACCACACCCAGTAATCGTTGCCGTCGATGTCGATCGACAGCAGGTCGAAGTCGGCCGGCGTGTTCGCATCGGCGAGCAGTTGATCGACCGTATCGGGTTGGACGCGGTCCTGATACAGACGGACGCGCTCCGCGCCCGCGTAGTGGGCGGCAAGCTTGCCGAACCGATATGCGCTGCCTTCCACCAGCACGCCGGCCCAATCCTGTTCGTGCAGCAGCCGCGCGGTGTTGCTGTTGCGAAGGCCGTCGCTCGCGCCGATGTCGACGCAGAAGCGGTTGGCGGGCGCGATCCGCTCCATCAGGCGCGCCAGGATGCCCTCCTCGGTGCCCTGCGCGTAAAGGCTTTGCGCAAGGCCGGACAGGTCGAGCGGGAGGGGATGGTCCTGCATCGAGGGACGGCTCCGGGTCGAAATGGGGAATGATGAATGGCGTTCGGCGGTAATTTACCCGAAGTCGGTCAACGGGAGGAAACCGGAATTCGCGATGCGGCCGGCCCCGGCCGCGAGCGGAAATGAAAAAACCCGCATCGACACTGCTGTCGATGCGGGCTTGATGCGCTTGTGACGGTTCGCTCCGGGCGTTCTGGTCGGTGCCGCACCGGAACTCATGCGCGGAGGAAACCTCCGGGCACTTACTCCTGCCCCTGACTTGTCAGGAATTCCTCGTAATTGCCACCGAAGTCGTACAGCGTACCGTCCGTGCGCACTTCGATGATCCGGTTCGCCAGCCCGCTCACGAACTCGCGGTCGTGCGACACCCGATCCCGTTCATGTTTTTAATCAATCCCTTCCCTGCCTGTCCGCAACCTTCGCCAGCAAGGGATCCGTTACGCGTCGCGATGAGGAACCTGGCGCAAGGAATCCCAATCGCTATCATACGCAGCGAGAGAGCAAATCATTCAGGGCTGCGCTCTTTCTGGAAGTACTCCCGGTATGTATCAAGCACGGCCCAGAAAGCATCACGGAGCCACACGGGCTTATCATCAACATCGAGGATGAGGTATTCCGTCCCTAGGGAGTCTCCAACGCGCGACACCCCAGTGAAGAAACCCCGCTTGATTCTTTTCCCGTATGCCGGCCTCGTTTTACCATCGAGCGTATGATGCTTAGCATTGTTTGCCGCGCTGATGACTGCTCGAAACGCCTCGAGCCCGTGGATTTTGAGAACCAGCGCTTCCTCCGCCGAGCGCCCAGCCTCATCCTTGGCGGCAAGTTTTTCTCTGACATTTTCCTTTGTCCCGTTCTTGACCAGCCAATCAAGTAAGTGGAACAGGGTCACGGAAACAAGAAACGCGTTCACGGGCGTTTGCGCTGCGTAGAACGCCGTGTACTGCTCACATGCGAGGCCGAATAAATCACTTGCAGAAAGATCAAAGAAGCCCTCCGCCGGAAAACTCTGCTCCATAGTCGCTCATCTCATGACGATTACCGGTAAATCGCGATGATAGGCCGAAGATGGGCAAAAAGAAAAGGCGGGAATCCTTCACCCCCAGACCTGCCAGCGCCTCTTCCGTAGCACTCACGTCCATCGCGTTGCCCAGTCGGTCCTGCTTGGTAACGTCCACGACATCGCCTAACTCCATACGGTCCACCAAGCGTGCGAAGCCGAGACGCTCGGAGGCAGTGACGGAACTGCTAATTAATTCGTCCACATGCGCCATTTTTCGATAGCGAACCCGTTCAATCTCTGGACGTTGGTTCTCGGTGGATGGTCATGGGGGGAGATACGGCAGTAAACGTACACCTGTACGCAATAAGCGTCCGAGTCTTATGCCATGCCCGAACAGCTTACAAACGAACTTTCGTACGCCCCTGACTGCCGATATTCGAAAGGGAACGGTTTTGGAAACTATTGCCCACTTCGGATTTGCTCGACATCAAGTCGACAACGGAGTTCGATTAATGTCAGCGTTAATTCGAGCGACTTTAGCTGCTTCTTGAACGCCAGCACCCCCAGAATGATTGCCGCCATCCCGGTAGCAGCTTGCGCCCCGTAGTCCGACCACGATAATGGGCGTTGGACTTGAATCAAGGTCAGCGCACTTAGTATTAAAGCCACTCCCGAAAGCAGTAGATTCCATACAGCGTCAAGTTGCAGGTTATTTCGCTCGGCCAAGACGAAGGGAATTCGATGGCGGAAACGCACAAGTTCGTCAACCTGCTTGGTTCGCGCCTCTTGCACGCGTACGGAGCGATTTGCCCAAATCCCCGTGAGCTTACCAGAGCACGAGTCAAGAACTCGAACAAGATAGGTCCCCGCCACTCCGACGATGAGGCCGGCAGCAACCACGCTGAACCACCACTCACCAGATGATAAAGACTGAAGAATTTTATCCATTGCTATCGAACGCGTTAACCAATGTGAACGGTGCGGTCAAATGCCCCCAGCGGGCCCATTTGAGGCCCGTGAGAGCATCTCGTGCTGGCGATATTAGCCCTAGCCGAATGCCACGAGCGCAGCCACCAGAAGCGCGACGATGGCGCTAGGCTTGGCTATTTCTATCAAGTAACTCTTCCAGACAAACCCTGAACCGAAAACAGACGAGCAAACGCGAAGCGGCACTCTTCCGTAAAAGATATATCTATTGCCGTTCCGCTCGACCATATACCACGCACACGGGATGAGCGGGATGAACAAAAAACAGAACGATGACAGCGATAATCCGATGACCCGACCGTCTATCATAACTATTGGAACAAACCCCGCCATACCCATTCCGCAACCATTGATGCGGTAGAGATTAAACGGCCCTCTGGTCTTGACCATTCCCCCAGTCAACTCATGAGTGGTCGCCGCGTCGATTAGATGCACGGTTCCAGGCTGAGCGGGAGGAAGTTGGCGACGCTGAAACACATGCTTGATTGATGTCGCAGCCTTCCTAAACAGCTCTTTGCGCGCGACCGGAAACCCACAACTCGGACATGCCTTCGCGCTTGTAGATACGTCGTGACCGCATTCAGGACAGTTGATGAGCGCCATCCCAGCCCCTACAGACCTTCAGGTCGAATAGCATCAAGGGCTTGCGTGGCTGTCATTCCGCGTTTGTAGGCAGTAAAGCCGTTATGTCCTCCATCAATAGAGAAGCCCACATCGCGCACGGCCTTAACGTCATATCCCAGCGCGCTTGCTATCTCGTTATAGCCATACGAGCGAACAGGCTCTTGCTGCTCGTATAGAAGCCCGTTGACGTAATTTTCCACGGCTGCGGCAATCTCATTAAAGTCAGCCGCCTTACGCTTTTTCCGCGCATCCTTGCCCCGATAGCCGTCTCTCCTAACGGATACTGGATAAGTAACCATACGCACCCCGTGCTGTTATCAGTTCTGTAAGAAAAATCGAAGTTGATACTAGCACCATTGCGCGCAAACTGGCTAAGTGCGCATAAACGAGAAGGCCCACACCGACAAACTGCCGATGTGGGCCTTTCGTATTTCTGGCGGTACGCCTTACGCGCTCCGCCTAGTGTCCTCTAGAGAGCCCCTGCCGTTGTCCCAACGGGACAATTCCGTAGGACAACCCGGGACACATGAAGGGCTGTCTTGGAACAAACCGGCGGTTTTACTCCTGCCCCTGACTCGTCAGGAACTCCTCGTAATTGCCACCGAAGTCGTACAGCGTACCGTCCGTGCGCACTTCGATGATCCGGTTCGCCAGCCCGCTCACGAACTCACGATCGTGCGACACGAAGATCAGCGTGCCTTCGAACTGCTCGAGCGCGATCTGCAGCGACTCGATCGACTCCATGTCCATGTGGTTGGTCGGCTCGTCCATCAGCAGCACGTTGTGGCGGCCGAGCATCAGCTTGCCCCAGATCATGCGGCCCTTCTCGCCGCCCGACAGCACCTTCACCGACTTCTTGATGTCGTCCGACGAAAACAGCAGGCGGCCCAGCGTGCCGCGCACCATCGTCTCGTCATCGCCATCCTTGCGGTACTGGTCGATCCAGTCCATCAGCGTGATGTCGTTCGGGAACTCCTCGTACGTATCCTGCGGCATGTAGCCGACATTCGCGTTCTCGGACCACTTCACCGTGCCGTGATCGAGCGGCAGCGCGCCGAGCAGCGAACGCAGCAGCGTCGTCTTCCCCGCGCCGTTCTCGCCGATGATCGCAATGCGCTCGCCCGGCTGCACCGACAGGTTGAAGTTCTGGAAGATCGTGCGCTCGTACTTCTTCGTGATGTCTTCGGCAACCACCGCGACGTTGTGCAGCTTCTTCTCGAACTCGAAGCGGATGAACGGGTTCTGACGCGACGACGGCTTGAATTCCTCGATCTTGATCTTGTCGATCTGCTTCGCCCGGCTCGTTGCCTGGCGAGCCTTCGACTTGTTCGCCGAGAAGCGGCGCACGAAGTCCTGCAGCTCGGCCACGCGTTCCTTCGCCCGCGTGTTCGCCGCGGCCTGGCGCTCGCGCGCCTGTGCCGATGCGAGCATGTAGTCGTCGTAGTTGCCCGGCCAGACCTTCAGCGTGCCGAAGTCCATGTCGGCCATGTGCGTGCACACCGAGTTCAGGAAGTGACGATCGTGCGAGATGATGATCATCGTCGAGTTGTACTCGTTGAGCGTTTGCTCGAGCCAACGGATCGAGTTGATGTCGAGGTTGTTGGTCGGTTCGTCGAGCAGCAGCACGTCCGGCTTCGAGAACAGCGCCTGCGCGAGCAGCACGCGCAGCTTCCAGCCCGGCGCGACGTCGGCCATCGTGCCGGTGTGGAACTTCTCCTCGATGCCGATGCCGAGCAGCAGCGCGCCCGCGCGCGCCTCGGCGTCGTAGCCGCCGTATTCGGCGAACTTGCCTTCGAGCTCGGCCGCGTGCATGTAGTCGTCGTCGGTGGCTTCCGGGTTCGCGTAGATCGCGTCGCGCTCGGTCATCGCGGCCCACATCTCGGTGTGACCCATCATCACGACGTCGAGCACGCGCACGTCTTCATACGCGAACTGGTCCTGGCGCAGCTTGCCCAGACGCACGTTCGGCTCCAGCGCGACGTTGCCGCCGCTCGGCTCGAGGTCGCCGCCGAGGATCTTCATGAAGGTCGACTTGCCACAGCCGTTCGCGCCGATCAGACCATAGCGGTTGCCCTCGCCGAATTTGACCGAGATATTCTCGAACAAGGGCTTCGGCCCGAATTGCATCGTGATGTTGGCAGTAGAAAGCACGGCAGGTCCCGTAAGAGAGAAATCGACGGAAAACCGTGTATTTTAGCAGGTGTCGGAGAAACTGCCGACCACGCCGCCGCGGCACCCGCGCTACGGTCGTTGCCCGGTGCCCGCTGCCCCGTCAACACGACGGCATACGCGCCATCGCCGTCACACCGGAACCCCGCATGCCAACCAGCCAGCTTCGAGAACAACTCGTCGGCGCATGGCGCCTCGTTTCCTACGAAATCCGCCCGCGCGACGGCGGCACCGTCACCTACCCGCTCGGCCGCGACGCGCGCGGCTGGATCCTGTACACGCCGGACGGCTACATGTCCGCGCAGTTGATGGCGCCCGGCCGCCCGCCTTATGCGGACGGCGACCTGCAGGGCGGCAGCGTCGAGGAACGCGCCGCCGCCGCCCACGGCTACATCGCATATTCAGGCCCTTTTAACGTCGACGACGACGGCACGCTGACCCATGAAATGGACGTGAGCCTGTATCCGAACTGGATCGGCAACGTCCAGCAGCGGGTTGTCAGTATCGACGGCGACCGGATGCAACTCGGCACCGCCGGGCCCGTCGTCATCAACGGCCGGGAGGTTGACGCGGTACTCGTCTGGGTGCGCGCCCGCCGCTGAGCAGCGGCCGCTGGAGCTACCGCGCGACGGCGGCGGGACCTAGAGGCGGCAACCGGGAGCGGCGCCCCAACGAGCGCGGCCGGTCAGCGCGGCACCGTGCCGTCCCGCCTGCCCCACCGCCGTCGCCGGTCACTTGCCGGCTTTCGCCGCTTCTTTCTCCGCCGCCTTGGCCTTCATCTGCGCGAACAGCTGCGAACACGGCACGTCGCGGTTGTTGCTCGGCGCGATCAGCGGAATCAGCGCCGCGAACGGGTTGATCAGCCCGAGCCCGACCGCCGCGCCGGCGCGCAGCGCGAGCGCGCCCGCCTCGACGCCGACCTTCGGGTTCTTGAACGTGCCCTTCGCGTACAGCGGCGAGCGCAGCGAGAAGATCCGGAAACCCTTCGTGTGCGGATGGATCTTCAGGTCGACCGATTCGTCGCGCAGGTTGACCGGGCCGTCGACGTTGATCAGCGCGTCGTCCGTATCGAGCGCGAAGACCTTCGGGTCGAGGATGCCGTCATTCGCGACGAAATCGAACGCCGCGCAATTGATCTTCACGTCGCGGGTGCCGAACAGCTTCTCGTAGACGACGTTCGCGACGTTCAGGCCCGCCGCCTCCATCAGCAGCAGGCTGATGCGGCCGTCGGTGATGAGCGCCTTCACCTCGCCGGTCGACGTCGCGGCGAGCGCGGCCGGCGAGTTGCCGGTCGCCGACAGCGACGCGTCGCCGTTGATCTCGCCGAGCGCGGTCTGCATCACCTTCTGCGTCGGGAACAGCTGCTTGAGCTTCAGATGGCGCGCGCTCAGCGTGAAACGGCCCTTGAGCGGCGTGCGGCTGCCGTCGAGATGCGCATTCGTCGCGAGCGTGCCGCCAGCGACGCCGAATTGCAGCGGCTCGAGCGTCAGCACGCCGTCCTGCAGCAGGATGTGCGTGTACAGGTTGGTGATCGGCAACTGCGGGCTCTTGATCAGCCTGCGGCCGGTGAATTTCACGTCCGCGTCGATCGCGCTCCAGCGCTCGGTGCGGAACGCCGCGACCGGCAGCACGCGGTCCGGCGGCTGGCGCGTCGTGTCGCCGCGCTTCGCCTTGCTCGCGGGAGAATCGGCGCCGATCACCGGCGCGAGGTCGGAGAACTGCAGCAGGTTCGACACGACTTCGCCCGACAGCTTCGGCCGCGGCTTGCGCTGCGCCCAGGTGAGCGTGCCGTGCAGATCGCTGCCGCCGACGCGGCCCTTGAAGTTCTCGTAGCGGAACGTGCTCGTGGGCGGATTGAAGTTGCCGATCAGCCGTCCGTCGGTCGCATACGGCGGCGTGTCGGGCAGCGTGATGCCGGTGAGCTGATAGAGGTGCGACATCGACGTGCCCTGCAGCCACAGCCGCAGGTTCAGTGCCGCGAGATGCCGCGGATCGGTCAGCGTGCCGACGATCGCGAGCCGCGTATCGCCGGCCTTCACGTCGGCCTGCAGCGGGAACGGCTGCGTCGCGCTCTCGACCGCCAGCACGCCGCCCACCTTGCCGGTGCCGGTCACCGGCACGTTCTTGTAGCGGCCGTCGACCTTGAGGCCGAACGCGTACGTCGGCTCCGACTTCGCGGGTACCGCGGCCCCGGATGCGCCGCTCGCGGCGGATGCCGGCACGGCCGTCGATGCTGACGAGACCGGCCTGGCCGCGGAGGCAGACGCCGCCCCCGATGCGACCACGGGCGTCGACGCCGCGCTTGCGCCCTGTGCCGCGGATGCACCCGACCCGGCGGACGCGGCCTCCGCATGCGCCTTTGCGGCCATCTGCGCGGCCCCCTGCTTGCCGACATGCTGGGCGGACGCCGCGAGCGAGGTCTGTTCCTGCTCCTTCAGCACGTCGCCGATCGGAATCGGATGGCCGAGCGTATCCACCGCGATCGTGAGATCGGCCTTGGTGATCGCATCGCGATAGACGATGGTCCCCTTCGCGAACGCGAAGCTGTCGAGCCGCAGGTTCCACCGCGTCGGCTTGCCCGATTGCTTGAATTCGAAGGTCCACGTGTTGCGGCCATCGGCGAGGCGCTCGAGGTCGACTGCGGGATTGACGGCGTCGATCGACGGAATGACGATCTGATGCGTGAAGAGCGGGAGAATCGCGAGATCGAAGTGGGCGGCGTCGAGCGTGACGAACTTCGGGCCCTTCGCCCAGTCGGGGTTGCCGATCTCGAGCTGCGTGGCCGAGAAGCGCGGCCAGGGCACCCATGCCCGCCAGCCGGTCTCGCCTTGCGGGCGGTGCCAGTCGACCCTGAGATCGCCGTGGATCGCAAACGAACGGCCAAGTGCGGTGCTCACATGTTCGTTGACCCACGGTTTCGCGTGGTTCCAGTCGAACGTGAAAATGAAGATGCCGGTTGCCACAATGACCAGTGCGACGATACCGACAATCCATGCAGCCGACTTGCCAATGGCTCGAGCTAGCGTCATGGCGGTTCCGTTGTTGTTCTGCAGAGTTTGCGCGCCATGTCGGGCCCCTCCTGTGAGTGAATCGAACACGACACCGGCGGCTTTCAATCGGTATTATGGCGCACGCTGCGCCAATGCTTCGGCGCCGTTAACGCTTTTTTTCATTTGTGACATGACCGTCCCTACCGGCCTCATCGATGCGCAACAGATCACGCGCCGCGACGCCAGCAGCGGCAAGACGTTGCTGACGCCGACCGACTTCAGCCTCGCCGCGGGATCGCGAATTGCTATCACGGGAGCGTCGGGTTCCGGCAAGAGCGTGCTGCTGCGCGCGCTCGCGTTGCTCGATCCGCTCGATGGCGGTCACATCCTGTGGCGCGGCAAGCGCATCCGGCGCGGCGCGATTCCGGGCTACCGGCGCCGTGTCGCGTACGTGCGCCAGCGGCCCGCGCAAATGGACAGGACCGTCGAAGCGCAATTGCGCTACCCGTACTCGCTCGCGATCTATCGCGACGCGACGTTCGACCGTGCGCGCGCCGAAGCGCTCGCGGCGCGCGCCGGTCGCGGCGCCGACTTCCTCGACAAGCGTGCGAGCGAACTGTCGGGCGGCGAAGCGCAGATCGCCGCGCTGCTGCGCGTGCTGCAGCTCGATCCCGACGTGCTGCTGCTCGACGAGCCGACGTCCGCGCTCGACCCCGAGTCGACGCGCGCGATCGAAGCGCTCGTCGGCGCGTGGTTCGACGCGGCGCCCGACGCGCGCGCGTACATGTGGATCTCGCACGATCCGGCGCAGGCCGCACGAATCGGCACGATGCTGCTCGTGATGCAGGCCGGCGTACTGCACGCCGCGCGCGCGACGCAGGCGGCGCAATGAGCCCGTCGTTGCAGGAGCTGAGTCTCGTCGACGTCGGCATCGCCGCCGGCCTCGTCGCGGTCAACGGCGCGATTTCGGCCGCGCTGTCGCTCGGCCTCGGGCGCAAGCTCGCGCTCGCTGCCGTGCGCACCGTCGTGCAGCTGCTCGCGATCGGCTACGTGCTCGGCTGGGTGTTCGGCCATCCGCACTGGAGCGTCGTGCTGCCGATCACCGCGCTGATGACGTTGATCGCCGGCTTTGCGGGCGCCGGTCGCGGCAAGCATGCGTATCGCGGACAACGCGTCGACAGCATCGCGTCGATCTGGTTCAGCAGCTGGTTCGTCGCGGCGATCGGCCTGTTCGTCGTGATCCGCATTCATCCGTGGTACACGCCGCAATATGTGATCCCGATCCTCGGGATGATCCTCGGCAATACGCTGACGGGCGTGTCGCTCGGCGTCGAGCGGATGATGGAGGAACTGACCGCGCGGCGCGACCGCGTCGAGACCGCACTCGCGCTCGGCGCAACGCGCTGGGAAGCCGCGCAGGACGCCGCGCGCCAGGCCGTGCGCGCAGGCATGCTGCCGACGCTCAACCAGATGGCCGTGGTCGGCGTCGTGAGCCTGCCGGGGATGATGACGGGTCAGGTGCTGGCCGGCCAGTCGCCGCTGCAGGCCGTGCGCTATCAGATCGTGATCATGTTCCTGATCGCCGCGGCATCCGCGCTCGGTACCGTCGGCGCGGTGCTGATGACGTATCGCCGGCTGTTCTCGGCCGATCACCGCTTTCTCGCGTCGCGGCTAGAGGAGCGCACGCCGTGACGCGCGCCGTGACGCGCGCCTGCCGACACGCACGCGGCCTTCGCGCGGCGTGCGGTCAGCGCGCCGCGCGGCGCTTTCCGAGCGCCTGACGCAACGCGGCCGTCACATCGGCATCGGGCGCCAGCCCGTCGACCGACGCGACGAGCCGCACCGCACGCGGCGTCGTCACATAGGCCTGCGCACCGACATAACCGCCGCTGCCGGCCGAGCGCGTCGTGACGACGAGCGCCTGCGGCGCACGTGCGCCGAGATCCGCGGTAAACGCATCGGCGACGGTGCCGTCGCGCGCATGCAGCACGCCCGTCACGTAGTCGTCCGTATCGAAGCCGGGCGCCGCATGCGCGGTCGAATACACGCGCACCGCATAGCTGCCCGTCGAG
Organism: Burkholderia ambifaria AMMD; assembly: GCF_000203915.1. Taxonomy (NCBI): domain Bacteria; kingdom Pseudomonadati; phylum Pseudomonadota; class Betaproteobacteria; order Burkholderiales; family Burkholderiaceae; genus Burkholderia; species Burkholderia ambifaria. Next base: position 1,896,390 of record NC_008390.1, read on the forward strand.
CACGGTTCGAGCGCGCCGCTCGACACGACGGCCGTCTGCTGCCGTGACGGCAGCTCGACTTTTTTCACGAAGCTGCAATCGTCGGCCGCCTGCGCATGGGCGGCGACGAACGCAGCGGCCGACAGCAGCGCGCGCATGCGATGTTTCATGGAATGTCGTTCGGGGAAGGAGGTGGCGGATGTCGCGAGGATAGCGTGACACCTGTGTGACGTCACGCACGCCGGGCTCGACGAAGTCGAACTTCAAACGATGAAAAGCCCGAAGCCGCGCGCCACGAAACCGTCACGCGCGGCCGTGCAACGCACCGCGATTGGTTGCGCGCGCACCGGCCGCGGCCGGCCCGCGCACTGCACTCAGTGCTTGATCGACACCGTCACCCTGGTGCCGTCGCTCATCGTGACCGTCTTCGAACCGCCATTGGTCGAAAGCGACACCCACTTGACCTGGCTCACCGACACGACGTCCGGGCATTGCAGCGACTTGCCGCCCGCGCTCGCGTTGCGCGTGCCTTTCGGCGCGGCCGCCTGGAAGCTCATCTGGACGTTCGCGTTCCCCTTCGCGTCGACCGACGGCGCGAGCCGCACCTGGGTCTGGCGCACCATCGCGCCGTTCGCGTCGCGCGGCAGGTTGTCGGCGTTCGGGCAACCGTCCGGCATCGCGACCGCGCCGCTCGGCGGCACCGACTTCCAGTTGAAGTCGTCCGTTTCGCCCGAGCGGATCTTGCGGGTCTCCTGCGTATTGCCGAAGGTCTTCGAGTCGACCTTGACGGTGTATTCGAGCTGCCCTGTCCCGCCGCCCTTCAGGCTGCCCTTGACCGGCGGCGCCGCGAATACGCTCGCGCTGACGCACGCCGCCACGAACACGGCCGACCACGATGCGGCGACTGACAAGCTGCGTTGGCTCATGCTGACCTCCTTGTAATGCGGCGGCACGCGCGTGCCGCGCGGTTTTCGATGCATGATGCGTTGCCAGTCTACCGCCAAGCGGGATGCAATGCGCCGCAAACGCATCGGGTGTTACCCCGCTTGCGTTCGCGACGCAGCCGACCTTACGCGCGACGCCGGCTCAGAAGCCGCTCAGCACCAGCTTGCCGATCGCGCGCCCGCCCTCGAGCAATTGATGCGCGCGCCGCACGTTCGCCGCGTTGATCGTGCCGAGCTGCTCGCCGACGGTCGTGCGCAGCGTGCCGCCGTCGACGAGCCGCGCGACCTCGCTCAGGATCTTGTGCTGCTCGATCATGTCCGGCGTCTCGAACATCGCGCGCGTGAACATGAACTCCCAGTGAAACGCCGCGCTCTTCGCCTTCAGCAGTTCGACCGGCACCGGCTTGGCGTTCTCGACGATCGTGCAGATGCCGCCCTGCGGCCGGATGACTTCCGCCGCGGCCGGGAAATGATGGTCCGTGTCGTTGAAGATCAGCACGTAGTCGACCTCCGGATGGCCGATGTCATGCAACTGCGCGGGCAGATCGCCGAAATGGTCGACCACGTCGTCCGCGCCGAGCGAGCGCACCCATTCGGTCGACGCCGGGCGCGACGCGGTCGCGATCACGCGCAGCTTGCCGAGCGTCTTCGCGAGCTGGATCGCGATCGACCCCACGCCGCCCGCGCCGCCGATGATCAGCACCGACTTGCCCGCGTCCGCGCCCTGCGGCGACACGCGCAGCCGGTCGAACAGCGCCTCCCACGCGGTCAGCGCGGTGAGCGGCAGCGCGGCCGACGCCGCGAAATCGAGCGTGCGCGGCTTGCGTGCGACGATGCGCTCGTCGACCGTGTGGAATTCGCTGTTCGCGCCGGCGCGCGTGATGCTGCCCGCGTAGAACACCTCGTCGCCGGGCCGAAACAGCGTGACCTCGGCACCGACCGCGACGACCGTGCCCGCCGCGTCCCAGCCGAGCACGCGCGGTACTTCCTCGATCTGCGCCTTCGGCGCGCGCACCTTGGTGTCGACCGGGTTCACGGAAATCGCCTCGACCTTCACGAGCAGGTCGCGCGGGCCCGGCACCGGTTGCGGCAGTTCCACGTCGAGCAGCGCCTGCGGGTCGTCGATCGGCAGGTAACGGGTCAGTCCAACGGCTTTCATCATGAAGCTCCTTCAGGGAAATCCGGCGGGCCGCGGCGCAGCCCCCATGCATGCCATCGTAGGCCGCCCGATCCTTCGAGAAAACCGCTATATTTCCTGAAACATTTTCAGGAATTTCAGAACAATGAGTGCCGATCCGATTCCGGCCCCCGACAAGCCGCTCGACCTGCTCGACGTCGGCCTGTTCGTGCGCGCCGCGCTGCTCGCGAACGTGACGGCCGCCGGGCGCGAGTTCGGCGTGTCGGCCGCGGTCGCCAGCGCGCGCATCGCGCAGCTCGAGCGCCAGCTCGGCGCGCGATTGCTGCACCGCACCACCCGCCGCATCAGCCTCACGCAGGACGGCGAGGTCTTCATGGCCCGGGCCGAGGCGCTGCTGTCGGCCGCCGACGCCGCGCGGGCGTCGGTCGGCCACGGCCGCAGCGAGCCGTATGGACGGCTGAAGGTGTCGATGTCGTCGTCGTTCGGCCGCCAGCACGTCGCGCCCGTGATTCCCGCGTTCCTGCGCCGCTACCCGTCCGTGTCGCTGGACCTGCGGCTCTCCGACGAGATCGTCGATCTCGTCGACGACGGCTACGACGTCGCGATCCGCCTCGGCGCGCTGAAGGATTCGACGCTGGTCGCGCGCAAGCTCGCCGCGAACCGGCGCGTGCTGTGTTGCTCGCCCGCGTATCTCGCCGAACACGGGACGCCGCGCCATCCTGCCGACCTCGCGCAGCACGAATGCGTGATCCTCGGCGACCAGCGCGACTGGTCGTTCGTCACGCCGCAGGGCCCGCTCACCGTGCGGGTCGGCGGCCGGCTCGTCGCGAGCAACGGCGAGGCGATCCGCGAAGCGCTCGTCGACGGCTTCGGCATCGCGATCAAGTCGACCTGGGACGTCGGCCCGCTGCTCGCGGACGGCACGCTCGTCACCGTGCTCGACGACTACCCGTTCGCGCAGGACGTCGCGATCTGGGCCGTCTACCCGAGCCGCGCGCACGTGCCGCTGAAGACGCTCGCGTTCATCGCGTTCCTGGCCGAACACTTCGGCGATCCACCCTACTGGGATCGCGCGGACGAACGCTGAACGCCGTCCGGCGAGCGGCGCTGGCGGCGGCGCTGGCCGGCCATCCGCGGCGATCCGGCCGCGAGCGGATACCAACCGGCTACAATGGCGCGTTCGCGACGCAGCGGCCCGACGCCGGACAGGGCCCGCGTTCGCAGGCGGCCGCATGCCGGCCGCGCACGCGTTTCATTCGCTTTCAATCATTCCGCCATGACCCACAACCTCGTCATCCAGAGTCTCGCGCCGCTGTCGGACGCGCATCACAAACCGCTGCTCGCGCTGTCGCGCGGCACCCGCATCGTGCAGACCGACGAACATGCGCTGCGCATCGAAAACGCGAACCCCGCGCAGCGTCTCGACATCGACGCGTACTGCGGCACGCATGCGCTCGACTTCGGCTTCGTCGAAGCCGGCCGCACGCTCGGCGACTTCGGGCTCGCCGTGATGGACATGGATTCGACGCTGATCACGATCGAATGCATCGACGAGATCGCCGATTTCTGCGGGCTGAAGACGCAGGTCGCGGAGATCACCGACGCGGCGATGCGCGGCGAGATCCGCGACTTCAACGAAAGCCTCACGCGCCGCGTCGCGCTGCTCGCGGGGCTCGACGCGCACGCGCTCGAGCGCGTGTACGAGGAACGGCTGCAGTTGTCGCCGGGCGCCGAGAAGATGCTCGCCGGCGTGAAGGCCGCGGGCCTGAAGACGCTGCTCGTATCGGGCGGCTTCACGTTCTTCACCGAGCGCCTGAAGGCACGTCTCGGCATCGACTTCGCGCATGCGAACACGCTCGAGATCGTCGACGGCAAGCTGACCGGCAAGGTGCTCGGCGAAATCGTCAATGCGGACGTGAAGGCGCGCCTGCTGCGCGAGACCTGCGCTTCGCTCGGCATCGAGCCTACCCGCGCGATCGCAATGGGCGACGGGTCGAACGACATGAAGATGATGGCCGAAGCCGGGCTGTCGGTCGCGTTCCACGCGAAGCCCGTCGTGCGCGGTGCGGCCACCGTCGCATTCGACCATGTCGGCCTCGACGGGCTGCTGCGGCTGTTCTGATCCGCGCAAGCCACCCATGAAAAACGCCGGCGCGAGGTTGCCTCACGCCGGCGTCGTGTTTTTTTGCCGCAGTTTCGTTATCGGCCGAGCGTAGCCTGCATCGCACGCTCGATGTCCGCGCGCAGGTCGGCTTCGTCCTCGAGACCGACGTAGAAGCGCACCAGCGTGCCGCGATGCGGCCAGTCTGCACGCATCGACGCGACGTCGTAAGGCATCGCGAGGCTGCATGCGCCGCCCCAGCTCCAGCCGATCGCGAACAGCTCGAGCGCCTCGACGAAACGATCGATCTGCTCGCTGCTGTAGCGTTCGTCGAATACCACAGAGAACAGCCCGCCCGCGCCGGTGAAGTCGCGCACGAACGACGCGTGTCCCGGGCAATCGGCCAACTGCGGATGGAGCACGGCCGCGATCTCCGGCCGCGCCTTCAGCCACTGCGCGAGCGCCAGCGCGCTCTTGCTGTGTGCATCGAAGCGCACCTGCATGCTCGGCAGGCTGCGCAGCACGAGCGAGCAATCGTCGACCGAAACGCCGATCCCGCAGCGCATCCGCGCGAGCTTCAGTTGCGCGTGCAGCTCGGCGTTCGCGGTGATCGTCGCGCCCATCAGCACGTCGCTGCCGCCCGATTGATACTTGGTCAGCGCCTGCACCGAGATGTCGACGCCATGCTCGAACGGCTTGAACGCGAGCCCGGCCGAATACGTGTTGTCGATCGCGGTGACGATGCCGCGCGCCTGCGCGACCGTCGTGATCGCGCGCACGTCGGGCACTTCCATCGTCACCGAACCCGGCGCCTCGATCCAGATCAAGCGCGTGTTCGGCTGGATCAGCTCGGCAATTCCAGCGCCGACGAGCGGATCGTAGAAGCGTACGGTGATGCCGAAATCCTTCGCGAGCCAGTTACCGAAATCGGCGTTCGGCCCGTAGACGTTGTGCGGGATCAGCACGTCGTCGCCCGCCTTCACGATCCCGAAATAGACGTTCATGATCGCCGCGAGGCCCGACGGCTGCAGCAGCGCATGCGTGCCGCCCTCGATCTCGGCCAGCCGCTGCGCGAGCGCCAGCGACGTCGGGGTCGCGTGCAGGCCGTAGCGCCACTGGTTGTCGTTGTGCCAGACCAGCGCGCGCATCGTCGCGAGATCGGGGAACACGACCGTCGATGCACGCGCAACCGGCGGCACGAACGAACGGAAGCCGTCCGGAATGACGTCGTCGGGTTGAACGATGCGGGTCTGGAGTGCGCGCTTCGGAGTGGATGCAGTCATGGCAGGAGGCCCGGGGAAAGGCCGTTCGGTTGCGGAATGTGTCGCTAGATTAGCCAAATTCGGCGCGGTTGGCCCGGTACAATGCGCGCCGCGCGCACCGAGCCAGCGCGCTCAGTCGTCGGTGCGCAGGTTGACGATGCCGCTGACCGTCTCGATTTCCTGCACGCGGCCGTCGCGTACCTGCAGCGCCGCGCGCTTGCCCGGCGCCGCGCGCAGCACGACCGGTTGCGGATCCGATTCGTCCGAGTTCATCCGGTCGGCCTTCAGCTCGCCCGTCGAATCGAAGCGCCCGATCCACACGCCCGTGATGTTCGTGCCGTCGTTCGATTCCTCGATTTCGAGTGTGTCGCCGTCGCGATCGCCGGCGAGCAGGATCACCTCGCCCGTATCGGTGAACTGGTATTCGCCGTGCACGCCTTCCTCGTCCGTCTTCGGGCCGAGATGCGCGACGATCGGCCGGTCGCCGAGCGTGCCCTCGTAGCGCGGCAGGCGGGCGAATTCCGGGTTCGGCCGCAGCGGCCGTACGGGCGCCGCTTCATCCTGCTGCGCGCCCGGCGCGACGGGCTGAGCCGCGACCATGCCGGGCATCGCGAGGCCCGCCGCCAGCGCGCCGGCGATCAACAGCGCCCGTTGCCATTCCAGATATCGACCCACCTTGTGTTGCTCCCTTGCTTCAGATTCGCTCGAAAAACGCGGCGATGAGTTGCTCGTCGCCGATGTACATCGTCACGAGCGTATAGCCGCCGCCGATGCGGTATGCGTGCCGCCCGCCCCCGTTCAGGTCGCGCGCGCCATCCGAAGGTTCGAATGAGCGCAGCGCATGGCCGGCGTGCGGGATCCGCGTCAGCCGTGCATCAGACGTTCCACCGCATCGCGGTGCGGAATCGGCGCGACCGCACCGTAGCCCGTCGTCGACAGCGCTGCCGCCGCGTTCGCATAACGTGCGGCCGTGAACGGATCGTCGCCGGCGACGATCCGCGCGACGAACGCGCCGCCGAAGCAGTCGCCCGCGCCCGTCGCGTCGACGGCCTCGACCGCGAAGCCCGGCACCACGCGCCGTTCGTTCGGGGTCGCGACATACGCGCCTTCCTTGCCGAGCTTCAGCGCGACAACCTGCGGCCCGTGCTCGAGCATCGCATCGACGATCGCGTCGCGATCGTTCGCGCCCGTGAGCGCCGTGACGTCGTCCCAGCTCGGCAGGCAGATGTCCGTCTGGCGCAGCGCCTCGCGCATCACCGCGCGGGCGCGCGGCAGCGGCCACAGCTTCAGGCGCAGGTTCGTGTCGAAGCTGATCTGCGCGCCGTTGCTGCGCGCATGGTCGATCGCCGCGAACGCGGCGTCGCACGCGGCCGCGCTGATCGCGAGGCTGATGCCCGACAGGTGCACGGCCTTCGCCGCGGCCAGCGCGTCGAGCGGCAGGTCGGCCACCGTGTAGCGGCTCGCCGCGGAGCCCGCGCGCAGATAGTCGAACTGATGGCCGTCGGCGCCGTGCGTGACGAAATACACGCCGGTCGGCGCCGCGCGGTCGATCCGCACGTAGGTCGTGTCGACGTGTTCCGCCGCCCACATGCCGGTCAGCAAGCGGCCGAACGGATCGTCACCGATCGCCGACACGAAGCCCGTCGACGCGCCCTGGCGCGCCGCGGCGATGCAGAAGTTCGACGTGTCGCCGCCGAAGCCCTGTAGGAACTCAGGACGGCCCGGTTGCGACTGGTTGAATTCGATCATCGCCTCGCCGAGCGCGAGGATCTCCGGAAATGCGGCGGTCATCGCTTACACCTCGCCCCACAGGTCGTGGCCGTCCGCGCCCGTGATCTTCACCGACACGAAATCGCCGACCTTGTAGCGCTTCGACGCCTTCGTCGCCGGCTCGACATAGACGACGCCGTCGATCTCCGGCGCATCCGCCGCCGTGCGGCCGATGCCGCCTTCCGCGCTGACTTCGTCGATCAGCACCTTGAGGGTCTTGCCGACCTTGCGCTGGATGCGCTGCGCCGACACTTCCTCGGCGACTTCCATGAAGCGCGCGCGGCGCTCTTCGCGAACGTCGTCCGGCAGCGCGCCGTCCAGTTCGTTCGCGCTCGCGCCTTCGACCGGCGAATACGCAAAGCAGCCGACGCGATCGAGTTCCGCCTCGCGGATGAAGTCGAGCAGCGTTTCGAACTGCTCTTCCGTCTCGCCCGGGAAGCCGGCGATGAAGGTGCTGCGGATCGTCAGGTCCGGGCAGATCTCGCGCCACTTCTGCACGCGCTCGAGCACTTTCTCCGCGTTGGCCGGGCGCTTCATGCGCTTCAGCACTTCCGGATGCGCGTGCTGGAACGGCACGTCCAGATACGGCAGCACGTGGCCCTTGAACGGGCCGTCGGCCATCAGCGGAATGACTTCGTCGACGCTCGGATACGGATACACGTAGTGCAGGCGCACCCATGCGCCGTACTGCGCGGCGAGTTCGCCGAGCGCGGCGACCAGATCCGTCATGCGAGTCTTGATCGGCTTGCCGTTCCAGAAGCCCGTGCGGTACTTCACGTCGACGCCGTACGCGCTCGTGTCCTGCGAAATCACGAGCAGTTCCTTCACGCCCGACTTGAACAGGTTCTCCGCCTCGAGCATCACTTCGGCGACCGGGCGCGACACGAGGTCGCCGCGCATCGACGGGATGATGCAAAACGTGCAGCGGTGGTTGCAGCCTTCGGAGATCTTCAGGTATGCGTAGTGGCGCGGCGTGAGCTTGATGCCGGCGGCCGGCACGAGATCGACGAACGGGTCGTGCGGCTTCGGCAGGTGCGAATGCACGGCCTGCATCACTTCGCCCACCGCGTGCGGGCCGGTGACGGCGAGCACCTTCGGATGGACTTCCTCGATGAGGTTCGAGCCGCTCGCGCTCGACTTCGCGCCGAGGCAGCCGGTGACGATCACCTTGCCGTTCTCGGTCAGTGCTTCGCCGATCGCATCGAGGCTTTCCTGCACCGCTTCGTCGATGAAACCGCAGGTGTTGACGACGACGAGGTCGGCGCCGTCGTACGTGCCGGAGATTTCATAACCTTCGGCGCGCAGCTGCGTGATGATTTGTTCGGAGTCGACGAGGGCTTTCGGGCACCCGAGCGATACGAAGCCTACTTTGGGGGACTGAGACATCTGGAATGTGGGGGCGTGGCGGCAAAAGCGTGAGTTTACAGCTATTTATGGGCGGCGAGCCAAAATGAGCGGCTGGCGACGGCATGGACCGCCCGCTCGAATACGCGACATGATGGGCGACGTGTCACGAATCGTGAGTTTGATACGACCCTTTCATTTCGGGGAGGGCTGTCCGCATACCACCAGCGCCACGTCCGGCAACGCGCGCTCGGCGTGTTCCTGCGCGCATTCGCCGGCATCGGCGCCGGCCGGTCCGGCCTCTCGCTGATGGAGGGCGGCTGCGTCGTCGACACCAGCTTGCGGTCGCGCAACAATCGCCGCGGATTCGCGGCGCTGCCATGCGAAAATCGAAGCCATCGCTCTCTTCCATCCACTCAACGGGCCTCGCATGACCACCCACATCACGATCGAATTCACCGAGCACGCGGCAGAAGCCATCGGTGAGCAAACCAGCACCAGCTTCTCCTACGACCAGGGTGCCCACGTGCCGCAGCCCGGCGATTTCGTCGAGCTCGAAAATTCCCGGCAGACGTTTTTCGTGATCGGCCGCGTGTTTTCGCTCAAGGCCAACTACAGCGCGGTCAAGCTCGTTCTCGATCTACCGCCGTCGGATGGCGAAGACGGATTCGATCCGGCGTCGTGACGCATCCAGTCCCGTGACGAAATCGCAAAAAGTCCACCGAAGCAGGCCCGTACTCGATCCGATGCTCACTTCGGATACGTCGCGGCCGTCAGGCACCGGTTGAACCAGATCGCCTCGTCGCCATCGCCGACCAGCCACCGCGCCGCATCGAGTTGCGGCCGGCCGGTTGTCGGCGCAGCCGCGTGACTATCGCTATCCACCGTACCCGAACGCACGCAGCCTGCGCGCCGCCGTTATCGCGTGCCTCCGCCAGCGCCTCGCAGAACGCCACCGGGCGAAGCTTCCCACCATCGACCGCACTCACCGCGCGGTACTGACAAACCGCACCGGCGACCCAATCCTCGCTCCGGCTGCCGACACGTGCACGATCCTGCACGAGTACCACACCGAAACACGCCTATGAAACGGTTGCGCCCGGCGGCACGCTCGTCGATGGCCTTGCGCACTTCGTCGGTGGCGGCTGCCAGCCTCAATACCTAAGGCAATTATTCAAAAAAAATCGGCCGAGCAAATAAAAATAAAATAAAAACACAAACCGCGCCACAACCAAAAATCATAAAACAACAATGATCGGTAGATTTATTTTGCTCCAACCATCATTAACCCCAGCCTTTGCCGGACCGCACAACACACAATTCACCAGAATATTTTAAAACACTCAACAATCCACAAAAACCATTGCCAAATCCGCCACTCCCATTCAACACCCAATTAATCTCAGATATATTTCACGTCGATCAGACATCGGCGCCTGTTCGACCAGCCAATACTGAACCGTGCATTACCTGCATCACAACCCAAGCAATCCACTCATTCACCAAGGAAAGACCATGAGAAAACTCGCGGCCACCCTCGTTTTCGCCATGATGCTTGCCGCATCCTCGCACGCCTCCGCGGAATCGCTTTGCAAGGCAGGTAAGATCGACAAGATCGAAACCGATACGAGCGGCAACCTCCTCGTATCCATCAACGACGGCATTTACTCGTTCAGTGCCAAGGAAGTTTTTCCGATCATCTACTCGGCATTTTCCGAAAATAGAAATCTCTTTATTTACGGAAATAACTGCGCGAACGGATCGGCGGCAAGCCGCTTCGCGATTCGATAAGCCGGCCGAAAATCCGGCCATCGGCATCTTTTACAATCAGCGCTTTATCTGATATTCGACCGACCGGGCTTTGCCGGTCGGCCTTGTGCGTTTTAATCTGCACTGATGTGCTACGGTACGACAACGCCCATGCACTCGCGGGCAATGCCACCGGGCGGACAATCATTCCGCGACGCGCCCCGTTACCGTCCCGCACGAGCCGTCCCGCGCGATGCCGGCGCGACACTTTGCGCGTCCACACCGGATCGCCGCTTACTTCTTCTCCGGCTCCGTCGCGCCCGGTTGCTTGAACGGGAACGTGTTGAACATCGACTTCGCCTGGTTCTGCATCTGCTCCTGCATCTGCACGAACATGTTCTTCGACTGCTCGATGTAGCTCGTCATCATCCCTTGCATCATCGGCGCCTGCATGTTCATGAACTGCGACCAGACTTCCGGATTCATCGCGTTGCCTTCGTACAGGTTCTTCGACTGATCCGTCAGCTTGTTCTGGATGTCGATGAACGCCTGGATGTTCTTTTCCAGGTACGTGCCCATCATGCCCTGCATCGCATGACCGTAGAAACGGATGATCTGCGACAGCATCGACGACGAGAACATCGGCACGCCGCCACTCTCCTCCTCGAGGATGATCTGCAGCAGGATGCTGCGCGTCAGGTCTTCGTTGGATTTCGCATCGACGACCTTGAAGTCCTCTTGTTCCAGCACGAGTTGCTTGACGTCGGTCAGCGTGATGTACGTGCTCGTCTCGGTATCGTAGAGCCGGCGGTTCGGGTACTTCTTGATGAGCCGCTCGGCCGTTTTCTTTGTAGTAGTCATGTAACGCCTTTGAGTGCAGCGTAGCGCAAGTGACAAATCCCCGCCGCCCGGATCCGGGAGGCGGGGGCTTTCGGAAACGCCAGGCTGCGCGGCCAACCGGGCCCGGGCAGCCCGACGTTCAGCCCATGTGCAGGCCGCCGTTCAGCGAGAAGTCGGCGCCCGTCGAGAAACCGGATTCGTTCGACGCGAGCCACGCGACGATCGAACCGATTTCCTCCGGCGCGCCAAGACGACGCACCGGGATCGTCGCGACGATCTTCTCGAGCACGTCCGGACGGATCGCCTTCACCATGTCGGTGCCGATGTAGCCGGGCGAAACGGTGTTGACCGTCACGCCCTTCGTTGCGACTTCCTGCGCGAGCGACATCGTGAAACCATGGATGCCGGCCTTCGCGGTCGAGTAGTTCGTCTGCCCGAATTGCCCCTTCTGGCCATTCACCGACGAAATGTTGATGATCCGGCCCCAGCCGCGCTCGACCATGCCGTCGATCACCTGCTTCGTCACGTTGAACAGGCTCGTCAGGTTGGTGTCGATCACGGCCGTCCAGTCTTCGTGCGTCATCTTGCGGAACACGACGTCGCGCGTGATGCCCGCGTTGTTGACCAGCACGTCGATCTCGCCGACTTCGGCCTTGACCTTGTCGAACGCTGCCTTGGTCGAGTCCCAGTCGCCGACGTTGCCTTCCGACGCGATGAAATCGTAGCCGAGCGCCTTCTGGTCCTCGAGCCATTTCACACGGCGCGGCGAGTTCGGGCCGCAACCCGCGACCACCTTGAAGCCGTCTTTCAACAGACGCTGGCAGATGCTGGTGCCGATGCCGCCCATCCCGCCCGTTACGTACGCAATTCGCTGAGACATAAATCTCACTCCATTTTTTGGTTTCGAGACCCGCCGGAGGCCCCTCTGACTTCACGTGGTGCCGGCCGAAGCCGCAATCGGCCGGCGCACGGATTGGTTTGGCGTTGACGGACGACCGGTTACGGACGTTCGACCGCGAGTGCGACACCCATCCCGCCGCCGATGCACAGCGACGCCAGACCGCGCTTCGCATCGCGCTTGACCATCTCGTGCAGCAGCGTCACCAGGATCCGGCAGCCCGACGCGCCGATCGGGTGACCGATCGCGATCGCCCCGCCGTTCACGTTCACCTTCGACGTGTCCCAGCCCATCTGCTTGTGCACGGCCAGCGCCTGCGCCGCGAATGCTTCGTTGATTTCCATCAGGTCCAGGTCGCCCGGCGTCCAGCCCGCACGCTCCAGCGCGCGGCGCGAGGCCGGCACCGGCCCCATGCCCATCACGCTCGGATCCACGCCCGCATTCGCGTACGCCTTGATCCGCGCCAGCGGCGTCAGACCCAGCGCCGCCGCCTTCTGCGCCGACATCACCAGCACCGCCGCCGCGCCGTCGTTCAGCCCCGACGCGTTCGCCGCCGTCACCGTGCCTTCCTTCGCGAACGCCGGCTTCAGGCCCGCCAGCGATTCCGCCGTCACGCCGTGACGCACGAACTCGTCGGTCGCGAACTGCAGCGGCTCGCCCTTGCGCTGCGGAATCGACACCGGCACGATCTCGTCGTTGAAGCGGCCGGCCTTCTGCGCGGCTTCCGCCTTGTTCTGCGACAGCGCCGCGAACGCATCCTGCTCTTCGCGCGTGATCCCGTATTCCTTCGCGACGTTCTCCGCCGTGATGCCCATGTGGTACTGGTTGTACACGTCCCACAGGCCGTCGACGATCATCGTGTCGACCAGCTTCGCGTCACCCATCCGGAACCCGTCGCGCGAGCCCGGCAGCACGTGCGGCGCCGCGCTCATGTTTTCCTGGCCGCCCGCGATCACGATCTCCGCGTCGCCCGCCGCGATCGCGTTCGCCGCCAGCATCACGGCCTTCAGGCCTGAGCCGCACACCTTGTTGATCGTCATGCCCGGCACCGCGCTCGGCAGGCCGGCCTTGATCAGCGACTGACGCGCCGGGTTCTGCCCCGAGCCGGCCGCCAGCACCTGCCCCATGATCACTTCGCTCACCTGCTCGGGCTTCACGCCCGAGCGCTCCAGCACCGCGCGAATCACCGTCGCGCCCAGTTCCGGTGCCGCGATCTTCGCGAGCGAGCCGCCGAATTTGCCGACCGCGGTCCGCGCGGCCGATACGATCACTACGTCCGTCATTTCCCTTTCCTCCAGGCCCGCACGACACGGCGCATCGTTACCGGCCCTGTTAAAAAAACTGCGGTGCACCGGACAGCGTGCGCTGCCGTCCGGCTTTCGTCAATCGCGCTGCAACACGTAACGGCCCGGCGCCGGCTCGATCACCGGGAACTGCGCGGAACCGGGCTGGGCAGGCGGCGCCACCTTGCGGCCGCCGTACTGATCGAGCCATTCGACCCAGGTCGTCCACCAACTGCCCGGCTGCTCGGTCGCGCCGGCAAGCCAGTCGTCCGCGGATTCGGGCAGGTCGCCTTCGTTGACCCAGAAGCTGCGCTTCTTCTTCGCCGGCGGATTGATCACGCCCGCGATGTGACCCGACGCGCCCAGCACGAACTTCAGCGGGCCCGTCAGGATCGACGTCGACGCGTAGGCCGTCTGCCACGGCACGATGTGATCCTCGCGCGACCCGTAGATGAAGGTCGGCACGTCGATGCGCGACAGGTCGACGGATTCGCCGCACACGGTCAGCGCGCCCGGCACGCGGAGCTTGTTCTCGAGATAGGTATTGCGCAGGTACCACGCGTACATCGGACCGGGCAGGCTCGTCGAGTCGCTGTTCCAGTACAGCAGGTCGAACGGCGCGGGCGTGCGGCCCTTCAGATAGTTGTCGACGACGTAGTTCCACACGAGGTCGTTCGGCCGCAGGAACGAGAACGTGTTCGCGAACTCGACGCCGCGCATCAGCCCCGGCGCCGTGCCGTTCTTGCCGCCGATGGTCTGCTCGCGCATCTGCACGTGCGCCTCGTCGACGAACACGTCGAGGATGCCGGTGTCGGTGAAGTCGAGCATCGCGGTCAGCAGCGTCATCGACGCGGCCGGATGTTCGCCGCGCGCGGCGAGCACCGCCAGCGCGGTCGCGAGCATCGTGCCGCCGACGCAGAAGCCGAGCGTGTTGATCTGCTCGCGGCCGCTGACCTGCTGCACCGCGTCGATCGCGGCGAGCAGCCCTTCGTTCATGTAGTCGTCCCACGTCTTGTGCGCGACCGATGCATCGGCGTTGCGCCACGACACGAGGAACACCTGATGGCCGCTCGACAGCGCATGCGCGACGAGCGAATTCTCGGGCTGCAGGTCGAGGATGTAGAACTTGTTGATGCACGGCGGCACGATCAGCAGCGGCCGCTCGAACACCTTGTCCGTCTTCGGCGAGTACTGGATCAGCTGGATCAGGTCGTTCTCGTAGACGACCGCGCCTTCGGTGCACCCGAGGTTCTTGCCGACCACGAATTGCGATTCGTCGGTCTGCGAAATCTTGCCGCGCTGCATGTCGCCGAGCAGGTTCATCATCCCCTGCCGCAGGCTTTCGCCCTGCGTCTCGAGGATCGACTTCTGGGCATCGGGATTGAGCGCGAGGAAGTTGCTCGGCGCGGCGGCGGCCGTCCATTGCTGGACGGAGAAACGAATGCGTTCGCGCGTCTTCGGATCGGTCTCGAGCGCGTCGGCCAGTTCCTGCAGGTAGCGCGCGTTGAGCAGATACCACGCCGCCGCGAACGCATGCGCGGGCGAGGCCTTCCACGCATCCGAGCTGAAGCGGCGGTCCTTCAGTTCGGGCGACTCGAGCTTCGCGGCGGCCGCCTGCTGCATCAGCGTCACGCAGTCGCGCGCATAGTCGGCCTGCAACTTCTGGAGCCGTTCGGGCGAGATCGCGGCTGCCGGCAGCTTCAGCCCCGCAAACGGAGACGCCATGCCGCCGAAGCTGCTCAGATCGGGCATCGACGGCATCTGGAACGGAAGCGATGTCGGGAACTGGAATGCGGCGAACGGGTTCGCGGTGGTCGCGGCCGTGGCGGCCCGTGCCGGATCGGCGAAACCACGCCAGGCATTCAGCCATGCTTCGAACATCTGCTGCATCGGCTGGACCGCCTGGCCGAATCCGGCGCTGCCTGCGGAAGTGCCCGCCTGAGCGGACGTCGACGAATTTTTCGATGCTGTCATTACCTGCCTTACCGGTGATTCGTGAGCGTCAATCGTGAAATCCTGCTCGCGCGCGGCGTGCCGGCTGCGAGCCGGGCCGTCATGCTCTGGAGAGGCGTCTCCAGATTCTGCCGCAGTGCGGTATTTTTATCATTATCGTTTTCCCCATGTGAAGGCCTGGGTCAAACCACTGAACGTTTCTGCCCGGAGATAATCCGCGCGCAACAGGCGGGACAAGGCTTCCGGCGAACCCTCAAATATTTTGGTTGACTTGACTTCGGGATTATTCATTCGGTTGTCCATGCAACGCCGCATTGCCGCGCCAATATCGAGATAAACCGATTTTGCAGCGCAACAAACCACGCGCGCAAGCGCGCGATCCGTCGTCAATCGGCCAGCCAGATCGCCGCCGCCATGCGGCCGGTCACGCGGTCGCGCCGATATGAATAGAAGCGCGTGCGTTCGGTGACCGTGCAGGCGGACCGGCCGCTCACGTGCGCAACACCTGCACGCGCGAGGCGCAGGCGCGCGAGCGCGTACAGGTCGGCGAGGAACTTGCCGGGCGCGCCGTCGATCGCGACGAACGCTTGCCGCGTCCCATCATGCTCCGACTGCGCAGCCGTGTCGAGAAACGCGTCGCGCACGTCGGCGCCGACTTCGAACGCCTGCGGGCCGATCGCGGGCCCGAGGTACGCATGGATTTCATCCGTCGCGCCGCCGGCGAGCGCCGCAACGCGAGCCGCGGTCTGTTCGATGATGCCGGCCGCGAGCCCGCGCCAGCCGGCGTGCGCGGCGCCGACCGCGCGGCCCTGCGCGTCGCACAGCAGCACCGGCAGGCAATCCGCGACCATCACGACACACACCGCGCCCACGCGGTCCGTCACGCTCGCGTCGGCCTGGACGGGCGCCGCGGCATCCGGCGCGGCGTCGATCACCTCGTCCGCGCGCACGATCCGCGCGCCGTGAACCTGCTCGAGCCACGCCGCGCGCGACTGGCCGGCCAGCGCGAGCAAGCGCGCGCGATTCGCGGCGACATGGGCCGGATCGTCACCGGTATGCAAGCCGAGATTCATCCCGCCCGGCAACGCGGCGCCGTCCCGCCAGCGCCCGTACGGGCCTTCGCTCACACCGCCGTCGCGCGTCGTGATCAGCGCGCGAACGCGTGGTGACACCTGCCAGTCGGGCTGTACGCAGTCCTGCCACGTCAACGGCGCCAGGTTCGTCATCGGCACTCACTCCTCCTCGTCGTCGTCCGGATCCGACTCGTCGTCGTAATCCTGATATTCGCCGGCGAAATCGTCATCGTCGTAGACGCCTTCGTCATCGTCGAATTCCTCGCTGGCCTGCCCGAAACCGAGCGCCGCGATGAGCGCGTTCATGTCGTCCGGCAACGGGCAGCGCCACTGCATCGTCTTGCCCGTGAGCGGATGCACGAGGCCGAGCCGCCACGCATGCAGCGCCTGCCGCGCGAACCCGTCCGGCAGCGGCGCGACCGAGCGCTTGCCGCGCGCGCGGCCGTACACCGGATCGCCGAGCAGCGGATGCCCGACATGCGCGCAGTGCACGCGGATCTGGTGCGTGCGGCCGGTTTCGAGGTCGCACTGGATCGCGGACACCGGCTGACGTTGCCACAGGCATGTGTCAACCGTACGGAAATGCGTGCGCGCGGGCTTGCCCGACGCACCGGTGACGACGGCCATGCGCGTGCGCTCGCGCGGATCGCGGCCGATCGGCGCGTCGATCGTGCCGTCTTCGGGCATCGTGCCCCACACGAGCGCGAAATAGCGGCGCTTCACCGTGCGCGCCTGCAGCTGGCGCACGAGGTCGGTCTGCGCGGCAAGCGTGCGTGCGACCACCATCAGGCCGGACGTTTCCTTGTCGAGCCGGTGCACGATCCCGGCACGCGGCAGGCCGGCCGCGGCGTCGCCATAGCGATGCAGCAGCCCGTTGAGGATCGTGCCGCTCCAGTTGCCGGCGGCGGGATGGACGACGACGCCGGCCGGCTTGTTGATGACGAGGAGCGCGTCGTCCTCGTAGATCACGTCGAGCGGCACCGGCTCCGGCGTGAACGCCAGCTGCTCCGGCAGCAGGTCGGGCACGAGCTCGATCCTGGCGCCGAGCGGCACCGGCTGGCGGATCTTCGCCGGCGCGCCGTCGATCAGCACGCGCTGCGCCTCGATCCAGCTCTGCAGGCGGCTGCGGGAGAATTCGGGGAATAGCTGGGCAAGCGCCTTGTCCAGGCGTTCGCCCGCGAGCGACAGCGGCACTTCGACGACGCGCGGCGTCTCATCGGCCGCCGCGGACGGCACGACAGGCGGTTGCATCGCGCCTGCGGCCAGGCCGTCATCGGGAGAATCCCCCGATGCGGCGTCGGCGGGCCGATCGCTTGGGCTATAATCTTCGCGATTTGACTTGCCCCGCGGGGCATTCTGCGAACTTGAACGGGTCATTTAGACTGGGTCACCGAGACTTGAAGCTAGGACATGCGAGCATGATGAATTCGACCAAACGTACGGCCAAAACCGTCGCCGCCCGAGCTGCGGCGGTAGCGGCCGCGGCCCTCATCGCCGGCTGCCACGGCTTACCGCAGAAGCAGGACGAGACGGCTACCTGGTCGAACAACAAATTATACTCAGAGGCCCAGGATGCACTGTCCGGCGGCGACTGGGGCAAGTGCGCGAAATATTTCGAATCGCTGCAAGGCCGCGATCCGTTCGGCCATTTCGCGCAACAGGCGCAGATCAACGTCGCGTACTGCAACTGGAAGGACAACGAAGCGGCAGCCGCCGACCAGGCCGTCGACCGCTTCATCCAGCTGCACCCGGATCACCCGGATATCCCGTACGCGTACTACCTGAAGGGGATGATCCACTTCAACGACGATCTCGGCCTGTTCGGCCGCTTCTCGGGCCAGGACATGAGCGAGCGCGATCCGCAGGCACTGCGCGAATCGTACGACGCGTTCAAGGTCGTCGTCGACCGCTACCCGAAGAGCAAGTATGCGCCCGACGCCGCGGCGCGGATGCGCTACATCGTCAACGCGCTCGCGTCGCACGAAGTCCACGCGGCCGACTACTACTATCGGCGCGGCGCCTACGTCGCGGCAATCAACCGCGCGCAGCTCGCGATCAAGGACTACAAGGGCGCGCCGGCGATCGAGGACGCGCTGCACATCATGATCCTGTCGTACGGCAAGCTGAACCAGCCGCAACTCGCGGAAGACACGAAGCGCGTGCTCGCGGGCACCTTCCCGGACAGCCCGTACATCACCGGCCATTCGCGCCCCGGCACGAAGAAGTCGTGGTGGCAGTTCTGAGCGACGCTCGCTGCACAAAAAAACCCGGCCATCGAGCCGGGTTTTTTATTGGCGCCGCCCGTAGCGGGCGGCGGTGCGTCACGCGCGCTTTTGCGCGCGATGTTCGTCGAAGAAGTCCTGCACGACCGCGATCTCGCGCGTGCGCTTGAACGGCGGCAGGCTCTGCCAGATCCGGCGGCCGTACGGCTTGTCGACCAGCCGCGTGTCGCAGATCATCAGCACGCCGCGATCTGTCTCCGCGCGAATCAGGCGGCCCGCGCCCTGCTTCAGCGTGATCACGGCCTGCGGCAACTGGTGAACCGCGAACGGGCTCAAGCCCTTCTTCGTTAGCGCATCGAGTCGCGCGGCGAGCACCGGATCGTCGGGCGGCGCGAACGGCAGCTTGTCGATCACGACGAGCGACAGCGCGTCGCCGCGCACGTCGACACCTTCCCAGAAGCTCTGGCTGCCGACGAGGATCGCATTGCCGTACGAACGGAAGCGGTCGAGCAGCTCGGTGCGGCTGGCATCGCCCTGCACCAGCAGCGGCGTGTTCCAGCCGCGCGACTCGATCACGTCGCGCAGCTTTGACGCGATCCGGTCGACCGCGCGCAGCGTCGTGCATAGCATGAAGACGCCGCCGCCCGACGCCTCGATCGCCGGCAGCGCCGCATCGAATACGGCGTCGGTAAACGCCGGCGACGACGGCTGCGGCAGGTTGCGCGGCACGTACAGCAGGCCCTGCGTCTGATAGTCGAACGGGCTCGCGAGCGTCATCGAGCGCCGCGAGCTGAGGCCCATCTGGGCCGCGTAGTGCGTGAAGTCGCCGCGCACCGACAGCGTCGCCGACGTGAAGACCCACGCGCGCGGCACGCCGGCGCGCTGCTTCGCGAAGATCGGCGCGACCGACAACGGCGTCTCGTGCAGCTGGACGGTATGCGCGAATACTTCGACCCAGCGCACCTTCTCGTTCGGGTCGTCGGCAGCCGCCTTGTCGCCGGCTGCCGCGGCATCGGCCTGCGCGGCCGCTTGCGCCGCGCCGGGCGCGACCCAGCCCGCGAGCAGGTCCTGCAGCTCGCGCGCGCGCCGCAGGCACGCACCGAGCGATTCCGCCCGCTCGGCCTGGCTCGCGAGCGCCGATGCGAGCGCATCGAGCGCCGCTTCGAGCGCGTCGAGCGCGCCGAACATCGGGTGATCGTCGCCCAGTTGCGCGAGCGACATGCGCACGATCTGGTCGTTCGCGAACGCGAGGCGCAGATCGCGCGCCGCGCGTTCGAGATCGCCGCCGAGCTTCACCCACTCGACCGCATCGCGCGCATGGCTCAGGCCTTCGGCGACCGTGTCGCGTGCGAGTTCGAGGATCTGCGTGGTCGACAGCGTCTCGCCGAAGAACAGCGTCGCCGTCTCCGGCAGCTGGTGCGCTTCGTCGAAGATCACCGTGTTCGCGTTCGGCAGCAGCTCGGCCATCCCGGTGTCGCGCAGCATGATGTCCGCGAAGAACAGGTGATGGTTGACGACGACGACGTCGGCCTGCTGCGCCTCGCGCCGCGCCTGCATCACGAAGCACTCCTTGTAATGCGGGCACTCCTGGCCGAGGCAGTTGTCGCGCGTCGACGTGACCATCGACCACACCGGCGCCGTCTCCGGCACGCTCGCGAGCTCGGCCTTGTCGCCGCTTTTCGTGATCTTCGCGAACCGGACGATTTCCTGCAGGTAGGCGGTGTCCTGTCGCGACGGCAGGCGGCCGTTGTCGGCCGTGCGCTGCAGATAGTAATGGCACAGGTAGTTCGAGCGGCCCTTGAGCATCGCGACCGTCACCGGCACCGCGAGCGCGTTGCGCACGGTCGGGATGTCGCGCTGGAACAGCTGGTCCTGCAAGTGCTTCGTGCCGGTCGACACGATCACCTTTCCGCCCCACAGCATCGCGGGCACCAGGTATGCATAGGTCTTGCCGGTACCGGTGCCGGCCTCGACGATCAGCGTGTTGTCGCCGGCGTCGCTGTCGGTGTCGGCCGCCGCAGCGTCCGCCACGGATTCGGCCGCCTTGTCGCCTTCGCCGAGGCGGCGCGCGGGCCGCTTGCGGGTTTCGAAGATTTCGGGTTCGGGCAACCGGCGCGCGGACGCCTCCATCGCGGACGCGACCGCGCGCGCCATCTCGATCTGCGACTGACGCGGATGATAGCCGTCGAGCGCGCGCGCAAGCAGTCCGCCTTCACCGAAGATCGTGTCGAGTTCGTCGACGCGCTTGCGGCTCAGCTCGAACGTGCCTTCGGGCGCACGAACGCGCCCGGCAGACGACGCGTCAGGCCGGGCATCGGGGTTGGCTTCAAGCGGTGAATTCAAGGCAAGCGTTCCTGTGTCCAGCGCCGAGGCGGCGCCGGCGCTTGCCAGGCCGCGCTCAGGCGCGCTTATCCGGTTCCAGCTGCGATTGCAGCAAAATGATTTTGTCCTTGGCTGCCAGCTTTTCCTTCTTCAGCCGGTGCAGCGTAATGTCGTCGATGTCGGAGTGTCCTTCCTTCAGCTCGATCTCTCGAGCGAGCTGCTGGTGCTGCTCCTGCAATGCTGCCAAACGGTTGTGCAATTCCTGCTGCTGTTCCGTGGGACGGTTTTGCATATGCGCCTCCTCATCGAAGCAGCGCGCCGACTGGCGTGCCGGCACGCATGAGACTGAGTCCGGATCAATCCGATACGTTACTGCCCCTGCTGTTGCTGCTGCTTGGCCTTTTGGGCCGCTTCCTGCTGACGCCGCTCGACATCGGCCTTGTGCTGCGCGGCTTCCTTCTGCTTCTGCTCGTAGCGCGTGGCGTTGTCCGCCCGCTCCTGCGCCTTCTGCGCAGCCTGCTGGTGCGCCTGGTCGAGCTTGCGCTGGAAGTCGGCCTGCTTCTGGTCGTAGGCCTGCTTGCTCGCGGCATGCTGCGGTGCTTCCGCGCCGCGCTGCGCCCGCTTCAGTGCATTCTGCTCCTGCTTGTCGCGGAACGCAGCCGCGTTGGCCGCGTCGTTCGCCGCGCGCTGCGGCGCTTCCGCCGCATTCTGCGCCTGCTTCAGCGCCTGCTGCTGGTCGCGCTGCTGCGCCCGCACCGCACGCTGCTCGTCGTCGAGCGCGAGCTGCTCCTGGCGGATGCTCGCCCGCTCCTCGCGCATCCGGTCGCGCGCATTGCCGAGACAGTGATTGACGAAGAACTTGCTGTAGCAATCGTGCTCCGCCACCGCATAACGATAATCGTTTTCCGCTGAGCGTTGATTGAGCACTTTTTGACGGGCGTCAAAATCCTGCGTGGCGGAGGCTGCGACGGGCACGGCGGCAGCGGCGTCAGGCGCGCTTGCGCCCGATGCCTGTGCGTACGCGACGGTGGACCCGGCGGACAAAGCCGCGGCAAGCGCTGCGCCGAGCGCGACGAGAGAAATGCGGGAAGTTGGCAATGTCGTAGGAAAGCTGCGGGACATGTGTCAAATTCTATCACCCCCGGCTGGACGCTCCGCCATTTATGGCAAAATGCCCCGCTTCACCCACCCGCGGCATCTGGTCCGGCGGGCCCGTCTCGCAGCCCGCCGCGCGGTCTGCCGGCCCGCGCCGCGATTTCAGCAGGCACATCATCCACGACATGACGGAAACCGTAGCACTCAAGATCGTACAGCGCATCGCCACCGAACTGTCCGTCCAGCCGCGCCAGGTCGCGGCGGCCGTGCAACTCCTCGACGAAGGCTCGACCGTTCCGTTCATTGCCCGGTACCGCAAGGAAGTGACGGGCAACCTGGACGACACGCAGCTGCGCCAGCTCGAGGAGCGCCTCCTGTATCTGCGCGAACTCGAGGATCGCCGCGCGACGATCCTGTCGAGCATCGACGAACAGGGCAAGCTGACCGACGAACTGCGCGCCGCGATCGACGCGGCCGACAGCAAGCAGGTGCTCGAAGACCTTTATCTGCCGTACAAGCCGAAGCGCCGCACGCGCGCGCAGATCGCCCGCGAAGCCGGCCTCGAGCCGCTCGCGCAGGCGCTGCTCGCGAATCCGCTGCTCGACCCGCAGGCCGAAGCCGCCGCGTACGTCGATGCCGACAAGGGTGTCGCCGACGTGAAGGCCGCGCTCGACGGCGCGCGCGACATCCTGTCCGAACAGTTCGGCGAAACGGCCGAGCTGCTCGGCAAGCTGCGCGACTATCTGCACAGCCAGGGCGTCGTGTCGTCGGCCGTGGTCGAAGGCAAGGAAAACGAGGAAGGCGAGAAATT
The DNA here is from genome assembly GCF_000203915.1 of Burkholderia ambifaria AMMD. Lineage (NCBI taxonomy): Bacteria > Pseudomonadati > Pseudomonadota > Betaproteobacteria > Burkholderiales > Burkholderiaceae > Burkholderia > Burkholderia ambifaria. Next base: position 1,919,174 of record NC_008390.1, read on the forward strand.
CCGCGACTACTACGACTACGCTGAGACGATCCGGACCGTGCCGTCGCACCGCGCGCTCGCGCTGTTCCGCGGCCGCAACGCCGGTGTGCTGACCGTCAAGCTGGGCCTCGGCGAGGAGCTCGACGCGCAGGTTCCGCATCCCGGCGAAGCGATGATCGCGCGCCATTTCGGGATCGCGAACCAGAACCGTCCCGCCGACAAGTGGCTGTCCGACGTGTGCCGCTGGTGCTGGCGCGTGAAGGTGCAGCCGCACATCGAGAACGAACTGCTCACGCAACTGCGTGAAACGGCGGAAGCCGAGGCGATCCGCGTGTTCGCGCGCAACCTGAAGGACCTGCTGCTGGCCGCGCCGGCCGGCCCGAAGGCCGTGATCGGTCTCGACCCCGGCCTGCGCACGGGCGTGAAGGTCGCCGTGGTCGACCGCACCGGCAAGCTGCTCGCGACCGACACGATCTACCCGCACGAGCCGCGCCGCGACTGGGACGGCTCGCTCGCGAAGCTCGCGCGCATCGCCGCGCAGACGCAGGCCGAGCTGATCAGCATCGGCAACGGCACCGCGTCCCGTGAAACCGACAAGCTCGCGAGCGAGCTGATCTCGAAGCACCCCGAACTGCGGCTGCAGAAGATCGTCGTGTCGGAAGCCGGCGCGTCGGTCTACTCGGCGTCCGAGCTGGCCGCGAAGGAATTCCCGGAACTCGACGTGTCGCTGCGCGGCGCCGTGTCGATCGCGCGCCGTCTGCAGGATCCGCTCGCCGAGCTCGTGAAGATCGAGCCGAAGGCGATCGGCGTCGGCCAGTACCAGCACGACGTGAACCAGCGCGAACTCGCCCGCTCGCTCGACGCGGTCGTCGAGGATTGCGTGAACGCGGTCGGCGTTGACGCGAATACCGCGTCGGTCGCGCTGCTGGCACGCGTATCGGGCCTGAATGCGACGCTCGCGCGCAACATCGTCGACTATCGCGACGCGAATGGGCCGTTCCCGTCGCGCGACCATCTGCGCAAGGTGCCGCGCCTCGGCGACAAGACCTTCGAACAGGCCGCCGGCTTCCTGCGCATCAACGGCGGCGAGAATCCGCTCGACCGGTCGTCGGTCCACCCGGAGGCCTACCCGGTCGTCGAACGGATCCTCGCGAAGATCAACAAGCGCATCGATGACGTGCTCGGCAGCCGCGACGCGCTGTCCGGACTGTCGCCGACGGAATTTGTTGACGAACGTTTCGGCCTGCCGACCGTGCGCGACATCCTGTCCGAACTCGAAAAACCGGGTCGCGACCCGCGGCCCGAATTCAAGACCGCCACGTTCCGCGACGGCGTCGAGAAGGTGTCCGATCTGATGCCCGGCATGCTCCTCGAAGGGGTCGTGACGAACGTCGCGGCGTTCGGCGCGTTCGTGGATATCGGCGTGCACCAGGACGGCCTCGTCCACGTGTCGGCGATGTCGACGAAGTTCATCAAGGATCCGCACGAAGTCGTGAAGGCCGGCCAGGTCGTCAAGGTCAAGGTGCTCGACGTCGACGTGAAGCGTCAGCGCATTGCGCTGACGATGCGCCTCGACGACGAAGCGGCCGCGCCCGGCATGGCGTCGCGCAGCAGTCAGGAGCGCGGCAATGCCGGCCGCGGCGCGGCCCGCCCGCAGCGTTCGCGCGAGCCGGAACCGGCCGGTGCGATGGCCGCGGCGTTCGCGAAGCTGAAGCGCTGAACGCGCGAAGGTCGTCCACGCACGAAAAAAAGCCCGCCGACAGGCGGGCTTTTTCATGGCGCGGCAAGCGCACTGCCGAATTGGGCCGCATTCGCGGCCCGCGCGCTCCGGTCAGATCTCGATCTTGGTGCCGAGCTCGACGACGCGGTTCGCCGGAATCGAGAAGAAGTCGGTCGGCTTCGCCGCGTTCTGATGCATCCACGCGAACACACGCTCGCGCCAGATCGACATGCCGGGCAGATGCGTCGGCACGACCGTTTCGCGCGCGAGGAAAAACGACGTGTCCATCAGCTCGAACGTCATGTCGTGCGAGCGGCCGAATTCCTCGAGCACGGCCTTCACGTCCGGCGTCTCGTTGAAGCCGTACTGGGCCTTGACGATGTACAGGCCGCCACCCGCATCGCGCGAACTCAGGCGCGTGTCGTCGCGCACGTACGGAATGTCGCGCGTGACGAACGTCAGGAAGATGGTCCGCTCGTGGAGGACCTTGTTGTGCTTCAGGTTGTGCAGCAGGCTCACGGGCACGAGCTTGTCGTTGCCGGTCAGGTAGATCGCGGTGCCCGACACGCGGTGCGGCGGATGCGCGAGCAGCCCTTGCAGGAACGGCTCGAGCGGGATACCGTCCGCGGCCGTGCGCTCCTTGACGATGTGGCGGCCCTTGTACCAGGTCATCAGCAGGAAGAACAGCAGCGCGCCGATGCCGAGCGGCAGCCAGCCGCCCTGCGCGACCTTCAGCAGGTTTGCGCCGAAGAAGCCGAGGTCGATCGCGAGGAACACCGCGATGATCGCGCCGACGAGCAGCCGGTTCCAGTTCCACACCTTCACCATCACGACGCACGCCAGCACGGTGGTGATGACCATCGTCGCCGTCACCGCGATACCGTACGCGGCCGCCAGGTTGTCGGAGCTCTTGAAGCCGATCACGATGCAGAGGATCACGAACAGCAGCAGCCAGTTCACGACCGGCACGTAGATCTGGCCGATCGCCAGCTCGGACGTATGCAGCACCTTCATGCGCGGCACGTAGCCGAGCTGGATCGCCTGCGACGTCAGCGAATACGCGCCCGAGATCACGGCCTGCGACGCGATCACGGTCGCGACCGTCGACAGCACGACGAGCGGCAGCAACCCCCATTCGGGCGCCAGCAGGAAGAACGGGTTTTCGATCGCTTTCGGGTTCTGGATCAGCAGCGCGCCCTGGCCGAAGTAGTTCAGCACGAGCGACGGCATCACGAGCCCGTACGCGGCGAGGCGGATCGGCTTCGCGCCAAAGTGGCCCATGTCCGCGTAGAGCGCTTCCGCACCGGTCAGCACCAGCACGACCGAACCCAGCACGACATAGGCCTGCAACAGGTGGTCGGCCATGAACGATGCCGCGTAGTACGGATTGATCGCCGCGATGATGCCCGGCACGCGCGCGATGTGGTACACGCCGAGTGCCGCGATCACGATGAACCACACGACCATGATCGGGCCGAACAGCTTGCCGACCAGCGCGGTGCCGTGGCGCTGGATCCAGAACAGCGCGATCAGGATCACGATCGTGATCGGCAGCACGAGGTGGGACAAGTGCGGTGTCGCGATTTCGAGACCTTCGACCGCCGACATCACCGAGATCGCCGGTGTGATCACCGCGTCCCCGTAGAACATGCACGCGCCGAATATCCCGAGCGCCATCAGCGCGCCCGCGACGCGGGTCTTCGGGTCGAGCGGCCGCAGCGACAGGGCCATCAGCGCGAGCACGCCGCCCTCGCCGTTGTTGTCGGCCCGCATCACGAACAGCAGATATTTGATGCCGACCACGAGGATGATCGCCCAGAACAGCAGCGAGATCACCCCCAGGATCGAGCTTTCGGTCAGCGGGATGCCGTGTGCGGGGCTGAACGCCTCCTTCAGCGCATACAGCGGGCTCGTCCCGATGTCGCCGAACACCACGCCGATGGCCGCTATCGCAAGCGCCCGCATCGAGTGTTGGTGCGTCGAATGCGCATGGGCTGCGTCGGTCGCCTGGATCGTGTCGTTCATATGAAGCGTAATAATCGGGTCCGGTCGGACAAAACGAGCGCTATTCTACTCGCGCCCCCCTGAAACACCGCCCTGCCGTGTTGCCCTGACACCACGTGATCCACGCCGCGCATGCAATCCCGCGCAAGCTGTGGCAGGGCTGCCATCATAGCCGGGCCCGCGCCGTCTGCCTACCGCGAACGGCCGATCGACGCGACCGCCGGCCTTCCGCGCCAATGAAAAACGGCGCCGCAAGCGGCGCCGTACAAGGCTTTCGTTCGATCGGCGGGGCGCTTACGCGCCCGAACCGTCGCGCTGCGCGCGACCACGCTTGATCCACGCCTCGAGGTTGTGCGGACGAACGGTGTCCCACTCTTCGAACGGCTGATGAATCCACGGGTTCGTCGGCAGATACTGCGTGTGATAGTCGGGCTTCACCTTCGAGCAACCCTTGTACCAGAGTACGGCCGAACGCACGGCCGTGACGGCCGGATAGCGCTCCTTGAGATGCTCCTGCACGCGCGCGAGCGTGACGCCCGAATCGACGAGATCGTCGACCAGCAGCACGTTGCCCGCGAGCTGGCCGCGCGTCATCGTGATGTACTGCGCGATGTCGAGCTCACCCTGCTCGGTGCCGGCCGCTTCGCGGTACGAACTCGTCGCGAGGATCGCGAGCGGGACGTCATAGATGCGCGAGAGCTGATCGCCGACACGCAGACCGCCGCGCGCGAGGCACAGGATCTGGTCGAACTTCCAGCCCGATGCATGCACCTGGAGCGCGAGCAGCTCGATCAGACGATGGTATTCGTCCCAGCCTACCCACAGGTTCTTGTCGTCGTTGCGCGGATCGGTCATCAAGTCTGCCGCCGTCATCGTGATTTGCTGCGTCATGCTGAAAATTACACCTTGAACGGATGGCGGAGCAGGATCGTTTCGTCGCGATCCGGGCCGGTCGAAACCATGTCGACCGGCACGCCGGCCACTTCCTGGACACGGGTCAGGTAGGCCTGCGCATTCGCCGGCAGCGCGTCCCACGTCTTGATGCCGACGGTGCTTTCCTTCCAGCCGGCGAAGGTTTCGTACACGGGCTCGCAACGCGCGACATCGGCCGCACCGCGCGGCAGGATGTCCACGTCCTTGCCGTCGATCTTGTAGCCGACGCACAGCTTGACTTCATCGAGGCCGTCGAGCACGTCGAGCTTCGTCATGCAGAGGCCCGACACGCCGTTGATCTGGATCGAGCGGCGCAGTGCGGCTGCGTCGAGCCAGCCGGTGCGGCGCGGACGGCCGGTGACCGAGCCGAATTCCTTGCCGACGTTCGCCAGCGTGACGCCCACCTGGTCCTGACGCTGCGGGTTGTCCGCATCGTACAGCTCGCTCGGGAACGGGCCGGCGCCGACGCGCGTGCAATACGCCTTCGTGATGCCGAGGATGTAGTTCAGCTGCTGCGGACCGACGCCGGCGCCGGCCGATGCCGCACCCGCGACGCAGTTGCTCGACGTGACGAACGGATAAGTGCCGTGGTCGATGTCGAGCAGCGTGCCTTGCGCGCCTTCGAACAGCAGGTTCTGACCGGCGTTGTTCGCGTCGTACAGGCGGCGCGACACGTCGGCCACCATCGGCTTCAGGCGATCGGCATAGCCGAGCATCGTGTCGAGCGTGGCCTGGAAATCGACGGCTGCGCCGCCCAGGTACTGGGTCAGCACGAAGTTGTGGAAATCGAGGTTTTCGCGCAGGCGGTCGGCGAAGGTCTTTGCGTCGAACAGGTCCTGCACGCGCAGCGCGCGGCGGCCGACCTTGTCTTCGTACGCGGGGCCGATGCCGCGGCCGGTCGTACCGATCTTGCCCGCGCCCTTGCGCGCTTCGCGCGCCTGGTCGATCGCGATATGGTACGGCAGGATCAGCGTCGTGGCTTCGGAAATGAACAGGCGATCGCGAACGTTCACGCCGGCTTCTTCCAGCTCGCCGATTTCCTTGAACAGTGCCTCGGGGGACAGGACGACGCCGTTGCCGATGTAGCAGGCGACGCCTTCACGCATGATGCCCGACGGAATGAGGCGCAAGATGGTTTTCTTGCCGCCGATGATGAGGGTGTGGCCGGCGTTGTGACCGCCCTGGAAACGCACGACGCCCTGAGCGTGGTCCGTCAGCCAGTCGACGATCTTGCCCTTGCCTTCATCACCCCATTGCGTTCCCACGACGACGACATTGCGCCCGGGAGTCACGTTCACTGCGCTGGCAGACATGTTGATTCGTTAGCTGGTTAAAAACGTATTCTACCTAGGTTCGCGGGCGATTCCGAATTTTTCCGTTTCGCTTCAACGATATGCACGCCGAACGACGGCCCGCGAACCCCTCTTTAACGGGGTTCGACCACCCATGCGCCGTTGCGCTCGACGAGCGATCGGTCGCACGCGAATTCGTCGAGCACGTGGTCGTGCCCGGGCAATGCCTGGATCACGACCTCGCCCGCATCGCGCAGCGCCGCGACGGCCGCGCCCAGCGCATCGTCCTGCGCCCACGGCGCAAGAATCGCGGTACCGCGCGCCTCGATCGGCGAAATCCGCGCGAGCTCGCGCAGATCGAGCGAGAAGCCCGTCGCCGGGCGGGCGCGACCGTAAGCCTGCCCCACGTGGTCGTAACGGCCGCCGCGCGCGATCGCGTTCGGCACGCCGTCGATGTACGCCGTAAACATTGCGCCGCTGTGGTACGCGTAGCCGCGCAGGTCAGCCAGATCGATCGCCACCTCGACGCCCTTCGCCTGGGCCGCGAGCTGCGCGAGATCGTCGAGCGCGCGCGTGATCTCGGGCAGCACCGGCAGCCGCGCGCGCGCCTCGTCGAGCACGCTCGCGTCGCCGTACAGATGCGGCAACGCACGCAGCGCCGCGCGCGTGTCGGCGCCGAGATCGTCGGTGAGTTCGTTCAGCAGCGGCACGTCCTTGCCCGACAGCGCGTCGTACAGCGACTCGCCGCGCTCGGCAGCCTGCGCGTCGCGCGCGAGCAGCGCCGCGAGCACGCCTGCATGGCACAGGTCCAGACGGATTCGCGACAGCCCCGCGAGGTGCAGCGCGTCGAGCATCAATTGCTGGATCTCGAGATCGGCTTCCAGCCCGGCATGCCCGTAGATTTCGGCGCCGATCTGGATCTGTTCGCGCGTCGCGTGCAGGCCGCGCGGACGCGTATGCATCACATGCCCCGCATAGCAAAGGCGCGTGACGCCCTGGCGGTTCAGCAGGTGCGCGTCGATGCGCGCGACCTGCGGCGTGATGTCCGCGCGCAGGCCGAGCGTGCGGCCCGACAGCTGGTCGACCAGCTTGAAGGTGCGCAGGCGCAGGTCGGCGCCGCCGCTCGTCAGCAGCGACTCGAGGTATTCGAGCAGCGGCGGCATCACCATTTCGTAGCCGTACGAACGGAAGCGGTCGAGCAGCCTGCGGCGCAGCTCCTCGATCTTGCGCGCTTCCGACGGCAGTACGTCGGCGATATTCTCGGGAAGTAACCAGGTCGACATCGGTACGGTCCTACGACGGGAAACAGGGCGCGACGCGCGCGCCACGAGATGAAATCGGAAATCGGAATCGTGCGGAACGGACGGCGGATTGGCCGTCTCGTTCAGGTCTCCGTTCAGGTGGCGAGCAGCAGCAGGATGAGCCCCAGCGCCATCACGATGAGCCCGCCGATCCGGATATGATGCGGCGGCCGCTCCGCAATTCTACGAAACGTGTCGCGCCAGGCGACGGGAAACACGAAGGGAAACGCCCCCTCGATGATCAGCATCAGTGCTACCGCGAGCAACAACGAACCAGCCAGATCCATGCGAACGACGGCGCCGCTCGACGCGGCGCCCCAAGGTCAGTGTTTGCGGGGAGCAGGTGCCGCCGGTGCGGCACCGCCCGTCGGGCTGCGCATGAAACGGAAAAACTCGCTGTCGGGATCGACCACGATGATGTCGTTGCGCTTGAAGGTGTTCCGGTAAGCCTGCAGGCTCGCGTAGAACTGGTAGAACTGCGGATCCTGGCCGAACGCGTCGGCGGCGATCGACGCGGCCTTCGCATCGCCCTCACCCTTGATCGTCTGCGCGGACTTGTACGCATTCGCGAGCACCGCCTGCTGTTCGCGCTCCGCATCGGCCTTGATCTGTTCGACATCCGCAGCGCCATCCGCGCGCACCTGCGCGGCCTGCGCGCGCAGCGCGGCAATCATCCGCTGATAGACGGCGTCGGCCTGCGCGGCCGGCAAGTCGACGCGCGTCAACTGGACGTCGACCACGTCGACGCCGAAGCCGGATGCCTGCGCGCGCACCGCATCGCGAGCCGCATTGGCGATGTCGCGCTGTCCGCCGAGCGCGTCGTCGAGCGCACGCTTGCCGAACGCGTCACCGAGCGCGCCCTTCAGCGCGCCGGCCAGACGCTCGGCGGCGGTGGCCGAGTCGCCGCTCGTCGCCGTGAAGTACTTCATCGGATCGCTGATCCGGTACTTGACCGCATACGTGACGAGCAGATCGTGCTTGTCTTCGGTCGCCAGTTGCAGCGGATCCGACGATTCGAGCGATTGCAGGCGCGTGTCGATCAGCGTCGCCGTCTGCAGCGGCGGCGGCAGCTTGAAATGGATGCCGGGGCCCGCGAGTTCGGGCTGCGTGCCGTCGCGGCCCGACAGCACGGCCGTGTGGCGCGGATCGACGGTCAGCACGGTCGACGACGCCGCGAAGGCGACGATCACGATTGCGACGACGAGCGCAATGATTCGGTTCATGTTCTGCGCTCCCGTTACTTCGTATCGTCTTCGCGCGAGCGGCTGCGGAACGCTTCGCGCGACCGCAGCACGTCGCTGCCCGGTGCGGGCGCCGCCGCGGCCGAAGCCGAGGCCGCGCTCGCGGGCACGCTCGCCACCGCGCCGGCCGGCGCCGACGCTGCGTCGGGCGCGGATGCGCCGGCGGGCGTCGCGGCATTCGTGGCGCTCGCGGCGTTTTGTCGCCCCTGCTCGACGAGCTTGTCGAGCGGCAGGTACACGACGTTGCTGCCCTTGTTGCCGACGAACACCTTCGTCGCGTTCGAATAGATTTCCTGCATCGTCTCGAGGTACATCCGCTCGCGAATCACCGCGGGCGCCTTCGAATACTGCGCATAGACCTGCTTGAAGCGGTCGGCGTCGCCTTCGGCCTCGGTGACCACGCGATCGGCATACGCCTTCGCTTCGTCGACGAGTTTCGCGGCATTGCCCTGCGCCTTCGGCAGCAGGTCGTTCGCATAGGCCTGCGCGGTACGCTTGGCGGCCTCGCGCTCATCGCGCGCCTTCGCGACTTCGGCGTACGCGGCTTGCGTCTGCTCCGGCGCCGCGACGCTCTGCATCGTGACGGCCGTGACCTCGAGCCCCGACTGGTAGCGATCGAGATCGCGCTGGATCGCGGCGGACAGCTGCTCGCGCAGCGCGTCGCGGTCCTGATTCAGCATGTCGGCCGCGCTGCGCGTGCCGACGATCGCGCGCACCGCGGCCTGCGCGGCCTCCGACACGCCGCGCTCGGGGTCGACGCTGCGGAACAGGTAATCGGTTGCCGAACGGATCCGGTACTGGACGACGAAGCGCACGTCGACGATGTCGGCGTCGCGCGTCAGCATCGCCGCCTCCTTCACGTTCGCGAGACGCACGACGTTGTTGCGGCCGATCTCGATCGAGCGGACCTGCGACGTGTCGACGATCTCGTGCGACGCGAACGGATACGGCGCGCGCCAGTGCACGCCCTGACCGACCGTGCCGGACAATTTGCCGAACTGCAGCACGACGCCCGTCTGGCCGTCCTGCACGACGAACAGCCCGCTGCCCGCGTAGACCGCGACCAGCACGCCGATCACGATGCCGACGCCGACGCGCGCGGCCCGGCCGTTGTCGGGCCGGAAGCCCTTGCCGCCCTTGCCGCCGAACAGGCCGCTCAGACGCCGGTTGAAGTTGCGCCACATCTCGTCGAGATCGGGCGGACCGTCACCGTCGCCACCGGGCGGACGCTTCGATTCGTTCGCACGCGGACGGGATGCGTCGTTGCCCTTGCCTTCGCCGCGTCCCCAGCGGGGATCGTTGATCGACAGCAAGGCGCGCATCCGCCGCCAGGTACTCCGCTCGTTGTATTCGTTCACCAGAGTTTGTTCACCAGATGGGACGTCAGCGAACCGGCCGGGGCCGGTTAGCGCCCGTGTTCGGAAATCGTGTGGTCTTCGTGTGGTTCTGCGGGAGCGCCGTCGAGCGCGCCGTTGGGTAACGTCGCGCCGGTAAGGTGTTCCGCGGAGGCGATTTCGGCGATGGCGGCACGCAACGTGTCGAGACCCTGACCGGTGCGCGCGCTCAAAAAGACGCGCGAAATATTACCATACTCGTCTCGCTCGACCGCGTCGCCGCGGGCCGCCAGCTCGGGCACGGCGTCGATCTTGTTGAACACCAGCACCTGCCGGATCGTGTCGGCGCCGATTTCGTGCAGCACGCCGTTCACCTGCTCGATCTGTTCGAGCCGCACCGCGCTCGACGCATCGACCACGTGCAGCAGCAAATCCGCATGGATCGTTTCCTCGAGGGTCGCGCGGAATGCGGCAACCAGCTGGTGAGGCAGTTCGCGGATGAACCCGACCGTATCGGACACGACGATCTGGCCGACCTCGTCACCCAGGTACACGCGCCGCGACGTCGTGTCGAGCGTGGCGAACAGCTGGTCGGCCGCATAGGCCTGCGCCTTCGTCAGCGCATTGAACAGCGTCGACTTGCCCGCGTTCGTATAGCCGACGAGCGACACCGACATCGTGCCGCTGCGCGCGCGCTGGCGACGCTGCGTGCTGTGTTGCCGGCGCAGCCGGTCGAGCCGCGACTTCAGCATCTTGATGCGCTCGCCAATCAGCCGGCGGTCGGTTTCGAGCTGGGTTTCGCCGGGGCCGCGCAGGCCGATACCACCCTTTTGCCGCTCCAGGTGGGTCCATGCGCGAATCAGCCGGGTCGACAGGTATTGCAGCTGCGCAAGCTCGACCTGCAGCTTGCCTTCGTGGCTGCGGGCGCGCTGCGCGAAGATATCGAGGATGAGGCTCGTGCGATCGACCACCCGCCTGTTCAGCGCCTGCTCCAGGTTGCGTTGCTGGGCCGGTGCCAGTGCGTGGTTGAAGATGACGATTTCGACGTTGTGTGCGTCGCAGGCGAGCCGGAGTTCTTCGGCTTTGCCGCTGCCGATGAACATCTTGGCATCGGGACTGGCGCGACGACCGGTGAGGGTGACGGCGGGACGGGCCCCCGCACTGGAGGCGAGAAGACTGAGTTCTTCCAGACTGGCTTCGAAATCGGTCTTGCCGAAGTCGATGCCGACGAGCGCTGCGTTGATCAAATTATCGGGTGTCAAGATAAGGCGGCTGGCATCGGTCGCTCGCGGCGACCGGATGCCGGCCGCTGCGATAGGTTAGGACGTGGTCGCTTCCGCGTCCGGGTGGAAATTCACCGGGCGCGCCGGCACGACCGTCGAGATGGCGTGCTTGTAGACCATCTGGGTCACCGTATTACGGAGCAACACGACGTACTGGTCGAACGATTCGATGTTCCCTTGGAGCTTGATGCCGTTGACGAGATAGATCGAAACGGGAACGTGCTCTTTGCGCAGTGCGTTCAAAAACGGGTCTTGTAACAATTGCCCTTTGTTGCTCATGGCGTACTCCATCTTTTTTTGCAGGTTGATCTGAATTTGGCGCCGAAGAAAAAGAGATCCGGCGCCAATCGCTACACTATAGCTGATTTTGCCTGCCCCGCCCGGCAGCAGGCCATGCGGCCTAGCCCTTGCGGGACGTGCGTGGCAGGCATGTTCAGCCCTTGTCCGCGTACGGATTGTTCGACGAACGGAACTCTATGCGCAATGGAGTCCCGGTCAGGGAGAAAGTTTCGCGGAATCGGTTTTCGAGGTAGCGTTTGTACGTTTCGGTCACCGCGTCGAGCGCGTTGCCGTGGATCACGATCAGCGGCGGATTCTGTCCGCCCTGGTGCGCGTAGCGCAGCTTCGGACGCACCGGGCCGCGACGGCGCGGCTGCTGGAACTCGACGGCCTCGATCAGCGCGCGCGTGAGCTTCGGCGTCGGCAGTTTCGCCATGGCCGCCGCGTATGCATCGTCGACCGAGCGCATCAGCGCGCCGATGCCCGTCTTCTTCGCGGCCGAAATGTAGTGCGATTTCGCGAAGTCGAGGAATTTCAGCTTGCGGGTCAAATCCGCTTTCGCGCGATCGCGCGCGTGGTCGTCGAGACCGTCCCACTTGTTGACGCCGATCACGAGCGCGCGGCCCTGTTCGACGACGAAGCCGGCGATGTGCGCGTCCTGGTCGGAAATGTCCTGCTGCGCATCCAGCAGAAGAATGACGACATTCGCGTCGGAGATCGATTGCAGCGTCTTCACGACCGAGAATTTCTCGATCGCCTCGAACACCTTGCCGCGGCGCCGCAGGCCTGCGGTGTCGATCAACGTGTATTTCTTGCCGTTACGCTCGAAGTCGACGTAGATCGAATCGCGCGTCGTACCCGGCATGTCGAACGCGATCACGCGGTCCTCGCCGATCAGCGCGTTCACGAGCGTCGACTTGCCGACGTTCGGGCGGCCCACGATCGCGATCTTGATGCCGCGCGACGGATCGTCTTCGTCCGCTTCCTCGGGCTGGCCCGCGTACGCGACTTCCAGCGCCTCGTTGATCATGTCGGTCACGCCGTCGCCGTGCGCGGCCGAGATCGCGCGCGGATCGCCGAGGCCGAGCTCGTAGAAGTCCGTCGCGACCGCCGTGTACTTCATCCCCTCGGCCTTGTTGACGACCAGGAAGATCGGCCGGCCGGTCTTGCGCAGGTAGTCGGCGATCGACTTGTCCTGCGGCGCGAGCCCGTTACGGCCGTCGACGATGAACACGACGACGTCGGCTTCCTCGACGGCCTGCCGCGTCTGGCGCGCCATCTGGTGCAGGATGCCGTCCTTCGCGACGGGTTCGAAGCCGCCGGTATCGACGACCAGGTACGGCCGTTCGCCGACCCGCCCTTCGCCGTAATGGCGATCGCGCGTGAGGCCGGGCAAATCGGCGACCAGCGCATCACGCGAGCGCGTGAGCCGGTTGAACAGCGTGGATTTCCCCACATTGGGGCGCCCAACAAGGGCAATGACCGGTTTCATCTGTGTTTTCTACGGTGATGCGCAGCAGCGGGAGGCCCGCTGCTGCGGGCGGCTGCGCTGAATGAAAATATCACGAATTCGCGCCGCGCCGGATGCGCGCGCCGGGCGCGCGTTGCACGCCGTGGTCTTTCGTTTCGAACTGCCTTTCAAATACCGAGCGGCCGGGAACACCGGCCGCCTTCGTGTCGCACGACCGCGGCGCGCGGGACGAGCCCGCCGCGCCGCGATCGCGCCTGTTGCGTGCGCGTCAGCGCGGACGGAACCCGTACAGGCCGCCGTCCTTCGTCTGCACGACGAGCGTATTGCCCGCCAGGACCGGCGCCGCGGTAATCGCGCTGCCGTCCGTCTTCATCCGCGCGATGAAGCTGCCGTCCTCGCGCGACAGGAAGTGCACGAAGCCCTTGTAGTCGCCCATCACGACCGCATGGCCAAGCAGGTAAGGCACGCCGACGTCGCGGCTCTTCAGCTTGTCGTTGCGCCAGAGCTGGTTGCCGCTCGCCGAGTCGTAAGCCGTCACGACCGACCAGTCGTCGCCGCCGGCGACGACCGAATCGTCCTGCGCAAGGCCGCTGCGGCTCGAGAACGCCTTTTCCCACAGCGGACGGCCAGAGTTGGCGTCGAAGCAGCCGATCTGCCCCTGGAACGTGACCGCACATGCTTCGGCACCGACGAGCGTCGGCGGACCGCTGACGTCGTTGATGCGCTCCACTTCGGTCACACCCTTCGGGAACGACACCGGCGTCTGCCAGAACGGTTCGCCCGTCTGCAGGTTGATCGCTACCAGACCACCGCCGGGGAAGCCCGCCAGCACGGCAGCATCGCCCGCGAACGTCATGCCGGCCGACACGCGCAGGTTCAGCGGCACCGCGCGGTTGCGGTAGTTCCACTTCTGCTCGCCCGTCTGCGCGTTGAACGCGATCACCTGGCCGTCGATCGTGCGCACGATCACGAGGCCGTTGCCGACCAGCGGCGGCGAGAAGATCTCGCCCTGCACGCTCGTCTTCCACAGCAGCTTGCCGTCGGGGCCGAGGACGAACACGCCGCCCTTGAGCGCGCCGACCGCGGTCAGGTTGCCGTCGCTGCCGACACCGGCCGACAGGTCCGAACCGACCTTCGAGCGCCACAGCGTCTGGCCCGTCTTCGCGTCGATCTTCTCGACCGAACCGTTCTCACCCGCGGCATAGACGGCGTCGCCCACGGCCACCGGCGTGAACAGGTAGCGCCCGCCCTTGCCGACGCTCGCCTTCCAGACCTGTTGCACGTCCATGACGGGCTTGAACTCGGTGAGCGGCGTCGGCACGCGGCGCGCGTCCTTCGACGACGAGCAGGCCGCCAATGCCAGGACAGCCGCCGCGCAGGCTACGGGCACAGCGTAACGTTTCAGCAAATTCATCGGTTAGCGAAGCAGAGTTAAGAGGTTGAGGGGGCCGGAATCAGCCGCCGAGCGCGTCGAGCTTGAACTGCACGAGCTGGCGCGCGGACTGGTCGTCCTTCGACAGGCCGTCGAGCGCGAGCTTGTACGCAGCGCGCGCGTCGTCGGTCTTGCCTTGCGCGGCCAGCAGATCGCCGCGGCGATCCGCCACGACGCCCTTGAATGCATCGACCGGCGTGCCGGACAGCAGCGCGAGGCCCGCATCGTACGCCTTCTCGTCGAGCAGCAGCGACGCGAGACGCAGCTTCGCGATCTGCTTGTACTCGTCATCCCTGGCGTGATCGACAGCCCACTGCAACTGGGCTTTCGCGCCAGCGGCGTCGCCTGCCGCGTAGAGCGTCTTCGCGGCCGACAGGGCCGTCATCTGCGCATACGGCGTGCGGGCGAACTTGTCTTCCATGTCGGCGGCCGCGCGGGCCATCGTCGCCTTGTCGTTCGCGGCGGCGGCCTTCTGGACCTGCTCGTACAACCCGGAAGCCTCGGCGGCCTGACGGCGCTGCCAGTAATTCCAGCCGTTGAAACCGGCCGCGACGACCAGCGCCGCGAGCACGATCCACGTGGTGAGGTTGCCCCAGCGGGCCCACCACGCCTTGACACTTTCAATCGATTCTTGTTCGTCGTGATAACTCATCGGCGAGCGATTCCTTCCTGTTCAGGCTTTTTCTTGTCGAGCGAATGCGAGCGCGATCAGTCGTCGCCGTCTTCGGCGGATGCAACCATCGCATTGATTAGGAATTCGGTCAAGCTTTCGACCGGTACGGTCTGCTGAACGTTCTTTTCCCCTTCCTCGCCCGCACCGCGCAGCGCTTTCACGCCCACCGTGCCGTTCGCGACCTCTTCTTCGCCGAAGATCACCGCGAACGCGGCACCGCTTGCATCGGCCCGCTTCATCTGCGACTTGAAGCTTGCCGGCGCGCCGTCGGCGCTGCAGTGGAAAATCACGTCGAGGCCCGTGTCGCGCAGACGCTCGGCCGCGATGAACGCCTGTTCGCGCGCCGTCTCGCCCTGGTGCACCACGTACACGTCGACACCTTCCTGCTCGGGCGCGAGATCCTCTTCCTTCAGCAGTTCGAGAATGCGCTCGATGCCCATCGCCCAGCCGCATGCGGCGGTCGGCTTGCCGCCGAGCTGCTCGATCAGCGGATCGTAGCGGCCGCCGGCCGCGACCGTGCCCTGCGCGCCGAGCTTGTCGGTCACCCACTCGAACACGGTCAGGTTGTAGTAGTCGAGGCCGCGCACGAGACGCGGGTTGATCTTGAACGGAATGTTGTTCGCGAGCAGCAGGCGCTGCAGCCCTTCGAAGTGCGCGCGCGATTCGTCGCCGAGGAAGTCGATCAGCTTCGGCGCGTTCTGCGCGATTTCCTGCAGCGCGGGATTCTTCGTGTCGAGCACGCGCAGCGGGTTCGTATACAGGCGGCGCTTCGCGTCCTCATCCAGTACGTCGGCGAACTGCTCGAGGTACTTGATCAGTTCGACGCGGTGCGCGGCCCGCTCTTCCGCGAGGCCGAGCGAGTTGATCTCGAGCTTGATGCCGGTCAGCCCGAGGTCGTCCCACAGGCGCTGGCACATCATGATGATCTCGGCGTCCGCATCCGGGCCCGCGAAGCCGAGCGCCTCGACGCCGACCTGGTGGAACTGGCGGTAACGGCCGCGCTGCGGACGCTCGTGACGGAACATCGGGCCGATGTACCACAGGCGCTTCGGGCCGTCGTACAGCATGTTGTGCTCGATCGACGCGCGCACGACGGCCGCGGTGTTCTCCGGGCGCATCGTCAGGTTCTCGCCGTTCAGCGCGTCGGTGAAGCTGTACATTTCCTTCTCGACGATGTCCGTGACTTCGCCGATGCCGCGCGTGAAGAGCTGCGTGTGTTCGACGATCGGCGTGCGGATGTTCTGGTAGCCGTACGCGCGCAGCAACGATTTCACGGTGGCTTCGAAGAATTCCCACAGGCCGGCATCCTGCGGAAGGATGTCGTTCATGCCTTTGACGCCGGTGAGCTTCTCGATCTTGCGTTTCTGTTCAGTCATCGTGTGTGTGGACGAATTAATTCAGGGCCTCGGTGCGGCCGTAGTTGCGTGCGACGTAGTCGCTGACGATCTGCTGGAATTCCTCGGCGATCCGCTCGCCGCGCAGCGTCTTGACCTTCTCGCCGTCGATGAAGACGGGCGCGGCCGGGTTCTCGCCCGAACCCGGCAGGCTGATGCCGATGTTCGCGTGCTTCGATTCGCCCGGGCCGTTGACGATGCAGCCCATCACCGCGACGTTCATCTTCTCGACGCCCGGATACTCCTTGCGCCATACGGGCATCTGCTCGCGCAGGTAGGTCTGGATCTGCATCGCGAGCTCCTGGAACAGCGTGCTCGTCGTGCGGCCGCAGCCCGGGCACGCGATCACCATCGGCGCGAACGAGCGCAGGCCCATCGTCTGCAGGATTTCCTGGCCGACGATCACCTCGCCCGTGCGCGGCGCGCCCGGCTCCGGCGTCAGCGAGATGCGGATCGTGTCGCCGATCCCTTCCTGCAGCAGCACGCCGAGCGCGGCCGTCGACGCGACGATGCCCTTCGAGCCCATGCCGGCCTCGGTCAGACCGAGGTGCAGCGCGAAGCCGCAGCGGCGGCCGAGTTCGCGGTACACGGCGATCAGGTCCTGCACGCCGCTGACCTTGCACGACAGCACGATGCGATCACGGCCGAGACCGAGTTCGACCGCACGCTCGGCCGAGCCGATCGCCGACTGGATCAGCGCCTCGTACATCACGCTTTGCGCGCCCCACGGCTGCGCACGCGCGCCGTTCTCGTCCATCATGCGCGCGAGCAGGTCCTGGTCGAGGCTGCCCCAGTTCACGCCGATCCGCACCGCCTTGTCGTACTTGGCCGCGGCTTCGATCATCAGCGCGAACTGCGTGTCGCGCTTCGCACCCTGGCCGACGTTGCCGGGATTGATCCGGTACTTCGACAGCGCCTCCGCGCAGCCCGGGTAGTCGCGCAGCAGCAGGTGGCCGTTGTAGTGAAAATCGCCGACGAGCGGCACGGTCACGCCCATCCGGTCGAGCTGCTCGCGGATCGCCGGCACGGCGGCCGCGGCCTCCGGCGTGTTCACGGTGATGCGGACCAGTTCGGAGCCCGCGTTCGCGAGTTCCTTGATCTGGATCGCCGTGCCGATCGCATCGGCCGTGTCGGTATTCGTCATCGACTGGACGCGCACCGGCGCATCGCCGCCGATCGTCACGAGCTGCCCGCCCCAACGAACATCCACCGCATGCGACACGCGACGCGGCTGATGCCCGCCGAACACCGGCTCGGTTGAACAAATCTGACTGCTGCGTGGGGATTGAGCTTCGGATTGCATCGATAGATCCATTTACGCGGAATGCGCCGCGAAGCGGCGCATGAATTGAAAAAGCGCCGTGCCCTCGCGGCCTGTGCTGGACAGGCCCGCGCCACGGCGCTTGACATCAGGGCAACGTGAACCGCGCCACGTTACCCCGCGCTGCCGAATATTTTGCCGGATCGACAGGTTTTCCGTCGAACGCGACCGCGTCCATGCCTGCCTTGTTGCCGATCGTGACCTTGAACGGCCCGTCGCCGGCGACCTGCTTCGTCTCGCCGGCCCGCACCAGCGCCGAGAACAGCTCCTTGCCGTTCTTGTCGCGCACGCTGAACCAGCAATCCTGCTTGACCTTCAGTTCGATCATCGACTGGCCTGCCGCCACCACGACGCTCGCGGGCTGGGCCGACACGGCCGCACCGCTCGCCGCGGCCGTCACCACCGGTTGCGACGCAGGCGCCGCGACCGCTGGGGCCGGCGCCGGTGCAGCTGGGGCTGCCGATGCGACGACCTGCGGCGCCACGGCGGATGCCGCGACCTGCGCCGGCGCATCGCTGCCGGCTACCGCCGACGCGCCGCCCGCGGCGGCCTCTTCGACCGAAGACGCCGCCGGCGCGCTGGCCGCCGACGCATGGTCAGTGTCGCCGCCCTTGAAACGCGCGAGCCAGCTCGACGAATCGCCGCCAGTGTGCCACATGAGCACCGCGACCACCGCGACGACGACGATCGCCGTCCCCCACAGCCACGGATGGTGGCGCGACGAGCCGCCGAGCGGAATCGACACGCGGCCGCGCGGCAGATCCGTGCCCGACGACGCGGGCATCGACAGATCGACTTCCGGCACGCCGCGCTCGCGGCGCAACGCCTGCGCAAACGGCTCCGGATCGACGCCGAGCATCTTCGCGTAGCTGCGCACGACGCCGAGCGCGAACGTCACACCGGGCAGATGGCTGATGTCGCCGGCCTCGAGCGCACGCAGCTTCTGCGGGGCGACCTTGAGCCGCGCCGACACGTCGTCGACCGTCCAGCCCTTCGCCTCCCGGAGATGCGCCAGCCGGCTGCCGACGGCCGTCAGCGTTTCCAACCCCGCCGGTGCCGGCTTCGCGGCATCCGTCTCTGCGCCGTTTGTCGGCTGCGGCTCACTCATCCTTGTCCTCGCGTCGATTCTTCTTCACTGGCGAGCGCCGCCGGCTTGCGCCGGCCGGCACCCGCAACTGTCCATATCATGCGCGGCGCCGGGGCGCCGCGACCGATCGCTATTCGCGTGTTGTACCGCCAAGAGGCTCGGGCATCCGGGCCAGGCCGCCCCGACCTCGCGCCCCGTCAAATTGCCCGAACTTCGATGATTTTTGCTGCTGCGCCCGTTCGCTCCGCCAGGCGCGTGCGATCCTTCACGGCGCCGGCCAGCTGGCCGCACGCGGCGTCGATGTCGTCGCCGCGCGTCTTGCGCACGGTCGTGACGACACCCGCGTCGATGAGGACCTGTGCAAAGCGCTTGATCTGCTCCGGCTTCGAGCGGATGAGGCCCGATTCCGGAAACGGATTGAACGGGATCAGATTGAACTTGCACGGAACGTCACGCGTGACGGCCAGCAGTTCGCGCGCATGCGCTTCGGTGTCGTTGACGCCGTCGAGCATGCAGTATTCGAAAGTAATGAAGTCGCGCGGCGCGACTTTCAGATAGCGCTGGCACGCGGCCATGAGCTCGCGAAGCGGATGCTTCTTGTTGAGCGGCACCAGCTCGTCGCGCAGCGCATCGTTCGGCGCGTGCAGCGAAACGGCGAGCGCGACCGGCAATTCGGCGCCGAGGCGGTCCATCATCGGCACCACGCCGGACGTCGACAGCGTGACGCGGCGGCGCGACAGGCCGTACGCGTTGTCGTCGAGCATCAGCCGCATCGCGGGCACGACCGCGTTGTAGTTTAGCAGCGGCTCGCCCATGCCCATCATCACCACGTTGGTGACGACCCGTTCGGCCTTGCCGTTCGGACCGGGCGCGCGACCGAGCGACGCACGCAGTGCAAATTCGGCCATCCGGAGCTGACCGATGATTTCGGCTGTCGACAGGTTGCGGGAGAAGCCCTGCTTGCCCGTCGAGCAGAAGCGGCAGTTGACCGCGCACCCGGCCTGCGACGACACGCACAGCGTGCCGCGCGTCTCTTCCGGGATGAACACGGTTTCGACCGCATTGCCGTTTCCGACGTCGATCAGCCACTTGCGCGTGCCGTCGGTGGAAACGTGATCGCTGGCGATCTCGGGCATCACGATCGACGCACGGCCCTTGAGCTTTTCTCTCAGGGACTTCGCGAGATCGGTCATGCCGTCGAAATCGCCGGCGTTGTACTGGTGGATCCAGCGCTGCAACTGCTTGGCGCGGAACGGCTTCTCGCCAAGGCTGCCGCAGTACGCGACAAGACCCTCGGCATCGAAGTCGAGAAGATTGACGGAAGTTTCGCTCGTCATGATGTGCTGCCTTGCCGCTTGCGCTGAATCCTGCCTACTTGTTGCCAGCCAGGGCTTAGCGCGAGTAGACGTTCATTTCCGGGAAGAAGAACGCGATTTCGACCGCGGCCGTTTCGGCAGCGTCCGAGCCGTGCACGGCGTTCGCGTCGATGCTGTCGGCGAAGTCGGCGCGGATCGTGCCCTTTTCCGCCTTCTTCGGATCCGTCGCGCCCATCAGGTCGCGGTTCTTCAGGATCGCGCCTTCACCTTCCAGAACCTGGATCATCACCGGGCCCGAGATCATGAAATCGACGAGGTCCTTGAAGAACGGACGTGCTGCGTGAACCGCATAGAACTTCTCTGCGTCGCCACGCGACAGGTGAGCCATGCGCGATGCGACGATCTTCAGGCCGGCGCCTTCGAAACGGCTGTAGATCTGACCGATCACGTTCTTTGCCACCGCATCCGGCTTGATGATCGACAGGGTGCGCTCGATTGCCATAAAAACTCCAAAAAATTAAGAAGTTACAGGTTCAAATGAATCCGCTATTGTAGCACGATCCCGTGTATCATTGCGATTGAACCCTTACACGAATGAAAGGTTTCGAATCCATATGTTTTTTGCGCCGTCCGCATTGAAACCTGGCGGCGCGGAACGTATCTTAGCCATAGCTGCCCCGGTTTGCTGCGCCGCACATCGCGCGCGCCGAACCGGCCCCGGACGCCCACGCGTTCAATGTTAGGAGAAACCATGAACGACTATCCGTACAATTTCGGCCGCGGCGGTTCCGTCAGCACCGCCGAAGTTCGTAACCGCGTGCTGCGGAACACGTACTGGCTGCTCGCGCTGTCGATGGTGCCGACCGTGCTGGGCGCCTGGGTCGGCGTCGCGACGGGCTTCTCGCTGTTCGCGGCCACGAGCCCGATGATGAGCCTGCTCGCGTTCTTCGCGATCGCGTTCGGCTTCATGTTCGCGATCGAGCGGACGAAAAACAGCGCGGCCGGCGTGTTCGTGCTGCTCGGCTTCACGTTCTTCATGGGCCTGATGCTGTCGCGGCTGCTCAGCTTCATCCTCGGCTTCTCGAACGGCCCGTCGCTGATCATGCTCGCGTTCGGCGGCACCGGCATCATCTTCGCCTCGATGGCGACGATCGCCACCGTCAGCAAGCGCGACTTCTCGGGGCTCGGCAAGTGGCTGTTCATGGGCGTGATCGTGATCCTGCTGGCGTCGGT
Organism: Burkholderia ambifaria AMMD; assembly: GCF_000203915.1. Classification (NCBI taxonomy): domain Bacteria; kingdom Pseudomonadati; phylum Pseudomonadota; class Betaproteobacteria; order Burkholderiales; family Burkholderiaceae; genus Burkholderia; species Burkholderia ambifaria. The sequence goes on from NC_008390.1 coordinate 1,940,467, forward strand.
CGCGAACATCTTCCTGCAGCTGCCGGCGCTGATGCTCACCGTCTCGGTGCTCGCGATCGCGATCTTCTCGGCCTACATGCTGTTCGACGTGCAGCGCGTCGTGAACGGCGGCGAGACGAACTACATCTCGGCCACGCTCGCGATCTACCTCGACCTGTACAACGTGTTCACGAACCTGCTCGCGCTGCTCGGCATCTTCGGCGGCAACCGCAACTGACGTTCGCACCACCCCATGAAAAACCGGCCCGCGGGCCGGTTTTTTTACGTCCGACGCCCGCCCGCTCAGCCGCGCTCGAACAGCGCGATCGATTCGACGTGCGACGTATTCGGGAACATGTTCACGACCCCGGCGCCCTTCAGGCGGTAACCCGCCTCGTGTACGAGGAGGCCCGCGTCGCGCGCGAGCGTCGACGGGTTACACGACACGTAGACGATCCGCTTCGGCAGCGGGCCTTCGCCGCTCTGCGCGATTTCGGCCAGCGCCTTCGACACCGCGAGCGCGCCTTCGCGCGGCGGGTCGATCAGGAACTTGTCGAACGCGCCGAGCGCACGGAGATCGTCGCCCGTCACTTCGAACAGGTTCCGGCACGCGAACGTCGTGTGCCCATCGACGCCGTTTTCGCGCGCATTCGCCAGCGCGCGCGTCGTCAGCGTGTCGCTGCCTTCGATGCCCATCACCTCGCGCGACAGTCGCGCGAGCGGCAGCGTGAAGTTGCCGATCCCGCAGAACAGGTCGAGCACGCGATCGTCGCGCGACGGCGCGAGCAGGCGCAGCGCACGGCCCACCAGCACGCGGTTGATCTGATGGTTGACCTGCGTGAAGTCGGTCGGCTTGAACGGCATGCGGATGCCGAACTCCGGCAGCGTGTAGTCGAGCGGCACGTCGAGCGGATAGAACGGCGTCACCGTGTCCGGGCCCTTCGGCTGCAGCCAGAACTGCACCTTGTGCTCGTCCGCGAACGCGCGCAGCAGCGCTTCGTCGTCCGCATTGATCGGCTCCAGCACGCGCAGCACCAGCGCCGTGACTTGCGAACCGACCGCGAGTTCGATCTGCGGCATGCGATCGCGAATCGACAGCCCCTCGACCAGCCGGCGCAGCGGCACGAGCATTGCCGACACGTGCGGCGGCAGCACTTCGCAGCTCGTCATGTCGGCGACATAGCTGCTCTTCTTTTCGTGGAAGCCGACCAGCACGCCGCCCTTCTTCGCGACGTTGCGCACGGTCAGGCGCGCACGGTAGCGGTAGCCCCACGACGGGCCATGGATCGGCGCGAACACCGTCTCGGCGCGCAGCTTCGCCAGGTGCCACAGGTTGTCCTCGAGCACGCGCTGCTTGATCGCCACTTGCGCGCGCATGTCGAGGTGCTGCATCGAGCAGCCGCCGCAGGTGCCGAAGAACGCGCATTTCGGCTGCGTGCGCAGCACGCTCGGGCGCAGGATGTCGACCACGGTCGCCTGCTCGTAGCTCGGCTTGCGACGGTAGCTCGAATAGGTCACACGCTCGCCGGGCAGCGCGCCTTCGACGAAGATGACCTTGCCCGGCGTGCCGTCCTCGGTCACCGTGCGGCCGACACCGCGCGCTTCCATGTCGAGCGATTCGATCTCGAGAACCGGGGCGGGCCCGGGCGCGACGGGCGCATTTTTCGATTTGCGCGCAGAAGTGGGGACGGCTTCGGACACCAGCTTTTCCTGACAAACGTTGAAGAAGGCGAGATTGTAGACGACGCCAGCCCGCATCGCCCGCTTTCATCGCGCATGTGCCCATACGGATGCATCCACGGGCCACGTAATGCACAAGGGCCCGCAGGCGCAGTGTCTTGCCGACCCACCGGCGGCACAAGTTCTGCTCGCAGGTTGGCTCTCTGCTTGCAGGAGAATCGACCATGCGACTGATCGACTGGAACGTTCAATGGGGTCGGGACGCGGACGGCGTCGTCGACCTCGCGCGCACCATCGCCGCCGCCCGCCGCCTCGGCGACTTCGACGTGCTGTGCATGCAGGAAGTCACGCGCGGCTTCGGCGCGCTGCCCGGCCAGCCGGGCCCTGATCAGTTCACCGAACTGGCGGCGTTGCTGCCCGGCTATACGATCTTCGAGGCGATCGGCGCCGACCTGCCGCCGCTCGAACCCGACGCGGCGCGCCGGCAGTTCGGCAATGCGATCGCGACCCGGCTGCCGGTCGGACGCGTGCTGCGCCAGTTGCTGCCGTGGCCGGCCGACGCCAGCGGGCCGTCGATGCCGCGTGTCGCGCTGGAGGTCGAGCTGACGACGCCGTCGGGCGCGCTGCGTATCATCACGACGCACCTCGAATTCTATTCCGCGCGCCAGCGGCTCGCACAGGTGGATGCGATGCGCGCCCGGCACCGCGAAGCGTGCGCCCACGCCGACCAGCCCGCCCCGGCGGAGAACGCCACCGGACCGTTCACCGCGACCGGCCAGGCGCGCGACGCGATCATCTGCGGCGATTTCAACAGCGCGTTCGACAGCGATGCATACCGGCGCCTGCTGGAGCCGATCGCGGACGCGCCGTCGTTCGTCGATGCGTGGGTTGCCCGGCACGCGGGCCATACGCCGCCGCCGACCGCCGGCGTCTACGACACCGCGCAATGGTCGGACGGGCCGCTCGCGTGCGACTTCGTGTTCGTGACCGATACGCTGCTGCCGCGCGTCACGCGCTGCGAGATCGACGGCGACGTGCGCGCGTCGGATCACCAGCCGGTCGTGCTCGAGGTCGAGGTCGATTGATCGCGGCCGCGACGCGGGCCGCCCGCGTCACGCGTCGAAGCCGGCCAGGTATTCGGCCCAATGCGACGCAGGCTCCTGCGCAAGCGAATTCTTCACGAGCAGGATCTCGTCCGCATATTCGCTCGGCGTGAGGCCGCCGCGCATCAGCTGGAACCGGCAATACAGCAGGTAGGTGTTAACGACGTCGGTTTCGCAGTAGTTGCGGATTTCCTCGAGCCGTCCGTCCTGGAACGCCGGCCACACCTGGCTGCCGTCCATCCCCAGCTTGCCCGGAAAGCCGCACAGCTTCGCGAGCGCGTCGAGCGGCGCGTTCGCGCGCGCCTGATACATCGCGAGCACGTCCATCAGATCGGTATGCCGCGAGTGATAGCGCGCGATGTAGTTGTTCCACTTGAATTCGCGGTCGTCCTCGCCCAGATCCCAGTAGCGCGTCGCGGGAATCCCGTGCACGAGCGCACGGTAATGGAGCACCGGCAGGTCGAAGCCGCCGCCGTTCCACGACACGAGCTGCGGCGTGTATTTCTCGATCACGCGGTAGAACGACTGGATCAGCGTCGCCTCGTTGTCCTGGGGGGTGCCCAGCGAGCGCACACGGAAGCCGTTGTTGTCGCGGAACACGCAGGAAATCGCCGCGATGCGCTGCAGGTGATGCGGCAGGAAATCGCCGCCGGTCTTCTCGCGGCGCGCGGCGAACGCATGTTCGGCCACCGCGGCATCGTCGAGCGTCGCGGGCAGATCTTCCAGACGGCGAATGCCGTCGACATCGGGAATGGTCTCGATGTCAAAAACGAGAATCGGAGTCATCAGTTACAGAACGGCGTCCTTGCGAACGCCATTGGAGGCAAAGAACCGCTTGAGGCGCACCAGCGCTTCCTGCTGGATCTGCCGCACGCGCTCGCGCGTGAGCCCCATCTCGTCCGCCAGCTCCTCGAGCGTGGCCGGTTCGATGTGGTTCAGGCCGAAGCGGCGCTCGATCACGTGGCGGTGCTTGTCGGACAGACGTGACAGCCACGCGCGCGTGAGCGTCTCGAGCTCGCGGTGCTGCACCTCGGCGTCGGGCGACTGGCTCTGGTCGTCGGGCAGCAGATCGAGCAGGCTGCTCGCGGGATCGAGGTCGAGCGGTGCGTCGAGCGATGCGGTGTGCTCGTTGAGCGCGAGGATGTCGGTGACTTCCTCGGCGGTCTTGCCGGTGAGATAGGCGATGTCGTCGATGCTGGCTTCGCGGCGCTCGGCCGCCTCGCCCGTCGACATCGAATTCTTTTCGAGGTGGCGCTTCGCGCGCAGCACCTGGTTCAGCTCGCGGATCACGTGCACGGGCAGGCGCACGGTGCGCGCCTGGTTCATGATCGCCCGCTCGATGCTCTGGCGGATCCACCACGTCGCATAGGTCGAGAAGCGAAAGCCGCGCGTCGGGTCGAATTTCTCGATCGCGTGCATCAGGCCGAGGTTGCCTTCCTCGATCAGGTCGAGCAGCGGCACGCCGCGGTTCAGGTAACCCTTCGCGATACTGACGACGAGGCGCAGGTTGCGCTCGATCATCACCTGCCGCGCCTCGAATTCGCCGGCCTTCGCGAGACGCGAATAGCGCTGCTCCTCCTCGACGGTCAGGAGCGGCTTCACGCTGATGCGGTTCAGGTAATGCTGGATCGTGTCGGCCGTGAGCTCGGCCTGCAGCAATGCGCGGAAATCGTCGACGTCGGGCGCTGCTTCCGCACGGCCTTCGCGCTCGCCGTCGCCGTCCGCTTCGGCGTCGCTTGCCTCGAGATCACGTTCGTTTTCCGCGACGTCGTCTTCGTCGTCCTTCGAAGCGCCAGCTCGCCCCACCGATGCTTGCGTGGCACGACTGATCTTCTCAGACTCGGCTTGCGGCTCGTGGCGCTTCGATTTCGGCATGGTCGTCTCGGTTATTGAGGCGGCAAATACTTCAGCGGATCGACAGGTTTACCCTGCCGGCGAACCTCGAAATGCAGCATCACGCGGTCGGCATCGCTGTTACCCATCTCGGCGATCTTCTGCCCCTTCGTCACCGCGTCCCCCTCTTTTACCATCAAAGCGCGATTATGTGCATACGCCGTGAGGTAAGTTGCATCGTGTTTGATGATAATGAGGTTGCCGTAGCCACGCAGGCCATTGCCCGAGTAGACGACGCGGCCGTCGGCCGCCGCCTTCACGGGTTCACCCGACGTGCCGCCGATATTGACGCCCTTGTTCTTCGCGTCGTCGAAACCGTTCAGCAGCGGGCCGCGCACGGGCCATGCAAACGTCACGGGGCCGCTCGGCGCTGCTGCCGTATCGCTCGATGCGGCGGCGGCAGCCGGCGGCGCGACCGCGGACGACGACGCGCCTGCGGCCGGCGTCGCGGGACCACTGCTGAGCGGCGCGGTCGCGACGGCGGTGCCGCCGATCGGCGCGGCAACCTGCGAGCCGGCAACCGCGGCGCCACCCGGCGGCGCCACGCGCAGCAGTTGGTCGACTTCGATCTGGTTCGGGTTGGTCAGGTTGTTCCACGCGGCGATGTCGCGATAGTTCTGCCCGTTCTCGAGTGCGATCCGGTACAGCGTGTCACCCGGTTTCACCCGGTAGAAGCCGGGCGGCGGCGGGCCGAGCGGCACTGCCGGCTGCGCGGCAGCGGTCGTGCCGAGCGTTCCGGAGCGGTCGACGACGGGCGCGTTGTCGAGGCGCGTCGCACAGGCGGCCAGTAGCGTGGAGAATGCAGCCACACAGATCGCGCGCTGGGCGAACGTGAGCGGTTCCCTGGTTCGGTTGTTTTGCATCGCGCGCAACATACTCATCGGTTTCAAATCACTCCGGATTTTAAAGGGACAAAGAAAACACGATCAAGCCGGGACTCTCGCCATTGCGCGGGCGCGACGCGCTCGACCAGCGTGAGCACCTGGTGCTGCCCGCTCTGCGCGCCGACCGGCGCGACGAGCCGCCCGCCGATCGCGAGCTGCTCGAGCAGCGCCTGCGGCACGTCGAGCCCCGCCGCCGCGATCACGATCGCGTCGAACGGCGCGGCGGACGGCAGGCCGACACGCCCGTCGCCATAATGCAAACGGATGTTCGGCACGCGCAGCGGCCGCAGGTTCAGCTTCGCGCGCTCGTAGAGCGGCTTGATGCGTTCAATCGAATACACGTCGCGCGCTACGTGACTCAGCACCGCGGCCTGGTAGCCGCAACCGGTGCCGATCTCGAGCACGCGCTCGAGTGTGCGGCCGGCCATCGCGAGCTCGATCATGCGCGCGACGACCGACGGCTTTGAGATCGTTTGCTGGTGGCCGATCGGCAACGCGGCATCCTCGTAGGCCTGCGTCGCGAGCCCCGGATCCACGAACATGTGGCGCGGCACCGCGGCCATCGCATCCAGCACGCGCGCGTCGGTCACGCCGTTCGCGCGCAGGCGTTCGACCATGCGCTCGCGCACACGTTCCGAGGTCAGCGCGAACGCGCCGGCCGGCGCGATCGTCGGCGCGGCCGGCTTCGGCATCGCGGGCTTCAGCACGGTCGGCTTCGGTGCGGTCGCAGGCTTCGCGGCGGCCGTGCCGGGCAGCGCGCGAGCGGCGCCCGTCTTCGCCACCGGCTTGAGCACGGCGGCGGGCTTGTCGGCGGCCTTCGGCACCGCGCTCGCCGCATGGCGTTCGCCGGACCCGGACCGGACTTCCGATTTGCGTGGCGCTCGCTTGAGATCTTCGAGCGCGAGCGGGAACCGCTTCGCGCGCTCGCCGCTCATGAAGCCCGCCCGCCTGCACGCGCCCATTCGCGCGTTGCAGGCAGCATTTGCGTATGCGTGAGATCGAGCTGCAGCGGCGTGATCGACACGAAACCGTTTGCGACGGCGTGGAAATCGGTACCTTCGCTCGCGTCCAGCGCGGCACCCGCTGCACCGATCCAGTAGACCGGCTCGCCGCGCGGGTCGGTCTGGCGAATCACCGGCTGCGACGGGTGGCGCTTGCCGAGGCGCGTGACCTTCCAGCCCCTCAGCTCGTCGTACGGCAGATTCGGAATATTGACGTTCAGCAACGGCTGACCGGGCAGCGGATGCGCGAGGTAATGCTCGACGATTTCCGCGGCGACGCGCGCGGCGTCGGCCAGATGCGCCCAGCCCTTGTCGGCCAGCGAGAACGCGATGGCCGGCACGCCGAACATGATGCCTTCGGTGGCGGCCGCAACTGTCCCTGAATAGAGGGTGTCTTCGCCCATGTTCTGGCCGTTGTTGATCCCCGACACGACGAGGTCCGGACGCTCGTCGGCCATCCCCGTCAACGCGACGTGCACCGAGTCGGTCGGCGTGCCGTTCACGTAGAAGAAACCCGTATTCGTCGCGCGCTGCACCGACAGCGGCCGCGACAGCGTGAGGGAATTCGACGCGCCGCTGCAGTTCTGCTCGGGTGCGATCACGGTGAGGTCGGCCAACGGCCGCAGCGCGTCGCTGAGCGCGGCGAGACCGGGGGCGAGATAGCCGTCGTCGTTGCTGAGTAGGATTCGCATCCGGCGATTGTAACCGAGGAAAGATGGCGCGAGAGCGACAGTCCGGCGGCGTCTGACGGGCCCGCGCGCAGCTCGCGCATGCGGTGCGCCGCCGCACTGCGCGGCGGCGTTCCACCCACTCGGGAAAACACTCGGCTGCCCGCAGTCATCGACCCGGAAGGAAGTCCCGTCCGGGAAACCCCGCGCGCTTCGCCGGCGCTGGGGACGACGCTCAGATCGCGCCGGCCTCGCGCAGCGCGGCGATCGCCTGCGCGTCGTAGCCGAGGCCGCGCAGCACCTCTTCCGTGTGCTCGCCGAGTTCGGGCCCGAGCCAGCGCGTTTCGCCCGGCGTGCCGGACAGCTTCGGCGTGACGTTCGGCAGCGGAATGTCGGTGCCGTCGGCGAGCTTGAAACGCTGGATCATCTGTCGCGCGACGAACTGGGGATCGGTGAACATGTCGGCGGCGCTGTAGATGCGCCCGGCCGGCACGTCGGCCGCGTTGAGCACGGCCAGCGCGTCGTCGATCGTGCGCGGCGCGAGCCACGCGGCGATCGCGTCGTCGATTTCCTGCGTGCGCGGCACGCGTCCGTCGTTGCGTGCGAGTGCGGGATCGTCCGCGAGGTCGTCGCGCTCGATCGCCTTCATCAGCCGCTTGAAGATCGGGTCGCTGTTGCCGCCGATCACGATGCTGCCGTCGCGACACGCGTAGGTGTTCGACGGCACGATGCCCGGCAGCGACGCGCCGGTGCGCTCGCGCACCATCCCGTACACGCCGTATTCGGGCACCACGCTTTCCATCATGTTGAATACCGCTTCATACAGCGCAACGTCGACCACCTGCCCCGCGCCGCCATTCACGTTGCGGTGGTGGAGCGCCATCAGCGCGCCGATCACGCCGTGCAGCGCGGCGATCGAGTCGCCGATCGAGATGCCGATGCGCGGCGGCGGCAACTCCGGATAGCCGGTGATGTGACGCAATCCGCCCATCGATTCGGCGATCGCGCCGAAGCCGGGCCGGTCGCGGTACGGGCCCGTCTGCCCGTAGCCGGACAGGCGCACCATCACGAGACCGGGGTTGTCGGCCGACAGGATGTCGTAGCCGAGGCCGAGCTTCTCGAGCAGGCCCGGGCGAAAGTTTTCGACCACGATGTCGGCCTCGCGCGCGAGCTGCCGCGCGATCGCCTTGCCGGCATCGGATTTCAGGTTGAGGGTGACCGATTTCTTGTTGCGCGCCTGGACCGACCACCACAGCGACGTGCCGCCCTGCTCCGGATGCAGCTTGCGCCACTTGCGCAGCGGGTCGCCGCCGTTCGGATCCTCGATCTTGATCACTTCCGCGCCGAATTCGGCCAAGAGGCGCGACGCGAACGGCCCCGCGATCAGCGTCCCGAATTCGAGCACTTTGACGCCCGCGAGCGGGCCCTGACTGGTGCTCATGTGTCTCCCTGACATGAGGAACGGCGCCGCTCGCCGGCGGCGCCCGGCTTACATCGTGCGGCGGTCGAGCATCGCGCGGGCGATGGTGCCCGCGTCGACGTATTCGAGCTCGCCGCCGACCGGCACGCCGCGCGCGAGGCGCGTGACCGCGAGCCCGCGCGCCTTCAGCGTCTGGCCGAGGTAGTGCGCGGTGGCTTCGCCCTCGTTCGTGAAGTTGGTCGCGAGCACGACCTCCTTGACGACGCCGTCGGACGCGCGCCGCACGAGGCGGTCGAAATGGATTTCCTTCGGGCCGATCCCGTCGAGCGGGCTCAGCCGCCCCATCAGCACGAAATACAGCCCGCGGTACGTCATCGTCTGCTCGAGCATGATCTGGTCGGCCGGCGTCTCAACGACGCACAGCAGCGTCGGATCACGCTCGTCGTCGCTGCACACCTCGCAGATCTGCGCTTCCGTGAACGTGTTGCACTTCTCGCAGTGCTGCAGGTGCTCGGTCGCGAACAGCAGCGACCGGCCGAGCCGCTCCGCGCCCTCCCGATCGTGCTGCATCAGGTGGTACGCCATGCGCTGCGCGGATTTCGGCCCGACGCCGGGCAGGACACGCAGCGCCTCGACGAGCGCGGACAGGGCGGACGGCTGTTTCATACGGCGGCTGGAGGCTGAACGGGCTGAACGGACGCTGCGCTCAGAACGGCAGCTTGAAGCCCGGGGGCAGCGGCAGGCCCGACGTCATGCCGCTCATCTTCTCCTGCGACGTCGCTTCGGCCTTGCGGACGGCATCGTTGAACGCGGCCGCGACCAGATCCTCGAGCATGTCCTTGTCGTCCGCGAGCAGGCTCGGGTCGATCGCCACGCGACGCACTTCGTTGCGGCACGTCATCGTCACCTTGACGAGGCCGGCGCCCGACTGCCCTTCGACTTCGATCTGCGCAAGCTGCTCCTGCATCTTCTTCATGTTTTCCTGCATTTGCTGCGCTTGCTTCATCAGTCCGGCGAGGTTGCCTTTCAACATGGGAATACTCCTTCTTGATCGTGTGAAAACCGGCACGCGGCGCATGCCGGTCAATGTGTGCGGGCGTGATTGTGCCTGTCGCGGTGCGATTCGTTCAATGCAACGTGGGCGGCGCGCCGTCCGGCGCCGAATCGGCGAGCGGCCGCACCGAGCCTTCGACGATACGCGCGCCGAAATCACGGACGAGCTGCTGGACGAACGGATCGCCGTGGATCTCCTGCTCGGCCTCGCGCTGGCGGGCCGCACGCGCGGCCGCATCGAGCGCCGCCGCGGTGCGCCGCGCGGGCCCGACCTCGACCGCGACCTCGACCGGCTTGCCGAGCGCGTCGGCCAGCGCAGCCTTCAGCTTCGCGACCTGGGCGGCGTCCGCATACTGCGGCACCGGCACGGACAGTTTCAACGTCGTCGCGTCGACGGCCGTCAGCTCGCTGTTGAACGCAAGCTGATACGCGACGCCCTTCAGCGGCAACCGTGCGGCCAGCGCCGGCCATTCGCCGTCGAAGCCGATCGGATCGAGCGCGATCGCGGGCGGCAGCGGGCGCGTGTCGACCGGTGCGGACGGACGGGCCTCCGCCGGCTTCGGCGCAATGCGCACGTCGTCGGGGCCGCTGTCGAATACCGGGACGAAGCCGTCGTCGGCCCCACCGCCGAACATCTCGTCGGCGCTGAGCGGCACGTATTCGTCCGGCGGGATGTCTTCCCACGGCGGCGGCGCCTGACGCGTGTCGGCAGCCTGCGGCGCGCGAGCTGCCGCACGCGGCGTCGGCACCTGCACGGCGGGACGCGACGGCGCCGGTTTGTCGGCGGCCGGCTGGGCCGCGGCCGATTTCGGCGCGGCGTCCGCTCGCGAGCGGTCGGACGACACGCGCATGCCGGCATTGCGCAGCACGTCGAGTGCGGCGGCTGCGCCACCGCGGGCCGACGGGCGCGCTGCAGGTGCTGCAGGCGCGGCCGGCGTGGCACGCGGCGCCGGTTCGGCAGGCGCTGCAGGTTCGTCGATGCGCTTGGCGACAGCAGGCGCCGCAGGTTCGTCGACGCGCTTGGCGACAGCAGGCGCCGCAGGTTCGTCGACACGCTTGGCGGCGGCAGACGGTTCAGGTTCGTTGCGCACGGCCGGCGGCGCGTCGCTCGCTGGTGCCACCTGAGGTGCCGGGTTCGCTTGCGGCTGCGGTGCGGCCGGCGCTTCGGCCGAAGCCGCAGCCGGCGTCGCGACAGGCTTCACGGCCGACGAAGTCACTGCATCGCCGGACTGGACCGGCGACGGCCGCGCGGCGGGCGCGACTGGAGCGGCAGCCTGCGGGCGTACGGCCTCCGCGGCGGCGGCCGGTGCGGCTACCGCTGGCGCCTTGGGTGCCGGTGCCGCTACGGGTACCGCAGCCGACTTGGGCGCCGCAGCCGACACAGCGGCAGCGGTCGCACGCGGCGCGGGCGCGGGGACGGCACGCGGCACGGCCGGCTGGCCACCCGGCGCACTGCCGGCGCCGACGGCCGGCTCGAACGCGAGCATCCGCAGCAGCGTCATCGTGAAGCCGGCGTATTCGTCCGGCGCGAGGCCGAGCTCCGCGCGTCCGACCGTCGCGATCTGATAGAACAACTGAACCTGCTCGGGGCTCAGCGCGTCCGCGAAGCGGCGCAGGTCGGCCGCTTCCGGCCATTCGTCGAGCACCGAGCCCGGCGCGAACTGCGCCCATGCGATCCGGTGCAGCAAGCTCGCGAGATCCTGCAGCGCGGTGGAAAACGACAGGCTGCGCAGCGACATCTCGTCGGCGATCGTGAGGATCTCCGGGCCGTTGCCGGCCGCGAGCGCATCGAGCAAGCGCACCATGTAGGTCTGGTCGAGCGCGCCGAGCATGCCGGACACCGCCGCTTCGGTCACTTCGTTCGCCGAATAGGCGATCGCCTGGTCGGTCAGCGACAGCGCATCGCGCATGCTGCCCTGCGCGGCGCGCGCGAGCAGACGCAGCGCCTGCAGCTCGAACGAAATCTGCTCTTCGCCGAGAATCCGCTCGAGATGCGACACGATGTGCCCGGCCGGCATCTGCTTCAGGTTGAACTGCAGGCAGCGCGACAGCACGGTGACGGGAATCTTCTGCGGGTCGGTCGTCGCGAGGATGAACTTGACGTGCGGCGGCGGCTCCTCGAGCGTCTTCAGCATTGCGTTGAACGCGTGGTTCGTCAGCATGTGCACTTCGTCGATCATGTAGACCTTGAAGCGCGCATCGACGGGCGCGTACACCGCGCGCTCGAGCAGCGCGGCCATCTCGTCGACGCCGCGGTTGCTCGCCGCGTCCATCTCGACGTAGTCGACGAAGCGGCCTTCGTCGATCTCGCGGCATGCGCGGCACACGCCGCACGGCTGCGACGTGACGCCGGTTTCACAGTTGAGCGCCTTCGCGAAAATCCGCGACAGCGTCGTCTTGCCGACGCCGCGGGTTCCGGTAAACAGATAGGCGTGATGGAGACGCCCGCCGTCGAGCGCGTGCGTGAGCGCCCTGACGACGTGCTCCTGGCCGACGAGCGAAGCGAAATCCTTCGGACGCCACTTGCGTGCGAGAACTTGATAGGTCATCGGGAAATTGTATCAGTAACGCTGCGTCGCGCCGACACGCGAAACGGTGCGGAGAACGGGCAACGCGCAGGAAAAACGGAGAATGACGCAGAAATAAAAAACGCCCAACGAACGGGGCGAGAGGAGAGGTGACGAGCCCAACCCTCGGCACTGGCAGAAAACGATTGTGGCTGCTTCGTTCCCGACCTGACCAGGTTCACCGCCCCACCATGCGAGGAGGCCCGTCACGGCATATTCTATCACCGCTTCCGGTCGAATGCGACCGTTTGTTCGCAACAATGCGAGGGATCGAGCAAACCGGCGCGCGCATGGGCGCATGAAGCCGGGGCGCGACGCACCAAATAACCGCGGCTCTTGTATTTTGCATGCGGGCCTCCACCTTCGGAACACAACGGTCGAACGGCGCGTCGTACCCCTACTCGCGTAGCGGCTACTATCGCCGCCCGCAGCAGATAGCAATTTAGGCTAATATGACGCCCGAACGACCCGCGAGCCGCGCCATGCAGCGCCTGCGCCCTTCCTTCCGGAGAGCGGAGTGACCTGCCGCAGCGGCCGGCAGCCGTCAGGCCGCCGGAGCGCCGCAACGCGCCAAGCAGGCAGTCCCCGAACCGTAAGAGGTATTGACCCAATGAGCGAACAGATCAAACACATCAGCGACGCATCGTTCGAACAGGACGTCGTCAAATCCGACAAGCCCGTGCTCGTCGACTTCTGGGCCGAATGGTGCGGCCCGTGCAAGATGATCGCCCCGATCCTCGACGAAGTCGCGAAGGACTACGGCGACAAGCTGCAGATCGCGAAGATCAACGTCGACGACAACCAGGCGACGCCCGCGAAGTTCGGCGTGCGCGGCATTCCGACGCTGATCCTGTTCAAGAACGGCGCGGCCGCCGCGCAGAAGGTCGGCGCGCTGTCGAAGTCGCAGCTCACCGCATTCCTGGACAGCCACCTGTAATACGGGCCGTTCCTCGGACGTGTTGTCAACCGACAACACGTCCGCCGCCAAGCCGCCGATCGGCCGCTCAGGCACGAATCAGCATATGCTAGAATCAAAAAACGTCTACAAGACGCATTAAGTCTCAGAGCGCCTCAGCTCGCCCCTCCTCCCTTATTTCTTTTCGTCGCTTCTCCTCCCTGGCGGGTTCTCCGTATGCATTTATCCGAGCTCAAGTCTCTGCACGTGTCCGAACTGATCGAAATGGCCAATGGCCTGGAGATCGAAAACGCGAACCGCCTGCGCAAGCAGGAGCTGATGTTCGCCATTCTCAAAAAGCGCGCCAAGACGGGAGAGACGATCTTCGGCGACGGCACGCTCGAAGTACTCCCGGACGGCTTCGGCTTCCTGCGCTCGCCGGAAATGTCGTACCTCGCAAGTACCGACGACATCTATATCAGCCCGTCGCAGATTCGCCGCTTCAATCTGCACACCGGCGACACGATCGAAGGTGAAGTCCGCACGCCGAAGGACGGCGAGCGCTACTTCGCGCTGGTGAAGGTCGACAAAGTCAACGGGCAGCCGCCCGAGGCCTCGAAACACAAGATCATGTTCGAGAACCTCACGCCGCTGCACCCGAACAAGCCGCTGGCGCTCGAACGCGAGATGCGCGGCGAAGAGAACGTCACGGGCCGCATCATCGACATGATCGCGCCGATCGGCAAGGGCCAGCGCGGCCTGCTCGTCGCGTCGCCGAAGTCGGGCAAGACCGTGATGCTCCAGCACATCGCACACGCGATCAAGCAGAACCACCCGGACGTCGTCCTGTTCGTGCTGCTGATCGACGAGCGCCCCGAAGAAGTGACCGAAATGCAGCGCTCGGTCGCCGGCGAAGTGATCGCATCGACGTTCGACGAACCGGCCACGCGTCACGTGCAGGTCGCCGAAATGGTGATCGAGAAGGCCAAGCGCCTCGTCGAAATGAAGCACGACGTCGTGATTCTGCTCGACTCGATCACGCGTCTCGCACGCGCTTACAACACCGTGATCCCGGCGTCGGGCAAGGTGCTGACGGGCGGTGTCGACGCGAACGCACTGCAGCGTCCGAAGCGCTTCTTCGGCGCGGCGCGCAACATCGAGGAAGGCGGCTCGCTGACGATCATCGGCACCGCGCTGATCGAAACCGGTAGCCGCATGGATGACGTGATCTACGAAGAGTTCAAGGGCACCGGCAACATGGAAGTGCACCTCGAGCGCCGCCTCGCGGAAAAGCGCGTCTATCCTTCGATCAACCTGAACAAGTCGGGCACGCGTCGCGAAGAAATGCTGATCAAGCCCGAGATCCTTCAAAAGATCTGGGTGCTGCGCAAGTTCATCCACGACATGGACGAAGTCGAGGCCATGGAATTCCTGCTCGACAAGATCCGTCAGACGAAGAGCAACTCCGAGTTCTTCGACCTGATGCGCCGCGGCGGCTGATCGCCCTCGCCCGCACGAACGGCCGCCCGCGCTTTTGCCCGGCGGCCGTTTTTTCGACCCAACCTGTACGTGAACGTACAGGTTGATCTATAATCGCGCCATCGCACCGACCGAAGCCCGCCCCTCCCCATGCCGAACGATGCCTCCGCCCCGTTGCTGACCGTGAGTGACGCCGCGTCGCGGCTCGGCGTCACGCCGCGCACGCTGAAGTATTACGAGGAGCGCGGACTCGTCACGCCGTCGCGCAGCGGCGGCCGCTATCGCCTTTACGATGAGGCCGATCTCGAACGCTTTGCCCGCATCCTGCGGCTGCGCGCGCTCGGCTTTTCGCTGCACGGCATCACCGAGATGCTCAAGCGTCCGCTGGAAGAAACGGGCGACGGCCGGCGCCGCTATTCGGACGCGTCGCTGCGCGACATCCGCACGGGCCTCGCCGAGCAGATCGACACGCTCGACCAGCGGATCGCGGCCGTCCAGCGCGAACTGAAGGAAGCCGTCGCGCTGCGCAAGGAACTGCAGCACGACATCGACTACATCGAGCGGCGGCTCGCGGGCGAAAATCCCGACGCGCTGATCGCGCAGCGGCAGGCCGAAGCCCGCACGCGCCGCGCGCGCAAGGACCGGGAATGAACGTCGCGCGCGGTCGCTCGCCGCTGTGGAGCCGCGCGAACCTGCGCGCGGATCTCTTCCCATGGGCGCTCGCGCTCGTCACCGGCATCGACTACTTCGACAACGCAGTCTTCTCGTTCTTCGCGAGCTACATCGCAGGCGGCATCAACGCGTCGCCCGACGAACTCGTGTGGTCATCCAGCGCCTATGCGGTCACGGCGGTGCTCGGCATCCTGCAGCAGCAATGGTGGGTCGACCGGCTCGGACATCGCCGCTACGTCGCCGGCTGCATGCTGATGTTCTCGTTCGGCGCGATCGCGGCGGCATTCGCCGACACGTCGCTCGAGCTCGCGTTCGCGCGCGCCTTCCAGGGCTACTTCATCGGCCCGATGATGGGTGCGTGCCGGATCCTGATCCAGATCAGCTTCAAGCCGCAGGCGCGGCCGCCCGCCACGCGCGCGTTCCTGATCATGATCCTGCTCGGCAGCGCGCTCGCGCCGATCGTCGGCGGGCTGCTCGTCGCGCATTCGACGTGGCGCGCGCTGTTCGCGTGCACGGCGCCTGCCGGCATCGCGTTCGCGATCCTCGCCCTCCTCACGCTGCCCGATTCGGGCAGGACGCCCGACGACGTACGCGGCTCCGGACATTTCTGGCCGTACATCGTGTTCGCGCTCGCGCAAGGCGCGCTGCAGATCGTGCTGCAGCAGGTGCACTACCAGCTCTACAGCGGCTCGCCGATGCTGATCATGCTGACGTTCGTCGGCGTGGCCGCGCTCGCGTGGTTCGCCTATCACCAGTGGCACCATCCGACGCCCCTCGTGCGGCTGCATGCGTTTCGCGAGCGCACGTTCCAGGTCGGATTGCTGCTGTACATGTTCTATTACTACGAGTCGACCGGCTTCAGCTACCTGACTTCCCGCCTGCTCGAGGGCGGGCTCGGCTATCCGGTCGAGAACGCCGGACGCCTGGTCGGCACGATGTCGCTGATCTCGGCGACCGCGCTGTTCGCTTACCTGCGCTACGCGAAGCACGTCACGCACAAGAAATGGTTCGTGGTACCGGGTTTCGCGATCGCGATCGCCGCCGCGCTGTGGATGACGCGGATGACGCCGCAGGTCGGCGAGGCCGCGCTGATCGGCCCGCTGCTGTTGCGCGGGCTCTTGCTGCTGTTCATCGTGCTGCCGGTCGCGAACCTGACGTTCCGCATCTTCGCGATCGACGAATACACGCACGGCTACCGGCTGAAGAACATCGTGCGGCAACTCACGATCTCGTTCGCGACGTCATCGGTGATCATCGTCGAGCAGCACCGGCTGGCCGTGCATCAGACGCGGCTCGTCGAGCGCGCGAACGTGTTCGATCCGCTGTTCCAGCAGACCGTCGACGCGCTCGCGCGCAGCTATGCGGCAGCCGGCCATGCGCTGAACGACGCGCACGCCCTTGCGATCGCGTCGGTCGCGCGGATGGTCGCGCAACAGGCGTCGTTCCTCGCGTCGCTCGACGGTTTCTATTTCCTCGCGGGCGTCGCGCTCGTCGGCGGCCTCTTCGCGGCATGGCAAAAAGAGATCGATTGAGTTAAAAGACAGGCTTTGGATCTTCCGCGCTGCCTCCATGCTTTCGAAACTGACCCGCTGGTTCGACGACCGCCGCCGCGACCGCGCGCTGCGCAGCCATCCGATTGCCGATGCGTTGTGGCAGGACACCGTGGCGCGCCTGCCGTTTCTCGACGCGCTGCTGCCCAGCGACCTGGGCCGGTTGCGCGAACTCACGAGCCTGTTCATCGCGAAGAAGTCGTTTTCGACCGCGCACGGGCTCGAGCTGACCGACGAGATGATCGTCGCGATCGCCGCGCAGGCATGCCTGCCCGTGCTGAATCTGGATTTGTCGCTGTACGACGGCTGGGTCGGCGTCGTCGTGTATCCGGGCGAATTCGTGATCCGCAAGACCGTGCAGGACGAGGACGGCGTCGTGCATGAAGTCGAGCAGGACGCGAGCGGCGAGGCGTGGGAAGGCGGCCCCGTGATCCTGTCGTGGGAAGACGCGCAGATGACGGACGGCCGCGACGCGTACAACGTCGTGATCCACGAGTTCGCGCACAAGATCGACATGGTCAACGGCGAGGCCGACGGCTATCCGCCCCTTTTTCGCCGGTGGCACGCGCCGCACCTCGACGCGCAGGCCTGGGCCGACGTGTTCGAGCATGCGTACGACCAGTTCTGCGCACGCGTCGATGCGGTGCCGGACCGTGCGTGGGCGCGCTTCGAGCGGGAATCGCTGATCGATCCGTATGCGGCCGACCACCCGTCGGAATTCTTCGCGGTGTGCAGCGAAGCGCTGTTCGTGCGGCCACGCGCGTTCGAGTCCGAATTTCCGGAGCTGTACCGGCTGCTGGCGCGTTACTACCGGCAGGATCCGGCCCGCACGGGCGCCCTCGGCGCGTGATGAAAATTATTCGTCAACCATCTGATTTTCTGGCATAATCGCCGTTTTTCGACCTTAGGCAAGTGGCTCGCGCCGGGCTTGGCGTCGTCTGGCAGCGCAATTTTGCGCTCCGATACGGCAAGCGGCGGGTTGGCTACCGCTCTCACCAAGGAAAGACCATGAAAGAAGGCATCCACCCGAACTACCGCGAAGTCGTCTTCCAAGACATGTCGAACGGCTTCAAGTTCATCACGCGCTCGACGATCCAGACGCGTGAAAACATCGAACTCGACGGCAAGACCTACCCGCTCGCCAAGATCGAAGTGTCGTCGGAATCGCACTCGTTCTACACCGGCCAGCAAAAGATCATGGACACGGCAGGCCGTGTCGAGAAGTTCAAGAACAAGTTCGGCGCACGCGCCAGCGGCAAACTCGCGAAGTAAGCTTCGCGCCGCATCCGGTGGTTGCAACGCACCGGTATCGCACAAAAGGGCAGCCCAGGCTGCCCTTTTTTGTCTCTGCTCGCCCGGCAACGGCCGGCCGGCACCCCGAGGAACCCCCTGACGCGCACCATCCGGCACGTCTACAATGCCGGATGCTAGAAACCGGCTCGACCGCGCGCGCCCGCGCCGGCCGCCCATAACAAAACGCTCATCTGCATGAAGCCTGTCGTCCGTCTCACCGCCTCCGCCACGCGTGCGCTGCCGCGCTGGCTGCTGCTTACGCTCTGCCTCGTCTACGCGGCGTTCGGCCTGTTCGGCCGGGACCCGTGGAAGAACGAAGACGCGGCGGGCTTCGGCGTGATGTGGACGATGGCCACCGGCAGCTGGCACGACTGGCTGCTGCCGAATCTCGTCGGCAAGTTCATCACTACCGACGGGCCGCTCGGCTACTGGCTCGGCGCGCTGTCGATCCGCGCGCTGGCGCCGTGGGTCGACGCCAGCAACGCGTCGCGCGTCGACACGGGCGTGCTGTTCTGCGTCGCATGCGCGTTCGTCTGGTACGCCGCCTACCTGCTCGGCCGGCGCGCCGAGGTCCAGCCGTTCAAATACGCATTCGGCGGCGAGCCGGAGCCGCGCGACTACGGCCGCACGCTCGCCGACGGCGCGCTGCTGATCCTCGTCGCATGCTTCGGGCTCGCGGAGCGCGGCCACGAAACGACGCCGCAGCTCGCGCAGTTCGCGTGGATCGCGATGCTCGTGTACGGCATCGTGCGCGGCATCGACAAGCCGATGCAGGGCGCGCTGTGGTGGGGCGTCGCGATGGGCCTCGTCGGCCTGTCCGGCAACCCGGTGCTCGTGGTCGCGCTGCTCGCCGGCACGGCCGCGCTGTGGCTCATCACGCCGGAGATGCGCAACCTGCGCCTGCCGCTGATCGGCGTGCCGCTCGCGGCCGCGATCTCCGCGCTGTGGCCGCTCGCCGCCTTCAACGCGGCGCCCGACGACGCCGCGTGGTTCTTCAACCAGTGGATCCACGGCAGCCTGATGCGCTTCTCGGGCCCGCCGACCGCGGTGCTCGGCTATGCGGCGAAGAACCTGCCGCTCTTCACGTGGCCCGCGTGGCCGCTCGCGATCTGGGCCTGGTGGAGCTGGGCCGGCATGCGCCGCCGCGCGCACATCGCGATTCCGCTGTCGGTCGTCGTGCCGCTCGTCGCGCTCGTGATCCTGCAGAGCCAGCAGTCGAACCGCATGTACATGCTGCTGCTGCCGCCGCTCGCGGTGCTCGCCACCTTCGCGCTGCCCACGCTCAAACGCGGCGCGATCAACGCGATCGACTGGTTCGCGGTGCTGAGCTTCACGATCCTCGGCACCTTCGTGTGGCTCGTATGGCTCGCGTCGCTCACCGGCTTCCCGCATCCGCTCGCGCGCAACCTCGCGCGCCTCGTGCCGGGCTACGAGCCGCACTTCAAGATCCTGTCGTTCATCTGCGCGGTGATCGTCACCGTGTGCTGGTGCCTGCTCGCGCGCTGGCGCATCTCGCGCCAGCCGAAGGTGCTGTGGCGCAGCGTCGTGCTGTCGAGCGCGGGCACCACGCTGATGTGGGTGCTGCTGATGACGCTGTGGCTGCCGATCGTCAACTACGGCCGGACCTACAGCGACGTCGCGCAGCAGATCGCATCGCATCTGCCGAAAGACTACGAATGCATCTCGCCGGTGCGCCTCGGTGATGCGCAGATTGCGACGTTCGCGTACTTCGGCGACATGCACTTCGAATTCTCGGGCGAGTGCGACGTGATCCTGCGCCAGGACCGCGCGGACTTCGGCGAGCCGAGCGCGATGTCGCGATACGTGTGGCGTCTCGTGTGGGAAGGCCGCCGCGTGGCCGACCGCGACGAGCGCTTCCGCCTGTACGAGCGCATCGAGCGGCCGACGACGCCCGTCAAGCGCCGTGGCCCGCGCCGCCGGACGGTCGATTGACGATGTTCGCCGACATCCGCCGGATCGTCGGTCTCGCGTGGCCGGTGCTCGTCGGCCAGCTCGCGATCATCGCGTTCGGCGTGATCGACACGGCGATGGTCGGCCGCTACTCGGCCATCGACCTGGCCGCGCTCGGGCTCGGTTCGTCGATCTACGTGTCGATCTACATCGGGATGACGGGCATCCTGTCCGCGCTGCAGCCGATCACCGGGCAGCTGTACGGCGCCCGGCGCTACGCCGAGATCGGCGAGGAAGTCCGCCAGGCGCTGTGGCTCGCGCTGATGCTCGCGGTGCCCGGCTTCCTGCTGCTGCATTTTCCCGAACCGCTGCTGCACATCGCCCACGCGCCGCCCGCGCTGCACGAGCGCACCGTCGATTACCTGCGCATCCTGTCGTACGGGCTGCCTGCGAGCCTCGTGTTCCGGATCTACAACGCGCTGACCAATGCGGCCGGCAAGCCGCGCCTCGCGATGATCCTGCAGATCGGCGCGCTGCTGCTCAAATTTCCGCTCAACGTGTGGTTCATCTTCGGCGGGTTCGGCATGCCGGCGCTCGGCGGCCCCGGTTGCGGGCTCGCGAGCACGCTGATCAACTGGGCGCTCGCGCTGATCGGCTTCACGCTCCTCGCGAAGCTCGACGTGTTCACGCCGCTCGCGATCTTCTCGCGCTTTTGCTGGCCCGTCTGGTGGCGCCAGAAGGCGATTCTCAAGCTCGGCGTGCCGATGGGCCTGTCGTACCTGATCGAGGTCACGTCGTTCACGTGCATGGCGCTCTTCATCGCGCAGTTCGGCACGACGACGCTCGCCGGCCACCAGATCGCCGGCAACATCAGCGCGGTGCTGTACATGACGCCGCTGTCGATCGGCGTCGCGGCATCGACGCTCGTCGCGCGCGCGCTCGGTGCCGGCCGTCCGGACGAGGCGCGCCTGCTCGGCCGGCACAGCGTGATGCTCGCGTGCGGGATCGCGGCCGCGTATGGCGTGCTGGTGTTCACGCTGCGTCCGCTGATCGTCAGCGGCTACACGCCGAACCCGGCCGTGGTGGCCGCGGCGCTGCCGCTGGTCGCGATCGTCACCTGCTATCACTTCTTCGATGCGCTGCAGATCACGTCGGCATTCGTGCTGCGCGCGTACAAGGTTGCCGTCGTGCCGACCGTGATCTACGCGGTCGCGCTGTGGGGCGTCGGGCTCGGCGGTGGCTACGTGCTCGGCTTCGACATCGGCGGCATCGCGCCGGCATGGCTGACCGGCGCGCGCGGCTTCTGGTTCGCGAACACGATCAGCCTGATGCTCGCCGGTGCAGGACTCGCCCTCTACCTGCGCCGCGTCAGCCGCGCGGCGCTGTCCGTCGGCGCCTGACCCGCTGTCAGCAGCCTACGCGTCCTCCAGCACGTCGGCCGCGTGATACGACGACCGCACGAGCGGGCCGGCCACGACTTCCCTGAAACCGAGCGCCAGCCCCTCGGCGCGCCATTCGTCGAACGCGTCGGGACTCACGTAGCGCCGCACCGGCAGATGGTGCGCGGACGGCGCGAGATACTGGCCGAGCGTCAATACGTCGACCTCGTGCGCACGCAGGTCGTGCAGTGTGTCGCGCACCTCGTCGTCGCGCTCGCCGAGCCCGAGCATCAATCCCGATTTCGTCACGAGCGTCGGCCGCGCGGCCTTCGCCTGCGCGAGCAGTTCGAGCGAGCCGCGATAGTCGGCGCCGGGCCGCGCCGCCCGATACAGCGACGGCACCGTCTCGATGTTGTGATTGAACACGTCCGGCCACGCCGACGACAACGCGTCGAGCGCACGGGGAACGCGGCCCCGGAAATCGGGCGTCAGCACCTCGACGCCGATGCCCGGCACGCTCGCGCGCACCGCCGCGATGCAGGCCGCAAAATGCGCGGCGCCGCCGTCGCGCAGGTCGTCGCGATCGACCGACGTGATCACGACGTAGCGCAGCCCGAGCGCCGCGACCGCGGCGGCGAGCCGCGCGGGCTCGTCGGAATCGAGCGGCTCGGGACGGCCGTGCGCGACATCGCAGAACGGGCAGCGCCGCGTGCACAGCCCGCCCATGATCATGAAGGTCGCGGTGCGCTGCGCGAAGCATTCGCCGATGTTCGGGCACATGGCCTCCTCGCAGACGGAATGCAGCCGGTGATCGCGCAGCACGGCCGCCATGTCGGCGACCGCCCCGCTCATCATCGGCCGCGCCCGCAGCCACGGCGGCTTCGGCAGCGCCGCGCCGGCCGCGGGCTCGACGCGCACCGGAATGCGCGCGAGCTTGTCGCGGCTCCTCGCGCCCGGCTGGCCGAGCGCGGTGAGGCTGGGTCGTTCGAGCGCGGCGGCCATCGTCAGTCTCCGAGAAACGCGACGATCAGGCGGTTCACGTCGGCAGCCGCCTCCATCTGCACCATGTGACCGCTGCCCGCGATCACCTCGGCCCGCACGCCATCCGGCAAGCCCTGCGCATGCTGCGCGGGAATCACCTCGTCGCGCTCGCCCCAGATCACGAGCGTGCGCGGCGCGAGCGACGCGACGCGATCGCGGAACACGCGCCGCTGGGCCGCGCCGTCGAACGCAGCGTTCGCGATCTTCTCCAGCGCGGCCTGCACGCCTTCGAGGCGCTTGTACTTGACGAGATCCTCGACCAGTTGCCGCGTGACGAGCGCGTGATCCGCGAACAGCGCACCGAGGTGCGGCTTCAGCGTATTGCGGCTGTTGCCGGCGACGAAGCCGTCGATGTAGCCGCGGTTGATGTCGGCGCCGAGCCCGGCGCTCGCGATTAGCGTCAGCGACGCCACGCGTTGCGGCGCACGCTCGGCTGCCGCCATCGCGACCGCGCCGCCCATCGAATGGCCGATCAGGTGCGCGCGGTCGATATGCTGCGCGTCGAGCAGCGCGAGCACCGCGTCGGCCAATTCGTCGAGGCTGCCGGTGTCGACCGCCTTGGCCGACTCGCCGTGCCCGGGCAGATCGAGCGCCCACACGGGTCGGTGCGCGGCGAGTTCCGCATGGTTGAACAGCCAGTTGTTCAGATCGCCGCCGAAGCCGTGGATCAGCACGGCAGGCGTGCCCGTGCCGTCGCCCAGCTTCAGGAACCGGATCGTGCGCCCGCCGATCTGCGCCTTCTCGGGCTGCGGGCCGCCGGCGTCGTCAGCGGCCGCGCTCGGCGTGAAATCGCGCTGGAATTCGGCGATCGCCGCATCGATGTCGGCATCGCTCGCGTCGGCCGCCGCCACCACGCCGAGCAGCGCACCGACCGGCAGCGTCTCGCCTTCCTGCGCGACCTGCCGGCGCAGCGTGCCGTCGAACGCGCACTCGACGCCCGACGAGATCTTGTCGGTCTCGACGTCGAGCACTTCGTCGCCCTTCGTCACGCGCTCGCCGATTGCCTTCAGCCAGCCGTTGACCTGCCCCTGCTCCATCGACAGCCCCCACTTGGGCATCGTGATCATGTGAATCGACATCGTGTCAGCTCCTCGTCTTCAGTACCGCCTGCGCGATCGCATCGGCGGACGGGATATACAGGTCTTCCAGCACGCCGGCGAATGGCGTGGGCGTGTGCGGCGCGGTCACGAGCTCGATCGGCGCCTTGAGCGTCCGGAACGCGCGCTGCGCGACGAGCGCGGCGATGTCGGTCGCGATCGAGCAGCGCGGGTTCGCCTCGTCGACGACCACCACGCGGCCGGTGCGCGCCGCGCTTTCGAGGATCGTTTCCTCGTCGAGCGGCGACGTCGTGCGCAGGTCGATCACGTCGACGTGGATGCCGTCCTTCGCGAGCTTCGCGGCCGCGTCGGTCGCGAGATGCACCATCCGGCCGTACGTGACGATCGTCGCGTCGTCGCCTTCGCGCACGACGCTCGCCTCGCCGAACGGAATCGCATAGGATTCCTCAGGCACGTCGCCTTCCCGCGTATAGAGCAGCTTGTGTTCGAGGAAGATCACGGGATCGTCGTCGCGGATCGCCTGGATCAGCAGCCCCTTCGCGTCATACGGCGTCGCCGGGCACACGACCTTCAGCCCCGGGATGTGCGTAAACAGCGACGTGAGCATCTGCGAATGCTGCGCGGCCGCGCGCAGACCGGCGCCGTACATCGCGCGGATCACGACCGGCGTCACGGCCTTGCCGCCGAACATGTAGCGGAATTTCGCGGCCTGGTTGAAGATCTGGTCGAAGCACACGCCCATGAAATCGATGAACATCAGTTCCGCGACGGGCCGCATCCCGCATGCGGCCGCACCGACCGCCGTGCCGATGTAGCCGCCCTCCGACAGCGGCGTGTCGAGGACGCGCCCCGGAAACTTGTGGAACAGCCCCTTCGTCACGCCGAGCACGCCGCCCCACGCGTCGTCCTCGCCCGGCGCGCCCGCGCCGCCTGCATTGTCCTCGCCCATCACGATCACGCTGTCGTCGCGCGCCATTTCCTGCGCGAGCGCCTCGTTGATCGCCTGCGAATAAGTGATCTTCCTTGCCATGTCTGTCTCCTGGGATATTCGGTTCGCCGTGCCGGCCGCCAGCCGAGGGCTGCCGTGTCACATCGCATTCACGGGTACGACACGTACACGTCGGCCAGCAGGTCGGCCGCATCGGGCAGCGGCGCGGCCTTCGCCTGCGCGACCGCATCGTCGATCAGCGTCTTCACCTGGGCATCGACGGCACGCAACTCGTCGGTCGTCAGCGCTTCGGCGCGCACGACGCGCGTTTCGAAATGCTTCAGGCAGTCCTTCTCGTCGCGCAGCTTCTGCACTTCGCCCGGCGCGCGATAGGTCTGCGCATCGCCTTCGAAGTGGCCGAAGTAGCGCGTGAACTTCACCTCGACGAGCGTCGGGCCGCCGCCGCTGCGCGCGCGTGCGACCGCCTCGCCGAGCGCCTCGTGCACCGCGAAGAAGTCGAAGCCGTCGACGATCACGCCGGGCATCCCGAAGCCGTTCGCGCGATCGGCGATGTTGTCGGTCGCGACCGACCAGCTCGACGCCGTCGCCTCCGCATAGCCGTTGTTTTCGGCCACGAAGATCGCCGGCAGCCGCCACACCGACGCGAGGTTCATCGATTCGAAGATCACGCCCTGGTTCGACGCGCCGTCGCCGAAGAAGCACACGCCGACCCCGCCGGTCTTCTTGTGCTTGGCCGCGAGCGCCGCGCCGCACACGAGCGGGCCGCCCGCGCCGACGATCCCGTTCGCGCCGAGCATCCCCATCGACAGGTCGGCGATATGCATCGAGCCGCCCTTGCCGCGGCAGACGCCCGTCTTCTTGCCGTAGATCTCGGCCATCATCCCGTGCACGTCGACGCCTTTCGCGATGCAGTGGCCGTGCCCGCGGTGCGTGGTCGCGACGTAGTCCTCGAGACCGAGGTGCAGCATCGTGCCGACCGCGGATGCCTCCTCGCCCGCATAGAGGTGGACGAAGCCGGGGATTTCGCCGGTCGCGAACTCGACGTGCAGACGTTCCTCGAATTCGCGGATCGTGCGCATCAGCCGGTAGGCGTCCAGCAGCTTGTCCCTGCTGAGCTGTGTCGAAACGGTCATGTGTGTCTCCTGGTAGGTCTGACTGCGAATGCCGCCGCGGCAACGCCCCGGCGACGGATTGCACGGCCTGCGGCCGTCGGTGAAACGTGAAGCTGCCGTCAGTCGCGCCATGCGCCGGCGGCGCGCAACACCTGACGCGACGACGCGTACCGCAGCGTGCGGCCCACATCGACGGTCAGCGGCCCGCGCCAGTCGAGCGCGATCTCGTAGCGATCGCCGCGCGCGACCTCGAGCTCGCGCTCGCCGTCGAACGCGAGCGTGCCGCGCTGGAACGGGATCGTCTGCCACGCCCCCTGTTCGAGCCGCTCGCAGCTGCGCATCACGACGCGATCGACGCGGCCGGGGGCGATCGGCGCGACGAGCGGCGTGCCGGCAGCGTTGCCGTCGGCGGCGAAGCGCATCGCGAGCCCGTACGGCGCGCTGCGCTCGAGCGGCGCCCACGCGCCGCCGAGCGCGGACAGGCCGATGCCGTCCGGCTCCGCGAAGGTCAGGTACAGGGTGTCGATGTCGTCGGGCCCTGAGATCGCCCGCGCGCCGATGAAGCGCTGGCGTGCCGCGCACACGTCGACGAGCGCGATCTCCTCGCGCCCCGCGTTCGCGCCCGCCACGCCGCGCACGACGAGCCGCTTGTTGCGCACGAACGCGATCTCGGCCGGCACGGCGCCGGTCGCGGCCAGTCCTGCCGCGATGCCCGCGACGGTCGCCTCGCGATGTTCGGGAAACGCGTTGTTGGTGCCGGTGGACAGCGCGACGAGCGGTGTCGCGCCGCAGTGCGCGGCGACCGCGCGATGGGTGCCGTCGCCGCCGAGCACGACGATCAGCGCGACTTCCCTCCGGCGCATGTAGGCCGCGCCGGCGTGCGTGTCGGCAACCGTGTCGGAGATCGGCAGGTCGACGAATTCGACGTCGGGCCAGCGTTCGTGCGGCGCGAGCGCACGATGCGTGTCGAGCGCCCGCATCAGCAGCGTCGCGATGCCCGTCTTGTCGCGCAGGGTCAGCACGCGCTCGACGCCCATCGCGCCGAGGCCAGCAAGCAGGCGCACGACCATGTTGGCTTTTTCCGCGGTCGGGAACACGGATGCATGCGTCGTCAGACGGCGAATGTCGCGCCCCGATGCGGGGTTCGCGATCACGCCGACGGTCACGGGCGTCGTCACGGGCTTGTCTCCATCCAGTGGACCGGCGCTCGCGCACCGGCCTTCATGTGTCGTCCGCCGTCATCGAGGGCGGCGGATCGTCGTCGCCGACGCGATTGCGCCGGCATTGCCCGTCCTATCTGCAAGCGGCGTGCCATCGCGTGTGCAACGCCCGCGAAACCCGCGTGGAGACTGGCTCCGCGGGGTGTGCAGGTCACCCGAACCTGCGGCCGGCCCGCTCGAAGCGGAGCGAAACAAGCCGTGCGTCTCACGTGGTGTATCTGTCGACACGGCGACTTCGGCGCCGTGATCGTCATTGCCGTTGGGCCGGCAAGCCACGCACATCGCGGCGTGGCACGCATCGCCGCGCTCCGGGCCACCGTGTTGCCGTGTGGGTCTGCCCGTCTCAGCTACGCGAGACGGGCTGAGATGCCGGTGAGACGAACGTCTCAGGCCGCGCGCGTGCTGCGATGCAATGTGATCCGCCGCCGCGGATGTGCTACAAGAGCATCGAAATCCCCGCCGTACGGAACCGGAGCCGACCATGCCCTATGCCGTCCCCCAGGCCCAGCACGCCGACCGTGTGCTCGGCGCGCTCGCCGGGCGCCTGCCCGCACCGGCCGATTCCGCGCGTCTCGTGTCGTCGTGGCAGCGCTCGCTCGAGCGCTACGCGCTCGACCCCGCGTCGTCGATCGGCCCGCGCGTGCTGACCGCGGCCGAGCTGCGCGAGGTGCGCGACAAGGAGGAGGCGTTCCTGCGCGCCTCGGGCCAGTGCCTGACGCGCCTGCACGAGATGATTCGGGTCGCCGACTATTGCGTGATGCTGACCGACGCGCATGGCGTGACGATCGACTACCGGATCGACCGGGAGCGCCGCAACGACTTCCGCCATGCGGGGCTGCACATCGGCTCGTGCTGGTCGGAAAGCGAGGAAGGCACGTGCGGCGTCGCGAGCGTGCTGACCGATCTCGCGCCGATCACCGTACACAAGACCGACCACTTCCGCGCGGCGTTCACCACGCTCACCTGCAGCGCAGCGCCGATCTTCTCGCCGGGCGGCGAACTGATCGGCGTGCTCGACGCGTCGGCCGTCCAGTCGCCCGACGGCCGCGACAGCCAGCGCCTCGTGTACCAGCTCGTGCGGCAGAGCGCGGCGCTGATCGAGGACGGCTATTTCGTGCACAGCACCGCGCAGCACTGGATATTGTTCGGGCATCCGAACCGTCACTACGTCGAGGCACAGCCCGAATGGCTGATCGCGTTCGACGAATGCGGCAATATCGTCGCCGCGAACCGGCACGCGCGCGACGCGCTGCCGGCGCTGCGCGAACCGCGCCATATCGACGAGATCTTCGATGCGACCGAGATGCCGCTGCGCGACGCCGCGCGGCTCGATGCGATCGTCGCGCTGCGGCTGCGCGCGACCGGCGCGCCGCTCTATGCGCGACTGCGTGCCCCG
This sequence comes from Burkholderia ambifaria AMMD, assembly GCF_000203915.1. Lineage (NCBI taxonomy): Bacteria > Pseudomonadati > Pseudomonadota > Betaproteobacteria > Burkholderiales > Burkholderiaceae > Burkholderia > Burkholderia ambifaria. The sequence continues at coordinate 1,968,670 of NC_008390.1, forward strand.
TTACGGCGTGCGGGCCGCGAAACCGGCACGGCACGGGCCGCCCCGGCCTCCCGCCGACCCGGCACCGCGCAGCGCCACGTCGGCGCGCTGACACCGTTCCTGCACAGCAGCGACACGCGCGTCGCGCAGCAGGCCGAACTCGCGCTGCGGGTCGCAAGCAAGCGGCTGCCGATCCTCGTGCTCGGCGAAACCGGCGCGGGAAAGGAAGTGTTCGCCCGCGCGATCCACGACGCCGGCGCGCGGCGTGCGCGGCCGTTCGTCGCGGTCAACTGCGGCGCACTGCCCGAGACACTGATCGAAAGCGAGCTGTTCGGCTACGCGGCCGGTGCGTTCACCGGCGCGCGCAAGCACGGCGCGCGCGGCAAGATCGCGCTCGCCGACGGCGGCACGCTGTTCCTCGACGAAATCGGCGACATGCCGCTCACGTTGCAAACGCGCCTGCTGCGCGTGCTCGCCGACGGCGAAGTCGTGCCGCTCGGCAGCGACACACCCGTGCGCGTGGATCTCGACGTGATCTGCGCGACCCACCGCGATCTCGCGCGGATGGTGGCCGACGGCACGTTCCGCGAGGACCTGTATTACCGGTTGAGCGGCGCGACGTTCGAGCTGCCGCCGCTGCGCGAGCGCGCGGACGTGGGCGACGTGATCGCCACCGTGTTCGCCGAGGAGGCGCAGGCGACCGGCCACGTGCTCACGCTCGACCCGACGCTCGCCGCGCAGCTCGCCGCGTATCCGTGGCCCGGCAACGTGCGCCAGCTGCGCAACGTGCTGCGCTATGCGTGCGCGGTATGCGACGCCGCGTGCGTGACGCGGCGCGACCTGCCGGCCGATCTCGCCGCGCAGCTCGGTGCCGGTCCGGCCGGCGCACTGCCGGACGACGAACGCGGCCGCATCGTCGCGGCACTCACCGCGCATCGCTGGCGGCCCGATGCGGCCGCGAAGGCGCTCGGCATCTCGCGCGCGACGCTGTACCGGCGAATCGCCAAGCACCGGATCGTCGCGCCGCACCGCATCTGATGCCTGCGACGCATCGGCACGCTTTGCATCACGCCGTGTGCGCGGCCGCTTCGGTTTCGGCGCCGTCCCGGCCGAGCGCTTCATCACGCCGCGTGAACACCTCGTGCGCGGCGAACAATGCGTTCAGGGCGGCCGGGAATCCTGCGTAGACGGCCATCTGCATGAACACCTCGACGATCTCTTCGCGCGTGCAGCCGACGTTCAGCGCGCCCTCGATATGCACCTTCAGTTGCGGCTGCGCATTGCCGAGCGCAGCCAGCGCGGCGATCGTCGCAATCTCGCGCGCTTTCAGGTCGAGCTGCGGCCGGCTGTAGATGTCGCCGAAGCTGAACTCGACGAGCAGCCGCCCGAAGTCGGGCGCGATCGGCGCGAGCGCCGCGACCACGCGTTCGCCCGCTTCGCCGTCGATTTCCTTCAGCTTGTTCCAGCCACGCGTATAGCGGTCTTCAACGAGTCGTTCCATGGTGTCCGTCCTGTTCAGAGAGTGAATGAGTAGGTTTCGCCCGTCGTTCCGTCTCGCGTTCCTGAGTCTCGTAGTACGCGATCTTGTCGCCGATCGCGTCGAGGCTCGCCTGCAGCTCGGCAATGTGCGCGCGCACCGCATCGCGATGCGCGGACAGCAACCGCCGCCGCTCACCGAACGTCGACTCGCCTTGGGCCCGCAACGCCGCGAACTGCTGCATCTGTGCGATCGGCATGCCGGTCGCCTTCAGGCGCATCACGAAGGCGAGCCAGTCAAGGTCGGCCGGCGCATAGAGCCGGTGCCCGGCCGCCGTGCGCGAAATCGCGCGCAGCAGGCCGGCCTGCTCGTAATACCGCAACGTATGCGTCGACACGCCGGTCAGTTCGGCGACTTGCCCGATCGTCAGCGGACCGGCGGCGGAAGGTTTGGATACGGTTTTCGACATGGCAGGAACAAGGTTAGGAGTTAGAGTTCACTCTAAGTCAAGCATCGTCGCACGGCCATATCAAATAATTTGCAGTCCGCGCCGCGGACAACATCTCGGACACCGTAAAGAATGGTCAAAACCGCTGCCCGGCGCCGCTTTCCGTCTTTACAGCGGCGCAAGCCTTCAGCAAGATTCGGTCATAGCCTGTCTTAAAAAGGGCACGCATTTGTCCTATGCTTAACGGCGACGCCCGGCCGGGCCTCGTCCAGTCGTCCGTTGCAACGCCCATTCATCCGTCAGAACCAGGGAGCCCTTGCCATGCTGAAAAAGCTGCTGATGCTGTTCGTCGCGCTGTCGCTGTCGCTTGCCGCCGGCCTCGCCGCGGCCGTCGAAGTCAACACGGCCGATCAGGCCGCGCTCGAAGCGGTGAAGGGGCTCGGGCCCGTGAAGTCGAAGGCGATCATCGACGAACGCACCAAGAACGGCCCGTTCAAGGACGCGGACGATCTCGCGAACCGCGTGAAGGGTCTCGGCACGAAGTCGGTCGGGCATCTCGAGGAAAACGGCCTGACGATCGGCGGCTCGTCGACGCCGCCGAAGGGCGTGAAGCTGTCGAAGCCGGCCGCGACGACGTCGGCAACCACGTCGGCCACGACGTCGGCAGGCACCGCATCGACGCCGACGACCACGACGACCGGCACGACGGCAACCGCACCGGCCGCCAGCGCGCCGGAAGCGGCGGCCAAGCCGGCCAAGAGCAAGCGCGCATCGAAGAAGGAGAAGGCGGCCGCAGCCGCGGCGGCATCCGCCGATGCAGGCGCGGGCGCGAGCGCGCCGGCCGCGGCGTCGTCCACGAAGGCGACCAAGGGTTCGAAGAAGAAGAGCAAGAAGGACAAGGCAGCCTCCGCCGCCGCGGCGTCGGGCGCCTGATGTGCGTCGCGCGCGCGACGGCGTGCGCGCGGCTTTCGATCAACGGGCGCCGTTGCTGCGGCGCCCTTTTCAGTGAAGGTGAAGAACCATGGGTCTCCTCGACATCGTTGGCGGTCTGATCGGCGGCCAGGCCGGCGGCAACTCGCAAAGCGCGCTCATCACGACCGCGCTCGAATTCATCAACAACCAGCCGGGCGGCCTGAACGGCCTGATCGAGAAGTTCAAGGCCGGCGGCGCCGGCGAGATCATCGGCTCGTGGGTCGGCACCGGCGAAAACCAGCCGATCTCGGGCGATACGCTGCAGAACGTGCTCGGCTCCGACGTCGTCGGCGCGCTCGCGACCAAGGTCGGCATCGATCCGTCGCAAGCCTCGTCGATCCTCGCGCAGGTGCTGCCGCACATCGTCAACGGCGCGACGCCGAACGGCGAAGTGCCGGCCGGCGGCCAGGTCGATACGTCGAACGTGCTCGGCACGCTCACGCAGCTCGCCGGCATGTTCGGCGGCAACAAGCCGGCCTGAGCCCGCACCGCACCGGTTGACGGCCCCGGCAGCGGTTTCGGCCGCTCCATATGCAAACACCCCGCCTGAGCGGGGTGTTTGTTTTTGCGCGCCCGGCGCGAACCGGGCGGGGGGCGGGCGGCCGATCAGCGACGCTCAGTGCACGACGCGGTCGAACATGAACTCGCCGTCGTGGACGTCGACCGGGATCACGTCCTTCGGGCCGAAGCGGCCCGCGAGGATCAGCTTCGCGACCGGGTTCTCGATCTCCTGCTGAATCGCGCGCTTCAGCGGCCGCGCACCGAACACCGGGTCGTAGCCGACCTTCGCGATCTGTTCGAGCGCCGCCGGCGACACGTCGAGCGCCATGTCGAGCTTCGCGAGCCGGTCGTGCAGGCGTGCGAGCTGGATCTTCGCGATCGATTCGATGTTGCTGCGATCGAGCGCGTGGAACACGACGACGTCGTCGATCCGGTTCAGGAACTCCGGACGGAAGTGCTGTTTCACCTCGATCCACACGGCGTCCTTGATCTCTTCCTGCGGCGCGCCCGTCATCGCCTGGATCACCTGCGAGCCGAGGTTCGACGTCATCACGATCACCGTGTTCTTGAAGTCGACCGTACGCCCCTGCCCGTCGGTCATGCGACCGTCGTCGAGCACCTGCAGCAGCACGTTGAACACATCCGGATGCGCCTTCTCGATCTCGTCGAGCAGGATCACGCTGTACGGCTTGCGGCGCACGGCTTCCGTCAGGTAGCCGCCTTCCTCGTAGCCGACATAGCCCGGCGGCGCGCCGATCAGCCGCGCGACGCTGTGCTTCTCCATGAACTCGCTCATGTCGATGCGGATCAGGTGCTCTTCAGAATCGAACAGGAACGACGCCAGCGCCTTGCACAGCTCGGTCTTGCCGACACCCGTCGGGCCGAGGAACAGGAACGAGCCGTACGGACGGTTCGGATCGGCGAGACCCGCGCGCGAACGACGGATCGCATCCGCGACCGCGCTGATCGCCTCGTCCTGGCCGACCACGCGCTCGTGCAGCTTTTCCTCGATGTGCAGCAGCTTCTCGCGTTCGCCCTGCATCATCCGCGACACCGGAATCCCGGTTGCGCGCGACACGACTTCCGCGATTTCTTCCGCGCCGACCTGCGTGCGCAGCAGACGCGGACGCGTCGGGTTGTGCTGCTCCTGCTCTTCGGCCTGCGTGACCTGCTTCAGCTGCGACTCGAGTTGCGGCAGCTTGCCGTACTGCAGTTCGGCGACCTTCTCCAGCTTGCCTTCACGCTGCAGGCGCACGATGTCGGCGCGCACCTTCTCGATCTCTTCCTTGAGCTGCGCGCTGCCCTGCACCGCGGCCTTCTCGGCGGTCCAGATCTCTTCGAGGTCCGCATATTCGCGGCCGAGACGATCGATCTCTTCCTCGATCAGCTGCAGGCGCTTCTGCGACGCTTCGTCCTGCTCCTTCTTCACGGCCTCGCGCTCGATCTTCAGCTGGATCAGACGACGGTCGAGCTTGTCCATCTCTTCGGGCTTCGAATCGATTTCCATCTTGATCTTCGACGCAGCCTCGTCGATCAGGTCGATCGCCTTGTCCGGCAGGAAACGGTCGGTGATGTAGCGGTGCGACAGCTCGGCCGCGGCGACGATCGCCGGGTCGGTGATGTCGACGCCGTGGTGCAGTTCGTACTTCTCCTGCAGCCCGCGCAGGATCGCGATCGTCGCCTCGACGCTCGGCTCGTCGACGAGCACCTTCTGGAAGCGGCGCTCGAGCGCGGCGTCCTTCTCGATGTACTTGCGGTATTCGTCGAGCGTGGTCGCGCCGATGCAGTGCAGCTCGCCGCGCGACAGTGCCGGCTTCAGCATGTTGCCCGCGTCCATCGCGCCTTCGGCCTTGCCGGCGCCGACCATCGTGTGGATCTCGTCGATGAACACGATCGTCTGGCCTTCGTCCTTCGCGATGTCGTTGAGCACGGCCTTCAGGCGCTCCTCGAACTCGCCGCGATACTTCGCGCCGGCGAGCAGCGCGGCCATGTCGAGCGACAGCACGCGCTTGCCCTTCAGCGTCTCGGGCACTTCGCCGTTGACGATCCGCTGCGCGAGCCCTTCGACGATCGCGGTCTTGCCCACGCCCGGCTCGCCGATCAGCACCGGGTTGTTCTTGGTGCGGCGCTGCAGGATCTGGATCGAGCGGCGGATTTCGTCGTCGCGGCCGATCACCGGGTCGAGCTTGCCCGCACGGGCGCGCTCGGTCAGGTCGACCGTGTATTTCTTCAGCGCCTCGCGCTGGCTTTCGGCATCCTGGCTGTGCACCTGCGAGCCGCCGCGCACCGCGGCGATCGCGGCTTCGAGCGACTTGCGCGACAGGCCGTGCTGGCGCGCGAGCTTGCCGGCTTCGCCCTTGTCGTCGGACACGGCGAGCAGGAACATCTCGCTCGCGATGAACGTGTCGTTGAGCTTCTGCGCTTCCTTGTCGGCCTGGTTCAGCAGCCCGGCCAACTCACGGCCGATCTGGATGTCGCCGCCCGTGCCCGTCACTTGCGGCAGGCGCGAAATGGCCTCGTTCAGCGCGCCTTGCAGCGCCTGCACGTGAACGCCCGCGCGCGACATCAGCGAGCGGGCGGAGCCGTCGTGCTGCGCGACCAGCGCCGCCAGCACGTGAACGGGTTCGATGTATTGATTGTCGCGGCCTGCCGCGAGGCTTTGCGCGTCTGCCAGTGCTTCCTGGAACTTGGTGGTGAGCTTGTCGATTCTCATTTAGTCGAGACCTCCAATTTTCGATTAACACCAAGATGAGGATGGTTATGCGGGTTTCAAGCGAAATTCGGGTTGATTCAGCGCAAAAAACACATGGAGCGGCCTGCGGGCACAGGGCAGCGGGATGCGGGGTAACGCCGGCGTGTCAGCCGGCCTTCGACGGCGCCACCACGGACGCCAGCGCGTCATCCCCGGACGGCTCGGCACGCACGAGCGCAATCGGGCGAATGCCCAGCAGAGTGGCGAGCGGCGACGCGGGTTCGGCCAGTTCGCCGAGCGTGTGGCCGTCGAGTTCGGCGAAGAACGCATCGCGCGCGGCCGCCAGCACGCCCTTCAGGCGGCACTGCGGCTCGATCACGCAGCCGCGCGACTCGCCGCCGTCGGCCGAAAAGCAGCCGACCAGCGCGAAATCGTTCTCGGTCGCGCGCACCACCTGCCCGACCGTCAGCTTCAGCGAGTCGGGGAACAGTCGCAGCCCGCCGTTGCGGCCGCGGACGGTATCGACCCAGCCGAGCTCGCCGAGCTGCTGGACGACCTTCATCAGATGGTTCTTGGAGATGCCGTAGGCGTCCGAGATCTCCTGGATCGTCGCGAGCCCCTCGCCACGCACGGCAAGATACAGCATGACGCGCAGCGAGTAGTCGGTGTAGTCGGTGAGTCTCATGAGCGGATACGGAAAATGATCGATCGTGCCCCGATCATGCGGACCAGGTCGATCGGCGCGCGCCGGACCGGCCGGCGGGCGCGCCTGAAGGCGCCGGGTTGCCGGGATGGCCTGCGCGCAATAAGATGCATGGAATCCACGCATTTTTCAGGCAATGGTCGACGCTATTTTGCGTCAAAATCCGCCCGGCGTCCTGCGCATTCCCTGCGCTGCCGCGCCAACGGGCTCCGCCAACGCCCCGATTTTTCCGGCCCTTTTTGCGATGACTGCCCTGCCCGCCTCGCCCGATACCGCGCCGGCCCGCCCCCGCGACGCCGAACCGACCGAAGACAATATCCGCGACCTCGTGTACGCGTTCTACGACCGCGTGCGCGCCGATCCGCTGCTCGGGCCCGTGTTCGACGCGAAGCTGGAGGGCCGCTGGGACGACCATCTGCCGAAGATGGTCAGCTTCTGGTCGAGCCTCGTGCTCGGCACCAAAGGCTATCGCGGCAACGTGCAGCAGGCGCACCAGCCGCTCGACGGGATCGAGCCCGCGCATTTCAGCCGCTGGCTGTCGCTGTTCCTGAAGACCGTCGAGGGGCGCTACACGCCGCCCGCGGCGATCCGCTTCATGGAACCCGCGCTGCGGATCGCGCAGAGCCTGCAGCTGAGCCGCTTCGGCTGGGACTATCAGATTCCGCCCGAGCAGCAGGCGCTGCTCGATGCGGTCGCGCCGCGCCGCCGGGACGCGGGCGATGATCCTCACGCGCTACCGTCGCGCCCCCGCGGCGAGCCGTTTCCGACGAAGATCATCGGGCGCGGCGTCGATCCGGACGCCTGATACGGCGATTCGCGGCGCTTGAACGCCGGAGCGCTGGAGCGCCCGCGACACAATGCCGCACGACGCGAATGCCGCACTCAGCGCCGCGTGTTACCCGATTCGACGCCCCAGCGCGCGAGCGCCGCATCGTCGGCGCTGCGCGCATCGACCCAGCGTTCGCCGTCCGGCGTCGTTTCCTTTTTCCAGAACGGCGCCTCGGTCTTCAGGTAATCCATCACGAACTCGCACGACGCGAACGCGTCGCCGCGGTGCGACGCGACGGTGGCGACCATCACGATCTGGTCGAGCGGCAGCAGCCGGCCGACGCGATGCACGATCGCGACGTCGATGCCGGGCCAGCGCCGGCCGGCCTCGGCGGCGATCTTCTCGAGCGCCTTCTCGGTCATCCCCGGATAGTGCTCGAGCTCCATCGCGGCGACCGAATCGCCTTCGTTCAGGTCACGCACGGTGCCGACGAAACACGCGACCGCGCCGATTTTCGGGTTACGCGCGCGCAATGCCGCCACTTCGGCGTTCAGGTCGAAATCGTCGGTCTGGATTCGGATCGTTGCCATGACACACCCTCAACCGCCCGTCACCGGCGGAAAAAACGCGACCTCGCAGCCGTCGGTGAGCCGCGTGTCGGGGTCGGTCATTTCGTGATTGCACGCCATGCGCAACGCGCGCCCTTCGGCGAGCGTCTCGGCCCACGCGCCGCCGCGCAGGCGCAGCCATGCGCGCACGTCGCCGACGGTCGTCACGCCGTCGGGCACGTCGGCCTGCTCGTCGGATACGCCCAGCGCCTCGCGCACGCTTGCAAAGAATTTCAGCTGAATCTTCATAGGTCGGGAAGCCGTCGCGTTACGACAGCAGTTCGGAAAACGGAATGAAACGCACGGTCTCGCCCGCGCTGATCGCGTGCTGCGGCGGATTGTCGATCAGGCCATCGCCCCAGACCGTCGACGTCAGCACCGCCGAACTCTGGTTCGGGAACAGATCGAGGCCGCCGGCCGCATTGACGCGCGCGCGCAGGAATTCGTTGCGCCGGTCGCCCTTGCTTTGCGAGAAATCCGCCCGCAGCGACAGCGCGCGCGGCGCGACGTCGCGCACGCCGGACAGGCGCAGCAGGAACGGCCGCACGAACAGCAGGAACGTGACGAAGCTCGACACGGGGTTGCCCGGCAGCCCGATGAAGTGTGCGTCGGGACGCTCGTCGCCGCGGCGCACCGCGCCGAACGCGAGCGGCTTGCCGGGCTTCATCGCGATCTGCCACAGCGAGAGCCGCCCTTCAGCCTCGACGGCCGGCTTCACGTGATCCTCATCGCCGACCGATACGCCGCCGCTCGTCAGGATCACGTCGTGATCGCGCGCGGCCTCGCGCAGCGTGTCGCGGGTCGCGGCGAGCGAGTCGGGCACGATCCCGTAGTCGGTCACGTGGCAGCCGAGCCGCTCCAGCAGCCCGCGCAGCGTGAAGCGGTTCGAGTTGTAGATCGCGCCGGGCTTCAGCGGCTCGCCCGGCATCGTCAGTTCGTCGCCGGTGAAGAACACCGCGACCCGCGGCCGCCGCGCGACCGACAGCCGCGCGCAGCCGACCGACGCGGCCAGGCCGAGCGCCTGCGGCGTGAGTCGCGTGCCGGCCGGCAGGATCACCGAACCCTGGCGGATGTCCGCGCCCTGTGCGGTGATCCATTCACCGGCCTTCGGCGTATGCAGGATCTCGACCGCGTCGCCGTCGGCCGACGCCTGTTCCTGCATCACGACGGCGTCGGCGCCGGGCGGCACCGTCGCACCGGTGAAGATCCGGGCGGCCGTGCCCGCCGCGAGCGGCGCGGCCGGATGGCCGGCCGGGATCCGCTGCGACACCGGCAGGCGCCGATCGCCGTGCATCAGGTCGGCGACCCGCACCGCATAGCCGTCCATCGCGCTCGTATGCATCGGCGGCACGTCGAGCGGCGAGCTCACGTCGGCTGCCAGCACGCGGCCGAGCGCATCGAGCGCGGCGACGGCTTCGGCGCCGGGCAGCGGCTTCGCGGCATCGAGCAGCGCGGCGAGCGCTTCCGCGGTCGACAGCATCGGCGCGCGCGGCGCCACGGAATTCGGGTTCGACATCGAGGGAATCGGGGATCGTTGGAGTCAATACGTCATTGTAGCGACGCCGTCGCGCGCACGTGCGATATGGCGGACATGCGACAACTGTGATCGGCGCGAACGCGCGGCACTGACACTGGTTTCACGCGGCATCGGACGACCTCCGCGCGGCCGCCACCAAATGAAACGGCCGGAACCCCGATCCGTGCGACGAATCGGCATTCCGGCCGTCCTGTGCCGCCGGGTGTGAGCCCGGCAGCCCGGCGCTGCGTTACGCGCCCGTATGCGCGGCGATGAAGTCCTTCACCTGTTGCGCGTCGGCCTTCACGACCTCGAAACGCTGCGGCAGCGCCTCGAGCCCGTCGAATGCGGCCGGCCGCTCGGCTTCGCGATCGAGCGCTTCGCGGATCGTCTCGCCGAACTTGATCGGCTGGGCCGTCTCGAGCACGACCATCGGCACGCCCGCGTCGAGATGCTCGCGCGCGACCTTCACGCCGTCGGCCGTGTGCGTATCGATCATCGTGTCGTAGCGCGAGAACACGTCGCGGATCGTCGCGATGCGGTCGGTGTGGCTGCTGCGGCCCGACACGAAGCCGAACTCGGCCACGCGCGCGAAATCGCCGCTCGCCGCGAGGTCGAAACCGCCCTTCTCCTCGACGTCGCGGAACAGCTGCATCACGCGCGCCGGATCGCGGCCGAGCAGGTCGAACACGAAGCGTTCGAAGTTCGACGCCTTCGAGATGTCCATGCTCGGGCTGCTCGTGTGATACGTGTTCTCCGCGCTGCGCACGCGATAGGCGCCGGTGCGGAAGAACTCGTCGAGCACGTCGTTCTCGTTGGTCGCGACCACGAGCTTCGCGATCGGCAGGCCCATCATCCGCGCGATGTGGCCCGCGCAGACATTGCCGAAGTTGCCCGACGGCACCGTGAACGACACGCGCTCTTCATTGGACTGCGTCGCCGCGAAATAGCCCTTGAAGTAGTACACGACCTGCGCGACGACGCGCGCCCAGTTGATCGAGTTGACCGTGCCGATCTTCTGCTGCGCCTTGAACGCGTGATCGTTCGATACGGCCTTCACGATGTCCTGGCAGTCGTCGAACACGCCTTCGACCGCGAGGTTGAAGATGTTCGGATCCTGCAGGCTGAACATCTGGGCCGTCTGGAACGCGCTCATCTTCTTGTGCGGCGACAGCATGAACACGCGCACGCCGGCCTTGCCGCGCATCGCGTATTCGGCCGCGCTGCCCGTGTCGCCCGACGTCGCGCCGAGAATGTTCAGCGCGTCGCCGTGCTTCGCGAGCGTGTACTCGAACAGGTTGCCGAGCAGCTGCATCGCCATGTCCTTGAACGCGAGCGTCGGGCCGTTCGACAGTTCGAGCAGCGACAGCGCGGTGCCGTTCTCGGTGCCGAGCGTCTTCAGCGGCGTGATGTCGGACGCGTTCTCGCCATGGCGCGTGTTGCTGTACACGGCGGCCGTATACGTGCGGCGCGTGATCGCGCGCAGGTCGTCGGCCGGCACGTCGTCGCAGAACTTCGACAGGATCTCGAATGCGAGATCCGCGTACGGCAGCGCGCGCCAGCGCGCGAGTTCGTCGGCCGACACCTTCGGATACTCGGCCGGCAGGTACAGCCCGCCGTCCTTCGCGAGACCGCCGAGCAGGATGTCGGAGAACGTATGGCGCTCGCCGATGCCGGCGCCGCGCGTGGAGATGTAGTTCATGTCGTTCCTGGTCCTCAGTTCAGCGCTTCCATGCGCAGCTTCGTCACCTTCGAGACCACCGTCGCGAGGCTTTCGATCTGCGCGATCGCCTTGTTGACGTGCTTCTCGAGCGTCTCGTGCGTGATCAGGACGATGTCGGTTTCGCCGTTCGCGTCGTCGACCTGCTCCGATTCCTTCTGCAGCAGCGCGTCGATCGAGATGCCCGTCTCGGCGAGCAGGCGCGTGATGTCCGCGAGCACGCCCGTCTGGTCGGCCACGCGCAGGCGCAGGTAGTAGCCGCTCGTCACTTCGTCGATCGGCAGGATCGGCGTGTTCGACAGGCGGTCCGGCTGGAACGCGAGATGCGGCACGCGATGCTCGGGGTCGGCCGTATGCAGGCGCGTGACGTCGACGAGATCCGCGACGACCGCCGACGCGGTCGGTTCCGCGCCCGCGCCCTTGCCGTAGTACAGCGTCGTGCCGACCGCGTCGCCGTGCACGACGACTGCGTTCATCGCGCCTTCGACGTTTGCGAGCAGGCGCTTCTCGGGAATCAGCGTCGGATGCACGCGCAGCTCGATGCCGTTTTCGGCGCGGCGCGTGATGCCGAGCAGCTTGATCCGGTAGCCGAGCTCTTCCGCGTAGCGGATGTCGGTCGCGTCGAGCTTGCTGATGCCTTCGACGTACGCGCGGTCGAACTGGACCGGCACGCCGAACGCGATCGCGCTCATGATGGTCGCCTTGTGCGCGGCGTCGACGCCTTCGATGTCGAAGGTCGGATCGGCTTCCGCGTAGCCGAGCTCCTGCGCGGCCTTCAGCGCGGTCGCGAAGTCGAGCCCGCGGTCGCGCATTTCCGACAGGATGTAGTTCGTCGTGCCGTTGATGATGCCCGCGATGTACTGGATGCGGTTGGCGGTCAGGCCTTCGCGCAGCGCCTTGATGATCGGAATGCCGCCGGCCACGGCCGCCTCGAACGCGACCATCACGCCCTTCGCGCGCGCCGCTTCGAAGATCTCGGTGCCGTGCACCGCGAGCAGCGCCTTGTTTGCCGTGACGACGTGCTTGCCGTTCGCGATCGCGCGCAGCACGAGCTCGCGCGCGATGCCCGTGCCGCCGATCATCTCGGCGATGATCGCGATCGACGGGTCGTCCACCACCGCGTTGAAATCATCGGTGATCTGCGCGCCGCCGGTGTCGCCGCCGAGCGCGGCCTGCGCCTTGGCCGGGTTGCGCACGGCAATGCGCGCGACCTCGATGCCGCGCCCCGCGCGGCGCTTGATTTCTTCCTGGTTGCGGTTCAGCACCGTGAAGGTGCCGCTGCCGACGGTGCCGAAGCCCAACAGGCCAACTTTGATCGGTTCCATGCTGCGTGTGGTCGATGAGTAAGAATGAATGATTGAATGCCGGGGGACCCGTCCGCTCAGACGGAATGGCGCTTGCGGTAGCCGTCGAGGAAGCGCGCGATCCGGTTGATCGAATCGGTCAGGTCGTCGAGGTTCGGCAGGAACACCACGCGGAAGTGATCCGGGGCCGCCCAGTTGAAGCCCGTTCCCTGCACGAGCAGCACACGCTCCTCGAGCAACAGGTCGAGGATGAACTGCTGGTCGTTCTGGATCGGATAGAGCTTGGGATCGAGGCGCGGGAACATGTACAGCGCGGCCTGCGGCTTCACGCAGGTCACGCCGGGAATCGACGTGAGCATGTCATACGCGAGCTCGCGCTGCTTGTACAGGCGCCCGCTCGGCACGATCAGCTCGTTGATGCTCTGGTAGCCGCCCAGCGCGGTCTGGATCGCGAACTGCCCGGGCACGTTCGCGCACAGGCGCATCGACGACAGGATCCCGAGGCCTTCCAGGTAATCCTTCGCGCGCCGGCGATTGTCGCCGCCCAGGCCCGACACGGCCATCCAGCCCGCGCGGTAGCCGCACGAGCGATAGCTCTTCGACAGGCTGTTGAACGTGACGGTGATCACGTCTTCCGACAGCGAACCGAGCGCGGTGTGCTCGAGCCCGTCGTAGACGATCTTGTCGTAGACCTCGTCGGCGAACACGATCAGCCCGTGCTCGCGCGCGATCGCGAGCAGCTCGAGCAGCAATTCGTCGGAATAAAGGGCGCCCGTCGGGTTGTTCGGGTTGATCACGACGATCGCCTTGGTGTTCGGCGTGATCTTGCGGCGGATGTCGTCGAGGTCGGGCATCCACGCGTTCTGCTCGTCGCACACGTAATGCACGGGCGTACCGCCCGACAGGCTCACGGCGGCCGTCCACAGCGGATAGTCGGGCGCCGGCAGCAGCACCTCGTCGCCGTCGTTCAGCAGCGCCTGGGTCGCCATCACGATCAGCTCGGACGCGCCGTTGCCGATGTAGATGTCGTCGAGGCCGACGCCGACCACGCCCTTTTGCTGCGTGTAGTGCATCACGGCCTTGCGGGCCGAGAACACCCCTTTCGAATCCGAATAGCCGGACGACGCCGGCAGGTTGCGGATCATGTCCTGGATGATCTCGTCCGGCGCGTCGAACCCGAACGGCGCGAGGTTGCCGATGTTCAGCTTGATGATGCGGTGGCCTTCTTCCTCGAGGCGCTTCGCGTGCTCGAGCACCGGGCCACGGATGTCGTAGCAGACGTTGAGCAGCTTGTTCGACTTCTGAATCGGTTTCACGACGACACGGTTCCTGGGTTGGCCTTGCGGCCGGGGGACGGGATCAAAACTGGAGAGCGGACGGTGTGTGCGCGCTGTCTAGACTGGGAAAAAGCGGGCGGTCGGACGGCGCTTGTGACGACGCACGACGCAAGTGGCGCCCGGGGGCGACCAAAAAGTTATAATTTAGCGGATTTTGGCCGACTTTCGCAATGCACCATGGCCGCTGCGGGCCCGCGCCGTCAGGCGTCCCGTATGCGCCGGCTCGCGAAATCGGCCGCCCGGGCCCGTGCGGCCCGTGCCAGACACTCCCCTACGGAAACCGCGGATTAACGATTTGAAACTGCACCAGGACACGAGCGGCGCGCTCAACACCGTCACCGGCTACGGCCCCGATTATGTCGACGTCAACCTCCAACGCCACGAAGGGAGCGTCATCGTACTGCCCGGCGCACCGGTGCGGGAATGGCCGGTGTCGTCGTTCGACGCACTCGCGCCCGAGCATTTCGCGATGCTGCTCGACCCGGCGCCCGAACTCGTGATCTTCGGCAGCGGCGCACGGCTGCGCTTCCCGCACCCGCGGCTCGTGGCCGCGCTCACGGCCAAGCGAATCGGCGTCGAGACGATGGATTTCCAGGCCGCCTGCCGCACCTACAACATCCTGATGGCCGAGGGCCGCAAAGTCGCCGCCGCGCTCTTAATTGAACGTTAATCCCCGATGCGGTAAAACACGGGCCGGCGCACCGGGTCGATCCCCGGATCATCACCGGATCGATACCCGGCAGGCCGCCCGCCGCCGGCGTAACCCGCCGGCGGCCCATCACAACAACCAACAGGCTCAACATCCATGAACGATACGCCGTCGAGGCTACCGCTCAATCGCATCACGCTCGCCCTTCTGTTCCTCGCGCTCGCGATCGTCTGGTTCGCGCCGCTCGGGCTGCGGCACCTGATCCCGAGCGACGAAGGCCGCTACGCGGAGATGGCCCGGGAAATGTTCGTCACCGGCGACTGGATCACGCCGCGCTACAACGGCTACAAGTACTTCGAGAAGCCGCCGCTGCAGACCTGGCTGAACGCGCTGACGTTCGCGTGGTTCGGCATCGGCGAATGGCAGGCGCGCCTCTACACGGGCCTCGCCAGCTTCGCCGGCGTGCTGCTGGTCGGCTTCACCGGCGCGCGCCTGTTCAACCCGTTGTCGGGCTTCCTCGCGGCCGTCGTGCTCGCGTGCTCGCCATACTGGAACCTGATGGGCCACTTCAACGCGCTCGACATGGGGCTCGCGTTCTGGATGGCGCTGTCGCTCTGCTCGCTGCTGCTCGCGCAGCGCCCCGGGCTGCGCGCGGGCGCGGTGCGCGGCTGGATGTGGGCGTGCTGGGCCGCGATGGCGTTCGCGGTGCTGTCGAAAGGCCTCGTCGGCCTGATCCTGCCCGGCGCCGTGCTGGTGCTCTATACGCTGGTCGCCCGCGACTGGGCGCTGTGGAAGCGGCTCTATCTGGTGAGCGGCCTCGTGATCTTCTTCGCGATCGTCACGCCGTGGTTCGTGCTCGTCCAGCAGCGCAATCCCGAGTTCTTCAACTTCTTCTTCATCGTCCAGCAGTTCCGCCGCTACCTTACCCCGGAACAGAACCGCCCGGGCCCGCTCTACTACTTCGTGCCGGTGCTGCTGGTCGGCTTCCTGCCGTGGCTGTCGGTCACGTGGCAGAGCATCCGTCACGCGCTGCGCATGCCGCGCCAGCCGAACGGCTTCTCCCCGATGCTCGTGCTGCTGATCTGGAGCGCGTTCATCTTCGTGTTCTTCAGCGTGTCGCACTCGAAGCTGATCTCGTATGTGCTGCCGGTCGCGCCGGCGCTCGCGCTGATGATCGGCGCGTACCTGCCGCTGATGACCGCGGAGCGGTTCCGCCGCCACCTGCTCGGCTACCTCGTGTTCTTCGTCGTCGCGGCGTTCGGGATCATCTTCCTCGCGTACCAGGGCGACGCCCGCACGCCGAACGCGCTGTATCGCGCGTTCCAGATGTGGCTGTACGCGGGCCTCGCGGTCGCGGCCGCGCTGACGCTCGCCGCCGCGTGGCTGAATCGCCGCGTGGGCGTCGCGGCCGCGATCGCCGCGTTCGGCGCCGCGTGGCTCGCGTTCGGCACGATCGGCGGCACCGGTCACGACGAGTTCGGCCGCTACAGCTCGGGCGCGCTGCTCGCGCCCACCGTGCGCGCCGAACTGGCGAAGCTGCCGCCCGACACGCCGTTCTACTCGATCGAGATGCTCGATCACACGTTCCCGTTCTATATGGGCCACACGACGATCATGGTCCAGCGCCAGGACGAGCTCGCCTTCGGCATCTCGGTCGAGCCGAACAAATGGATCCCGACCGTCGGCCAATGGATCGAACGCTGGAAGCAGGAAACCCATGCGCTCGCGATCATGCCGACCGGCCAGTACGACACGCTGGTCAAGCAAGGCGTGCCGATGCGCGTGATCGCGCGCGACAACCGCCGCGTGATCGTCGAGAAACCGCAATCGTAAGGACGTCCACCGCATGAATCCCGTTTCGCTCGTCTGCATCGTCACCGGCGTGATGCTCAACGCCTGTGCGCAACTTCTGCTGAAAGCCGGCGTCAACGCAGTTGGACACTTCGAATTCAGCCGCGCGAACATCATCCCGGTCGGCCTGAAGATCGCGACCCAGTTGCCGATCATCGGCGGCCTCGCCTGCTACGTGCTGAGCGTCGTCGTGTGGATTGTCGGGCTGTCGCGGGTCGACGTGTCGATCGCGTATCCGATGCTGTCGCTCGGCTACGTGGTCAACGCGTTCGCAGCGTGGTACCTGTTCGGCGAAGTGCTGTCGGTCCAGCGGCTCGTCGGGATCGGCATCATCCTGATCGGCGTGCTCGTGCTCGCGCGCAGTTGAGCGTGCCCGGCGGGCCCGGGTGCACCCACACGCATTAAGCGTCCGCCTACAAAAAATCACGGTACGAATCCGCCAACCGGTGTTTAATGCCGGTTTCGGGCCGGACCGCCCGACCCCTTTATTACACGCCATTACAGGCTAACGTGTTCATGAGCCAGACTACCGCTCCGTTTCTGCCGTTCACCCGCCCCGAGATCGATGAGGAAACCATCCAGGGCGTCGTCGAAGTGCTGCGCTCGGGCTGGATCACCACCGGCCCGCAAAGCCAGAAATTCGAAGCCGCGCTGTCCGAGTATTGCGGCGGCCGTCCGGTCCGCGCGTTCAATTCGGGCACCTGCACGCTCGAGATCGGCCTGCGCATCGCAGGCGTCGGCCCCGGCGACGAGGTGATCACGACGCCGGCCACGTGGGTGTCGACCAGCAACGTGATTCTCGAGACCGGCGCGACGCCCGTGTTCGCCGACATCGACCCGGTCACGCGCAACATCGACCTCGACAAGCTCGAGCAGGCGATCACGCCGCGCACCAAGGCGATCATCCCGGTCTACCTGGCCGGCCTGCCGGTCGACATGGACCGCCTGTACGCGATCGCGCGCGCGCACAGCCTGCGCGTGATCGAGGACGCCGCGCAGGCGCTCGGCTCGACGTGGCAAGGCAAGCGCATCGGCGCGTTCGGCGACATCGTGTCGTTCAGCTTCCACGCGAACAAGAACCTGACGACGATCGAAGGCGGCGCGCTCGTGCTGAACAACGAGGACGAGGCGACGCTCGCGCAGAAGTACCGGCTGCAGGGCATCACGCGCACCGGCCTGGACGGGATGGACTGCGACGTGCTCGGCGGCAAGTACAACCTGACCGACGTCGCCGCGCGCGTCGGCCTCGGCCAGTTGCCGCACCTCGAGCGCTTCACCACGCAGCGCCGCGCGCTCGCGCGCGCGTATTTCGCCGCGCTCGGCGACGGCCCTGCCGTGAAGCTCGGCCTCGGCCTGCCCGTCGCCGATTTCGAGAACAGCAACTGGCACATGTTCCAGGTCACGCTGCCGCTCGAGCGGTTGTCGATCTCGCGCGCCGATTTCATGGCGCAGATGAAGGAACGCGGGATCGGCACGGGCGTCCACTACCCGGCCGTCCATCTTTTCACGCTGTATCGTGCGCGCGGCTTCAAGGAGGGCATGTTCCCCCACGCCGAACGATACGGCGCGTCGACCGTCACGCTGCCGCTCTTCACGCAGATGACCGAAGACGACGTGCGTCGCGTGGCCGACGCCATCAACCAGATTTGCGATCAATACGGAAAATAAGCGTACATGAATCACCTTGAAGCACGCGCCGGGCATCCGGGCGCCGGGCATCCGGGCGCCGCGAACCCGGAGGTATCGGTCATCATCCCCGTGTACAACGAGGAAGAGGGCCTGGCTGCGCTGTTCGCGCGGCTCTACCCGGCACTCGACGCACTCGGCACGTCGTACGAAGTGATCCTGATCAACGACGGCAGCCGCGACCGCTCGGCCGCGATGCTCGCGGACCAGTTCCACGTGCGTCCCGACACGACGCGCGTCGTGCTGCTCAACGGCAACTACGGTCAGCACATGGCGATCCTCGCCGGCTTCGCGCAGTCGCACGGCGACATCGTCATCACGCTCGATGCCGACCTGCAGAACCCGCCGGAGGAAATCGGCAAGCTGATCGAGAAGATGCGCGAGGGCTACGACTACGTCGGCTCGATCCGCAAGCAGCGTCAGGACAGCCTGTGGCGGCGCAAGGCGTCGCAGATGATGAACCGGCTGCGCGAGCGCATCACGCGGATCAAGATGACCGACCAGGGCTGCATGCTGCGCGCGTACAGCCGCCGCATCATCGACACGATCAACGTGTGCGGCGAGGTCAACACGTTCATCCCCGCGCTCGCGTACACGTTCGCGCAGAACCCGACCGAAATCGAGGTCGCGCACGAGGAGCGCTTCGCGGGCGAGTCGAAGTACTCGCTGTACAGCCTGATCCGGCTGAACTTCGACCTCGTGACGGGCTTCTCGGTCGTGCCGCTGCAGTGGCTGTCGTTCATCGGCGTGATCCTGTCGCTCGGCTCCGCCGCGCTGTTCGTGCTGCTGCTCGTGCGCCGCTTCATCGTCGGCGCGGAAGTGCAAGGCGTGTTCACGCTGTTCGCGATCACGTTCTTCCTGCTCGGCGTGATCATCTTCGCGCTCGGCCTGCTCGGCGAATACGTCGGCCGCATCTACCAGCAGGTGCGTGCGCGGCCGCGCTACCTGATCCAGGCCGTGCTCGAACAGCACGACGGCATCCCGGCGGTGCCGGGCATGAACCGCTCGGAGGCCGCGCAATGAAGCCGCGCGCCGTCGTCTTCGCGTATCACAACGTCGGCGTGCGCTGCCTGCAGGTGCTGCTGGCACGCGGTGTCGACGTCGCGCTCGTCGTCACGCACGAGGACAACCCGAACGAGAACATCTGGTTCGGCAGCGTCGCATCGGTTGCCGCCGAGCACGGGATTCCCGTCGCCACGCCAGCCGACCCCACCGACCCGGCACTGCGCCGCGCGGTGTCCGACGCGCAGCCGGACTTCATCTTCTCGTTCTATTACCGCCACATGCTGCCGGTGGACCTGCTCGCGATCGCGCCGCGCGGCGCGTACAACATGCACGGTTCGCTGCTGCCGAAATACCGGGGTCGGGTACCGACCAACTGGGCCGTGCTGAACGGCGAAACGGAAACCGGCGCGACGCTGCACGAGATGGCCGCGAAGCCGGACGCCGGCGCGATCATCGGCCAGACCGCGGTGCCGATCCTGCCCGACGACACGGCCGCGCAGGTGTTCGACAAGGTGACGGTGGCCGCCGAGCAGACGCTCTGGCGCGTGCTGCCCGCGCTGCTCGCGGGCGAGGCGCCGCACCTGCCGAACGAGCTCGCGAACGGCAGCTACTACGGCGGCCGCAAGCCGGAAGACGGCCGCATCGACTGGTCGAAGCCGGCCGCGCAGGTCTACAACCTGGTGCGCGCGGTCGCGCCCCCGTATCCGGGCGCATTCACCGACGTCGGCGGCACGCGCTTCGTGATCGCCCGCGCGCGCCTTGCGGCGCCCGGCAGCGCCGCCGCCGCGGCGGCGGCAGATTTGCCGCCCGGCCTGCACGTAAGCGATAATGCGCTATTCGGCGTCTGCGGCGACAGTCGCGCCCTATCCATTCTCGAGCTGTGGCAGCAGCGCGACGGTAGCGAAACCGTCGTGACGCCCGCGGAATTCGCGCAGTTCATTCATTCTTCCCGTCATTCATGAAAGCAAAAAAAGTCCTGATCCTGGGTGTGAACGGCTTCATCGGCCATCACCTGTCGAAGCGCATTCTTGAAACCACCGATTGGGAAGTGTTCGGCATGGACATGCAGACCGATCGGCTGGGCGACCTCGTCAACCACGAGCGGATGCACTTCTTCGAAGGCGACATCACGATCAACAAGGAGTGGGTCGAGTATCACGTGAAGAAGTGCGACGTGATCCTGCCGCTCGTGGCGATCGCGACGCCCGCGACCTACGTCAAGCAGCCGCTGCGCGTGTTCGAGCTCGACTTCGAGGCGAACCTGCCGATCGTGCGTTCGGCTGTCAAGTACGGCAAGCACCTCGTGTTCCCGTCGACCTCCGAGGTCTACGGCATGTGCTCGGACGAGGAGTTCGATCCGGACGCATCGGCGCTCACCTACGGCCCGATCAACAAGCCGCGCTGGATCTACGCGTGCTCGAAGCAGCTGATGGACCGCGTGATCTGGGGCTACGGGATGGAAGGCCTGAACTTCACGCTGTTCCGCCCGTTCAACTGGATCGGCCCGGGCCTCGACTCGATCTACACGCCGAAGGAAGGCAGCTCGCGCGTCGTCACGCAGTTCCTCGGCCACATCGTGCGCGGCGAGAACATCAGCCTCGTCGACGGCGGCTCGCAGAAGCGCGCGTTCACCGACATCGACGACGGCATCAGCGCGCTGATGAAGATCATCGACAACAAGAACGGCGTCGCGTCGGGCAAGATCTACAACATCGGGAATCCGAAGAATAACTTCTCGGTTCGCGAGCTCGCGCACAAGATGCTCGAACTGGCCGCCGAATACCCGGAATACGCCGGCTCCGCGAAGCAGGTGCAGCTCGTCGAAACGACGTCGGGCGCCTACTACGGCAACGGCTATCAAGACGTGCAGAACCGCGTGCCGAAGATCGACAACACGATGCAGGAACTCGCATGGGCGCCGCAATCGACGTTCGACGACGCACTGCGCAAGATCTTCGAAGCGTATCGCGGCCATGTCGCCGACGCGCGCGCGCTGGTCGAGCAGAACTGACGGGACGCTCGCTTGGCTCGTATCGTCCTCAAGATCGACGTCGACACGCTGCGCGGCACGCGCGAAGGCGTGCCGAACCTCGCGCGCATCTTCGACCGCTTCAGTGCGCGCGCGACCTTCCTCTTCAGCCTCGGGCCCGATCACACCGGCTGGGCGCTGCGGCGCGTGTTCCGCCCCGGCTTCCTGAAGAAGGTGTCGCGCACGTCGGTGGTCGAGCATTACGGCGTGAAGCAGCTGATGTACGGCGTGCTGCTGCCGGGCCCCGACATCGGCCGCCGTGCGATCGCCGACATGCGCGCGATCCACGAGGCCGGCTTCGAATGCGGGATCCATACGTGGGATCACGTGTACTGGCAGGACAACGTGCGCGTGCGCGATCG
The DNA here is from genome assembly GCF_000203915.1 of Burkholderia ambifaria AMMD. Lineage (NCBI taxonomy): Bacteria > Pseudomonadati > Pseudomonadota > Betaproteobacteria > Burkholderiales > Burkholderiaceae > Burkholderia > Burkholderia ambifaria. Next base: position 1,990,278 of record NC_008390.1, read on the forward strand.
CGACTGGACCGCGCGTGAAATGCAGAAGAGCCACGCGCGCTTCATCGACATCTTCGGCGCACCGCCCGTCACGCATGGCGCGGCCGGCTGGCAGATGAACGACGCCGCATTCGAGCAGATCGACGCATGGGGGATGCGCTACGCATCCGACGGTCGCGGCCATTCGCCGTACCTGCCCGTGGTCGGCGGCCGCACGCTGTCGCACGTGCAGATGCCGACCACGCTGCCGACGCTCGACGAAGTGCTCGGCATCGACGGCATCGACACGCACAACGTCGCCGCGCACATCCTGAAGTTCACGCAAGCCAATCCGCACGACCAGGTGTTCACGCTGCATGCGGAACTGGAAGGCCAGAAGCTCGCGCCGGTGTTCGAACAGCTGCTCGCCGGCTGGCGCGCGCAGGGCCATACGTTTGCGACGATGGGCGACTACCACGCGACGCTGGACCGCGACTCGCTGCCATCGTACCCTGTCACGTGGGGCGAAATCCCCGGCCGCTCCGGCGAACTGATCGTCCAGCCCGACTGAGCGTGCGTGCGCGCCGGCACCGCCCGCCCCGCCCTCGCGGCGTGCCGCAGCGCCCCCGCCGAACCGCGCCGCCCGAGCGGCGCTTTCCATAACAACAGGAGAAACACGTGTCCGTCGAAGTTGACCGTCAAGTTCCCGATTTCACCGCACCGGCTACGGGCGGCGACATTTCGCTGTCCGGCCTGAAGGGCAAGAAGCTCGTCCTGTATTTCTATCCGAAGGACAACACGCCGGGCTGCACGACCGAAGGCCTGCAGTTCCGCGATCTCTATCCGAAGTTCAAGAAGGCTGGCGCCGAAGTCATCGGCGTGTCGCGCGACAGCCTGCGCTCGCATGACAATTTCAAGGCAAAGCTCGAGCTGCCGTTCCCGCTGATCTCCGATGCCGACGAAGCGCTGTGCGCGCTGTTCGACGTCATCAAGATGAAGAAAATGTATGGCAAGGAAGTGCGCGGAATCGAGCGCTCGACGTTCCTGATCGACGCCGACGGCGTGCTCCGCCAGGCATGGCGCGGCATCAAGGTGCCCGGCCACGTGGACGACGTGCTAAGTGCTGTACAAGCGCTTTGAGCCGCGCTATATTGGGCCGCAATGAATGCCAGTTCGCCCCATATTTCTCGTAGCTGCGCCGGTGCCCGTTGCGTTGCTTGCCGGCACCTGACGCGCATCACGACGGTATCAGCCGAGCCGCATGTCCCGGTCCACGGGGCAGCGGCTTTTTTTATGGACTGCGTGCCGGCTCTCGGTCCGGCCGTCATCTCGTCAAGGAGTTGACCGACACTTAGGCGAACCGGCTCGACGAAATTCCTGTGCGCCACCGCGCGCAAACTGCATGCGTCTACGTCACGCAGGATGCGATCAGCGGCGCACTTCATGCGACACGATTCCTCCCGAGGGACACCATGCCTTTGCCTACCCCCCCCAGCAAGCTCGGCAGCCTGCTGCCGCCCGACGAATACAAGGCGAAAGCGCGGCCCGCGAAAGCCGCGAAGAAATCCGCCGAAGGGGACGCATCCACAGCCGGTGACTACGGTCCGGCCAGCGTGGCCCAACCGATGACCGAAGCCGCGAACACGACCGCACCGCTGCGCGCCGTCGCGTCGTCGGAGCACGACACCGCAAGCACGCCCGCACGCGGCCGCAAGTCCCGGCAGACGGCCGCGTTGCTGCAGCCGATGCCGGCGCCGGCCGTACCGGCGGCACCCGCGGCCCCCGCCGCGCCGGTCGTTGCACGCAACGACAAGCCGGCCGCCGGCAAACCGTCCGCGGCGCCCGCGCGCGATACCGGCGCCGGGACGAAGTCGCGCAGCCGCAAGCCGGCCGAAGCCGAACTGCAGAAGCTGTTCGTGCTCGACACCAACGTGCTGATGCACGACCCGAGCAGCCTCTTCCGCTTCGAGGAACACGACGTCTATCTGCCGATGATGACGCTCGAGGAACTCGACAATCACAAGAAGGGGATGTCCGAAGTCGCGCGCAACGCGCGCCAGGTGAGCCGCACGCTCGACTCGCTGGTCGCCGACGGCGGCCCGATCTCGGCCGGCATTCCGCTGTCGCGCCTCGGCAGCCGCGAGGCGCTCGGCCGCCTCTACTTCCAGACGAAGCTCGCGGACATCGCGCCGATCGAAGGCCTGCCCGAAGGCAAGGCCGACAACCAGATCCTCGGCGTCGTGCGCGCGCTGCAGCGCGACCGGCCGGACCGCCAGGTCGTGCTGGTGTCGAAAGACATCAACATGCGGATCAAGGCGCACGCGCTCGGCCTGCCCGCTGAAGACTACTTCAACGACCAGGTACTCGAGGACAAGGATCTCCTCTACAACGGCGTGCGCGAGCTGCCGCAGGATTTCTGGACCAAGCATGCGAAGGGCATGGAGAGTTGGCAGGACACGAAGACGGGCACCACGTACTACCGCGTGACCGGCCCGCTCGTCGCGTCGATGCTCGTCAACGAGTTCGTCTATCTCGAGCCACAGAACGGCGAGCCGACGTTCCACGCGATCGTCCGCGAACTGAACGGCAAGACGGCGCTGCTGCAGACGCTGCGCGACTACAGCCACCACAAGAACAACGTGTGGGGCATCACCGCGCGCAACCGCGAGCAGAATTTCGCGCTGAACCTGCTGATGAACCCCGAGATCGACTTCGTCACGCTGCTTGGCCAGGCCGGCACCGGCAAGACGCTCGTCGCGCTCGCGGCCGGCCTCGCGCAGGTGCTCGACGACAAGCGCTACAACGAGATCATCGTGACGCGCGCGACCGTGCCCGTCGGCGAGGACATCGGTTTCCTGCCCGGCACCGAGGAAGAGAAGATGCAGCCGTGGATGGGTGCATTCGACGACAACCTCGAGGTGCTGCAGAAAACCGACGACGCGGCCGGCGAATGGGGCCGTGCGGCGACGCAGGAGCTGATCCGTTCGCGCCTGAAGGTGAAGAGCATGAACTTCATGCGCGGCCGCACGTTCGTCGACAAGTACCTGATCATCGACGAAGCGCAGAACCTGACGCCGAAGCAGATGAAGACGCTCGTGACGCGCGCGGGCCCCGGCACGAAGATCGTGTGCCTCGGCAACATCGCGCAGATCGACACGCCTTACCTGACCGAAGGCAGCTCGGGCCTGACCTACGTCGTCGACCGCTTCAAGGGCTGGGGCCACAGCGGCCACGTGACGCTCGCGCGCGGCGAACGCTCGCGGCTCGCCGACTACGCGTCGGACATCCTGTAACGCGCGACCGGCTCCTCGCCGGCCTTCGACGCCACGCGGCGCTCCGTTTCCGGAGCGCCGTTTTTATTTTTGGGGTCGGAAACGTTGGTCATACTTCGTAACGCAGCGACGTCACTTACGCGCGAAACTTCAAGTAAATTCTCAGGAATGGTTGCCTAAGCCCCGCCGGAACGTCTACCATCGGGTCTGTCTGTTGTCATACGATTGGCGAGCGCGCCGCGCTCGTCCGCCTTGCCATGCTTCGAATCTGGGTTCCCGTCGCCGTCGTTTCACTGCTCGCGGCCTGCTCCAGCGTGCCGCCGCAGTCGGCATCGCGCACCTCCGGCATGAAGATCACGACCCCGCGCGCGTTCCCGCCGCCCGCCAATTTCCCGAAATTCGTCGATCACAGCGTCGGCCAGGAAGAAATCTCGATCCAGGCGATGAGCCTCGTCGGCGTGCCGTATCGCTGGGGCGGCAACACGCCCACGAGCGGCTTCGACTGCAGCGGGCTCGTGCGCTACGTGATCGGCCGCGCGGCCGACGTGAACCTGCCGCGCACGACCGCCGACATGAGCAGCCGCGGCGTGTCGATCGACCCCGAAGAGGTAGCGCCGGGCGACCTGATCTTCTTCAATACGACCGGACGCCCGCACTCGCACGTCGGCATCTATGTCGGCAAGCTGCGCTTCGTCAATGCGCCGTCGACCGGCGGCACCGTGCGGCTCGATTATTTGACGAACCCGTACTGGGCCAAGCGCTTCGACGGCATTCGCCGTGTCGCGCCGCCGCGCGGCACACCGGCACCGTTCGATACGCCGACCTACGAGGCCCGGCGCGACGCGCCGCCGGCCGCACCAGCCGCTGTCGTGACCGCCGCCGCGCCACGGCAGCCCGCCTATGCCGCTGCGCAAGCCAGCGCGGCCCCAGCTCCCGCTCCGGTCGCGCCAGCCCCGGCGGTCGTATCGACCGCTGCGGTGGCGCCGGCAGCCGCGCCTGCCGCCGATCCGTACGAACCGCCGCCGTCGCGCATGCAGGCCGCCCGGCAGCAGGCAAGCTCCACGAACGGCGACATGATCGCCCCGACCGCGAATGCAGCGCCTGCCGGCCCGGCAGAGGTCGGCACGCAGATTCCGACGACGGCGCTGACCGCCGCCCAGGCGGCCGCGTTCGACGACGAACCGCCGCCCGCCGCCGCGCCGTCGCCGCGCGCCATCGAGCCCGCGCAGGTGTGGCGTGCGTCGACGCAATCCGCGCCCGTCAGCGCGCGCACCGGCACCGCGGACGATCCGATCGCCCGCTTCGCGAACGGCAGTTACTGACGCGGTTCATCGTCGACGGCAACCGCGTCGTTCGCCGCACTTTTCCCGACCACCAAAGAAAATGCGCCGCAACCTTTCGGTTGGCGGCGCATTTCGTGTCGAGGCGACAGCGTCGGAATCAGAAGATCTGGTGCCCGACCCACCATCCGCCGGCCGCGATCAGCGCGGATGCCGGAATCGTCAGCACCCATGCCCACACGATGTTGCCGGCAACGCCCCAGCGCACGGCCGACAGCTTCTGCGTCGCGCCGACACCGACGATCGCACCGGTGATCGTGTGCGTGGTCGACACCGGAATACCGAGGAACGACGCGATGAACAGCGTGATCGCCCCGCCGCTTTCGGCACAGAAACCGCCGACCGGCTTGAGCTTCGTGATCTTCTGGCCCATCGTACGCACGATGCGCCAGCCGCCGAACAGCGTGCCGAGGCCCATCGACAGGTAGCACGCGCCGATCACCCACGCAGGCGGCGCATCGGCCGTCGCCGACGCATAGCCCGACGCGATCAGCAGCATCCAGATGATACCGATCGTCTTTTGCGCGTCGTTGCCGCCGTGACCCAGGCTGTACAGGCCGGCCGACAGCAGCTGGAACCGCCGGAAGCGCCGGTCGACCTTGCTTGGCGCGGTGCGGAAATACAGCCACGACACGCCGAGCATGAACAGCGAACCGAGGATGAAGCCGAGCAGCGGCGAAATGAAGATGAACGCGACGGTCTTCATCAGGCCGTCGATGTTCAGCGCGCTCCAGCCCGACTTCGCGAGCGCCGAGCCGACGAGGCCGCCGATCAGCGCGTGCGACGAACTCGACGGGATCCCGTAGTACCACGTGATCACGTTCCAGCCGATCGCGCCGATCAGCGCGCCGAACACGACGTAGTGGTCAACGATCTCCGGATCGATCGTGCCTTTGCCGACCGTCTGCGCCACCTTCAGGTGGAAGATGAAATACGCGATGACGTTGAACGCGGCCGCGAACACGACGGCCTGCTGGGGCTTCAGCACCCCGGTGGACACCACGGTGGCGATCGAGTTCGCCGCATCGTGGAAGCCGTTCATGAAGTCGAATACGAGCGCGACGAGCACCAGCGTCGCGACCATCCATAGGGCAAGTTGTATCGAATGCATCGTGGTCCGCTCAGGCGTTTTCCAGCACGATGCCTTCGATGATGTTCGCGACGTCTTCGCACTTGTCGGTGATCTCCTCGAGCAGCTCGTAGATCGCCTTCAGCTTGATGAGCGTCTTCACGTCGTCTTCCTCGCGGAACAGCTTCGACATCGCCGAGCGCAGCACGCGATCGGCCTCCGACTCCCAGCGGTCGATCTCTTCGCATTGCTTGAGGATCTGCGCCGACTGCTTCATGTCGGACAGCATGCCGACGGCCTGCTGCACGTGCTGGGCCGACTGGGTGACGATGTGCGCGAGCTGGCTCGCCTCGGAGGTGACGGAGCGCACGTCGTACAGCGACACGGCCGTCGCGACGTCTTCCATCAGGTCGAGGATGTCGTCCATCGTCGTGATCAGCTTGTGGATCTCGTCGCGATCGAGCGGCGTGATGAAGGTCTTGTGCAGCAGATCGATCGCTTCGTGCGTCAGCTTGTCAGCGGCCTTCTCGGCAATTTGCACGTTTTGCTTGTGAATCTCGGCGTCGGCGAGATTGTCGATCAGCAGTTCGAGCTCGCGGCCACCGGAAACGATGTGCTTCGCGTGCGCGTTGAAGAGTTCAAAGAACTTGCCCTCGGTGGGCATGAATCGACCGAACATGGGATTCCTGAGAGATTGTCAAACTACTGTCACGAAAACGGGCGACATTGTACCGTTTCCGGTCGGGCCGCGCCGCGCGCATATGCGCACGGCGGGATTGGATACAACGTTTGGCGATTTAGGGCTTTACATCCGGCGTCACTCGCCGTAGAAGGTCTGCGCCCCTGCAAAGTTGTCGAACTTCGTGAATTGCCCCAGGAACGTGAGCCGAACGGGGCCGATCGGACCGTTACGCTGCTTGCCGATGATGATTTCGGCCGTGCCCTTGTCGGGGCTGTCCGGGTTGTAGACTTCATCGCGATAAATGAACAGGATCACGTCCGCATCCTGTTCGATTGCGCCTGATTCGCGCAAATCGGACATCACCGGACGCTTGTTCGGACGCTGTTCGAGGCCGCGGTTCAGCTGCGACAGTGCGATCACCGGCACGTCCAGCTCCTTTGCCAGACTCTTCAGCGATCGCGAGATTTCCGAGATTTCGGTCGCGCGGTTCTCGCCCTGCGACGAACCCGACATCAGCTGCAGGTAGTCGACGATGATCAGGCCGAGCTTGCCGCATTGCCGTGAGAGACGCCGCGCGCGCGAGCGCAATTCCATCGGGTTCAGACCGCCCGTCTCGTCGATGAAGAGCTGTGCCTCGCTCATCTTCTGCACCGCGTGCGTCAGTTTCGGCCAATCTTCGTCGGTCAGGCGGCCGGTACGCATCCGGTGCTGGTCGAGCCGGCCGATCGAGCCGAGCATACGCATCACGAGCTGGGTGCCCGGCATTTCCATCGAGAACACCGCGACGGGCAATCCGTACTCGACGGCGACGTATTCGCCGATGTTCATCGAAAAGGCCGTTTTGCCCATTGACGGTCTTCCGGCCACGATGATCAACTCACCGCCGTGCATCCCGGACGTCATCCGGTCGAGGTCGACGAAACCCGTCGGCGTGCCCGTGACGTCGCTCGGATTCGCGGTGTGGTACAGCGTGTCGATACGCTCGACGACCTGCGTGAGCAGCGGGCCGATCTCGAGGAAGCCCTGGTTGCCGCGCGCGCCTTCTTCCGCGATCGAGAACACCTTCGATTCGGCTTCGTCGAGCAGCTGGCGGACTTCCTTGCCCTGCGGATTGAACGCGTCGGCCGAGATTTCGTCGGCGACCGACACGAGCCGGCGCAGCACCGCACGGTCACGCACGATTTCCGCATAGCGGCGGATGTTGGCCGCACTTGGCGTGTTCTGCGCGAGTGCGTTCAGGTACGCGAGGCCGCCGACGTCGTCGGCCTTGCCGGACGTGGTCAGCGCTTCGTACACGGTCACCACGTCGGCCGGGCGCGTCGACGCGATCAGCCGGCCGATGTGCTCGTAGATGATCCGGTGGTCGTAGCGATAGAAGTCGCCCTGCGACAGGAAGTCGGCTATCCGGTCCCATGCCGCGTTGTCGAGCAACAGGCCGCCGAGCACCGACTGCTCGGCTTCGACCGAGTGCGGCGGGACTTTCAGCGATTCGATTTGAGGATCTTGCGGCGCGTTCATGGGTTGGGATTATCGCGAATAACCTACGACGTTGCTAGAGACGGGCCCCGACGAACAGGCAATAAAAAAGGCAGGCCCCGGTTGCCCGGGCGCCTGCCCTTGTCCGGACAGCGGAAGCCGCCCGGGAAGCTTGCGTACGACGCTTACGCGTGGTCGCCGATCACGTTGATCGTGACGTCGACGACGACGTCCGTATGCAGCGCGACCTGAACCGTGTGCTCGCCGATCATCTTCAGCGGGCCTTCCGGCATGCGAACTTGCAGCTTCTCGACTTCGTAGCCTGCCTTCTTCAGCAGTTCCGCGATGTCGCCGTTCGTGACCGAGCCGAACAGACGGCCGTCGACGCCCGACTTCTGCGTGATTTCGAACGACTGGCCGTTCAGCTTCTCGCCGACTGCCTGCGATGCTGCCAGCTTCTCGGCGGCGACCTTTTCGAGTTCAGCGCGGCGAACTTCGAATTCGGCGATCGCTTCCTTCGTTGCACGGCGAGCCTTGCGGTTCGGGATCAGGAAGTTGCGAGCGTAACCGTCCTTGACCTTGACGATGTCGCCGAGGTTACCCAGATTGGCGACTTTTTCCAACAGAATGATTTGCATTCGAATTCTCCTTATTGCGTCGCCTGATTACGCCTTGTGCTGATCGGTGTACGGCAGCAGCGCGAGGAAACGCGCACGCTTGATGGCCGTATCCAGCTGACGCTGATAGTGCGCCTTCGTACCCGTCAGACGAGCCGGCGTGATCTTGCCGTTTTCGCCGATGAAGTCCTTCAGCGTTTCCGTGTCCTTGTAGTCGATCTGGTCGACGCCGGCTGCCGTGAAACGGCAGAACTTCTTGCGCTTGAAGAGCGGGTTTTGTTGCTGACGACGCTTGTCGAATTTCTTACCAGTCGGGCGGGGCATGATTTCAGTCCTTTCCAATGTCCTGCAATGCTGTGATGTGAAACACCAAGGTTCTCGCGTTGCGGCTTTTCTTTGCCAGGAAGCCCGTGAACAGCGTTTCGACGCCCATTTCACGACTTTCCAGCCTGCCGCTCGCCTCACCGGCCGCCACCGCCTCGATCGTCATTTCGACCTGACGGGGAATGCCTGCTTCGACGACTTCCGTGCGGTGGTGCAACGTGGCGCTTGCGATCGGAACACCTGCCGGCGTATATCGCACCGGTGCGCGTTCGACGACGCTCGCCGTCAATTGCAACCTGTTCACGTGAGTAGCGCGCTCCTTGATGGCTTAATGAATGACGAACTTAAGCCTGCGCTTCGGTCGGCTGAGCAGCAGCCGCCTTCTTGGCTTCTTCGCGCTGAACTTCCTTCATCATCGGCGACGGGCCGGTCTCGGCCTTCTTCATCTTGACGATGAGGTGGCGCAGCACGGCGTCGTTGAACTTGAACGCGTGTTCGAGTTCGTCGAGCGTCGTCTGGTCGCACTCGATGTTCATGCAGACGTAGTGAGCCTTCGCGAGTTTCTCGATCATGTAGGCCAGTTGGCGACGGCCCCAGTCTTCGACACGGTGGATCTGGCCGCCGTGCGTCGTGATCGTGGTCTTGTAACGCTCGATCATCGCGGGCACTTGCTCGCTTTGATCGGGGTGCACGATGAATACGATTTCGTAATGACGCATTACACACTCCTTGTGGATTGAAGCCACCCGGGCGTCTGAACCGGTGTGGCAAGTGAGAAGCCGAAGATTCTAACCCGGATACAGGGCACATGCAACACCGATCGACGATTTCGGACCGGATTCGGCCATGTTTTCAAAGACTTGAACCCGCGCTGGCGGTCGAATGGCGGCTCGCGTGCCCCTCGGGAATCGGGGGCGGAGCATCACGCGCGGGTGACGGGGCCGGCGCCGCGGCCCGCCGTCACTCGCTGCGCGCCCCGCCAAGCCGCGCGTCGAGCGCCGTCCTGAAGGCGGCCAGCGCCGACGGCTCGGCGTCGGTCACGGCCCACCAGGTCATCCCGGCCGCGTCCCACCGGTCGAGCGCAAAGCCCTGCGACACGGTCGCGTACGGCCCCGCCTCTCCGCCGCCGCCCGCCGGCCGCACGTACACGTCGATCACGTGCTGCCGATATCGGTACACGAGCACCGCGACGCGGCGCCGCCCGACGTAGTCGAGCCGGCCACCCACGAGCGGGAAGCCGCTCGCCGACAGGTCCTCGACCGGCGGCGCATAGTCGAGCCGGCCGTTGAACCACGGCTTGACCGTATGCCGGTCGGTCGAGATCACATCGATGTCGCGCGCCGACAGGCCGGCCCGCACGTGGCTCGCGACCAGCTCGTCGACCGTCTGGCCGGTTTCGGCGTGACGGGCGGACAGCGTCATCCCGGCCGCCGCGGCGAGCGCGACCACCAGCGCCACGCCCCAGCCGAGCCCGGGCACCGCCGTGACACGCGGCCCCGGGCCGGCAGAACCCGGGCGAGCCGATACGCCGCGTCCGGCCGGCCAGGAGAACCAGCGGCGCCCGCTTGAGCGAGGCCGAGGCCGAGGCCGCGGCGCCGCATCAGGCTCCGGCGCCGCCGCGGCCGGCCCGCGCTCGCGCGCGCCGCCTGGCGCCGGCAGCGCCGCGAGGAGGCTCGCCCGCAGCGCATCGGGCGCGCGGTGATAATCGGCCTGCCGCACGGCCCGCCCCAGCACGACGATCCGCTCGCGTTCGCGGCGGCACGCGTCGCACCCGTCGACATGCCGCTGGACGCGCAACGCATCGGGCGCCGACAGCTCGCGGTCGACGTCCGCGTCCAGCAAGGCTCGCGCTTCGTTACAGTCCATCGATCGCCTCCGATGCGGTTCCGCTCGCCGACGCACGCCCCGACGCGGGGCCGGACGGCGGCACCTGCGTGCCGTCCAGCAGCGCGGCAAGCCGGCGCCGGCCGCGCGAGAGCCGCGACATCACCGTGCCCACCGGCACGTCGGCGATCGCCGCGATCTCGCGGTAGCTCAAATCCTCCATCTCGCGCAGCACCAGCACCTCGCGGTATTCGGGCGGCAGCTTCGCGAGCGCCGCGTTCACGAGCCGCACGTTCTCGCCGCGCAGCAGCTGCGCGAGCGGATCGCCGGGCGCCGGCTGCCAGTCGTCCGGCACCTCCGTGTCGTCGAGCGTGTCGGGCAGCGCAACCTCGTGCGCGTGGGTGCGGCGCCGCCACTCCGTGTACCAGGTGTGGCGCACGATCGTCAGCAGCCACGGCCGGGCGTTGTCGCCGCGGCACGAGTCGACGAAGCGCAGCGCGCGCATGCACGCGTCCTGGACGACGTCGTCCGCATCGCCCGGATTGCCGCTCAGCCAGCGGGCGAGGTTGTACGCGGCGTCGAGATGCGGCAGCACGAGCGCGCGAAACCGCTCGCCGCGCGCGATCGCGTCATCCTCTGCCCGCTCGTCGACCGCCTGTCCGGCTTGCCCCACATGGCCTCCCTGGTCCCGGCGGCCGAAGCCGCGCCCGTCTTGCGTCCGTTCTCGCGTCCGATGCCCGGACAGACCGGCAGCGCGCGCACTCGATCACCTTACCGCCGCTGCATCGAGTTTATTCCCGCATGAAGCCGGTGAAGCGCAGAAAAATGCCCGGACGCGCCGCGCCCGTTACGGCGTGCTGCTCCAGTAGCCGGGCCGCGCATACGCTTCGCGCAGGTAGTCGATGAAGTAGCGCACGCGCGCGGGCACGTAGCGCTGCTGCGGATAGACCGCGAGGATGTCGTAATCCGGCAGCGCGTATTCGTCGAGCACCGTCTCGAGTTCGCCGGTCTCGAGCTGCGCGGCGATTTCCCAGGTCGAGCGCCAGCCGAGCCCGAGGCTCTCCGCCACCCACCGATGCAGCAGCTCGCCGTCGTTGCAATCGAGATTGCCGGTCACCCGCATCGTGACGATCTTGCCGTGGCGCTGGAAATACCAGCCGCGGTTCTGGCCGCCCTGCAGGTTGAATGCCAGACAGTTGTGCTTGAGCAGGTCGTCCAGCGACTTCGGCCGACCGTGGCGACGGAAATACTCGGGCGTGCCGCACACGACGCGCCGGTTCGACGCGAGCTTCACCGCGACGAAGTTCGGATCGACCGAGCCGCCGATCCGGATCGACAGGTCGTAGCCTTCGCGCACCAGATCGACGACGCGATCGGTCAGGTTGAACGACAGCTGCATTTCCGGCTTGTCGACGAGGAAGCCGGGTGCGTGCGGCGCGACGTGCTTGCGGCCGAACGCGGCCGGCGCGGACACGATCAGGTGCCCGCTGACCGCGCGGCGCCCGGCGGCCAGCTCGTTCTCGGCCTGATCCCATTCGGACAGCAGCCCGCGGCAGCGCTCGAGGAACGCGGCGCCCTCCTCGCTGACCACCAGCCGCCGCGTCGAGCGGTACATCAGCTTCACGCCGAGGCGTTTCTCGAGCGCGTCGATGCGCCGCCCGAGCACCACCGGCGACACGCCCTCCTCGAGGGCCGCCGCCGCGAGGCTGCCCGCGTCCGCGACCCGCACGAACGTCTCGATCTGCTTGAAACGATCCATCTCCTGTCTCCGTCCCGGCGTCGACGCCGGCGGGAAGCCCCGTCCGGCCGTCATTCCATACTTTTAGTTTCGAAATAAGCGACTTCGGCTGATCTTATCAAACCTTTCCTGCATCCTTAAAGTGTTCCCAACAGAGCGATTCGCAAGATCCACACATTCAAGGAGACATGCATGGCCAAGATGAGAGCCGTCGACGCAGCCGTACTCGTGCTCGAGAAGGAAGGCATCCAGACCGCGTTCGGCGTGCCGGGCGCAGCGATCAACCCGTTCTATTCCGCGATGCGCAAGTCGGGCGGCATCAGCCACGTGCTGGCCCGCCACGTCGAAGGTGCTTCGCACATGGCCGAAGGCTTCACGCGTGCCGCGCCCGGCAACATCGGCGTGTGCATCGGCACGTCGGGCCCCGCCGGCACCGACATGATCACCGGCCTGTACTCCGCATCGGCCGACTCGATTCCGATCCTCGCGATCACGGGCCAGGCACCGCGTGCCCGCCTGTACAAGGAAGACTTCCAGGCCGTCGACATCGAGTCGATCGCGAAGCCCGTCACCAAGTGGGCCGTCACCGTGCGCGAACCCGCGCTGGTGCCACGCGTGTTCCAGCAGGCGTTCCACCTGATGCGCTCGGGCCGGCCGGGCCCGGTGCTGGTCGACCTGCCGATCGACGTGCAGCTCGCCGAAATCGAATTCGACATCGACACGTATGAACCGCTGCCGGTCTACAAGCCCGCGGCGAGCCGCGCGCAGATCGAGAAGGCGCTCGCGATGCTCAACGACGCGGACAAGCCGCTGATCGTGTCGGGCGGCGGCGTGCTCAACGCGGCGGCCGAAGACTTGCTCGTGCAGTTCGCCGAAACGATCGGCGTGCCGGTGATCCCGACGCTGATGTCGTGGGGCGCGATTCCCGACGACCACCCGCTGATGGCCGGCATGGTCGGCCTGCAGACGTCGCACCGCTACGGCAACGCGACGATGCTCGCGTCCGACTTCGTGCTCGGCATCGGCAACCGCTGGGCGAACCGCCACACCGGCAGCGTCGAGGTTTATACGAAGGGCCGCAAGTTCGTGCACGTCGACATCGAGCCGACGCAGATCGGCCGCGTGTTCGGCCCGGATCTCGGCATCGTGTCCGACGCGAAGGCCGCGCTCGAGCTGTTCGTCGCGGTGGCGCAGGAATGGAAGGCCGCCGGCAAGCTGAAGGATCGCAGCGCGTGGGTGTCCGAGTGCCAGGCGCGCAAGCGCACGCTGCAGCGCAAGACCCACTTCGACAACGTGCCGGTCAAGCCGCAGCGCGTGTACGAAGAGATGAACAAGGTGTTCGGCCGCGATACGTGCTACGTCAGCACGATCGGCCTGTCGCAGATCGCCGCCGCGCAGTTCCTGCACGTGTTCAAGGCACGCAACTGGATCAACTGCGGCCAGGCCGGCCCGCTCGGCTGGACGATCCCCGCCGCGCTCGGCGTGCGCGCGGCCGATCCGACCCGCCCGATCGTCGCGCTGTCCGGCGACTACGACTTCCAGTTCATGATCGAAGAGCTGGCCGCCGGCGCGCAATTCAAGCTGCCGTACGTGCACGTGGTGGTGAACAACTCGTACCTCGGCCTGATCCGCCAGGCCCAGCGCGCGTTCGACATGGACTACTGCGTGCAGCTCGCGTTCGACAACGTCAACGCACCGGAGCTGAACGGTTATGGCGTCGATCACGTGGCGGTGGCAGAAGGCCTCGGCTGCAAGGCGCTGCGCGTGTCCAAGCCGGAAGAGATCGAGCCGGCGCTGAAGCAGGCGCAGGCGCTCGCGCAGGAGTTCAGCGTGCCGGTGGTCGTCGAAGTGATCCTCGAGCGCGTGACGAACATTTCGATGGGCACTGAAATCGATGCGATCAACGAGTTCGAGGAACTCGCCGAGAAGGCCGAGCACGCGCCGACCGCGATCTCGATGCTCGACTGATCCGCACGCCATTTTTTGACTGACCGACCGAAGAGGCTTAGCTCATGCCGAAGTTTGCTGCAAACCTGACCATGCTGTTCAACGAAGTGCCGTTCCTCGATCGCTTCAAGGCGGCCGCGGACGCGGGCTTCGACGCCGTCGAGTTCCTGTTCCCGTATCCGTACGCGAAAGAGGAACTCGCCGAGCGGCTCGAGACGCACCGCCTGCGCCTCGTGCTGCACAACCTGCCCGCCGGCAACTGGGACCAGGGCGAGCGCGGCATCGCGTGCCTGCCCGATCGCGTCGGTGAATTCCAGGAAGGGGTCGGCCGTGCGATCGAGTATGCGAAGGCGCTGAAGGTGCCGCAGTTGAACTGCCTCGTCGGCATCCCGTCGGCGAGCACGGCGCGCGACAAGACCTTCGTCACGATCGTCGACAACCTGCGCTTCGCGGCCGATGCGCTCAAGCGCGAAGGCATCCGCCTGCTGGTGGAGCCGTGCAACAGCTTCGACATCCCGGGCTTCGCGCTGAACCGCTCATCCGAAGGGCTCGACGTGATCCGCGCGGTCGGCTCGGACAACCTGTTCCTGCAGTACGACATCTATCACATGCAGCGCATGGAAGGCGAACTGGCCGCGACCATCGAACGCAACCTCGCGTCGATCGGCCACGTCCAGCTCGCGGACAACCCGGGCCGCAACGAGCCGGGTACGGGCGAGATCAACTACGCGTTCCTGTTCGCGCTGCTCGACCGGCTCGGCTATGCCGGCTACGTCGGCTGCGAATACAAGCCCCGCACCACCACGACGGAAGGCCTCGGCTGGCTGCAAAGCGTCGCCGGCTGCGCACCGGGCTCGGCGCGACGCGCCGCCTGAGATCCGCCCTTCCCACCTACGCCCCTATAGGAGACTTTCACATGGCAACCATCGGATTCATCGGCCTCGGCATCATGGGCGCGCACATGGCGCGCAACCTGCTCAAGGGCGATCATCAGCTCGTCGTGAACGGTGCGTTCCCGGTGCCGGACGACCTGCGCGCGAGCGCGAAGGTCGTCGCGAACTCGACCGAAGTCGCGCAGAACGCGGACATCATCATCTCGATGGTGCCGGATACGCCCGACGTGCGTAACGTGCTGTTCGCCGACGACGGCGTCGCGAAGGGCCTGACGGCCGGCAAGCTCGTGATCGACATGAGTTCGATCTCGCCGCTCGACACGCAGCAATTCGCGAAGCAGATCAATACGCTCGGCTGCGACTACCTCGACGCGCCGGTGTCCGGCGGCGAAGTCGGCGCCCGCGAAGCGACGCTCACGATCATGGTCGGCGGCCCGGAGCAGGCCTTCGAGCGCGCGAAGCCGCTGTTCGAGAAAATGGGCAAGAACATCACGCTCGTCGGCGACAACGGCGCGGGCCAGACCTGCAAGGTCGCGAACCAGATCATCGTCGCGCTGAACATCGAGGCGGTCGGCGAAGCGCTGCTGTTCGCCGCGCGCTCGGGGGCCGATCCGGAGCGCGTGCGCCAGGCGCTGATGGGCGGCTTCGCCGCGTCGCGGATCCTCGAAGTGCATGGCGCGCGCATGACGAAGCGCACGTTCGATCCGGGCTTTCGCATCGAGCTGCATCAGAAGGACCTGAACCTCGCGCTCGACGGCGCACGCAAGCTTGGCCTCGCGCTGCCGCACACGGCGAGCGCGCAGCAACTGTTCAGCGTGTGCGCGTCGCACGGCGGCAAGGCATGGGATCACTCGGCACTCGTGCGTGCGCTCGAGATCATGTCGAACTTCGAAATCGGCCAGACGCCGGCCGCGTAACGCGGATGTAGCGGATGCAGCGGCGCGCGTTTCGCTACAACGGCGAACGCGCGCGGGCGCAGCGCGAGTGCAGCGCGGGCGCTGCGCGACGCATACTCGCGATCCGGCCGCGGCCGGTCGTATCGGTGCGCGAACACGCGCGCATCACGGTGGGGCGCCCCGCCGCGCATCGCTAACCGCGTGCGCGACGGGGCGAAAAACGCCGCTCTGGGCTGAGAGCGGCGTGGTGGGGTCCGCAGCGGCACCCGGCGACGCCGGGGAAGCCTTGGTCGGTCAGACGTCGTCGTCGGGTGTCCGCCTGTCGGATTTCGCGTATTACATTTCTTTACGTTCAGGCGTGCGATTTTTCATGCAATCGTCGCGATGAACGCCTACACTTTCGCCACGCCTTTCGAGAAATCCGCCGCGCCTTGCGCTCACTCCGGTGAGCGCGCTCAGCGCGGTGTTTTTTTCGCCACTTCACGGCGCGTTTTCTTTTCAACCACCTAGGGAGTGCAGCGATGGGTCTTCTTTCGTTTATTAAAGAGGCGGGTGAAAAACTGCTGGGTCACGCTGACGCGCAAGCAGCGGAAGATCCGAATGCGGCGAACCAGACCGCGGCCGATGCGATCAAGAACTACATCAGCACGCAGGGTCTCGATACGTCGAATCTGACCGTCGCGTTCGACGGCGCGTCGCGCACCGTCACGCTGTCGGGCAGCGTCGCCGATCTCGACACGAAGGCGAAGGTCAAGGTCGCGGCCGGCAACGTGCAAGGCGTCGCGGGCGTCAACGACGACGATCTGCAGCCGGACGATCAGGAAGTTCAGTACCATGACGTGAAGCCGGGCGATACGCTGTCGGCGATCGCGAAGGAAGTGTACGGCGACGCGAACAAGTACCCGGCGATCTTCGAGGCGAACAAGCCGATGCTGTCGAGTCCGGACCGGATCTATCCGGGCCAGAAGCTCGTGATTCCGCCGCAGTCCTGAGCAATCGCCCAGCACTGACGCAAAAAAGGCAGGCCATTGGCCTGCCTTTTTTTCATGCGCGCCGCCCGCCGCCCGATCGGCGGCCACCGGTCACAGCGTGTCGAATGCGCGTTGCAGCGCGTCGCGCTCATGAATGCCATTCGCGAGCGCCAACATCAGCAGCACGCGTGCCTTGAACGGGCTCAGCGACCCGGCGCTCACGAAACCGAGCGCATCGTCGTTCGCCGCGCCGTTGCGCATCACGTGCCCCGAGCCGACCCGCGACGCGCGCACCACCGCGACGCCGGCGTTCACCGCATCGACGAGCGCCGCCTGCAGCGTCGCATGGATCGACCCGTTGCCGGTGCCCGCGACGACGAGGCCGCGCACGCCGGCCGCGACGAGCGCATCGACGGCCGTGCGCGTCACGCCCGCATAGCTCGCGACGATTTCGACCGGCGGCCACGCCGCGGCGATCGCCAGTTGCGCATCGCGCGCACGCGTCACGCGGCGCGCGAATTCGACGCGGCCGTCCTGCACCCAGCCGAGCGCGCCCAGTTCCGGCGACTGGAATGCGTCGACCGCATAGGTGCTCGTCTTCACGACGTCGCGCGCGCCGTGAATCCGGTTGTTGAACGCGACGAGCACGCCCTGCCCGCGCGCGGCCGGATGGGCGGCGACCGTCACTGCGTTCAGCAGGTTCAGCGGGCCGTCGGACGACAGCGCGGTGGCCGGCCGCATCGCGGCCGTCAGCACGACCGGCTTGTCGCCGGTCACGACCAGATGCAGCGCGTACGCGGTTTCCTCGAGCGTGTCGGTACCGTGGGTGATCACAAGGCCGTCGATCGCCGGATCGGCCATCAGCGCGTCGATGCGCGCGGCAAGCGTATTCCACAGCGGCAGCGCGAGATCCTTGCTGTCGATGCTGGCGACCTGCTCGGCGGCGATGCGCGCGACCGATGCGAGCGCCGGCACCGCGTCGAGCAGGAAATTGACGCCGAGCGCGCCGGCCTGATAGCCGGCCGTGCTGGCGGCGTCCGGCGCGGCGCCGGCGATCGTGCCGCCGGTGGCGAGTACGGCGATGCGCGGCAGCGCCGCCGCCGACGAAGGGGATGCGGAGTTCGGAGTATTCATGGCCGCGATTGTAATGGCTCGCGGCCGGCATCCGGCAGGATCCGCGTGTACGGCCGGGGCCGACGCACCCGCGTCATGGTTTGTCCCGATCACCGGTGCGCGCACGCACCGTCAACGGCTATGCGGCCGGCCGCGTTATACGAATGCCGTTTTGGTGTTTTCACATTGATTTGCCATAATCGGAGCGCGCGGCGCGATGCGACCCTGTTCCCGTTGCGCCGGGCTTCGTGACGGCGTCGATATAAAGCGCAATTCACCCCATGGGAGTGTCGAAATGAAAATTCAATCGCTCGTAGCCGCAGTGCTTCTCGGCGGCATGCTGGCTTCCCCCGCTTTCGCGGCGAACAGCCAGCAGGACAAGATGAAGGCCTGCAACACCCAGGCCACCGGCAAGACGGGCGACGAACGCAAGGCGTTCATGAAGGAATGCCTGTCGGCCAAGCCCGCGAAGGCAATGACGCAGCAGGAAAAGATGAAGGCCTGCAACACGCAGGCCACCGGCAAGAAAGGCGACGACCGCAAGGCGTTCATGAAGAGCTGCCTGAGCAGCCAGCCGGCCGCCTGAGTTCCGGCGCTCCCGCACGAATGCCGCGCACCGCTTCGGCGGGCGCGGCTTTTTTGTTTTCGTTGCACGCGCATCGACGCGCGCGACGCCGCCCGATGCGCCGGCGCACCGTCCGGCGGCATCGCCACGCCGACGCCGCGATACGTTGCGCCGCCCTCCCGCCCCGCTTTCCGGGCGCGCCGTTCGAATGCCGCCACATGGTGCGGCAATTCGCCGCGATTTCTTCTATGATGGCTGCAACGCGGCCCACCCAAGTACAAGAAGCGCCATCGGGCCGCCCTCGAGACGGACGCGCACGCCGCGTCAAACGGAGGCATGGATGGCATGGAGACAACACCGCTGGTTCCGCCGCTGGCTGATCGTGATCGTGTTCTGGGCCGTGCCCGTCGCGATCGTCGCCGTGCGCGAGATCCGCGAGGAAATGGCGTACAACAAGGCCGACCTGGAACTCGCGCTGACCACCTGGCAGCTCACCGACGCGCAGCAAGCCGCCGGCGCGGCCGCGAAGTGCCACGGGGATCCTGATGCGGCGCGGGCGGCCGGCTGCCCGGCTGACGTGCTGAGCGCCAACGCGGCGCGCCAGCAAGCGGCCCGCGACGAATACGTGGTGCGCCGCAATACGCTCGCCGGTTATCTGTGGCATGCGTTCGTCGGCTATTGGGTCGTACCGGCCGCGTTCCTGTTCGCCTGCGGGGTCGTGATCGCGCTGATCCGCCGTGCGCTGCGCCGCCCGCCGATCAAGCCGCCCGCTCCGCCGGCGCCGCCCGTCACGCATTGACGCGCAGCTTATCCTTTCCTTTTTCCGCTAACCGCCTGCCACCCTTCGGGCGTGCGATGCGTCGCCCCACGCGCGCCGCGCCGTCCGTTGGCGCGCCGCGACATCCCCGGACGATTTGACGCTTTTTCACATCGCAATGAAAAGAGGCTGTAATCCACTGTGATATAACTGCCGACGTGATCCGCTCCCTGAGCGAGACTCACTCCGAACGTCATCCGATGGAGAATAACGATGCAAAAACGGAATCTTGTGCTGAAAGCTGCCGCTGCGCTCATCGTCGGTAGCCTCGCGCTCACCGGTTGCACCACCACCCCGGACAAGCCGGACAACGCCGCGACCAACGCGTCGAAGCGTCAAGCGATCGACTCGAGCGTCGACGCCACGCTGTCGCGCATGTATTCCACGGTCAAGGGTTCGCGTGAGCTCGTCGCGAAGTCGCGCGGCGTGCTGGTGTTCCCGAACGTGCTGCAGGCCGGCCTGATCGTCGGCGGCCAGTCCGGCAACGGCGCGCTGCGCGTCGGCGGCAGCACGGTCGGCTACTACAACACGTCGTCGCTGTCGGTCGGCCTGCAGGCCGGTGCGCAGTCGAAGGCGATCGTGTTCCTGTTCATGACGCAGGAAGCGCTCGACGAATTCCGCGGCTCGGACGGCTGGGCAGCCGGCGCCGGCGCGTCGGTCGCGCTGGTGAAGATGGGCGCGAACGGCGCGGTCGATTCCAACACGGCCACCGCACCGGTCCAGGTCATCGTGCTCACGAACGCGGGCCTGATGGGCGACGTGTCGATCAACGGCACGAAGGTCACGAAGCTCAAGATCTGACGCTGACGCCATGACCGTGCACAGCGTGCGCGGGCCATGCGCAAACGGCGATGTCCTGGCGGGCATCGCCGTTTTTTTATTTGCCCGCGTCGCGCGTCAGGTCGTCGAGTCGATCACCTTGAAGCGCGAGCGCTTCTGTGCGCGAATCAGTGACTGGTAGACATCGACGTACTGCTGCGCCATCCGGCGCGATGTGAAGCGCTGCTCGAAGCGCTGCCGCACGCGCGCGCGCGGCAGCAGGTGCAGCCGGTTCACGGCGGCCACCGCGCTGATTTCATCCTCGACGATGAAACCCGACACGCCCTCGTCGATCACTTCCGGCACCGCGCCGCGATTGAATGCGATTACCGGCGTGCCGCACGACATCGCCTCGATCATCACCAGCCCGAACGGTTCCGGCCAGTCGATCGGAAACAGCAGCGCATGCGCGCCCGACAGGAATTCGGCCTTCTGATGATCGGCGATCTCGCCGATGAATTCGACGTGCGGCAACGCGAAAAGCGGCTTGATCTCGCGGTCGAAGTATTCCTCGTCGGCCGCATCGATCTTCGCGGCGATCCGGATCGGCAGCCCGCACTGGCCGGCGATCCGGATCGCCGTGTCGACGCGCTTCTCCGGCGAGATACGGCCCAGGAACGCGAGATAGCGCGGCTCGACAGGCTGCGGCATGTACATCGTCTCGGGCAGCCCGTGGTAGACGGTCGTGAGCCACTTCGCCTGCGGCAGCGGCTGGCGCTGCGAATTGGAAATCGAGATCACGGGCGCCGTGTTGAACGTGTCGAACACCGGCTGCTGCTCGGGCAGGTCGAGCCGGCCGTGCAGCGTCGTCACGTACGGCGTTTGCTGCCGGTTGAAGACCGAGAACGAGTAGTAGTCCATGTGGAAATGGAGCACGTCGAAGTCCTTCGCGCGGCGCGCGACCGTCTCCATCAGCAGCATGTGCGGGGCGACCCGGTCGCGGATCGACGAATCGAGCCGCAGCGCGCGCGGCCACACGGGTTCGAGCTTCGCCCGGGTCGTCGAATCGCCGCTGGCGAACAGCGTCACATCATGGCCGAGATCGACGAGCGCCTCGGTGATGTAGGACACGACGCGCTCCGTACCGCCGTACAGCTTCGGCGGCACCGATTCGGTCAGCGGGGCGATCTGGGCAATTCTCATGGTCCACGTCTCCTGTGTCCTGTCCGTTGCCGCACGGCCGGCGGGCGTGTGCGCGGTTTGCGCCCCGCCCCGCTTTCATGCGGCGCCGGCCGGCATGGCGCCAGCCGAATATCCCATTATTATTCGCGATCGCCGTACAGGGAACCGTCAGCCTTTCATTTTATGGGTGTTGTTACAGACCGGATACATTCCGCGCGGCGCGCCAGGTCGTTCTCGAACGCACGCCGCCGTGCCGGTCAACGCGACGGCCACTTCCATGCCGGCAGGTCGCGCGTGTCGGCATCGACGAGCGCGGTCGCGCCCAGCTGCTTGTCGAGCACCAGCGATTCGCAGCCGGCCTCGCGCTCGAGCGTCGCGATGAGCGGCGCCGCATGCGACACGACCAGCACCTGCGAACGCCGCGCGGCCTGCGCGATCAGGCGGCCAAGCGCCGGCAGCAGATCGGGATGCAGGCTCGTCTCCGGTTCGTTCAGCACCATCAGCGCCGGCGGCCGCGGCGTCAGCAGCGCGGCCGCGAGCAGCAGGTAGCGCAGCGTGCCGTCGGACAGTTCGGCGGCGGCGAGCGGCCGCAACAGCCCCGGCTGGCGCATCAGCACGTCGAAGCGGCCGCGGCCGCCCGGATTGTCGATCTCGACCGACGCGCCGGGAAACGCGTCGTCGATCGCCGCATCGAGTGCCGCGCCGTCGCCGATTTCGCGAATCGTCTGCAGCGCGGCGGCCAGATCGGCGCCGTCGTCCGCCAGCACCGGCGTATGGGTGCCGATATGCGACTGCCGGGCCGGCGCCTGCGCGTCGGTCCGGAAATGGTCGTAGAAGCGCCACGAGCGGATCCGCTCGCGCACCGCGATCATCTCCGGCGCGCCGGTCGGATCGGCGAACTCGGTCATCATGCTGTCGAAGCTCGCGACCGGCTGCGGAATCGTCCGCCAGTCGCCCGACGCGGTGCGCGTGCGGATCTGCGCACCCTGCCGGTCGACCAGCAGCGTCGACGGGCGCGGCAGCGCGCCGCCCCAGATGCATTCGCGCTTGACCACCGGATCGAGCGCGAACTGCGAACGGCTCGGCACCGGCAGGCCGAGATCGATCGCATAGCCGAAATCGTCGCACGCGAAGCCGAGCCTCAGGCTCACGGGGCCCGTGCGCACCGTGCCCGTCACCGGCACGTCGCCGGCCAGCATCGCGCGCGAGAAGCGCTCGGGGCCGGCCCACAGCGTCGACGGCAATCCGCCCTCGCGCGCGAGCGACGGGATCACGCGGCCTTGCGCGGTGTCGGCGAGCAGGCGCAGCGCGCGGTACACGCTCGACTTGCCGCTGCCGTTCGGCCCGGTGACGACGTTGAGCGCCGCGAGCGGCACGATCAGCTCACGCAGCGAGCGGTAATTGGCGATGGCAAGCGTGTTCAGCGCGGTCATGGTGACGGAGGGCGGGCCACGTTCAGCGGCCGTCGACGGCCTGCGGATCGGCGGCGGTGTTGGCCGCCGTGCTGGCGGCGGGCTGGCGCGCATGCGGGCGAACGGGATTCGGCGCGTCCGGTGCGGAATCGTGCGGATACAGCTCCATCCGGCTGCGCGGCAGGCATTGCGGAAAACGCGCCTGCAGGTACGCGATCAACCCTTCGCGCACGCGGCAGCGCAGGTCCCAGCACGACGACGAATCGACGGCGCTGACGAGCGCGCGCAACTGCATCGCGCGCTCGGTCGCGTCGGTCACCTGCAGTACCTGGACGCGCCCGTCCCACTCGGGGGCCGCATGAACCAGCCGCGCGAGCTCCTCGCGCAGCGGCGCGAGCGGCGTGCGGTAGTCGACCGACAGGTACACCGTGCCGATGATTTCCGCGCTGCTGCGCGTCCAGTTCGTGAACGGATTCTCGATGATCCACTGCAGCGGCACGACGAGGCGCCGCTGGTCCCACAGCCGCACCGACACGAACGAACCGGTGATTTCCTCGATGCGCCCCCACTCGCCCTGGATCACGACGACGTCGTCGAGCCGGATCGGCTGCGTGAGCGCGATCTGCAGCCCGGCGATCAGGTTGCCGAGCACCGGCCGCGCGGCGATACCGGCGACCAGGCCCGCGACGCCGGCCGACGCCAGCAGGCTCGCGCCGATCTGGCGCACGTTCGGGAACGTCATCAACGCGGCGCCCGTGCCGATGATCACGATCAGCACCATGACGGTCCGCACGAGCACCTTGGCCTGTGTGTGGACGCGCCGCGCGTGGAGGTTGTCGGCCGTATCCATCGGATGGGCCTGGATGATCGCGTCGCCGACGCCGGCCGCGAGCCGCACCAGCAGCCAGGTCAGCGACACGATCGAGCCGACCGCGGCCGCGGTGCGCATGCCGCGCACGAACGACATGCTCTCGTCCGCCTGGAGCCACACGAATTCGAGCGCGAGCAACGCGAGCGTGACGAGCGACGGTTTGTCGATGTAGCGCAGGATCACGCTCATCAGCGGATACGGCTGCGCGATGCGCTTGACGATGCGTGCGCCGAGACGATGCACGATCAACACGACAAGCACGACGATGACCGACACGATCAGCGTGCCGAGCCATGAATGCAACGGCGCATCGGCGATGCGCTGCAGTTCCTCGATTGAAATCATCGGCGCCCGGGATGCTTCGGTTATGAGGCGCGGCGGCCTCGTCCTGGATGCGTCGGCGACGTCCGGGCCGCATGCGCGCCCGGATCCGGCGTCAGATCAACTGCCGCCCCTGCAGGGGAACGCCTTGCCGAGGCCGAGCGACACCGCGGTGCTTGCGTTGTAGTCGGCCAGCTTCGGGTTCTCCGCGATGTACTTGCGCACCGCGTCGGTCATTTGCTGCGCCCGGATGTCGGGCGGCAGGCAGAAATACTGCCCGACGCGCGGCCCGGTGGTGCCGCCGATCGCGTCGATGGTGTTGTAGACGCCATCGGCGGCGCCTTCGATGTAGGCCGCGCACGACGCCCGCGACTTGACGTCCGTCTTCGCGCACAGCCGGTCGAGATCCGCGCCCGTGAAAGCCGCCGCCGACAACGGCACGGCAAACGCCGCGGCACAAAACATAGCCCGCAACATGGTGTTCCTTATGTCAATGCGGCCCCAGGCCGCTCACTGCACTGACCGGCGCGACGGCCGCGCACCCGCTGCCGGCCGGATGCCGGCCGGGCGGGCGCTTAGCCGCCGCGCCGAAACCGTCATTTTGCACTCTTTTGGGCATCGGCCGGCGCCGATGCGCCGACGCGCACCGTCCGCTTGCTCAGGATGTCGATCGCGTCCGGCGCCTTGTAGTGCTTCGCGAACTCGAGCGCGGTGATGCCGAGCTGGTTCTTCACCTGCGGATCGGCGCCCTGGTCGAGCAGCAGATTGACCGTCGTCGCATGGTTGCCGCGCGCGGCCATCATCAGCGGCGTCGTGCCGTTCGGCGACGCCGTGTCGATATATGCATCGTGGTCGAGCAGGATCTTGACGACCGCGTCCTGGCCGTTGGTGGCCGCGTAGTGCAGCGGCGCCCAGCCCTTCTTGCTGACTTCCGCGCCCTTGTCGATCAGCAGCTTGACGAGGCCGACATCACCGTTCAGCGACGCGAGCATCAGCGCGTTCTCGCCGGCCTTGTCTTCCTTCTCGAGGTCGACGTTCGGCGTCGTCGCGATCGCGGCGGCGACCTTGTCGGATTTCTCGCGCGCGGCGATCACGAGGATCGGGTCGCCGTTCGGCGCGAGCGTGTTCGGATCGAGCTTGCCGCTCTTCAGCTGCTTGCCGATGTCGTCGATGTCGTCGAACTTGACCGCCTTGACGATCGCGTCGAGCGACTCGGCATGCGCGCCGGCGACGGCAAACAGGCCGCTCGCGACGAGCGCGGCGGTGACGAGGGCGCGCTTGGGCAGGTATGTGGTCGGCTTCATCATTGTTGTGGGCTCCTTCCCTGGGTTGTCGGCTGGCCGCGCGTCATGAGCGGGCGATCTTGAACAGCCGGAAAAAGTTCTGCGTCGTCGCATCGGCCAGCGCCTCGACGGCGATCCCGCGCTCGGATGCGATAAAACGTCCGACATGGCTGACGTACGCAGGTTCATTCGGCTTGCCGCGATACGGCACCGGCGCGAGGTACGGCGAGTCGGTTTCGATCAGCAGCCGCTCGAGCGGCACGCGCCGCGCGACGTCCTGCACGTCGGTCGCATTCTTGAACGTGACGATGCCCGACAGCGAGATATGGAAGTTCTGCGCGAGCGCCTGCTCGGCGACGGGCCACGGCTCGGTGAAGCAGTGCATCACGCCGCCCGGCACGTCCGCGTGCTCCTCGGCCATGATCCGCAGCGTGTCTTCCGACGACGCGCGCGTATGGATGATCAGCGGCTTCATCGTCGCGGTCGCCGCGCGGATATGCGTGCGAAAGCGTTCGCGCTGCCACTCCATGTCGGCGATCGAGCGGCCTTCGAGGCGGTAGTAGT
This sequence comes from Burkholderia ambifaria AMMD, assembly GCF_000203915.1. Taxonomy (NCBI): domain Bacteria; kingdom Pseudomonadati; phylum Pseudomonadota; class Betaproteobacteria; order Burkholderiales; family Burkholderiaceae; genus Burkholderia; species Burkholderia ambifaria. The sequence continues at coordinate 2,016,172 of NC_008390.1, forward strand.
CGAGGCCCGTCTCGCCGATCGCGACGACCTTCGGGTGCGCGGCGAGCTCGATCAGTTCCGCGAGCGTCGGCTCGCGTGCGTCCTCGTGATCGGGATGCACGCCGACCGACGCATAGACGTTGTCGTGCGCCTGCGCGATCGCGAGCACGTCGGGCAGCGTCTCGAAGTCGACCGACACGCACAGCGCGTGCGTGACGTCGTGCTCGCGCATGTTCTCCAGCACGGCCGGCAGGCGGTCGGCGAGACCCTTGAAATTGATGTGGCAGTGAGAATCGACGAACATGGTGTTTCCTGAATACGTAAGACGGGCGCTCAGGCGCTCGCCGGCAATCGTTTCCCCACCCGAAGGAAACAATACGCGCTCACGCGAACATTTCCCGATAACCGAGAAACAGTTCCTCGAAGACGAGCCGGGCGTTGAGCGGATGGTTCTCGACCGTCCGCTGGCGCGTCACGGCCTTCATGAAGCGCGCGAACGCGTTCGCGTCGACCGCCTCCGCGCAACGCGCGAGCGCGGTCGCCTGCATCGGGAAGTAGCGCGGCGTGCCCGCCATGCGCTGCGCGAGCAGATCGTACAGCCAGCGCTGCAGCCAGCCGAGCACCAGCGGCACCGGCAGCTTCTGCAGCGTCTCGCCGCACGCGAACGGATCGCACGCGGCGCCGGCCGCGAGCTGGCCGAGCGTGAAATCGCGCAGCGGGCGGTTCTCGTCGCTCGCGAGCGCCAATGCGGCGAGCGGCGCGCCGCCCGCTTCGGCGAGCAGCGCACGCGCGTCGTCGACGCCGCGCGCCTCGAGCCATGCGGCGGCCGCGTCGGGCGCCGGCACGGTCATCGGCCACTGCCGGCAGCGGCTGATGATGGTCGGCAGCAACCGGTCGATGCGCGCCGACACCAGCAGGAACACGACGCCCGACGGCGGCTCCTCGAGTGTCTTCAGCAGCGCGTTCGACGCGGCGACGTTCAGCGCCTCGGCCGGATACAGCACGACCACGCGCGCGCCGCCGCGGTGCGAGCCGACCCCGCAGAAATCGAGCAACGCACGCACCTGCTCGATCTTGATCTCCTTGCTCGGCGCGCGCGTCTTCTTGCCGCCTTCATCGGCGTCGGCAGCCTTCGCGTCGTCGACCGCGCCCGGCGCTTCGCCCGCGAGCACCTCGGGCAGCACGATCCGGTAGTCCGGATGGTTGCCCTGCGCGAACCACGTGCAGGCCGCGCAGCTGCCGCACGGCTCGCCGTTCGGCTGCGGCGCTTCGCACAGGAAGCCCTGCGCGAGATGCTGCGCGAACTGCAGCTTGCCGATTCCGGCCTGGCCGTGCAGCAGCAGCGCATGCGGCCATTGCGGGCGCAGTTGCTGCAGGCGGTTCCAGTCGTCGGTCTGCCACGGATAGATCATGTGGTGCGTTCCTTCGGGTTACAGCGCGGCGAGCACGCGTTCGAGCTGCTGGCGGATCTCGGGAATCGACTGCGTCGCGTCGACGATCGCGAAGCGGTGCGGCGCCTCTTCCGCGCGCCGCAGGTATTCGCCGCGGGTGCGCGAGAAAAACGCATCCGACTCGCTTTCGAACTTATCGGGCATGCGCACGGCGCCGCGGCGCTCGCTCGCCACCTGCGGCGCGACGTCGAACAGCACCGTCAGGTCGGGTTGGAAGCCGCCCTGCACCCAGCGCTCGAGCGTCTCGAGCTTGTCGCGCGGCAACCCGCGGCCGCCGCCCTGGTACGCGAACGTCGCGTCGGTGAAGCGATCGGACACGACCCAGTCGCCGCGCGCGAGCGCGGGCTCGATCACGAGCGCGAGGTGCTCGCGCCGGGCCGCGAACATCAGCAGTGCTTCGGTCTCCAGATCCATCGGCTGGTTCAGCAGGATCTCGCGCAGCTTCTCGCCGAGCTGCGTGCCGCCCGGCTCGCGGGTAACGACGACCTGCCGGCCGCCCGCGGCCAGCTTCGCCTGGAGTCGTTCGCAGAACCATTGCAGGTGGGTGGTCTTCCCCGCCCCGTCGATGCCTTCGAACGTGATGAATTTACCGCTCGCCATTATTGACCTCGTATGTACTTGTCCACGGCCTTGTTGTGATCGCCGAGCGTATCCGAGAACACGCTCGTGCCGTCGCCCTTCGCAACGAAATAGAGCGCGCCCGTCTGGGCCGGATTGATCGCCGCCTGCAGCGAGGCGACGCCCGGCAGGGCGATCGGCGTCGGCGGCAGCCCGCGGCGCGTATAGGTATTGTAAGGAGTGTCGGCCTGCAGGTCGCGCTTGCGCAGGCGGCCGTCGTACGCGTCGCCGAGGCCGTAGATCACCGACGGATCGGTCTGCAGCGGCATCCCGATGCGCAGCCGGTTCGCGAACACCGCCGCGACGAACGTGCGGTCAGCCGCGTGGCCCGTTTCCTTTTCGACGATCGACGCGATCGTCAGCGCTTCGTAAGGCGTCTTGTACGGCAGCCCCGGCGCGCGCGCGGCCCATGCTTCGTCGAGACGCGTCTGCATCAGGTGGTACGCGCGCCGGTAGATGTTCAGGTCGCTCGTGCCCTTGTCGAACAGGTAGGTGTCGGGGAAGAACAGCCCCTCGCCGCTGCCGCGCTGGATCGCGGCGTCCGGCGCCCCGATCGCGCGCAGCAGCTCGGCATCGCTCATGCCGGCCGTGGCGTGCGCGAGATCGGGATTGCCGTCGAGCTCCGCGCGCATCCGCTTGAAGGTCCAGCCCTCGATCACGGTCGCGACGTACTCGTTCACGTCGCCGCGCGCGATCTTCTGCAGGACGTCGTACGGCGTGATGCCGGTCTTGAATTCGTAGTTGCCGGACTTGAGCCGGCTCGACAGCCCGAGCACGCGCGTCATCGCGACGAAGCCGAGCGGCTCGACCGGCACGCCGCCGCGCTTGAGCTGCAGCGCGACGCTCTTCACGCTGCTGCGCGGCTTGATCGTGACGTCGAGCGATGCCGAGCCCAGCAACAACGGCCGGGTCGCCCAGTAATACCCGCCGCCCGCGCCGGCAGCGGCCACAACGACGGCCAGCGCCACGAGCGTCGCGGCGCATTTCTTCAGTAGGGACATGGAAACGTGACTCAGGTAAGACCCATATAATACTTGCTCGCCTCCGTCAAAGTCAGGGTTGACTGTTCCCTCATTCCATGAGCACACCGTCCGCTTCACCGGCTGCCCAGGCCGCAACTGCCTCGCTCCCCGTTTTCCCCCGCCCGTCCGCTGCCGATTTCGACGCACCGGGCGCCTGCATGCCGCTCCCGCAGTTCGGCGTGATCGACGTGGCCGGCGACGACGCCGCGACGTTCCTGCACAGCCAGCTCACCAACGACATCGAGCATCTCGATGCCGCGAGTGCGCGCCTGTCCGGCTATTGCTCGGCGAAGGGCCGCCTGCTCGCGTCGTTCCTCGCCTGGCGCGCCGGTCACGGCGTGCAGCTGCTGGTCTCGAAGGACGTCCAGGCCGCCGTTCAGAAACGCTTGTCCATGTTCGTGCTGCGCGCGAAGGCGAAACTGACGGACGCGAGCGACACGCTCGCGGTGGTCGGCTTCGCGGGCGACGTGCGCGAGGCGCTGTCGGGCATCTTCGACGCGCTGCCGGACGGCATGCACGTGAAAGTCGACGGCCCGGCCGGGGCGCTGATCCGCGTGCCGGACGCGGCAGGCCGCAAGCGCTATCTGTGGATCGGGCCGCGCGCGGAAGTCGACGCGCGCCTCGCCGCGCTCGGCGGCAAGCTGCCGGTCGTGTCGCCGGCCGTATGGGACTGGCTCGACGTGCGCGCGGGCGAGCCGCGCATCACGCAACCGGCCGTCGAACAGTTCGTCCCGCAGATGGTCAACTTCGACGTGATCGGCGCCGTTAACTTCAGGAAGGGGTGCTACCCGGGCCAGGAAGTCGTCGCGCGCAGCCAGTACCGCGGCACGATCAAGCGCCGCACCGCGCTCGCGCATGTCGCCGGCGAGACCGACACCGTGCATGCCGGCGTCGAGCTGTTCCACAGCGACGACCCCGGCCAGCCGTGCGGAATGATCGTCAATGCGGCCGCCGCACCCGCGGGCGGCGTCGATGCGCTCGTCGAGATCAAGCTGGCCGCGCTCGACAGCGGCACGGTGCACCTCGGTGCGGCCGACGGCCCGACGCTCGCGTTCGACGCGCTCCCGTACGCATGGCCGACGGAAGCGTGACGCACTGACAACCTATTGCACGCCGGTTCGCACGTTGCGGCCGGCGCGCGATGTTTCCTGCGAGAGATTCGCCCGATGTGCCTGATTGCCTTCGACTGGCAGCCTGATGCCGCCGCCGGTCCTGTCTTTACCCTCATCGCCAATCGCGACGAATTCTTTCGCCGTACGAGTGCGCCGCTGTCGTGGTGGGAGGACGTGCCGGGCGTGCTGGCCGGCCGCGATCTCGAAGCGGGCGGCACGTGGCTCGGCGTGTCCCGCGACGGCCGCTTCGCGGCGCTGACCAATTACCGCGCGCCGTTCGACATTCGCGCGGGCGCACCAACCCGCGGCAAGCTCGTATCCGATTTCCTCGGCGGCCCGCCGGTCGCGCCGCTCGATTATCTCGGCGCGCTGGCCGAGCACTCGGCCGTGTACAACGGCTTCAACCTGCTGGTCGGCGACTGGAAGCGGCGCGAACTCGCGTGGTTCTGCAACCGCGCGGCCGAAGGCGAAACCGCTGTCGCGCCGCCGGTCGCGGTCAGCGCCGGCGTGCATGCGCTGTCGAACGCGCGGCTCGATACGCCCTGGCCGAAAATCGTGCGCAAGCGCGCGGAACTCGGCACGCTGCTCACCGACAACCCGACCCCGTCGCTCGACGAACTGATCGAGCTGATGCGCGATCCGCGCGTCGCGGACGACGACGCGCTGCCGCACACGGGCATTCCGATCGAGCGCGAGCGTGCACTGTCGGCCGCGTTCATCGAGACGCCCGAATACGGTACGCGCGGCACGACCGCGCTGCGCGTGACGATGAAGGAAGGCGTGCGGCTGACGGTCGACATCAAGGAACGCTGCGACGACGACGGCTCGCACCGCACCGTTCGACCAGGCACGTTCGAGCGCGCGTTCACGTTCGACATCGACGCGACGCAGCCGCGCTGAGCCTGTGCGAGCGGCGCCCGGAGCCTGTTCATACGAATAGCGTGCTCTAGGGCGCGCGCGCCATCTCGACGTGCGGCACGCCCACTTCGACAAACCGGTCGCCGATCGTCGTGAAACCGTGCCGTACGTAGAACGCGACCGCGGCATCCTGCGCGTAGAGCCGCACGACCGGTTCGCCGCGATGCCGTGCCGCGTCCAGCAGCGCGTGCAGCACGGCCGATCCGGCACCCTGCCCGCGCGCATCGGCCAGCACCGCGACGCGGCCGATCGTGCCGGACCGCAGCAGCCGTCCGGTCCCGACCGCGCGGCGGGTGCCGGTCGCCGCATCGACCCGGTAGGCAACCGCGTGCAGCGACAGCGGATCCTCGTCGTCGAGCTCCCATTCCGGCGGAATGCGCTGCTCGCGCACGAACACCGCATCGCGAATGCGGGCGGCATCGCCGCCCAGCACCGTCCAGTCGCCCGTTTCCACCCAGTCCTCGGTCATCGCTTCCTCCGCGCGGCGTCGAGCGCCGCCGCCGTCAAACGTCGTCGAATGCCGCCTTGAGCGCCGCCACCGCGTCGGCATGCGCGGCCCGCACCTCGGGTACGTAGCCGCCCATCTTGAAGAACTCGTGGATCATCCCCGGATAGCAGACCAGCGTGACCGAATTGCCGGCCGCGCGCAGTTTGTCTGCATACGCGGCGCCCTCGTCGTGCAGCGGATCGTATTCGGCCGTCGCGATCCAGGCCGGTGCGACGCCGGCGAACGACGGCGCACCGCGCTTGCCGTCGAGCGGCGCGAACCGCCAGTCGTCGCGATCGGACCGATCGCGCACGTATTGCGTGAAGAACCACTGGATCGTGTCCTGCGTCAGCAAGTAGCCGTTCGCGAGCCGCGCGTGCGATCCGGTGTCCTGGTAGCCCGTCACGCCCGGATAGATCAGCATCTGCAGCGCAAGGTCGATGCCCGCGTCGCGCGCAAGCACCGCGCAGACCGTCGCGAGCGTGCCGCCCGCGCTGTCGCCGCCGAGCGCGAGCCGCGTCGCGTCGATGCCGAATGCGGCGGCTTCGCGATGCAGCCAGCGCAATGCGTCGTCCGCGTCGTTCACCGCGGTCGGGAACCGGTGTTCGGGCGCGAGCCGGTAGTCGACCGACAGCACCGCGCACTGCGCGTCGCGCGCGAACATCCGGCACAGCGCGTCGTGCGTGTCGACGCTGCCGACCGTGAAGCCGCCGCCGTGGTAATAGACCAGCGCCGGCAGCGGTTCGGCGAGGCTCGGCTCGACCGGCAGGTACAGCCGCGCGCCGATCGAGCGGCCGTCGCGCGTCGGCACGACGCAGGCCTCGACCGAATGCATCGGCGCGGGTGCGACGTCGAGGATCGGCGCGCTCTTCTCGTACGCGGCGCGCGCCTGCTGCGGCGTCTGGTGGTGATAGGACGGACGTTTCGCGCGCTCGACCATGTCGAGCACCTGGGCGATCTTCGGATTCAGCGGCATCGGTGAGGACGGCGCGTGCGGCGCCGTGAACGAACAAGCGTCACATGATGCCACGCGCGGGTCAGACGAGCTGCACCAGCTGCTTGCCGAAATTGCGGCCCTTCAGGAGCCCCAGGAACGCATCCGGCGCCCGCTCGAGCCCGTGTGCGATCGACTCGCGGTAATGCAGCTGCTTCGTCGCGACGAGTTCGCTCAGCTCGGCCAGCGCGGGCGGCCACGCGTCCGGATGCTCGAACACGATGAAACCCTGCATCGTCAGCCGCGAGCGCAGGATCAGGGCCGCAAAACAAAACGGCCCTGCCTTCGATCAGGCAGGGCCGCTCGTTGCGGCGCTTACGCGTCGCTCGGGCCGGGCTGCGCATCCGGCGCCGTGCGCGTGCGTTGCCGCTTGATGTCGCGGCCCACCGCGAGCCGCCGCATGTACTTGAACGTGCCGAGCGCCTTCGCGACGAAGTTGCCGTCGCTGTCGCGCACTTCGCCTTCGCAGTACGCCATCGTCGTCGAACGATGCATCACGCGTCCGTACGCGCGCAGCTCGCCGCGCCCCGGCTGCATGAAGTTCACCTTCATCTCGACCGTGACGACGCCGACGCCGTCGTCGGTCAGGCTGCGCGCGGCCATCGCGAGCGCGATGTCCGACAGCGTCATCGTCACGCCGCCGTGCGCGATGCTCCACGTGTTCATGTGCCGCTCGTCGAGCGGCAGCACGATCTCGCTCGCGCCGTCCTTCGCGGACACGAGCCGCACGCCGAGCAGATCGACGAACGGGCTTTCGATCGACGGGCCGTCCGTCAGGGATGCCGCGTCGCTCATCGTGCGCTTTCGGAGAAATAGTCGACGCACTGGCGCGATTCGGCCACCGCAACGACGAATTTTTTCACTTCCTGGTGAACCGGGTGCACCTGGTACGCATCGAGCGCGGCCTGGTCCGTGAAATCGGACACGAGCACGACGTCCGACGTCGCGTCGAGGCCGGGCGTCGCCACGCCGACGTCGAGCTGCAGGATGCCCGGCACGAGATCGCGGCAGCCTTCGAGCTTTTCCTTCAGCTTCAGCGCGTTCTGCGCACGCGTGCCGCCTTCCGCCGATTCCTTCAACTTCCACATGACGATATGTCTGATCACTTCGTTCGCTCCAGTTCGTGTTGGTTCGGGAATTTTCCGCAAGCCCTTACCAGTTGGGCGCTCTACGCCCTTCCATTGTTCACTTACGTTCGCCGGAAATCGTGTCCAGTCGAGAAAAAGGGGGGTACAAAAGGGGGTATCATTTCGACCATCCAGAGACGATACCCCCTTTTTCACCGTGCCACTTACCGACATCAAGATCCGACAAGCGAAGGCAGGCAACAAGCCTACCAAACTTACCGACGGCAATGGACTGTATCTGTTGGTGAAGCCGTCCGGCTCCAAGCTTTGGCGATACAAGTACCGAATTGCCGGGAAGGAAAATGTCTTCGCGATCGGCGAGTATCCCACCACCAGCCTTCAAGCCGCGCGCGTAGCACGCGACGATGCGCGTGAGCTTGTCAAAAAGGGGCTACACCCATCCCATGCACGACAGGAGGTCCTGTCTGCGCGCATTAACGAAGGCAAAGCCACTTTTCGTGCCGTCAGCGACGAGTGGCTGGAGAAGAAGCGCAAGACGTGGACGGAGCGGCACTTCGGCGAGATTCTGCGCATGCTCGAAGCAGACGCATACCCGTACATCGGGAACCGCCCGATGCGCTCTATTACCGCCCACGATGTGCTTGCGCTGATGCGCCGGGTCGAAAAGCGCGGCTCCCCTTCCGTAGCGATCAAACTACGTCAGTACGTGTCCAACGTGTTCCAGTACGCGGTGATCACGCTTCGGGCCGATACCGATCCAGCCTCGGTGTTGCGCGGAGCAGTTCTCAAGCCGCCGACCGAGCATGCTCGGCCGCTAAGCCGTGAAGAACTGAAGGCGCTGTTTCGGCAATTGCCCCTGTACAAGAGCAAGAGAACCACGATTGCGATCCGCCTGCTGATGATGCTGTTTCCGAGAACGGTTGAGCTTTGTCGAGCGCGCTGGGAGGAAATCGATCTGGCCGCCGCTGAGTGGCGAGTCCCGCCGGAGAAGATCAAATCGCGACGGCTGCACATCGTTCCGCTTCCCACGCAGGCGATCAGTCTGCTGCGCGAGTTGCAGGAGATCCACGGCAATCGCGGATATATCCTGCCGATCCTTCATAGCAATCGAAAACGGCCCCACATGAGTCGAGCAACAATCAATCGGGCGCTCGACTCCATGATGCCGAACAACCCCGAACCGATAACGGGCCATGACTTCCGAGCAACCGCGTCGACGAACCTCCACGAGATGGGCTGGAAGGATGAAGTCGTTGAAATGCAGCTATCGCACAAGGACAAAGACAGAACCCGCTCAACGTACAATCACGCAAAGTATCTTCCAGAGCGACGAGAAATGATGCAGTCATGGGCCGATTGGCTCAGCGACGTCGAGAATGACGCGCTCACCGACGCGTCGGCGGCAAGCACCGTCACGCCTGACCAACGACGTGAAGAATGATCTCCGCCTTTGGACTCGGCCTTCTACCCCGCCCGCCCGGATAGTCCGCTACTGGCGACCGAGGGCCAGCATGGGGCGACACGTCATCGAGCGGCCGCACGCCCTCGGAGCAACGTCTTCGCAAGCGCTATCGATTGGGGCCGCTCGTAGTACCATTCTCCGAAACCGCACCCGGCAACGGGCGCAAAGTCAACGAGACCATCAATTTTCACAATGACAAAAACAACTCGCATACCGCTTGTCCGGGTCAATCAGTGGATGCAAAGCTGGAACAATGCCGAATGGAGTGAGCACCTTCCGGAGCCTTCACCCTACTTTTTCATTGCCTCGATCAGCCTCGCCACGTTGCGCCGCTTGGCTGGCGTTAGCACACGCAATGTGCATGAGCGGCGAGATAGGAAGGTGGGCGCCGGCTACCAACGTGCTCACCAACCGGCACGGTCGCGCAACATTGCGCGATATCTCCAGTTCGGGTATCCGCTATCGGGGCAGTCTGGTCTCGATGTTGAAACGCACCGAAACCTTATTCATCCGGGCTGGCTCCCCACGTCCATTCTCGTAAACGTGGTGGGTGCCGACGAGTCGCGTCGGCGCGGCGGGAAGGACCGTGTCGTCGATGACAATTGTCGCGTGTCTGTCAGTGAAGGCGAAGACGGTGCGTTTCTCAAAATACCTCAGGAGGCTCTTGCACAAGGGTTCAAAATTCCCGCATCAAGCCTCGAACCACTTGAGATCATTGACGGTCAGCATCGACTTTATGCAATCGACGAGATTAATGGCGAACCCGATATCGAAAATTACGAAGTCCCAGTCGTAATTTTTAACAATTTGAGCCCATCTTGGCAGGCCTATCTTTTTTGGGTTATTAACGTAGAACCCAAAAAGATTAACCCGAGCCTAGCATATGACTTGTATCCGGAACTGCGAAATCAAAGTTGGCTCCAAGGTGGGGAAGGCATTCGCGTTTATCAAGAACATCGCGCCCAAGAGCTTACGGAAGTTCTGTGGCGCCATGATTTGAGTCCATGGAAAGGCCGAATCGAGCTACATGGCAATCGAGTCGACGGGCATGTATCAAACGCGGCATTTATTCGATCGCTAATGGTGAGTTTCGTTCGAAGCTGGGGCAACGAAGATAAAATTGGCGGATTGTTTGGCTCCCTTCGCTCCCAAGGAGCCGATCGAGTATTGCCCTGGAAGCGTTCACAGCAGGCAGCATTTTTGATCCGATGCTGGCAACACCTCCATGAGGCGACTTGCACGTCCAACGCAAAGTGGGTTCGCGAATTGACCAAGCATACATCACCGGAAGACGCATTCTCTGGCCCTAACACCCTTCTTGGCACGGACCAAGGGGTGCGCGCCGTTCTTGTTATATTCAATGCGCTAAATCAAGTAGCTTACGCTGAACTCGACTTGGAATCTTGGGAATCTGAACGAGTATCAGACGAGCCAGACGAAGATGAAGTAACGGAAGCACTCACCGAGTTTTCTCAGTACAAGAGACCCAATACGTTTCTGAGCGCGATATCGCGAGCGCTTGTCGATGGGGTCGACTGGCGGACATCAAGCGCTCCGGGCTTGGACCAAAATCAACGTACCGAGCAGAGCGTTTATCGTGGCAGCAGCGGCTATGTACTGTTGCAGCAACGATGCTTTGATGCGTTGAAAAACTCCCCCGACGAACTCGTGGCGAGTTCCGCAAATACTGCTGCGGGGCTTATGAAGCGATGAGCAAAACAAAAAACAAGGGGAAAGTCGGGGCCAATAAAAGCGTAGGTGGGAATAAGGCCTTGGGGAGCGGTGGAGGCCCCGTCAATAAAGGGCAGGAATGGAGTGAATCCATTTGCGCTGCGGCCGATGGCAAAGGCACTTTGCTTGGATTACAGCAACTTGGCCCAGCCAGCAATCCTCAGAATTTGCTCATCACGGCCGCTTTAAGCAACAACCCACAGTGTTTGCTTGCCGCGGAACAGATCATTCATCTTGTAGATGGATGGAGATATGCAGCCGCTGCGACATCAGCGTTCTTGGCTCATTCGAACGCGGCCGCCACGCATTTTGCGTATTACGCCGAACTTCGGGCGGCAATGTCGCTCTTCGCATGGAGTGGAATTCGAGCGAAATGGAACGGATATTTTTATCTCGATAAGGATGGCAACAAAAAGATAACTACCAAAAACCCACCAACCCATACAGGGATTTGGGATATTTGGAATCAATGGACAAAGAGACCAGACGTAGAATTGCTTCTGGCGAATAGCATCCATTTACATCCAGTCGCGACGTTGAAGAATGTAGTCAAGGCCATCAACTTCACCATTCCTCAACAAGCGCTGAGTCAATGGGGATCGGATCTTGTAAAAGTGTCCGAAGACCATACGGCAAGAAATACCGCGAGCTATGAGGCTATCTGGGCTAGCGCTGAACTGACACGAATGGAAACAAAAGAAGCAGAGTTGGTTCGCGATCTTTGGAAATTGTTCCTTCCGGACGGCGGATCGCTTGGCTTTGACGCAGCTCTGTGTAACCACTTTATCTCAAAGCGAGCACCGGAGGACGATGAGGCAGGAAGAAAGGCCTTTGTCGAAAAAGTAGCAAAGCACATCGCAGATAATTGCGGCGCCCCTACGGAAGAAATTTCACGGCGGATTACCGTAGATTCTTACGTTTCGAAGCCGTTTGTATTGGCATCCGAAGAAAAGACAAACACCGACAATGTACTCTGTCGTGCGTTTCTACTTCTCCGGATCGCTATGCTCGCTCTCAAAAGATCACTTAGCGTGCCGGGCGTCTCACCAGTTGCACGCAAGTGGCTCGAAAGCTGGCTCGAGCACGCCGGCTTGTGGTCGCGCTCTTTTGACATCGATCCGATAGATATCGAGGTCGATTATCGCGACGCAGTGACAGATTTTTCATTCCCACCTCCCCTGCCAAACTCGCTGTGGGATGGTGAAAACTCATCGCGGTTAGCGAAACTTTCACGCCCCGATGCGTGCATTGCCTGGAGTCTTGTTGCATGAAGTACATGGGGCACAAAGGAAAACTACTGCCGCTACTTGGAGAAATCTTGAAAGCGGAAGCAGTGAACGCCTCAAAAATCGCAGATCCTTTTTGCGGATCTGGCGCAGTTTCTTGGTATATGGCTCAGGAAACCGATAAGGGCGTCTTATCGGGTGACCTCCAGTCGTTTGCTGTAACTCGCGCCGCTGCGGTCGTTGAGCGCACACGAGCAATTGATTCGAACCGCGTTACCAAACGTTGGTTCGAATCCGCTCGATCCGTCGTCGATAGTATCGTCAGTCAATTTCCCAATGCGGCCAGATCGATTCACCCTGAAATTTCCGTACCCGAAATTCAGAATATAGTAATCCGGTCGAGGACATTCTGCGATGAAGTTTTACCACCCCTACTCTCGCGAATGAGCGGCGACTTTCCGATGACTCACGCGTATGGCGGGCACTATTTCTCTCCGCTGCAAGCCATCGAGATTGACGCACTTCGGCAGACACTTCCGAAATCCGCAGAGACAAGAAAAGCCTGTCTCGCGGCACTTGTGGAAGCCGCGAGCCGCTGTGCGGCTGCTCCAGGTCACACAGCCCAGCCGTTTCAACCGACAAAAACAGCCGCCAAATTTATCGCTGAGGCATGGAATCGCAACGTTTGGCTACTAGTTTCCCAAGCACTAGAGACAATTGCGTCAACCCACGCTACAGTGAAGGGAGGCACATGTCTCGGCGACTACCATAAATGCATCAGTCAATTGGAACCAGGGGATCTAGTCTTTGCTGATCCGCCGTATTCTGACGTGCATTACAGCCGCTTCTACCATGTATTGGAAACGCTCACTCGAGGGAAGCAAGTTTCCGTGACGGGCGTCGGGCGCTACCCTCCCATTGCGCAACGCCCTTCTTCTAATTTTAGCCAGAAAGGCCAAGCCTTCGCAGCCGCGCAACGGCTTATTGACGTATGCATGAGTAAAGAGGTCAATTTAGTATTAACATTCCCATCGAACAAAGCGAGCAATGGATTAAGCACGCGCGACTTTGTTGCGATGGGTCGAGGGAAATTTCGATCAATCGAGACCGAGCAAGTTAACTCTACGTTTAGCACACTCGGAGGAAAATCTTCAAATCGCGGTGGAAGAATAGAATGTTCCGAAAGCATTGTTTGCTTTCGCGTCTGAATCCGCGCAATAGTTCTATAGATCGATGACGAGCGTGACGCTTATCCGACACATTCACGCACGCCGCTGTTGTCAACCTGAATTCCGCAAAGCGCCCGTTGCGAGCGGGCCTTTTGCTGTCTGTCGCGTCTCCATTGAGCACGTTACTTTGGCTCTGCAACCATCTCTTCAGCCGGGTACAGCTGAAGCATCGCACGGGCAGCCTCGGTATTCGGGGTCGTCAGCCACTCCTCCCAATCATCCGGCTGCAGGATCACAACCGACCGTTTCTCGTCGGCCGGCTTGTGCATACGCGACATGATTGGATGGTGGTCCGCATTGACAGTGATCATGGCCATAGCACGGCTCACGGCGCCGTCCGTCCCCTTCACGGTGCGCCAGATGCCGGCCACGCACATCGTCGGGCGGCTGGCCACGCCGATCTTTTGCCAAACGCAGGGACCGAGTTCCCAGTTTCCGTCGCCGTCCTGCCGCGCATCCGGGTAGGACGGCTCGACCACGTACCGCGCCGGAATCAAGCACCGGCCACCCGACTTCCACGTTGGCCCATATAGCGGGGACTTCCCGAGGTTGTCGTCGCGGACGTTCATCGTGCTGCGCATGACGGGCGGCTTACGCCCCTGCTCTTTCGCCCGTTCGACGTTCGCCTTCTGCAGCGCACGCGGCCAAAACCCGAAGCCGGCGATCAATGGCTTGAATTGTCCGTCGATGCTGGCGACTATCGGTGCGTCGTAGTCTTGGTAGATCTCGGGCTTCCAAGGCGTCCAGCGGTACAGGTCCGTGAAGCTGTCGATCCGCAGCTCGCTGAGACCGGGATCCTCGCCGGGCGCTACGTAGTTCGTGCACATCGCCGCCCCCTGTTTTTCGTTCTTGACCGAACCATCATACCCCGCGCTACACTGTGTTTTTATACAGTATTTCAGCCGTGATCAAACCACAGTGGGCCTACATCTGGGAGTACGGATTCCAGGGCGACAATGCGCGCCTGAGGACGCCGATCGAGCTCACGAAACGTGAATTTGAGTCGTGGGTCGACAAGGACCCGCGGTCGGCGTTCCTCGGCACATGCGCGCCGGTCGAGTCGACCAGAATTGACCGCAACCGCGTCCCGCTCACGGACCCGCGATTCAAGTTGCGGCCGGTGGTGCCGGAATTTGATGCGCCCACCGAGGACGAACTTCGCGCGCTGTGGCGCGAGTACACCGACCTTCAAGTCCGATGGTTGATCCTGGAGATCCGCGCCCTTCGGAAATCGCTCGAGCGCGTCGAGGAGTGGTACGCGTACACCGACAAGAACGTTGCGAACAAAGGTGACCTCGCCGGAGCGCAAGGGCAGTTGCATCGGTTGATGCATCTACTGCGCGAGGAAATGAGGCGCGCGGGAATGAGGTAAGGCTAAGTCAATTGCTGGCTAGTAGTCTGCTCGCTGCACCATCTGCTGCGCGCCGAGAAGGGTCGGGCCGGGATGCTCAAACCCCAATGCTTCCCTACTCGATTAACAATCGTTGACCGACTGCGCGACGGCCAGCGGCTGCTCCCCCTCTTCCGGAAATGGTAAATTCATACGAAAACCACACCTACGAGAGAACATATGGCCCGAGCCATGATCTGCGTCGGCGACACGACGACGCACGGGGGCCGCGTGCTGGAGGGCACCGCGACCGCCACCATTGACGGGAAACCCATCGCCGGCGTCGGACACAAGGTACTTTGCCCACAATGCAAAGGCGTCTTTCCGATCCTGCCCGCGACGGGACGGCGCTACCCGCATCAAATCGCCGGCCGGGAAACCGCCATCGAAGGCATGAAGACCGCTTGCGGGGCGACGCTGATCGCCTCGCAATCGTCCGCGACACTCGACGACGTCGGAGCCGGTGAAGCGACGACGGGCGCTGCAGTCGCCAACGCTGCAGCAGCGCTGGCCCCTTCACCTACGCTCTGCCTCGAATGCCTGAAGTCCGCGGCCGAAAATGCTGCAACGATGATCGCGCGCGGGTAGAACCATGACCGGCAATTCGATCGAAGCGTTCTACTTCACGCGGCAACAGCAGTTGACCATGCAGGTGCACTTGTACGCGCTGGTCGACGGTCTCCTGTTCGCGGATGTGGCCGACGGGTCCCCGCCTCAGCGATCGCAAGCAGCCTTGGCGCTGTTCGACGGCACACCGGACGCATCACTTGCCGATGCGGGCCCGTGGCTGCTCGACTACGAGCGTGCGGGCGGCAACGTACGACGTTCGCTCTCCGCGATGGCCGGCAGCCCGACAGGCGTGTCGTGGCTGATCAGCGCATATCCAATCGAGTCATTGACCGATGAGCTGCGCCGTCGACTCGACGTGCGTTTGCCGGACGGCCGTACAGCCCTTTTCCGCTTCTACGACGCCCGCATCATGGCCGACGTGACATCGCTGATGGAATTCACGCAGCGCATGCAGTTCTTCGTCCCGACATTTAACTGGCTCGTTGAAGTGAATGGAAAACTGAAGGGAGTGCACCCGCATGCTTGAGCTGACAAGCGAACAGGTCGCCGGCCTTGCCGAGATCGACGCACGCGGATACGTCGAACGCACACGGCAGGATCTCGTCAAAGCGGATCCGAAGCTGGCCGACGACGGCACGCTACCCACGCGCCTCTGGAACGCGTACATCGCTGCTCGACGGCTTGGCATCCACTCCGATGAGAATGTCGCGGCGTTCCTCCGGATCGAGGCATACGCCCCGAGCTTCTACGAGAAGCCGGCGACGCGCGCATGGATAATGCGCCCCGGACGCTCTGCCGACGAACGCTTTCACGATTACCTACGCGTCATCAAATGGCGCATCGAACATCAAAATGTCCAGGGAGGGGCTGAGCATGGCGGGATTGGTGGTGCCGGCAATAGAAGCGGCGATAGTGGAACTCGGCCCAGTCTTGGCGCGCGCTGGCGTCGCCTTATTGGGCGGGGCGGCAGTCGCGGGAACGGGGAGCCTGTCGGGTGACACCCAAAAGGACGAAAGCAAGGCAAAGCCGGACGTCCGGGCGATTCCGCGCACCGGTGAGAGCTGCAAGAAGTGCCCGCCTGAGACGGGGAGTATGCAGCGCCGCAACTGGAGCATGAGTGACAACTCCCGAGAGTATCAAGGCCGAATTACCGGGTTCCCCTATAGCGTTGAAGAGGCCTGGAGCATGGAGTGGGTCTGGCAGCGCGACTTCGACGGCTTTCGACCGGAAAGCTGTTTGTTGATAGAAGCAAAGGGAAAGTACGATCAGTTCTTGAAGAAGGACGATGTACCGTACACCAAGGCCTTTGATGACATGGAAGAGCAGGCTGGAGCTCAGGCTGCGGTTGTCGATGATCATCCTCCGGCGAGGTTGAAATGGTATTTTCAGACGGAGCGGACTTGGAAGTACATGAGAACGCCGCTTGCCCGTCTTAGCGTTGAATCAGAATGGGTGCCCTGACAAACATGGAAATAGTTGCGCAATTTCGTAGCCCTGCCGATTTCGCTCCGCTTGGCGATTTTGCTGCTCATCTGGTCCGTCTATGGCCGGTGGTTGAGGCCATGTCACGCGAGGACGAGCGTCTAGGCCAGTGGTGGCTGAAGGCGGATACAGAGGAAGAAGCCCGTCTGTATCCCATGTATGAAGCGCCCGGCATACCTTCGACAGCCGTTTTGGCAGTGTTGGCGCAACGGTACGCAAAAAAGATGGACCTTCCTAAAGTATTTGGCTTCTGGAATGGTCAAATGGACGCGGCCAACAGCGCGAGGCTGAAGTTGGCCATCGATGCGAAGAGACGGCCCAGCGAGGTAGAAATTGGGCTACCTGCACAGAGCGCAGTCTCGACGGACGAGCGCAGCTATGAGGGCATGGCTAAGATAGTGTCCGCGATGGTCACGGTTTATGACCCGATGTATGTCTCTGTTTCACCACGAGAATATTTTCCGCGGCAGGTGTTTGATGACAAGCCGGGCGTTGGCTGGATGCTATATCTCCCGAAGCCGCTCACGGCTCAGCAAGTTCCGGAAGCACGCGAATTGATTCCAGTTCCCGAAGCCGGTCGGAAGCAGACCGGGACGATCATTGTGAGCGTCCCAGATGCCGTTTTTTCAGTGGACAACCCAGAACACGTCGAGATTGCCAACCGTATCGAGATTCGACTCGTCGACCAGGACCTTCTGCCCGCGTTCGCTGACCTGTAAGCACGATGCCGGCGCGATAATCCGCGCCGGCATTCTCAGTTAGAATAGCCCCACAGGCTGCGCAGCGTCGTCCCAGCTATAAATAATCAGCTCGTTGCGCTCCACGCCCTTGCCGCCACCGACCGTATATTGAATCGGGACGGTTTCGATGTAGAACCCGTTGAACGCTCGCCGAATGTCGGGATGATCATTCAGGCTCACGATCGCCCGGCCCTTCAACGACCTCAGGCGATGCGCCATCTTCTCGTATTCGCCGAACGGGAATGCGACGCCATATCCCTCGGTCTCGTAATACGGCGGATCTAGATAGAACAGCGTGTGCGGCCGATCGTAGCGATCGATGCACGCAGCCCAATCCAGACGCTCGATGAACGTGTTCGCGAGCCGCAGGTGGGCCGCTGACAGCTCCTCCTCAATGCGCAGCAGGTTCAGACCAGGCGGCGTTGTTGTCGCCGTGCCGAACGACTGCCCCTCCAGCTTCGCCCCAAAGCAACTTTTCTGAAGGTAGTAGAACCTTGCCGCACGCTGGATATCGGTGAGCGTTTCCGGGACTGTTTGTTTGAGCCATTCGAATACCTGCCGGCTCGTCAGCGCCCATTTGAACTGACGCACGAACTCTTCCAGATGGTGCTGCACAACACGGTACAGGTTGATCAGTTCACCGTTGACGTCGTTGATTACTTCAACCTTTGCCGGCGGGCGCAGAAAGTACAGCGCTGCGCCGCCCGCGAATACTTCCACGTAGCAGTCGTGCGACGGGAAACGCGGGATGATGTGATCTGCGAGTCGGCGCTTGCCGCCGATCCAAGGAATGATGGGATTTGCCATTGTGAAAGCCGTTTTAAAACTTGGTGTAGAATCCGGCCCGCCTACCGGTAGGTAGCAGGGCCTTGGCCGATTCACTGGCGTAGACAGTGGAAAGGCGACCGGGGAGCGTGTTGCTGCACGCAGCTCGGTCGCCCTGTTTCTCTCGAGACCGCTCGGTCTCGGTGCCGCGTTATCGCGGCTGATTGAATTGCATGTCGCCGATCAACGCGTCGTAGCTGCGCTCGCACTGCCGGCCGGCAATACCGCGCTCGTCAGCGATCTTTGCCAACTCTCCCGCAGCTTCGTCAGTCCGGCCGAGCACGTCGGCGAGCAGATCGAGGGCGTCGCCGGTTGCCGGGCTTCCGGCCGAAGCGCCGGCACGTCGGACGTCGGCGACGAGTGCGGCGACTTGCTTGCGCAGGCCGTCAGCAGCGCCATCGGCAGCAGCAGCTTCGCGGCGTGCCTGATCACGTTCTTTCGCAGCATCGGTTGCGATCTCCTGTTGAGCCGCCAGTTGGCGGCGAATTTCACGACGCTCTGTCGTCAGATCATTTATCTGCTTCGCCTGATCCGCGACTTTCGCGGATTGGTCGGCATCACGATGTCCCTTGGAATACCCGCACGCCGCACCTGCAATAACGCCGGCAACAACGAGCAGCCAGATGCGCGGGTCGATCCATGTCATGCGACCACCTCCCCGCCGGCCGCGCGGTACGCAGCCAGCAAATGTTCGATCTTGTTTTCGTGCTGACCGTAGCCGGCCCCCGGCAGACTGGCCCATACGTTCGAGACTTTTGCGACCGCCTCGCGGAACCGGCCTGCGTCGATCAACGCCAACGCACCGTGCTCGCGCAGCTGCTGCAGCGCATACCGGTCCTGCGAGATCGGCCCGAAGTCCGCCAGCTTCATCTGCGCCTGATAGATCCGCCACCACCGCGTGAGGATCTGATAGCGGCCGGCGGCCGTCGACGGCACCGGGATCTGTCGATTGAGCGCGTTCGGGTGCGCCGCGTAGCTGGAGAACAACAGCGGCCGCGACGCGGTCGAGCCGACCAGCACGTTGTAACCGTCGTCCGACTTCGCCAGCAGCGCCGAGCCGATCTCGCTCACCGCGATCGTGTCGAGAAACGCCACGCGGTTTTTTCCGCCAGCGGCCGCAATACTGATTCGCGCCATCGTCACTTCTCCCCGAACAGACGCTTCGCATTCCGGCGCAGCAGCACTTCGAGGTACTGCGACCCGACAATGCCAAGCGCGCTCCCCAGCCCGAGGAGCGCGATCGGCGGCAGATCCGGAATCTGCAACAGCGCGAGCCCCGCCACCATCGACGTTGCAGACCCCAACACGGCGCGGCCTGCAACGAGCCGAAACGTCAAATGCTCGCTGCCCACCAACACCTTCGCGATCCCAATCAATCCACCCATGATGACCAGCTCCAGAATCGTCCTTTCATGCTCTTGCATCGGCTCCCCTTCGCCCGATAAAAAACAAAGGCCGCCCCGGTTGCCCGTGAGCGGCCTTCAGTTACGATGCGCGACGCGTTACTTCGGCGCCGGCACCACCAGATCGATCTTCTTGCCCTTCTTCTTCCCGTGCCCGACCTTCGCTTTCCCCTTGTTCCCTCCATTCAATGTCACGACCGTATTCCATCCGCGTGATGCGTATGCATGCTCGACCGACTCGATCAGAAACTCGCCGTCCACGCCCTTCTTGAACCCCTTCAGCGCGATCGTCTTCTCGGCCGACAAATCTGCCCGGCCGCGCATCGTGAGGCGACTCGTCGACGTATGCCGATTGAGCGTCGCCAAGCGCGACGTCGCGCCCGCCTTCGCGGCCTCCGGACTCGCAAATGCATGGCGCTCGGTATGCACCGCGGACGCACCTGGTGGCGCATCCGGATTCGGGATCGTCAGGTCGATCTTCTTGCCCGTCTTGCGGTCGTGTACCTTGGTGCGAACGGCCGCGAAGCTCGCGCGGTCCGGGAAATTGATGTCGTAGTCGATCAGATCGTCGGGCGTGAGCGTCACGATCGGCAGCGGCTTGCCGTTCGCGCTCTTACCGCCACCGCGCGGCAGGACGATCAGCTTGCCGGCCTTGACCGTCGCAGTTGCACCGTACTGGCGAGCCACGCGCGTAATGAAATGCAGGTCGCTCTCGCCGAACTGGTCGATACGCGGCACGACGACATCGACGTCGCACGCGGCCGACCACTTGTTACGACGCGCGACGTCGCCGACGATATCGGCCAGCTTCGCGTTCGACCAGCTCCCGTATCGCTGCGTCTTCGACGTCGCACGCATGTTCGCCGGCTTGCCACGGATCACAACGCTCGCCGGTGGGCCGCGCACGCCGACCTCGTCAACGGCATACTCGCCGAGCATCGATAGTCCCTGCCCCTCCCATCCGATCGACACCTTCAACGTCGCGCCCTTCGGCGGAAACTCGATGCGGCCATCGCGATCGTCCAGCGTGATCGTGCACTCGTCTGCGTCTAGACCCGGTTTGTCGATCGCCCGGATCTCCAGCACCCGATCCTGAATCACCTTGGTCACGTCCGCGCCGTTCGCGATGACCTGAAACACTGCTTCCATCGCGTCTCCCTATGTCCAGAGCTGCACCGATTCAACGCGCGGCGCATCGAGATCCGGCATCAGGATCTCGACCCCGGCCGGGAACGGCTGCGCTCGATTCGCCAGTCCCGGATTCGCTTCGTACACTGCCTCGACAGTGCCCTGCAGCGTTCCGTAGAAGCGGTAGCAAAGCGTGTCGAGCACGTCGCCATCAGACGTTCTTAAAGTCTTCGCCATAGCGGCCGAACTCCACCGAGAATGTTTGCTTGCGCGGCAAGCCGTCCGAGAGCAGCGCGTCCTGCTCCTCTTCGATCGACTGCAACAACCAGCGGCCAAGCACGTCGCCGTCGCCCGTCGTGAGCTGCACGGGCTTCATGCGCCCGCCGATCTCGCGTAGCCGGTCGATCTGCTTCGTACCGGCCCCGAGCGCCGGGAATACGACGCCCGACAGCGCGATCGTCTCGCCCCCAACGCTCACCGGCTGCAGCGCCTCTTGACGGTTCAGACGCTCCTGAGACGCCACGCGATACCGCGTCGCGCGCCGCAGCTTGTCGTACGCAGCGGTCGACAGGTTGAAGTGGAACGCGTCGCCCGCTTCGCTCGTCATCGACATCATGTGCGGCGTGCTCGACGTCGCCCCGTTGGCCAGCCCCGACAGCATCGAGCCGACGCCCGTCGACTTGATCACGTCGATCACCGCCGAATCCTTGATACCGACCGCCGCGTTGAATTGATTCCACGCCCCACCGAGCGCCGACTTGACGCTATCGGCGGCAGCTCGCACAAGGGGGAAATTCGATCCGTCGATCGCCGTCAGGATCGAGCCGACCGACGCCTGTGCCGCGTTGAAGCTGCGCAACACCGTGCCGACTTGCGGAAACAGGTCGCCGGCAACCGACAGCGCACCCGACGCACCCGTCAGCAGCTCGGCCGCGCTGCTCAGATTGCCCGTCGCGAGACGCTGCAGCGCGTAGACCGTCGACATGCTCGCCGCGCGGTTTCGGTCGAATATCCGAACCATCTGCCGCACGCGCTCGGTTGCGATACCGGCCTGCGTCGCCGCTCCCGTGATCTGCCGAATCACATCCATGGTTTCCTCCTTTACATATGCGGCGCATCGAACATCGCCGTGCGGCTGTTCGCTTTGCGTTGATGCTCGTCCATCATGCGTGTCAGCATCGGACTGACCTGCGCGAGGAACTTGTTAGCCATGTCGGCATCGCTCGCTTCGACCTTCACGTGAAAGACCGGCGCGAAGGTGTTCTGCTGTTCGATACGCGGCCCCGATCGAGCGCCGATGCCGGCCGCATCCGGCACGAGCGCCTTCACTTTCGCGACCGCTGCGACGTTCGCAGGCGAATCGTCAGGCTTACGATCCAGCACCCTGCGCGAAACAGCGCTGAACAGCTTGTCGCCGGCAAACGTGCCGACCGCACCGCCAATCACACCGAGCACCGCCGAGCCGATCGGCCCGCCGAGCGCTCCGATCATTGCGCCGACCTTCGCGCCCATCACGCCACCGGCAAGGCTCCCGGCAATCCCCGCAAAGCGGTTCGCCTTCTGCGTGCTGGTGTCGGTGCTCGACGCGACGGCGTACGCTTCACGCGCCGCGAGGCCGAGCTTCAACACCGTGCCTGCCACGGCGAGCTTGCCGGCATACGGCGCAACGCGACCGAACAACGCACGCCCCGTATTGAAGATCTGCCCGAGCCTGCCGAACCGACCACCCCGAGCTGCTGCACGACGCGCAGCGCGCCCGGCTCGCTCACCCCCAGCCAGATCGCCAAGCCCGCCACCACCGACGCCAGCTCCCGGCAGGTTCACGACGAACACGCGCTGGACCCCGCCGCTTGCCGCTGCAGCTCCGCCGAGCGCATCGAGTGCCCGGCCGACGACGCCACCGGCGGCACGTGACCCACCCGCTGCAGCTCGACCGCCGCGCGCAAGCACGGTGCCGCGCGCGATGTCGAATGCGCCGCGTCCAATGCTCCAAAGTGCCCTCGCCCCACGAAACGCAAGCGCCGCGCCCGCGATGCCGACGACGGCTGCCGTCGCCTTCGGCGCAGCATCCGCAACGGACTGGATACCGCTGCCGAGACCTTTCGCCCCCTCGCCGATACGATCCGTGATCGGACGCAGGGCGTCGCCAATGCTGCGCATCGCGTCGTCCCACCGCTGCCCGACCTCACTCCAGATCTGCTTTGACGTCTCGCGACGTGCTTCGAGATCCTTCTGGATCTCGCCGCTCGCGTCCTGCGCGTTGCGCTTCAGGTTCGTGTACAGCTCGGCGTTTTGCATGTATGCCGTCAGCGCCGCCTTGACCTGCATGTCGTTGAACAGGTCGCCGGTCTTCATCGTCTCGGCGAACGCGGCCATCTGCGCCTGACGCTTGGCCGGGTCCATCTCCGAATTGAACTGCTTCGCCGCCGACGCGAGCTGCTTCGCCTTGGCGGGATCGACGCGCTCGATGTAAGCGCGGGCAAGTACGAACGACGCTTCCAGCGTTGACCAGCCTTTGCCGATCGCCTCGCGCATCTTGGCCTGATAGTCGACGCCGGCCTTCGCATAGTTGCGTTCGGTTTCGCCGGAGCCGATCTTCGAGAACCAGTTTTTCAGGTTGTTCGCGGCTTCGTCCGAACTACCGGCGGTCTTCATCTGCACCTGGAGCATGGCCCCGAGCTGCGTCACCGAGTCCTGCCCCGTGATGCCGATCTTCTTCATTTCGGCGAGTAGCACCGGGAACCACCGCGCCATGTCGACGGACTCGAACGACCCTTCCTTGCCGAGATAGGCGATCGCTTCGAGCGCCTTCGCCATCTGACGCGGGTCGACGATCTCCGCGTTCTGCTGCAGCGCTTGGATCATCTTCGCGGTCTCGACCGTCGTCGCACCTTGGCCGATCGAAAACTTCGCAACCAGCGGCGCGAAGTTGAGCGCGCGATTGAGATCCATCCCGCCCGCAACCATCTGGTTGACGGCATCAGCCAGGTCATTGCGGCCGATGCCGTTCGCCCCGGCGTCGCGTCGAATACGCGAGCCCATCGCCGCTTCTTCCTGCGTGCGCGCTATGCCGGCCTTGATCGCGATGTCGCGAATGATCGCCTGATAGTTCGCCGCGATCGTCGCCGGCACCGCGACCGAGGCGGTCAGCTTCACGGCATCACCGATCACGCCGCGTCCCGCCTCCCGACCAGCGGTCAGCCGCTCGTAACCGGACGCCTTCAGATCCAGCCCGCGCGTCGTCCGGCCGAGCCGCGCGTACGCTCGATCGAGCCGGTCGACCTCGATGCCGGCGTCCCGCAACGATTTCAGATTGCTGTCGAGCTTGCGACGGATGCCGTCCGCCGCGCTATCGCCCGCCAGGTGCAATCGGCGGAACTCGTCCTGCAGACGCATCGTCTCGCCGATCTGGCGCTGCCAGAGCCGCGAGTCGTTCGCCCGCTTTTTCATCGCATCGATCTTCGACGACGTGTCGGTAATCGCCTTGCCGAACGTCGCCGACACAGCCCCGCCGATCACGATGCCAAGCGCTAAGTCTTTCGCCATCCCGGCCCTCTCAGTCGGTCAACCACCAGAGCATGTCGTCGACCGTCATCTCGTCGATCGACGTCGGCGACATGCCGTATTCACGCACCAGCCGATTCGCCAGCGCCTTGAGCGTCTTTCGGTCCAGCTTTGCGTACGCGTCGAAAGGAGTAGTACGCGTCCTGCACGCGTTCGTAGTCGGCCATATCCATCGCGTCGAGATCGGTAGGTGCGACTTCGGCGAGCGACGCGAACAGGATCAGCTCCTGTTCCTCCGCATCGTTCGGTGCAAGCTTTTGCGCACCGCGCATGTCGCGCACCTTCGGCCGGCGCATCGTGAAGGTGTCGCACTCAACGCCGTTGAGATTGATCGGATAGTCGAGCTTGATCGTGACCTGTTCCATTGCGATTCCTGAAATGAAAAATGGCGAGCCGTCGGCTCGCCATTGATTGAACAAAGTAGCTTTGCAACGTGTTCGTCGAATGACCGGCACGTTGCACTTACATGCCGAGCCCCTTACGGACTTCCGCGAGCTGATCGACGCCGTTGATCACGCGCTTGCACGCGAAAATGTCGATCTCGTGCACGATCACACCCGCGACCTCCAGCTTGTAGTAGTCGCACGACACGCTGAATTTCGCCTCGACCTTGTCGCCGGGCTTCCAGTCGCCCGGATCGACTTCATACAGCATGCCGCGCAGATAGACGGCGGCATTCTTCGTCTTGCCGCTACGGTCCATGAACACCGCGCGGAACACGCCGTTGAAAGCGCCTTGATCCACCAGTCCGAAAAAGCGCAGCACCTCGTACTCCATCGTCGCCATCGCGAACGACGCGTCGAGCGGCTCCATGCCCTGATCGACCTTGACTGCCGCGTCCATCCCGCCCGCGCGAAAATCGTCCGTCTTGATCTTCAGCTTCGGTGGCGTCATGCTCGTCGCGCGCCCCGCGTAGCTCCGTCCATCCACGAACGTGTTGCAGTTGTATAGCGTTTCCGGAATCATCGCCCCTCCCTTAGATCTGGTTGTCGAGCACTTCGGTCAGCCACTGATTCGTGACCTCGAAGCGGAAAATCGGGTTTTCGGCCGGCGGGACATCCGTGAATCGGATATTCCAATACACCTTGCCGTCTTCGAGCTGGCTCGCCGTGTTCAACTCCGGATCCGGGTAGACCTCGAAATTGATTAGGGCGCCCTGACGCTTCAGGTCGCGCATGAACGCCTGCAACCCTTCGGTCACGTCACTGACGTACGTCGCCGTGATGCCGCGGTCAACCGCCCACTTGTGCCCGGCCTGCACCGCGTCCATCACGATGTCGAGCGTGCGCACCCGCGTGACGAACTTCCACTTCGGATCGGCCGACAGGGTGCGGTTCCCCCACAGGCGGAACCCGCCGTCGCGAATGATCGTCGTGACGTTCGCGTTGTTGAGCAGATTCGCGCGACACGTCTCGTCGCCGTCGAGGTATTCGATCGGTCGTGCCGTGCCCGTGATCTCCACGATCTCCTTGTTCGACGGCGATGCCCAGAACCCGATCTTCGCGTCGGTCTGGCAGAAGAGACCCGCCGCATACGACGACGCCGACATCGCGATCTCACCGTTCGTCGCGTTGTCCCATGCCTTCGCACCGGGGTCGACCATGTACAGGCGCTTGCTGCCGAAGTTCTTCGCGTACGCGATCGCGGCCTCGTCGTCGGTGTTCGGACCATCGATCACGGCGACGGCACGCAGCTTGCCGGCGAGCGAATCGGCCGCCGTTGCGACCGGCTGCTTCGACGTGTGGCCCGGGGCAATGAGCAAACGCGGCTGCGCGTTGTAGCGCGACTTTGCGTCGAGCAAAGCCTGCATGCCGGTGCGCGCACCACCCGCCGAAACGCCACCGATGATTGCCGACGTGAGCTGCGCGGCGTCCGCCGCCGCCGGCACACCAACCGCGATTACCACCGCGCTGCTCTGCGCGTAAATCGCACGGGCCGCGCGTGCAATCGCGCTTTTTTCACCGAACGCCTGCACGGCTTCGCGATAGCTCGTGAGCTGCACGGGCACATTCGGTTGCGCCAGATCGGCGCCGGGCGTGTAGGTATCGGTCATGCCAACGATCGACGACGACGGCACCGCGATCGTGCGCGGGCCGCTTTCGACGATCGCCGTCGTGATGCCGTGAAAAAATGAAGTCGCTGCCATGCGGATCTCCAGAAATGAAAAAAGCCGCTCGATTGAGCGGCTTAAGAAAACGGGACGGCGCGTTATCGCGCCGGGAAAGTTACTTTGTGTCGATCTCAACGTCCGGCGCGGTATCGCTCACGCTTGCGCTGTCGGCGGGCGTCGTAGTTGCAGCATCGGTGGCCATTTCGTCCTCACCATCAGCGCGGGCAGCCTCCTCTTCCTGCCGAGCAGCTTCCTCGGCTTCGCGAGCGGCTTTCTCCGCCCGTTCGGCCTCGACCGTGGCCAGCACGACGGCCGGATCAGGTTCGTCAGGCCACACGATGTCATTCGGGAAGGTAGGCAGATCCACCACGCGCACAAGTGCGACCTGATACGCGGCCCATGCGTCAAACATCGCCTCCTCGACGTCGGACAGCAGGCCCGCTGCTCGCGCGTCCATCTTGCCGAGATTCTGCTGACGCGCTTTCTCCATTCGCGCGTAGAAATCCGACATCGCAGCGGCTCGCACTCGCTCGGCGACAATCGCCTCGTCGACGACCCACGCGCCATCTCGCCAGACGTACTCGTCGGAGGGGCGCGGCAATTCGGTGAGCCCTTCACCGTCCGGGCTGATACCTGCGACCGTGAGCTCGCCGGGTTCGCCCGTATCGGTTCGATACAGGCGCACGCCACGATAGTCAGGACGCAGCACCCACTTCCCATCAATCCAGAAGGGCCAGGAACGCGTCGGCACTTCGGGAAGCGGTGTGAGCGTGCAGAAGGCCGGAACGAGATATCGCTCCGCGCTCATGGGATCGCGCTCGGCGAGAAAGCTCACCACGTAGCGCCCCGTCAGGTTGTCGTACTGATTGCAAAGCATGTTCTACCTCGATTTAGTAAGCGCGGATCATGACGAGCAGCGCAACGTTTCGCGGGCGACTCTCGTTGCCGCCATCCGCCCCGATACTGATCGTGTGCGAGTGCGCACCGGCCCCGCCGATTCCGACGTTGTGCCCGTGGGCCCCGTCACCGTTAATCGAAATGCCCGTTCCGCTGCCCGTGGTGCGCTTATCCCCTCGGCCACCGCCGTTCAGGTTTATTTCGCCGATGTAGCCGCCGCCAGACGCGACCGGAATGCCGTGGTCATGCCCAGGATCATTGATGCTGTGACCGTGCCATCCTTGCGAATCTGTCCATGCGCCGTGAGAGTGGTCGCCAACAGCAGCGGCAGACGCACCGTGCGCGTGCAAGCGGTTCAAGCTGTCCTGCCAGCTCCCGATCTGGCGCTGCGCATCCGTACCGCGCGCATCATCCCAACAGCGGATAAACTCGCCGCGAAGGTCCGGCAGTCGGAACGTCGTGTTGCCGTCTCCACTGGAAAAGCAACCGTGACGGCCCTTACCCCAATCAGCGTCTGCGACCAGCGCACCGCTGCCCTGCGCGTACGCCCACAGCAGCGGATAGTCGGCCCGCTTCAGCTCGGTGCCGTTCAGCTTCAGAAAACCAGCACGCGGCGCAGTTCGAGCCTCCCAAACGATCTGCCCGATCTGCACGTCGGCGACCGCTGCCGCAAACCATGCCGACGTGATCAACTTGTTCGAGTTGTCGCCGGCCGGCGGCGACACGGCCGTGACCATGCCCCCGACCTGCAATTGCGTAGAACCGTCGTCGCCCACCTTCCCGACCACGACGCGGCCACCCTGCGGCATCAATTGCAACGTGCCGAGCGCATAGGTCGAACCACGGGTCACGTTAATTGCGGCTTGCGAGTTGGTGTACGTGTCGTTGACCGTGCGAACAGCGAATGAGCCGTCTGCACCCTGGATCACTTCCCACGTCTTTTGATCAGTCGGTGCACCTTCCCGCGTCAGTTGAATCGACGTCTGCCCGGCACCACCCCCGTTCGATGCGACGAGTGCGCCCGACGAGTTGCTACTCTTGAGCGAACCCTTGTTCTGGAATGACGAACGTCCGTCATCCCACGCGCCCGCGGACAGCACGCGTCCGGTGTTCGGGACCAGTTCAAGCGTCTTGATCGACGTGCTCAGATTGGCGCGCGTGATGCGCACGGCGGGGATGCCGATCGTCCAGTCGTCATCGACCGCACGGATGCTCATGCTGTCGGTGTTCGACTGGATGTCCCACAGCTTCATGTCCTTGTCGGCGCCTGCAGCCTTCAGGACGATATCGCCGCCGGTATTGGCCCCAAGCGTGACGCCGGAGCCGTAATCCTTCGCCTTGCCGGCACCGCCGCCGAAATAGCCGACGCCCGCGGATTCCACGTTGCCGGCGAAGCGGGCGTAACCGCCGAAGATCGTGCCACAACCAGTACCGTCGATACGAACAGCGCCGGTATCGAGCGACCACGCGAACGGCCGATAATCGTTGTACGTGCCGTTCGGATCCCCCTTGTTCGTCGACAGCAGCCACGCGCTCTTGTTGTCATTGCGCAGCATCACGCCGTAGTCGGTGCCCACCGCACGAAACTGACCACCTGCTCCATTCGCGTCATACCCGGAGCTGCGGATTCCACCGATCACGCCAACCGAGCCTTGTACGCGCACGGTGTCCTGACCATTATCCCCAGCCCCGCCGATCAACCATCGGCCTTCCGGGGTGATACGGCCACGTTCCGTCCCACCCGCAATCAGCGAGAGCCATCCTGCAGCGCCAAGCGTCAGGTTGTTGCTGAGCATGACAACGTAGGGAACACCTTGCGCGCCGAGTTGGACATGTCCGTCTCCTGGAGAAAACATGCCAGAGTCCGGGTCGCCGTCAAACGCAAATCCAGCGTTGTTCGTGTTGTTCGGCGTCATTGCGCCGACCTTGCCAAGCAACTTCCCCTTCATCGCGTCGCCCGATCGCGCGACCTTGTCGGTGCCGAGATCAGCGACCCGCTTGTCCATCGCATCCGCCCGATTACCGAGCCCGGTAATAGCCTTGTCGGCCGCGTCCGCACGATCTTTCAGGTAGCGGGTGCGATTGCCAAGTTGCTTGAGTGCGATGTTGTCGACGCCGTCCGGGCCGCCCTGCACGGGATCCGACGTCTCGAACTGACGAATCCCCGGCTCCCACTTACTCTCTTCCTTCAAATCGGCCATGTTCCGATTACCCCTCGCGTATATTGACCGTTGCGCGTCGCGACGCCGTTGTGCCGGATCGCAACCTCAGAAAAATCGAGCCATGCCAGCAAGCTGCGAGCCGGCGCGTAGCGCTCGATGGCACGCTTCAGGTTTTCACCTTGGTCTCGCGTCACGGGCTGCTTCAGCGTGACGATGTACTCGGCCCACGCGGAGGAGCCACCGTACAGATACCGGCCGTTGCGTTTGACCGAACCGTCACGCCGCTTGACCTGTCGCCCTTCCTGAAGATCGACCTCGCCAAAGCCGAGCCGCCGCACGATCTCGCGAATCGCCCATGGCGTGCCCTTCTTCTGGTAGATCGCTAGCGACGACTTGATCAGCGCGCGGCGGGCGTCTTCGGACTCCGCCAGCTCCCATCCGTCGACCGCGAGCGACCATGCGAGCCACGGCAAGAACGCTGCCGGGCAGCGATCCGCATCCCACAGCGTGCGGATCACGTCCGGATCGACACTCGGGCGCAGGACCTGCGCAAGCGCCGCCTCGAGACTCGTCTGGTTGGTTGGCAGCAGTGCTTCAGTCGTCATCGGCCACCTTTGGATTGAGCACGATCGACGTGCAGCGCGCGAACTGATCAATCGCACACACGACGTCGGCTGCCGGTAACTTCAGGTCGACGCGCACCACACCCGACGCTTTCGGATGCAGCGCTCCGGTCACGGCCGAGCGCGGCATGCCAACGCGTAGCGCCTCCCCTGCCGCCACCGCGATATCGAGATCCTGCCGTCGCGCGGCAAGCACGACGCCCGGATCCGGCCCGCGCCCGATGTACACGTCGGCGACGATCGCGTAATTGACGGGCCGAGCCGCGACCACCAGCAGCGAGTCGTTCAGCGGTCGACGGTCTTCCGGCGAAAGTGCGCGGCGCACTGTGTCGAGCAGTGCCGCGCTCGCCACGCCACCGTTCGAATACGACTTCACGACCACGCGCACCACACCGGCCTCGGGCCGATCGACGCGCACGTCCGCGACATCCGGCGATGCGTCCATCGCGAGGGACCGGTACGCGCCGAACGGACCTGCCGTCGACGAGCGCTCGATGCCCATCTGTGTACGCAATCGCAAGCGCTCGTCGCGCTCACGTGTTGCAGGAACTGGCGGATGCGCCTCGGGGTCGCCGGGGTCGACCGTCTCGCGCTGCAAATTCCAGAGCACCGCGAGGTGTTCGAGATCCGCCCCTGTCGAGTAGGCCAGCAACACCGCACGCCCTGCATCGTTCACACGCGCGCGAAACCGAACTTCATCGTATGCCGCCAGCTCAATCAATTTCACGACCGGATCGGATTCGAGCGCTGCTGTCCAATCAGGATAGATGCTCTTGAAGTGCTGCAGCTTGTACTGATACGCGGCCTCGAAATCGAGCGTCTCGACGAGATCCGGCGGATCGAGTGCCGACAGATCGATCACTGTCATATCGTCACCTCGAATACAACATCGTCGCCGTCGTAACGCCCGGCGATCCGAAAAGTTACTTTGCCGTCGACGACCGACAGCGCCTGGACACGATCGAGCGCAATGCGCGGCTCCCATCGACCGATCGCACGCGCCGCTTCCGCCTGCGCGGCCGATATCCAGCCGCGCGTGATCGGCAGGTCGACCATCAGCGGCAGATCGGAACCGTAATCAGGCCGCTCGCGGCGCGTGCCCTTGCGCGTGCTCAGAATGTCCCCAATGCTCTGGACGAGATGGTCGACACCACCGATCAGCCGGCCCGTGCGACGGCACATTCCGACCAGCGCGACCACTACTGCACCTTCGTCGGCACGCGCTTGAAGCACCCGCGCGATTCGAGATACGCGATGTGCTCCGGCTGCGTGACTTGCGTCTTGCCCGCCAGCACGACGACGTGCGAGCCGTCCGGAAACACAATCACGCGACTGCGGAACTCGGTATCGATGAAGGTGACAGTTGCCGTCGCCTGTACTTGCTGTGCGTCTTTCGCCATAAACGCCCCCACAAATGAAAAACCCCGCACAAGGCGGGGCAAAGTTACTTTTGTTTAGAATTGCCATGCACATCCGCACGGAGCCACAGCATGAGTACGCAGCGACGAACGACAATTAAGCGGCATACGATGAAGCCTTCACCAAGCAACTCAATTTCTCGTAGATTTGGTGCAGTGCTCTCGGCGATTTGGCCGTATATCAACGCATTCCTAAAGCATCAATTTGTGCTCGTCGCAGTAGGATTCGTCCTTACCGGTCTACTCGCGACGCACCTGACCGAGAAGATTAATGACGACCGCCGACAGCGAGAAGCGACAATCCACGACTACGATCAACTCCGGTCCTCTATCGATGACCTGCTCTCATCGTTCGAACTATATGCAGCAGCGTCCAAACATGCGATGCTCGCACTCCAATCTGACCCGGCCGAGCCGATTCGGCTTCAAGCGTACAAGGACTATCTGGCTGCCTATGCCACTTGGGTTCAGCGCCACTCGTTTGACTACGTCTCTATTAACCAACGCTTCATACACGGCGACACCGCGAGCACGATCAACAAAATTGGCAGCCTGATGAAGCTTGGGACGGAGCAGTTGGACAACTGCTTCCAGTCGTACTTCAACAAGGCGGTAACACCTCGGGATAATGAGCGCATCGACCTTTCCTGCGGGGTTGAACCGCCTCAGTTGCCGTTTACCATCGGATCGAGATTGATATCGCTGCGCCAATGCATGGATTCGTTCGCGAGAGACATCAGGCTCCATCCTCTCTTCGATCTGAAAGGCGACGATGCGCGAAATGCCGTAACAGCAATTCGACTCGACGGAATCGATGCTGTATGTTCGCCAGAACGATTGGTAGGTCTCAAAATGCCGCTGCGCGACCTACCGCGCAAGGTTCAACCAAGTCCTAAACGGGAGGGCTAACCAGCTCGCCGTCGCCCTGCTCGCGGTGTTTGTGCTTGCTGACCGACTTACCGGCCGCGACAACGTCGTCGGTAAACTCAGCGCCGCCCGCGACCCTCACCGCAACGCCGCCACCTTCGCCCGACTTGCCCTGCATACCGCCGTTGAACGTCAGCAAGCGCTCGGTCGTCGTATTGCCGGTGAACGTCGAATCGGGCACGTCGGCGAGCAGCTTCTCGCTACGCAGCATCGCGCCGTCCGCTTTCAGCTCGAACTCGGTTTCGCCGATGCGAAATACGATCCGACCGCCTACCGGCACCGACAGTACGTATTCGTGGCTCGCATGGTTGTACTGTTCGAATGCGCCGTCCGGGTAATCGGTCGCCGTCTCGTCCGGACTCGACCGGCCTGACCCGCCGTGCTGCTCCGTGTAGTAACCGGGCGCTACGAACGCGCCCGCGAGATCGCCAGACGGTGCCCACAGCGCGACCTCTTCGTCGACAGACGGCGGACGCCACTGCCGGACCTTGCCGGCCGCACCCGCCTGCCATTTGAGCCAATCGCTGACCCAATCGCCGATGCGCACCTTCACGCGCGGCGGATCGTATGTGACCGCCTCAACCACCGCCGACTGCGTCAGGCACGCCATGCGGCGATCCATCTCGCCAAGCTCGAAATCGCTCACATGTCACCCCGCTCCGTGATCCGCCGCATTACAGTAACGATCTTCGTGCCCCGGCCCAGTATCGGGATCAACGCCCCACAACACCGTGCGACCCTTCGCCGGCGGCTCGAATTCGTCGCCCAGGTCGAATTCATGTTCCCATTCGACGAGCCAGACGAGATACGTATCGAGCTCCGGGCGAAACGGATCCTCGCCCGCCGAGCCGACCTGCCTGCCGGGCGTCACGGGCAAATCCCACGTCGTACCGTGCACCGCCTGCAGCACACGCGCGGACAGCTCGCGCACCAGCAGCTCGGCACCGGGCACGATCGGGTCGACGATCACACGCGCCTGCAATCGGCCTACCAGCGGCACGCGGCCCGTTCCGTCGTCGTGCCCCGGCTCCAGCTCCGACAGTTCGATTGCGATAAACGGCGTCTCGATCGCCTTGCCGATCTTCGGATACGCGTGAATGCGCTCGAGATCCGGCAGCTTCGCGCGCAGGCCGAACTCGACGCCGTCGTGCAATTGCTTCAGGTTATCGAGCACGGTTTATCGCCTTCTGCAGTTCATAGTTGACCTCCTGCCGTAGCACCGTCATCAGTCGGGCCCCACATGTCTGCGCCGCCCGGCGAAACGCCGGATCGCCGGTCTGCGACCATTCGACCTTGACGACCTCGAACGGGGTGCGCGCCTTGCCGATGCGCCGATAGATCGGCCCGTCCGGCTGCCGGTTCCTCTTGCGCCATGCGCTCTCGAACAGCGTTTTGCCGGCCCGCATCCCCTTCTTCGTGCGCCGGACAGAGCCGAGCCGGTGCGCCTCGATCGGGTTCAACCCAAGCCATACCTTGCCCGTATCGGCCGATCGCATGAAGAAATACATCCGTTGCCGCAGCAGCTTCTGCTGGATCCCCGTCGCGTTGCCGACCTCCTTCGCGGTCTGGTTTCGGATCCACGCGCCCGTCTTGCGCAGCGTGCGCCGCCATGCCGCCTGCATCGCTGCAGGCGGTAGACCCGCGAGTGCTTCGAGCGCCCCCTTCACGTCGATCTCAACCTTCAGCAGATCCATCGTCACCTCAGAATCAGGATCGTCCAGCCCGTGCCATCGGGATGCAGCTCGAACACGCGGTAACGCCCGCTCGGCGTCACGACAATGCTGCCCTCGGTGACGTCGACTGCGTCGGCGTCGGTGATATGCAGGACAGGCGCCACGAGCTGCGTGCGCTGCGTTCCAAGATCCGGACCCAGCCACGGCGACGTGAACATCCCGTCGACGGGCCGACCGTCGATCGTGATATCCACGTCGCCGAGATCGCGCAGCACTGCAGCGTCGACGTCCGCGATCAGATCCCGGAACGCCATGTCACGCCTTCAGCTTGACGATCGCCTTCGGGCGCGTGCACAGGTGCACCGGGTTCGACTGCGCCTCGATGTCCACACCCTTGCCGAATTGCGCCAGTTCCTGCTTCGCGTAATACGGCAGACCCGTCGTGTTGACGGCCTCGACATAGTCGGCCGGCGCGAAGCGCGTGACAAACAGCTCCGGCACGCCTTCGGGCACCGCATATGCTTCGTCGTCGGCAACATAGCCGATGTCGCCGACGCGACCGCGATAGCGCTCGAACGTGCAACCGCCGAAGTCGAGCGCCTCGCGCGCATCGCCGCGCAGAGACGCGGCCATCGCGGTCGCGAGATACGTCTCCTTCACCGTCTTCGCGACGATCAGCTTGTTCCAGAACGCCCGGCCGCAAAGCACGCGCACACCGGTGTATGTCGTCGCACCCAGCGCATCCTCGATCGCGTCCTGCACCTCGAGGCACTTCACGCGGATCTCGGTGTCCGCCTTGCCCAGCTCGAACGGAATCACCGTCTGCTCGATGCCGAAGTACTGGAGCAGATCGATCAGCACCGTCTTGCCGTCGGCGTCGAGCACCGCACCCTTGATCGCGCCGATACGGTGGAACTCGTGCGTCGCGTCGAGCTGGCGGCGCAGCTTGGCGAGCCGCCGGTTCACGACCGTCTGCAGCGCCTCCAGCTCCGTTTCGGAACCGAACGCGCGGAGATTCTGGATCTCGTCGGCCTTCACGAACGCCCGCTGCGGCAGGTGCACGGTGTTGAACGGGATCATGGTGCGCTTGCTGCCGACCACGATCGCCGACGGCGAGCCGCGCTCGCCTGCCGAAACCAGCGACAGCGTGTCACCGTCGCGCTCGATCTGGATCGTCGTCGTGGTGATGCCGTCCTCTTCGAACAGACCGAGTGCGCCGACGCGGCCGGGTACGTGCGGCTGCTCGTTGATCGCGGCCGTGAGCGACGACAGCGAGAACGCGTCATCTTGAAACAGGGCGATGTCCGCCATACAACCTCCAACAGGGAAATGGATACAAAAAAGGCCACGCGCGGTGCGTGGCCTTGGATGGGCTTCAGGTAGCGTGCGCTGCGATCAGCGAACGATCACGTGGCGCTCGGCGAGATCGGTGCGGCCGGCGGCATCCAGACCGGTCAGGCGCGCGGCGGCGATTTCGGCGAGCCGCACGATGCCCGTCGCCGAACGCGGTGCCTCGGACGCCGGCAACGGCGCGTACAGCACCGCTGCAGCAACCTCCGACCCGTCGTTCGCCGCGTTGTCGTACGGCGCATACTCGCCGGTGCTCGTCACGCCGAGCACCTGGCCGGACGGCAGCGCCGGTCCCGCCTTAACGATGATGTGTTCGCGCGAAATCTGCCCGTTGCCCTCCGACACCAGAAATTCCGCCGTCTGGCTGCCCTGTACCTTCACATTCGACATGAGTGTTCCCCTCCTCGGGTATCGTCAAAGTTACTTGCCGCTCTTGCGAGCCGCGTAGATGGACGCCGCGCGCGGCGCGTTCGCGACCACGGCCGGCTCGTTTTGCGCCGTCGATTGAGCGCGGGGATTGATGCGCGATTGCGACGCCGTCACGCGCTCGAACAGTCGCGCGCGTACGTGATCGGGGGTCAGCCCGTCGGCGACGAACTGCGCGGTCAGCTCCGGCACATTCGCCGCAAGGCAGATCCCGGCGATGTCCGCGGCCTGCTGAAGCGCCGCGTCAACGGTTGCCCGATCCTTCAGGCCGGTCGCCGTCACGATCGCCTCGACGCAATGCGACAGGCGCGCGTCACGGCATGCCGCGAACACGTGCGATGCGAGCGCCGACACGTCGGGCGCTGGCGGCACCGGCTGCGGATCGGGATTGGGTTCGGGCGGTGTATTGGGTTGCGTGTCAGGCTGCGGCGGGTCGGTCGGCTCCGTCTCGTCGACCAGCGCCCGCACGACATCGGGCACCGCCGAAAAGCGCGCGAGCAGCGCCGTCGAGCTGGCCGACGCCGACAGCTTCACTGCCGCCTCGATCGTGTCGCAGAAACCCTTCTCCTTTGCCTGCGCGGCCGTGAGCCACGTCTCGGCGTCCATCATGCCCCGGATCTCGTCGATCGACTGACCGCTCTTGGCCGCGTACGCCGCGAGAATCCCGTCGCCTGCGTTATCGAGCAGGTCGGCAATACGTCGCAGGTCTTTCGCCTCGCCCGCCGTCACCGTGTGCGCGTTGTGGATCATCAGCAGCGCGTTCTCCGGCATCACGATCTCGTCGCCGGCCATCGCAATCAGCGATGCGGCCGATGCCGCGACGCCGTCGACGCGCACCTTCACCTTGCCAGCGTGCCGGCGCAGTGCGTTGTAGATCGCGAACGCATCGAACACGTCGCCACCCATCGAGTTGATCGCCACCACGATCGTGGAAGCGTTGGCCGCTGCCGCATCGAGCTGGGTCACGAAGGTCTGCGCGTCCGTGCCCCAAAAGCCGATCTCGTTATAGATCCGGATCTCGACCTCGCCGGCCGCGTTCGCCTGCGCCCGGATATCCCACCACTTATGATTGCGTTTCATCTCACTCCCCATTCGTATGCGCGAGCGGATCGGCGTCGTCCGTCGCATGCGTGTCGTACTGCAACCCCAACCGTTGCGCGCGCTGCTGATCAGCGGCGTTCTCGTCGTCGACCTGCTCCGGATCCTCGCCCTTCGCCAGAATCGCGCCGGTGCGGCTCGTCAGGCCCGCGCGAATCTCCGCGCGCTTGGCCGACACGTCCTGCACCGGGTGGATATACGGCCAGCCCTGCGGCACCCACCGCACCCGCACGTATTCGCGCCGGGCGCGGTGATAGTTCGGCATCGACAACGCGCCGGACAGCGCGCACGCGTCTACCCACCAGCGCCAGATTCGCCGGCAGAACTGGTGGATGAACACGTTCTGCTGCAGCTGCTCGATCGAGCGTCGGAACTCGTTGAGCAACACGCGCAGCACGCGGTCGCTGACGTCGCGCAGATCACCCGTCAGCACTTCGTACGGCATGCCGACCGACGCGGCTGCCGCCATCAGCTGCTGGCGCATGAACGGCGCGTAATCGGCCCCGGCACCGGGTGGCGTTGCGAACTTCACGTCTTCGCCGGGCGCCAGTTCCTGCATCGCGCCCGGCTCCAGCGACACGACCGGCGAAAAGCCGTCAACGTCGAACTCGATCGGCGCACCGGAAACGGGATCGCCGAGCGGGCCGACCTCCGCCTGTGGTTTCACGATGAACCCGGCAAAGAGGTTGCTCACCTCCTGACGGAACAGCACCGCGTCGTCGAAGTTGTCGAGCGAATGCAGCCGCAGCAGCACCGTCGACAGCTCGGGCACACCGCGCACCTGACCGGGCCGCAGCCCGTGGAAGACGTGCGCGATCTCGTCGGCCGGTACGCGCACCGTCTGCGTCGCGTCACCGGCAAAGCGGTTGTACTCACCCGGATGGCGGCGCAGCAGGTGATACGCGACGCGCTCGCCGTCTTCGTTGAACTCGACGCCGTTGATGATCTCCCCGCCTGGAATCGGCTCGTTCTTCGTGACTGGCAACAGGTCGCCTTCGAGCAGCTGGATCTGCATCGGCACTGCCAGCCCGGCATGCGGCGGACGCAGGCGGCGGCGCACCAGCACCTCGCCGTCGCTGAAGAACGCCCGCGCGGCGAGCGTCTGCAAGCCGTACAGGTCGTGCACACCATCCGCATCCAGCTCGCCCGAGCTGTCGTCCCAAAGTTGCTTTTGTTCGCGGCGCACGTCCGCGTCCGGATGCTGCGGATGCGCCTGAATACCCGTGCCGATCGTGTTCGACACCAGCCGCGCGATTGCGGTCTTCGCCCATGGGTCATTACGGATCGCGTCACGGGCGCGGTGGCGCATCAGCGGCAGGTTCTGCACGACCGATGCGTTCGGTCCCGCGCTCGACGCCTGCCATGACTTCGCCCGCGCCCCGCGCGTGCCAGCCGATTCGTACGCCGCCGCGTTCAGGCGCGTGGGCACGACAAAGCCGCGCTGCGCGAGAACCGGATATGCGCGGCTCATCGCACCCCCTTGCCGGCGTGCCGCAAGCGAATCAGCCGCGAGCGGCCGGTCGCGCCATCCAGCGCCCGGATGATCTCGGTCTGCGCGTCACGCAGTTCGGCGATCGACCGGTAGCGCACCTTGCGATCCGCGTACTGGACCTCCAGCTCGCCCTTCGCGATTGCCGACTGGATGCGCTGCAGGTCCGCCATCGTGTATGCCATGTGTTTCTCCTAGCGGCGCTTCAGGTACGTCGAGCGAGCGACACGCCGGCCCTGAATGCGCGAAACCCCGCTCGGTGGCGGGGTTTCGGGTGGTTTAGCGACCGGCTGAACCGGCTCGATCGGTGGCGGTGGATCGGCATCCGTCTGCACGGTCGGCAGTGTCTCGACCGGCAATGCAGACGGTAGCGATTCCAATATCGGAACAGCATCGAACAGAGAAACCTGCGAGATGCGCACCTGTTCGACGCGCCAATGCGCTTCGGTCATCAGGTGGGTTTTGGCGCTGCGTGCCGCGTGCAGCGCATAGACTTCGCAGTCGAGCGCTTCGTTACGGGCGCTGGCCTTCTTCTGCCAGACACGCTTGGTGCCGATCCGGCCCGGCACCTTGACCTCGGCTGTCACCTGCGCGAGATAGTCGGAACGCACGCCCACATACCAGTGCATGCGCCCCGGCCCATCGCCATCGAGCTTCAGCCGGTTGTCGAGGATCAGGTCTTTCGCCTTGCTGACCCCGACCATGTACGGGCGCAGGCCGTATTTCGCGGCCTTGCTGTTGTTG
Organism: Burkholderia ambifaria AMMD; assembly: GCF_000203915.1. Classification (NCBI taxonomy): domain Bacteria; kingdom Pseudomonadati; phylum Pseudomonadota; class Betaproteobacteria; order Burkholderiales; family Burkholderiaceae; genus Burkholderia; species Burkholderia ambifaria. The sequence continues at coordinate 2,055,508 of NC_008390.1, forward strand.
CGCGTCGAATCGACCGACGCCTTCGGTACGCTGAAAATCTCCGAGTTGGCCTCGGTGCTGCCCTTGATCGCCAGCACGTTCAGCCCTACCCGCTGCGCAGCACGCACATATTTGTATACCGCGTCCGATGTCGAGCCGTCCGACGAATCGATCGATGTCGCGCGAACACGCAATACGCCGCCGCTTTCGTGCCGGTAGCCGTGCGTCACCAGCGCGGTCAACGCGCCCCATACGCCGCCCGACAGCGGGTCGGCTTCCTGATGCAGCACGTTGCCGTGAATCTCGTCCCACGCAACGAGCCAGCTTTCCTCACCACGTCCCCACGCGCGCAGGATGATTGCGAGCCGGTCGTGCTGCACGTCGACACCGAGCGTCAGCAACAGACCGCCGGCCGGCACCATGAATGCCGCGTACGGCATCGCACGCGCGGCCAGCACGTCCAGCTCCGGCAGGTCGCTCTTGTACTTGTACGGCCGACCCTGCGAGTTGTTCACGAACGCACGCATTTTCGTGTCGTCGCCCTCGCGCAGCGCCTTCTCGGCCGTCAGCCACTTCTTGACCAGCTCCGCCATGCGCGAGCCGGGGAACGGCGATACCAACTCGTTCAGACGAAAGCCCGCGACGCCGTGAAACGGCGCCGTCGCAACCCATCGCCCATGCCGGACCGCACACACACGCGCCGAGTCGTCCCACAACGAGCCGCAGTGCGGGCACGTATAGCGTGCCGAGTCCGGCCGTGCCCGGCCGAACACCTCATGTGCGACTTCGGCGTCCTCGCTCCAGGTCACGTTCTCCCACGCCAGCTCATGCTCCTCGCCGCAATCGGGGCACGGCACCAGATAGATGCGTTGATCCGAAGTCAGATACGCTTGCTGGATGCGCGAGAAGCCGTCAACGGTGGGCGTGCCACCGAAAATTACCTTGCGGCGGCTGTCCGAATAGCTCTTGTTGCGTTCCTCCAGCAGCGTGATCGAATCGCCCTGATCGCGCACGTTCGTGTTCGCATCGTCCGGCTCCTCGACCGCGACGACCGGGGCCGGCGTCGACTTCACATCGTCCGGCGCGTTCGACGTAATGAACTTCAGGAACCCGCGCGGGAACGTCTTGTGATCCCACAGGTTGTTCTTGTCGCGCGCAGCATGCACCGGCAATTTTGCCGACAGGCGAGGCGTCACCTCGACCATCGGTTCGAACTTCTCGAGATTGAACTTCTTCGCCGACTTCTCTTTCGCAAACATGACGATCATCGGACACGGATCGACGTCGATCCGCTTGCCGATGTAGTTCAGCAGCACACCATCCGTCCACGCGACCTGCGCCGATTTCATGCACACGATCTTTTGCACGGTCGGATCGTCGAGCGCGTCATGCATGCCGAACACCCACGGCGTGATGTTCGGGTTATAGCGGCCCGGCGTCGCCGTCGCTTTCGCGCTCATCCTGCGATGCTTGCGCGCCCACTCCGTCGTCCCGATCCGCTCGGGCGGACGGAGAAGCTTCGCAATCCGGCGAATCACCGCCCGGACTGTCTGCGTCGTATTCAGAAAGCTGCTGAAGGCATCCATACATGTGCTCGTTCAACCATTCGACGTCGACCTCGACGCCGTACAGGGTGCGTAGCTCCTGCACCAGTTTGTCGGGCAGCGCCAGCAATTCCGTTTGAAATGCGCCGACCATCTGGCCGTACGCCTGTTCGAGCTGCGCCGCATTGACCAGTTGGCCTTTCTTCTCGGCCAACGTCAGCAGCTTGATTTCGCGATCGACGCGCTCGGTCATCGCGCGTTCGGCGACGAGATCGATCCCGGTCTCGCTTGCGCGGCCGGCAGCCGATTCTCGCAAGTGGCGAAGATACGCAACGCGGATTTCATCAAGCGACGCCGTCCGATAGTCGATATTGAGACGGTCGACAAGGCGCGATACCGTCGAGCGCTCCAGATCGAGGTGATCAGCGATTTGTTGCTGAGTCAGCATGTGAATGTGCCCCCCTATAGGAATTCGACAGTAGAGAAAAAACGCGGGTGCGAGCCCCCGCGTATGGCGATGCCCGTAGGGTCCCCGCCTGCTCAAAAAGTAGGCAGACCCACACCGATCGCGACATCGACGCTCGCGCCGTCGCCCGCCCGGTCCATCGCCCACACGACACGGTCCATCGCGTCGTCAAACACGAAGCACCGCGCGGTAACGCGCCCCATGCTTCGATCTTCATCCCACGTCGACCAGACCTCGCTCGGCCCGGCGCTCGTCGACTCGATTCGCATTTCAGCGCCCCAATACAAAAAGCCCTGAGGGCTTTCGCACTCAGGGCTTTGGAATTCATTTTGTCAGGGCAACAGCCCTGACACGCGATTATCGTCGCTCCAGTTGTGGCGTTTCAGTAATTCTGTATCACGACAGTATCGGGCGATTTGGCCGCGTCCACACGTTTCCCCGGAACCCGTGCCATCCGTCACGTTCCGCGCCGCATAACCAACGGCATATTTCCGATTCGCCGTCACTCAATTAACTTGCAACTGGTCGCATGTGCATCAACGCGCATTCCGACTTGTCAATATTTGACCAACTTGAGGAACCACCATGCCACGGATCAAACTCGATATCACAGACGGCGACGACAAAGAAAACTTCAAAGCAGCGACCATCGCCAATTGCCGATGGGGTGACAACGGTGAAAAGGTCGGCACTGCACTAGACATAGCTGTCGGCACATACACCATCACCATCACGAAAGTTAAAGGTGCGACGGCCACCGGGTCCATTGAGATCAGGGAAACCGATTCTCTCATCGAACTGACGGTGGACAAGACTGGCTGCAACTTCGACATCTCGTGATTTGCACAACAAGCAAAAGCCCTGAGGGCTTGCGCACTCAGGGCTTCGATATTCATTTCGTAAGGGCGAACGCCCTCCCAACAGATCCCGACTGACAGTTATCGTTGTTGGTCGCGGCGCTCCCGCGATTCAGTACGCCTGTCGGGCAATTGTTGCGACACGAGTGTGCGGTCGCTCACGTATCCAGTGACGCGGTAAAGGATGTGCAAAGTTTACGCGATCCGCTCTTGAAATGGAATACGTTTCATCCTCGCAATTGACGACGCAATGTGTCGTACACCGATCCATCTACCGTATCCAACAGCGCGAGCATGTCGTGAAAGCGCCACGACCAGTTCCGCCGATACTCGTCGAGCGATACGCCGAGCGCGTGCGCCCGGCCAGCGTCGTCGACCTGCCGCTTGCCGGTACCGAAACAGTCCGGGCAAATGTGCCGGCCCTTCGCATCCGGAGCGGGCGACGCCGCGATCCGCCCCATCCCACCGCAGTCCTCGCATGGTTCGTATTCCCGAAAGACGAGCGGCCCGTTACGCCCTTCGAAGAACGGGATACGTTCCTCCGACACGCACACCTTCCCACTTCCTCCGCATACATCACACGTGTGCGTTGACGTCGTGACGGCACGCGTGCGGCGCACGACGCCACGCCCCTCGCACTCGACACACTGGTCGTTCACCCACTCGTCCAGCAACCGCAGGGCGAACCGCTCGACGATGTCGACCTTCGATCGCTCGACAGCATGCCCCGCACGTTGATCGCGACGCTCGTCGCGCGAGAGGCCCGTGAACCGTGCACGCTTGAATCGACCCGACGTCCGGATCATCTGCGCCAACAGCAACGTTGCACGTCGAATCATCGCAGGCGTCGGCAGCGGCCCGGCCTTGATTCGGGCTAGCGCGCTACCGAGATCGTTCGCAAAGGCGAGCGCGCCCAAAGTAACTTTAGGATCGGCAATCGGGTCGGTGAACTGACCACGAACGCTCATCGCAACGCCCACCCGCTCTTTCAAATCGATCATCACTCTCTCCTATTCGTCCTAATGTCCCAATGTCCCAAGTGAGAAGGCTTGCAGGGGTGCGCGCCTGCGACATGCGCGACATGCGCCGCTCACGTCGCGCATGTCGCGCCCCTGCACCCGCGCCCGAGACCGCGCCTTGGGACATTGGGACATGGGACGTCGACAGCGCGCCAAGACGGGGCAAGCGGCGCGCCTACCGTGCAGGCACAGCGCGCCACGTCATCACAGCGGACTGTCGTCATCACCCGCTGCGACCAGTTCACGTTCCACTTCCGGCTCTTGCTGCTCGCTCACGTAATACCAACCGCGCGACCCTGTCGACTCGCGCTTGCGTACCCACCCGAGCGACTTCAACGCCTTGCCGATGCGGCGCTGCTCCGCCAGCGTCCACTTCGACGTATCGAGCTTCAGGATGTCCGCGAGGATCTCTTCCATCGTCGTGCGCGACACGAATTCCAGGGCCTTTGCGATCTTGTCCTCGTACACGTCGCCTTCGTAGCGCTCCGCCTGCTCGATCTCGAACAGCGGGCGTTCATGCTCTTCCACGTGCCACACGACGCCCGTGCGGTACAGGTGCACGGCTTCGGCCCAAAGCTGATCACGCACGGCCACGATGCCGTCGATATCGACCAGACCACCGACACGCAGCGGCCAGTAGCGTCGGTTGCCCGACTCGTCCTTCAGGTACGTATCGAAGTTGACCGAGCCAGCGAAGACGCACTGACGCGGGACGTCGGTCGCACGCTTACCGTAGAAGTTGCGGAACCGGTCGACGGCCGTCGCGAAGAAGCTTTTCACTGCCGACGAGTCGGCCTTGTTCAACGAGTCCAGTTCGGCGAGTTCGATCACCCACTTACCGGCCAGCACCGCGTACGTGTCTTTGTTGCCAATCTGGATCGGCGTATCGGTGAACCACGGAGCGCCGGCCAGCACCTTCAGCGCTGTCGATTTGCGATGCCCCTGCTTGCCTTCGAGGATCAAGACGTTGTCCACCTTGCAGCCCGGCTCCATCACGCGAGCGACGGCCGCGATCATCCATTTCATGAACGCGAGCTGTACATACTCGCTGTCAGCCACGCGCAGGTATGTCGACGGCATCGAACGGACACGCGGTACGCCGTCCCATTTCAGCCCTTCAAGGTATTCGCGCACGTCATGGAAGTGTGTAGCGTCCGCCACCAACAGGACCGCGTTCATCACGATATCGGTACGCACCGAGAGGCCGTACCGCTGCGACAACCAGAGCGCGCAGCGCTGATCGTCCATGTCGGTCCATTCACCTGTCACGCCTTGCGGGAACGGCGGCGCCTTGCGCTTCATCACGCGTCCACCGAAGTCGTCCTGCTCGATGACGCCCTGCCATGCCTTGTGGTTCGACAGGATCATGTGCACGTTGCCGAGCGTCGGCAGCAGCGTGCCCTTGTCCGAACGCGCCAGATCCTGCTCCCACGTGTGCGCGCCGTTCTCTGCCTCACGGCCATCCCATTCCGGCTGTTTCGCGGCAGCGGACGTCGCGGCGGGCTTCGTCGGCGTCTCGTCCGCGGTCGACACTGCAACCGTTGCCGGCCGGATCTCTTCGTTCGCTGGGGCGATGACGCGCAAGATTGCCGCCTGCAGCTGTGCCTCGACAGCCTCGAAGCCCTCTTCGACGTGCAGGTCGTTGAAATCGGTCAGCTTGCGCTCGCCGCGATTAGCGAATACCGGATAGATAACGCTGACGTCGTCGACTGTCGCTGCCGCCTCATACGCGCGCTTCAGGCCCGTGTTCTCGAAGCGCTTGCGACGCAGCGGCATAACGTCGTTGCCATAGCTGACCTCGACATACGGCACGCCGTTGTCGTCACGACGGCGTGACACGGCAACCATGTACCACGTGTTCTTCGCTTCTATCCGCACCGGGTCTGCACCAAACACCAGTTCGCCCCGGAAAGCAAACTCATCGGCGAGCCAGTCGCGCATGCGCTGCTCGATCTTCCAGTCGTCGTCGGCGCAGACCAGCACATGCACATCCGGATACGTCATACGCAGGTAGCGCACGGCCGGAAGGATGCCACCCGCGTCAAAACAGATATTGACCGCGAACGCGTCGTCGATCGCCATGCGGATCGCACGCGCGGTTGCATAGCCTTCGGCGACCAGCACGACCTGGTCATCTGGACCGACCTCACCGAGCAGATACGAAGCGCCCTTCTTCTCCATGCCCTTGTTGAAGCGCTTCGCGCCGTCCGGCGTGATCTTTTGCAGGCCGACGAGACGGGCGCCGTCGCCGTACTGATACATCGGCACGAAGATCGTGCCGTCCGCGTCGAAACGTACGCCTTCTGCCGTGATGTGTTTGCGGTCGAGATAGGCGGACTCGCCATGCTCTGCAGCACGGTTCCACTGGTCGCGTGCACGGTTCGCGGCGAGCTTCGCCTGCCGTGCGTCGCGCTCGACCTGTTCGCGGTCGGCAGCCTCTTGCCGGCGACGCGTTTCCGCGAGCGCTTCTTCGCTCAACGGTGCGCCGCCCCACTCGAATCGCTCGGTGCCCGGATCGTCGCCCGAGAAGTGGCCGAACGTACCGCCATAGCCGATCACTGAGCCCTTGCTGACGACCTCGCGAAGCTGATACCAGTATTTCTTGCGCGGCCCGTACCGATGATGTTTCCCGTCCGCGACCGGATGGCCGGCGGGTAGGTCAGGATGCCCCGCCGCACGCAATTGCTGAATGATCTGGTCCAGTGTCGCCATATAGAAAATCCCTCTGCAAAAAGTCACTTTGGCCGCGTGTCGCGGCCAGATCACGATTCGATAAGCGGCGGCCGGCTAAATCGCACGACGAGCCGCATCCAGCTCGACGAGCCGGCGGTCGCGTTCGACCTTGTGCGCAAAGCTGCGCCATACGCCTCGCCCGGCCGCATAGGACTGCCGCCCACTCGGCGAGCGGCTGTACTGCGATGCGCCGCGTCGCAACGCGCTACTGATTCCGTTCACGTTCATAGGGGTCTCCGGTTATTTGCCGCGTAGTCGACGCCATTCCGCCGACATGGAATCGTCGAACGCGGCAAGGTCCAGCGCGCAGAGACGATCAGTAAGCTGGTCGCGGAACGCGTGGCGTTCCGCCTTGGTTGCGAGCGCGGCGCATGCTCGCGCGGCGCGCTCGACGAACAAGCGCACGCTCCCCGCCGCGCTCGCTTCCGCGAGAATCGGAGCGAGACGATCGGGGAACGTGGCAATCAGTTCGGACAGCAGGCGCCCCGCTTCTGCAGGGGCGCCCTCGAATCGGGCTGCGAGCGTCGTTGCAGCGCACGCCAATTGCTGCTCGGGCGAGCAGCAGAGGCCGATCTGTTCACGCTCGGGCCGGCAGCACGCCATGCCGTGTTTAAACCGATCCATGACGACGACGACGACGTGCGGCGAGGTTGCGAGCAGCGTGAATCAAACGCTGGAACAGACGCTGGCCCTTGCGGCCGGTCGCGATGATCCGCTCCGCTTCGTGGTCGTCGATTCGCTGATCTGCCAAAGCACGTGTCACATCGTCAGCGACGAGACCGACGTGTGCCTGCAGGTGCAGCGCCGTTGAAACGAGACGCAGCGTGCCCGGCTCCCCGGACTCGTCAGCCGTGTGATCGTCAACCTGTTCCGCAACCAATCCGAACCGGGCATTCAGCGCGTGCAAAGCGTCGAGCGCATGTACCTCAGCCTCAGACTTTTCCTGCATCCACTCAACGAGCAGCTCGAACATCTCCATGGACAATCGGCTGTCACCGACGCCTCGCAAACGCAGGCGCAGAGATTCCGGCGTGATGTTCTTGCCGCGTCGGATCGTGAGGTAGTTCGCCGCGTCGGCGACGCCGCCGGGCGTGTTGCGAACGGACGTATAGAGGACGTCCAGCCATTCAGTGCTGTCGTATCGGCAGGTCATAGGTGGGATTTGGTAGACACTGGCTTTCATCCTGTCGCGCATTTGCGCGCGCAACTAAGATTCGGTCCATGAGTTGCGTAACAGCTGGGCAACGCAACTGCGCCGGCTTCACCTCGATTCGTCGTGTGAATCCAGAGACGCAAACAGATCGGGGCGTGCGAGCTTCAGGAACAATAGACGTGCGCGCGGAATGCCATTTCGGCGCCACTCCGATACGGATGGCATGCGAACTTCGCAAAGCTGAGCGGTGGCCGCCGTACCTCCGAAGGCGTCGATTACGGCACACGCGTACGGGTCTCGGTTCTGTAGCGTATTCATGCCGCAATGTTAGGCGCTCCTTACACAAAACGCAAGGCATTCCTAACGCCCAATCAGTTAGGCTTTCCTAATGACGACACTAGCCGAACGCCTGGAACAGGCAATGAAATTGCCGCCCGAAAAGAAGGCTGCGGATTTGGCGCGCGCTTGCCGCGTTCGCGCCCCGTCAGTCAGTGACTGGCTGAGTGGCAAAACAAAAAAGATGGAGGGGGCGAACCTGCTGCTCGCAGCGGAGTTCCTGAACGTCGATCCTTGGTGGCTTGCGACCGGCGAAGGGCAAATGATGCGTCGTGCCAATGCGCCGGCACCCCACAAACAGGAGACCTTGGGCGCGCACGCTCAGGCTCTTGTCGACGCGCTCGCCAAAGCGGACAGAGTCGGAATGCCGTCGAGCGCGTTCGTCGCCCTACTCGAGACACTTAAGGTGTTTGAAGATCTACGCGGCCAGCGACAGTCTGGAGATCTTCTTGATCTGAATGCCCCAGACCCGCAAGTGGAGTAAGGTTCCAGTCGAAGAGTGCGGCCCGATGATGCGTTGCGACTCGTCCTGACCGAATGCCGCGGCCTCTAATCGGGCCACCGAGAAGTTCCACATCCCAATCAAAATCTTTGGTGTCGTGCGGACCAATCACCCGCACCAGTACACCGATGCGCGACCGGTTCAGGCATCGACTGACAATCGCCACATCGCCCGGTTTGCAGCGCAATTCCCCTGTTGACATAGCCCCGTACCAACCTCCCCTCGGTAATATTTACGCATAGCACTGTATAAACATACAGTATTTCATCGGACGAATTCAAGACCTTTCAAAGACATTCTCCATTCCCGCTTCTACCGGTGAGTAGCGAGTGGGCGAATGTATCGAGCAAAAAGTTAGGCATTCCTATTGCAATACGAGGAAGGAATGCCTAACATACATCTCCATTGCTGCCGCCAGCGCAGTTTTCGGAGAAACCTATGAAACTGTTCGACCATCAATCGCATGCCCGCCATGAGTGGCTTCGCGAAGAACAACAGCATCGTGTCACGCCGTCCGAACCGGCCCGCCAAAGCAACTTTGAGAAGTCTGCGATCTTCCGGTGGACCGTTGTTGCCGCGCTGCTGTTCGTCGCCGTGAACGTGTTCCAAGACGATCCGGTTGTCGCACCGACGACCGCTTACCACGTCGCCGTCTAATCCGCCCCGACCGTGCCGGGGCATGCGCCCCGGCGTCATGGAGACCACCATGCCGCGAATCAAAGCCCGAACCCTTCCCCTCGTCGACGTCGAACGTCGAGACACCCTCTCGCTTCGTACCATTGCGCGTTACGACCGCAACGCGAAGCGCCCGACAACACCAATCCTCGTCGGCAAATACGTCGTCGGTCGCCGACCGCTGGCCGATAGCCTTCACACGCTTTACATGATCCTCGACGGGACAGAGATCGCGGGCACGCAAATCTCCATGCCGAGCGAAGGCGACTGCGCGAGCGCGGTCAAGCGCCTGCGTGACGCGAAGCGCGCAGCGGGCATCGAAGCATCAAACGCGATCCACAAAGCGAAGAAGCCTCGCAAGGCTCGCATTGCGGCGACGCGGGAGGTTGCGTAATGGACGACCGCACGCAACAGCTCGACCTGACCGCTCCGATCCCAACCGGAAACATCAAGGCCGCAGCCGCGGCGGCCGGCGCAACGTCGGCGGACCTGTGGATGGTCCCCTACGAACAGCTGCACTACGATCCGGCTGACAACATCCGGGCGGTTGATACCGAATGGGTTGCACACCTGGCCGCGCTGATGCGCGAGAACGGGTACGACAAGGGCTCGCCCCTCCATTGCTACGCCCGGAAGGTTGACGGTAAAGATCTGCTCTACGTTTACAAGGGGCAGCACCGCTATCTCGCGGCGGGACACGTGATCGCAACCGGGAAGGATCTGGGGAAGATCCCGGTCGTCGTCCGCGACGCCAAAAACGTGAACCGCGCCGAAATGGTGATCGACGGCTATCTCAGCAACGACAGCAAACGGTCGTCGCCGCTCGATTTGGCAGGCGTTGTCGCCGAGCTGCGCGACATTCACGGCATGACCCTCGCGGCCATCTGCAAGCGCCTGAATGTCACTGATCAAACAATCCGCGACGTCGGCCTGCTCGAACGGGCACCGGCTGAACTGCATCAGCTCGTACGCGACGGGCAATGCACCGGCACACTGGCGATCGAAGAGATCCGCCGGCATGGGGGTGAAAAGGCGCTCGAACGCATCGTTGTCGGGATCTCCAAAGCAGCGGAAGCCGGCAAGTCGAAGGTGACGAAGAAGTATCTCGAAGCCGTGCCCCTACTCGATCCGCTTCAGGACACGGCATCACTGGCAGAGCAGACAACATCCGCAAGCGCCACCGCTAGCCCCGAACCTGTCGCCACGTCGACGGCTGCAGACGTTACTGTCGAGACGCACGCGGCGGCACAAGCAGCCCCGCGCCACACGTCTCCCGCCAAGTTCAGCGAGAAGCAGTCAAAGCAACTTTTGCTGGCGCTGCAGGCTGTCTTGCGCGATGAAGGGTTCGGTAAGCTCGCGCCGGACACAATCCACGCTGTTCACACGGCGCTGTTGCCGATCAGCGATCTGCTTGATGCGAAGCCCGCCGGGAAAGTGTGGCCGGTCACGGAACCGGACGAGAGCGGCGGCTGCCAAGCCGTCGAGACCTTGCGCGGTCCCGAGCGAACCGGTCGGATCAAGGGGCCGCTCGCGCACATTCGCATCGCACAACCGAGACCGGGGGCATGGATTTACGCGATCGAGTACAACACCGGCACCAGCTTTGCGAGCGACCCTTTGAAGGTATCTCCGCAGACGCGCGCAGTGTGGACGCGCGTTCAGGCGATTCGTTCGGGCGCCGCGCGGCTCATCGAGACCATCAAGTCACCGATCCACGGGCAGACGAAGGTAGAGCAGGCGGCGTTTAAGAAGATTCTCGCGTGGGCGCACGAGATCATCGCTATGCCTGATCCCGATATGACTGTCGAATTCTCGGCAGCCACCGCCAAAGGCGAGCGCCCCGACCTGACGGACGTGTTAACGGCCATCGAGCACAAGCGGCGGATCAAGTCGAACACGGCGCTGCTGGCCGCTGCATTTCCGGCGCAGAAGGTAACGCCCGGTCTCGACCCTGCGTCGGCATGGGCGCTCCCGACTGGAGGTGCGAAATGACCCCGCGCCCGGCCCTTTCTACCCCACGTCCGCTGCCGCGAAAGCGGGAACACGCGAAGAAGCGCTCGGCCATTGCACTGGCGAGCGTCAACGGCAATTCGATGCAGTCGAACAGCGGCGGGCTGCCGCCCGCAAAAGCAATCCAGAACGATGAAGCGCCGCTCACGCGGCGCTAACCAATCCGGACGAACGAAGCATTGGCGGATGCCGGCCAAGACAGGCTCATACAGATTGACGACCTGCGCACCATGATCCGCTCGCTGATCGCCGACATCTCGCACGCGACGAGATCGGATCATTCTCCCGGCACAAGGCGGCGCTGGATGCGCGCATCTGGGCCGCGACCGCTGCGATTACGCTTGAAACGGGGTTAATGCAACTCACCCGTGCAACTCAGCCCGTTACCGAATAACGAGGAATAGTGAATTGAGCACCACGACTGAACGACTGTTACGACTTCCGACCGTTCTGGACATGGTCGGCTTGGGCAAGACGACGATATACGACATGATGAAGGAAGGAAGTTTCCCGAGACCACGACGAGTTCGCAATCTCTCACTATGGGCAGAGACAGAAGTACAAGCATGGATTCGTTCCATCACATCGCGCGAAACGTCCACCACCCAATAACATGTCTAAGTCTAGACCTGATCCCTCAGTCAGCATCTGATCAGGTCTGAAATTACTTGGATGTGACCTCATCAACGGCCATGATCGACCCATAGCGGATATCGTGTAACCGACATCTCACGCAGAATAATCCGTACTGCGACTGCCGGAAGCAGCTAACGGCTCGCGGTCCTCAACTTCTTTGGTTTCTGCGTCAATCGAGACACCCGGATGGTTGTGCCAGTCGCACGCACCGCCCGACAGCTTGCAAGTCCTCGACTTCAATCGCGTGCCCGAAACGTTCGTCCGCTCGATTCCCGTCGGGCGATGCAACACACTAGAAGCTGCGAAAGCGGCGAGGAGTGCTGCAAATGAAACAGCGGTGGTATTCTTCCCCGCTTAGAACTCCATCGCTAATGGACGATTATTAATGGCCCCAGAGAGTAAGCATCTAATTCCCTATCTTTGTACGAGGCTTTTATGCGATACACGTCTGGCTTTTGCGCAACAAAAACAATTGAACCACCATAGAATCCTTTGGCGACGGACGCGTTAGTAGAAATTGATGTTGGATTTAACATGAAATCCGGAGGCTGCGCGGCGACGGCTTTCCCAAAGGCATTGACCAGTTCCAAGGTCACTGCCGTATCAGATGCGGGCATGGTTACGTTGTCATAGTAAATCGAACGAACCCAGACAGTTATTGGTTGACCGATTTTTACTTCATACGCGGGAGCCTCCCCCGGGAGTGGGCAGGCCGGTTTATCACCATACCCCACAATCACGTATCGTTGGATGGAATTTGAGACGGTTCCATAACGCTTGGCGCGAAGGCCGCACCGCCATTCCGAGCCCGATGTCGTAATCGCAACAACGGCTACTAACAGCGCGACGAACGCAGTGCACGAGAGTCCGACTACCACCCTATGCTCCCAGGCGAGTGCGAGTCGTTCAGACAAGGTTACCTTCGGCATCTTTATTGCACCACGGTTTGCGTCGCGCGTTCAAATGTCTTTTCCGGATTTATCAGTTTGAAATTCAACAATTCGTCGGAATTAAGCACTCTCACGCCCGACGAAGTCTTCGCAACGCCATAAATCGGGCCTCGCACGGCCCGAGCGGCAAATACCGGCTTTGTCGGCAGATTTGGGATTCGCGCGTCGGAGAGTGCGTACATATCGTCTACATAGACCAAATCGTTGATCGCTGCCCTTAAGGTCGCGTACTGCTCCATGGTGATCGATCCATTGAGCAACTTGTCGTTCAATGCTTTGTAAGCCGAAGCCTTTTCCTTCGCTTCATTTTTTGTTCGCTGCAAGAACGCGTCGATCTTTTGCTGGGTTATGCAAGGCTGCGCCGCATCTGTTAAATCGACGAAGTACTTCTGCGTCGCCGCGTTACAGGACACTGCCAAGGCCGTTCCAAGATTTACCGTGATCAAGGTGCGCCCCGTATAAGAAACTGTGGTATTCCAACGTATTCCTTGAGAGAAGCTTGCACTGCTATACCCACCATTAACGGACACCGAAAAACCAAATAGGCTCAATCCTCCACCGCCACCTCCAGCGACCGCTGGGGCTTCTGGATTTGGCTCGAACTTAAAATACTTATCACCAGAAATCGCATATTTGTTTATCTCTTCGAACAATGATTTAGTCATTTCCATCACTTGCCGGCCATATTTTTCATTATCGAGCGTCCCTTCTTTCATATTAAAAGTGCACGCACCGGATTTCTGCAAGTCTTGGGCGATACGATTGTAGCTTGCTCCACCTATGCGAAACCACCCAAAAGATGCAGACGCCCCCACTGACGTCCGAACCTGACTCCAAACTTGGCTGAGATCGCAATCAACGATGGCAGTCCACGGGTCACCAACGAACTCCGATTTTCCTGTTATGTTCACGCCGATCGCAGGATTTGCCGGTATATCGGTCGGAGACCCACCAATCGACAGATTTGCGACAATCTGCGCAAATCCTGAATTTAAACTTCCAACCGAAAATGCAGAATCACTTCCGATAGAAAATGTTGACGCCCATTTTTGCTCGACCGGGTCTCCAAAACCATCAATATTGTTCAGTAAGATCGATTCTATTTTTGAATCGGTTAACCTCAATGGAAGTAATTTTGGCGCCACCAAACCGAAATCCTTCGATATTTGCTTGGTCAATTTTTCACGCTGGGATTGTGAAAGATCGATCGAGAATACTCCACTGACAATCGAACCGGCTTTGCTTTTGATAGAGCCATCAGCTTGCTTTACCAAAAATGGCTTTCCAATACCAAAGTACTTGACCTCGAAAGATTTGAGACGGTCACCCAAGGTATCTGTTGTTGACAACGGCAAATACCAAAACTGAGCTGGATCCCCATCATCTTGATATGCGATTGCCCCTGCTATCGATGTCCCCTTGCTCAGCAGCGGAGCAGCGAAAACCGCACAATTGATTAATGAGAAAGTCACGGCGACCAGGTGAACTATGCGCATTTTAGTCTCCTCTGTTGTTTTCTTAAGCTCGCGACATTGTCTTTAATGTTAGGAAGCTTAGTCTCTAGTTTCAAGTGCCATGCCTAGAATGACGTAGGGTGTTGCGATGAAGGGGAGCTACTGGCATCTGAGCGCCGAGGAACGCGCGGCGATCGTGATTAACATTCGAAAAGTGCGGCGGCGATCGCGCGGATGCTCGCGTGCGCAACCTCGATGGTGACGCGCGAACTCAAGCGCTGTCGACCGGCTCAACGTTCGCGGCGACGCTGTGGCAATTCGTTCCAGCACGCGAAAAAGGGGGTATTTGAGGGGGTATCAAACGACAACGTCTTGTAAAAATCCTTTACTACTCAGCAACTTATGATCACAAATGTCAATGCAACTTCCACATGACGATATGTCTGATCACTTCGTTCGCTCCAGTTCGTGGTAGTTCGTCACATCATACCCCGCGCTACGCTGTTGTTTTTATACAGTGCTTCGGCCGGACGGTTTCAAAAAGACCACGTAAGGCCGTCAGCTTTCGCGTCGGGTTATTCGCCTCAGGCATCGGAACAGTTCCTGACAGCGCGAACGTCAACGACGTCACACAGTTGCTGCCGCGGATCGACGCGATTCCGCCAATTCGCGGATTGCGCGGCCACCCGCTGCACGGAACCGCGTTTGGCCTATGCCGATCGCGGCCAAGACTTCGAGTGACATCGACGAGCGTCGCTCAATCGTGGTATAGAGCCGGCGATCGCGAGGTACCGTACCGGCATTCACGGCGCGTTCCTCGACCGCGGCTGCGATCTGATGCTGGAATACGGTTCACCGGGCCGGCCGATCTTTACGAGACCGTCTCTAATGACACAAATACTTATCGTGCCCAACTGTCGTAAATGACAGTTACCCATTTTAGTGATTGGGAATAACGTCCGTTCATCCATTAAATGCCGGCGTATGGATACGACAAACATAAAGAGCCGGTGCTTGGTCGGTGGAGGAGATAGATGAGCAAGATGCTGTATCGGTTTGCGTTCGTCGCGACATTTATCTGGGCCGCTTCGGTCAACGCAGCCGAGGTGCTAAGCACCGCCACCGCCCACACAGCGCGCGACATGTGGCATCAATACATGGATACGCACGGAGACTGCGGCAGCAATACCGCTCCCGTATTTTTATGCACCGGCATCATCATTCGCGAAACCGTACCGGGGCCAGGCTATTATTCGTGGCAACCTTCTCCTGAAGACGTGGCAACCGGTCGCGTCTCGTTTTCCTATCTTCGTAAAGACGCAAAATTCGGCGGATTCAAGAACGGTGGCTCGAACGGCTTCACGCTGTTTCCGGTTCTGGGACCGTACAAAGGGCCGGCGGACAAAACGAAGCTTGAGGTACTGTGCGCTTTTCCCATGGACGGCTGGACCGACCGCCGATCGACGGACCATGGGTGCGGACCGACGCAAACGTTCCCTGCGCAGAGCGTCCTTTGTCAGCAGCAAGGGATCGTTACCGCTGAAGCATGGTTGAACCATTGGAACGCGGCGCCTGCTGGAAGTAATAGAAACCTTTATCAATGCGGTTTCGATGTGCGGCACGGTTCACCCTTTGGTGATACAACCGGTGCATTTAACCAGTTGATCAGGGCAATGCAACTACTGGGCGAGACCGAGTTCCACGACCACAATGAGCTCGTGATCGACGCGTGGCCGGCAAACCTCAATCCCGCAGAGCTACCGATTCAATCGTTCTTCTATGTGGCGAGCGGTTCGGAGGCCGGTGGCCAAGCGCTCGCGAATGCGCAAAAGGATCAGAAGGATTATTACGACGTCACCAACGGCGACTTCGTCCCGATCGTCCGTATCACTCCACCGCAGTCGATGAGTGACGACTACGATTTTCATTTCAGACCGGAAGATCAAGCCGTTCCGATTCCGTAAGTCGGCTCACGGGCAGGTAAGGTAACCACACGTGGGGGCCCGCCCGCCGCAGCGCGATTCGAAACAGGCACGTGGCGCGGGTTCTTCTCGCGCTGCGGCTTGGTGACGGTAGTAGCGACTCGATCAGTGTCGGCAATTCATCGTCGATGACGAGCTTGCCAATCTCCACGATCCCGGTTGCTCACAATTCCGGGGGCGAACCGCTCGCCGCGGCACCATCATCGTCAGCACGACCGACGCACCATTCTCGATGAAGAACCCCGAGCACATCGAGACGGCAAACCGAATAGAGATCCGGCTCGTCGAGCAGGATCTCCTCCCCGCCTTCAAGGATCTGTAACCGACCATGCCGGCGCGATAATCCGCGCGCCGGCATCGTCGGTTAGAACAGCCCCACAGGCTGCGCCGCGTCCTCCCCGCTACAGATGATCCGGTCGTTGCGCTTCACTTGATCAATTGCAGCACCTCGCGAAAGCGCGGATGCCGACTGGATCCGAGCCATTCGAACGCGATCATCTCGACGGTCGCGATCTCCACGCCGTTCGCCCTGAGCCTGCCGATTGCCGCTTCCCGATCGACCGTTTTGCGGGAACCCACGGCGTCGCTGACCACCGTGACTTTACGGCCGCTCCGCAATAAGCCGAAGGCCGTTTGCAACACGCAGACGTGTGCCTCGCAACCGGCAACGATGACGCGGTTGCGTTCGGCCGGAAGCGCATCGGCCAGACCATCCGTGCACGCGTCGAAATGGTCCTTGGCCACGATGTCCGAGCACAACCCTTTGATCTCCGACACGCTCTCGCCGAGCCGTAGCGGGCTTTGTTCGGTCCCGACGACCGGCACCTCGAATATCCGTGCAATACGGCCGAGTCGAACGGCCTGCGCCACGACGGACGCGCCGTCGTGGATCGCCGGCATCAGTCGTGTCTGAAAATCGACCAATACGAGCACTGAATCGTCGGGTACGTGCAGCACCGCGCATTCTCCAAAATGATGTAAAGACAACCTCCTCCGTTCGCCGACCAGATGCAACGCCCCGCTCAGTGAAGGGCCGAAATCGACAGCGGAGGAAGCCTCCAAGCCTACCAAATTTATCGATAACGACGGATGATCTCGAACGCTGCGGTCCGCGCAGAACTCGGAAGCGGCATAGCGCGACCGCACTCGGCCCCATGCCGGGAACACCGATTGCTGAAGCGGCGGCCGCGCCGAATTCGCAGAATCCGACGTCGTCGGCTCAACCACCCGTCAAGCACCGGCAAATGACCTATACCGACATCCATTGCCGATCGATTTTCGCCAAATTTCAAATTCGATTATCTCAAATTCATCCCGATTCGAACATTTTACCGACCCATCTGGCAATAATTGCATCCAGCTTTGAAGCGATCAGCCAAGAGTATTCAAAATCATTATTGACTCCATCTTTATTCGAACTTTAGAATCCCCCACGACAGCTTACGTTTCATCCCCCTGCAGCACGCGCGGCGCTTCCAGCGCCATGCGGGGATGCCTGCGGAAGAAGTCATTCATGCCTCACAGGGGTGAAGCCTCTTTTCGTTTTTTCAATTCGGGCATTAACCGCCTGCCGGTTATTCCGTCCAATTCACCCGCATCACGCCCGGATTAAATCACGCATTCATCCGAATGCCGTCGCACCGGAGGAAAGCAGGCCGAGCGCCCGCTGTTTCAATCATCCTCATAAAAAAAATCACCATTCACCAGGAGGGACATCACATGCATCGTTTCGCGAAGTCGCTGTGTATGGGATTCGTCTGCGCCGGCCTGCTCGCGGCCTGTAACGACGACGACGTCAAGCCGGCCAATCCGCCGTCGAACCAGGCCGCCCTGTCGTTCCGCATGGACGCCGGCGGACAGATCAATGCGTTCTACCGGCAGGACCAGGTCGCCGCGCATCTGCTGGTGCGTTCGTCGACGAAACCGCGCCTGCTCGTGGTGTTTCCGGCCGGCAACAGCGGCACCGGGCTGTGGTTCGACGATACCGCGCAGCCGGTGAACTGGAGCCTCGACACGCCGCCCGCCGCGCTGTCGGCACCCGACACGCACGGTCGTCCGCTGCACGGCATCGGTGCCGACGTGTCGGTCGACACCGATACGCTGACGATCCGCCAAGGCGTGCTCAGCAACGTGCGCTTCCTGCGCGACTTCAACGGCGGTGCGACGATTCCGCCGGAGATCGTCACCGCCCCGACGATCCAGGGCAGCGCCGCGCAATGGCAGCGCGACCGGATCGACGGCGCCCCCGGCTACGCGCTGCGCATCACGCTGCGCGACGGCGGCAGCATCGCGCCGGCCGCGGGCGGCAAGCTCGTGCTGCGCGCGGCGCCCGGCTCCCGCACGCTGAAACTGCACGTCGACGCGCTGTCTGGCGAGACGCCGTTGTCGCCGATCACGCGCGCCGACCTGCTCGCGCCGTCCGTGAACCCCGACCCGGTCAGCCAGAACGTGCTCGAATTCCTGAGCTTCCACGACAAGCTGCTGGCCGGCTCGTGGCAGTACGACACCTACTTCGGCCGCGACACGCTGATCTCGGTGCGCATGCTGATGCCGGTGCTGGCGCCGGCGGCGATCGAGGCCGGCCTGACGTCGGTGCTGAGCCGCCTGTCGAACGACGGCAAGGTCGCGCACGAGGAAGGCATCGGCGAATTCGCGCTGGTCGACAACGCGAAGAAGGGCCGGCCGAACGATGCGACGCCGGCCTACGACTACAAGATGATCGACAGCGACTACCTGCTCGCGCCGATCGCGGCGGCCTGGCTGATCGACGACACGCGCGGCCAGGCGCGCGCGGCCGCCTATCTCGCGCAACGCGGCAGCGACGGCCAGACCAACGGCAGCCGGCTCGTCGTCAACCTGCTGCACGTCGCGGCGACCGCGCAGCCATTCGCGCAGCAGCCGTCGGTCGCGAACCTGATTCGCCTGCGGCCCGGCGAGATCGTCGGCAACTGGCGCGACAGCACCGACGGGCTCGGCGGCGGCGTCTACCCGTATGACGTGAATGCCGTGCTCGTGCCGGCCGCGCTGCGCGCGGCGAACGCGTTCCTCGCGCGCGGCTTGCTCGATCCGTACCTGGACGCCGGCCAACGCGCGGCGCTCGCGAACACGGCGACCGAAGCGGCCACCTGGGAGCAGCAGGCGCCGCCGCTGTTCCAGGTGAGCGTGCCGGCCGCGCAGGCGGCGACCGACGTGTCGACCTATGCGCCGTCCGCCGGCGTGCCGGCCGGCACCGCGCCGAGCGCGCCGCTGTCGTTCTACGCGCTGTCGCTCGACCAGCAAGGCGCCCCGATTCCGGTCATGAATTCCGACGGCGGCTTCGCGCTGCTGTTCGGCACGCCGCCGGACGACGAACTGCGGCGCATCGTCGCCGACGTGACGCGGCCCTTCCCGACCGGGCTCGTCACCGATGTCGGGATGCTGATCGCGAACCCCGCGTATGCGAGCCAGACGCTGTGGCCGAAGTTCACGAGTTCCGCGTATCACGGCACGGTGATCTGGTCCTGGCAGCAGGCGATGTGGGTCGCCGGGCTCGATCGCCAGCTCGCGCGCCAGGACCTGTCGGACACGACGCGCACGCTGCTGACGCAGGCACGGCAGACGATCTGGCAGGTGATCTCGAACGGGCGCGACATGCGCACGTCGGAGATGTGGACCTGGTCGTACGTCAACGGCCAGTACCGGCCAGACGCATTCGGCACGCGCAGCGCGGATGCGACCGAGGCCAACGCGGCGCAGCTGTGGAGCACGACGTATCTCGCGATCCGTGATCCGCAACTGCGCACGGGCAAGTACTGGTGGCAGGCATCACAGCGGTTGCAGGACGCGCAGCCGGCGAACACGGCGGCGATTGCGTCGCGATAGTCGGGCCGCCGGTTAAACGAAAGCCCCGCGCGCATATCCGCGGGCGGGGCTTCGTTCGGGTTGCATGCAAAACGGCGGTACGCGGCATCGCGCCACTGCCCCACATCAATGCGCGCCACGTCGCCAGATGTGCGGCGATCTCTCGTCAGTGCGCGACCACGCGATTGCGCCCGTCGCGCTTCGCCTGGTACAGCCGTTCGTCGACCGCGCGCAGCAACGCGTCGACCGTACTCCCGTCGACCCCGTACTGCGCGACGCCGACGCTGACCGTCACCTGCACGCGCTTGAAATCCAGCCCGAACGGCGAACTCGCGATCGACGAACGCACGCGCTCGGCCGTCATGCGCGCGCCTTCGAGCGGCATCTCGGGCAACAGCGCCATGAACTCCTCGCCGCCGACCCGCGCGAGCGCACCCGCCGGACGAATCGCCTCGAGACACTGGCGCACGACGCCGCGCAGCACCTCGTCGCCGATCTGGTGCCCGTATGCGTCGTTGATGTTCTTGAAGTTGTCGAGATCGAGCGCCAGCAGGCAAAACGGCGTGCCGTCGCGTTCCGCACGCACGATCTCGCGCTCGACCTGCCCGATGAACTGGCGGCGGTTCGATGCACCCGTCATCGGATCGGTCGCGGCCATGTACTCGAGCTTCTGGTTCGTGCGCCGCAACTCCTGCAGCGCGCTATCGGTGCGCGCCATCGATTCCGACAGCCGGCTCATCAGGTCTTCCTGGCGGTAGATCGCCGAGAACGAGCGCGTCGTCTGCAGCGCCTGCACGACGCCATAGCTGAGCAGGAAGAACCCGCCCGCGAAGATCGCATGCGCGAGCCACCACATGTGATTCCACGGCTTGCCGAGGATGAACGCGACCGACGATAGCGCGAACGCCATGATCGACATCCCGTAGATCACCATCAGCGGCGAACGGATCCGCCTGGCGAGCAGCACGCCAACGTTCAGCAGCGAAAAAATCAGCGCGCCGCCTTCCATCGACAGCCGCGTGCCCAGCGCGCCGGCGACCGGCGAATACGCGATATAGGCGACCGCGACATTGATGATCAGGAAGAACGCGATCCACGGCAGCCACGTTAGCGCACGCGTGCGCTTCTCCGGCCGGTCGGGCGGATTCGAATACGACAGCATGCCCGTCAGCAGCAGGATCGACATCACGAGCCGCGACGCGGGCCCGTACAGCAGGAACAGCCAGATATTGTGGTGCGCCATCCCGGTGAACGCCCCGTGCAGCGCGTAGATCATCGCGAAGCCGAGAAAGCCGAGTGTCAGCCAGCGCAGCAGCGGCTCGCCGGACGACCGGTAGCACACCCACGTCACGTAGGTGACGAACGCGCCTTCGAGTGTGGCGGCCGCGATCGCGATTTCATGGAATGCGTGGCTCTCGAACACGACGTGGGGGTCGCCGAAAAACCACAAATAGGCAATCAGATAGGCCGGCAAGAGCGCGAATCCGACCAGCAGGCATTTCGCGTAGAGCCTCGCGGCCGCGCTGACGACACGCGGCGGTTCCCCGGATGCATAGGTCGTGCTCAATTTGAACCCCGTTTCGGTCTGCTGCGTGGTTCGAACGTCCACGGTGCCGGAAACGCGTGCTGCATCGTCTTCGCCGGCTACCGGAAACGCGTCGCGAGCGTCGGTGCAACGCACGCGCTGGCCCATCCCGCCGAAAGGCAAATGTCAGAGCAAGTATAGATGCGTCAATTCGTTTGACAAGTAAGGGGAAACGGCAGCATCGAATGAATGCGTTTTACTTCCGGTTCCTTTCGAATGGCCTGCGAAGGCCGGCGTTCGCGGCTTCCACTCGAGAAGCCGCGAGTCGGTCAGTCGAAATCAAACGATTTCGAACAGCCCGGCCGCCCCCTGCCCGCCGCCGATGCACATCGTGACGACCACGTATTTCACGCCGCGCCGCTTGCCTTCGATCAGCGCATGACCGGTCAGGCGCGCACCCGACACACCGTACGGATGGCCGACCGCGATCGCGCCCCCGTTCACGTTCAGGCGGTCCTCAGGAATCCCGAGCGTATCGCGACAGTACAGCACCTGCACCGCGAACGCTTCGTTCAGTTCCCACAGGCCGATGTCGTCGACCTTCAGCCCGGCCTGCTTCAGCAGCTTCGGCACCGCGAACACCGGCCCGATGCCCATCTCGTCCGGCTCGCAACCGGCCACCGCGAAACCGCGGAACACGCCGAGCGGACGCAGCCCTTCGCGCTGCGCGACATCCGCGTTCATCACCACGCATGCCGACGCGCCGTCCGAGAACTGGCTCGCATTGCCCGCGGTGATCACGCCGCCCGGCACGGCCGAACGGATCTTCGACACGCCTTCGAGCGTCGTGTCGGGCCGGATGCCTTCGTCGGCCGACACCGTCACGTCCTGCGTGAACAGCCGGCCCGTCGCCTTGTCGGCAATGCCCGCGCGTACGGTGATCGGCACGATCTCGTCGTTGAAGCGCCCGGCTTCCTGCGCGGCCGCGGCCCGCAGTTGCGACTGCACGCCGTACGCGTCCTGCCGCTCCTTCGAAATCCCGTAGCGCTTCGCGACGTTCTCCGCCGTCTGCAGCATGTTCCAGTAGATCTCCGGCTTGTGCTCGACGAGCCAGCCTTCCTGGACCATGTGCCGGTTCATCTCGTTCTGCACGCACGAGATCGATTCGACGCCGCCTGCGATGTACACGTCGCCCTCGCCCGCGATGATCCGCTGCGCGGCGAGCGCGATCGTCTGCAGGCCGGACGAGCAGAAACGGTTCACCGTCATCCCCGGCACGCTCACCGGCAGCCCGGCGCGCAGCGCGATCTGCCGCGCGATGTTGGCGCCGGTCGCGCCTTCGGGGTTCGCGCAACCCATGATCACGTCCTCGATGCGCGCGGGGTCGAGCTTCGCGCGTTCGAGCGCGGCCGCGACCACGTGGCCGCCGAGCGTCGCGCCGTGCGTCATGTTGAATGCGCCGCGCCACGATTTCGCGAGCGGCGTGCGTGCGGTCGATACGATTACGGCTTCGGTCATGCGAGTCTCCTTCGGTCCTGCTTCATGTCCTGAATCGGATGGGAATGCGCTACGCCGTCGGGCGTGCGCCCGCGGACGTCACATGTGCGACGCCCGCCGCCTGCATCTGTTGCCATGCGTGCGCGAGCGACCCGTTCAGGTCGATCGCACGGCACGCATCGTTGATCACCGCGGCCTCGAAGCCCGCCGCGCGCGCATCGAGCGCGGACCATGCGACGCAATAGTCGGTCGCGAGCCCGCAACACCACACGCGCTTCGCGCCGAGCTCGCGCAGATAGCCGGCGAGCCCCGTGCGCGTCGTGCGGTCGGCTTCGACGAACGCGGAATAGCTGTCGAGCTGGGCGTCGCCGCCCTTGCGGATCACGAGCCTCGCGTGCGGAATGTCGAGATCGCGATGCAGCGCCGCGCCTTCGGTATCCTGCACGCAGTGCACGGGCCATAGCACCTGCTCGCCGTACGGCAGCGCGAGCGGCGAGAACGGTTCGTGCCCCGGGTGGTTCGCGGCGAACGACACGTGTTCGCGCGGGTGCCAGTCCTGCGTCAGCACGACCTGGTCGAAGCGCTGCGCGAGCGCGTTGATCACCGGCACGACCGCATCGCCGTCCGGCACCGCGAGTGCGCCGCCCGGCATGAAGTCGTACTGCACGTCGATCACGAGCAATACGTCGTCGGTGCGTTTCATTGCGTTTCTCCTTGCGGGCTTGGCCGTGCCGTCACGCGCGGCTCGTCAGTCGTTGAATCCGCGTCCGGCCGCCGCCCGCTCGACGATCGACGGCGCGAGCTGCCACGCGTCGCCGTTCGGCGCGGCCGCGTAGCGGCGAATCGCCCGCTCGACGTTGTAGAGGCCGACCATGTCCGCGTACAGCATCGGGCCGCCGCGCCAGAGCGGGAAGCCGTAGCCGGTCAGGTAGACCATGTCGATGTCGGACGCCTTCGACGCGATCTTCTCCTCGAGAATCTTCGCGCCTTCGTTGACGAGCGCGAACACGAGCCGCTCGACGATCTCGTCGTCGCCAATCTTGCGCCGCTCGACGCCGCGCTCCTTCGAATACGCGACGACCATTTCGTCGACGAGTGCCGACGGCTTCGCCTTGCGATCGCCCGGCACGTAGTCGTACCAGCCGCCGCCCGTCTTCTGGCCGAAGCGGCCCAGTTCGCACAGGCGGTCGGCGATCTTCGAATACTGCAGATCGGGCTTCTCGACGTAGCGGCGCTTGCGGATCGCCCAGCCGATGTCGTTGCCGGCAAGATCGCTCATCCGGAACGGGCCCATCGCGAAACCGAACTTCTCGATCGCACGATCGACCTGCGCGGGCAGCGCGCCCTCCTCGAGCATGAAGAGCGCCTGGCGGATGTACTGCTCGATCATCCGGTTGCCGATGAAGCCGTCGCACACGCCCGACACGACCGCCGTCTTGCGGATCTTCTTGGCGACCGCCATCACGGTCGCGAGCACGTCCTTCGCGGTCTGCGCGCCGCGCACGACCTCGAGCAGCTTCATCACGTTCGCGGGGCTGAAGAAGTGCATGCCGACCACGTCCTGCGGACGCTTCGTGAACGCGGCGATCTTGTCGACGTCGAGCGTCGACGTGTTCGACGCGAGGATCGCGCCCGGCTTCGCCACCGCGTCGAGCTGGCCGAACACCTGCTCCTTCACGCCGAGCTCCTCGAACACGGCCTCGACGATCAGGTCCGCGTCCTTCAGGTCGTCATAGGACAGCGTCGGCGTGATCAGCGCCATGCGCGCGTCGAGCTTCTGCTGCGTGAGCTTGCCCTTCTTCACCTGCGCGTCGTAGTTCTTGCGGATCGTGGCCAGCCCGCGCTCGAGTGCGTCCTGCTTCGTCTCGAGCAGCGTGACGGGCAGGCCCGCGTTGATGAAGTTCATCGCGATCCCGCCGCCCATCGTGCCCGCGCCGATCACGCCGACGCGGCGAATCTCGCGCACCGGCGTATCGGCCGGCACGTCGGGAATCTTGCTCGCCGCGCGCTCGCCGAAGAATGCATGCCGCAGCGCACGGCTTTCCGGCGTCATCATCAGCGCGACGAAGCCCTCGCGCTCGGCGACGCTGCCCTTGTCGAAGCCGTTCAGCACGCCGGCTTCGATCGCGTCGATGCACTTGTGCGGCGCGGGGAAATTCGGCGCGGCGGCCCGCGCCGAATTGCGCGCGAACTGGATGAAACCCGCGGCGTTCTCGTGGACGATCTTGCGATCGCGCACGCGCGGGTGCGGCCCCTTCTGCGCACCGACCTTGCGCGCGAACGCGACGGCCGCGTCGAGCAGGTCGCCGTCGGCCATCGCGTCGAACAGCCCGCTGTTCGCGAGTTGCTCCGACGGCACCGGGGCGCCCGACACGATCATGTTCAGCGCGGTTTCGAGGCCCACCGCACGCGGCAGCCGCTGCGTGCCGCCCGCGCCCGGCAGCAGGCCGAGCTTCACTTCCGGCAGCGCGACCTGCGCGCCGGGCGCCGCGACGCGATAGTGCGCGCCGAGCGCGAGCTCCAGCCCGCCGCCCATCACGACGCTGTGCAGCGCCGCGACGACCGGCTTCGCGCTCGCCTCCACCGCGCGAATCACGGTGTGCAGCGTCGGCTCCTGCAGGGCCTTCGGGGTATTGAATTCGGTGATGTCGGCGCCGCCCGAGAACGCGCGGCCCGCGCCCGTCAGCACGATCGCCGTGACCGACGGATCCTGCAGGGCGCGATCGAGCGCGTCCATGACGCCCTGGCGCGTCGACAGGCCGAGCCCGTTGACGGGCGGATTGTTGAGCGTGATGACGGCCACGCCGTCGCGAGTCGAATAGTCCACTGCCATCTGCCTGCCTCCATGCATCGCGCGCCGGGGTGGCTGCGCTTCATTGTGCGCGGTCGAACGGCCGCATGTCCGGATCGAACGGAGGCAGCATACAACGAAAAAGCACGGTCGTTCAATTTGAATTTTTCCCGATCCGGGGGCCGGATCGGGCGACCGCGTGGCGGACCGTGGCCGGCCCTGGCTTACGGCTCGCCGACCGCCGTCGGCAGCACGTAGCCGCGGAACGTCTCGCGCAGCTTCAGCTTCTGCAGCTTGCCGGTCGCGGTGTGCGGCAGCGATTCGACGAACACGACGTCGTCGGGCACCCACCACTTCGCGACCTTGCCTTCGTAGAACGCGAGCAGCGCGTCGCGGGTCAGGTTCGCCCCCTCGCGCGGCACCACGACGAGCAGCGGACGCTCGGTCCATTTCGGGTGCGCACAGGCGATGCAGGCGGCTTCGGCGACGCCCGGGTGCGCGATCGCGACGTTCTCGATGTCGATCGAGCTGATCCACTCGCCGCCGGACTTGATCACGTCCTTGCTGCGGTCGGTGATCTGCAGGAAGCCGTCGGGGTCGATCGTCGCGACGTCGCCGGTGGGGAACCAACCGTCCGACAGCGGCGACGTGTCGCTCCTGAAGTAGTGATCGATCACCCAGGGCCCGCGCACCTGCAGTTCGCCGAACGCGACGCCATCCCACGGCAGTTCGCGGCCGTCGTCGCCGACGATCCGCATGTCGACGCCGCAGATCACGCGCCCCTGCTTTTCCAGCAACCGGCGCTGCGTGTCGAGCGGCCGCTGCGACTGCGCCCAGTTCAGCTTCGCGAGCGTGCCGAGCGGCGACAGCTCGGTCATCCCCCACGCATGGATCACGCGCACGCCGTATTCGTCCTCGAACGTGCGCAGCATCGCGGGCGGGCACGCGGAGCCGCCGATCACCGTGCGGTTCAGCGTCGAGAAGCGCACGCCGGCCTCGCGCATGTAGTTCAGCAGCCCGAGCCACACGGTCGGCACGCCCGCGGAAAACGTCACGCGCTCGGCCTCCATCAGTTCGTACAGCGACTTGCCGTCGAGGTCCTTGCCGGGCAGCACGAGCTTGCCGCCCGTGAGCGGCACCGCGTACGGCAGCCCCCACGCGTTCACATGGAACATCGGCACGACGGGCAGCACGGCGTCCAGCGCCGACAGGTTCATCGCGTCGGGCAGTGCGGCGCCGTATGCGTGCAGCACCGTCGAGCGATGCGAATACAGCACGCCCTTCGGATTGCCGGTCGTGCCCGACGTGTAGCACAGGCCCGACGCCTGCAGCTCGTCGAGGCGCGGCCAGTCATAGTGGCCGTCTTCGGCGTCGACGAGCGTTTCGTAGCACAGGTACGGCAGCGCGCCGGACGGCACGTGCGCGGCGTCGGTCATCGCGATCCAGCCCTTCACGTGCGGGCACTGCGGCGCGATCGAATCGACGAGCGGCGCGAAATTGATGTCGAAGAAAACGTAGCGGTCTTCCGCGTGATTGACGATGTAGGCGATCTGCTCCGGAAAGAGGCGCGGGTTGATCGTGTGGCACACGGCGCCCATTCCGCCGATCCCGTAATACGCCTCCAGGTGCCGGTAGCCGTTCCAGGCCAGCGTGCCGACGCGGTCGCCCGATTCGACGCCGAGCCGGGCGAGCGCCTGCGCGAGGCGCTTCGCGCGTTGCTCGCAGTCGCGGTACGTGTAGCGATGCAGGTCGCCTTCCACGCGCTTCGACACGATCTCCGTGTCGCCCGCATAACGCGCGGCATGCGCGATCAGCGACGACACCAGCAACGGCATGTCCATCATCTGGCCCAGCAACGGCTTACCCATCGTCTTGTTCTCCCGGAAGGACGCGAATCGGTGACCAGCCTTGAAGCGGTGCGCCGGCGTGCGGCCCGTCCACGGCGGGACGGGCGTCGCGCAACGCATGCGGGCCGCCATGCGGGCGGCGCGGCGCCGCCTTACAATATCGGCTTACCCAGAGGCGCTCAACATGTCGTTTTCCCGAAGCGCAGCCGATGCGGCTGACACTCTCCCCGACCTCGCCGCCACGCTCGGCGCGCCGGCCCTTGGCGCGTTCGTCACGCTCGGCGACGCGTTTCATACGCGGCTGCCGGCCGCGCCGCTGCCCGCGCCGTACGTCGTCGGCTGTTCCGACGAAGTCGCGCAGCTGCTCGGCCTGCCGGCATCGTTCGCCACCCAGCCCGGCTTCGCCGAGCTGTTCGCCGGCAACCCGACGCGCGACTGGCCCGCGCACGCACTGCCGTACGCGTCGGTGTATTCCGGTCACCAGTTCGGCGTGTGGGCCGGCCAGCTCGGCGACGGCCGCGCGCTGACGATCGGCGAACTCCCCGGCACCGACGGCCGACGCTACGAGCTGCAGATCAAGGGCGGCGGCCGCACGCCGTATTCGCGGATGGGCGACGGCCGCGCGGTGCTGCGTTCGTCGATCCGCGAATTCCTGTGTTCCGAAGCGATGCATCACCTCGGCATCCCGACCACGCGCGCGCTCACAGTGATCGGCTCCGACCAGCCGGTGGTGCGCGAGGAGATCGAGACGTCGGCCGTGGTCACGCGCGTGTCGGAGAGCTTCGTGCGCTTCGGCCACTTCGAGCACTTCTTCTCGAACGATCGCCCGGACCTGTTGCGCCAGCTCGCCGATCACGTGATCGACCGCTTCTATCCCGCGTGCCGCGAGGCCGACGATCCGTACCTCGCGCTGCTCGAAGCCGCGACGCTGCGCACGGCCGACCTCGTCGCGCAATGGCAGGCCGTCGGCTTCTGCCACGGCGTGATGAACACCGACAACATGTCGATCCTCGGCCTGACGATCGACTACGGCCCGTTCGGCTTCGTCGACGCGTTCGACGCGAATCACATCTGCAACCACTCCGACACGAGCGGCCGCTACGCGTACCGGATGCAGCCGCGCATCGCGCACTGGAACTGCTACTGCCTCGCGCAGGCGCTGCTGCCACTGATCGGGCTGCAGCACGGCATCGCCGACGACGATGCGCGCGCCGAGCGCGCGGTCGACGACGCGCAGGCCGTGCTCGCGAAGTTTCCGGAGCGCTTCGGCCCCGCGCTCGAACGCGCGATGCGTGCGAAGCTCGGCCTCGAGCTCGAACGCGAGAACGACGCCGAACTTGCGAACAAGCTGCTCGAAACGATGCACGCGAGCCATGCGGACTTCACGCTGACGTTCCGCCGCCTCGCGCAGCTGTCGAAGCACGACGCGAGCCGCGACGCGCCGGTGCGCGACCTGTTCATCGATCGCGACGCGTTCGATGCGTGGGCGAACCTCTACCGCGAGCGGCTGTCCGAGGAGACGCGCGACGACGCGGCCCGTGCGGCCGCGATGAACCGCGTGAACCCGAAATACGTGCTGCGCAATCATCTGGCCGAAGTCGCGATCCGGCGCGCGAAGGAAAAGGACTTTTCCGAAGTCGAGCGACTCGCGCAGGTGCTGCGCCGGCCGTTCGACGAACAACCGGAACATGAAGCGTATGCGGCATTGCCGCCCGACTGGGCCGGGTCGCTCGAAGTGAGCTGTTCGTCGTGACCCGCACGACCCGACCGACCGATCAGGAGAACTCCCACATGTCACACGATACCGACGATAAAACCTACCCGTACCAGAAGGATGACGCCGAGCTGCGCCGCCGGCTCACGCCGATGCAGTACGAGGTCACGCAGCATGCGGCGACCGAGCGCGCGTTCACCGGCGAATACACCGACACCGAAGACGCCGGCATCTACAAATGCGTCGTCTGCAGCACGCCGCTGTTCGAATCCGGCGCGAAATTCCATTCGGGCTGCGGCTGGCCCAGCTATTTCAAGCCGCTGAACGGCGAGGTGATCGACGAGAAGATCGACCGCACGCACGGGATGGTGCGCGTCGAGGTCCGCTGCAACCATTGCGGCGCGCATCTCGGCCACGTGTTCGAGGACGGCCCGCGCGACAAGACCGGTTTGCGGTACTGCATCAATTCGGCTGCGTTAAACTTCGAGTCCCGACCCGAAAACGAATGAGCGGCGCCGGACGGATCGGTCGGACAGCCTTGCCGGCTGCGCCGATCCCGGACGGTGTCGCCTGGCGGGTCCCCACAACGGTGAAAGGCCGCGCGATGCGGTCTTTCACGCAGCTGCGAGCGCCATGAAATTCCTGTTCGATCTGTTTCCGATCATCCTGTTTTTCGCCGCCTTCAAGGTCTGGGGCATCTTTACCGCCACCGCCGTCGCGATCGTCGCGACACTGGCCCAGGTCGCGTGGGTCGCCTTCCGGCACCGGAAGGTCGACACGATGCTGTGGGTCAGTCTCGGCGTGATCGTCGTCTTCGGCGGCGCCACCCTCGTCCTACATGACGAAAAATTCATTCAATGGAAACCGACAGTGCTGTACTGGTTGTTTGCGATCGGGCTGCTCGCCGCACGCTATGCGTTCGGCAACAACCTGATCGAGAAGATGATGGGCAAGCAGCTCACGCTGCCGCATCCCGTGTGGGACAAGCTGAACGTCGCGTGGGCGCTGTTCTTCGCGGTGCTCGGCGTCGCGAACCTGTACGTGGTGCACAACTACACCGAATCGCAGTGGGTGAACTTCAAGCTGTTCGGGACGACGGGCGCGATGGTCGTGTTCATCATCCTGCAGAGCCTGTGGCTCACGAAGTACCTGAAGGACGAGTGACATGACCGACGCCTTTCTCGACGCCTCGCCCGACGAGCGCATCGCGCTGATCGAAGCGCGCCTGACCGCCTCGCTCGCCCCGCTGTCGCTCACGGTGCGCGACGACAGCGCGCAGCATGCGGGCCACGCCGGCGCGGCCGCCGGCGGCCACTACACGGTCACGATCGTGTCGGCCGCATTCGCGGGCAAGCCACGCGTGGCGCGGCACCGGCTGGTGTATGATGCGCTCGCTGATGCGATGCAGCGCGGCATTCACGCGCTCGCGATCGTGGCTTATACGCCCGAAGAATTCAACGAATCTTCAATCTAGTCTCAACAGGAATTCCCGATGATCCTGAAATCCCCCCGCCTGTGGGTCGCGGCGGCTGCTTTTGCAGCGGCACCGGCATTCGCCCAGAACATCGCCGTCGTGAACGGCACGCCGATTCCGAAGTCGCGCGCCGACGCGATGGTCGCGCAGCTCGTCCAGCAAGGTCAGACCGACAGCCCGCAACTGCAGCAGGCCGTGCGCCAGGAACTCGTGAACCGCGAAATCCTGATGCAGGAAGCGATCCGCGAAGGCATCCCGAACCGTCCGGACGTGAAGGCGCAGGTCGCCGTCGCGCAGCAGACGGTCGTGCTGCGCTCGATGATCGAGAGCTTCCTGAAGAAGAACCAGCCGACCGACGCGGAAGTGAAGGCGCGCTATGACGAGCTCGTGAAGGGTGCCGGCGGCAACCGCGAGTACCACCTGCATCACATCCTCGTCGAAAGCGAGCAACAAGCGAAGGACCTGATCGCGAAGATCAAGGGCGGCGCGAAGTTCGAGGATCTCGCGAAGCAGTACTCGAAGGATCCGGGTTCGGGCAAGAATGGCGGCGACCTCGACTGGTCCGATCCGAAGGCGTACGTGCCGGAATTCGCGGCGGCCGCGCAGAAGCTGCAGAAAGGCCAGATGACCGACACGCCGGTGAAGACGCAGTTCGGCTGGCACATCATCCGTGCCGACGACATCCGCGACGTCGCCCCGCCGCCGTTCGACCAGGTGAAGGCGCAGATCGCGCAGCAGATCGTGCAGCAAAAGCTGCAGGCGTTCGAGGAAGGTCTGCGCCAGCAGGCGAAGATCCAGTAACGTCGGCGACACTCGCCCACGCCAAGGCCGCTCCCTGTGAGCGGCCTTTTTCATGCGTGCGTGCGGCTGCGGCACGCGCCGCGCCGGCTGCGGTCGACCCGCGCGTTGCGGCCGGGATGCGCATGGATACGGCTCGCGGCCCTGCCCGGCCGCGCAAAGAAAAAGCCGCTTCTAAGCGGCTTCTTTTCGGAACGGCGGGATCCGGTATCCTGTACGGCCAGCGCGGCGAACCGCTATGCCGGATAGAACGCAGCGTGATAGCGGACCTCACCCGACGGCCGCAGTGCGGCTTCGTCGAACGCCAGCGCGAGGAAATACTCGCGCGGCGCATCCGCGAACACGAGATCGCCGGACGGCACGAAGCCGAAACGCGCGTAGTACGCGGGATCGCCGAGCACGACGCAGCCGCGCGCACCGAGCCGGCGCAATGCGTCGAGCCCTGTGCGCACGAGCCCCGCACCGATGCTCCGGCGCCGGCATTCGGGCCGCACCGCGAGCGGTGCGAGCCCGTACCAAGCGTGGCTGCCGGCCGGCGCGCCGCCGATCGACACCGGCGAGAACGCGACGTGACCGACCACGCGCTCGTCGCGCTCCGCGACGAGCGATACGCCAAGCGCACCATCCGCGCGCAGCGCGTCGACAATCTGCCGCTCGAGCTGCCCGTGCTGCGGTTCGTCCGCGAATGCGGCCACGATCACGCGACCGATCGCATCGACGTCGCTCGCGCGTTCATCGCGCAGCGTGACGATCTCGACCGGTGCGTGCGGATCGAACATCAGCCGATCCAGCGGCGTGCGTTACGGAACACGCGCATCCACGGGCTCGCTTCGTCCCAGTCTTCCGGATGCCAGCTCATCGTGACCGTGCGGTGCACGCGCTCCATGTGCGGCATCAGCACCGAGAAGCGGCCGTCGGCCGTCGTGACCGACGTGATGCCGGCCGGCGACCCGTTCGGGTTGAACGGATAGCGCTCGGTCGCTTCGCCGCGGTGGTCGATGTAGCGCATCGCGACCGCGACGCGATCGATGTCGCCCTGCTGCGAGAAGTCCGCATAGCCTTCGCCGTGTGCGACCGCCACCGGAATCCGCGAGCCTTCCATCCCCGCGAAGAAGATCGACGGCGACTTCTCGACTTCGACGAACGAGAAGCGCGCCTCGAACTGCTCCGACTTGTTGCGCGTGAACTTCGGCCACGCCTCGGCGCCCGGAATCATCGACGCGAGGCTCGACAGCATCTGGCAACCGTTGCAGATGCCGAGCGCGAACGTGTCGGGGCGCGCGAAGAACGCCGAGAACATGTCGGCGAGGTTCGCGTTGAAGCGGATCGTCTTCGCCCAGCCTTCGCCGGCGCCCAGCACGTCGCCGTACGAGAAACCGCCGCACGCCACCGCGCCCGCGAAATCGGCGAGCGTCGCGCGGCCCGCGAGCAGGTCGCTCATGTGCACGTCGTGCGCGTCGAAGCCCGCGCGGTCGAACGCGTACGCCGTTTCGAGGTGCGAGTTCACACCCTGCTCGCGCAGGATCGCGACGCGCGGGCGTGCGCCCGTCGCGATGAACGGCGCGGCGATGTCGTCGGCCGGATCGAACGTCAGCACCGGCGAGATGCCCGGGTCCGCCGCATCGAGCAGCGCGTCGTATTCGGCGTCCGCGCAAGCCGGGTTGTCGCGCAGGCGCGCGATGCGCCAGCTCACTTCGCCCCACGCACGATGAAGCTCGGCGCGCGGCGCGTCGAAGATCTTCTTCGCATCGCGGTACACCTCGATCACGTCGCGGTCGTTGACCGTGCCGATCACGTGCGAGCACGCCGACAGGCCGAACTCGCGCAGCGCGCCGAGCACCGCGTCGCGATCGGCCGCGCGCACCTGCACGACGGCGCCGAGTTCTTCCGAGAACAGCGCGCGCAGCGTGCGATCCTCGCGACGGCCGCTCGTCTGCTTCGCCCAGTCCTTCGCGTCGCCGTAGTCGGATTCGTGATTCGGGTCGAGCGTCAGCATGTCGACGTTCAGCGACACGCCCGCGTGACCCGCGAACGCCATTTCGCACACGGTCGCCCACAGGCCGCCGTCCGAGCGGTCGTGGTACGCGAGCAGCTTGTCTTGCGCGTTGAGCGACTGGATCGCGTTGAAGAAACGCTTCAGGTCTTCCGGATCGTCGACGTCCGGCGTCGCGTCACCGACCTGCTGCGTGACCTGCGCGAAGATGCTGCCGCCCATCCGGTGCTTGCCGCGGCCGAGATCGATCGCGATCAGCACGCTGTCGCCCGCGTCGGCGATGCGGCGCAGTTGCGGCGTCAGGTGGCGGCGCACGTCCTCGACCGGTGCGAACGCGGAGATGATCAGCGACACCGGCGACACCACTTCCTTCGCGACGCCCTGCTCGTCCCACTTGGTCTTCATCGACAGCGAGTCCTTGCCGACCGGAATGCCGATCCCGAGCGCCGGGCACAGCTCCATGCCGATCGCCCGGACCGTATCGAACAGCGCGGCGTCCTCGCCGGCCGTGCCGCACGCCGCCATCCAGTTCGCCGACAGCTTCAGCTTGTCGAGCGACGCGATCGGCGCGCTCGCGATGTTCGTGATCGCCTCGCCGACGGCCATGCGGCCCGATGCCGGCGCGTCGATCACCGCGAGCGGCGTGCGCTCGGCCATCGTCATCGCCTCGCCCTTGAAGCCCGCGTAG
This sequence comes from Burkholderia ambifaria AMMD, assembly GCF_000203915.1. Lineage (NCBI taxonomy): Bacteria > Pseudomonadati > Pseudomonadota > Betaproteobacteria > Burkholderiales > Burkholderiaceae > Burkholderia > Burkholderia ambifaria. The sequence continues at coordinate 2,089,971 of NC_008390.1, forward strand.
TCGAGTGCGGTCACCGCGCAGTCGGCCACCGGCACCTGCCACGGGCCGACCATCTGGTCGCGCACCGACGTGCCGCCGACCGAACGGTCGCCGATCGTGATCAGGAACGACTTGCTGCCGACCGTCGGGTGCTTCAGCACGTCGACCGCGACTTCCGACAGCGCGATGCCCGTCACGTCGACCGGCGCGCGCTCGGTGGCGACGCGCGTGACGTCGCGATGCATGCGCGGCGGTTTGCCGAGCAACACTTCCATCGGCATGTCGACCGGGTATTCGTCGGCGCCCGTCGCTTCGTCGTCGACGAGCTTCAGCTGGCGTTCGTCGGTCGCGACACCGACCACCGCGAACGGGCAGCGCTCGCGTGCGCAGATCGCCTCGAAGCGCGGCAGGTCGGCCGGCGCGATTGCCAGCACGTAGCGCTCCTGCGCCTCGTTCGACCAGATTTCGCGCGGCGACAGGCCCGATTCCTCGAGCGCGACCTTGCGCAGTTCGAAGCGCGCACCCTTGCCCGCGCCGTCGACGATCTCGGGGAACGCGTTCGACAGGCCGCCCGCGCCGACGTCGTGGATGCTCAGGATCGGGTTTTCCGCGCCGAGCTGCCAGCAGCCGTTGATCACTTCCTGCGCGCGCCGCTCGATTTCCGGGTTGCCGCGCTGCACCGAGTCGAAGTCGAGTTCGGCCGTGTTCGCGCCGGTCGCCATCGAGCTCGCCGCGCCGCCGCCCATGCCGATCCGCATGCCGGGGCCGCCGATCTGGATCAGCAGGGAGCCTGCCGGCACGTCGTGCTTGTGCGTATGCTGATCCGCGATGTTGCCGAGGCCGCCCGCGATCATGATCGGCTTGTGATAGCCGCGCACCTGACCGTCGACGTTCTGCTCGTACACGCGGAAGTAGCCGCCGAGGTTCGGACGGCCGAATTCGTTGTTGAACGCGGCGCCGCCGAGCGGGCCGTCGATCATGATCTGCAGCGGCGACGCGATGCGGTCCGGACGGCCGTACGGGCCGTGCACGTCGTTCGGGTTGCGCTCGCCGAGCGGCTGCGCCGCGTCGCGGGCGTTTTCCCACGACTGGCGTGCGCCGGGCAGGTCGAGGTTCGACACGGTGAAACCGGTGAGGCCGGCCTTCGGACGCGCACCACGGCCCGTCGCGCCTTCGTCGCGGATCTCGCCGCCCGCGCCGGTCGCCGCGCCCGGGAACGGCGAGATCGCCGTCGGGTGATTGTGCGTCTCGACCTTCATCAGCGTGTGCGTGAGCTCGGTGTGGCGCCCATAGCGCTCACCCGGCTCGCCGGCCGCGCCCGCGTTGCGCGGGAACCAGCGCTCGGCTTCGGCGCCGACCATGATCGACGAGTTGTCCGAATACGCGACGATCGTGCCCTGCGGGCTCAGCTTCTCGGTGTTGCGGATCATCGCGAACAGCGACATGTCCTGCGGCTCGCCGTCGATCGTCCACTGCGCGTTGAAGATCTTGTGGCGGCAGTGCTCGCTGTTCGCCTGCGCGAACATCATCAGCTCGACGTCGGTCGGGTTGCGTTCGAGCTTGCGGAACGCGTCGACCAGGTAGTCGATTTCGTCATCGGCGAGCGCGAGGCCCAGCTCGACGTTCGCGCGCTCGAGCGCGGCGCGGCCGACGCCCAGCACGTCGACGGTCGCGAGCGGCTTGGCCGGCAGTTCGTCGAACAGGTGCTTCGCGTCGTCGCGCGCGGCGACCACGCTTTCGGTCATCCGGTCATGCAGCGCGGCCGCGACCGCCGCGCGCGCGTCGTCGGACAGCGCCTTCTTGCCGCCGAGCAGGCCCGACTTCAGCGTGACCGTGAATTCGACGCCGCGCTCGATGCGACGCACCTGCGTGAGGCCGCAGTGCTGCGCGATGTCGGTCGCCTTGCTGGCCCACGGCGAAACCGTGCCGAAGCGCGGCAGCACGACGAAGGTCTCGGTCGCGCCCTTCTCGGCCGCCGGCTCGAACGGCGCGCCGTAGTGCATCAGCGCGTCGATGCGGGCGCTGTCGTCGGCCGACAGCGGCTCGGCCGCATTGACGAAGTGCAGGAACTGGCCGCGCACCGCGACGATGTTGGCGTCGATTTGCCTGAGCGTGTCGAGCAGACGGGTTTGACGGAAATCGGAGAGGGCCGAAGCGCCGGGAAAACACGAGAAGTGAGCCATGGGCTGGACTGACGTCGATGAGTCGCGCGAGGTGGCGACGTGGGGCGAAAGGAAGGCCGTAATTATACCCGGAAGTCGGTCGTCCCAGACCGGCCGATCGGGACCGGTCGCGCACCGCGACGGTGCACCGCAATCCGCCGCACCCGCCTCGCCGAGCCGCCCGCCCATCCGCCCGCCGGCCCGGCGTGCCCGGCCGCGGCAGCCGGCGGCCGCACGATGGCGGAATCGGATGGACTCGCGTGGCGCCGGTTCGCGCGCTTTTGGCGCTATCATTCCCGGTTCACCGGGCCGGGGGCCCGTCAGCGAATTCTCACCGGGCGGCGTGCGCGCCGCCCGTCATCGAAGCAATCCATGGATGTCATCGTCATCGGCGGCGGACTCAGCGGCGTCGCCACCGCCTACCAATTGCGTGCGGCCGGCCATCGCGTGTGCGTGGTCGAGCGCCACGCGACCGTCGCGCAGGGTGCGACCTACGGCGACGGCGGCGCACTGCTGCCGAGCCCGCTCGACGTCTGGTTCGGCCCCACCTTCATGCACCAGCGCCAGCCGCGCGACACCGGCATCGTGTACAAGCCGGGCTTGAACGGCGGCGTGCGCCGCTTCGTCAAGCAGCTCGCGGCGCTGCGCGAGCCCGACGCATTCGTCGCGCAGTACGCACGGCTGCGCCCGCTGATCGACGCGTCGCGCGAGTCGCTCGCCGACATCGAGGCGCGCTTCCAGCTCGAATTCGAGCAGAAACCGGGGATCCTCCACGTCGTGCGCGACACGCGCGACTGGGACGCGCTGCAGCCGGCGCTCGACCTGCTGCGCACGCTCGACCAGCCGTACCGGGTGCTCACCGCCGACGAATGCGCGGCACTCGAGCCGTCGGTGCCGGCCGAGCCCGGCTTCGCCGGCGGCGTGCTGCTCGAGGCCGAGCGCACCGGCAACTGCCCGCTGTTCGCGAAGCTGGTCAAGCAGACGCTCGACGAGCACGGCGTGCAGTTTCGCTTCGGCGCGGACGTCGCCGCGATCCGCGTCGACACCGGCCGCGCCGCGGTCGAGCTCGCGCCGCCGGCCGGCGGGCGGCATGCGACGAAGGCACACGAGGTCGACGTGATTTCGGCCGACGCGATCGTGGTCGCCGCCGGCGCCGGCAGCCTGCCGCTGCTGGAGCGGCTCGGCTGGCGGCTGCCGCTGCATCCGGTGCGCGCCCACACGCTGACCGCGCCGGTCGCGTACGAAGAACATGCGCCGCACCTGAGCGTCGTCGATTCGATCAAGCGGATCTCGATCACGCGCACCCACCAGCGGTTGCGCGTCGGCGGCGGCGGCGTGCTGCAGAGCCTCGCCGACACCGCGAAGCCGCTTCCCGAGCCGTTGTCCGAGGCCGCGCTCGCGCTGCTCGGGCAGGCCGTCCACGACTGGGTGCCCGGCGCCGCAAAGATTTCCGCCGCGCTGTCGTGGCAAGGCACGCAGCTGCTGTCGCCGGACGGCCTGCCGGTCGTCGGTCCGACCCCGCATCCGCGCGTGTTCGTCAATTTCGGCCACGGCCCGGCCGGCTGGGGCCTCGCGTGCGGGTCTGCTAAAGTGGTGACCGACTGCGTGGGCGGCGCCGCGCAGCAGTGGCCGGCCGACACGCTCGCCGCGCTGAGCGCCGCGCGCTTCACGACCTGACCGCCGCGGGCTCGCCCCCGGGGCGGCTTCCTCTTCGCCGCCATGACTCCGCGATGACGAACACCCGCCCGCTTCCCGACTCCGCCCCGCTCGCGCTGCTGCGCGTCGCCGACCTGCGCGCGGCCGAGGCCGCCGCAACCGCCGAACTGCCGCCGCACACGCTGATGGGCCGCGCGGGCACGGCCGCCGCGCGCTGGCTGTCCGAACGGGTCGCTGGCAACGAACGCCCGGTCTGGTTCGCGGTCGGCCCCGGCAACAACGGTGGCGACGCGCTGGTGGCCGCCGCGCAGCTGCAGCAGCTTGGCGTCGCCACGCAGGCGTGGATGCCGCTGGCGGTCAAGCCGGACGATGCGCAATGGGCGCTCGGCCTCGCGCGCGCGGCCGGCGTGCCGCTGTCGACCGAACCACCCGCGTCGCTGGACGATTACGCGTGGGTCGTCGACGGATTGTTCGGCATCGGCCTCGGCCGCGCGCTCGACGGCCCGTTCGCCGCCCAGGCCGCGCGCATCGCCGCGCACACACGAAACGGCGGCCGCGTGCTCGCGCTCGACGTGCCGAGCGGACTGGACAGCGACACAGGCCGGATCGTCGGCGCGGGCGTCGCCGTCGCCGCGACCCATACGCTCACCTTCATCGGCGCGAAGCCGGGCCTTTACACGGGCGACGGCCGCGATCTCGCCGGCGAGATTCACATCGCGTCGCTCGACGTCGCACCGCCCGCCACGCCGGCCGTCGTGCTGAATGCGCCGGCCCGGTTCGCCGCCGCGCTGCCCGCCCGCGCGTTCGCATCGCACAAGGGCACGTTCGGCAGCCTGGCGGTGCTCGGCGGCGACACCGGCATGTGCGGCGCGCCGATCCTCGCCGCGCGCGCCGCGCTGTTCGCGGGGGCCGGCAAGGTGCATGTCGGCTTCCTCGGCGCCGGCGCGCCGCCGTACGACCCGCCTTTTCCGGAGCTGATGCTGCATCCGGCGGACGGCCTCGATCTCGATGCGATGTCCGCGATCGCGGCAGGCTGCGGCCTCGGCCCGCGCGAGGCCGCGGCAACCCTCGTGCGTGACGTGCTCGCGCACGACGCCGTGACGCTGCTCGACGCCGACGCGCTGAACCTCGTCGCGACCCACGCCGAGCTCGCGACCGCCGTTGCCGCCCGCGGCGCGCGCGGCCTCGCGTGCGTGCTGACGCCGCATCCGCTCGAGGCGGCACGGCTGCTCGGCAGCGATACCGCGACGGTGCAGCAGGATCGGCTGGCCGCGGCCCAGGCGCTGGCCGCGCGCTACGCGAGCATCGTCGTGCTGAAGGGCTCGGGCACGGTGATTGCCGCGCCCGACGGCCGCCTGACGGTGAACCCGACCGGCAATGCCGCGCTCGCGACCGGCGGCACCGGCGACGTGCTCGGCGGCCTGATCGGCGCGCTGCTCGCGCAGCGCGTCGCGCCGTACGAAGCCGCGCTCGCGGGCGTGTATCTGCACGGCCTCGCGGCCGACACATTGACCGCGAACGGCAACGGCCCGGCCGGCCTCGTCGCGGGCGAACTCGCGCCGATGGTGCGCACGCTGATCAATCGCCTTTTTTACCCGTCGCCGCGCGCCGACATATAACGCCGCTATACTGAGTGCCCCGCCGCACGGCGGGCCCTCTCGTCCGCCGGCCTTCCGATCCCGATGAGCCGGCGCGGCATTCCTCCCGATTCACGCTTCACTCGAACCGCCATGACGCTGAATTCGCTCCCCGCCTGGACTGCCCTTCAATCCCACTTCGAACAAATCCGCCATGCGCGGCTGCGCGACTGGTTCGCGCCGGAAAACGACCGCGCGCCGACCCGTGCCGAACGCTTCACGATTCCCGGCGGCGGCCTTGCGGCCGACTTGTCGAAGAACCGCATCAACGACGACACGCTGCGCCTGCTCGTGCAACTGGCCCGCGAAGCGGGCGTCGAAGCGCGCCGCGACGCGATGTTCGCCGGCGAGATCGTCAACCCGACCGAAGGCCGCGCCGCGTTGCATACGGCATTGCGCGCGACCGACCCGCACGCGCCGTTCCATGCGCAGATCAGCGCCGAGCGCGCGAAGATGGCGACCTTCGCGCGCGCCGTGCGCAGCGGCGCGTGGACCGGCTACACCGGCAAGCGCATCCGCCACGTGATCAACATCGGCATCGGCGGTTCGGATCTCGGCCCGAAGATGGTCACGCATGCGCTGCATCACGTCGCGAGCCCGGACATCTCGACTCACTTCGTGTCGAACGTCGACGGCGCCGATCTCGCGCGCGTGCTCGAACAGGTCGATCCGGAGGAAACGCTCGCGATCATCGTGTCGAAGACTTTCACGACGCTCGAGACGATGACGAACGCACGCTCGCTGCGCGATTGGTTCGTCGCGCGCGGCTGCCCCGAGGCCGCCCTCGCGAAGCACTTCGTCGGCGTGTCGGCGAACCCGGCCGAAGTCGTGAAGTTCGGCATCGACGCGGACAACGTGTTCGAAATGTGGGACTGGGTCGGCGGCCGCTATTCGCTGTGGTCGGCGGTCGGCCTGTCGATCATGATCGCGATCGGGCCCGAGCAGTTCGACGAACTGCTCGCCGGCGCGAACGACATGGACCGCCATTTCCGCCAGGCGCCGCTCGAACGCAACCTGCCGGTGCTGCTCGGCCTGATCGGCATCTGGTACCGCAACTTCTTCGGCTCGCAGAGCTATCTCGTCGCGCCGTATTCGGAAGCGCTGCACTACCTGCCGTCGTACCTGCAGCAGCTCGAGATGGAAAGCAACGGCAAGTCCGCACGCCTGGACGGCACGTTCGTCGACTACCCGACGTCGGCCGTCACGTGGGGCGAGCCGGGCACCAACGGCCAGCACGCGTTCTTCCAGATGCTGCACCAGGGCCCGACGATCGTGCCGATCGACTTCATCGCGGTGCTGACGCCCGAGCATCCGCTCGCGAGCCATCATCCGAAGCTGCTCGCGAACTGCTTCGCGCAGAGCGAAGCGCTGATGCTCGGCCGCACGCTCGACGAAGCGCGCAAGGTCGCCGGCCCCGGCAAGGAAGCGCTCGCGCCGCACCTGACGTTCCCCGGCAACCGGCCGACGACGACGCTGCTGGTGGATGCGCTGACGCCGCGCACGCTCGGCGCGCTGATCGCGCTCTACGAGCACAAGGTGCTGGTGCAGGCGACGGTGTGGGACATCAATCCGTTCGACCAGTGGGGCGTCGAGCTCGGCAAGATTCTCGGCAAGGTCGTCGAAGCCGACCTGTCGGCCGAGTCGGTCGATCCCGCGAAGCACGATTCGTCGACGACCGCGCTGATCGAGCGCGCGCGTGCGGCGCTCAAGCGCTGACGCGACAGCGTCTTGCGCATGCCGGTCGCACCGGCAATTGACCGTGTGCGACCGGCGCAAGCATTCAGCGCCGTGCTACGCGGCCTGCGGCGCGACGATGCGTCCGGCGTCGATCGTGACCGTCGTCGCGCAGCGGCGCGCGAGTTCGGCATCGTGCGTGACGAGCACGAGCGTCGCGCCGTGCGCGCGATTCAGTTCGAACATCAGGTCGATGACCGCGTGGCCCGTGGCCGCATCGAGGCTGCCGGTGGGTTCGTCGGCGAACAGGATCGCCGGGTGCGTGACGAACGCGCGCGCGAGCGCGACGCGCTGCTGTTCGCCACCGGACAGCAGCTTCGGATAATGCGCGGTGCGCTCGCCGAGACCGACCTGCACGAGCAGCGCGCGGGCCCGCTCGGCCGCTTCGCGCGCACCGATGCCGCCCCGCAGCTCGAGCGGCAGCATCACGTTCTCGAGCGCCGTGAGGTGCGGCATCAACTGGAATGACTGGAACACGAATCCGACGGCGCCGTTGCGCAGCGCGGCGCGCTCGTCCTCGTCGAGCTGGTCGAGCGCGCGCCCGAGCAGGCGAACCGTGCCGCTCGTCGCGCTGTCCAACCCCGCAAGCAGGCCGAGCAGCGTCGATTTGCCGGACCCCGACGCACCGACGATCGCGAGGCTGCTGCCGGATCGCACACTGAGCGTGATGCCGTCGAGGATCGTCAGCTCGCCCGTTGCATCGGCGACCCGCTTGCATACGTCTTGGACTTCGATGATCGGATCGGTAATCTTGAACATGGACACGACATTCCACTGGAAGAGACGCGCGGCGCTCGCCGCGCTGCTGGGTACGTTGCTCGCAGCAACCGTGCCCGCACGCGCCGCAACGGCGGCCCCGACATCGGGCCAGGGCCGGCCCGCGCTCGTCGTGCTGGGCGACAGCCTGTCGGCCGAATACGGGCTGCCGCGCGACACCGGCTGGGTTGCGCTGCTGCGGCAACGGCTCGCGACCGAGCGAATCGATTATAGCGTCGCGAACGCAAGCATCAGCGGCGACACCACGAGCGGCGGCCGCGCACGGCTGCCCGCGGTGCTGCAACGGCTCAAGCCGTCGATCGTCGTCGTCGAGCTCGGGTCGAACGACGCGCTGCGCGGCGTGCCGCTCGCGACGACCGAGCAGAACCTGCGTGACATCATCGCCGATGCGCGGCAAGCGCGTGCGAAGGTCGTGCTGGTCGGCATGTACGTGCCGCCCAACTACGGGCCCGATTACACGCAGAAATTCCATGCGCTCTATACGCGGCTGTCGAAGGAGCTCGGCGTCCCGCTCGTGCCGTTCCTGCTGGCCGGCATCGAAAACAAGCCGGAGATGTTCCAGTCGGACCAGATGCATCCCACGCAGCAGGCGCAGGGCGTCCTGCTCGACAACGTCTGGCCCGCGCTGAAACCGCTGCTCGGTAAACCGCGCGGCTGACCCGACTATTCACCGTCGCCGGAAAGCAAAAAGCCCCGCTCGCAGCGGGGCTTTCTGTTGTTGCGTGCGAAACCGTGAACGGCGCTACGCTCAGTTGCCGCTGTCCTGCGACTGGCTCGGCGTGGTGCCGTACAGCTTCACCTTCGAGCGGTCGCGCAGCGCGGCGAGATACGCTTCGCCTTCGCTTTGCGCTTCGACCTGCGCCATCTGCTGCTGCGCGGCCGCGAGTTGCTGCGGATCGACGGCCGTGCCCGGGATCACCGCGTTCACGCGATAGATCGCGTAGCCGTCCGCACCGAGATCGACACCGACGTAGGCCGGCAGCGTCTTCGCATCGACCTTGTAGACGGCGCTCAGCGCGGCCGGCGTCAGGCCTTGCGATTGCATGCGCGACACCTTCTGGACGGGCGTGAAGCCATCGGCCGATTTCGACTTCTGCAGCTCGGCCAGCTTCGCCGCGCCGTCCTTCTTCGCGAGTTCCGTGGCTTGCTCGGCGACGACCTTCTGACGCACCGCGTCCTTGATCGTGTCGAGCGCCGGCACGGCAGCCGGCTTGTAGTCGGTCACGCGCGCCGAGATCAGCGTGTTGTTGCCCACGTCGATCGCCTGCGTGTTGTTCTGGCTCTTCACCGAGTCGCTCGCGAACACGGCAGCGAGGAACTTCGGATTGTTCAGCGGGCTCGTCGGCGGCAGCTGCGGATTCGGCGTCGGCATGACCGTGGCCGTCTGGATCGTCAGCTTGTACTTGTCGGCGGCCGGCTGCAGCGTCTTCGCCTTTTCATACACGGTCGACGTGAAGCCTTCCGCGTTGTCCGTGAACGCCTTCGCTGCATACTGCTGCTTCAGCTGCACCGCGATCTGATCCTTCACGTCGGCGAACGGCTTGACCACCGACGGCTTCACTTCCGTCGCCTTCAGGATGTGGAAGCCAAGATCCGACTGCACGACACCGCTGACGTCGCCCTGCTTCAGCGCGAACGCGGCATCGTCGAACGCCTTGCCACCCGCGGTCGAGCCGCGCGTGATGAAGCCGAGATCGCCGCCCTTCGCTGCCGACGGTGCATCCTGCGAGTTCTTCTGCGCGATCTGCGCGAACTGGTCCGGATGCGCCTTCACGTCGGCCAGCAGCTGCTCGGCCTTCGCCTTCGCGGCTGCCTTGTCGGCGGCGCTCGCGTCGCTCGCTGCGGCGATGAAGATGTGGCTCACGCGTACCTGCGCTTCCGAGCGGAAGTGCGTCGGGTTGTCGTCGTAGAACTTCTTGATGTCCGCATCGTTCGGCTGTGCGCTCGCGGCGGCCGCGGCCGGCGAATAGACGAGATACTGGATCGTCGCGGTTTCCGGCGTCGCGAAGCTCTGCTTGTGCGCGTCATAGTACGCGGTGAGCTGCGCGTCGGTCGGCTGCACCTTCGCCGCGTAGTCGCTCGTCTTCTGCACGAGCGCCTGCACTTCGCGCTGCTGCGCGGCCAGCTCCGACAGGCGTTGCGCCGGGCCCTTCGGCGTGAATGCGCTCGCCACGATGCTGGCCGGAATCTGCTGCAGCGCGAGGCTGTAGCGCACGCGCTCCTGGTACTGCTCGGGCGTCATTCCCTGGAACGACAGCAGCTGGGCATAGCGCTCGACGTCGATCGAACCGTCGGGTTTCTTCAGCGACGCGATCATCGGGTCGCTCATCAGCGCGTCGCGCACGGCGTTGTCGGATGCGGTCAGGTGCAGGCGTTGCGTCTCATCGGCCAGCACGCGTTGCTGGATCAGGCCGTCGAGGACCTGCTTGCGATGTTCCGGCGTGTCGAATGCCTTGATGTCGAACTGCCCACCGAGCGCCTGGCGCGCCTGGTCGATCTGCTGACGGAACGCGCCGTCGAATTCGACCCGCGTGATCTTGTGCCCGTTGATCGCAGCGACGTTCGCGCTGTCGTCGAAGAAGCCGCGGAAACCTTGGATCCCGACGAAACCCAGCCCCGGCAACACGATAAGGAGCAGGAGCGCCATCATCAGGCGCTGGTGATTACGGAAGAAATCGAGCATGCGTGACGGGAAAATTGGACAAAACGTCCGATATTACAACATACGGGGTGGCACGGGAGAAAAGCAGGTGCGTAACGAACGGGGCGCGGCCGGCGATGCAAATGAAAAAGCCCGCACGAGGCGGGCTTCTTCATTTTCTGGCGGAGCGGACGGGACTCGCCTACATCCCGCAGGCCGCGGCTGCGCGTGCACGCGCAGCCCTTCGAGTCCCGCCGGAAGCCGCGCAGGCGGCTTCCTCCACTCCGCTAGTCACGCGCCCGCAAGCGGGCACGAACGGAAATACAAATGAAAAAGCCCGCACAAGGCGGGCTTTCTCATTTTCTGGCGGAGCGGACGGGACTCGAACCCGCGACCCCCGGCGTGACAGGCCGGTATTCTAACCAACTGAACTACCGCTCCTTGGTCTGGCTGAATCGGGAAACTGGTGGGTGCTGAGGGGTTCGAACCCCCGACCTACGCCTTGTAAGGGCGCCGCTCTACCAGCTGAGCTAAGCACCCGTTTCCGATTCGTTCTGGCCGCGATCTGCATTTCGGCATCAACAACCAGCGAGCCCGCAAGTTTAATTCATCTCCAATCATTTTGCCAAGCCCGCACGTGAATTTTTTTCAACGCGCATCGTTCAACACTCACGCACGCGATGCCGATGCGCATAAAAAAACCCGCGGACACGCCGCGGGTTTCGTGAACAACCGTCAGTGACGGTATTCAGCTTCTCAGTGCTTGACGACTTCCGTCGAGCCGGCATCCTTCGCCGCGTCGCCAACCGGTGCCGCAGCCTTCGCCTCTTCTTCCGGCGGCAGCGGGGTCGGCGTACGTTCGAGCGCGAGCTCGAGCACCTTGTCGATCCAGCGGACCGGCACGATCTCGATCGCGTTCTTCACGTTGTCCGGAATGTCCGCGAGATCCTTCACGTTCTCTTCCGGAATCAGCACGAGCTTGATGCCGCCGCGATGCGCAGCCAGCAGCTTTTCCTTCAGCCCGCCGATCGGCAGCACTTCGCCACGCAGCGTGATCTCGCCCGTCATCGCGACATCGGCACGCACGGGAATGCCCGTCAGCACCGACACCAGCGCGGTCGTCATCGCACCGCCCGCCGACGGACCGTCCTTCGGCGTCGCGCCTTCCGGCACGTGGATGTGGATGTCCTGCTTCTCGAACGCTTCGTCCTTGATGCCCAGACGCCGCGAACGCGAGCGCACGACCGAACGCGCAGCCTCGACCGACTCCTTCATCACGTCGCCGAGCGAACCCGTGCGAATCACGTTGCCCTTGCCCGGCATCACCGCGGCTTCGATCGTCAGCAGATCGCCGCCGACTTCAGTCCACGCGAGGCCCGTCACCTGACCGACCTGGTTTTCCTTCGCCGCGAGGCCGAAGTCGTACTTGCGCACGCCGAGGAACGTATCGAGGTTCTCGCCATCGACCTTGATCGCGCCCGATGCCTTCTTCAGCAGCAGCATCTTCACGACCTTGCGGCAGATCTTCGACACTTCCCGCTCGAGCGAACGCACACCGGCTTCGCGCGTGTAGTAGCGGATGATGTCGCGGATCGCCTGTTCGGTGACGTCGACCTCGCCGTCCTTCAGCCCGTTGTTCTTCTTCTGCTTCGGCAGCAGGTAACGCTGCGCGATGCTGACCTTCTCGTCTTCCGTGTAGCCCGACAGACGGATCACTTCCATCCGGTCGAGCAGCGGCGGCGGGATGTTCAGCGAGTTCGACGTCGCGACGAACATCACGTCCGACAGGTCGAAGTCGACTTCGATGTAGTGATCGGCGAACGTGTGGTTCTGTTCCGGATCGAGCACTTCGAGCAGCGCCGACGACGGATCGCCGCGGAAATCCATGCCCATCTTGTCGACTTCGTCGAGCAGGAAAAGCGGATTGCGCACGCCGACCTTCGCGAGGCTTTGCAGGATCTTGCCCGGCATCGAGCCGATGTACGTCCGGCGGTGACCGCGGATCTCGGCTTCGTCACGCACGCCGCCGAGCGCCATCCGGACGAACTTGCGGTTCGTCGCACGCGCGATCGACTGGCCGAGCGAGGTCTTGCCGACGCCCGGGGGCCCGACGAGGCACAGGATCGGCGCCTTGACCTTGTCCACGCGCTGTTGCACCGCGAGGTACTCGAGAATGCGTTCCTTCACCTTCTCGAGGCCGAAGTGATCCTCGTCGAGCACCTGCTCGGCGTTCGACAGATCGTTGTTGACCTTGCTCTTCTTGCGCCACGGCAGGCCGATCAGCGTGTCGATGTAGTTGCGCACGACGGTCGCTTCCGCCGACATCGGCGACATCAGCTTCAGCTTCTTGAGCTCGGCGTCGGCCTTCTTCTTCGCTTCCTTCGGCATGCGCGCGGCGTTGATGCGCTTCTCGAGTTCCTCGAGATCCGCACCCTCCTCGCCTTCGCCCAGTTCCTTCTGGATCGCCTTGACCTGTTCGTTCAGGTAGTACTCGCGCTGGCTCTTTTCCATCTGGCGCTTCACGCGCCCGCGGATGCGCTTTTCGACCTGCAGGATGTCGATCTCGGCTTCGAGCTGCGCGAGCAGGTGCTCGAGGCGCTCGATGACCGGGAACATCTCGAGGATGTGCTGCTTCTGGTCGAGCTTCAGCGGCAGACGCTCGGCGATCATGTCCGCGAGGCGACCGGCTTCATCGATGCCCGACAGCGACGTGAGAATCTCCGGCGGGATCTTCTTGTTCAGCTTCACGTACTGGTCGAACTGCGACACGATCGCGCGGCGCAGCGCTTCCGTTTCCGCGCTGTCGGCGTGATCGGGCTCGAGCGGCATCACGTCGCAGGAGAACTGCGTCTCCTGCTCTTCGATCGACAACGCCTTCGCGCGCTGCAGGCCCTCGACGAGCACCTTCACGGTGCCGTCCGGCAGCTTCAGCATCTGCAGGATGTTGGCGATACAACCGACCTCGTACATGTCCTTTTCGGTCGGTTCGTCCTTGGCCGCGGTTTTCTGGGCGACGAGCATGATGTGCTTGCCGCCTTCCATCGCTGCTTCGAGGGCCTTGATCGATTTCGGCCGGCCCACGAAGAGCGGAATCACCATGTGCGGGAAAACGACGACGTCCCGCAGCGGCAGCAGCGGGAGCGTGATGCGTTCCGGCGGAAGAAGTTGGGTGCCTGACATTTCATTTCCCCATGAGTGGAATCAATTGTTCGGTAATTGAGGCCGCCACAACGAATTGCAAGCCTTCAAGTGCGGGAAATATTCGGTAAGAAAGTAACCACCGCGTGTCGAGTCAGAGTTACCCACAAGATAAACGAAAAAAAGCCGCCCACGGACTCATGAACGGCCTTTTTCGCAGAACATCGTCGGCAAGCCGGTCAGTTCGAACCCGCCACTTTCGGCGTGTCCTCATAGATCAGCAGGGGTTTGCCGTCGCCATCGATCACGTTTTCATCGATGATGACCTTGCTGACCCCTTTCATCGCCGGCAACTCGTACATCACGTCGAGTAATGCCTGTTCGATGATCGAACGCAAGCCGCGCGCGCCGGTCTTGCGGCGGATCGCCTTGCGGGCGACTGCCTGCAACGCGCCCGGCCGGATTTCCAGCTCGACGCGCTCCATCGCGAACAGCTTGTGATACTGCTTGACGAGCGCATTCTTCGGCTCGACGAGGATCTTCATCAGCGCGGCTTCATCGAGCTTGCCGAGCGTCGCGACCACCGGCAGGCGGCCGATCAATTCGGGGATCAGACCGAATTTGATCAGGTCTTCCGGTTCCGTCTCGCGCAGCACTTCGCCCGCGTCGCGTTCCTGCTTGCTCTTGACCGTCGCGCCAAAGCCGATGCCCGTCTTTTCGGTGCGATCGGTGATCACCTTCTCGAGACCGTCGAACGCGCCGCCGCAAATGAACAGGATGTTGGTCGTGTCGACCTGAATGAAATCCTGGTTCGGATGCTTGCGGCCACCCTGCGGCGGCACCGACGCCATCGTGCCTTCGACGAGCTTCAGCAGTGCCTGCTGGACGCCCTCGCCCGACACGTCGCGCGTGATCGACGGGTTGTCCGACTTGCGGCTGATCTTGTCGATTTCGTCGATGTAGACGATCCCGCGCTGGGCCTTGTCGACCTCGTAGTTGCAGTTCTGCAACAGCTTCTGGATGATGTTCTCGACGTCCTCGCCGACGTAGCCGGCTTCGGTCAGCGTCGTCGCATCGGCGATCACGAACGGCACGTTCAGCAACCGCGCGAGCGTCTGCGCGAGCAGCGTCTTGCCGGAGCCCGTCGGGCCGATCAGCAGGATGTTGCTCTTCGACAGCTCGACGTCGTCCTTCTTGTCGAGATGCTTCAGGCGCTTGTAGTGGTTGTACACGGCCACCGCGAGGATCTTCTTCGCGCGCTCCTGCCCGATCACGTACTGATCGAGGATGTCGCGAATTTCCTGCGGGCTCGGCAGATCCGACCGGGACAGGCTGGCCTCGACGCCGGCGGCAGCCGCCTCGTCGCGAATGATCTCGTTGCAGAGGTCGATGCATTCATCGCAGATGAATACCGACGGGCCGGCAATGAGTTTCTTCACCTCATGCTGGCTCTTTCCGCAGAACGAGCAATACAACAGCTTCTCGCTGTTCGAACCTTTTTTGTCCGCCATGAATGTAGAGCCTCCGGACAGGTAAATGACATGATACGCCGAATGCTCCGGACGCCGCGCCTAGGGCGCGACCGGAGCCGGCTGGATGCGCTTGCCGCAGATGCTCAAGGCACTCGGGACGTTGCAGCGGGCGCCGCCCGAATCGGGGCGGCACCCCACTTAAATTCACGGGCGCTTCAGCAGCACCTGGTCGATCAGCCCGTACGCCTTCGCGTCCTCGCTCGACATGAAGTTATCACGGTCGGTGTCGCGCGCGATGCGCTCGACGTCCTGGCCCGTATGTTGCGCGAGCAGGTTGTTCAGCCGTTCCTTCAGGTAGAGGATTTCGCGTGCCTGGATCTCGATGTCGGACGCCTGGCCGCGTGCGCCGCCGAGCGGCTGGTGAATCATCACGCGCGAGTTCGGCAGCGCGAAACGCTTGCCCTTCGCGCCCGATGCGAGCAGGAATGCGCCCATGCTGGCCGCGAGGCCCATGCAGAGGGTCGACACGTCCGGCTTGATGAACTGCATCGTGTCGTAGATCGCCATGCCGGCCGACACCGAGCCGCCCGGGCTGTTGATGTAGAGGCTGATGTCCTTGTCGGGATTCTCGCTCTCGAGGAACAGCAATTGCGCGACCACGAGGTTGGCGGTCTGGTCGTTCACTTCGCCGACCATGAACACCAGGCGCTCCTTCAGGAGACGCGAATAAATATCGTACGAACGCTCGCCGCGGCCGCTCGTTTCGACGACGATCGGCACCAGCCCCAGCGCTTGCGCCTCGAAACCCTGCGGCGCGTTCGAAGCAAGCATGTCCAGCAATTCAGCGCGAGTGATCATTCAATGAACCTTGTTCGAATGGAAAATTGAACGGAAGGAAGCCGCCCGCTCAATCGCCATATTAATGGCAACCGTGCGCTTGACGTAAAAACGGCGTGCAGGCCGTCGCTCCGACAGCCGGCACGCCGCTAGAGCGACACTTACGCTTGCGACGATGCGCTCGCGAGTGCCTCGAAGCTCACTTCCTTGTCCGTCACCTTTGCCTTGCCCAGCACGAAGTCGACGACGTTGCTTTCAACGACGAACGCTTCCATCTCGGCGAGGCGCTGCTGGTTGGAATAATACCAGCGGACCACTTCCTTCGGGTCTTCGTAGCTCTTCGCGAACTCGTCGACTTCCGCGCGGATCTGTTCCGGCTTCGCTTCGAGGCCGTTCGCCTTCACGAGTTCAGCCAGCACGAGGCCCAGTTTCACGCGACGCTCTGCCTGCTCGGCGAACATCTCGGCCGGGATCGGTGCGTCCTTCGCGTTCGGCACGCCGCGCTGCGCCAGGTCCTGGCGAGCCATTTCGACGAGGCGTTGCTGATCCTGCTCGATCAGCGCCTTCGGCACGTCGAGTTCGGAAATCTTCAGCAGCGCGTCCATCACCTGGTTCTTGACGATCGACTGCGTGCGGCGCTTCGCTTCGCGCTCGAGATTTTCCTTGATCTCGGCGCGCATCTTCGTCAGGTCGCCGTCTTCGATGCCGAGCGACTTCGCGAATTCGGCGTCGATTTCCGGCAGGTGCGGCCACTCGATCTTCTTCATCGTGACCGTGAATTGCGCCGTCTTGCCGGCCACGTCCTTGCCGTGGTAGTCGTCCGGGAACTTCAGATCGAACGTACGTTGTTCGCCGACCTTCAGGCCGAGCGCCGCCGTTTCGAATTCCGGCAGCATGCGGCCTTCGCCGAGCACGAACGGGAAGTCTTCGGCCGTGCCGCCCTGGAACGCGACGTCGTCGATCTTGCCGACGAAGTCGACCGTCACGCGGTCGCCGTCCTTCGCCGCGGTGTCCGCGCCGCCGTCGCCGTGCTCGCCGGCTTCGCCGCGAGCGTGGTAGTGCACGCGCTGCTTGCGCAGGATGTCCAGCGTGCGGTCGATTTCGGCGTCGCCGATCGACGTGGTCGAGCGCTCGACTTCAGCCGTCGCCAGGTCGCCGATCTTCACTTCCGGGTAGACCTCGAACGTCGCGTCGAACGCGTAGGCGTCCTCGGCCTGCTCCTGCTTCGGCTCGAAGCTCGGCTGGCCGGCCACGCGCAGGTTTTCCGCGCGGCTGATCGTGAAGAATTCCTGGCCGATCTTGTCGCTCAGCACTTCCGCTTCGACCTGACCCGAGTACTGCTGGGCGACCATCTTCAGCGGCACCTTGCCCGGGCGGAAACCCGGCATGCGAACGTTCTTCGCGAGTTTCTGGATACGGGCGTCGATTTCCTTCTGCACGGTGTCTTTCGGCAGGGAAATCGTCACGCGGCGTTCAAGCTTGCCGAGGTTCTCAACAACGTTAGCCATGGCTTCAATCGTCCTAAAATTATTCGAGCGAATCGGGTTTTCCTTGCCGTGCCTGCCTGCGGCGAGATGTGCATCACATCCACATGCCGCGCCGGAGCGCCACGCCATCCCTGCACGCGCCGAATGGCTAGCGCAAGCGGCTCGGAGCACGGCTTTGGCCGGAAGAATCGACTATTCTAGCAAACAATTTTCCTCGTACCGCCAGATCCGCATGACAGGGTGCGCTCCCGCGTGCCGCCCGCGCCCGTGCACGGCAATGCGCGCGGATTGTCGCTATGCCGAACGACGTATCCACCGCGCGCCCACCATCCTGTAAGCTCCGAATGAGGGTGCGCCGCCGTCGCGCCCCCATTTTTCACACCAATTACGCTTCCCGGAGACACCATGCCGCACCACCCGTCCGCGCCTGTCGTCGTCATCGCGCCCGATTCGTTCAAAGGCTCGCTTTCCGCCGAGCAGGTCGCGGACGCGATCGCCACCGGCATCCGCCGCGCCCGGCCCGACGCGGTCGTGCGCTGCTGCCCGATGGCCGACGGCGGCGAAGGCACGCTCGACGCGATGCTGGCAGGCGGCGGCACGCGGCGTGCGCTGCGGGTGGCCGGCGCGTCGCTCGCGGCACGCGATGCGGCGGTGGGCGTGATCGATGCGCGCACCGCGATCGTCGAGACGGCCGAGATCGTCGGCATCACCGATGCGGTCGGCATGAGCGTGCCGGTCGACGCGCGCAGCACGCGCGGGATGGGCGAAGCGATCCGCACGCTGCTCGACGAAGGCGTGCGCCGCTTCTTCGTCGCGCTCGGCGGCAGCAGCACCAACGACGCGGGCGCAGGGTTGCTCGCGGGCCTCGGCCTGCAATGCTTCGACGCGGCCGGCCAGCCGGTCGAGCCCGTCCCCGCGCGGCTCGCAAACATTGCGCGGATCGACGCGTCGGCGCTCGATCCGCGCCTGAAGGAAGCGGAATTCATCGGCATGTCCGACGTCGACAATCCGCTGACGGGCGCGCACGGCGCGACCGCGGTGTTCGGTCCGCAAAAGGGCGTGGTGCCCGAGCAAGTCGCGACCCTCGATGCCGCGCTCGGCCACTTCGCCGACCTGCTCGAGGCGGCGCTCGACCGGCGCGGCCGCGACCTGGCCGGTGCCGGCGCCGCGGGCGGCCTGGGTTTTGCGCTGCACATGCTGGGCGCGCGGTTCGAAGCCGGCGCGGAAGTCGTCGCGCGGCAGGTCGGGCTCGACGCGGCGCTCGCCGGCGCCGACTGGCTGATCACCGGCGAAGGCCGCTCCGACGTGCAGACGCTGCACGGCAAGGCGCCGTTCATCGCGTGCCGTCACGCGCAGGCCGCCGGCGTGCCCGCGTCGCTGTTGTCCGGCGCCGTCGACCCGGCCGCGCTGCCGCGCCTGTCCGAACACTTCGCCGGCTGCTTCTCGCCCGCACCGGGGCCGATCACGCTCGACGTCGCGATCCGCGACGCGGCGAATCTGCTCGCGAACGAAGCGGAGCAGTTGACACGGCTGAAGTACGGCGCACACTGACCGTTGACCCGAGCGCGCGATACAGGAACAATCGGGCCCGCCCTTTTTCTTCAGGATTCGACATGAAAGGCCGTCAAGCCGGGCTCGATCAGTTTCTGACCTATCGCCTCCATGCGCTCACGAAGCGATCCGACCGCGGGATCGCCGACGTGTACCGGCACAAGCTGGACATCTCGCTGCCCGAGGCGCGCGTGATCGCCGCCGTCGGCGCGTTCGGTCCGTTCTCGATCATGGATCTCGCACGTCATACCAATCTCGACAAGAGCCAGGCGAGCCGCGCGGCGGAAGCGCTGCTGCGCCAGGGGCTGCTCGAGCGCAGCGCGAGCGAGGACGACGGCCGGATCGTGCTGATCGCGCTGACGGCCGACGGCCGCGCGCTGCATCGCCGGATCATGCCGATCGTGCGCAAGTGGAATGAAGGCTTGCTCGCATGCCTGTCCGACAGCGAGCGCCAGACGTTCGAGCGGCTGCTCGACAAGGTGGTCGCGCACGCGGTCGACGGCGACGAGTGAGTGTCGCGGGCGGGGCGATCCGTGCGCGTTGCGACGTGCGACACATGTACCGGAATCGGCGCGCTGTACGCTGGCCCCGCGCAGATGGGACACGAGCGATTCAGCGCGCGCCGCTTTATTCAGATGGATCCTTCAGATCACCCGAATCGCTCCCGTCGGGTGAATCGCGCAAGCGCACGGGCGGCGGCCCGGTTTTCCCCGCCGTGCACGTATCGAACGACTGCTCGTCATTCTTCATCAAACCTGGCCATCTCCGCAGCGATCCCCTTGCGCTATAGCCCGCTGTTCGCCGCGCGCTGACGCAGCAGCCCCAGCACCGCATCGCAATACGGCGTCGGCACGTCGAGCTTGCGCCCCAGTTCAGGAAACACGCCGAGGATCGGCCCGGTCTCGAGCGGTCGCCCTGCCTCGAAATCCTGCAGCATCGACGTCTTGAACGCGCCCAGCTTGCGCGTCAAGGCGATCCGCTCGGGTCCGGCCATCCCCGTATCGAGACCGAGTTTCGCGCCGATCGCGGCCGCCTCCTCCATCATCCGCAACGCAAGATCCCGCGTGAACGGATCGTCGAGCAGTTGCTCGGCGGTCGAACCCGTGAGCGCGCTCAACGGATTCATGTTCATGTTGCCCCACAGCTTCGTCCAGATCTCGGTGCGGATCGCCGGCGTCGATTCGACGTCGAAGCCGCCCGCGGCGAGCGCCGCCGCGAATCGCGCGGTCGGCGCGTCGAGCCGCGCATCGGGCGAGCCAATGATCAGGCGGTTGCCGCGACCGCGGCGCACGAGACCCGGCGCATCGGTACTCGACGACAGGTGCACGACGCAGCCGATCGCCTGCTCGGGCGGCAGCGCCGCCGAGACCGCACCGGCCGGGTCGACCGCGTCGAGCGGCACGCCGTCGAGCGGGCCCGCGAGCCCGTGCGTGAACCACCACGGCAGCCCGTTCATCGCGGCGACGATCACCGTGCCGGGCCCGATCAGCGGCGCGATGCGCGCGGCTAGCGCCGGCAACGCCTGCGCCTTCAGCGCGATCACCACGTAGTCCTGCACGCCGAGCGCGGCCGCGTCGTCGCTCGCGCGCACCGGGACCGACGACACCGCGCCCGCCTCGTCGATCACGCGCACGCCGTGTGCGTTCAGCGCATCGAGCGTCGCGCCGCGCGCGTAGGCGCTCACCGTCATGCCGGCGCGCGACAGCGCCGCCGCGAGCAATCCGCCGATCGCGCCGACACCGACCACCGCCGCGCGCACCGACCCTGAATTCGTGTCGTTCATGATGAAATTCCGTCTTCGGGAAGCTGACGAGCATAACGCTCAATGGTTGCGGGCACAACCATTTACGCAAGCGCCCGCGGCGTGGGTTCGCACGGGCGATTCAGCGCGCCGCACCGCCCGCCTCCGGCGGCTCATCGACGCTCGGGCCGCCGGCCGCGCCGAGCACGCCGGCGATCTGGCTCTTGTCGTGCATGCCGAGCTTGCGGTACGCGCAGCGCAGGTAGTGACGCACGGTCGTCGGCGAAATCGCCATCTGCTGGGCGACCTCCTTATGCGAGCGTCCGGTGCCGTAATAGCGGATCGCCGCCAGTTCGCGCGGACTCAGCCGGTCGAGCAGCGAGCGAGGCCGCGCCTCGATCTGGAACAGCCCCGCGACGGGCACGCACTGGATGCGCAACGCGTCGCCGATGAACGGCTGGCCCGACTGACGCCGCCCATGCGCGACCAGCGGCTCCGGGATGCGCGGGCCCGTCCACGTCGGCCATTCGGTGCGCAGCACGTCGTCGAAGCCGTGATCGGCGTGATGCAGCACGCCGAAGTTGTCGCACAGCGCGCGTGCCGCCGGCGCAACCGCGTCGTCGCGCTCGCGCGTGAGCTGCGCTGCGCGGTTGATCGTCAGCGCGGCAGCCAGATGCGGGATCACTTCCTCGAAGCGGCTCGCGTCGTCCTCGCTGAACGGACGATTCAGGCCCTGGCGATAGATCGACATGAAGGTCGTCAATCCGAAGCGGCGATCGAGCGTGCACACGCACATCAACTGCGCCAGCCCGTACTTCACGCACCAGTCGCGAAACCGCGCGTCGAACCCCGGTTCGACGACCGACAGGCGCACCGCTCGACCGTGCGCGCCGAGCAGCGTGCGTTGCGCGAGCGGATCGCAGTCGCGCACGCGTTTCCAGTCGCTGAAGAACGCGTTCGGAAGGCGATACAGGAAGCTGTTGTGCATCACGGGGCCGGTCGGCACGTGCGTGGCGACGCCGGTCCACGCGGCGTCGAAGGGAATGAGCGCCTGCAGCAGCGAAAAGAAGCGGCACTCGAATTCGCCGATGCTCGACCGCGCGGCGACCGCGTACAGGTCGAGCAACATCAAGCCGAGTTCGCGCTGCGCTGCATCGCCGCGCGTCACGCCGTCGAAATCGGCCCGCCGTGGCGGCAACGGCGGCCATGCGGATTCGTCGAGCACGATCGCGGCCGGCACGTCGCGCAGCGCGTCGAGATCCTGCCCGATATCCGTCGTGATCCTCACTTTCCGCTCCCCTGCCCGACCGGGCCGCTGATGCGCGCAACGCAGACCGGCCGATTATAGCGACCGGCATTTTTGGCGGGCGTCGCTGCCGGAACGCACGCCAGCCCCATCCATTTGAACGGTACGCCACCCGTTGCTGGCGCGCGGCACGCCGCAGCGCGGCGTCGCGGCACGGCCACGCCGTGCACCGCGGGTTTTCCACACCGTTCATCTGCACGACTGTTCGCCCGATTTCCCGCTGCGGACACTGCGTCGCGACAACAACACACGATGCAGGACGGTATGGAGAACCCGACGTGATGACACTCCGCTTCATCCGCACGGCCCCGGCCGCCGCGGCGCTCGCCGCATGCAGCGTTGCCGCGCATGCGCAGTCGACCCTCACGCTGTACGGCGCGCTCGACGCCGGCGTGCAGTACCTGACGCATGCCGACGGACGACACGCGGCCGTGCAGTTGCAGAACTACGGGATCCTGCCTTCGCAGATCGGGCTGAAGGGCCACGAGGATCTCGGCGGCGGCTGGCGCGCGCTGTTCAAGCTCGAACAGGGCCTCAACCTCAACGACGGCACCGCGACCGCCCCCGGCTATGCGTTCTTCCGCGGCGCGTACGTGGGTGTCGCGGGCCCGGCCGGCACCGTCACGCTCGGGCGGCAATTCAGCGTGCTGTTCGACAAGACGCTGCTCTACGACCCGCTGTGGTACGCGTCGTACAGCGGCCAGGGCGTGATCGTGCCGATGACGGCGAACTTCATCGACCACTCGATCAAGTATCAGTCGCCCACGTTCGCCGGCTTCGATGTCGAGGCCCTCGCGGCGACGGCCGGCGTCGCGGGCAATACGCGCGCCGGGCGCGTGCTCGAACTCGGCGGCCAGTACACGAGCAACGGGTTGTCGGTCAGTGCGGTGCTGCATCAGGCGCACGGCGACGCATCCGCCGCGGACGATGCTTCCGCGCGCCGCCGCGACCTCGGCACGCTCGCCGCACGGTATGCATTCGCGTCACTGCCGCTCACCGTCTATGCGGGCGTCGAACGCCTGAGCGGCGATCTCGATGCGGCGCGCACGATCGTCTGGGGCGGCGCGCGCTACCTGACCGCGAGCGGAGTCGGACTGAACGCGGGCTTCTACCACACCGATTCGCGCACGCCGGCGATCGGCCACCCGACGCTGTTCATCGCGAGCACCACCTACGCGCTGTCGAAACGCACCGTCGCCTACGTGAACCTCGGCTATGCGCGCAATAGCGGCCAGAGCTCGCAGACCGTCTACGAATACGACCCGACGCCGCTTGCCGGCGCATCGCAGTTCGGCGCGATGGTCGGCATGTACCACCTGTTCTGATTCCGTCCAGCGAGATCCCGCCATGAAAACCCTTTGCTCCGATGCCGCGCTGCCGTCCGACGGCCGCACGGCGACTTTCGCGCGCTCGACACTCGTCGCGCTCGTCGTGTTCGCGGCCATCACGCCGCTGCTGCTGCTCGTCGCGCCGGCCGTCGCCGCTCAGCTGGCGACGCAGCTCGGGCTGTCCGCATCGCAGATCGGCACCTACTTCTTCGTCGAACTCGGCGCGTTCAGCCTCGCGACCGTACCGTCGTATCTGTGGCTCGGCCGCATCGATGCGCGCCGCGTCGCTGCGTACGCGATCGCCCTGTTCGGTATGGGCAACCTGCTGACCGCGCTGTGGATGCCGGGCTTCGGCGCGCTGCTCGCGCTGCGTGCCGTCACCGCGCTCGGCGGCGGCTCGCTGATGGTGCTCTGCATGACCAGCGCGGCCACGAGCGAGAACAGCGATCGCGTGTATGGGCTGTGGGTCGTCGGGCAATTGACCGCCGGCGCCGTCGGCCTGTTCGTGCTGCCGCACGTGTTCGCCGCGTTCGGGCTGCGCGCGCTATATGTCGCGCTGGCCGTGCTCGCGCTGTTCGCGGCGCCGCTGTCGCGCGGCTTTCCAGCGACGCTCGGTGTACGGACCGCGTCGGCACAGGCCGCGCGCGGCGGCGCCGATGCCGATGCGTCACGACGTTTCGTCGTGCTCGCGATCGGCGCGGTGCTGATGTTCTATCTCGCGATCGGCAGCGTGTGGACGTTCGCGAGCCGCGCGGCGGCGCAGGCCGGCCTCGATCCGCAGTCGACCGGCAACGTGCTCGCGATCGCGAGCGTGATGGGGATTGCCGGCGCGGCGCTCGCGTCGTGCGCAGGCGGCCGGTTTGCCAGGCGCGCGATGCTGGCCGCCGGTTACGCGCTGCTCGCGGCATCGCTCGTCGCACTCGCCGCGCTGCCGCATGCGAGCGGCTACAGCGCCGCGATCTTCGCGTTCAAGTTCGCATGGACGTTCGTGCTGCCGTTCATGCTCGCGACCGTCGCGCAGATCGATACGTCGGGGCGCCTCGTCGCGACGCTCAATTTCGTGATCGGTGCGGGCCTCGCGGCCGGCCCGCTGCTCGCCGGGCTGTTGCTCGATGCCGGCGGCACGATGCATGCACTGTTCGCGGTCGCCACCGCCGGCGCGATCGCGTCGTTCGCCGCGCTGCGCCATCTCGATCGCCGCGCGCGCACGCCCATGACTTCCGTTTCTTCCCAACCGTGACAGGTCGAGCACATCCATGAATCGCACTGCCTTCTTCACCGACGAACGCACCTTCTGGCACACCGGCGGCACGCACGCGCTGTTCTTCCCGGTCGGCGGCTGGGTCCAGCCGCCATCGAGCGCCGGCTACGCGGAGTCTCCCGATTCGAAGCGCCGCTTCCTGTCGCTCGTGCAGGCGTCGGGCCTTGCCGCTCACCTCGACATGCGCGGCGCCGCGCCGGCCACCGCCGACGATCTGCTGCGCATCCATCCGGCCAGCTATCTCGACGCGTTCCGCGCGCTCAGCGATGCGCACGGCGGCGACCTCGGCGATCTCGCGCCGTTCGGCAAGGGCAGCTACGAGATCGCCACGCTGTCCGCGGGCCTCGCGATCGCGGCGATCGACACCGTCGTCGCCGAGCATGCGGCCAGCGCATTCTCGCTGTCGCGGCCGCCCGGCCATCACTGCCTGCGCGATCGCCCGATGGGCTTCTGCCTGCTCGCGAACATTCCGATCGCGATCGAGGCCGCGCGCGCGAAGCACGGCATCGACCGCGTCGCGGTGATCGACTGGGACGTGCATCACGGCAACGGCACGCAGTCGATCTACTACGACGATCCCAACACGCTGACGATCTCGCTGCATCAGGACCGCTGCTTTCCGCCCGGCTACAGCGGCGGCAGCGACCGCGGCGAAGGCGCGGGCGTCGGAGCGAACCTGAACGTGCCGTTGCTGGCAGGCAGCGGAGATGACGCGTATCGGTATGCGTTCGAGCGGATCGTGCTGCCGGCGCTCGAACGGTTCCGGCCGGAACTGATCGTCGTCGCGAGCGGCCTCGATGCGAGCGCGGTCGATCCGCTCGCGCGCATGCTGCTGCATACCGACAGCTACCGGTTCATGACGCGGGCGGTGAAGGACGCGGCACAGCGCCACTGCGGCGGGCGGCTCGTGATCGTCCATGAAGGCGGGTATTCGGAGGCGTATGTGCCGTTCTGCGGGCTCGCGATCGTCGAGGAACTGGCCGGCATCCGTACCGAGGTCGCCGATCCGATGCTCGAGCTCGCGATCGCGCAGCAGCCCGGCGAGCGGTTCGTCGCGTTCCAGCGCGAGCTGCTCGACGAACTGGCGGCGTCGTTCGGCTTGTAACGGGCCTTCACACAAGATACGGGGCCGGCATGCGCCGGCCCTTGCGCGATCGGTGCGGATGGGGTTTCCTGTGCTTTTACACCTGCCAGGCCCCTCGTCAGATGAAATCGTCTCCGCGCGAACCCGACACCAACGACAAAGCGCGCCGCCAGCCTTCGAAGCTGGCTCTGAATATCGCCGCCGTGCTGGTCGGCCTCATCACGTTCGCGATCGGCGTGGCGTGGCTGATCTATAGCTGGATCGTCGATCGCGAAGCGCAGTATTTCGCGATTCCGCTGGTGTTTTCGGTGCCGGTGATCGTGGCGGTCGCGGTGCGGAGTTTCTGGGATTAGACGCGTCGCTCAAAACGACAAAGCGCTGCGGTCACGCGACGCGCGACGCGGGTTATCGGGCTTGATTCAGGGTGAAGCGATGATCGCTGAGGTTCGCTTGCGCGCCCATCACAAGCCGGGCTGCGCGCATGGATTGGGGGCTGCGCCCCGGTGCTCGGCAATGACGAGGGGCGGTGCTGTGCCAGCCAGCGCCCTGCCGACCGTTTTCAGCACGGTTTCCGTCGTCATCCGGTCACCGCTCGAAATCTCGCGCCCCGAATAGGCAGAGCACACCGACGACGATGCAACCGTCTGTGCCGGCCTGGTGCTCCATGCGATGTTGTCGGCGGGCGTTGATGCACATGCCGGCGCGACGAGCATCAGCGCCAGAACGGAAATCGGCGCGCACACGGTGGTCTTCATCGATTGCCCTCGGTGTAGTTGTGCTTCTTATAGGTAAAGTGAGCACGATATTACACTCCCCAGGCACGATTTTCCGTGCGCGCGCGTCGACGAGTCCCCGGCGGAGAAAAACACAGGCATCAAGAAAAAAGCGCTGCGGGTCAGCCGACCGGCAGCGCTTTTCAGGAACGGCCCTTGGCGGGGCACGTTCGACTTCGTGGTGCGTGAGGCCGGACTCGAACCGGCACACCCTTGCGGGCGTCAGGACCTAAACCTGGTGCGTCTACCAATTTCGCCACTCACGCGCATTCCTGCTGCCTGACCGCGCGGCACGCAAGATGCGTTCTCCACGCGCCGGGGCTTCATGCCGGCCCGAAAACCGGCACGCCCGATCAGGCGAGCGCCGGCACGCCCGATCAGGCGAGCGCGAGATTTTACCCGATCTGTGCGGCATTGTCTCGCCCCGCCGGCGGCCGCCTGACAGCGGTGCTAGAATGCCGCGCTCGACGTGCCGGCCCCGCGCCGGCGCGCGCCCCCGAACCCGCCTCCGCCACGATCCCACCCGTGAACTTCGACGACTACTGTCAGCAAAAGGCCGCCCCCGCGGGCTCCAGCGTCTACTACGCGCTGCGCCAGGCGCCGCTCGCCGCCGAACCGCGCCTGACCGCCCTGTTCGCGCTGCGCCGCGAGCTCGAGGAAACCGTCAAGGAAACCAGCGACCCGACCGTCGGACACACGAAGCTCGCGTGGTGGCACAAGGAGCTCGCGGCGCTCGCCGCCGGCGAACCGTCGCACCCGGTCACGAAGGCGCTCGCGCAGCACCACCCGGCGATCGCGGCCGAAGCCGACGCACTGCGCACGCTGGTCAACGGTTACGGGATGGATCTCGAACAAGCGCGCTACCTGGATTTCGCGAACCTGCAACGCTACATCGCGCAGGTCGGCGGCACCTTCGCATCGCTGGTCGCGCGCGCCAGCGCCGCGAATCCGGCCGACCCGCAGCCGTGGGCCGCGGACGCCGGCCGCGCGCTGATGCTCGCGCAATTCGTGCAGGAGCTCGGCAACGATGCGCGCCATGGCCGCATCTATCTGCCGATCGACGAACTGCAACGCTACAACGTGACCGCGGCCGACCTGCTGAACCGTCGCTACAGCCCGGCCTTCACCGAGCTGCTGCAGTTTCAGACGGCCCGCGCGCGCGAAGCGCTCGCCGCCGCCGACGCAGCGATCCCCGCGTCCGAACGCCGCGCGCAACGCACGCTCCGTGCGCAGATCGCACTGGCCGGCGCGCTGCTCGACGAAATCGAGCGCGACGGCTACCAGGTGCTGCACCAGCGCATCGCGCTGACGCCGATCCGCAAGCTGTGGATCGCATGGCGCGCCGCGCGCCGCCGCTGACCCGCGCCGCAACGCACGACCCTCATCACACCTTCAGCAGCGGCAGCGTGTCGAAGCGCTGCTGCAGCACGCGCGTCGCATCGAGTCCCCACCACGGCCCCAGCACGGTCGCATACAGCTGACGGAAATCGACCGCGACCGGCAGGTTGCCGTTGGCGTCGAGGCGCCCGAGGGCGGGCGCCGCACCGTACAGCCCGCCGGCCACGCGGCCGCCCATCACGAAATGCGGCGCGGCGGTACCGTGATCGGTGCCGTTGCTCTGGTTCTCGCGCACGCGCCGCCCGAATTCCGCATACGTCATCACGAGCGTCTGATTCCAGCGCCCAAGCTCGATCAGCGCGTCACGCATCGCACCCATCCCTTCCGCGAACTGCTTGAGCAGCGCGGCGTGCTGTCCCGGCTGGTTCTGGTGCGTGTCGAATCCGTTGAGCGTGAGCCGCAGCACCGCGACCCCGTCCTGCGCACCTGGCCCGGACGCTTCGCACGCCGCGAGCACCTGCATGGCGGTCTTCACCGACGTGCCGAACGTACCGGCCGGAAAGGCCGTCCTGAACTCGCGCATCCCGCCACGCGGGCGCAGCCGGTCCGCCGCCTTCACGATGTCGTTCTCGACGTCGATGATGTGTGCGAGCGCCGGGTTCCGTTCACGCAGCGACGACGGCTCGGCCAGCCGCGCCGCGCGGATGAACTGTGCGGGATTGACGAGCGCGATCGCGCGCGCGCCGTTCGCGAGCGGTCCCATCTCGGCGCTGCCGAGCACGACGCCGTCCGCCGCGAAGCCCGGCGGCACCGGCGCCTGCGCGAACGTCCGCGTGAGCCAGCCTTCGTGCAGGTACTGGTCCGAGCGCGACGCGGTGTCCCAGATCTCGATCGAACGGAAATGCGACAGGTTCGGCTGCGGATAGCCGACGCCCTGCACGATCGCGACCTGCCCGTCGCGCCACAGCGGCATCAGCGGCGCGAGCGCCGGGTGCAGCCCCGTATGCGCATCGAGCTGCAGCACCTGGTCGCGCTTGATGCCGATGCCGCGGCGGAACTGGTAGTAGAGCGGATCCGCATACGGCACCACCGTGTTGAGGCCGTCGTTGCCGCCCTTCAGCTCGACGAGGATCAGCACGTTCCCATAGCCGGCCCGCCCCGCCGCGGGCATCGAAGCCGCCTGCGCGGCCGGCTGCCACAACGACACGCCCGCCGCGGCCGCGGCGCCCGTGAGCGTCAGAAAATCACGTCGGTTCATCGTGCATCCTTCGGTTCGCCGCGCGGCATGGCCACCGCCGCAGCGCGCCTGTTCGTCGTCGTTTCGGTCATTTCAGTTGATAAGCCGGATCCATCAGCAATGCCTCGAGATACGCGCTGCCGGTCGAGTCCGTATCGATCGCCGCGACCGGCGACACCGGCACCACCGCGTGCTGCAGTTGAAGCTCGGTGGACAAGCCGGCGCGCGCCTGCGGCCGCACACGATACTGCGCGAGCCAGCGTTCGAGGTCGAACCGCAGGCCGCCGCGTGCGGGCTTGACCGGCGCGCCGGGCATGCCGGCACCGGGCGTACCGGCAGCGGGCGTACCGGCACCGGGCATGCTGGCACCGGAGGCGGTGTCCGCAACCGGCATCGCATGCGCACGCGCATTCGGCACCGGCTGCGCCATCGCGTGCGCGGGTGCCCGCATGCCGGCCGCCTCGGTCGCGCGGAACAGCTGTTCGACGAACTGCTTGCGCGCGAGCAGCGTGGTGCTGTTGATCCACATCGCGCCGCCCGGCCAGCCCTTCACGTTCGGCGGATAGAACAGGTTCTGCCCGAGCGTGCGCACGGTGTTCGCGAGCATCTGCGGATCGCCGTACGCGACGTCGAACAGCCGCACCGACCCGACGACGAACTCGGCCGGCGACTTGACGAGCACGCCGCGATTGCCCGGATCCCAGAACGCGTCGGTCGACCAGAGCGCGGCGAGCGCCGTGCGGATGTCGTAGCCGCTCGCGCGAAACCGTTCGGCCACGACCTCGAGCGCGCCGGCGTCCGGCGTATCGGACACGAACTCGCGCCACAGCTTGCCCGCGATGAAGCGCGCAGTGTCGGGCCGCTTCAGCAGGATGTCGAGAAACCCGTCGCCGTCGAACGCACCGGTCTCGCCGAGTATCGTCTTCTCGCCCGTGTCGTGCCACTCGGGCCGCGCCACGAAGCGCAGCGTATCGGGATCGACGCTCCAGCCGGTCATCGCGCGCGCGGCTTCGGTCACGTCGTGCTGCGTGTAATGCCCTTCGCCGAGCGTGAACAGCTCCATCACCTCGCGCGCGAAATTCTCGTTCGGGCGTCCCTTGCGGTTGCTCGCGCCGTCGAGATACTGGAGCATCGCTGGATCCTTCGCGACCGCGTGCAGCAGCGTGTCGAAGCTGCCGAGCGCCTCGCGGCGAAACAGCGCATGCTGCGCGGCCATCGTCTGCGGATACGGGACCTTGTCCTGCCCGGACGTGAAGTGCCCATGCCAGAACAGCGTCATGCGCTCGGTGAGCGGCGACGGCGTCGCGACCATCTCGTTGACCCACGCCGCACGCAACGCATCGTAGCGGCGATTGCGTTCGCGCTGCTCGTCGCGCCGCATGTCGAGGGTCAGCGCCTGGCGCTGCGCGCGGGTCGGCGGCAACTCGGCGACCCAGTCGGGCCAGCGCGTCACGGGCTCGCGGCGCACGTTGCCGAGCGTATCGGCGACGACCTGCGCGCGCGTCATGCCGACGATGCGGGCGACCTCGGCCGGTGCGGGAGAAAAGCCGGTACGGCTCAGAAAGAACAGCGCATCGTCGGCGTCGAGCGGCGCCTGCATCGCGGGCGATGCCGGGGCGGCAGCGTTCGCTTTCATCGTCGTGGACTCCCGGAACGCACCGGCGGTGCGGATTCAGGTTCAACGGCGGCACGCATGGGAAAGTTGACGGGAAAATTGCTACGGAATCTTTCGTTGCCGTGCGGGCACGCGCGCGTGTCAGCGCTTGTACAGCTCGCGAACGGCGTCCTCGATGTGCTGGCGCAGCAGGTGGCGCTCTTCGGGCGTCATGTGCCCGTCGCGGCGGTGCTGTTCGAGATCGGGAGGCACAGCGGACCGGACCGCCGTGTCGGCGGCGCGCTCGGACTGCGGCGCCTTGCCGCGCTGCAGCTTGCGCGACGATGCGCCCGCCTCGGGGCGCTGCGCATACGCGAAGTTCGACGCATATGGACCGGCAAGTGCGATCGTCAGCATCACTGCAATCCGCGCAGATCGCATGACCGTCCTCGCTTCTCTGGTCGATTTGTTCGCTTCGTCACGCGGCAACCGGTTACCTCTGGTACTTGAAAAACCCTGCGGAATTCGGGTGTACAAAGATGAAAGATGGAGTGCTGGGGAGTATCTACCGAACTCCGGCTTCGAGTAAAGGAATCTCTATAGCGTGCCTTTACTCCGCACGACACTACGGGTAAATTTTGTAACGGACTGTAACGCGCGAAATTACGCGACCGTGCGTGATTTCCCATTCGCGATAAGATGCCGCTCATGGAAACGAAAAACCCCTCCAAGATTCTCGTCGTCGACGACGACCCGCGCCTGCGCGATCTGCTGCGCCGATATCTCGGCGAGCAGGGTTTCAACGTATACGTCGCGGAGAACGCGACTGCGATGAACAAGCTCTGGGTGCGCGAGCGCTTCGACCTGCTCGTGCTCGACCTGATGCTGCCGGGCGAGGACGGCCTGTCGATCTGCCGCCGCCTGCGCGGCAGCAACGATCGCACGCCGATCATCATGCTCACCGCGAAGGGCGAGGATGTCGATCGCATCGTCGGCCTCGAGATGGGCGCCGACGACTACCTGCCGAAGCCGTTCAACCCGCGCGAACTGGTCGCGCGCATTCACGCGGTGCTGCGCCGCCAGGCGCCGGCCGAACTGCCGGGCGCGCCGTCGGAAACCACCGAGGTGTTCGAGTTCGGCGAGTTCTCGCTGAACCTCGCGACGCGCACGCTCACGAAGTCGGGCCAGGAAATCCCGCTGACGACCGGCGAATTCTCGGTGCTGAAGGTGTTCGCACGCCATCCGCGCCAGCCGCTGTCGCGCGAGAAGCTGATGGAGCTCGCGCGCGGCCGTGAATACGAAGTGTTCGACCGCAGCCTCGACGTGCAGATCTCGCGCCTGCGCAAGCTGATCGAGCCGGATCCGGGCAGCCCGCGTTTCATCCAGACTGTCTGGGGCCTCGGCTACGTGTTCATTCCGGACGGCGCCGCCTGATCTTTTTCCTTTCCGGTTTCGCCTGTCCTCGGCCCGTCCCATGCGTATCGACCGGCGCCTCCTGCAGCTCGCGTTCGGCGGGCTGTTCTGGCGCACCTTCCTGCTGATCGCGCTGCTGATCTCGGTCAGTCTCGCCGCGTGGTTCCAGAGCTTTCGCGTGATCGAGCGCGAGCCGCGCGCGCAGCGCGTCGCGCTCCAGCTCGTCGCGATCGTGAAGCTCACGCGCACCGCCCTGCTCTATTCCGATCCCGATTTGCGGCGCGCGCTGCTGCAGGATCTCGAGAGCAACGAGGGCGTGCGCGTCTACCCGCGCGAAAAAACCGACAAGTTCAAGCTGCAGCCCGACGAATCGCTGAACCGTCTGATCGAACACGATATCCGCAGCCGGCTCGGCGACGAGACCGTGATCGCGCAGTCGGTCAACGACATCCCTGGCGTGTGGATCAGCTTCAAGATCGACGACGACGACTACTGGGTCGCGCTCGACCGCGACCAGCTCGACAGCGTCACGGGCCTTCAGTGGGCGGGCTGGGGCCTGTTCGCGCTCGCGCTGTCGCTGTTCGGCTCCGCGTTCATCACGAGCCTCGTGAACCGGCCGTTCTCGCGGCTCGCGCTCGCCGCGCGCCAGATCGGCTCGGGCCAGACGCCCGAGCTGCTGCCCGAGCGCGGGATGGGCGTCGCGGCCGAGACCAACCGCAGCTTCAACCAGATGGTGCGCGACCTCGAACAGCTCGAGGCCGATCGCGCGCTGATGCTCGCGGGCATCTCGCACGACCTGCGCACGCCGCTCGCGCGGCTGCGGCTCGAGACCGAGATGAGCCCGTCCGACCAGGCGACCAAGGATGCGATGGTCGACGACATCGAGCAGATGGACCGCATCATCGCCGCCTTCATCGACTACGCGCGCCCGTCCCAGCGCAAGCCGGAGCCGGTCGACCTGTCGTCGATCGCGCACGAAGTCGCCGCGCGCGTGTCGGGCGAGGACGGCGTCGAGATCCGCACGCGGCTTGCGCCGAGCGCCGTGATCGAAGCCGACGAGACCGACATGCGCCGCGTGATCGGCAACCTCGTCGAGAACGCGCGCAAATACGGCCAGAGCCGGCAGGACGGCGTGTCGCGCATCACGCTCGAGACGCGCGTGACGCATGCGCGGGTCGAGCTGTCGGTGACCGACGAAGGCCCCGGCATCCCCGAGGATCAGCTGCCGCTCGTGATGCGGCCGTTCTACCGCGTCGACACGGCGCGCACCAAGGCGGACGGCACGGGGCTCGGGATGGCGATCGTGCTGCGCCTCGTCGGCCGCTACCGCGGCGCACTGCGCCTGCGCAACCGCAGCCCCGACGCGGGCCTCGAAGTCACGCTCGAATTCCCCGGCGCCGGCAAGGCGCGTGCGACGGCGTGACGCGTTCGCGCATGCCGCTTGCGCGTCACACTATCGCTGCGGTTGAAAAAAACTATGGGAATCGTTAGTCAAAATCTATTGAATCGCTTGGTTAATAGTGTTACAGTCTTCGCATGCTGTCACATCAACGTTGCAGCACCGAGGTAGCTTGACTCAGTCTTCTTCCCAACTCACACAGGAGTATCCGCATGAAAACCGTGGGCGATAAACTCGAAGCATTCACCGTCGTAGCCGCGAAGCCGGGCTTCAACAATCACGAGGAAAACGGCCAGTCGGCGTTCGAGACCGTCACCGAAGCGTCGTTCCCGGGCAAGTGGAAGATCATCTACTTCTATCCGAAGGATTTCACGTTCGTGTGCCCGACGGAAATCGTCGAGTTCGCGAAGCTGACGAAGCAGTTCGAAGAGCGCGACGCCGTCCTGCTCGGCGGCAGCTCGGACAACGAATTCGTGAAGCTCGCATGGCGGCGTGAGCACAAGGATCTCGACAAGCTGAACCACTACTCGTTCGGCGACGTCAAGGGCGAGCTGATCGACCAGCTCGGCGTGCGCGACAAGGAAGCCGGCGTGGCCCTGCGCGCGACGTTCATCGTCGATCCGGACAACACGATCCAGCACGTTTCGGTGAACAACCTGAACGTCGGCCGTAGCCCGGAAGAAGTCCTGCGCATTCTGGACGGCCTGCAAACGGACGAACTGTGCCCGTGCAACCGTGCAGTCGGCGGCGCAACGCTGTAAGCGCATCGATGCACGAAGCCCGCGGCGCACGTCCTGCCTGCGGGCTTTTTTAACGGCCAACCCATAGGAGATATCAATGGAATTCATCGACTCGATTAAGGCACGTATCCCCGACTACGCGAAGGACATTCGCCTGAACCTCGATGGCACGATCTCGCGCTCGTCGCTCGAAGGCAACGATGCGGTCGGCGTGGCGCTGGCGGCGGCGGTCGCGGCGAAGAGCACCGTGCTCGTGAAGACGATCCGTGAAGCCGGCGTGCTGTCGCCCGAAGAGACGAACGCCGTGCTGACGGCGGCCGCGCTGATGGGGATGAACAACACCTGGTATCCGTATGTCGAGATGGCCGACGATGCCGACCTGAAGACGCAGCGCGCCGAGCTGCGGATGGGCGCGTATGCGTCGCACGGCGGCGTCGACAAGCGCCGGTTCGAGATGTACGCGCTCGCCGCGTCGATCGTCGGCAAGTGCCACTTCTGCGTGAAGTCGCACTATGCGCTGCTGAAGAACGAGCAAGGGATGACGACGACGCAGCTGCGCGACGTCGGCCGCATCGCGTCGGTGATCAACGCCGCCGCGCAGGTGATCGCCGCCGAAGGCGAGTAAGCGCACCGCTCGGCCGGCAGCGCGGTGCGGCGGTCCTTCGACGCCGCATCCGCTGTACCGGGCCACAAACGAAAATGCCACGCAAGCGCGTGGCATTTTTCATTGCGGCGGCGCAACCCGCAACCCGCGCGCCGCTTCGGGCCGGCGTCGACCCGGCATCAGGCGCTCACGCGCCCTCTTTCACCAGCAGCGCGGCCGCCTGCGCCTCGATGCCGTCGCCGCGGCCGAGGTAGCCGAGCTTCTCGTTGGTCTTCGCCTTCACGTTCACGCGATCGAGCGGCAGCCCGAGATCGGCCGCGATGTTCGCGCGCATCCCGTCGATATGCGGCGCGAGCTTCGGCGCCTGCGCGATCACGGTGCTGTCGACGTTCTGGATCGTGAAGCCGGCCGCCTTCACGCGGGCGGCGCACTCGCGCAGCAGCACGCGGCTGTCCGCTCCCTTGAACGCGGCGTCGGTGTCGGAGAAATGGCGGCCGATGTCGCCGAGCGCCGCCGCGCCGAACAGCGCGTCGGTGATCGCGTGCAGCAGCACGTCCGCGTCCGAATGGCCGAGCAGCCCGCGCTCGTACGGAATCGTCACGCCGCCGATGATGAGGGGGCGCCCCGGGACGAGCTGGTGCACGTCGTAGCCTTGTCCGATTCTGAAATCCATGCGTATTCCGGTGTGAGATGAGGTGAAAGTCAGGAAGCGTTCGTGCCGCGCGCGAGGATCGCTTCGGCGAGCGCGAAATCTTCGGGGTATGTGACCTTGAAGTTGCGCAGGCTGCCCTGCACGACGCGCGGGGTATGGCCGGCCCATTCGATCGCGCTGGCCTCGTCGGTCAGGTCGTGCCCTTCCCGCTGCGCGCGCAGGATCGCGTCGCGCAGCATGCCGATGCGGAACATCTGCGGCGTCTGCGCCTGCCACAGCGCGTCGCGCGACTCGGTGCGGGCGATCGCGTCGCCGCCGGCCGGCACGCGCTTGAGCGTATCGGCCACGGGCAGCGCGACGATGCCGCCGACCGGATCGTCCTTCAGCGCCGCGACCAGCGTGCGGATCAGCTCCGGCGTGATGCCGGGGCGCGCGGCGTCGTGCACGAGCACCCAGTCCTGGTCGGTCGCGCCGAATTCGCCCAGCCCCAGCAGCCCGTTCAGCACCGACGCCTGCCGCGAGCCGCCGCCGCAGCGGCGCACCGCGAAGCGCAGGCCCGCGAAGCGGCGCGCGTCGAAGTGCGTGTCGTCGGGCGCGAGGACGACGAGCGTCTGCGCGAATTCGCTGCACGCGTCGAACGCGGCGAGCGTGTAATGCAGGAGCGCGCGGCCGGCCAGCGTGCGGTATTGCTTCGGCACGGCCGAACCGGAGCGGCTGCCCGTGCCGGCGCAAGGAATCAGGGCGAAAAGTCGGGGAGTCACGAAGTGGAAACGCCGGAAAGATGAAATCGAGAAGCGGATTTTATAATAGGTCTTTCGTCTCGACCGGCGCGCCGCGCCGCGCCGTGCCCGCCACCCCTGCCGTCCCTATGCCAGACAACGCTTCCATCCCGTTCGCCTCGCCCGTCGCCCGCGTCAAACCGGGCCAGCGGTTCGCCTTCGACGGCACGCACGGCTCCGCCGACGCACTCGCCATCGCCCGCTATCTCGCCGAGAACCGCGCCGCGGTGCCGCTCCTCGCGGTGATCTGCGCGAACGCGGTCGACGCGCAGCGGCTGTCGCAGGAACTCCGCTACTTCTCGCCCGATGCGCGCGTGCGCCTGCTGCCGGACTGGGAAACGCTGCCGTACGACACGTTCTCGCCGCACCAGGATCTCGTCTCCGAGCGGCTCGCGACGCTGCACGACCTCGGCGAGGGCCGCTGCGACATCCTGCTGGTGCCCGCGACCACCGCGCTGTACCGGATGCCGCCCGCGTCGTTCATGGCCGCGTACACCTTCGCGTTCGCGCAGGGCGAGCGGCTCGACGAGGCGAAGCTGAAGGCGCAGCTCACGCTGGCCGGCTACGAACACGTGAGCCAGGTCGTGCGGCCCGGCGAATACTGCGTGCGCGGCTCGCTGATCGACCTGTACCCGATGGGCTCGCCGCTGCCGTACCGGATCGACCTGTTCGACGACCAGGTCGACTCGATCCGCGCGTTCGATCCCGATACGCAGCGCAGCCTCTACCCGGTTCGCGAAGTGCGCCTGTTGCCCGGCCGCGAGTTTCCGTTCGACGAAGCCGCGCGCACGGCCTTTCGCAGCCGCTGGCGCGAGACCTTCGAAGGCGACCCGAGCCGCGCGCCGATCTACAAGGACATCGGCAACGGCGTGCCGTCGGCCGGCATCGAGTACTACCTGCCGCTGTTCTTCGACGAGACGGCCACGCTGTTCCACTACCTGCCGCAGGACGCGCACCTCGTGTTCACCGGCGATCTCGAGGCGTCGATCCGCCGCTTCACGGCCGATACGAAGCAGCGCCACGCGTTCCTCTCGCACGACCGCGAGCGGCCGATCCTCGAGCCGCAGCGCCTGTTCCTGTCCGACGAGGATTTCTTCGCGTTCGCGAAGCCGTTCGCGCGCGTCGTGCTGCCCGCGCAGCCGGCCGGCGGCTGGGCGACGGGCCTGCCCGAGCTCACGGTCGATCGCCATGCCGACGATCCGCTCGCCGCGTTGCGCACGTTCGTCGAATCGTCGGGCAAGCGCGTGCTGCTGACGGTCGAATCGGCCGGCCGCCGCGAAACGATCCTGCAACTGCTCGCCGAGCATCACCTGCGCCCCGCGTCGAACGACCACTTCGCGGGCTGGCTCGAAAGCGATGCGCCGTTCGCGCTCGGTGTCGCGCCGCTCGCGAGCGGCTTCGCGGTGCCGGGCGAAGGCTACGCGATCGTCACCGAAACCGAGCTGTACGGCGCGCTCGGCCGGCGCGCGGGCCGGCGCCGCCAGGAACAGGCAAGCAACGTCGACGCGATGGTGCGCGACCTGTCGGAGCTGAAGGTCGGCGACCCGGTCGTCCATGCGCAGCACGGCATCGGCCGCTACATGGGCCTCGTGTCGATGGATCTCGGCGAAGGCGAGACCGAATTCCTGCACCTCGAATACGCGGGCGACAGCAAGCTCTACGTGCCGGTCGCCCAATTGCACGTGATCTCGCGCTACAGCGGCGCCGATCCCGACAGCGCACCGCTGCACGCGCTCGGCTCGGGCCAGTGGGAGCGCGCGAAGCGCAAGGCCGCGCAGCAGATTCGCGACACGGCGGCCGAGCTGCTGAACCTGTACGCGCGCCGCGCGGCCCGCGAAGGCCATGCGTTCGCGCTCGATCCGCGCGACTACGTGAAGTTCGCGGAGAGCTTCGGCTTCGAGGAGACGCCCGACCAGGCCGCGGCCATCGCGGCCGTGATCGGCGACATGACGAGCGGCAAGCCGATGGACCGCCTCGTGTGCGGCGACGTCGGCTTCGGCAAGACCGAGGTCGCGCTGCGCGCCGCGTTCATCGCGGTGATGGGCGGCAAGCAGGTCGCGCTGCTGTCGCCGACCACGCTGCTCGCCGAGCAGCACACGCAGACCTTCGTCGACCGCTTCGCGGACTGGCCGGTGCGCATCGTCGAGCTGTCGCGCTTCAAGACCACGAAGGAAGTGAATGCGGCGATCGCGCAGATCAACGAAGGCACTGTCGACATCGTGATCGGCACGCACAAGCTGCTGTCGTCGGACGTGCAGTTCAAGCGCCTCGGCCTCGTGATCATCGACGAGGAACACCGCTTCGGCGTGCGCCAGAAGGAAGCGCTGAAGGCGCTGCGCGCGGAAGTCGACGTGCTGACGCTGACCGCCACGCCGATCCCGCGTACGCTCGGGATGGCGCTCGAGGGGCTGCGCGACTTCTCGGTGATCGCGACCGCGCCGCAGAAGCGGCTCGCGATCAAGACCTTCGTGCGCCGCGAGGAAGAAAGCGTGATCCGCGAGGCGATGCTGCGCGAGCTGAAACGCGGCGGCCAGGTGTACTTCCTGCACAACGAGGTCGAGACGATCGAGAACCGCAGGGCGATGCTCGAGGAACTCGTGCCCGAGGCGCGCATCGTGATCGCGCACGGCCAGATGCACGAGCGCGAACTCGAACGCGTGATGCGCGATTTCGTCGCGCAGCGCGCGAACGTGCTGCTGTGCACGACCATCATCGAGACCGGCATCGACGTGCCGAGCGCGAACACGATCATCATGCACCGCGCGGACAAGTTCGGCCTCGCGCAGCTTCACCAGCTGCGCGGCCGCGTCGGCCGTTCGCACCACCAGGCGTATGCGTACCTGCTGGTCCACGATCCGCAGTCGCTGACCAAGCAGGCGCAGCGCCGGCTCGAGGCGATCCAGCAGATGGAGGAGCTCGGTTCGGGCTTCTATCTTGCGATGCACGACCTCGAGATCCGCGGCACCGGCGAGGTGCTCGGCGACAAGCAGTCGGGCGAGATCCACGAGATCGGCTTCCAGCTGTATACCGACATGCTGAACGACGCGGTGAAGGCGCTGAAGAACGGCAAGGAGCCCGACCTCACCGCACCGCTCGCCGCCACGACGGAAATCAACCTGCATGCGCCCGCGATCCTGCCGGCCGACTACTGCGCGGACGTGCAGGAGCGGCTGTCGCTGTACAAGCGTCTCGCGAACTGCGAGCATGGCGACGCGATCGACGGCATCCAGGAAGAGCTGATCGACCGCTTCGGCAAGCTGCCGCCGCAGGCGCACGCGCTCGTCGAGACGCACCGGCTGCGGCTGGCCGCGAAGCCGCTCGGCATCGTCAAGATCGACGCGAGCGAGGCCGCGATCGGGCTGCAGTTCGAGCCGAACCCGCCGATCGATCCGATGCGCATCATCGACATGGTGCAGAAGCACCGGCACATCAAGCTCGCGGGCCAGGACAAGCTGCGCATCGAGACGCGCTCGCCCGATCTCGCGATCCGCGTGTCGACGATCAAGGAAACGCTGCGCGCGCTGGCGCCGCGCGCCGACGCCGCGAGCGCGGCCCGCTGACCGCGCGGCCGCGATGCTGCACCGCATCGCGGCCGGCAAAGGCGGGCCGGCGCGTTTTTGAGTATGATTTTCCCATTCCTCAGACGGAGTTTTGCCATGTCCACTCTCGACGCGCCGGCGCCGTCCGCCGCCGACCAAGGCGACGCTTCGCTCGTCAGCCTGCCCTGGATCAAGCAGCTGGTGTCGATGGACACGACGAGCCGCGTGCCGAACCTCGGCCTGATCGAAGCGGTGCGCGACGCGCTGGCCGCGAAGGGCATCGTGTCGACGCTCACGCACGATCCGCGCGAAGGCTGGGCCAACCTGTTCGCGACCGTGCCCGCGCACGACGGCTCGACCGACGGCGGCATCGTGCTGTCGGGGCACACCGACGTCGTGCCGGTCGACGGCCAGCAGTGGGACAGCAACCCGTTCGCGCCGGAAATCCGCGATGGCCGCCTGTACGGCCGCGGCACCTGCGACATGAAGGGCTTCATCGGCACGGCGCTCGCGCTGCTGCCCGAGATGCAGGCGACGAAGCTCGCGAAGCCGATTCATTTCGCGCTGTCCTACGACGAGGAAATCGGCTGCGCGGGCGCACCGCTGCTGATCGCCGATCTCGTCAAGCGCGGCGTGAAGCCGTCCGGCTGCATCGTCGGCGAGCCGACCAGCATGCGGCCGATCATCGCGCACAAGGGCATCAACGCGTACCGCTGCTGCGTGCGCGGTCACGCCGCGCACTCGTCGCTGACGCCGAAGGGCCTGAACGCGATCGAATACGCGGCGCGCCTCATCTGCCACATCCGCGACATCGCCGAGCGCTTCCGTGCCGAAGGCCCGTTCGACGAGCTGTACGACGTACCGTTCACGACCGCGCAGACGAGCACGATCCAGGGCGGCAACGCGATCAACACGGTGCCGGCCGAATGCCGGTTCGACTTCGAGTTTCGCAACCTGCCGACGCTCGATCCCGAGCAGATCTTCACGCGCATCGAAGCGTATGCGCAGGAAACGCTGCTGCCGCAGATGCTGCGCGAACATCCGAACGCGGCGATCGAGTTCTCGAAGATCGCGGCGGCACCCGGCCTCGACGCGACGGAACAGGCCGCGATCACGCAGCTCGTGCGCGCGCTGACGGCCGACCAGGACAAGCGCAAGGTCGCATACGGCACCGAGGCCGGCCTGTTCGAACGCGCGGGCATCCCGAGCGTCGTATGCGGGCCCGGCAACATCGAGCAGGCGCACAAGCCGAACGAATATGTCGAGCTCGCGCAGCTCGCCGCCTGCGAGCAGTTCCTGCGCAAGTTCATCCGCAGCATGTCGGTCGACGCACACTGACTGCCCCCCGCCACGCCGGCCTGCGTGTGCGGGCCGGCCCCACCCCCGCTACCCGCCACGTCATGTCGACTGAACAACAGGGCACCGCCCATACGACGATCGACGGCGAGCCGATTCCGACGCTCGACGAAATCGCCGCGCAGCATTTCGCGTTGTCGCCGTGGGTCGCACGCACGCCGGTGTTCGAGCGCGCCGATCTCCCATCCCTCGAGGGCACGCACGTCAACTTCAAGTTCGAGCTGCTGCAGGCGAGCGGCAGCTTCAAGGCGCGCGGTGCGTTCACGCACCTGCTGGCACTCGACGAAGCGCGCAAGAACGCCGGCGTCACGTGCGTGTCGGCCGGCAATCATGCGGCGGCGGTCGCGTATGCGGCGATGCGGCTCGGCAGCAGCGCGAAGGTCGTGATGTTCCATACCGCGAGCCCGACGCGCATCGCGCAGTGCAAGCAGTACCGCGCGGAAGTCGTGCTCGCCGGCAGCGCGTCGCAGGCGTTCGACGTCGTGCGGCGGATCGAAGCCGAGGAAGGCCGCTTCTTCATCCACCCGTTCAACGGTTACCACACGATTCTCGGCACCGCGACGCTCGGCTACGAATGGGCGACGCAGACGCCCGATCTCGACGCGGTGATCGTGCCGATCGGCGGCGGCGGGCTCGCGGCCGGCATGGCGACCGCGCTGCGGCTCGCGAATCCGCGCGTGCACGTGTACGGGGTCGAGCCGGAAGGCGCCGACGCGATGTGCCGCAGCTTCGCGGCGAATCACACGATCAAGATGAGCGCGATGCAGACCATCGCCGATTCGCTGATGGCGCCGCACACCGAGGAATACAGCTACCAGCTGTGCCGGCGCCACATCGACCGCATCGTCACGGTGTCCGACGACGCGCTGCGCGCGGCGATGCTGTTCCTGTTCTCGCACCTGAAGCTGGCGGTCGAACCGGCGTGCGCGGCGGCGCTCGCGGCGCTGCTCGGGCCGCTGCGCGAGACGCTGCAGGGCAAGCGCGTCGGCGTGCTGCTGTCGGGCACGAATACCGACCCCGCGACACTCGGCATGCATCTCGCGCACGCGAAACTGCAGCACTGAACCTGCGCATGGCGCTGCGGGTTATCCCCAGTTTATGTTGACAGCCCTGTTGATAACCCGCCGGGCAAGCACGCAAGTGGTTGAGCGCGCAGCGTTTTACAAGCGCGAAGCGTGCCGGACGCGAAATAGGCAGATGACGCCGCCGACGCACATGAGCTGACGCACGGCGACACGCAAAAAAACGGGCGCCGAAGGCGCCCGTCGCATGCGAAACATCCGCGTAGTACTTACTTGTTCTCGAACATGTCCATGATCTGCTGCTTCTCCTGCTGCGTGACGGGCGGCGGCGCAAGCCCGGCCGCGCCGGCCGAGCCGAGTGCGTCGTTCG
The DNA here is from genome assembly GCF_000203915.1 of Burkholderia ambifaria AMMD. Lineage (NCBI taxonomy): Bacteria > Pseudomonadati > Pseudomonadota > Betaproteobacteria > Burkholderiales > Burkholderiaceae > Burkholderia > Burkholderia ambifaria. The sequence goes on from NC_008390.1 coordinate 2,132,578, forward strand.
CGCTGATTGCGTTCTCGGCCGGGTTGATGTCCACGCTCCCGACGAAGCCGTTGCCCGGCGTGCGATCGGCGTAGTACAGCTCGCCGTCGACCGTCGTCAGGCCGTCCGGCATCGGCATCTGCTGCTCGGGCACGCCGTTCAGCGCGGTGCGCATGTAGTTCACCCAGATCGGCAGCGCGAGCTGCGCGCCGAATTCGCGGCTGCCGAGGCTCTTCGGCTGATCGAAGCCCATCCACGCGACCGCGACGAGCGACTGCTGGTAGCCGGCGAACCAGCCGTCCTTCGCATCGTTCGTCGTACCCGTCTTGCCCTGCAGGTCGCCGCGGCCGAGCGCGTTGGTGCCCGCGCCCGTGCCGGCCGTCGCGACCGTATGCAGCAGGCTGTTCATCACGTACGCGTTGCGACCTTCGATCGTGCGCGGCGCCGTGCTGCCGGCGACCACCGGCTGCGACCGCTGCAGCGCCTGCCCGTGCGCATCGTCGACTTCGGCGATCAGGTACGGATCGACCTTGTAGCCGCCGTTCGCGAACACCGCATAGCCGGTCGCGAGCTGCAGCGGCGTGACGAGCCCCGCACCGAGCGCCATCGGCAGGTACGGCGGCGTCTTCGCCGGATCGAAGCCGAAGCGCTGCGTCACGTACTGCTGCGCGTACTGCGTGCCGATCGACGCGAGGATCCGGATCGACACGAGGTTCTTCGAACGCTGCAGGCCGGTACGCATCGACATCGGGCCATCCGGCTGGTCGTCGTCCTTCGGCTCCCAAGCGGTGCCGCCCGGCACGCTCGGCGGGAAGTACAGCGGTGCATCGTTGATGATCGTCGCCGGTCCGAGGCCCTTGTCGAGCGACGCCGAATAAATGAACGGCTTGAACGACGAACCCGGCTGGCGCCACGCCTGCGTCACGTGGTTGAACTTGCTCTTGTTGAAGTCGAAGCCGCCGACGAGCGAGCGGATCGCCCCGTCCTGCGGCGCGATCGCGACGAGCGCGCCTTCGACCTGCGGCAGCTGCACGACCTGCCAGCCCGTCTTGCCATCCTTCAGCACGCGCACGATCGAACCGGGCTTGATCTTCAACGTGGCATTCGCGCGCTGAGTCAGCGCGCCCGACACGAAGCGCAGCCCGGCCGGGCCGATCGTCGTCGTCGCGCCGCCGACGAACTGCACCTCGACCGCATTCGGCGACGCCGCCAGCACCACCGCCGATTGCAGATCGCCATTGTCCGGATGATCGGCGAGCGCATCGTCAATCGCCTCGTCGCGCTCGTCGCCGGCCGCCGGCAGGTTGATCGAGCCTTCCGGCCCGCGATAGCCGTGGCGGCGCTCGTAATCGAGAATGCCGCGGCGCACGGCCTGGTACGCCGCTTCCTGGTCGGCCGAGTTGATCGTCGTCGTGACGGTGAGCCCGCGCGTATAGGTTTCGTCCTTGTACTGCTGGTACATCATCTGCCGCACCATCTCGGACACGTATTCGCCGTGCACCGCATACTGATTGCCCGGCGTGCGCACGCGGATCTCCTCCTTCACCGCCTGGTCGTACTGCGGCTGCGTGATGTAGCCGATCTCGAGCATGCGCTTCAGGATGTATTCCTGACGCACCTTCGCGCGCTTCGGATTGACGACCGGGTTGTACGCGGACGGCGCCTTCGGCAGCCCCGCGAGCATCGCCGCTTCGGCGAGCGTGATGTCCTTCAGGTCCTTGCCGAAATACACGCGCGCGGCGGCCGCGAAGCCGTACGAGCGCTGGCCCAGGTAGATCTGGTTCATGTACAGCTCGAGAATCTGGTCCTTCGTCAGCGCCTTCTCGATCTTGTATGCGAGCAGCATCTCGTAGATCTTGCGCGTGTAGGTCTTTTCACTCGACAGGAAGAAGTTGCGCGCGACCTGCATCGTGATCGTGCTCGCGCCCTGGCGCGCGCCGCCGTGCATCAGATCGGCCACGCCCGCGCGCAGGATGCCGAGGAAGTCGACGCCGCCGTGTTCGTAGAAGCGGTAGTCCTCGATCGCGAGCACGGCCTTCTTCATCACGTCGGGAATGTCCTGGAAGCGCACGAGGCTGCGGCGCTCCTCGCCGAACTCGCCGATCAGCACGTGATCGGCGGTGAACACGCGCAACGGCACCTTCGGCTGATAGTTGGTCAGCGCATCGAGCGACGGCAGTTGCGGTGCCATCACGACGAGTGCGTAGCCGACGATCAGCGCGCCGACGACCGCGAGCGTCGCGAACAGTCCGACGAACCACAGCGCGACGCGCGAGCCGAACGAGCGGCCACCGCCGCCCCCGCCTCCACGGCGCTGCGTACGGCGATCGTCGTCGCCGTTGTCGTCATCGGGGTAGTAGGCTCCCGACGGCGAACGGCGCAATGTGTAGTGAGGTTCGTTCCGGTCGGAAGAAGAAGACGGTCGTTTGATAATTGGCATGTCGGAATGGCAGGCGGCGTGGCGCCCTCGGACGCATGCGGAAATGCAAGCGGATGAATCAGAGTGTGGTGCATCGTGGCAACTGTCACGTCGACAGACCCCGCCGCGCGGCGATCCGTTCCCGCGACGTGACAGCGCATTTTAATGAAATCGACCGGTTGACTTCGCGATTTTTTGTAAAAATTCCCGCACGGCCGTGATTTGCGGAACGTATTGGCCGCATGCTCCGCCTATCATGGACACGCGGCCCGGCGCGTGTGCCGCGGTGTTGCTTTCAAACGCGAAAGGTTCGAATACGGCACACGCATGGCGCTTGAACTCCGGCGCTTAAGCCGTATTTAAGGAGCCGGCGGTGTAATATCCGCCGGCTCACGCGGGTCGGAACCGATTCGCGACGGGTACTGCCGCTCACGCGGCACCTTTCAACCACGGAGGATTTCATGTCGCTTTTCGACTCTATTTCGCGCACGATCAAAGGCCTGCTGAACGATGCGGCCGACTCGGTACAGGATCCGTCGCGCGACGCACGGCAGATCGTGCGGGAGCTCGACGACAGCATCGGCCGTGCCGAGAATTCGCTGATCGAGATCGAGGCACAAGTCGCGACCCAGCGCAGCAAGCGCGATGCGGCCGACGACAAGGTGAAGAAGTACGAAGACGGCGCGAAGCGCGCGCTGCAGGCCGGCGACGAAGCACTCGCACGCGAGGCGCTCGCCGCGCAGTCGAACGCGGAAGCCGAGCGCGATGCACTCGCGGCCGAGCTGACCACGCTCGAACCGTCGGTCGACAAGCTGAAGGGGCAGATCGCCGACATGCGCCAGCGCCGCAACGACCTGAACTCGCGCTCGAACATCCTGCAGGCGAAGCATGAAATCGCGCAGGCAAAGGACGTCGCGGCAAGCGCGCTCGGCGGCATCGGCGGCAAGAACCTGTCCGAGGATTTCCAGAAGCTCGAGGACAAGGTCGCGCTGCAGAACGCGCGCTCGGACGCCCGCCTGAACTCGGCCGACACGTCGAGCGGCAAGGCGCTCGAGGACAAGCTCGCCGCGCTGAACAAGGGCCCGTCGGTGGAAGACCGCCTCGCCGCGCTGAAGAAGCAGCTCGACACGCCCGCGCAGTAACGGCAACCGCGCCGCGGCCCGCCCGGCTCGCGGCGCGCATCGATCGTCAGGAGACGGGCGTTCGCGCCCGGTTCGACCATGAAGAAATCTCTCGCCGCACTCGGCTTCTCGCTGATGCTGCTGTCGTCCGCGGCATTCGCAGTCCCGTCGCTGCAGCAAGTCGAGCAGTCGATCGCACAACGCGATTGGCAGCGCGCCGACACGCAGCTGTCGCAAGTCATCGACGCCCACCCGAACAACGCGCATGCGCGCTACCTGTACGCGCAGGTGCTGGACCGCGAAGGCCGCGCGTCGGACGCGCTCGCGCAACTGCAGCGGGCGAAGTCGCTCGATCCGCAACTGCGCTTCACCGATGCGTCGCGCTTCGCGCAGACCGAGTCGCGCATTCGCGCGGACGCCGCGCGCGTGAGCGGCAACACCCCGTCGGCCACGCAGGCCGGCTCGTTGCAGTCGTCGCTCGCACCGGCCGCGCCGGTCGCGAAACACGGTCCGTCGACCGGCATGTGGATCGGCATCGCGCTGATCGTCGCACTCATCGCGCTGGTGCTGCGCTGGACGCTGCGGCGCGCGCGCTCGGCCGACGACGGCCGCGCCGACGACGAACGCCGCACGCAATTGAAGCGCGCGACCGACGTGCTGAACGACATTCGTCCGCTGAAACTCGACGCGAAGCTGTCGACGGCGCCCGGCGCCGCCGCGCTCACCGGCGAGCTCGAAGGCATCGAGACCGATGCACGCACGCTCGTCGAAGCGCTGTCGAACGGCAAGAACCCGGTGCCGCCGTATCGCATCGACGAGCTCGAGCAGCGGCATGCGAGCGTGAAGGCACGCGTCGAAGGCCGCCCCGATCCGGCCGCGCAGCCCGCCGCGCCGCCGAACGGCAACGGCTCCGTGTATGCGCAGGAAGCCGATCGCATGACCGGCACGCAAGGCCAGCCGTATCAGCAACCGCCATACCCGCAACAGCCGTATCCGCCGCAACCGTATCCGCAACAGCAGCCGCCCGTCGTGGTCCAGCAAGGCGGCGGTTTCGCCGGCGGGATGGGCGGGCTGCTGACCGGCGTGCTGCTCGGTGAAGCGATGTCGGGCGGGCGCGAGCGTGTGGTCGAGCGCGACGTGATCGTCGACGACCAGCGCCGGCGTCAGGAGAACAACGATCCGGGCTTCGACTTCGGTCGCGGCGACGATTCGAACTGGAGCGACGGCAACGGCGGCGGCGGTGTCGATCTCGGCAGCAACGACGACGGCTGGACCGACGACAACACCTGAGCATTCGCACGCGGGCGTCGACGCATCGCGCGACGCCCGCCTCTCCCGCCGCGCCCCCTTTCATTCCCACTCGCGCCGGCCGCCGGATCGCCGGCCGCCGGATCGCCGGCCGCGAATTTGTCAATCATTTCAAGATGGGCTACCGGCAATGGGGCACGTTCGCTATCATGCGGCCATCGGCGTGCCTCCGATCCCATCCGACGTTTCGCAGCCCTGCGCGTCGCGGCACGCCTTCCCCTAGCCTCAATCAGGAGAAAGCCGCTCATGAGCATAATCAAGGAATTCAAGGAGTTCGCCGTCAAAGGCAACGTGATGGATCTCGCCGTCGGCGTGATCATCGGCGGCGCGTTCTCGAAGATCGTCGACTCGGTCGTGAAAGACCTCATCATGCCGGTGATCGGCGTGCTGACCGGCGGTCTGGATTTCTCGAACAAGTTCGTTCTGCTCGGCACCATCCCCCCGACGTTCAAGGGTAATCCCGATTCGTTCAAGGACCTGCAGGCCGCGGGCGTCGCCGCGTTCGGCTACGGCTCGTTCATCACCGTGGCGATCAACTTCGTGATCCTTGCGTTCATCATTTTCCTGATGGTGAAATTCATCAACAAGCTGCGCAAGCCGGAAGAAGCCGCGCCGGCCGCGACGCCGGAAGACATCGTGCTGCTGCGCGAGATCCGCGATTCGCTCAAGCAACGCTGAGCACCGCGCCACGCTGCATCTGCCGGGCCCGCACAATGCGGGCCTTTTTCATGCGCGTGCCGCGCGCATGCGTGCGCCGCGCGCCGCCGCGCGACGCTTATCTCACTTTTTTGTGACGCACGAATGCACGCGCGGGAAAAGCAGGTCTATGATGGAGACTAAACGACAGTACGGGCGCCGAGACGCTGGCTGTGTCGATCATCGTGGCAAGCGGGTCGACGGGAGACATTGATCGTCGTACCGCACGAGTGCAGCATTTTCGTGTGCTATAAAGGATCGACATGCGGCGTACATAGCCGGGAGTGGGTCGCATGAAAGTGCCGCATTTCTTGCAATTGTTTTTGAGGCGAGTGTTTATGTCCTTCCCGAAAAAACGTCGACGCGCGCAGCAGGATGGCCAGGAGTCATTCCTCGCGGTATTGCGCCATTCGAAACCGTTTGCGCAGCTCGACACCAAGATTGCCCGCGCCCGTGCGCAGGACGAACCCGTCCTCTATGCGCATGTGCTGCCCGGCCTCGACGTGCTCCTGTGCAGCGTGCGCGGCGCACAGCCGCCCTATCCGGCCATCGCCGAACTGCGCAAGCGCTGCATGGAATCGATCGCCAACGCGCTCGAACAGCCGCTCGACGGCCTCGAGAACGGCGGCTATTGGTACGAGGCAAATGGCTTCGGCTTCCTCGTGTTCGCGAGCCGCGCCCGCGCGCGCATCCTGCCCGAATTTGGTGCAGGCACGAAGGCAAGCCTGCGCGGCGGCCTCGGACGCCAGAACGCCGGCGACACGACACCGCGCTCCCTCGGCTGAACCGACACCGACACGATGGGCCGCCTCCGGGCGGCCCATCGGCCATTCAGGCTTCCCGCTTCACCGCCGCCACGCGCTCACTGCGCCGTCCCGCGCCCGTTGCCGGGCCGGACGATGTCGATGAACGCGGCGAAATCGGCGCCGGCGAGGCCCTGCGCGGCACCCAGCCGCAGCACCTGCTGCACCGTGGCCGACACGGGCATCACCGCGCCCGTGTCGCGCGCGGCGTCGGCGATCGCATCGACATCCTTCTGGAACGTGCTCAGCGCACCCATTGATGGGTGCCCACCTGACGTCATGCGCGGCACGAAGGTCTGCAGCAGCACCGAGTCGGCCCACCCGCCCGCCAGTGCGTCGGCGAGACGCGCGGCGTCGATGCCGCTCGCCTGAGCCAGGCCGACCGCTTCCGCGATCGCGGTCACCGTCGCGGTGACGATCGCCTGGTTGCACAGCTTCGCGGTCTGGCCCGCGCCGGCGTCGCCCATGTGCGTGATGCGCGACGCGTAAGCGTCGATCAGCGGCCGCACCGCGTCGAGGTCGGCCGCGCCGCCGCCCGCCATCACCGCGAGCGTACCGGCCTGCGCGCCGGGCACGCCGCCCGACACGGGCGCGTCGATCCAGCCGACGCCGAGCGCGGCCGCGCGCGCCGCGTAGTCGCGCGTCGTCGCAGGCGGAATGCTCGAATGATCGACGATGCGCTTCAAGCGGCGCGCGTTCGCATCGCCGGCAAGCAGCCCGTGCTCGCCGAACGCGACGTCGCCGACCGCACGGCCATCGAGCACGCACATGAACACCGTGTCGACGCGCTCGGCCAGTTCGCGCGGCGTGTCGACCACCAGCGCGCCATCCTTTTCAAGCGCCTCGGCCTTGCCGCGCGTCCGGTTCCATACGCTGACCCGGTGGCCTGCCGCCAGCAAATGCCGAATCATCGGCGCGCCCATCAACCCCGGTCCGCAAAATCCGACTTCCACGATATTCCCGTCTCCAATTGAGGTTGCACTTGCCGCCCATCATACCTATCACTCAAGAAGCCGGACACGCGCGGCGCTGCTTCGGGCCCGCCGCTGCCGCCGGCCATACCGACCACATACCGACATACCAGGGAGCGCATCATGAGCGACCACGTCTACAAGCTGATCGAACTGACCGGCTCGTCGCGCCAATCGTGCGACGACGCCATCCGCAACGCGATCTCGAAAGCCGGCAAGACGCTGCACAACCTGCACTGGTTCCAGGTGACCGAAACACGCGGCCACATCGAAGGCGATCAGGTCATCCACTGGCAGGTCACGCTGAAAGTCGGCATGCGCATCGACGACTGACGCACCGCGCGCGCGCGGTGCCCCGACCGCCGGATGCGTGCAATGCGCATCCGCGCGGCGCCGCGCCCGCCTGCATGACGCCCCGTTCGGGCCCCGTGTCGAGGCCCGGCCGGCGGGCGTCTGCGGGTATCCATCTCTTGACGCTGGTTTTCGTTCATATTAAAAACCATATACACCCCCGCCCCCTCGATCAGCCCGTACATATAAACGGAGATATCATGAGTCAGCAACGCGAGGCGATCGACACGTACCTCTTGCGCGTCTTGCACACCTTGTTGATGGAGCGCAGCGTCACGCGCGCGGCCGTCAAACTGAACCAGTCGCAACCGGCGATCAGTGCCGCGCTGCGGCGCCTGCGCGACATCACCGGCGACCCGCTCCTCGTGCGCGGCAAGTCCGGCATGGTCCCGACCGAATACGGGCTGCGCCTGCTCGAACCGGTGCAGAACGCCCTGCGTGAAATCGAGCGCATCAAGTTCCAGCAGCACAATTTCGACCCGGCCACGTCGATCCGCTGCTACCGGATCGGCTGCCCCGACTACCTGAACGTGCTGTTCGTGCCGACCGTCGTCGAGCGCTTCCGCCAGGCCGCGCCGAATGCGACGCTCGAGTTCCACTCGCTCGGCCCCGCGTTCGACTACGAGCTCGCGCTGGAAGACGGCAAGCTCGACATCGTCGTCGGCAACTGGCCCGAGCCGCCCGAACAGCTGCATCTGTCGAACCTGTTCGTCGACGAAATCGTCTGCCTGATGAGCAACACGCATCCGTTCGCGAAGCGCGGCGGGCTCACGCTCGACCAGTATCTGAACGCGCCGCATCTCGCGCCGACGCCGTACTCGGTCGGCCAGCGCGGCGCGATCGACGTGCACCTCGCGCGCGAGCGGCTCAAGCGCCACGTGGTCGTCACGCTGCCGTACTTCAACCTCGCACCGTACGTGCTGGTGAAGTCCGACCTGATCTTCACGACGACGCGCCTGTTCGCCGATCATTACGCGAAGTTCCTGCCGCTGTCGGTCGTGCCGGCGCCGCTCGACTTCCCGCCGATGCAGTACTACCAGCTGTGGCACGAACGCTGTCACTATTCCGACGAAGTGCGCTGGCTGCGCAGCCTCGTCGCCGAAGCGACCCGCACGCTGATCGAGGCTTGATCGCGCACGGCGCGCGCCGGTCAAGCCGTCGCGGTACGGTCTGGCAGCCGCAACCGCCGCCGCGCGCCTGATCCGCCGCGCGCGGCGCGCGCCCCGCGCCCGTGCGTCAGCGCGACGCCTCCACGAGGGCGCGCGCGAGGGCGTTGTGGCGCTCGATGACGGGCGGCAGGTCGAGCGTCGCGAGCCGCCCTTCCCGCACCACCACCTTCCCGTTCACCACCGTGTACGCCGTCTGCGACGGCGCGCAGAACACGAGCGCCGCGACCGGATCGTGCAGCGCGCCCGCGAACAGCGGCTGGCGCAGGTCGAACGCGGCGAAGTCCGCGGCCATGCCGGGCTTCAGCGCGCCGATATCGTCGCGATTCAGCACCTTCGCGCCACCGAGCGTCGCGATCTCGAGCGCTTCCCGCGCGGTCATCGCATCGGGCCCGAAGCCGACCCGCTGCAGCAGCAGCGCCTGCCGCACTTCCGCGACCATCTGCGCGCCGTCGTTCGACGCGGAACCGTCGACGCCGATCCCGACCGGCACGCCCGCGAGACGCATCTTCTTCACCGGAGCGATACCCGACGCGAGCCGCATGTTCGAACACGGACAGTGCGCGACGCCGGTGCCGGTGCGCGCGAACAGGCCGATGCCCGCATCGTCGAGCTGCACACAGTGCGCATGCCAGACGTCGTGGCCGACCCAGCCGAGATCTTCCGCGTATTCGGCCGGCGTCATCCCGAACTTCTCGCGGCTGTACGCGATGTCGTTGACGTTCTCGGCCAGGTGCGTGTGCAACGACACGCCGTAGTCGCGGGCCAGCACGGCCGCGTCGCGCATCAGGCCGCGGCTCACCGAGAACGGCGAGCACGGCGCGACGACCACGCGCAGCATCGCGTAGCGGCCTTCGTCGTGATAGGTCTCGATCAGGCGCTGCGCGTCGCGCAGGATGTCGGGCTCGCGCTCGACGACCGAGTCGGGCGGCAGCCCGCCGTCGCGCTGGCCGACGCTCATCGCGCCGCGGCTCGCGTGAAACCGCATGCCGATCCGCTGCGCGGCGCCGATGCTGTCGTCGAGCCGGCTGCCGTTCGGATAGATGTACAGGTGGTCGCTCGACGTCGTGCAGCCCGACTGCAGCAGCTCGGCCATCGCGGTCAGCGTCGACACCTCGATCATCTCGGGCGTCAGGTGCGCCCAGATCCGGTACAGGTTCGTGAGCCAGCCGAACAGCTCCGCGTTCTGCGCGGCCGGCACCGCGCGCGTGAGGCTCTGGTACATGTGATGGTGCGTGTTCACGAGCCCCGGGATCACCAGGTGGCCACGCAGGTCGAGCACTTCGTCGGCGCTCTCGGGCAGCTCGGCGCTCGGGCCGACCGCGACGATCCGGTTGTCTTCGATATAGAGCCCCGCGTCGCGCAGCTCGCGGCGCGTGTCGTCCATGGTCACGAGCACGTCGGCGTGCTTGACCAGCAGGGTTTTCGGGCGGGATGAGGATGGCTGTGGCGCGCGTGCGCCGGCGTGCTGCTCGAGGTTCATGCGTTCTCCGCGTCGTTCTGCCGCCGGGAGCCGCTCCCGGTGACGTTCACAAAGCCGTTCGAACGCTGATTCGCGGCACGCCCCGGTGCCTGCGTCCGTTCGAACGCGCTGGCCCGGTTACCCGGCGTGCACGCCGTCTTCGGGGTGCGCGCGGGCTCACGGCCCGACGCGCACGGCGGCAGCATCGCCCAAGCGCGCGCGGCGCACAATGCGCGAACCCGAATACCGCGCTTCACGGTTTCGATATGGTACGCCGCGCAGGGGGCGCCAAGCCCCGGAATCGCAGGCTGCGGGCCGCTTCCGGCGTGCCGTCGACAGCGGTTCATGCGCGGCGCATTATCTTCGATATCGCGCCCGTATTTGCGCGGGGAACCTTTTTACAATGCCTGCACGGCGCTCGCTTCACTCTCGCCGACGGGTATGTAGCCACGTGACGTGGAGCCTCGATCCGCCGCATAGTCAATGGATCGAGTCGCCGCCGAACCTCGCATTCACACAAGGACACAACGAATGGGAAAGCTCACTACCCACGTACTCGATACGGCGCACGGTCGTCCCGGCGCCGCCATCAAGGTGGACCTCTACGCGCTGGACGGCGAATCGCGCCGCGCGATCAAGACCGTGCTGACCAATAGCGACGGCCGCTGCGACGAGCCGCTGCTCGAAGGCGCCGCGCTCGCCGCCGGCGAATACGAACTCGTATTCCATGCCGGCGACTACTTCGCGTCGCTCGGCGTGAAGGTGCCCGAACCCCGTTTCGTCGACCGCGTCGTGCTGCGCTTCGGCATCGCCGACACCGCGTCGCACTACCACGTGCCGCTGCTCGTGTCGCCGTGGTCGTACAGCACCTATCGCGGCAGCTGACACACGCATCGGCGCCCGCATCAAAGATAACGATCTGAGTCTGGAGGAGTTTCATGGAAGGCTTCATCACCGACTGGCTGAACCTCGCGCTGCGATGGCTGCACGTCATCGTCGCCATTGCGTGGATCGGCGAGTCGTTCTATTTCGTCGCGCTCGACAACAGCCTGAAACCGCCGACCGACGCGAACCAGCGCAAGCGCGGCGTGTTCGGCGAGCTGTGGCACGTCCACGGCGGCGGTTTCTACAACATGCAGAAGTACACGGTCGCCCCGCCGGAAATGCCGGATGACCTGCACTGGTCGAAGTGGCCGTCGTACACGACCTGGCTGTCGGGCTTCTCGTTGTTCTTCGTGCTGTACCTGCTCGCACCGAACACCTACCTGATCGACAAGAGCGTGCTCGACATGGGCCCGGTCGTCGCCGTCGCATCCGCGCTCGGCTTCCTCGCGGCCGGCTGGATCGTCTACGACTCGCTGTGCCGCATCCTCGGCACCAACGATCGCGTGCTGGGCATCTGCGTGGGCCTCTACGTCGTCGTCGCCGCGTATCTTGCGTGCCACATCTTCGCGGGCCGTGCGGCGTACCTGATCGTCGGCGCGATGCTCGCGACGATCATGTCGGCGAACGTGTTCTTCGTGATCATCCCGGGCCAGCGCAAGATGGTCGACAAGATGCTCAAGGGCGAAGAGCCGAACCCGATCTACGGCAAGCGCGGCAAGCAGCGCTCGGTGCACAACACGTATTTCACGCTGCCGGTCGTGTTCGCGATGCTGTCGAACCACTATGCGATGACGTACACGAACAAGTTCAACTGGGTCGTGCTCGTGCTGATCATGCTGGCCGGCGCGCTGATCCGTCAGTTCTTTGTGATGCGTCACCGCGGCCAGCAGCTGTGGTACCTGCCGATCGGCGGCGTCGCCCTGCTGTCGGGCGCGCTCGTGTGGACGATGCCGAAGCCGGTCGCACCGGAAGCGCAGGCCGCGAACGCCCCGAAGATCGCGATCAACGACATCATGCCGATCCTGCAGCAGCGCTGCGTCGAGTGCCACTCGGCCAAGCCGACGCTGATGGGCAGCGCGCCCGCCGGCGTGATGTTCGACACGCCCGATGAAGTGTCGAAGAACGCGCAGCGCATCTACGAACAGGCCGTGCGCCTGAAGGCGATGCCGATCGGCAACGTCACGCATATGACCGACGACGAGCGCGTGAAGCTCGCCGCCTGGTTCGAGGGCGGCGCGGTCAAGTAAGCCGCCGGGCGCCGGCGGTTGGTTGCCGGCACACCTCTCCGTTCGCGGGCCCGGAAACGGGCCCGTTTTTTTGCCTGTACGAAATGCGTCGCCCGCTAGCCGCGCATCGCGTCGCGCTGCAGTGCGACGAGCGCATCGAGCGCGCGCGGGCCGTCGTCGAACGGCACGAAGATGTGATCATGATACGCAGCGGCCATCACGTTGCAGCTGATGCCGGCCGCGCCCAATGCCCGCGCGAACGCGGCCGTCAGGCCAACCGCCGCGAGATCCGAATGCACGGTCAGCGTGATCCACGCGGCGCGAAACAGCACGGGCCAGCCGCGGCGTGCCGCAGTCTCCTCGTCGACCACGACCGTCATGCCTTCCGCTTCGCGGAACGTCGCGATCGCTTCGGATAACGATATTTCCGCATCGGCCGGCAACGCGACGAATGCGAAGGCACCGCGATGCAGCTCGGGCTGCATCGTGCGCAGCAGGACGGCGAGGTCGTTTTCAGGTTGACTCATCGGGATCGGGTCCGGAACCGGACTTCGGGCGGTGGCGATGCGGGCACGATAGCACGCGGCACGCATAAAAAAACCCGCGCGGAGCGCGGGTTTCTTGGTTGCTTCGAACGGCAACGGCAGCAATCCGGCTCTCAGGCCGTCAGCGCATCGAGCGCGTCCTCGGTGAGCCACAGCGATTCCTGCAGGTCCTGCTCATTCAGGTTCAAGCCTTCACCGCCGCGATCGACGACGATGAAATCGCTGACGCCGCCGAGTGCGATCAGCGGGTGATGCCACACGCCCTTCGCATAGTTGACGCCCTGCCACCCGCTCGTCACGAACGCGCGGATCTTCGACGGATCGAGATCGCCCGCCGGCGCGACGACGACGAGATACGGCTGGTCGTTCAGCGGCACGAACGCCTGGCTGCCGAGCGGATGGCGCTCGAGCATCTTCACCTCGAACGGCAGCGTGCGCGGCTGACCGCGGAACAGGTTGATGAGCGTGCGGCCTCCTTCGTCAGCCACGTCGACTTTCGCGAGATCGTGAAAGCGGATCGTCGTGCCGAGGTTGATCGGAATCTGCTTCGCGCCCTCCGTTTCGATCACGTCGCCGAACGGGGCGAACGCTTCCCTGGTCAGCGGTTCGATGGCAAGCGTCTTCATTTGTCGAGCGTCCCCCACAGACGCACGCGCGATACGCCACCGTCGGGAATGATGTTCAGGCGGACGTGCGTCACCGGGCCCAGCGACGCGATTTCGTGTTCGAAGTAATGCTGCTTGTCCATCTGCAGCTTCTGTTCGCCGAGCAGCACCGGCCAGAACATCGACTGCGTGATCAACGAGCTGTCGGTGCCGCCCGACACGTACGCGGCCTGGATCGAGCAGCGGTCCGGGTAGTTGCCCTTGAAGAACGCGGTATCGACTTCGATCTTGCGGATCACGCCCGGCTGCGCGAGCGCGATGATCGCCCAGTCGTTACCCGGTTCGCGGCGACGCCGCGTTTCCCAGCCATCGCCCATGTTCACGCCGCGGCCCGGCAGCAGCAGGTTCGACGCGACGCCGAAGTGCTGGTTGTTCGCGGCCACCACGTAGCCGCCGTTTTCCATCGCCGCGAGGTCGAACTGCTCGGTCGCACTCGCGCCGGCCCAGTCGAGCTGCGGCTGGCCGTACACGCGCAGGCGCGCGATGCCGCCGTCCGGATAGATGTTCACGCGCAGGTGCGTGAACGCACGCGCGTCGCTCGCTTCGACGTAGTGATGGCTGTTGCCCTGCAGCGTCGTCGACGGCACGATCTCGACCCACTCGGTCGCATGCGTCGGCGCGCCATCGGCCACGTACGCGGCCTCGATCGACGCGGCCGGCGGGAAGTTGCCGGTGAAGTGGCTCGTGTCGATGTCGACACCCTTGATCACGCCCGGCCGCGCGAGCTTGACGATGCACCAGTCATAGCCCGTCGTGCGCTTGCGGCGTGTCTCCCAGCCATCCATCCACTTGCCGTGATCGTCGTACTTGCCGGGGATGAACACCGCCGGCTCGGGGTTCAGCATCCGCTCCTTCGGCGCGAAGAAGTCGTCGCTGGCCTCGAGCGCCTGCGCACCGAGACGCGGGTCGGCAAGGTTCACGTAGCGCCGCGTGAAATCGGGTGCGTCGGGATCGAGAAGCGGAACAGCCATGAGGTTTCCTTGTTTCAGTGAGGCGGTGAGGCGGTGTCAGGCCGCTGCGACGCAGCAGGCCGTGTTGTGTCAGGCGTCGATCAGGTCGTCGAGGCGAAAGCGCGCGATCCGGTAGATCTGGTCGAGGCTCGCGCGCAGTTCCTCGGCGCGCGAATGATTCACGCGCGACTCGAAGTTCGCGATGATGCCGTGCCGGTCATAGCCGCGCACCGCGAGGATGAACGGGAAACCGAATTTCTCGCGATACGTGCGGTTCAGCGTCAGCAGCTTGTCGAACTCTTCCTGCGTGCATTGATCGAGACCCGCGCCGCTCTGCTCGCGCGTCGACTCGGCCGTCAACTCGCCGCGCACGGCGGCCTTGCCGGCCAGCTCCGGGTGAGCGTTGATCAGGGCGAGCTGGCGCGCTTCGCCGCCCGTCTCGACCGCATCCGACATCGTCTTGTGCAGCGCGTCGATGCTTGCGAACGGCCGCTCGGCCGCGGCGACCTCGGCCACCCACGGCGAATGTTCGAAGATCCCCGACAGCGCCGCGACGAATGCGCTCGGCGCCATCGTGTTGAGTTGATCCAACGTGTAACGCATCGCCTTCATGCTTTCCCTTCGTTTCGATGATTGGGCTGATACGGATGATGTTCACGCCAATGACGCGCGATATCGACACGGCGCGTCACCCATACGCGATCGTGCTGCTCGATGTGGTCGAGGAAACGCTGCAGCCCGCGAAAACGCCCCGGCCGGCCCAGCAGCCGGCAGTGCATCCCGATCGACAGCATCTTCGGCGCTTCGTCGCCCTCGGCGTACAGCACGTCGAATGCGTCGCGCAGGTAGTCGAAGAAGTGCTCGCCGGTGTTGAAGCCCTGCGGCGTCGCGAAGCGCATGTCGTTCGTATCGAGCGTGTACGGGACGATCAGCTGCGGCGACGTGCCGCCGCCCGACACGGCGACGTCCATCCAGAACGGCAGGTCGTCGCCATAGTTGTCGGAGTCGTACAGGAAACCGCCGTATTCCGCGACGAGGCGGTGCGTGTTCGGGCTGTCGCGGCCGGTATACCAGCCGAGCGGACGCTCGCCCGTCACGCGCTCGATCGCTTCCATCCCGAGGCGCATGTGCTCGGCCTCGAGTTCGGGCGTCATGCTCTGGTAGTGGATCCAGCGCCAGCCGTGGCACGCGATCTCATGACCGAGCTCGACGAATGCGCGCGCGAGTTCCGGATGGCGCTCGATCGCCATGCCGACGCCGAACACCGTCAGCGGCAGCCCGCGCTTCTCGAATTCGCGCAGGATGCGCCATACGCCGGCACGCGAACCGTATTCGTAGATCGACTCCATGCTCATGTGGCGGTCCGGATACGCGGCCGCGCCGACGATTTCGGACAGGAACTGCTCGGAGGCCGGATCGCCGTGCAGCACGCAGTTCTCGCCGCCCTCCTCGTAGTTCAGGACGAATTGCACGGCGACGCGGGCACGCCCGGGCCAGTTCGCCTGCACGGGATGGCGGCCGTAGCCGATCAGGTCGCGAGGATAGTTGGGATCGAGTGACATCGGTTCGAAGTGCGACGAAAGCCTGCCGGAGTAATGGGTTCGCATCGACCCGCGCGTGTGCCGGAGGCCGGCCGCGCGGGCCGATGCGATGACGGCCCAGTGTAGCGAAAAGGTGCAGACGCGCCCATACAGCGGCGCAGATAGTACAGGTCAGACGGTGTGTATGTGCGGGTGCGGCAAATCCGGCATCGGTTGCGGCTCGGCGGTCCCGCTGCGCGCCTTGCTGGTGGCGGCCGCCGCGGCCGGCGACGCGTCCTCCGCCGGGCTGAAGCGCGCGAATTCGCCGTCATAGCGCTTCGGCAGCGGCCGCGCATAGTCGCCCCGCTTCGCGGTCGCGAGGCGCAGCGCGACGAGCGCCTCGGCCCACTTGACGGCCGCCGTCACGCCTTCCACGACCGGCGCGCCGATCTGCTGCTCGATCTCGTGCGCGAATTCGGCCATCCCTGCGCAGCCGAGCACGATCGCGTCGGCGCCGTCCTCGTCGAGCGCGCGCCGGCATTCGTCGACGATGATCCGCCGCGCGGCCGAACCTGGCCGGTCGAGCTCGAGCACCGCGACGTCGGTCGCGCGCACGTTGCGGCAGAAGCGCTTCATCCCGTAGCGCTCGGCGAGATGCCAGGCCATCCCGCAGGTGCGCGCGAGCGTCGTGACGACCGAGAAGCCCGGCGCGAGCACGCTCGCCGCGTGCATCGCCGCCTCGGCGATCCCGATCACCGGCCCGCGCGCGACCTCGCGCGCCGCATACAGGCCCGGATCGCCGAAACACGCGATCACGTACGCGTCGCAGCCGTCGCGCTCGCCTTGCGCGATCTCGGCGAGGAGCCCGGGCGTCGCGAGCGCCTCGTCGTAATAGCCTTCGATCGACGGCGGCCCCATTGGCGGGCTCACCGCGACGATCTCGGTGCCCGCGGCCGCGACTTCACGCGCGCAGCGGCCCATCGCATCCGTCATCCGCTGCGTCGTATTCGGATTGATCAGCTTGATCTTCATCGCACGCTCCTCACGCCGTCGTGCTGACGAGCAGCCGGTAGAACACGAAGCCGAGCCCCGCGCCGATGAACCACGAGAAGTTCGCGGCGGCCTCCCAGCCCGGCGCCATCACGCAGACGACCGCGATCACCGCGGCCGGCAGCAGCGCGGCGAGCGCGCGGCGGTTCACGCCGCCCGTGTACCAGTAGGTGCCGCTCTCCGACATCGTGTAGAGGTCGTCGCGCACGAGGCGGCCGCGCTTGACGAGGTAGAAGTCGGCGATCAGCACGCCGTACAGCGGGCCGATGAAGGCGCCGAGCACGTCGAGCGTGTAGTGGATCACGGCCGGGTTGTTGAACAGGTTCCACGGCGTGATGAAGATCGACGCGACGGCGGCGAGCATCCCGCCCGCGCGCCAGCTGATCAGCCGCGGCGCGACGTTCGAGAAGTCGAACGCGGGCGACACGAAGTTCGCGACGATGTTGATCCCGATCGTCGCGATCGTGAAGGTCAGCGCGCCGAGGATCACCGCGGTCGGATGATCGATGCGGCCGACCGTCGCGACGGGGTCGGTGATGAGTTCGCCGAACACCGGCAGCGTCGCGGCCGTCGTGATCACCGTGACGAGCGAGAACGCGAGGAAGTTGACCGGCAGCCCCCAGAAGTTGCCGCGCTTCACGTCGCCGAACGAGCGGCAGTAGCGCGAGAAGTCGCCGAAGTTCAGCATCGGCCCGGAGAAGTACGACACGACGAGCGACACGGCCGTGATCATCACCGGAATCACTTCCGCGCCGTGATACTTGACGCCGCCGAGGTTCAGGCCGATGTTGCGCCAGCCCGCGCGCCACACCATGTAGCCGGCCAGAATGAACATCACGACGTAGACGGCCGGGCCCGCGAAGTCGATGAACTTCTTGATCGTCTCCATCCCGTTCCAGAACACGAACGCCTGCAGCACCCACAGCAGCATGAAGCCGGCCCAGCCGACCGCGGACAGCCCGAGGAAGCCGTAACGATGGACGTCCGCGTACGGCAGCCATTGCGGGAAGAACTTCAGCACGACGATCACGAGCGCGCTGGACGCGAGATAGGTCTGGATGCCGTACCACGCGATCGCGATCAGCCCGCGGATCACGGCCGGCACGTTCGCGCCGAGCACGCCGAACGTCGCACGGCACGCGACCGGATACGGCACGCCGATCTGCTGGCTCGGGCGCGCGATCAGGTTGCACAGCCGGTTCACGATCGTGATGCCGACGATCAGTGCGATCAGCACCTGCCAGCTCGTCAGCCCGAGCGCGAACAGGCTGCCCGCGAACACGTAGCCGCCGACGCTGTGCACGTCCGACATCCAGAACGCGAAGATGTTGTACGAACCCCATGTCTGATTCTTTAGGGGTGCCAAATCTTCGTTGTACAAACGTCGACTGTAACCATCCGGCAACGGGGAACCGCCGCCCTCGCCGCCTTCTTCCGCCGGATACGCGCTGTCGTGCGCCACACTGAACTGAGCCATGACTTCTCCTTGACGCGGCCGCCCGGCCGCTCCACCGTCATCGATATCGCTCCGGCTCGTCGCCCGGAGTCGGACTGGCGGCCGGCGGCGCAAACCGCCGGCCTGCATTGCTCTCGTCGTGTGGCGCGCGGGCCGGTTCGCGTCGCCGCTCAGGCGCCGCCGAACACTTCGCGCAAATCGACCTGCCCTTGTGCGGGCCGGTCCAGCATCTTCAGTTCGACATGCTGCAGGTGGTGCGCCATCAGCGTCACCGCCCGCTTCGGATCCCCTGCTTCCAGCGCGCTCAGGATCTCGTCGTGGTCGTCGCACGAGCACGGGCTGCGCCCGTGCGACTCGTACAGCGCCGACATCAGCGTCGAGCGTGCGACGAGCCCGTCGAGGCACTCGCAGAGCGTCGCATTGCCCGTCAGCGCCGCGAGCGCCGTATGGAATTCGCCCGACAGGCGGATCCACGCCGCGAAATCGTGCCGCTCGAACGCCTTGCGCTCCTTGTCGATCAGCGCGGCGACGCCCTTCAGCCGCTTTGCGCCCGGCCCCGTCGCGAGCCGCTCGACGACGGCCAGCTCGATGATCCGGCGCATCTCGAACACCTCGTGCACGTCCTGCAGCGTCGGACTCGCGACGAACGCACCGCGGTTCGGCTCGAGATCGACCAGCTTGTCGGCCGCGAGCAGCGCGAGCGCCTGCCGGATCGTCCCGCGCTTCACGCTGAACACGTCGCAGAGCTGCGCCTCCGTCAGCTTCGCGCCGGGCGCGAGCCGATGCTCGAGGATCGCGGTGCGGATCCGCTCGGCGATCGCTTCGGGGCCGGCTGTACCGGACGCATGGGAATCGGGCTCGTTCATGACCTGCATCGTGTGATGGTCCTCATCCTAGGATGGACATAAAGATTGTCAACAATTCTTTTCTCGAAATGCGCACAATCCATGTGCATGCCGTCGCGCCAGATCCGTGCGCGGCGCACGAAAGCCAGGCACGGCAAGCATTTCAGGCTTATTCAAGGCGGATCACGGCGTATACCCTTCCGGTTATTTTGTTGACAAAAATGGTGCACGCCATAAGACAAGCCCAATCGACAGCGATGAAAATTTGCGACCGTTAGTTGCGCCTATCCCCAAAGAAAAGGCGGGGAACCCCCGCCTTTCGATGGTGCCTGTCCGGCTCAGCCGAGATGCGGATAGTCCGACAGCGTAAGCCGGAAACCGTGCGCATTCGCGACGAGCTGCGCGTGCGCGCCGAACGGCAGCGTCAGCAGGTCGGGCACGTGACCGAACTGCAGCCCCGTGACGACCGGGATGCCGATCACCGAGCGCACCTGGTCGATCATCGCCTGCATGTCGTAGCCGTTGTCGTAGTCGAACGGCCGCGCGCCCGTGAACTGCCCGAGCACGAGCGCCTGCTGGCGCGCGAGCAGCCCCGACAGATGCAGCTGATAGATCATCCGTTCGATCCGGAACGGCTGCTCGTTGACGTCCTCGATGAACAGGATGCCGCCTTCGATATCGGGCATGTACGGCGTGCCGACGAGCGACGTCAGGATCGCGAGATTGCCGCCCCACAGCGTGCCCGTCACGTTCACGGTCTGCACCTGCGGCGCTTCGGCGATGATCGTCGTGGTCGGCTGCGACAGCGTCTGCCAGAAGTGTTGCATCGTGAAGTCGCTCAGTGTTTCCGCGCCGAAGTCGGCCGACAGCATCGGGCCGCCGAAGGTCTTGATGCGCGCCTTCGCGTACAGCGCGAGCTGGATCGCGGTGAAGTCGCTGTGGCCCACCAGCGCGATCGGCTGGTCGCGCAAACGGCGCTCGAGCCCGCGATAGTCGAGCCCGTGCAGGATGCGGGCGGCGCCGTAGCCGCCGCGCACCGCGAGCCCGATGTCCGGCAGCGCGCGCTCCGGATCCGCCAGGCGATTCAGGTCGCCTGCTCGCTCGCCGTCGGTCCCGCCGAAACGCTGAAAGCGGCGCTGCGTCGCCTCGATGTTCTCGATGCGCTGCTGCGCGCCGCTCAGGCGTTCGAGCGCGCGATTGATCGCGTCGGGATCATGCGGATAACCGGACGGCGCCAGCAGGCGGATGGTGTAGGACGCGGCGGGCTGGAAGGACATGGCGGAAGGGTTCAGGGTCGTCAAACCTGCTTAGAGGGTCCGAACCGTCTCGGGTTCACGAAACCGGGCGGCCCGCCCCGCTTCGGGAGACGGGCGCGTTCGGGGGCGCTTATGACGCGCCGGCTTCGGCGTCGCGAGCGAGCCGCGCTTCACGCAGCGCGCGGCGGCGTTCCGCGAAGAACGACTTCAGCGCGGCGCCGCACTCGTCGGCGAGCACGCCGCCGGTCACCTCGGTATGGTGGTTGAGCTGCGGATTTGCGAACGCGTCGATCACGCTGCCGCAGGCACCCGTCTTCGGATCGGCGGCGCCGTAGACGACCCGTGCGATGCGGGCGTGCATGATCGCGCCCGCGCACATCAGGCATGGCTCGAGCGTCACGTACAGCTCGCAGCCGGGCATTCGGTAATTCTGCAGATGCTGCGCGGCCATGCGCAGCGCGGCCATTTCCGCATGGGCCGACGGGTCGTGCCCGCCGATCGGATGGTTGAAGCCGCGCGCGATTACCTCGTCGCCGCACACCAGCACGGCGCCGACCGGCACTTCGCCGGCCGCGCGCGCCTCTTCGGCGGCGGCCTGCGCGAGACGCATGAAATGCAGGTCGCGCGCCGACACGGGTGCGGCTTCGGGAACGGGAGAATCGGTAGAGGCTGCGGATCCGGCTGCCGCGTCGTGCAGCGCGTCGGTGCTCACATCGGCCCCGCTTCGGCGGGCATGTCGTCGAGCCCGCGTTCGCAGAGACGCTCCGCGATGCGCCGGCAATAGTCGCGCGGCATCACCATCGGGCCGCCGCGCAGCGATTCGAGCGCCATGTCGAGCGCGAGGATCTTCGCCTGCAACCGGCAACGCGCGGCGCGGTCGCTGACCGCCTGCAGTTCGTCCTGCAGGTTGCGCAGCGCGCGCAATTGCTCGACAGCCGGCGGCACGAAGCCCGCGTTCTTCAGGATACGGTTGGCCACCCGCACCTCCTCGGGTACGAGCAGGTCGTCATCCAGCGCCTGCGGCGCGCCGGTACCCGGCAAATCGTCGAACTCGCCCCGCGCGGCGGCGGCGGCGATTCGTTGTTCGACCAGTGCGTCAAGCAGTCTCATCAGTCATTCGGAACAATGCGGCAGCCGAATTCTAGCAGGGTGACGCGCGTGTGACAGGCCATTCGAACGGATGCTCGATATTGTGGTTTTAGGGGCGGAATCGGCGCGCATGCATGCCGATCGCCGCGACTTGCCGCTGTGCTGCGCCGCAGCAGGCTTCGCGGGGATTTGGCGCCAGTCTGGCCTGATTTGTGCATGCGCCGCCGCCCCCGCTTTTTTTATTTTCGTCGGCGCGAACCAGCAGTCGTCATTCCGCCGAAATCGCCGCTTCAGGGCAGCCGGGTCATGCGGCGATCGGCTGCGACCGCTCCTTGGGAAACGGCCGGAACATCATCGCCACGAGGAACGCGCCGATGCCGATCGCGAACGATCCGAGGTACAGCCAGCCGTAGCTGCCCAGCGCATCGACGATGAGGCCGCCGGCGACCGGCCCCGCCGCCATCCCGAGGCTGCCGGCCATCGCGCAGCCGCCGATCACGGTGCCCATCATCCGCAGCGGGAAGTTCTCGCGCGCGAGCACCGCATAGAGCGGCATCACGCCCGCATAGATGAAGCCGAACAGTGTCGCGACAACGTAGAACCCGTCCAGCGTGCGCACGAAGTAATAGCCGAGCGCGCCCAGCGCCTGCGCGAGCAGCCCCGCCACCAGCATGCGCTTCGCGCCGAGGCGGTCGCCCAGCAGCCCGAACGCGATGCGTCCGCCCATGCCCGCGAGCCCCTCGACGCTGTAGATCGACACTGCGGCGATCAGCGGGATCCCGCAGGTCACCGCGTAGCTGACCGTATGGAAGATCGGGCCGGAGTGCGTCGCGCAGCAGAAGAAGTTGGTCAGCAGCAGCACGAGGAACTGCGGAGAGCGCAGCGCGCCGCCGACCGACAGCGGCGCGGTCGCGGACCCGCCTGCCGGCGTCGGCCCGTCGAGTGGCCCGGCGTGCGTCACATCGAGCGCGGGCGCACGGCGCACGAGCAGCGACGCCGGGATCATCACGACGGCGGCCAGCGCGGCGATCGCCAGCATCGACGTGCGCCAGCCGTGGCCCGACACGAGCCAGGCCGCGAGCGGCGACATCGTCATCGGCGCCATGCCCATGCCGGCCGACACCAGCGATACCGCGAGGCTGCGGTGCGTGTCGAACCAGCCGGTCACGCAGGCCATCATCGGCGCGAACACCGCGGCCGTCGCACTGCCGACGGCCAGCCCGAAAATCAGCTGGAACGCGAGCAGCGACGGCGCACGGCTCGCGAGCGCGACGCTCGCCGACAGCAGCACAGCGCCCGTCACGACCACCGCGCGCGTGCCGATGCGATCCGACAGGCTGCCCCAACCGATGCTCGCGAAGGCCATCGCGAGGAAGCCGAGCGTCATCGCGCCGGAAATGCCGGTCATCGACCAGCCGGTGTCGCGTGCAATGGCCCGCAAGAACACGGGCAGCGAGAACATCGCGCCGATCGCGATGCAGCCCATCAGGCCGCCCGCGGCGACGATCACCCAGCGATAGCGGGAATCAGGCATCTGGTCTCTCCTTTCTCTCCGTCGTACAGGCATCGATCAGGAACCGGACCGCGGCCGCCCGGCCAGCCCGGTCGATATCAACACGACGAATGGCGTACCGGAAAATCGACACGCACGACGCCGGGCAGCGCGAATGTCCGATCGTCGGCCGATATTCGAATTCGAGCGACCGACAACGGGCAGATCCCGACAAGCGTCAGCCACGCCGCCGCCCCGCTTTTCCGGAATCGGAAAGTCGAAATCAGAAATCGTTGGTTTGGACGCGCGAGCGCGCTCACTACACTCGAGCCATCTTGTCATAACAAGTTGACCGATGACCCAACCCAACGTCGTGCCGCTGTCGGCGGCCCCGCTCTACGTGCAGATCAAGGACACGCTGCGCGCACGGATCCTCGACGGCACCTATGCGCCGCACAGCCGGATGCCGTCCGAGCACGAACTGTGCGCGATGTTCGACGTGAGCCGCATCACCGTGCGCCAGGCGCTCGGCGACCTGCAGAAGGAAGGCCTGCTGTTCAAGTTGCACGGCAAGGGCACCTTCGTGTCGAAGCCGAAGGCGTTCCAGAATGTGACGTCGCTGCAGGGCTTCGCCGAGGCGATGTCGTCGATGGGCTACGAGATCGTCAACCAGCTGCGCAGCGTTCGCACCGTGAAGGCCGACCGCCATCTCGCGACGAAGCTGAACGTGCCGGAAGGCGCGCCGCTCGTCGAGATCCACCGCGTGCGGCTGCTCAACCGCGAGCCCGTGTCGCTCGAGCAGACGTGGGTGCCCGAGGCGCTCGGCAAGCGGCTCGCGGGCGCGGATCTCGCGACCCGCGACATCTTCCTGATCCTCGAGAACGACTGCGGCGTGCCGCTCGGCCACGCCGACGTGTCGATCGACGCGATCCTCGCCGACGATGAAATCGTCGATGCGCTGCGCGTCGAGGAAAGCAGCCCCGTGCTGCGTATCGAGCGCCTGACGCACGACGCGTCGGGCACACCGATCGACTACGAACACCTGTACTTCCGCGGCGACGCCTTCCAGTACCGGTTGCGCATCGATCGGCAGAAGGCGCTCCAACCTGCAAGGAACCCGCAATGAATACCCATGTACTCGAATACGACATCGTCGTGGTCGGCGGCGGCACGGCCGGCCCGATGGCCGCGATCAAGGCCAAGGAGCGCGACCCGTCGCTGCGCGTGCTGCTGCTGGAGAAGGCCAACGTGAAACGCAGCGGCGCGATCTCGATGGGGATGGACGGCCTGAACAACGCGGTGATCCCCGGCCATGCGACACCCGAGCAGTACACGCGCGAGATCACGATTGCCAACGACGGGATCGTCGACCAGGAAGCCGTCTACGCGTATGCGACGCACAGCTTCGCGACGATCGAGCAGCTCGACCGCTGGGGCGTGAAGTTCGAAAAGGACGGCACCGGCGACTACGCGGTGAAGAAGGTCCACCACATGGGTTCGTACGTGCTGCCGATGCCGGAAGGACACGACATCAAGAAGGTGCTGTACCGGCAGTTGAAGCGCGCGCGCATCGCGATCACGAACCGGATCGTCGCGACGCGCGTGCTGACCGACGCGCAGGGCCGCGCGAGCGGCGTGCTCGGCTTCGACTGCCGCACCGCCGATTTTCACGTGATCCGCGCGAAGGCCGTGATCCTGTGCTGCGGCGCGGCCGGCCGTCTCGGGCTGCCCGCGTCCGGCTACCTGATGGGCACGTACGAGAACCCGACCAACGCGGGCGACGGCTACGCGATGGCGTACCACGCAGGCGCGGCGCTCGCGAACCTCGAGTGCTTCCAGATCAACCCGCTGATCAAGGACTACAACGGCCCGGCCTGCGCGTACGTGACGGGCCCGCTCGGCGGCTTCACCGCGAACGGCAAGGGCGAGCGCTTCATCGAGTGCGACTACTGGAGCGGCCAGATGATGTGGGAGTTCTACCAGGAACTGCAAAGCGGCAACGGTCCGGTGTTCCTGAAGCTCGACCACCTCGCCGAGGAAACGATCCAGACCATCGAGCAGATCCTGCACACGAACGAGCGGCCGAGCCGCGGCCGCTTCCATGCGGGACGCGGCACCGACTACCGGCGCCAGATGGTCGAGATGCACATCTCCGAGATCGGTTTCTGCAGCGGCCACAGCGCGTCCGGCGTGTACGTGAACGCGCGCGCGGAAACGACCGTGCCGGGGCTCTACGCGGCCGGCGACATGGCGGCCGTCCCGCACAACTACATGCTCGGCGCGTTCACCTACGGCTGGTTCGCCGGGCAGAACGCCGCCGACTACGTGGCCGGCCGCGATCACGCGGCGGTGGACGACGAACAGGTCGCCGCCGAACGCACCCGCGTGCTCGCGCCGCTCACGCGCGAGCGCGGCCTCGCGCCGGCGCAGGTCGAATACAAGCTGCGCCGCATGGTGAACGACTATCTTCAACCACCGAAGGTGACGCGCAAGATGGAAATCGGCTTGCAACGTTTTGACGGAATTACAGAGGATATCGAAGAAATCAAGGCGAATCACCCGCATGAACTGATGCGCGCGGCCGAAGTGCGCGCGATTCGCGACTGCGCCGAGATGGCCGCGCGGGCGTCGCTGTTCCGCACCGAGAGCCGCTGGGGACTGTATCACCATCGCGTCGACTTCCCGCATCGCAACGACGCCGAATGGTTCTGCCACACCTGGCTGCGCAAAGGCGTCGACGGCACGATGCGCAGCGAGAAGCGGCCGGTCGAACCGTACGTCGTGCCGCTCGCCGACGACGAACGCAGCGCCTACGCGCAGTTGCGCATCCGCGAACCGGCCGCACGCGCGGCCGCCCTTTGAGGAACCTTGCCATGCCCCATACCCCGCACGACATCTTCCTGCGCAGCAGCGCGCCCGTGACGATCGACGAGGACCGCTGCATCGCCGACAAGGGCTGCACCGTCTGCGTCGACGTGTGCCCGCTCGACCTGCTCGCGATCGACGTGACCAAGGGCAAGGCGTACATGCAGTTCGACGAATGCTGGTACTGCATGCCATGCGAACGCGATTGCCCGACCGGCGCGGTCAAGGTGGACATTCCATACCTGCTGCGCTGATGCCGCGCGCCGCCGGCGCGGCGCTTTCCCACTACCGTGCTCACGACACATGAAACCTGAAACCTGCGCTGCGCGTGCGTCGACATCAAGCGCCGCTGCCTGGCACTGCTTGACCTCACGCGCCTGACCGCTACGAGTTTTCGACCATGACCGCTTCTTCCCCTGCTTTCCCGCTGCCCGGCGCGCACGATTCCGACCATGCCGCGCTCGTCTCACGCGTTGCCGCAGCCGACGCATCGGTGCGCCGCATTGCGCTGCTCGAACTCGCCGATCTCGAGGATCCCGAGCTTTTGCCGACCTTCGTTGCCGCGCTGCGCGACGATCCGTCCGCGGACGTGCGCGGCGAAGCCGCATGTGTGCTTGCCGCGTGGGAACAACCCGATGTCGTCGACGCACTGTGCCGTGCGCTGCTCGACCCCGACGACGGCGTGCGCGCGATCGCCGCGCAAGGCCTGTCCGAACTGAAGGACGTCGCATCCGGCGCCGTGCTGTGCCGCTGGGCCGAACACGCCGAAGCGTTCGTGCGCGTCGCCGTGCTGCGCGGGCTGCGCGAACTGCGCGATCCCGACGCATTCGTGCCGGCGCTGCGCGCGCTCGACGCGCCGGTGTCGGCCGTGCGCGCCGAGGCCGTCGCCGTGCTCGGCTGGCTCAAGGACGCGCGCGCACTGCCGCCGCTCGCGCGCATCGCAACGACCGACACGCATGCGGACGTGCGGCGCATCGCGATCGGAGCGGTCGGATTCGCGGCGCCCGACGACGCGGTCGTCGTCACCGCGTTGCTGGCGGCGCTGCGCGACGCCGCGTGGCAGGTACGCGAGGAAGCCGCCGCGACGCTCGGCAAGCTGCGTGTCGCGGCCGTACGCGCACCGCTCGTCGCCGCGCTCGACGACGATTACTGGCAGGTGCGCTTGCGTGCGGTGCGCGCACTGGGGCAATTGCGCGACGCGGCTGCGGCGCCGGCCATCGTCGGATTGCTGTCGCATGCGATCAGCAACCTGCGCAAGGAGGCGGCACTCGCGCTTGGCGAACTGCGCGATCCGGCGACGCTGCCCGCGCTGCGCGGCGCCCTTGACGATCGCGATCCCGAGGTGCGCAAAGCCGTGCGGATCGCGATCGCGCAGGTCGGAGATGCCGCACGATGATGCCGCCGACCGAGATCCGCATCGATCATGCGGCGCGTGCGTTGGTGCTGCGCTGGCCGGACGGCGACACGCAACGCATCGGCTATGCGCGGTTGCGCAGCGATTGCCCGTGCGCCGCATGCCGGAAGATCCGTCTCGGTGGCGGCCGGGTTGATGCGCAACCCGGCCTGACGCTGGACGGCGTGGAAGCGGCCGGCTACGGCATCCGCCTGCTGTTCGGCGACGGTCATGCGCGCGGCATCTATCCGTGGCCGTATCTGGCGGAACTCGGCAAAGACCCGGCGGATGCGACCGCCTGCTTGTCGAAGCAGCCCTGAGATGCCAGCACGGCCCGCACGGCACAAAAAAACGCCCGGCAGGTTCCCCTGCCGGGCGTTCGCATCATCCGATGCCGTGATTGGCTACCGAGGCACGCCTCGGCGCCGGATCACTCCCACTCCATCATCAACAGGCCACCCAAACCCGCGTGGTTAAAGGACTTGGCTGTGATCGACATGGGTCTTTACCGTCGTTTTTACCGTCAGAAGCGCAGATCTTTTGCTGGCGCGGGAGATGGAGCGATTCTTGAGGGAGCGACGTTTTCGGCGCCATCATCAATCAGGTAGAAGGATACCTAAAGACGAACCCGTTCCCAAGGCATCATGTCGGGATCGGTGCCACGGCTCCGTCCAGCCTGCATCGACGGCGGGCGACACTGGGCCACTGAAGCTTCGCGATAAGACAGAGATCAAAGCATGACAGATTTAACCGCCAACGCGATTGCCTGCCTCGGATGGGGTTCCCTCGTCTGGGATCCCCGCGACTTACCCTGCCGTGGAAGCTGGCACAACGACGGGCCCTCACTGCCGGTCGAGTTTGCGCGCGAGTCAGGCGCGAAGAAGAATCAGCGAGGCGACAAGATTACGCTGGTCGTCTGTCCCGAGAGCGCGCGTGTTAGGACCTACTGGATCTTGCTTGATGTACCTGACCTCACAGCCGCACGAAGGTGCCTGGCCGCACGCGAAGGCATTCCTAAGAACTGGGAAACCGATATCGGCTTTGCCGATTGTGCCAGTGGCCACGCGCATGGACTGGAAGCCGACACGATCACAACCTGGGGATCGGCCATCGGTCTAGCCGGCGTCGTCTGGACAAACCTACCCTGCAAGTTCAATGGTCAGCAGGTGATGCCCAGCGAAGCCGAAGTCATAGCGTTCCTACGGGCTCTGGATGGCACCAATCGCGCACCTGCAGAGCGATATGTCCGCCAAGCCCCGACCCAGATAGACACGCTCTACAGGCAAGCGATCGAACGGGAACTCGGGTGGCTCCCTCACGGCTAAGCTGACCAACAGGCGCATCCGTCAACGGCATGCCCGCTCCCTCCCCCGCCACTGCTACGTACGGTGCTCAGGCGAGTTCGGTGAGATAGGCAGATTCACGACTCCAGATGGCACTTCGCTACTTCTTCCTCAGAAGCCACCGCAGGGCGCTTGAAAGCGAGAGCACGCGCTACTTCCGTTGTTGAATCAGCCGAAACAGTTCGGCTTGATACTGTGCATCGTGGAGAGCGTCGTGATCCCCCTTCAGCGTAGGATTCAGCGCGGCAGCAATTTGACTGGATCGCGTTTGCGCCCAACTGCTACGCGCAGCTCCCATGTACATCGATTTGATGTCAAGCGCGGCAAACCCGAAGGGGTTCTCGCCCAAGTAGCGATGGAAGTAGTAGTTTACGAAAGACCAGTCGAACGGTGCATTGAATCCAACAAAGACCGGCGTGGCATCAGGTCCTGCGGTGCTGATCACCCAGTCTCTGAACTTCTGCATGCCCACCACAGGATCAAGTCCATCGCGCTCCAGTCTGTCCAAAGACAGGCCCGTGACTTCCAATGCTTTTGGATCGGCGTTGCGCGTGGTCGGCTTCAGCTCGCATGAGAACGTCTGCTGCGGGTCAAAGACATCGCAGGCGCCAATCGTGAGGAGACTGAACTCGCCCGGGATGGGCCCTGACGTTTCAACGTCGACCGACAAAAAGACTTCGCGATTGCTTTTCATGGGATAAGGGGCTCCGTGGGCACGAGGGGTGGACGGCTCTTGATAGCATTCCAATGCGTACGAAATTCGCGGCGCCGGTCCTCCGCACTACCAGTTGTCTTCCAGTGGTGCCCCGATAGCGAATAGATGTCGAAAGGATGTTCCGTTCCAGCCTTCGCCAGCACCATGGTCGGCAGCCCTCGGCCCAGCGCATAGCCCAGCTCCAAAAAGCAATTGGGACGTAGGCCGGTGATGTCAGCAAGGACGACGCGACTGCGATGCAGCTTCGTGAAGATCTCCTGATCGATACGGGCATGGTCGTACGCTTGGTTGCCGTCAACGACCGTCAGCTTGTACCCCAACTCGCCCTCCATAACCGGCTGCACAACAGTGTCGAAGAATTCCTGAACATCGTTGTAGTCGGCGTGTGTCGGATTCAGCAGCCGCACGACGAATGCCTTGGGCGGAACCAGAGCCTCCAACAAGTCCAACAGATCACGCACACCATCTGCTACACCTTTCCTCGCAGGAATCTCGATGCGATTGAGCCAACTATGCGCAGACGTGCCACCTTCCGTCTGAAACAGGCGCTGCGCATTGCTGCCGGTGAGGCCGTACTCAAACAACCGAAGCGCACCGGCGTTCGCTGGTCCCAGCTTCAGGTTTAACGGGATCACGGGCTTGCCGGCGTCGTGGTAGAGATTGGCCAGGAACAGCACCCCTTCTCCACCGCCAAGTGCGATGAGGATGTCGCCGTGCCGCGCCTGCGCTTCCATCCGCTTGCTGTTCATGTTCCAGTGCGCAGCGCTTTCGATCTGGACCAGTGCCGAACCCCGCAGCGCACCCCAGACCCCAGCGAACTGGTCGGGAATCTGATCTTCGTTCTTGTGGTGCTTGACCGCGACCACCAATGGATTTGGAGCACCCTCAGGACGTGTATGCAGATTCTTTTGAATCGTGTCCCAGATCAGCCAGTCGAAGCAGATGGGCAAGCCATCCGATCGCGTCTTCTCTGCATCCACCGGGACAACGAAGCTGGCCCCCTTGCGAAGCAGATCTTTGACCAGCACTTCCACAACCTCACGTGCACGGGCTACTTCCTCCGTGGTCGCCACTGAGGCGTCGGCCGCAATGCTGCCGGTGATATGGATACGACGCCCAAACAGAGATGACCGCGCCATTACTTGTCCTCCATGACAGGTGATGGACGCAGTGCCGCTGCCGCGTCGTGGAGATGTTTAAAGGTCAGCGGATGGTCGGGAAACGCCTGCGCCATGGCGGCTGGATAAAGCCTGGTTCGAATGTCCGAGAAAGTCCACCCCGGGCGTTTGCTGTGCGCGCCGGTGGTCGCGACGAGTTCGTCGATCTGGCGCTCGGTAAGCGCGAGGCCGTCCAGATCCATCTTGAACAATGCGCGCCTCTCTTCGTCACTTGGGCGCTGAAACTCTTCCACGACTGCGGCCCGGCGCTGCAGGGCGGCATCCAGCACCGACAGACGATTTGTGCACAGGAACACGACAACCCTGCCCCCGAAATGCCGCAGGTCATCTACGCATTGGATCAAAGTGTTGACCGCAACCTTATCCTCATGGTGGCTGTGCTCTTGCGAGCGGGACGCTGCAAGTGAGTCACCTTCATCGATCACAAGGACAGCGCGACGCGTCTTGCCTGCCGACTGCGTGACTTCATGGAACGCTTGGGTCAACAAGGTACCCATTTCTCCGACTTTGCCACTCCCGCGCACACGGTTGCTGAGCTTGAACAGCAAGGAATCTTCGGTGCGTGATTCTTTCGCCAGGCGATTGGCGATGCACTCGGCCGTCGCTGTCTTGCCGGTACCGACATCCCCGTGGAAGATCACAAGTGGATACTGCTCGGCCACCAAATCACAGATTGCAAGCTTCTGACGATGGTGCTTCTTGCTCCATGTCGCGAGTTCGCCAAGGTTGAGCAGGAGCCGCAACTGATCGTGAATTTTCTGATAGCGCGCGTCGAAACCCAGCAGCGTCTTCTCACGCGCCGCCAAGCGAGCGTCCGGCAGTGGAATCTTGCCGTCGAAAATATTCTGTTGGCTCATTAACTGAAGTCCCTTCGCTGCATGCCGTAACCATTGCTGGCGTAATCACGACTAGCACTGGATGTCAGGGTGGCGTGGCTGGTATCAGCACTGGTCGGCACCCAACCGATGCGCAGCTTGCCACCCATCTTCTCTTTCGCCGCCGAGTCGTACGCAGCGGTGTAGTACAGAACAATTCGCAAGTCGGGATTTGGCACCTTCGGCCACAGCACCCCACCAGGACGGCTCATCGTGAAGTCGCCCGCCTCGGTGTTCACCTCGAAGCGGGTGGCCTTTTGCTCGACTCCATTACTCATCAGCGTGAGGTCAACCATCCGCAAGTAGCCATTCTTGGCCAGCGCTTCGATGTCATGGCCCCAATCGCGCGCCTTGTCCTCCGTTACGGCACCAGAGCTGCTTGCAATCATCACCAGATCCGCCGTCACGCGGCGCATGACGACTTCGACATCGGCGACGGAATAGGTTTCAGTGGCGCTATAGGTTTGACTCATGCTTCCTCCTTGACTTTGAATCGTGGTCCAAACAGTTCCTTCCAGATCTCAATGTCGTCTTCGGTCGAAGCAAAGTTGGCTGTCTCCCAAGCCTCCGTGGCAGCCGCGACGATTTCCAGGCGCTCGTCTTCGGAGATGCGACTGGTCACGTTGTTGGTATTGCAAACCGGATCGAGGATCACCACGGGATCGGCGAACGCAGGAGAAACCTTGCCGTTCTCTGGGAACGTGATGACCTCCTTGAGCCCTGACTGCGCGATATAGAGCAGGAAATCGCGGAAGCGCTTCTCGATTGATCCGTCCTTGCCATTCTTGGCCAGGAGATGCGCCATGATGAGCTCGATGGCGAACGATTTCAGCGGCTTCAGCTCAACTCGATTGCGCCACTTCTTAGCAAGCCGAACGAGGGTTCGAAAGTCGCCATCTACATCCTTGCGATCGCGAACGAACTTGATCTGGCAAGGCGCGCAGGTCTGAACCTTGGTGTTGTCGTGAATGTCGAACTGCCAGCCGTAGCCCGGTCGCGCGGGGTCTTCGATGACCGGCACGATGTCCACACTCAGCCCCGAACCAACGAAGGTCACGGTTGCGGCCTTGCGCTGGATTTCAAAGTCTTCGACGGCCTTGTTCGGATACAGCTTGATCAATGCGTCGTAGATCAGCTGACTCAGGCTCGCGAGAGTTTCCTTGTCAACGCTGCGTCCGGAGATATAGAACACCACGTCGACGTCCACCGGATCTTCTGACGTCTTGCGTAAGATCGTGTACTTCGCGAACGAACCAGCCTTGACCACCTTCGTGATCTTGATCTCGCTCTGATCCTTCAGGCGCTTGCTGAGTTCGGTCACGAGCCTGTCTACCTGCTCGTGGTACTCCTTGCGTTTGTCGGCAGGCAAACGCAGAACGTTGCTGTCGTAGTATCGAATTTCCGTGTTGTTCAGGGACATTTTCTTCTCCGGCTTCCAAGCTCACAAGTTACTGAGTGATTGCGCTTCGACGTTGCCTGGCTTGGGTGCTAGACGCGGATCGGCAGCGACACCTGCGGCTGAATCGGCACCAGCGTTTTCGCGTAGGCACGCAAGATTTCGTTGTAGAGGTCGACATGCTTCGGCGCTTCAACAGTGATGATCAGCGCGTAGCGAATCTTTTCAGCGCCCGTGGCACGACCACCTGCTTCACGTGCGTTGTAGTGGATGTCGAAGACCGGATTCTTGAGACTAGTGCCACGCATGCTTTTAGCGCCGTGCAACACGGTTTCCCACTTGCCCATGTCGGAACGCCGTTCTTCCTCGGTCGCGTACTTCTTCATGTCGAAGAAGCCTTTCGTATCGGCGTTGGCCTTGCCATCCTTGATCTTCTCGTCGTTGGGACGGAACACCGTCTCCAACCCGGCGCGGGTGTAAGCGGCAGCGTCCTGCGGATCGGTCGGCGAGGCGTAGCAAAAGGTCGCCTTTAGGCGGATGTTGCCGTTGAGACCGCCAGCCGGCAGCGGTAGCGAGGCGCGCAGGTATTTGCCGGGCTTCAGTTCCCCTTGATAGACCACGCGCGCCACCCCTTCCGGACAGGTGATGATGCTCATCAGGTCTTCAGGCACCTTGCCCCAACCCACCTCCAGCTTGTCGTGCTCCAGGGGCTCGGCGGCATGGACCAAGAGCGCCTTGATCGCCAGCGGGGTCAGCTCCGTGCCTAGGATGGCGCGAATGCCGACTGCGCTGCGCAGCAGATAGGGCGATGCAAAGCTGGTCCCAAGTTGCGGCAAAAGCGAGGGCTTCTTGCCTGATGCCAGCACATGGAAGTACTTGGCCGCATCGCCACCGAAGGCCATCAAATCCGGCTTGACGACGCCAGGGCTGCGGCCCGGACCGATTGCGCTATAAGGAGCACGGGCCCAGCCCGCTTCGGTATCGTTCGAGGCACCCACCGCCAACGCATTCACGCAGTCCGAGGGCACCTGCACACGGGCGTTGCCCGACGGCCGGTCTCTTTCGCCGTTGTTGCCGATCGCGACCGTCATCAAAGTGTCGCCGTCGCTCAGCAGATCGTCGATGACCGAGGTCCAGGCATGAACATCTGTGTCCTCGATCGGTAAGTCCGGGCCGAGGCTGAGGTTCACGAATTGGTACTGACGCGACAGCAACACTTGCTCAACGAAGCCCAGCGTTCGATACAGTTCCAACGGGTCTTCAGTCTCGGCATCTTTGTCGAGTACGCGCAGATGATCGACGTAGGCGAACGGGCGGGCAGCAGCTCCATTCGGCTGGATCGGTCCAAACAAGAATGCCGACGTGACTGCCAGACCATGTTCGAGACCTTCTGTATCGTCGTCAGCATCTTCGTCGAGAACGCGATACGAACGGAGCCACGGGCCGATCGCGTGCTGCTTCGGCAAGCCGCCGTCGAGAATGGCGACCTTCGGTTCTGAGGACAATGGTTGCTCCGTTGGGAGGCTGCAGCCGACCGAAACCCCTCCGCTCCGATGCACTGGCCGCACGCCGCGGAGCTTCGGCACGGGTCGGATGACGCGCACGAACACGAACTTGGCGAGTCTCTCGATATCACCATGCTTGCCTTCGACCGGCACGAACCAGAGGTTGCCGGCTGTGAAGCCGAGATCGCTGTGCACTTTGACATCCACATCCTTGGCGTAGCGCACGAAGGCCCGCTGGACGAACAAGCGGTCTTCATCGGGCAGCAAATGGATGCCCACTTCGAAAAATCGATCTTTCTTGCCGCCGTAGTTCGCGATTCGTTCTTCGGGTGCGAAGACGGAGAATTTTTCTATATGCGCAAGATCCAGCGCCTCATCGGATTCGGCGTCGATCTCGAGTGTCCAGCCCTTGAGATTGCGGAAGGCCTGACGCTTGCCGGCGACGAACAGTTCGGTGGTTGTGCATTCCTGTGGCGTGCCCTTCTTGGTCCAGCCGTCAGGAATCACCTTCACCGTGCGGCTGCCGACCGATTCCAGACCCACGGTGCGCAGCATCGCCACCGGGAAGAACGATCGCGCGATGTAGCTCGGGTTCATCGTCAGCCGCGCAACGCCGAAGTCGCCAGGACAAGCCTCTGGTGGCAAGGTATCCAGCGCAGTCGCGGTTTCGGAGAACTGCGGCCTGAGTCGTCCTGCGGCTTCTTGCAAGGAGTAGACCTCAGCCTTGCCAGGCTTGCGCTTTGGTCCCTTGATATCGTGGGTCAGCAGCTCGCCGCGCCCGATAAGGAAATTGGTTTGGCTCATGCGTCAGGTTTTCCCTTCGAGATCTTTTTCGCTGCAGGCGATGGCTCGTTCGTGTACTTCCGGATGGTGTCGCGACTCACCCCAGTGATATCGGAGACGGTGTGCTGGGACAGACGGGTCTGCTTTGCCAGCAGCACGGCCAGATCGATGCGAGCCTGCCGATCCAGGACGAGCGCACGCGATTTGATGAACTCTTCAATGAGATCGGCATCCGATGCGGTGCCCAGCGCTACCGCACGGCGGAAACGCTGAAGGTCCCGTTCGATGTCGCTGAACGACTCGCCGTTAAATGCGAATGTCAGGATGTCGATCCAGCGACCGAACAACGCGTAGTCTGGACCGAGGAAACGTTTGATCGCCGCTTTGACAGCCGACATTTCTGGCGCTTTGAACGTAATCACCAGATCGAAGCGGCGCCACAACGCAGGGTCGATAAGTTCAGAGTGGTTGGTGGCGGCAAGCAACAGTCCGGTAGCTGGCCATTCATCGACCTCCTGCAGGATGACGGTGACCAGGCGCTTCAGCTCGCCGACATCGGTATCGTCGCTGCGGCGCTTGGCGATGGCATCGATCTCATCCAGCAGCAACACGCACGGACTGCGTTTCGCGAAGTCGAGTGCGGCGCGGAGATTGGTCCCGCTCCGGCCGAGCAGACTGCTCATGACAGCGGTCAGATCCAACACGTACAGCGGCACACCCAGTTGCGAGGCGAGCCAGCGCGCAGTCAACGTTTTGCCGACGCCGGGTGGCCCCACAAAGATGGCGGAGCGCGTCGGGCTCAATCCCATCGATGCCAGGCGTTCCGTCTGGCGTCGCTCCTGAATCAATTGGCTCAACGTCTCCTCAAGGTCGACCGACAGCAAGGGCTGCTCTCTATCGGGCGTGTCCTTGAAAACTTTCAGCAAGGACAGCCGCGATTCGTCGTCCACCGGCAAAGCATGCGCGGGCGTCGCAGGCGGCGTGGCCTTGCGCATGGGCGCGCTCGTTCGAGGCATCTTCGCGCGCAGGTAAAGGTCCATCTGCTCCGCCAGCTCGGGGTCGGTGTTGCGGTACTTCCGGACGAGCCTGGCCACGAACAGGCGCACGTCCTCGGTCTGCTCAGCGAGAGCCAGCCGGACCACCTGGGCTAAATCAGACTGTGATTCGTTCATTTCGTCCAACATTCGCATAACTCATTGATTTTCCACGATTCTTTTAATCTTTCAAACGGACGACTCCATTGTATAGCGTTTTCATCTGGTTGTGAAGGCAGCGGATTGAAGGAAGAGCGCAGATGCCTGCCACGGCTGATGCGCCACGCGGTCAAGGTCCTCGGTTCGGCGGGGAACTAGCGTCCTGGCATATCGCTATCGGGTTTGCGGGGCGCCACCCCCGGTGCCTTGTGCCGAATCACGGCCATCCGGCTCCGATCGCTGATGCCTGCGGCACCGACGGGCCTGCGCGCTGCGCTCGCCTCCAGGGGATCGGCTGGCAGCCCATCCCCGCCGCGCGTCACTTGGCGCCCCTGGAAGACCTCCGACCAGGCTGCGCCTGATCGGTCCGAAACCAAGTCACCGAAGGGCCTCGTCGGTGGCTACTTGGCTCCGTCGCGTTCACGCTGACGGAGCCGCTTCACGTAGGGGCCATCGACCAGATCGTCGGCGCCCAGGTCCAACACACAGCTCGCCAAGGTAGCGAGCGTGTTGTCGGTGACCTTGAAATCGTTGGGCAGTTGGCCGTGGTTGCGCCCCCTGTTCTCGTCGATGGCTTCGAGCAGCGCCTTGATGAAATCCGCGCGGGACGGACGCGACGCCATGGTGGCGGCCGCGGTCAAGGGGTCTGTGGCTTCAATGACCGCGTCCTCGGCATCGGAGGCCAGCTCTTGCAGGAAGTCGCTCAGCGACGGCCAATACTTCAAATCGAACTGGCCGTGAAGAGCATCGAGGCGCTCCTGGACGTACGACGTGAAAAGGTAGTTGCTCTTGGCCGCCGCCTCGATCACATCGCACACGTGGTAGTGGGTGTCGGTGCTGAAGCCGGAGGTGTTGTGCAGATCCGAGCGCTGCTGCAGCAGACCAGCCAGTTCTGCCGCCTTCCTCGCAATCTGCTGGTTGACGTTGCCGAGATCGCCTCGTGCGGTACGCGCCTGCGCGATCTTCTCCGGGCTCCAGAACGCGGCGGTGCTGAGGACAAGCCCTAGAAAGACCTGCAGCGCATGCGGATGTGCGTGGAGCTTGCCGTGCAGTTCCTCATAGGCCTCAGTCAGCTCGATGCCACGAGCAAGCAGTCGATCGGCAACGGCATTTTCACTGGGCAGGATGCGGTGCTCGACGTTGTAGCGCTTCCCCTCGATGAGGATGTTTTCGCAGATCTGCTTCGGATTATCGGATTGGGGTGCGCTCATGGCCTGTCTTTGATAGTGAACATGGCTGGTAGCGTATTTGACCAAGCCACTTCTGTCGGTACCCCAGTGCGCGTCATCGAACGGATGCTCAGGTACCCGGATACCGACCTAAGTCTGGACGTCCCCGGCCAAGAAGGCGGCCGGGCGCGCTGTCGTGCTGCGCATCGAGCCACCCTGCCCTGCGGTCCTGGCGTCTCGCCCCCTTCGGGCTTCCATCGTTCCCTCGCTCCGCTCGGCTGACGCCTTCGGCCCGGCTTCCAGCTTCGGGCCTGCGCGCTTCGCTTGCGTGCGGTCGGCACAAAGGGATGGCCGTTGCCTGTCCAGCCGTCTTCCCTGAACTCATCACCTTCTTCGCGACTGTAGCCCGCGGCCATGTGCCGTCAAGGCGCGCAGGGCCGTGTCCTCGGCTGCGCCTGCGGGCCGCACCAACCCTGCGCTTGCCTCCTTGACGGCCCCCGTCCACGGGCTCCCTTCCGTCGCGGGCGATGAACTCAGGAAAGACGGTGGCAACGAGGCCAACCGGGTTCTTCGTGCCGACCGCACCGAACAGCCGAAAGGCTGGGCTCCGAATCTAGGAATCCGGTGAGGTTTCTTCAACAGCCAACTTTGTCAGGAGAAAGACCATGCAACTTGCTTCCCGCTTCGCTTCCCGTTCGCCGGTGCTGCGCTCAGAACGTCCTTTGTCGGATGACCAAATCCGCGCCGTGGCTCCGTCCATCTTTGCGGACGCCCCGCACGAAAGCCGATCGGACCGTTACAGCTACATCCCCACCGCCACCGTGCTGCAAGAGCTGCGAGGGGAAGGCTTCGAGCCTTTCATGGTGTGCCAGACCCGCGTGCGCAACGACGACCGCCGCGACTACACCAAGCACATGATCCGGCTGCGCCATGCCAGCCAGATCAACGGCCGTGAGGCCAACGAAATCATCCTGCTGAACTCGCATGACGGCACCAGCAGCTATCAGATGCTCGCTGGAATGTTCCGCTTCGTGTGCCAAAACGGCCTGGTCTGCGGCGACACCGTGGCGGACGTGCGCATACCCCACAAGGGCGACGTGGCCGCGCATGTTATCGAAGGCGCTTACGAAGTCCTGCACGGCTTCGACCGGGCGCAGGAATCCCGCGACGCCATGCAGGCCATCGCACTCGACACGGGTGAATCGGAAGTGTTCGCCCGCGCCGCGCTGGCGTTGAAGTACGACGAGGACAAGCCCGCGCCCATCACGGAAAGCCAAATCCTGATGCCGCGCCGCACGGACGACAGCCGCCGCGACCTGTGGAGCGTATTCAACCGCACGCAGGAAAACCTCGTCAAAGGCGGACTGCCCGCCCGCGCTGCGAACGGTCGCCGCCAGACCACCCGACCCGTGCAGGGCATCGACAACGGCATCCGCCTGAATCGCGCCCTGTGGCTGCTGGCCGATGGCCTGCGCCAGTTGAAAGCCTGAACCCCACGCGGCAGGGGCAGGCAGCAGCCCTTACCGCTTCTCTCGCTGCTGCATCCCTGAATAGATAGGCGTTATCACTATGAACGCCAATGCCCAAGTTTCCCAAACCGAAGCTCGCGCCACCCAGCCCCCCGCACTGCAAGCCACCGAACGAGCGCAAGACATGATTGTGGCTCTGCTGCAGCGGCTGGTGGTCACAGGCTACAGGCCAGTAATAACCAGAGCTTGAGATTGGCGCGGGCGGCGTAGACCGCTACGGTCCAGCCGGCGGGGCCGGAGCCCAAGACGATGAGCTTCTGATGGTTCTTTATAGAGGCATTCATTGCTGGTCCTACTCTGAACTTCGTATAAGTGCATTGGCTCAAGCGCCGGGTACGCAGTCCAGGCAGCTCTCGGGCGCCTGAGGTACAAGGGCAAGCTTTCGCTGCAGATGTCGCAACGCGGTGCGGACGCCTTCCTCCACGACCGGGTGGTAGAACGGACTGTCGATCATTTGCTGTACGGTATCGCCCCGCTGGACGCTCCACGACAGCAGGTGGCCGATATGTTCGGAAGCTGGCCCCACCATCTCCGCGCCCAGGAAGACCCCGGTCGCCGTGTCTGCGTAAACGCGAATCATACCGCGGTTCTCCAGCATCACCCGGCTTCGCCCTTGGTCGGCGAACGAGGATTCACCGATCTCAAAGGCCGCGCCGCTCGCCGTCAACTGCTGGAATGTGGACCCGATCATCGCGATCTGCGGATCTGAGAACACGATGCCGAGCGGCGCTCTGCGGGGGCGAGGCCTGACGAGCGGGAATCGCCCGGCGTTGTCACCTGCGATACGGCCATCGTCGGCCGCTTCGTGAAGAATCTCCGTCATGCCGTTGACGTCGCCGGCTATGAAAATGTGCGAGGGAGCGCTCTGCCCGGTGGCACGATCGAACACAGGCTGGCCGGAACTGTCCAGCCTAACGCCAGCAAGTTCCAGATCAAGCCCGGACGTATTTGGCCGGCGACCTGTCGCAACGATCAGGTAGTCGTAGATTTCGGTCGAATGAACACCGTGCTCATCGATTGACGTGATCGATACGCGCCTATCTGTAGTCAGCTTGGGCGAAATCGTGGCCCCCAGGCTCACAGGAACCTCATCGGAAAAAATGCGGGTAGCCTCCGCCGCAACCGCAGGGTCGGTCAGCGGGCCGATAGATCGACTGCGGCCGTACAGGCGCACTCTCACGCCCAGTCGATGCAACGCCTGTCCCAACTCAAGTCCGATAACTCCGGTTCCGACGACAGCCACCGAGCCGGGCAGATCGGCCCAGTCGAAAACGTCGTCGTTGATCAGCTGCCTGTCGCCCAAGGCTTCATGCCAGCCCTCAGGAACATAGGGACTGGAACCGGTGGCAACGACAATGCGATCAGCCTCGACAATCGTAGATCCCACAAGTAGTTCGTGGGGCGACAGGAACTTTGCCGTGCCACGCAAGCGATGCGCTTCCGGCCAACCCTCGACCGTTTCCACGACGAAACCCACGAAGCGGTCCCGTTCGCTGCGAACCCGATGCATTACTTTCCGGCCATTGACCTCGATCATGCCCGGATTGACACCGAAGCTCGGTGCCATCTTCAACGCGTGGGCGGCATTGGCGGCGCTGATCAGTAGTTTGCTCGGCATGCAACCAACCCGAGCGCACGTGGTGCCGTAGACGCCACCCTCAATGACAACCACGCTGTCAGTGTGAGCCTTGGCTGCACGGTAGGCGGTCATGCCGGCGCTGCCAGCGCCAATGATCGCCACATCAACCTTCATACGAGTCATCTGAAACTCCTTGGCGTCAGCCCATACCCGGTAGCGGGTGGGGCTGTGCGGCCGAGATTGAACCGGTCCACAGGGCCGGTGCGAGGATGTGATTGGCGTTGACGCCTACTGGCGTGATTCAACGAGCCGTGTCTGAACCCAACGCGAGATGCCGGATGCGGTTAACGCTCCCAAGAACCTACCCAGTTCCTGGCCGTGCTCGTCGTAGAGCAGGAGCGTCGGCACACCTGCGACTTTCAGTGAATTCAGCAGCTGTGGGTCGGTCGCTGCATTCACCTTAAGAAATCGAACCTGGTCGCCCATGGCCGCAGCTGCAGCATCAAAGGCCGGCTCCATGGTTTTGCATGGAGGGCACCAGCGAGCACCGATGTAAAGCAGGAGCGGATCTGTGGTGGAGCGGGCCAGGCGATTGAACTCGGTGGCGTCCAGCTCTTCCACTTTCCCGACCCAAGCAGGCACGGACATGTTCATCGCTGTATCCCTTCGGTTGGGCGGCCGACCCCATTGAGGCCGGCCGCTTGGCTGTGACCTACTCGCCCTTTACGAACGGCGCGATCTGCGCCTGCAGCGCCTGCTTGGGCATGGCGCCAACAATCTCCTTGGCGACTTTTCCGTCCACAAAAACCTTCAACGTGGGGATGGATCGGACCCCAAAACGCTGAGCCAATTCCGGGTTCTGGTCGATATCGACCTTGATCACCTGGAGCTTGCCTTCGAGCTCGTTGGAGATCTCCTCTAGGGAGGGAGCAATGGCCCGGCAGGGCG
This sequence comes from Burkholderia ambifaria AMMD, assembly GCF_000203915.1. NCBI lineage: Bacteria > Pseudomonadati > Pseudomonadota > Betaproteobacteria > Burkholderiales > Burkholderiaceae > Burkholderia > Burkholderia ambifaria. Next base: position 2,174,304 of record NC_008390.1, read on the forward strand.
GGCACCACGGTGCCCAGAAGTCCACCAGGACCGGTGTTTTGCTCTGGATAACGTCGTCCTCGAAATCGAAGGTCGTTGTGCTGCGAGTAGCCATGTCAAAACCTCATCTTTGGGGCGCGTATGCGCCGATGATTGGTCAACCGATTGCGGCGCGACTGCCGCCGGCATCGTAGGTCGGGTAGTCCGTATAGCCCTTGGCGCCAATGACGCCGTAGAAGGTCGAGCGGTCCGGCTCGGCCAATGGCCAGCCATTCTTCATCCGCTCCACCAGATCGGGGTTGGAGATGAAGTTGGTGCCGAACGCGATCAGGTCGAGTTCGCCCTTGGCAAGCTCGGTCTCGGCCAGCTCCTGGGTGAAACCGCCCGCGCCGATCAGCGTGCCTTGGTATGCCTTGCGGAACGCGGCGCCGAAGCCAGCTGGCGTACCGGCGGCCGAAATCGTGGTCTGGTAGTTCAGGTGTACGAAGGCCAACTCCCGTTCGTTCAGGGCCGCTGCAACGCTCACCCAGGTCTCGGCTTCGCCTTCGAAGGCTTCCATGTCGTAGATGCGGCCGAACGGCGAAACACGCACGCCAACCTTGTCGCCACCGATTTCCGCAGCCAGCGCATCGATGGTCTCCAGCAGCAGGCGCTGACGGTTCTCGATCGACCCACCGTACTGGTCGGTGCGGGTGTTGAGCTTGCTGCTCAGGAACTGGTCGAACAGGAACGCGTTGGCGGCCATCAGTTCGACACCGTCGAAACCTGCATCCATCGCCCGGCGTGCCGACGAGACGAAGTCCTGGATAACTCGCTTGACCTCATCGGTGGTCAGGGCGCGCGGCTTGCTCGGCAGCACCGGGCCTTCCTTGCCGGGCTCGACCCATGCGTAGACCATCGTGGTGGTCGCCGGGACTTCGCCCGAAGACACCGGCGCGGCATTGCCCGGCTGCAACGAGACATGGGACAACCGGCCGACGTGCCAGAGCTGAGCGAAAATCTTGCCGCCCTTGGCGTGGACCGCATCGGTGACCTCACGCCAGCCCTCTGTCTGCTCATCGGTATAGAGGCCGGGGGTGTAAAGGTAGCCACGACCTTCGTCGGAGACGGGCAGGCCCTCGGTGATGATCAGCCCTGCCGATGCGCGCTGGGCGTAATACAGCGCAGTCAGATCGCTGGGGATGTTCTCGGGCGTGCGGGTACGGGTCATCGGGGCCATGACGACGCGGTTGGCCAACTGCAGGCCAGACAGATCGAAGGGGGTAAACAGCTTGCTCATGATGGGTCTCTCGATTGGGGGCGCGGCCCCGATACAGGGCCGCTGTTACAAATGCAGTGGCAGGAACGGTTTCGGGCTTAGCCTTCCAGGACTTCCAGCTTGGGAACCATGCGGATTGCCTTGGAGAAGTTGGCGTAGTTCACCGAGGTCTTGGTCACATTGCGGTGCAGCTCTTCCACCTGCTCACGAGTTCCATCGGTGTGCAGTCGCACCACGTAGCTCACCTCGTCGTAGCCCGGGTTGACGCTCTCATCGAGGCCCAGGACACCGCGCAGGTCGAGCTCGCCATCCGTCTCGATTTCCAGGCTGTGGATGGTGATGCCCATTGCGGCAGCATTGACCGCATAGCCCACCGACAAGCACGCGTTGAGGGCGGCCATCAGCAGTTCCTGGGGGTTGGGCGCGGTGTTCTGGCCAAGGAATTCCAGCGGTTCATCCGCTGCAATTTCAAAGTGGCGCTGGTATTCCTCGCCGCGGATCGCGTAGCGGCTCACGGTCGCCACAGTGCGGGTCTGGTTCTCCCACTTCGTCCTGACGTTGAAACGGGCACTGCGCTTTGCGGGCTCGGTGGTCGCGGCGACTTCCTGTGCAAACGTCTGCAGAGCAGCGACGTCGATGCCGTTGAGTTTGTTGGTCATTTGAATGGTCCTTTCTAAATGCGCTTTCGGCGCGTGGAAGACCTGCGGAGGGGCGATGGGGCCGCTGCCTCAGATCCGGATTGGAATTTGGTTTGGTTGGGCTCAGTGGCAGCCGTCGATGCCGCAGCTCTCGCCTTCGGTTTCGTCCAGAGCCCCCGGAACATCGACTGCTGCGTCACGAAGCGCCCTTTCGAACACGACGGCCTCACGCGCTCCAGACAGGAATGTCTTGCCGTTGAGGAGGAACAGTGGCACGCCGTTGGCGATGCTGTTCGCCTCCGCCTCGTCGCGAGCGATTTCGGAAGCGACCCGTACGCGGTCGAATTCGAGCATGTCGGTCACGCCGACTTCCTTCGCCAACGAGGCGAGGACGGCCTGGTCAAAAATGTCGAGGCCGTCGGTTGTTACGGCCTTGTAAAGCCGCTCACTCATCATCTGAGCGAGAACCGGCGAACTGATGCTCTTGACCAGTGCATGCGCGGCAGTGGTGTCGCCGAAACGCATGGTGTCGAAGTTGTAGACCAAGCCTTCAAGGAGCCCGTTGGTGCTCACCGCAGTCATCATCCGATCAGCGCCGGCTGCACCGCCCAACTTCTGATGCAGGGCGTTCTTGTAGTCCATCGGCCGCATTCCCTTGGCGAGGCGATAGGCCTTGTTGGTCACTACGACCTGAACCTGGCCGGCCACCGAATGGACTGCCTTCTCGAATCGCTTCTTTGCAATCCAGCACCATGGGCAAACGAAGTCCGACCAGACTTCCACCGTCACTGTTTTCATTGCCATCTCCATCAGCACATCTGCATCAACATACCTTGTAGTAGGTAGGGTGAAGAGTTAAAAATAAGCCTGCAGCCGGCTCTGCGGGAGAAGAGCTGCAGGCGTATCAGGCGTGTTCTACGATGAGCCGTACAACGCTCGGACTCAGCGGATCTTCGTCCCTGGTAGCCCAGTTGATAAAGCAGGACCCCTCCAGAATGCTCAACAGCAGGAACGCCTTATGTTTGGCTCCGCTGCCTTCCGGAATCTCCTTCCGCTTGATGCCTTGCTCAAGCGCTCTGGAGAGCCAACTCAGCTGCATGTCGAAGAAGCGTTGCGTCAGCTGCTGCAGACTCAGCGGCAGTGCCGACATTTCGGCTGCGAGTGCTCCGCACAGCGGCAGCAGGCCGCCGTCGGCGCTCGACCTGAAGATCTGGAGGAAGGCTTCGAGGCGGCCGATAACATGCTCATGCTGCATCTCGATCCGGCCGAATTCGGTTCGAACACGGTCGATGTACTCCTCAACGATTGCCGCGCCCAAGTCTTCCTTGGTCGGAAAGTGATGGTGGATACTTGCCTTCCGGATGCCTACCGCCTCAGACAGATCCGCGTAGCTGAACGCGGTGTAGCCGCGTGTACGCATCAGGTTCTCAGCAGTCTGAATCAAGGCGTCGCGTGTGCCTACAGCCATGTCTCTTCCCCAACGTTTGAATAGCTTCTGGGCAAATACTACCTACCACATGGTAGATTGTCAACGCGGAAGTCGGCTTCCAAATTGCCCGGGCTTAGGCACCGAGTTCTTCGTAGGCTTCCAAGGCTCGCGAAGAATAGACGTATGCAGCTCCGGCATTGAGCGCGATAGCTGTGCCCAGGGCGGCGGCGATTTCTTCCTTGGTCGCCCCGGCCTTTTTGGCTGCGCCAGCGTGCGCCGCGATGCAGCCATCGCAGCGGGTCGTTACCGCCACCGCCAGGGAAATCAGCTCATGCGTCTTCGCGTCAAGCACACTGCCCTCTCGCGTGGCAGTCTCCAAAGCGTGGAATGCCCTAGCCACCGGCGCATTCGTCTTGTTGAAACCACTGACCCGCTTGACCAGTGACTTCAGTTCTTCAGTCCACTTCTTTTCCATTTCAATTCACCTTTCTTGATTGAGAGAGCTATTTGCCGAGCTTGCGGGCAGCCATGACGCCGCCATCGACGTCCCAAACCGCGCCAGTGACCCACGAGGCCTTGTCCGACAGAAGGAAAATGACGGTTTCGGCTACATCCCGCGGTGTGCCATTACGGCCCAGCGGATGGAAGGCATTGAATCCATCCAGCGCACTGCCCAGATGTTCGCCAGGGATGAAGCGCTCGAAGATCTTGGTTTCCACCATCGCTGGGCTGACCGAGTTGACGCGGATACCTTGCTCTGCGAGTTCTGCTGCCACATGCCTGGTCATGGCGTCCAGACCGATCTTGGCCATCGAGTAGGCCGATGCCGGGACGGTCTCGATCGCTTGGCGAGCGGCGACGGCGGTCACATTGACGATCGAGCCTGGCTTCTTCCGTGCGACCAACGAGGCAGCCACCTGCTGGGTAATGAAGAACAGCGAGCGGTTAAGGTCGAGGAAGTTGTTGTAGTCCTCGACGGAGTGCTCCAGGAACGCCTTTGGGTAGTAGATGCCAGCGGTGTTGACCAGCAGATCGATGTCGCCCTGCTCAGCAGCGAGCCTGCCCAGCAGCGATTTCACGCTCGCTGCGTCAGACAGGTCGGACGCGTAGGCCGCAGCCTTCCGTTCGCCGGCGATCGCGGCCAGCTCCTGACGAGCAACCTCGGCCTTCTCAGCACGATTGCCGATTACAACGACGGCGCCACCTTGCTCGGCCACCATACGGGCGACTTCAAGACCGATCCCACTCGTGCCGCCGACAACCAAGAGCTTGCGGCCTTCAAATTGTTTGGTGTTCATAAAAATATCCTATCGATTAAATTACCTACCATCTAGTAGGTATGTATGCTAAGCGCAATCTATGCGGTTGTCAAGCGGGTGCTCATGAAGCGCTCAGGAACACGGGCGACAATCAGAGGCCGTTAACTGAACAGGACATGTGAGGACGCCAAGCCCTTTCATCCGCGTGCTGGTGGAGCCCGGCACACCAAACCTGGCTGGCTGAGTTAACCGCCAAGAAAAAGCGAGCACGCCGCAAGTGCCGCCGCGCGTGCCACACTGCCTCAGCATCGCGTCCAGCTTCTTCCGCACCTGCGCCAGAAGCTGTGAAGGCTTGCGCATGCTGTCGCGAGCGTAAGCAGACGCACTTCATGGCCTCGCATGTTCCCGCCAGCTTGCGCGGGGTCGAACTTTCAAGCCGCGGCCCAGCGAACTCATGTACGTGCAACTGGACGCGTCGGAGAACTCTTCCTGGCTCAAGCTACGCTTCCGTGCTTTGACTGAGATCCGCACATGCGGATCCCGACAGAATCAGGGAATCTCACCCGTGTCTATCGGCTTTCTACAATTCCGCTTGGGCACTTACGTTGTTCTACGGATGCGATGGTTTGCATCTCGGTGCTTGCTCACGGATGCGCGGATACGGCTCGGTAATCCGACTTTTCGGCCAGAAAGCGCATCCCTGAATCTCTGGTGTCGTGGGACTCTGACCACCCTGTGTCCCCTGCCCTGCCCCTGCCCCTGCCCCTGCCCCTGCCCCTGCCCCTGCCCCTGCCCCTGCCCCTGCCCCTGCCCCTGCCGATAAGAATATCCAGTTGCTTGCCCACCGCGTGGCACGCGCCGCTGCTAGCCCCTCGACCTACTGCCCATGGTGCGGCTATTCACCGCCCGGACACTGGCCGGCATCATCGGCCCACGCAAGCTACGAGTACGGCAGGATCAGTATTTCCGGGCGGTACGCCCCATGTTGGAGTACGTCCAGCGGGCCCAGGAAAACGGCTCGATCACGGACCAAGTGAATCTCAACGGCAGATCTGCACAGCCCGTCCAGCCGGGTCGCATTGTGGCTATTTCGGTCTTAGTCGAGACCCTGCAGGTCCTATTCCGCACTCTTGCACCGAAGCGGTGCGACTGTGTTGGAAACAGTCACGATCTTTGGCGCGAGCTGCGGCACGGTGTCCAGTGCTGCGCACCATTTTCCGGCGGTGCAGCCGTCGCATTCAGACGATTTTGGCAATGTACCGGAGCGAATCAGTCTTGACACCACAAGTTGCAGCTTCCCGATTTTGATGGCCGTTTGATGTTGAAGCGGTAGCTCCCGCAAGCCCAAATTCACAGCGACGTTCCTGCTGATCGACAGGAGGTTGCGTCATGGCTGATTCGAGCGCCGCACACTGGTATCCGACCGCCGCGTATCTCTACGCGCTGCATCTCGATGGTCCCGCGCTGGCTTGGGAGTACCTGCGCAGGAATCTCGACTATCGCCGCGACTGGCTGCGCCGTCGCCGCAGGCCGGAGGTGGCGCACGCCTGGGGCTTGCGCCTGCTTGAGGACCCGGCCCTGGATGCGCGCGACGCGCATCCGACCTGGTTCCCCGACCACGATGCCGTGGTGCAGCTTTACCCCGATGCCGATCCGCCACCCGACGCCTATGCCTTCGACTTCTGGCGCGTCCCAGGCCGCAAGCAACTGGTCCATGACGGCAAGCGTCTGGTGCTGGTGTCGCACTGGCCAGGCTGCTGCCTGCGGCTTGCGCTGGCGCCGGGGCTGGAAGACGGCATGGCCTACCTCTACGCGACCCGCGCCTGCGCCACGCCTTGCGCGCGCTATCGCACGTTCGCGGCCGAGCTGGACGCCTTGGCCTTGGCGACGGCTGCCGCGCCTGCGGCGGCGGCCCGTTCCCGGCCCACGCCCGCCGCGCTGCTGGAACTACACACGCTTCAGGCGCTCGACGCGACCCTGACGGGCGCGTCTCTGCGCGAAGTGGCCGAGGGACTGTTCGGCGCGGATGCCGTCGCGGCTGACTGGCACAAGGACAGCGCCTTGCGTGCCCGCGTGCGGCGGCTGGTACGCCGTGGCGATGCGCTGATGCGCGCCGGCTATCGCCGCCTGGCACAGCTTCCGTCATTCCCCTGCACTAGCGGAGATAAGAGGGGGGACGTTTCGCATCCCCTGCAAGTCGTCCCTTAGCAAGAAGCCTTGCTTTCTTGAAAGTGCCTCTATCCGGCCGCGTAGTGTGGCCGGGCTTGATGGAGGTACATCCCATGCGACCCGCTCCCTTGCGGCCTGCCGCCGCTGCTGTCGCTGCGCCCGTACAGCCCCAACGCTACCTGACCAACGACGAAGCCGCCGAGTATCTGCGCCTGTCGCCGCGCACGCTCGAAAAGCAGCGCGTCATCGGCGGCGGCCCGAAGTTCCGCAAGTTCGGCCGCCGCGTCATGTACGCGGTGAGCGACCTTGATGCCTGGGCCGACCAGCGCAGCTACGAGGCCACGTCCGACCCGGAATACGCCGAGCGTCACGCGGGTGACTACCGTGATGGCCGCTGATCGTTGGTTTGCCGGTAGCTGCCGTCATGTCCAGCCCACGGCAGGAGCGCGAACAGCTCGATCTGTTCCATGCCTTGCCCGGCGACATGGCGCCGCGCGACAGCCAGGACTTGATGGCCTTTCCGTTCTTCTCGCTGGCGAAGTCGCGGCGCACGGCGCCGATCGACTTTCGCAGCGGCAACGTCACCATCCGCGTGGAAGGCACGGCCGAGCACGGCATCGCCACGATATGGGATGCCGACGTTTTGATTTGGGCGGCCTCGCAGATCGTGGAGGCGCGCGACGCAGGCATTCGCCCGTCGCGCTGGATACGCGCCACGCCCTACGAGATCCTGCGCTTCATCGGACGCGGCACGTCGCTCAACGATTACCTGCGCCTGAAAGCCGCGCTCGACCGGCTGCAATCGACCAGCGTGGCGACTTCCATCCGCGAAACCACGGGAAGGCGGCTGCATCGCTTTTCATGGGTGAACGAATGGCGCGAGCTGGCCGACGCCAGCGGCGCGCCGCTGGGCATCGAGCTGATCCTGCCGGACTGGTTCTATGCCGGCGTGCTCGACGCCGTCCTGGTGCTGACCATCGACCCAGCCTATTTCCGCTTGAAGGGCGGCATCGAGCGCTGGCTGTACCGCCTGGTGCGCAAGCACGGCGGGCGGCAGGAGCACGGCTGGCAATTCGACTTCCGGCACCTGCACCGCAAGTCCGGCAGCGCGGCGCGCTTCTCGGACTTCGCTTACGACCTGCGCGTGCTGGTCGCACGGCAGTCGCTGCCCGGCTACGTCCTCGGCATCGAGCACATGCCCGGCGACAACATCGAACTGCTGACCTTTCGGCCCGTGTCGTTCGCGGCACGGGGATAACTGCGGGACAACGTGTGGACGGCCTCGTGCTATCAGGAGTACCGGGTATCGTGCTATCGGGAGTACGCCTATCGTGCTATCAGGAGTACGAAAACGCCGCAAAGCCAATAACGGCGCGGGTTTGCGTCCTCTCTAACTTACCTAACTATAAATCTCTAACTTTTAGTAGAAGCGCGACGATTCAGTGGACAACCACCGAACGGCACGGCGAACAGCGTTTCGCACGGCAGGCAAAGCCTGGCTTTCCAGCATGGAGGGCCACGCAATGATCGTCGCCTTGCTCAACCAGAAAGGCGGCGTGGGCAAGACCACGCTCGCCACGCACGTCGCTGGCGAATTGGCGATGCGCGGGCAGTCGGTCATCCTGCTGGATGCCGACCCGCAGGGGTCATCACTGGACTGGACGCAACGCCGAAGCCAGCAAGGCTTGCCCCGGCTGTTCAGCGCTGTGGGCCTCGCCCGCGAGACGCTGCACCAGGAAGCGCCAGAACTCGCCCGCCGCGCAGATCACGTCATCATTGACGGGCCGCCGCGCATCGCCGCCATGGCGCGCTCCGCGTTGCTGGCGGCCGAGCGCGTGCTGATCCCGGTACAGCCCAGCCCCTACGACCTGTGGGCCAGCGCCGAGATGGTGGCACTGATCCGCGAGGCCCAGGTGTTCCGGCCTGCGCTGCGCGCGGCCTTCGTCATCAACCGGCGCGTCAGCACCACGGTGATCGGTCGGGAGGCGCGGCAGTCGCTGGCCGAACAACCGCTGCCAGCGCTGCGCGCCGAGGTTCGCCAGCGCATCGTCTTCGCCGACAGCGTGGCCGCCGGTCGGCTCGCACGCGAGATGGCGCCCGACAGCGCCGCTGCGCGCGAGATCACAGCACTGGTGGACGAGCTGCTGCGGTGGCCGACATGACCGCGAAGCCACCACGCAGCAAGCGCGTCGACATCGGTGCGCGGCCGCCTGCGAATCCGCACGCTGAGGCGTGGATTCGCCAGGGCGATGCCGATGCGCTCAACAAGGGCGACCTCTACACCGCACGCCTCACGCTCGATGTTACGCCCGCGATGCGTGCTCGCATCAAGGTTTCGGCCTTCACGCGAGGCGCGACCGTGGCCGAACTTCTGCGCGCTTTGCTGGAACGGGAGTTTCCCGAAAACCGCACGGAGAACATGCCATGAACGTATCCACTGCACCCGCCGCGAACGCGGCCACGGCTGCGCCATCGCTCGCGGTACTCGCCGGCCAGACCGGCAACGTGCTGCTGACGCGCGTATCGCTGGCCTACATCGAACCGCGCTTCAAGCTCTACCTGCGCTTCGGCGAACCGGCGCGCACGATTCAGCTCGACCGCTGGCGGCGCTGTGCGGTGTTCCTTCCGCACGCAATGTTCTGCCGCGTGCGCTGGCAGGCCAACGACTACGGCACGATCCGTTGGCAGTTGATAGTGATGCAGGCCGGCACGCCGCTGGATGCCTTGCAGCGCATCCCTGGTGTGCGGCCCGGCGCGCGGCTACTGCTGCATGCCGAAGGCGACACCAACGTGCGCGCCGTGCTGGAACGCATCGACGCCATCGAGGCGCTGGGCATTGCCCCGTCTGCCGTCTCGCCCGCGTACTGGCGCACGCTGGGCAACCGTATCGCGGCGCGCTTGCCGCTGCCCGAATACACCGCCGAGCGGCACGCCGCCTGGCTCGCTGGGAAGGTTCTGCCATGACGATCGTTTCCACTTCATCCGCCTCGCCGCGTCCTCGCTCACGCCTGCGCGCTCGTCTCGTGCTGGCGGCCCTGACCGCCTGCGGCCTCGCTGCGCTGGCCTGGGCGGCTTTCGTGTCGCCGCTACCTCGCCTGACGTACAACCCATCCGACAGCGTGGCGGTCGGCTGGTATCGCATCGAACCGTTCGACCCGCGCACCGCCACGCTGCCACGTCCGTTGTCCGTGGACAGCATCGTGTTGATGCCCCTGCCAGCCGACGTCGCGGCACTCGCTGCGCAGCGCGGCTATCTGCCGACGCACGTTCCGCTGCTCAAACGTGTGGGCGCGGTCGCACCGCAACACGTTTGCAACTTCGCTGGTCAGGTTCGCATCGACGGCGTGCCTTCGGCCGCCGCACTGCCTGCCGACCAGCTGGGCCGGCCGCTGCCATCCTTGCAGCTTTGCCGGCGCCTCGCGCCTGGCGAACTGTTCTTGTTGAGCGCAACGAATCCGGCGTCTTTCGACAGCCGGTATTTCGGCCCGGTCAACGCTGCTACCGTGATCGGCGTTGCGCACCCCGTTTGGCTGGAGGCACGCCCGTGATGGCCGCCGATTCGCTGCCCGTTGCCGCGCATCTCATCGTGCCATCGGGCATGTCGTTCCGGCTGCGGCTGCCGTGTCGTCGCGCGTGCAGTGCGAGCGCATCCGCGCCGCACTTCGCGCAACATCCGGCGCAGCCGTTCAACGTGCAGGCGTCTTGGCTCGAACGCGCCCGGCCTATGGCCGTCGCCGCGTTCGCCGGCGGGCTGGCTGCGGGTGCAACAGCGCCACCGGGCCGTCGACGCCCGGAGCGACGGCGAAGGGCAAAGGCGGAAGGCAAGACAAAAGGGTTCGGCACTCTGCCGCCCGCAAAGCCAGTCTGCACATGGGGGTGGCGCGGCACGGAGCGGCTTCGCCGTCGTGCCGCGTGGGGCGCGAGGCCCGCGCCAATGCAGGCATGCCCGCGTGCTTCGCACGACAGGACACGCCAGAGCTTGCGGGGAGCGCAGCCATGACCGACCGCCGCGACGACGATTTCCGGGTGCGCCCCAGCGCCCCGAAGAACCGGGGTAAAGGCCAGGGCCAGAGCTTCGCTTCCAAGGTGCTCAAGCAGGCTGGCAAGGCCAGCGGCGGCAAGTCCTCGATACGCCATTCCGTAGCCGGTGGCAGCGGCGCACGCGCTGGCCAGCGTCCCGGCTCGCGCCTGGGGCGCGGCCATACGGCGGCGCGCTTCGCCGGGGCGAAGCTGACGCCCATGTCTCGGCGCGTCACGATCAAGACCCTGCTGGTCAATCAACGCAATGCCAGCCCGCAATCGCTCGCCAAGCATCTGCGCTACATCGAGCGCGACGGCGCCAGCCGCGATGGCGAACCTGGGCGGGCCTACGGGCCCCAGACCGACGAAGCCGACCTTGACGCTTTCAAGGAGAGGGCCGCCGACGACCGGCATCATTTCCGCTTCATCGTCTCACCGGAAGACGGCGCCGAGCTGGACGACCTGCGCACCTATACCCGGCATCTGGTGAACCGGATGGAAGCCGACTTGGGGACGCGGCTGGATTGGGTGGCGGTCGATCACTGGAACACCGACAACCCGCATACGCACCTCATCGTGCGCGGGCGCGACGACACCGGCAAAGATCTCATCATCGCGGGCGACTACATCGCCCACGGCTTTCGCCATCGCGCCGCCGAACTGGCGACGGAATGGCTGGGGCCACGCACCGAACTGGAGATCCAGCAGACCTTGCAGCGCGAGGTGGAGCAAGAGCGGTGGACGAGCCTCGACCGCACCCTGCAACGAGAGGCCGGCGAGGATGGCCGGGTGCAGATCGAACGCTTCAATGAACCCCGGCTGCAACGCCAGCGCCTGCTGCTGATCGGTCGCCTTCAACGCTTGCAGCGCCTGGGCCTGGCTGACGAGATGGAGCCGGGCGCCTGGGCCGTCCACGCAGATGTCGAGAAGACCTTGCGCGCTCTGGGCGAGCGTGGCGACATCATCCGCACCATGCAGCGGGCCATGAGCGGCCGGCCGCGTGAGCTGGCGGTGTTCGAACCGGGCCAAGATGCAGATGGAAGCGGCCGCAGCATCGTCGGTCGCGTGGCTGCCAAGGGGCTGGCCGACGAGCTGCACGACCGGGGTTATCTGGTCATCGACGGCGTGGACGGCAAGGCCCACTACGTTGCGCTCAACGCCCGCGACGAGTTGGCGAACTATCCCACCGGAGCCGTGGTGGAGGTACGCGGCTCCGCCGAGGTGCGGGCGGCCGACAAGAACATCGCCGCGCTGACCAGCGATGGCCTGTACCGCACCGATCATCACCTGGCGATCGAGCAAGGCCGAGCAAAGCCCGGACGTGACCCGCAGGAAGTGGTCGCCGCCCATGTTCGGCGGCTGGAAGCCCTGCGGCGGGCTGGCATCGTCGAGCGCGTGGCCGAAGGGCTATGGAAGGTGCCGGACGACCTGCCCGAGCGTGGCCGCCAGTACGACGCGCAACGACTGGGTGGTGTCGCCGTGGAGCTGAAATCACCCCTGCCGATCGAGCGGCAGGCGCGGGTGATCGGCGCGACCTGGCTGGATCAGCAGCTAATCAGCGGCGGCAAGGGACTGGGCGACCTGGGCTTTGGCGGGGAGGCCAAGGACGCTTTGCTGCAGCGCGCCGACTTCTTGGCCGAACAGGGGTTAGCCGAACGACGCGGGCAGCGCGTGATCCTCGCCCGCAACCTGCTGGCGACGCTGCGCGGGCGCGATCTGGCGAAGGCCGCACAGGACATTGCCGCCGAAACCGGCCTGGAGCATCGGCCTGCCACGGACGGGCAACGCTTGGCCGGCATCTACCGGCGCTCCGTCATGCTGGCGAGCGGGCGCTACGCGATGCTTGATGACGGCATGGGATTCAGCCTGGTGCCGTGGCACCCGGTGATCGAGCAGCGGCTGGGGCAGCAGCTTGCCGCCACGGTGCGCGGCGGCGGTGTGTCTTGGGAGATTGGGCGGCAACGTGGCCCGTCTATCTGATAACAATGGAGGAAAAATATTTCCTACGAGTCAACCGCTGTTCCCTTTTTTCGCTTCGTCGAGCAGCCATTGAGCAAACGCTTGTATTGGCTCTCTGCTCAATCCGATGGGCTCGGGGAGGATGAGGCAGAAGGTTTTGGAAATGGTTTTCCCCTCTGGCCACGGGGCTACCAGATTTCCTAGCGCAAGTTCGGTTTCAACGTAGAGGCGCGGTACTAGCGCGACACCGAGGCCGGCCAATGCGGCTTCTATCAACATTCCATGGAGGTCATAGCGTGCACCAATTGCAGGATTGGTCAGCGGGGTTCCCGTCTCCTGGGAGTACTGAAGCCAAGCTTCCGGGTTCTGTCGTCGGTGCAGGCGCGGTAATTCGTCCAGTGCGGTTTTTCGTTTGCGTCCTGTCAGAAGTTCAGGATGGCAAACCGGAACCAGCACTTCATGCAAAAGCTGGTGAGTCCGCATTCCCGTCCACGCTGGGTGCTCGAAATGGATGGCGGCATCAAATCCGCTCCCGGCTAGGACGAAGGGGTCCATGCGCTCGGCAAGATGCACAGTGATGTTCGGATGCTTCTGCTGGAATCTTGACAAGCGAGGAATGAGCCATCGCATCGCGAACGTCGGGATAGTGGCAATGTCCAGGCTCGCGCCATCGCTCGGCTGCCCCATCAAGTACTGGCTGTCCCGATCCAGGCGGTCAAGCGATTCGCGGACTTGGGCCGCGTAACGCTCTCCGTTGGGCAGGAGGCGCACACGATTGCCGACCCGCTCGAACAGCGTGACCCCGAGGAAGGCTTCCAGCCTGCCAATCTGGCGACTGATGGCTCCTTCAGTCAGAGACAGTTCTTCTGCCGCGCGCGCGAAGCTGCCGTGGCGCGCAGCCACTTCGAATGCCATCAGTGTCGTGCTGCTGGGGATCTTCCTTCGCATGAGCGTTCCTGATACTGGAGCTAGTGATCGGTGCAGCTTGATTTTTTATCACTGAAGCATACCGAAAAATCGTTTTATGCGTCGATATCTGGGACATATCGTGATGGAACATCAACAAAGAGGGCCGGATGCACAAGAAGTCCGGTAGCGAGTGATCCATGATCTATACCGTCGAATGCAGCTTTTCCGACCCAGCCAGCGAAGCAGAGTGGAGTGATTTCTACAGCTTGGAAAAGCTGCCCGCCCTCATTTCAGTGAGCGGATTCCATACTTCGCAACGCTTCAAGGCGTTGAGCCCTGGCTGCCCCGTCTACCTGGCCATGCACTCGATCGACGGTCTGGCCGTGCTTGAGAGCGATGAGTACCGCCAGAAGGGTGGCGGCAATTTCGCTCGTTGGCAGCAGCACATCACCGATTGGCACCGCAATCTTTATGGCGGCCTTGAACGCGCGCCTGCCATCGGTGAAGGAGACCATCTGATCGTGAGCGCAGTCGGTCCCGAGCCGCTCATCGAGATGGGGCTCAAGCCTGATCTGATGCGGGCCGTCGCATTGGAGAAATTTCCTGAAAACAGGTGGCTGGCGAAGCTGGATAGCTCCATCAGTCTCAGTGTGGAAACCCTTCCGAAGGACGTGCACCTCTATGCCCCGATGACCGCGCAATTGACGAGTGGCAATGACGCAGTGCCCCAGACGCAGGGACAGAACCGACATGCCTAACCTGACGATCTTCATCCAGGCGGAAAAGATGCCGCCCGAAGCGAATCTGGCGGAACTCACCGAACGATGCACTCGGCTTTGCACGGACGTCCTCCAGGCTGCGCTGGACAACGTGCATGTCATCTATGTCGCTGCTCGCCAGGGACGCGGGCATCCTGCTTACGCGGAAATCAAGTTCCGCCTCGAACCGCTCAGAACGCCATCGGTCATGGACGCCTTCATGGCGCGACTGGATGAGGCCATAAAGCGCCATACGGGGCTAACGGCGCGCATCCGTTGCTTCGGCTATCCGGCCCCCGCCATCTATGCGCGGAACTGATTACGCGCAAGGAGCGCCGCAATGAACAAAATGAAATTTCCAGGTCAGCGGATCGGCGAGTTTTCGATCACGGCCATCAGTGACGGATACCTTTCCGCAAGTCTAGATCTTCTCTCCAATATCGATCCTATGGAGGCGTCCAAGTTGCAGCAGGACGCAGGCGTGAGCGACCCATCCTCGATTCACATCAACTGTTACCTGGTGCGTGGAAGGGGTCGCACGATCCTCATCGACGCGGGAGCTGGTGGGTTCAAGCAATGGGGTGGAAAGTTGATGGCGAATCTCGCACTTGCTGGTGTGCAGCCCTCTGACATTGACACCATTCTTCTGACCCATGCACATCCCGACCATGTTGGGGGGCTGCTTGACTCGTCAGGGGAAGCTGCCTTTCCCGATGCAGAGTTAGTCGTCCACCAGCGTGAGGTTTCTTTTTGGAAGGATGATGGCAACCTCAGCCGAGCGAGTGAGCGGGCTCGTGGCAACTTTCTGTTGGCCCGGAAGGTGTTCGATCAGTATCGGGAGAAGACGCGCACGTTCACTGATAGCGAAGTTCTCCCTGGCATTAGTGCGATGCCCCTTCTGGGACATACCGCAGGGCATTCCGGTTATCGCATCGAATCCGATGATCGTAGTCTGCTGGTTTGGGGGGATATCGTTCATTTCCCCCAGATCCAGATTGCTCGTCCCGAGGTATCCATTGCATTCGACCAAGATCCGATTCTCTCCGCCGAAACACGATCAAAACTGTTGGGTGTTGTTAGCTCGGACAAAATCCTTATTGCTGGCATGCACCTTGGCGAGCTTGGATTCGGGCACATCAAGCGCAAAGGTACGCTCTACGAGATTTTCTATGAAGCTTAGCGGCCGGTAGAGATGTCTGGGATCAGCCAGCAGCGGGGAATGAGATTAATGATCCCATGGTGCTTGCTGCCAGCGATCAAACAAAAAATCACTGAACGCCGTCAGCCGGCGCGGCACGGGTTCACGTCGCGCCCGCACGATGCTGATCTTGGAGGGCGTGGCTTCCCAGTCCGGCAACACGCGCACCAGCCGTCCGTCGCGCAACTCCTCGTGGATGTCCCAGGTTTCGCGCAGCGAGATACCCAGCCCGGCCAGACACCACGCATGCAGCACGTCGCCGTTGTCGCTGCAAAGCGTGCCGCTGACCGCGATCGGCTTTTCGCGCCGGCCCCTGCGCAGCGGCCAGATGCTTTGCAGCAGCCCCGGATAGGCGAACACCAGACAGTTATGCCGCTCCAGTTCTTCCGGCTGCGTGGGGCGGCCATGCGCTTTCAGGTAGTCGGGAGACGCCGCCAGGATGCGCCGGTTGTCGGCCACGCGACGCGCCACCAAACGCGAATCGGCCAACTCGCCCATGCGGATCGCCAGGTCGAGGTCGCCGCTGTACAGATCCTGCACCTGATCAGACAGGCGCAGGTCGAAACCGACCCTGGGATGCAGGCGGCAGAAATCGTGGATAGCCGGGGCCACGAACTTGCGCCCGAACGGCGTGGGCGCGGTCAGGCGGATGGTGCCGCTCAGTTCCTGGCTGCCGCCGGTCGCCAGTTCCTGGACTTCTTCCAGCACCGCCAGGGCGACCCGCGCCCGTTCGGCGATGGCGCGGCCTTCGCCGGTGATGCGCAGGTTGCGGGTGTTGCGCTCGAACAGCGTGGTGCCCAAGGCCTGCTCCAGCCGGGCGATCTGCTTGCTGACCGTCTTGGGTGCGAGGTGCAGGTCGCGTGCGGCGGCGGAAAAGCTTTGGCGCTCCACCACATGCACGAACACCGCCAGGTCATCGAGGTTGCGCAGGGCCATTTGGTTCATTCCGGGGAAAGTGTTTGTCTATTTTGGTCATTTAAAGGATATACCGGATTCACCAGAATGAGGTTCCTTACTTCGCATGCCGCAACGCGCACGCCTCCGCCGGAGGCGCTCGGCGGTGTGCTCGACTCGCTTGCAGGAGCCTTTCGATGACCCAACGCATTCTTTTCGTCCTGACCAGCCACGACCGCAAGGGACCGGCCGGCGCCGCCGACGCCGCGCCCAGCGGTTTCTATCTGTCCGAGGTCACGCATCCGCATCGGGTGTTGGCCGACGCCGGCCATGCGGTCGATTTCGTCAGCCCCAAGGGCGGCAAGACGCACGTCGATGGACTCGACCTGGACGATCCGATCAATGCCGCGTTCTGGAACAATGCGGCGCTACGCGGTGCCACCGAGAACGCCTTGGCACCCGCGCAGGTCGATCCCGACGCTTACGCCGCAATCTTCTACGCCGGCGGCCACGCGACGATGTGGGACTTCCCCGACAACGCCGAACTGTCGGCCATCGCGGCGCGTATCTACGAACGTGGCGGCGTGGTCGCTGCGGTCTGCCACGGCCCGGCCGGGCTGGTGAACCTCAAGCTGTCCGATGGTCGTTATCTTGTCGCGGGCAAGGACGTGTCGGCCTTCACCAACGACGAGGAACGCGCGGTCGGCCTGTACGACACCGTGCCGTTCCTGCTGGCCGATGCCCTGCAGGAACGCGGTGCGCGGCATGTGCCCGCGCCGAACTTCCAGGCGCAGGTCGTGGTAAGCGACAGACTGGTGACGGGCCAGAACCCCGCTTCGGCCAAGGGCGTGGCCGAAGCGATGCTGTCGCTGCTGGAAGCGGCATCCGTGGAGCGGGCCTAAGCCATGAACGAGCGCATGCCTTTCGTCATCTACGTCTTCGCGCTGTGCGCGTTCGCCCTGGGTTTCACCGAGTTCGTGACCATCGGCTTGGTGTCCACTATTTCCGCCGATCTGCATGCCAGCGTCGCCCAGGTCGGCACGGCGGTCACGGCCTATGCGCTGGGCGCGGTGATTGGTGCGCCGGGCCTGACCGCGCTGGCCACACGCTGGCCGCGCAAGCGGTTGCTGCTGGTGGCGATGGGACTGTTCACGCTGGGCAACGCGGTGGTCAGCCTGTCCGATGCGCTGACGCCGATGCTGGTCGCCCGCTTTGCCTCGGGCCTGGGGCATGGGGTGTTCCTCGCGGTGGCGTCCAGCGTCGCCACGCAACTGGCGGGCCGGCATCGGGCCGGGGCGGCAGTGGCCGTGGTATTTGGCGGCCTGACGCTGGCCCTGGCGCTGGGCGTTCCGCTCGGCACCTACCTGGGCAGCGTGTTGAGCTGGCAGGTCATCTTCATGGCAGTAGCCGCGAGCGGCGCGGTTGGCTTCCTGGGCCTGCTGGCCCTGATGCCGACGGATCGGGACGACGCCTCGGCGCAGGCCAACGCGATGGATGGCCTGAAAGCCATGTTCAATCCGCGTCTGCTGGCCGGGGCCGGCATTACCGTGCTGGCGTATGCGGGGTCGTTCGCGCTTTACACCTACATTTCGCCGATCCTGCTGCAGGTGACGAACGTCAGCGAGAGCACGGCCAGCCTGCTGATGCTGGGCTACGGCGTGATGGCCGCCATCGGCAACATCTGGGGCGGACGTCTGACCGACCGCAAGGGCGCGGACTTCGCGGTGATGACCGTACTGGTCGGCCTGGCTGTGGTGCTGTCGGCGATCTGGGCATCGGCACCGTCGTTGCCATTGATGGTGTTGCTGACGGGCCTGCTGGGTGCGCTGACCTATGCGGCGGTGCCGGCCTTGCAGGCGCGGGTGATCGGGCTGTCGCACATCCACGCGCCGCAGGCGCCGGCGGTGGCGGCTGGGCTGAACATCGCCGGCTTCAATGGCGGTATCGCGCTGGGTTCGCTGCTGGGCGGGGCCAGCCTGGAGGCGATGGGGCTGACCAGCACGGCCTGGGTCGGTGCGGTGGCCGTGGGCCTGGGGATCGTCTGGATGCTCTGGCAGATGCGAGGAAACTGCGCTCGACGCACCGAAGTCCCTGGATGAGGGTATAGCGATGCAGCTTCGTCAATTTCGTTTCTTTCGGACTGTAGGCGAGGAACTTCACTTCGCGCACGCGGCCGCCCAGCGTTGGTTCCAACCGTCACTGTCCCGCATCCCACGGCGCTTCCAACCATTGTTTGGCCAGGAAATCAACAAAAGCGCCGATCCGAAGATGCACCGGGTCGCGCAGGACGCGCACGAGTGCGCCGCCGCGCAGTTCGTCGGCGACGTCCTAGGTCTCGCGCAGAAAATTCCCCATCCCGGCTACGCTCCATGCCCACAGAGCATCGCCATTGTCGCTGCGCAGATCCCCATGACGTCCATCACTTCGTTTCTGCCGCCTCGGCCGCTGTGCTTGACCGTCCAACGGTTCAACCGTAGGCCGGAATGGGCAAACAGCAGGCATGGCTGGTGCAACTCGCGGGGGGGTGAGGGCGCGCCCGCTTTTCGCAGATCGTCCGGTGGCTCCACCAGAATTCGCCGACTGTCGGCCAGGTCAATATCACCGCCGTGCAGATCGACCACACGGTCGCTCAACTGTAAGTCGAAGCACTGCCGCGGATCACGCTCGCGGAATGCAGCGATGACCGGCGCCAGGTAACGCACCGCGAGCCGTCACGCGCAACACGCCCGTCTCCGTCGAGGCGGCCTGCCGGGCCACGTCGTTGGCCTCGTCCAGCAACGCCAGGGCCGGGCGGGCGCGCTCGGTGAAGGCGAGGCCCTCCGCAGTGATGCGCAGGTGTCGCGTTTTTGCGCTTGAAAGCAGCGAAGGACATTGCTGCTATCACGGGCCTGGAGCATCGCCCAGTGGCAGACGGGCAGCGCGTGGTCGGGCATCTACCGGCGCTCGAACATGCTGGCGAGCGGACGCTACGCGATGTTCGATGACGGCATGGGATTCAGTTTGATGCCGTGGCGGCCAGTTATTGAACAGTGGTTGGGACAGAAGATCGCCGCGACGGTGCGCGGGGGGAGCGTCATGAAAAAGATTGGGCGGCAGTTCGGAAAACCACATGATTTCCATTAGGAAACCATATTGGGTACAATCGCCGTGACTTCACTCGTATCAAGTTGTATTTGAGAAACTTGTAGGAATTTCATGACCACTATTCCAGCCAACGAAGACCCTGGCGTTTTGGAGAACGCGCTCTCGCATCTCCAATGTATTCTTGTTGCGCGCCGCACCCGCTATACGCCCGAGGCTGTCAGTTGGGCTCAGTACGACATTCTTGAACTTCTGCGCCTGCAAGGCCCCATGACACCTTCGCTGCTGGGCGACAAGCTGGGTTCAGCTCGTACCGGCATATCCAAGTCTTTGCGTGTGCTCAAGGATCTCAATCTGGTGGAGCAAATGCAGGGAGACGGGGATCGTCGCGAGCAGGTCACCACGCTGACGCGGCAAGGACGCGATTTCCTCGTGCGTGCCGCCACGGGCAGGCGTGACGCTGCACAGTGCGTCATGGCGGCACTGACGCCTGGTGAGCAGGCCATGTTCACGGAGCTTTGCGAGAAAGCCAGCGCTGCATTGACCTCCCATGCCTCCGAACAGGGGACACGCGCATGAGCCCCGTACACACCCCGTACCAGGACATGGAGATCATCGGCGCGCGCAACAACAACCTACGCAGCGTTACCGTGAAGGTTCCCAAGCACTGCATCACAGTGTTCACCGGTGTGTCCGGCTCAGGAAAGTCCTCATTGGTGTTTGACACGATCGCGGCTGAATCCCAGCGTCAGCTCAACGAAAGCCACAGTGCGTTCGTGCGACATCGTCTGCCGCACTACGGCCAACCGCAGGCCGATGCCTTGCGCAATTTGCCCGCATCCATCGTGGTTGATCAGAAGCCGCTGGGCGGCAATGCGCGCTCGACAGTGGGGACGGCCACCGACATACAACCTTTGCTGCGGCTATTATTCTCGCGCCTGGGCGAGCCATTCGTGGGCTATTCCAATGTGTTTTCGTTCAATCACCCGCAGGGGATGTGCCCGACCTGCCAGGGGCTGGGCATGGTCGACGAGCTTGACCTCGATCTCCTGTTCGACCGCAACAGGTCCCTGAACCAAGGAGCAATCCGGTTTCCTACGTTCGCCCGCGGCACATTCCGCTGGAAGCGCTACGCTTACTCAGGCTTGTTTGATTGCGACAAACCACTCGCCGACTACACCTCGGACGAATGGCAAATTTTGCTGTATGCAGACGATCTTGCCGTGAGCAATCCGCTGCCCGGATGGCCATCATCGGCGCGATTTCAGGGCGTCGTTCCGCGCTTTCGTCGAGCCTATCTGGATCATGAGCCCAGTCGCCTGACCCAGGCAGAACGTGAAGGGCTCGCTCATGTCATCACTCGCCAACGGTGCCAAGCTTGTGGTGGCACCCGCCTCAATCCGACCATCCTCTCTTGCAAGATTAAGGGAAAATCCATCGCGGACTGCACCAGTCTGGAGATATCCGATCTGCTGATCTTCATCCGGACGATAGATTCGGAAGCCATCGCTACGGTGCTGACAGCCATTGTTGAGAGGCTGGAGCAGATGCGCGCTATCGGCCTGGACTATCTCAGTCTGGGCCGTGAAACCGCGAGCCTATCGGGCGGCGAGTCCCAGCGCGTGAAGATGGTTCGCCATCTTGGCAGCAGTCTGGCCGACATCGCCTACATCTTCGATGAACCCAGCGTTGGACTGCATCCAAGCGATGTTCACCAACTCAACACGTTGTTGCGTAGCCTGCGTGACAAAGGTAATACAGTCCTGGTGGTGGAGCACGATCCAGATGTCATCGCCATTGCCGATCATGTGGTGGATATGGGGCCGGGCGCCGGGAAGGATGGCGGCCATGTGGTGTACCAAGGCGATTACGCAGGTTTGCAGCAGGCCGATACCCTGACGGGGCGTTGCCTGCAACGGGTTGCGCCGATGAAACGCGAGCCGCGCTCTGCTACGGGACAGATCGCCTTGCAACGCCTTTCGCTGCACAACCTGCGAGATGTCAGCGTATCCATACCTACCGGTGTTCTGACGGTAGTGACGGGTGTCGCTGGCTCCGGCAAGAGCACGCTTGTCAACCGCCTACTGCTCCGCCATTGCCCGGATGCCATCCTGATCGATCAGAGAGGTTTGGGAGGAACGCGGCGCTCGTCTGTCTCAAGCTATATCGGTGTGCTTGACAAGATTCGCTCAGGCTTCGCGCAAGCCAGCGACCAGCCCGCCAGCTTGTTCAGCAATAACGCCCAGGGGGCTTGCCCAGCCTGCAAAGGGCTGGGCTTAGTCCAGACCGACTTGGCTTTCATGGACAGCGTGGAAACGCCTTGTGATGCCTGCAGTACTACAGGATTCAACGAGGCGGCACGGGCGATTACCTGGATGGGCTGCAATATTGCCCAAGTGCTCGCATTCTCTGCGGAACAGGCGCTGCGGCATTTCCAATCCTGCCAAGACATCGTTGAGCCATTGCACCGACTCTCCAATGTCGGATTGGGCTATCTAGCGTTGGGACAGCGACTAAACACTCTGTCAGGCGGTGAGCGCCAACGTCTGAAACTGGCATCCCGATTGGCTGAAGTAAGCAGCTTGTATGTTCTTGACGAGCCGACGTCTGGTCTGCATATGTCCGATGTTGATCGGTTGCTTGCCATCCTTGATGACCTCACGCAGCGGGGTGCCACCGTCATCGTGGTCGAACACAACCTGGATGTCATGGCCCATGCTGACTGGTTGATCGAGATGGGCCCAGGCGCAGGCAAGAAAGGCGGAAAAGTCATCTTCGAGGGTTTGCCTACGGCAATGATCAGCGCCCCGGAATCTGTAACGGGGCCATTCCTTTGGCGCCATTTGAATGGGCAACTGTGAGGTGACGCATGGAACTTCGGCACCTGCGTTGCTTCCTTGCCGTCGCCGAAGAGCTGCATTTCGCCCGTGCGGCGGAGAAATTGCATGTCGAGCAATCGCCTTTATCGCGGGCCATCAAGGAACTGGAAGAAGAACTGGGCGTGGTGCTGTTTGCGCGAACTACGCGCAGCACTCGGTTGACCCGTGCGGGCAAGCTGTTTTTAGAGCATGTGCCGCGCGTCTTCTCTGCCTTGCAGCAGGCCCGCGACAGCGTGAAGGCAGCGGCCAACGGCTTCCACAGCCAATTGCGCGTTGCGCTGTCCGACGGCATGACGCCCTCACGTCTGCCGGCTTTGCTGGCGCTCTGTCGGCAGGAGGAGCCCGAAGTCGAAATCCGTTTCTTTGAGGTGCCGCTGGCGCAACAGATCAAAGGGCTGTACGGCGATCTGTACGACGTAGGCTTCGCCCGCGCCGATGAAGTCGGCGATGGCCTCATTGCCGAGCCGGTATGGAGTGATCCTCTGATGGTGGCCGTGCCGGCACGGCATCCCCTGCTGGCCCACAAGCGCATCCCTTTGGAAGAATTGCTGCGCTATCCCCTGGTGCTGTGCGATCCGCAAGCGTGCGAGGGCCATGCCCGGCAGGTGGATCGTGTGCTGCGCCGTGTGGACATGGAACCGCTGGTGGCTGAACGGGTGGCGTCCTGCGACCTGATGATGGCGCTGGTGTCCGCAGGCATCGCTCTGGGGCTGACGGGCTGCGCGCACATCTTGGCCAGCCAGGAACCTGGCGTAGTGGCACGGCCACTGACAGGCCGCTCACCGTTGCTGACGACCTACTTGCTGCGTCCGGAAGGCGAGCCTTCGGAAATGCTCGCCCGCTTCATCGACCGTGTGCAGGCCATCGAATCACCCGAAGGTAGCAGGCCCACGCCGGGTCTTGATGCCGACTCTCTGGAGGAACCCGCATGATGAGAAACTCCATTCCGTTCCTGCTGGCCGTGGCATTAACCGCTTGCGGCCAATCGGAAACGCCCAAGCAGGCCGAGGTGTCGACCGTGGAGGAACTGGCCGCCGATCCGGCACTGCTGAAGGAGCTGCGCCAGCAGTGCAAGACTGATCGCGCCAGGCTTGGCGACGTGCTGTGCAATCGAGTTGCCGAGGCTACGCGCAAGCGGTTCTACGGCGATGGAAAGACCCCGTATACGCCGCCGAAGGAACAGCCTAAGTTCTGATCGCGGGCGATTCCAAAAAATATTCTGTTTTCTCGCTATACACGCCGCAATGCGCCTTCGCTTGCGGCGTTTTTCTTTGGCTCGACGCTGCGCGAATTCTTCCTTTTTTCTAGACCTTTCTCCCGATAACGGTCTTTGACCGGCACCGACCCTGCACCGATTCTCGCGTCATGCGGCACGTCCTTGTGCCGCGTGTGAACGAGGAATCAGCGCAGAGGAAATCGGAGGCCAGTCAATGCAAGCTCAGGGCGTGTTGTTCGGGCAGATCGCGGTTGTTTTCAGCATCGTGATCGCCGGTGTGTGGAGTGCAACGCAATGGACAGCCGCCGCTCTGGCCTACCAACTACGCCTTGGCTCGCCCTGGTTCGATTTCTTCGGAATGCCGGTCTATCACCCCTGGCGGCTGTTCGAGTGGTGGTTCTTCTTCGATGCCTACGCGCCGCACGTCTTCGATATAGGCGGCGCCATTGCGGGCGGCAGCGGCCTGGTGGCCGTGGTGGTCGCCATCGCCATGTCGGTGTGGCGCTCGCGGCAATCGCGCCTGGTCACGACCTATGGCTCAGCACGTTGGGCCAACACCGCCGACATTCGCAAAGCCGGGTTGATGCAGCCTGCCGGCGTCCTTCTCGGCCTCCATGACGGACAGTACCTGCGCCATGAAGGCCCGGAACACGTCCTGACCTTCGCGCCCACGCGCTCTGGCAAAGGCGTGGGCCTGGTGGTGCCGACGCTGCTGTCATGGCCTGCCTCGGCCGTCATCCACGACATCAAGGGCGAGAACTGGCAGATCACCGCCGGCTGGCGTTCGCGCTTCTCGCATTGCCTGCTGTTCAACCCCACCGATGCGAAGTCAGCCGCGTACAACCCGCTGCTGGAGGTACGGCGAGGCGCTCATGAAGTGCGCGACGTACAGAACATCGCGGACATCCTTGTCGATCCCGAAGGGGCGCTGGAGAAGCGCAATCACTGGGAGAAGACCAGCCATGCGCTGCTGGTCGGCGCCATCCTGCATGTGCTCTACGCCGGCGAAGACAAGACGCTGCGCGGCGTCGCCAACTTCCTCTCCGATCCTGCGTGCCCGTTCGAGCTGACGCTGCATCGGATGATGACGACGAAGCACCTGGGCGATGCACCGCACACGGTTGTCGCGTCCGCCGCGCGTGAAGTGCTCAACAAGTCGGACAACGAGCGGTCGGGCGTGCTCTCGACTGCGATGAGCTTCTTGGGCTTGTACCGCGACCCCACGGTGGCCGAGGTCACCTCACGCTGCGACTGGCGCATCGCCGACCTGATCGCGTCCGAGTCACCCGTGTCGCTGTACCTGGTGGTGCCGCCTTCGGACATCAGCCGCACCAAGCCGTTGATCCGGCTCATCTTGAACCAGATCGGGCGACGCCTCACCGAATCGCTCGATGGCAGAGACGGCATCGAACGCCGCCACAAGCTGTTGCTGATGCTCGATGAGTTTCCGGCGCTGGGCCGGCTCGACTTCTTCGAGACGGCGCTTGCCTTCATGGCCGGCTACGGCATCCGCAGCTTCCTCATCGCACAGTCGCTCAACCAGATCGACAAAGCCTACGGCCAGAACCATTCGATTCTGGACAACTGCCATGTCCGGGTGACGTTCGCCACGAACGATGAACGCACGGCCAAACGCATTTCAGAGACCTTGGGTACGGCGACCGAACTGCGCGCGCAGCGCAACTACGCCGGCCACCGGCTCGCGCCGTGGCTCGGGCATCTCATGGTGTCGCGGCAGGAGACGGCCCGCCCGCTGCTCACCCCTGGCGAAGTGATGCAGCTCCCGCCCGATGAATCCGTGGTGATGGTGTCCAGCGTGGCGCCGATCAAGGCCAAGAAGCTGCGCTACTACGCCGACACCAATTTCAAACAGCGGGTACTACCACCGCCTGCGCTTGCGGCCGGGCGGTACGCCGACGTGCCACCGACCCGCGCCGACGACTGGAGCGGCCTGGCGATTCCGGCCGTGCCCGCCGCATCGGCCACGGCATCCGCCGATGACCTGGGCGGCACCGATGACGGCGGTCCGCGCCGCCAACCCGAACTCTCCGAATCCGTCGCTTACGACCCCGAGCTGGATCCGCCCGATGACCTGGCGCTGCTCGATGACGACGACGACTTGCCGCTGCCGCTTCCCGGCCAGCTTGACCTGGCCATGCAGCGCACGGCGCGGCTGGCCTCCCTCGACCCCAACGACGGAATCGACTTATGAGCCAATACCGCCTCAACCTGTTCATCCAACACGAGCACGCCAAGCGGCTGGAAGAACTGGCCGCCAAGAAAGGCGTGTCCAAGTCGTCCATCGTCGCGGCAGCGCTGGCGTCCTGGCTGTCGCCGGACGCGGGCGACCAGCGCGAGGCCGCCATCGCCAAGCGACTGGATCGCCTGTCGCGGCAGACCGAACGACTGGAGCGCGACCAGAACATCCAGATCGAAACGCTGGCGCTGTTCATCCGCTACTTCCTGACTGTCAGCACGCCGGTTCCCGAGGCGCATCAGGACGCAGCCCGTGCCCAGGGCAAGGCGCGTTTCGAGCAGTTCATCGAACAGCTCGGCAGGCACCTGCTGCGCGGCCGCAGTCTGGTGCGCGACGTGGTGGAAGAACTGCACCCGGACCCGATGCGGATGGATGACGCGGCGGCGGTGGCCGAAGCCCATGAACGTGCTGCGGAGCGTGCCTCATGAGCGCCGTTCCACAGATCCCGCCAGAACCACGCTCGTCGGCCACCACTTCACAGAATCGCCGCATCCAGATGCTGCGCACGGCAATGGGGCCGCTGATCGCCGCCGCGCTCGAAGACCCGGACGTGGTGGAAATCATGCTCAACCCCGACCGCAGCCTATGGGTCGATCGGCTGTCGTCGGGCCGTGCGCCGCTGGGCGTCGAACTGCCCGAGGCCGATGGCGAACGCATCATTCGCCTGGTGGCCGCCCACGTCGGTGCAGAGGTGCATCGCGGCCGACCATTGCTGACCGCCGAGCTGCCCGAAACCGGCGAGCGGTTCGAGGGCATCCTGCCCCCGGCCGCACCCGGCCCGGCCTTCGCGCTGCGCAAGCGCGCCGTGAGCATCATCGGCCTGGATCGCTACGTCGCCGACGGCATCCTGACTGCCGGCCAGGCCGACTTCCTGCGCCGCGCCGTGCGCGAGCGCCAGAACATCCTGATCGCCGGCGGCACCAGTACCGGCAAGACCACGCTCGCCAACGCGCTGCTGGCCGAGATCGCCGCCACCGGTGACCGCGTGCTGGTGCTCGAAGACACCATCGAGCTGCAATGCGCCGCCCGCGACCATGTGCCGCTGCGCACGCGCGCGGGCGTGGTGTCGATGCAGGAGCTGGTGCGCGCCACGATGCGCCTGCGCCCCGACCGCGTGATCGTCGGCGAGGTGCGCGGCGGCGAGGCGCTTGATCTCATCAAGGTGTGGGGCACCGGCCACCCCGGCGGCATCGCCACGATTCACGCCGGTTCCGCCTTGGGCGCGCTGCTGCGCCTGGAGCAACTGATTCTCGAAGTGGCGGTGAATCCGCCGCGCGCGTTGATCGCCGAGGCCATCAACGTCGTCATCCACATCGCCGGGCGTGGCCGCAAGCGCCACGTCGAAAGCATCGCACGCGTCGTCGGTTTCGACGGCGCGGGCTATCGCATGGCGGATGCGCTGGAAATGCCGTTTCCCGAGCTGCCGCCAGTTCCTTCCCCGTCCCCTGAACCCTCTGGAGAACTGCCATGACGCAGATGCACATTCATGCTTTCCGCATTTCCGTAAATCCGGCTTCGGCCTTCGCACGCCTGCGTCGCCTGGCCGCGCCGGCGCAGCACGGCCTGATGCTGGCCGCCGTCATGCTGATGACGGCTGGCACCGCGCAGGCCGCCGGTTCCTCGATGCCCTGGGAAGGGCCACTAACCTCCATCCTCGAATCCATCCAGGGGCCGGTGGCACGCATCGTCGCGGTCATCATCATTATTTCCACCGGCCTGGCGCTGGCCTTCGGCGATACCAGCGGCGGCTTCCGCAAGCTGATCCAGATCGTCTTCGGCCTGTCCATCGCGTTCGCAGCTTCGAGCTTCTTCCTGTCGTTCTTCAGCTTCTCCGGCGGGGCCGTCGTATGACCGCCGCCAACGAAGGAGCGCCGGCCTTCGCGTCCGGTTTCGAGATCCCGCTGCATCGCTCACTGACCGAGCCGATCCTGCTGGGCGGTGCGCCGCGCACCGTGGCGATTGCCAACGGCACGCTGGCCGCCGCCGTCGGGCTGGGCCTGCAATTGTGGATTCCCGGTGTGGTGCTGTGGATCGTCGGCCATTCGCTGGCGGTGTGGGGCGCGCGCGTCGATCCGCAGTTCATGCAGGTCTTCGCCCGGCACATCAAGCACAAGCCGCTGCTGGACGTGTAGGGGGACGCCGCCATGCTGAACCTTGCCGAATACCGCCAGCGCCCGGCCTTGCTCGCCGACTGGCTTCCGTGGGCCGGCTTGATCGCGCCGGGCGTGGTGCTGAACAAGGATGGCAGTTTCCAGCGTACAGCGCGCTTTCGCGGGCCTGATCTGGACAGCGCCACGCAAGGCGAACTGATCGCCACATCGGCGCGTCTCAACAACGCGCTTCGCCGCCTGGGTTCGGGCTGGGCCCTGTTCATTGAGGCCGAACGCCGCCCGGCGGCGGACTACCCGCATTCCGATTTCCCCGAGCCGCTGTCCTGGCTCGTGGACGAGGAACGCCGCGCCGCCTTCGAGGAATCGGGGCATCACTTCGAGAGCGGCTATCACCTGACGCTGGCGCACCTGCCGCCCGAGGAATCACGCGCCCGCGCGGCCAAGCTGCTCTACGAGAACGCGCCCGGCGATGGCGTGGATTGGCATGGCCGGCTCGATGCCTTCGTGGCGGAAACCGATCGTGTTTTCGACTTGCTCGATGGCGTGATGCCGGAGATCGCCCGGCTCGATGACGCCCAGACGCTGACCTACCTGCACGCCACGGTGTCCACGCGGCGCTACCGCGTGGGCGTACCTGAAGTGCCGTTCCATATCGACGCGCTGCTGGCCGACTCCGCGCTGGTCGGCGGCCTGGCGCCCACGCTGGGCGACCAGCACCTGCGCGTGGTGTCGGTGCGGGGCTTTCCGACCTCGACCTGGCCGGGCCTGCTGGACGACCTCAACCGCCTGGGCTTTGCCTATCGCTGGAGCACGCGCTTTCTCTGCCTGGACAAAGCCGAAGCAGAAAAGGAACTCGGCCGCCTGCGCCGCCAGTGGTTTGCCAAGCGCAAGAACGTCGTCGCGCTGCTGCGCGAAACCATCTTCCAGCAGGAAAGCCCGCTGGTCGATACCGACGCGAGCAACAAGGCGGCCGACGCGGATGCCGCGATGCAGGAGCTGGGTGGCGATCAGGTCGCCTTCGGTTACTTCACTGCCACGGTGACGGTGCTCGATGCCGATTCAGCCGCGGCCGACGAAAAGCTGCGCATGGTGGAGCGCGTCATCCAGGGCCGGGGTTTCGTGACCATCCCCGAGACGTTGAATGTCGTGGATGCGTGGCTGTCGTCCATCCCCGGCAATGCCTACGCGAATGTCCGCCAGCCCATCGTCTCGACGCTGAACTTGGCGCACATGATGCCGCTGTCTGCGGTGTGGGCCGGGCCGGAGAAGAACGACCACCTCGACGGCCCGCCGCTGATCGTCACCCGCACCGATGGTGCGACGCCGTTCCGGCTGGTGACACACATCGGCGACGTCGGCCACACGCTGGTCGCCGGGCCGACCGGCATGGGCAAGTCGGTGTTGCTTGCCATTCTGGTGCAGCAATTCCGCCGCTATCGCGGCTCTCGCGTGTTCGCTTTCGATATGGGCCGCTCGATGCGCGCCACCATCCTGGGCCTGGGCGGCGAGCACTACGACCTGGGTGCCGATGGCGGCATTGCCTTCCAGCCGCTCGCGCGTATCGACCGGGAAAGCTATCGCTCCTGGGCGGGGGAATGGGTGGAAGGCCGCCTGCTGCATGAGGGCGTGACGGTCGGCCCGGACGAGAAGGCGGTCATCTGGTCGGCGCTGGGCAGCTTGACCGGTGCGCCGGTCGAGCAACGCACGTTGACCGGGTTATCAGTACTGCTGCAATCGAACGCGCTACGGCAGGCACTCGCGCCTTATGTGCTCGGTGGCGCGCACGGCAAGCTACTGGACGCGGACACCGATCGTCTCGGCTTCGGTGACGTACAGGGCTTCGAGATGGAAGAACTGATGCACAGCCCCGCCGCCGTGCAAGCGGTGCTGCGCTACCTGTTCGCCCGCTTCGATGAGCGTTTCGACGGTGCGCCCACGCTGCTGATTCTGGATGAGGCGTGGCTGTTCCTCGATGAGCCGTCTTTCGCCGCGCGCATTCGCCAATGGTTGAAGACGCTGCGCAAGAAAAACGTGTCGGTGATCTTCGCCACGCAGTCGCTCGCCGATATCAAGGATTCGAGCATTGCGCCCGCGATCATCGAGAGCTGCCCGAGTCGGATTTTTCTCCCCAATCCGCAGGCCACCGAGCCGCAGATTCGCACGATCTACGAGGGCTTCGGCCTCAACAGCCGGCAAATCGAAATCGTCGCTACCGCCCAGCCCAAGCGCGACTACTACTACCAATCGCGCCTCGGCAATCGCCTGTTCGACCTTGATCTGGGTCCAGCCGCACTCGCCTTCGCGGGTGCATCTACTCCGCAAGACCAACGCGACATGGATCGCGTGCTGACGCAGGCCGGCGCTCCCGGCTTCGCCGGTGCGTGGCTGCGCCATCGCGGCCTCGACTGGGCCTCCGACCTGTTGCCGTCCTCACCGGCGGCCGCTTCGTTCCTCAACTCCCAACCACTGGAGGTTTCGCCATGAAGATCCGTGTGCTTTCCGCTTCGCTCGCCGCCGCGCTGGCCGGCTCGCTGATGCTCGCTCAGCCGGCGGCGGCGCTGACCTTCGTTGATCCCGTCAACTTGGTGCAGAACACGCTGACCGCCATCCGCACCCTTGAGCAGATCAACAATCAGATCAATCAGCTTCAGAACGAAGCGCAGATGTTGATGAACCAGGCGCGCAACTTGGCGAATCTCGATTTCAACATCGTCAACCGCCTGCGCTCCACGCTCGCCAGCACCGAACGCCTGATCGTCGAGGCGCAGGGACTGGCCTACGACGTGCAGAGCATGGATGCCACGTTCGCCCGTCTGTACCCGGAGCAGTACGCCGCGACCATCAGCGGCGACCGCATGGCGCAGGACGCCCGCGAACGCTGGAAGAACACGCTCGATGGCCTGCATACCGCGATGCGGATGCAGGCACAGGTGTCGCAGAACCTGGCACAAGACGAAAGCGCACTGGCCGATCTGGTCAGCCAGAGCCAGTCCGCCACCGGCGCCTTGCAGGCGCAGCAGGCGACCAACCAGCTTCTTGCCTTGCAGGCCAAGCAGTCCATCCAGTCCCAGCAACTCCAGATCACGCAAGACCGCGCGGCCTCGCTGGAACTGGCGCGGCAGGCGGCGGCCACCGAGCGCGCCCGCGAAGTGCGGCGGCGCTTCCTTCGCAGCGGCACGCCGTACACGCCGCAGTCCATCAATTTCTACAACAACTGACGGAGGCGGCCATGCGATGCGCTCCCGTCTTGTCGGTTTCGCTGCTGGCCGTGCTGCTGACCGCTTGCGGCCAGCAGTCGGCCGAGAGCCTGGTCGACGCCTTGACCGCCGATCCCGTGCGGCTCAAGGCGTTGCGTGCGCAGTGCGCGGACGGCCGGCAGGCCGTGGGCGAAGACGACTGCCGCGCCGCCGCCGAAGCCTTCCGGCGGCGCTTCTTCTCCGGCCAGGCCGGGCCGGATGAATACCGGACGCTAGCCGAGCTGCCGCCGATTCCAGCGAGCTTCGATGAACCCGACGACCGCGACGAGACGGCGGCTTTGCCTGCCTTGGAGGACGCGCCATGAACGACGTGACCATCATCGACCGATTCCTCGATACGTTCTCGCGCTACATCGACTCCGGGTTCGGGCTGCTGCAAGGCGAAGTGGCGTTCCTGACAGCCACGCTGATCGTCATCGACATGACCATCGCCGGCCTTTATTGGGCCATGAGCCACGCCACCGGCCAGGGCGAGGACGTGATCGCCAAGCTGCTGCGCAAGGTGCTCTACGTCGGTGCCTTCGCCTACATCATCGGCAACTTCAACTGGCTGGCCGGGATCGTTTTCCGCTCGTTCGCCGGCCTGGGCCTGACGGCCACCGGCTCGGCCATGACGATGGAGAACTTTCTTCAGCCGGGCCGGCTGGCCAAGACCGGTATCGACGCGGGCGCACCGATTCTGGAGCAGATCGGCGACATGGCGGGCTTCCCCGAAGTCTTCGTGAACATCGACCCCATCGTGGTGATGTTCCTCGCCTGGCTCACCGTCATCCTGTGTTTCTTCGTGCTGGCGATCCAGCTTTTCATCACGCTGATCGAGTTCAAGCTGACCACGCTCGCGGGCTTCGTGCTGGTGCCGTTCGCGCTTTGGAACAAGACCTCGTTTCTCGCCGAAAAGGTTCTCGGCAATGTGGTGTCGTCGGGCATCAAGGTCTTGGTGCTGGCCGTCATCGTCGGCATCGGCTCGGGCCTGTTCGCGGAGTTCCAGGTTCATCCCGACGAGCCTTCCATCGACCACGCCCTTGTCGTGATGCTGGCCTCGCTCGCGTTGCTGGCGCTGGGCATCTTCGGCCCCGGCATCGCCACGGGTCTGGTGTCCGGTGCGCCGCAGCTTGGCGCAGGCGCGATGGCGGGTGCCGCCGTTGGTGCCGCCGGCACGGCCGTTGCCATCGGCGCCGCCGCGACTGGCTTGGGCGGTGCGGTCGTGGCCGGGGCACGCATGGCGCCTGCTGCCGCCAAGCTGGCTGGTGCCGGTGCGCGTGCCGCCACCTCGGCGGCCGGCAGCGCACGCTTGGCGTTCCAGGCCGGTTCCGCCGCTGCGGGCGGCGGCGCCAGGGGCGCAATGGCCGGCTCGAGCAATGTCGCCAAGACCGGCGCGCAGTCTTTCGGGCGCAGCGCTGCATCCGGGGCTTCCGGCGCTGCGCAGAAGATGACCGGCTCTTTCCGTGCTGGATGGAACGGTACAGAGGCCGGTGGCGGCGCTGCGTCCGGTGCGGCTGGCTCCGGTCAGGCGGCCGCAGGCGAAGCCACAGACAGCGCCGCCAGCTCGCAGAAGCAAGAGCAGCCCGCCTGGGCCAAGCGGATGCACCGCCGCCAGCAGATCACCCATGCCGCGACCACTGCCGCACACACGTTGCGCGGTGGCGATGGCGGCGGCTCCGGGCAAGGCCCGAGCCTGCGCGGCTCCGACGACTAAAGCGATTCACAAGGAGAACTGACCATGCGATTTAAACGACCGCAGGTGCGCTATGCCGATACGCCGCAGCCTGCCACCCCATATCAAGCTGCCGCCCAAGTGTGGGACGAGCGCATCGGCTCGGCCCGCGTACAGGCGAAGAACTGGCGGCTGATGGCCTTTGGCTGCCTAGTGCTGGCCTTGCTGATGGCCGGCGGCCTGGTGTGGCGTTCGGCGCAGTCCATCGTGACGCCCTACGTCATTGAAGTCGATCAGTCCGGCCAGGTGCGTACCGTGGGCGAAGCCGCTACGCCGTACCGGCCCGCCGATGCGCAGATCGCGCATCACCTGGCGCGCTTCGTGACGCTGGTGCGTTCGCTGTCCATCGACCCCATCGTCGTGCGGCAGAACTGGCTCGATGCCTATGACTACACCACCGACAAGGGCGCGGCCGTGCTCAACGACTACGCGAGCAAGAACGATCCGTTCGCCCGCGTCGGCCGCGAGTCGGTGACGGTGCAGATCACCAGCGTCACGCGCGCGAGCGATGCCTCGTTCAACGTCCGCTGGACGGAGCAGCGGTTCGTCAATGGCGTACCCGCTGGCACCGAACGCTGGAATGCCGTGCTTTCCATCGTCCTGCAAACCCCGCGTACCGAACAGCGCCTGCGCAAGAACCCGCTGGGGATCTACGTCAACGGCCTGTCGTGGAGTCGCGAACTGGATTCTTCCGAAGGAGCCAAGCCATGAACTTGCCTTTCCGCTTTTACGCTTTCGTGCTGATGTTCGCGGCCATCACGTCGTCATTGCTGGGCTGCGCCTCGCAGGGCAAGCCGCCGCCGTCCATCTCGCTCGATGAGCCGGTGCAGGCCCAGCCGTTGCCCGAACTGCCCAAGCCGGTCGAAGTCGTCGCCGTGCCCGAGCCGCTGGCGCTGCCGGCGCAGTTGAAGCCGCTGCCGGAGGTGGGCGAGGCAGCGCCCGTGCCCGAGCCGGCCGACGAGAAGGTGCGCGTCTCGCGCGCCAATGCCGAGGCGCGCATCGCGCCGACCCGCGAGGGCTACGTCAACGCGATTCAGGTGTGGCCGTATAGCGACGGCGCGTTGTATCAGGTCTATGCCGCGCCGGGGCGCGTCACCGTGGTTTCGCTCCAGCCCGGCGAGGAACTTGTCACCGTCGCCGCTGGCGATACCGTGCGCTGGATCGTCGGCGACACGTCCAGCGGCAGCGGCGAGGCGCTGCGCGTCAATGTGCTGGTCAAGCCCACCCGCTCGGGCCTGAAGACCAATCTGGTCATCACCACCAGCCGGCGGACGTACTTGCTGGAACTGACCTCAACGGAAAAGGCATGGATGGCGTCGGCGTCATGGGACTACCCAAAAGACCGGATGCTGGCCTTGCAGCGTCAATCGCAGGCGGCCAGCGCCGCCGCGCCGGTCGATACCGGCCTGGCACTGGAGAAGATCCGCTTCCGCTACGCGATCAGCGGCAGCAATCCGCCGTGGAAGCCGCAGCGGGCCTTCGATGATGGCGAGAAAGTCTATATCCAGTTCCCGCCGGGTATCGCCCAAGGCGAACTGCCGCCGCTGTTCGTCATTGGCGCGCAGGGTGATGGTCAGCTCGTCAACTACCGTTTCCGTTCGCCGTACTACATCGTGGATCGCCTCTTTGGTGCGGCTGAACTGCGCTTGGGCGGCGATGGTAGTGACGTGGTGCGGATCGAGCGCACAGACGGCGTGGCGCGGAGGAACTGACCATGAGCCAGGACGACACTCCCGACCTCGCCGCGCCGCAGGCGGCGGGCAAGATCGCGCCCGAGGCGGTGGCGCTGCGCGCCCTGCCGCGCCCGGTCACGCGCCTGAATCGGCGCACGCTGGCCATCCTCACCGGCGGCCTGTCGGTCGCCGTACTCGGCGCGCTGATGTGGTCGCTGCAACCACAGCGGCGCGGGGCCAACGAGCAGGCCGAGCTTTACAACGTGGATCGCGTCTCCAAGTCCGAAGGATTGGACGCGCTGCCGGCGGATTACTCCAAGCTGCCGTCGGCCTTGCCACCCACGGTACCCGAGCTGGGGCCGCCGCTGCCGGGCGATCTTGGCCCGGCCATCGTCAAGTCGCAGCAGCCGGTGACGGCCGCCTATGCGGCCCCTGGCAACGACCCGAACGATGCGCTGCGCAAGGAAGCCGAAGCGGCCGCGGGTTCATCGGTGTTCTTTCGCTCTGGCACGCAGAAGGCCGCGCCGGTGGCGCAGTCGCAGGCTACCGCCGCGCCGGGCTTCGCTGCCAATGCGGCGTTCGACCCGATGGCGGCCGGGCCAGCCTCCACAGCGGCGCAGCCCGCCGACCTGACGGCGGTACAGAACCGGCAAGACCAGAAAGAGGCATTCCAGAAAGCCGGAACCACGGAAACCCGTAATTCCGGCAACCTGGCCCTGCCGGCTTCGCCGTATCAGGTGATGGCCGGGACGGTCATCGCCGGTGCGCTGGTGACGGGCATCAAGTCGGATTTGCCGGGCGATGTGATCGCCACGGTGACGGAGCCGGTCTATGACACGGCCACCGGGCGCTTTCTGCTGATCCCGCAGGGTTCACGCATCCTGGGCCGCTACAACAGCCAGGTCAGCTACGGACAAAGCCGCGTTCAAGTCGTCTGGAACCGGATCATCCTGCCCGACACGTCTTCGCTGACGCTCGACAACTTGGTCGGAGCCGACCCGGCTGGCTATGCCGGGCTGGAAGATGACGTGGACTACCACTGGGGCCGCATCTTCGCCGGCGCGGCGCTGACCACGCTGCTGGGCGTCGGCGCCGAGCTGGCCGCGCCCGAGAACCGCCAGGACGGCGACCGCATCATCATCGCCGGGCGCGACAGCGCGCAGGACAGCATCAACCAGGTCGGCCAGGAGCTGACCCGGCGCAACATGAACATCCAGCCGACGCTGACCGAGCGGCCGGGCCTACCGGTTCGCGTCATCGCCAACCGCGACTTGGTACTGCGGCCCTACCAGCCATTGTTCTTCAACAAAGGGACTTCGCGATGACGACGCGCAAGCTGCGGCTCGGGCCGCTACCGAAAACGGAATCCACGAAGCTGACCTTTGCCTGCCCGGCCAGCCTGAAAGCCGACCTCGACCGCTACGCCGCAGTACACGCGCAGGCGTATGGCGAGGCGGTCGATGCCGTGACACTGATCCCGCACATGCTTGAGGCGTTCATCGCGGGCGATCGGGGATTCAGGAAAGACTCGCCCCCTGCTATCCCGAAGCCGCCGCTGCGGAACTCACCCCCGTAGTTCAAGCGCGTGTCGCTGCCGAGTGTCGACGGGCGTCTTCACGTAGCTGATTCCCGGATTTCCAAGAACTGCCACCAGCAACCGGCACACCATCGCCTGCATTTGCAGTGTGGTGTTGCCCGGATCTGCTGCGGGCTGGTTGCCACCGTAGATCGAAAAGCCCAGCGGTCCATCGAAGAACAAGGCTTCATGAACGGTGTCGTTTCGGATGACGGATAGCGACGAGGGAGTCGCCTTGTCGCTCTTGGCCCAATCGGGTACGGGCATATCGAATTTTTCGCACATCCACTGGACGCGCCCCGCATGTGGCACAGAAAGCTTCTGTGCCTCCTTGACTACGACGAGCTTGAAGCAGGCGTCCAGTGCCATGTAAAGGTATTGGAACTGCTCGAAGGGAAGGCTATGCGGATACTGCGCCAGGAACAAGGCATGGATGACAGCCGCAACGCGCTTGGGCGCACGTGGATCGCCGCCTTCCGAGTCCAGGTAGTCCAGCGCTAACTCGATGACGTCAGCCACAGTGCAGCGAATCAGGGCGAAATCAACAAGCACCCCAGATTTAAGGATGCGCTGATCAATGCCCGCTGCCGGGCGTGCTGAACGACGCATAGCGCGAAGTCAAGGCGAAGCCCGTCAGTTGATCGCTGCGCAGGTTGCGCAGCAGCTTTTTCGGGTGCTTTGCACCTGTCCGAGGCCGCTCAGCACGCTCGAGACGCACCTCGGGCATAGAGGGCCAACAGCGACCTCTTGGCGATCACCAGGTTGGCCAGGCCGAACAGGCTGAACAACTGCGCCGTGTTCTTGGCCAGGCCCCTGTAGCGGACCTTCTTGTGTCGGAACAGGTTCTTGATCACGTGGAACGGATGCTCGACCTTGGCTCGGATGCTCGCCTTCAGTTGTTCTGCCTGCTCGAGCAGCTGTGCCCATTGGCGGGTCAGGTCCAACTGCCTTCGCTTGCCCGGTTGCATCGCCACGTGCCAGTGCGGCCTTTGCGCTTCCTCGCGCTTGTGCACGCCGCGGTAGCCGGCATCCCCATGGGCGGCCATCTCATCGCCATGCAGCAGCGCACCGGCCTGCGTCACATCGTTGACGTTGGCCGCCGTGCCGACCACCGTGTGTACCAGGCCCGACTCGGCATCCACGCCGATGTGCGCCTTCATCCCGAAGTGCCACTGGGTGCCCTTCCTGGTCTGGTGCATCTCGGGGTCTCGCGCATTACCTTCGTTCTTCGTCGAACTCGGCGCCGCAATGATGGTGGCGTCCACGATGGTGCCCGCACGCATGAGCAGGCCCTGCTCGGCCAGATGAGCGTTGATCTCATCGAATAGCGCCTTGGTCAGGTCGTTGACCAGCAGCAGTCGCCTGAACTTGAGCAGCGTGGTGGCGTCAGGCACCGACTCGCGCGACAGGTCGATGCCCACGAAGTCGCGCAGGGCCTGGCTGTCGTACAGCGCGTCTTCCAGCGCCTCGTCGGCCAGGCCGTACCACTGCTGCAGGCAGTACATGCGCAGCATGCGAGGTACGCCCACCGGCTGGCGGCCCACGCGTCCACTCGTGGGATACAGCGGCTCGATCACGGCGATCAAGCGCGCCCAAGGCACGACGCGTTCCATTTCGGCAAGAAACTTCTCGCGCCGCGTGCGCTTCTTCTTCATCGCGTACTCGGCGCTGGCAAAGCTGCGTTGACTCATGTCGTTCCTGCTGCGGTTCCCGATGCCTTCACGCATGCATGCGGCATGCCTAGTGCGGCAGATTGATCAGCGTTTCCTTAATGGGCGTCGCATCAAGAAAGCCCGCCTCCGTTGTCGTCAGCCGCATACCGAAAAAGAAAGAGAAACACCACACCACGAAATCGAGCTCTTCTCGGCTCCTGCCTTCATGCAGCGTCAGGACATGGGTCTTGGGCAGGCCGAAGACCCGGGCGTTGTACGGCATCGAGCGAACGTTTCCGCTCATGAAGTCCCGCTGCTGCTGCGCACCCGGATAGATCCAGTCCTTGAGGGCGTTGGGGTCCCCGGTAACGGTGGCCACGCTACTTTCGTGATCAGGAAGCGTCTGGACGGAGAAGCGGCCGGTCGCGATGTCGCAGGGCTTGGGGTAGTAACCGAACTCCATGGCAATCCCATTGAGCGGCGCTTTGAGTGGTTGCTCCATCACAGTGCAGGTGGCCTCATGAACTTTGTTTCGTGAATTATCTAAAACGACCATGCTCTGACCGAACAATTCATGGGCAATTTTTGTGAGCCAAGTTGGATGGCACCCTCCCCGCTTCGCCCCAGCGAGTTGTTCCGATTGCTGACGATAGTCACCATAGATCCATACGAACACAGTGCCTTAGGAACCTTCGATGCCCGCTCACGTTCATTGCACCGATGCAGGCGATACCGCCTTGCCGCCGAAAGCATCCATTCCTTATCCGGGTACGGATGGGTACGAAGACCTTCCGCAGTTTTCGGCCAAACTTCCCCTCCCCTTCCGCCGCACCATTCGCCGCCAAGATTTGCACCAGATCGTCCCTTTGGCGGACACGACGATCTATGGAATGGAGCAACGTGGCGAGTTTCCACGCCGATTCAATCTGACCTCGCGCTGCGTTGTCTGGGATCTGGAGGAAGTCGAAGCTTGGATCGAAGCTCGCAAGCAGTCCTCTCGATCCGGTGCTATCACCAGGTCCAACGGACCTGATGTCAGGCTACGTAAGCGCCGACCCGTGCGCGATGTAGCTTCGACGTAGCAACGTGGCTAGGCGATCAGCAGTTTGAGCTCTCGCACCGCTGCCACGGGCAGTCGGTGAATTTCCTTGGTCAGATTAACTTCCAACGCTGCACGCGCGGTTTCCAGCATCTTTCGCTCAACGGCATAGCCCCCCTTCTCTTCCAGCCAGCCCAGCACTTCGGCCAAGTGCCAGATCGAGGCGCTGCCCTCGTGCACCGGTGCTGGAAAAGTCGCAGCATGAGAAAGCATCACCTTACGCATTGCTTGGCGCGACACGCCCACCAATTCGGCGACATCGGTCAGCCCAACGAAATCCGGTGCCGCCTCCACGAGCTTCGCCAAGGGGACAGCACGCCTCACGTCGGCCAGCGCACTGCGCACCGCGGCCTGCGCGTTCTCAGCTTCGCGGGTGAACTCAAGCGCCAAGCGACCCGGCTGCCCGATACCCACCAAGGCGTCATCACAGCCGGCACTGCCGAGACGCTCGACCAGCACATCCGGATCACTGTCGTGCTCGGCGAGCTGGTACTTCAGAATGAAGGTGTATTCCATGGATCAGTCCTCAGATGACGATTCAGCTTCGTTTCGTTGCTGATGGATCGTGCAGTTGTCCACGACCCGCCGCAGCGCTCGGGCATGATTGCCAGGGTTCTTCGGCGTGCTCCACACGCTCGTAATGCAGAACTCGCCGCAGCGGCACTCATCGTCGTTGTAAGGGCAGTAAATCTTGCCCCAGGCATGACTGCCGCCGACCGTGACGCGCCAGCCCTGCCTTTCCGCATGCTTGAGCGCATCTTCGACCTCCTTCTTTGGATGAGCGGAACGGGCCATTCAAGGTTTCCAGTATGGGGATGAATCGTCAGGTTGTCAACTGACAACCTGACGTGAAGTGACTCAGACCGATGCGCTCAGCACCGGCACGACCGTATTGCTCGGCAACAACGTGGGCGCGTATGCGCCACCCTCCACCCAGGCATCGACCATGTTGGCCCACTCCTGCAGCATGTGACGGCGCGGCTCGGCGTATTCGGCCTTGTTGTAGACCGAGCGCGAGGAACGGCCGTCTTCATGCGCCAGGCACTTCTCGATCCAGTCGCCGTTGAAGCCGACCTCGTTGAGCAGCGTCGAGCCGGTGCGGCGCAGGTCGTGCACCGTGAAAGGTTCTAGCGGCAAACCGGCAGCTTTGGCGCGCTCGGACACGATCTGGGTCACGCGGTTGAGCGTCGCCTTGGACATACAGCGGTCGGCGTCGTAGCGCGACGGCAGGACG
Source organism: Burkholderia ambifaria AMMD (assembly GCF_000203915.1). Classification (NCBI taxonomy): domain Bacteria; kingdom Pseudomonadati; phylum Pseudomonadota; class Betaproteobacteria; order Burkholderiales; family Burkholderiaceae; genus Burkholderia; species Burkholderia ambifaria. The sequence continues at coordinate 2,214,523 of NC_008390.1, forward strand.
AACTTCGACCCCGCTGCGCAAGTGTGCAGCGCAACGAAGATGTCCACGGCCTGGCGGGACAGATAGACGACGTGCGGGTTGCGACCCTTCATTCGTGATTTTGGAATCGTCCAGGTCGCGTTCTCGAAATCAACCTCGGCCCATGTCGCCTCGATCAATTCGCTCTTGCGTACCAGCGTCAACAGAATCATGCGCAACGCCAGGCGAATGGTCGGATAGGTGGCCACCGATTCCATCTGCCGGTACATCAAACGGATTTCCATCGGTGACAGCGCTCGATCCTTGGGCACGAAGGTCGCGATCGAAGCCGCGCCCACGCCATCGGCCGGGTTGTCGACCTTCTCGCCGTGCAGGATGGCGAAGGCGTAGACCTGCTTCACGATATCGCGCACGTGGACGGCTGTGGCGGGGGCGCCGCGAGCCTTCACCTTGTTGCACAAGGCGCGCAGGTCGTCGGAGCTGACTTCGTTTAGCAGCCGGTTCTTGAACGCCGGCAGGATGTCCCGATCAACGATGCTCTTGCGCATCGCACGCGTGCTGTCGGCCATCTTGGCGTCGGCAAGCCATCGGGCAGTCATGTCGCCGAAATTCTTGGCAGCGGTCAGCCGGCGCTTCTCGCGCTGCTTCTCGTGCGCCGGGGATCTGCCCTCGGCAACAGCTTTCTTGGCGTCGAGCAGCTTTTCGCGAGCCAAGGCCAGTGAGATGCCGGCCGGCCCGTAACGGCCGATGGTTAGCGTTTCACGCCGGCCGTTGAGACGGTAATCGTAGCGGAAGGTGACGGTACCGGTGGGCGATACCGTCACGTACATGCCGTCACGGTCGGAAGCCTTGTAAGTCAGGGACTTAGGCTTGAGGTTGCGCAGTGCGGTGTCGGTAAGCATCGAGGTTTTTCCTCCTGTTCTTGACGGCTTTTGCCGTCAGGGGTCAGGAGACCTGCTGATGCCTGGAAAGCCGCATGAAACAAGCTTTCCAGAGGAGACATTTACCGTCAAAGACCGGTTTGGTCTCAATAGTAAACGGGAGGGTCATAATCCGACCTCCAGTTCTTACCGTCAGTTCTACCGCCAACACGTTTTGCTGGCCGGCGATAGTCACCGATAGCTACCGCGACGTATTTCTTTCTAACTCAATACGTTACGTCAGTTTTTCGATAGCTGGCGATAGTCCCCGAAGGACCCGATTTCACTCCCACTCGATCGTCGCCGGCGGCTTGCCCGAGATGTCGTACACCACCCGGTTGATCCCGCGCACCTCGTTGATGATCCGGTTCGACGCACGGCCGAGCAACGCGTACGGCAGGTGCGCCCAGTGCGCGGTCATGAAATCGGTGGTCTGCACCGCGCGCAGCGACGTCACGTAGTCGTACGTGCGGCCATCGCCCATCACGCCGACCGACTTCACCGGCAGGAACACCGCGAACGCCTGGCTCGTCAGGTCGTACCACGTCTTGCCGACGTCGGCCTCGCCGCACAGGCCGGCTGCCGCGTCCTGCGCCGTCGCGGTCGTGCCGCGCAGTTCTTCGATGAAGATCGCATCCGCGCGACGCAGCAAGTCCGCGTATTCGCGCTTCACTTCGCCGAGAATCCGCACGCCGAGGCCCGGGCCCGGGAACGGATGGCGGTACACCATCTCCGGCGGCAGACCGAGCGCGACGCCCAGTTCGCGCACTTCGTCCTTGAACAGGTCGCGCAGCGGTTCGAGCAGCTTCAGGCCGAGCGTTTCCGGCAGGCCGCCGACGTTGTGGTGACTCTTGATCGTCGTCGCCTTCTTCGTCTTCGTGCCGCCCGACTCGACCACGTCCGGATAGATCGTGCCCTGTGCGAGCCACTTCGCCTTCGACAGCTTCTGCGCTTCGGCCTGGAACACCTCGACGAATTCGCGGCCGATGATCTTGCGCTTCGCTTCCGGATCGGTCACACCGGTCAGGTGGCCGAGGAACTGCTCGGATGCGTCGACGTGCACGACCTTCGCATGCAGGCGGCCCTCGAACATGTCGAGCACCATCTTGCCCTCGTTCAGGCGCAGCAGGCCGTGGTCGACGAACACGCAGGTCAGCTGGTCACCGATCGCGCGGTGGATCAGCGCAGCCGCGACGCTCGAATCGACGCCGCCCGACAGGCCGAGAATCACTTCCTCGTCACCGACCTGCTCGCGAATCTTCGCGACGGCTTCCTCGATGTGGTTGCTCATGATCCAGTCGGGCTTCGCGCCGGCGATCTGCAGCACGAAGCGTTCGATGATCTGGCGGCCCTTCACCGTGTGCGTGACTTCCGGGTGGAACTGCACCGCGTAGTAGCCGCGCGCCTCGTCGGCCATGCCGGCGATCGGGCAGCTCGGCGTCGACGCCATCAGCGCGAAGCCCGGCGGCAGCTCGGCCACCTTGTCGCCGTGGCTCATCCAGACCTTCAGCATGCCGTGGCCTTCGGCCGTCGTGAAATCCTCGATGCCGTCGAGCAGGCGCGTATGGCCGTGCGCGCGCATTTCCGCGTAGCCGAATTCGCGGTGGTCGCTCCACTCGACCTTGCCGCCGAGCTGCACGGCCATCGTCTGCATGCCGTAGCAGATGCCGAGCACCGGCACGCCGAGATCCCAAACGGCCTGCGGCGCGCGCAGTTGATGGTCTTCGTACGTGCTCGCGTGGCTGCCCGACAGGATCACCGCCTTCGGCGCGAACTCGCGGACGAACTCGTCGGACACGTCGTTCGGGTGGATTTCGCAGTAGACGTGCGCTTCGCGCACGCGGCGCGCGATCAGTTGGGTGACTTGCGAACCGAAGTCGAGAATCAGGATTTTGTCGTGCATGGCTGCGGACGGGATGAAGAGAATAAGAAAAGCAGCGCATGAAGCGCTGCGTCAATAACATGGACAACGGCGTCGGGCGGCAGGCGGCTCGCGCGACGCATCGCCGGTCAATCCCGCGACGGCGGGCGCGCGTCGAATGCGACGCTGCCTGACAATCGGTCGGATGCGGCCGGCGTGGCTGCCGCGGCCGGCGCCGCAGGCGCGACCGGACGGCCGACGACCGGTTCGACCCGCTGCTGCGGTGCGGACGCCGGCGCCGGTTCGGCCGGACGCTTCGCGTCCCGGGCCTCGAGCACCAGCGCCTTCTCGCGCCGCCGCACGGCCGATGCGAGCCGCACGCCGCCGAGGCCAAGCACGATCAGCGCAACACCGGCCAGCGCCGACAGCACGCGGCCGGCCGCCGCGAGCGCGGGACCGTTTCCGGTGCCGAACGACCACACGACCGTCAGCACGCCGATCAGCCAGTTCACATGGCCGACCACGCGCGCGACGGGCGTCGTGAGTTCGCCGTTGACCGCCGCATGGAACGCGAGCCACGCGAGCCCGAGCAGCGCGATGCCGAACGCCTGGCCGAGCATCGCCGGCTGGATGTTCGCGAGTTGCAGCGCATTGAACAGCGCCTGCCAGGGTGTCAGCACGAACAGCACGCCGAACCCCAGCAGCAGCATGGCATCGACGATCAGCACGGCTCGCAGCAGCGGTTTCATCGGCGATCAGTCCACGTGGTAGTTCGGTGCTTCCTTCGTGATCTGCACGTCGTGCACGTGCGACTCGCGCATGCCGGCCGCAGTGATCTGGACGAATTCGGCCTTGTCGTGCAGCTCGTCGATCGTGCGGCAGCCGCAGTAGCCCATGCTCGCGCGCACGCCGCCGACCAGCTGGAAGAGGATCGCGTTGACCGAGCCCTTGTACGCGACGCGGCCTTCGATGCCTTCCGGCACGAGCTTGTCGATGTTCGCGGAGTTGTCCTGGAAGTAGCGGTCCGCCGCGCCGTCCTTCATCGCGCCGACCGAACCCATGCCGCGATACGACTTGTACTGGCGGCCCTGATACAGGAACACGTCGCCCGGCGCCTCTTCGGTGCCCGCGAACATGCTGCCCATCATCACCGCGTTCGCGCCGGCCGCGAGGGCCTTCGACACGTCGCCCGAGAAACGCACGCCGCCGTCGGCGATGCACGGCACGCCGGTGCCCTTCAGCGCGTCCGACACGTTCGCGATCGCGCTGATCTGCGGCACGCCGACGCCCGCGACGATCCGCGTCGTGCAGATCGAGCCCGGGCCGATACCGACCTTGACCGCGTCCGCGCCGTATTCGACGAGCGCCTTCGCGGCAGCGGCCGTCGCGATGTTGCCGCCGATCACCTCGACGTGCGGGAAGTTCTGCTTGACCCAGCGCACGCGCTCCAGCACGCCCTTGCTGTGACCGTGCGCGGTATCGACGACGATCACGTCGACGCCGGCCTGCACCAGCAGCTCGACACGCTCTTCGTTGTCGGGGCCGACGCCGACCGCCGCGCCTGCGCGCAGCTTGCCGTGTTCGTCCTTGCACGCATCCGGGTGTTCGGTCTGCTTCGTGATGTCCTTGACGGTCATCAGGCCGCGCAGTTCGAACGCGTCGTTGACGACCAGCACGCGCTCGAGGCGGTGGCTGTGCATCAGCGCCTTCGCTTCGGCGAGCGGCGTGCCTTCCTTGACCGTGACGAGACGCTCGCGCGGCGTCATGATGGACTTGACCGGTTCGTCGAGGCGCGATTCGAAACGCAGGTCGCGGTTCGTGACGATGCCGACGAGTTGCGGGCCTTCGACGACCGGGAAGCCCGAGATGCCATGCTGACGCGACAGCGCGATCACGTCGCGCACCTTCATCTGCGGCGGGACCGTGATCGGGTCGCGCACGACGCCCGATTCGAAACGCTTGACTTTCGCGACCTCGCGGGCCTGCTCGGCCGGCGTGAGGTTCTTGTGGACGATACCCACACCACCCTGCTGCGCCATCGCGATCGCAAGGCGACCTTCGGTGACCGTGTCCATCGCGGCGGACACGAGCGGCATGTTCAGGGAGATGTTGCGGGTCAGCTTGGTCTTCAGGCTGGTGTCACGCGGGAGAACGTCGGAGAAGGCGGGAACGAGGAGCACGTCATCGAAAGTGAGTGCTTTTTGGATCAGACGCATGGCAAATCCTATGGGCGCAAAAGCGAATTATACGCGAAGCGCTGCGAATTTTCACAACACGAACAACGGGTTAGCCGTCGCCGAGCGTTCGGGGGCCGAATCGTTCGGATCGCCGTTCGGTTCGTTTTCGATCGCTTTTCGTTTCACCCGGGCATCGACCCATTCGCGCAGCCGGCCGGAATTCGGGCCGATGGAGCGTCGTTGCCGTACGACGCGGCAACCGACGGCGCCCCCGCTCGATGCGCGTTGGCGGCCGCGAGCACCGCTAGGCGAGCCCCGCCGCGGCGCACGCGATCATCATTGCGCCGGCGCCGGTGGCGACGCCTCCGACGATCCGCGCGATGCGCTCGCCGGCCGGAACCAGCCGCTCGGCCGCGATGGCCACCGTCACGACCGCCATCACGCGTAGATCCATCATGCCGGCCGCCAGCGCAACGGCCATCAGGTTCCCGCAGCAGGCGCCGCACCGCAGGGCGGCCCGCACGCCGTGCCGCCACGCGGCGCCGGCACCTGCCCGCCGCGCACCTTCGTCGTCCGGTGCACGCCGGCAGCAGGCAAGCCGGCGCAGCTTCCAGCCGGAAAACTGCAGCACGCCGGCGCCAAGCATGACCGCGCCGGCAGCAAACGGCATTGCGGCAGCAAGTGCGGACAGCCGCGTGGCGGCCGCCGCCAACGCGGCACCGACGGGAAACACCACCGCACCGACCGCCATCCACACCGAGAAATACCCGGCGCCCGCAATCGCGACGAACCATGCCGCACGCGCGTCGCCCACCGGGCCGAGGCTTTGCCGGTATCGCCAGAGCACCGGCGCCAGCACCGGCAGCATCATCGTCACCGTCATCGCGCCCCACATGCCGGCGAACCCGGCGAACGCGTCCCCTGCCCGCCATCCGCACGGCCTGAGCCACCCGGCCGACAGCGTCCAGCCGCCCGCCATCGGCATGCCGCCGATCGCGTCCATCGCTGCGTGCTGCGCGAGCGTCGCCCACACGGCGGCGGCGAACACCGCGGCGAGCGCGGCACCGAACGCGAGCCGGCCGCCGCCCGCAGCGCCGGTCGCAGCCGGTTTCGTCGCGATGTCCATCACTCGCTCCCGTTGCGGTTCGGCCCGCGCTCAACCGCGTGCGTATTCGTCATGACGACGCCACCACACGCCGGTCTCGTTGCGCCCGAGCGGCGCGCGATCGAGCCACTGGTACATGCCCCACAGTCCGTCGAGCCCGCGCGCGTAGGTCGAATACGTATGATAGACGACGCCGTCCTCGCGCACGAACGCGCTCATCCCCGGCCGGTCGAGCGAGTACGTGGCGGCGTCGGTACCGCACGTCGCCGCGAACTGCGCGACGGCGGCAGGCGGGGGGTCCATGTCCATCGCGTGGCCGGCCCGCGCGTAGTTGTATTCGACGTCGCCCGCGCGCTGCTGCGCTTCGGTGAACGACACGTTGAAGTCGAAATTGAACTCACCGCCGTCCGACGATGCCCACGGAAAGCGCCAGCCCATCCGCTGCCGGTACGCGAGCAGCTTCGCGAGCGGCGCCCGCGACACCGCGGCGAGCGTCACGTCGTGGTTCGCGAGGTGGACCGCAAAGCCGTCGAAGCCATCGGCCAGCGCCGAGCACGACGGGCAGCCGGCCTTGTAGTCGGGGCCGAACATGAAGTGATAGACGAGCAGTTGCGAGCGGCCGCCGAACAGATCGTCGAGCGTCGCCGGGCCGTGCTCGGTATCGAACCGGTAGGTCTTGTCGACGCGCACCCACGGCAGCGCCTGGCGCCGCCGCGCGAGCTCGTCGCTCTGCCGTGTCAGTGTCTTTTCCGCGTCGAGCAGCGCGCGGCGCGCGGCCAGCCATTCGGCGCGTGTTCCGGTGAGATGGGTCGTCATTGCGGGTTCCTCCTTGGGACAGGGATCCGGGCACGGCGCATCTGCCGTGTGCGTGGTGCTAGATTAGGGCCGGGCATCGGACGGCAGGGAGTGACAACTGTGTCGGGATTCGGATGGATTCGCTGATCACGGCCGCGGCACGCGCGCTCGCGGCGGGCGACCCGCTCGGCGCGCTGAACCGCGTCGCGCTGCGCGACGACGCGCCGGCGCTCGCGTTGCGCGGCATCGCGATGGCGCAACTCGGCGACTTCGAGCGTGCGCGGGCGCTCGTGCGCGGCGCGGCCCGCGCATTCGGCGCGAAAGAGGCCGTCGCGCGGGCGCGCTGCGTCGTCGCGGAAGCCGAGATCGCGCTGGCGTCGCGGGATCTCGGCTGGCCGTCGCGGTCGCTCGACGCTGCCTGCGCGACGCTCGACGCGCACGGCGACCACGCGAACGCCGCGCATGCGCGCTATCTCGTCGTGCGCCGGCTGCTGCTGATCGGGCACGTCGACGACGCCGAACGCCGGCTCGCGAGCCTCGATCCCGCACCGCTGCCGGCCGCCTCACGCGCGGCGCACGAACTGATCGCGGCCGGCATCGCGATGCGCCGCATCCGCCCGCACGCGGCGCGCCTGGCCCTCGCCCGTGCGCGCGCGGCCGCACGGGACGCCGGCATCGCCGCGCTGACCGCCGAAGTCGACACGGCCGCGCGCGTGCTCGATACACCGGCCGCGCGGCTCATCGTGCGCGGTGCGTCGCGGCTCGTGCTGCTCGACGAGGTCGAGGCGCTGCTGGAATCGAACACACTCGTCGTCGATGCATGTCGCCACGCGGTACGCGACGCGCGCACGACCGTGTCGCTCGCGCGCCGCCCGGTGCTGTTCGTGCTCGCCCGCCTGCTCGGCGAGGCATGGCCCGGCGACGTGTCGAGAAACGCACTCGTCGCCGCGGCGTTTCGCGCGAAACACGCGGACGAATCGCATCGTGTCCGCCTGCGCGTCGAGATCGGCCGCCTGCGCGCAATGCTGCGGCCGCTCGCGAACGTCACCGCGACGCCGCACGGCTTCGCGCTCGAACCGCTCGGCCGGCGCGAGACCGTCGTGCTCGCGCGCCCCGTCGAAGACCGCCACGCGGCCGTGCTCGCGCTGCTCGCGGACGGCGAGGCGTGGTCGAGTTCCGCCCTGGCCCTCGCGCTCGGTGCGAGCCAGCGCACCGTCCAGCGTGCGCTCGACGCGCTCGCCGAAGCGGACAAGGTGCAGGCGCTCGGCCGCGGTCGCGCGCGTCGCTGGATGACGCCGCCGCTGCCCGGATTCGCGACGACCTTGTTACTCCCCGCACCGCTGCCGGGCGACTAGGATGGGTACACCAACGACGAGGCGACAGACATGAAACGCTCCACCGCAAACATCCTCCGCGAATACGGCCCGTTTCCGGGCGGCGACGGCGTGCACGGCGTCACGTTCGATGGGCAGCACGTGTGGTTCGCATCCGGCGACAAGCTGAACGCGCTCGACCCGGAACGCGGCACGACCGTGCGCACACTCGACGTCGCCGCGCACGCGGGCACCGCGTTCGACGGGCGCCATCTGTTCCAGATCGTCGAGGACCGCATCGAGAAGATCGATCCCGATTCGGGCCGCGTGCTCGCGACGATACCCGCGCCCGGCGGCGGTGCCGATTCCGGGCTCGCGTGGGCCGAAGGCACGCTGTGGGTCGGCCAATACCGCGAGCGAAAGATTCATCAGGTGGATCCGCAATCGGGCGCCGTGCTGCGCACGATCGAATCGAACCGCTTCGTCACCGGCGTGACGTGGGTCGACGGCGAGCTGTGGCACGGCACCTGGGAGGCGGACGAGAGCGAGCTGCGGCGGATCGACCCGCGCACCGGGCAGGTGCTCGAGCAGGTCGACATGCCGCCTGGCGTCGGCGTGTCGGGGCTGGAGTCCGACGGTCGCGACACGTTCTACTGCGGCGGCGGCAACAGCGGCAAGCTGCGCGCCGTACGCCGCCCCGCGCGGTCATCCGCGGCGGGCGACAGTGCGGCGGCGGCCGAACCGGCCGAGGGCTGATCCGCCGGTCGTCGCAGGGCGTGCCTACGCGCCGCGATCCGCGATCCGCGACAAAGAGGACCGGATCGCGGCCGATCCCGAACCTCACCCGCTTCCGAGTGCAGGAATGAACAAGACGCGCTCGCGTCGCCATCGCTAAGATGCGCGCTCGTCAGTCTTTCGTTCGGAGCAGTCGATGCAGCGCGGTGTGGTGTATGGCGTCCTGGCAGGCGCGTTGTGGGGCATGGTGTTTCTCGTGCCGCGGCTGATGACCGACTTCTCGCCGCTGCTGCTGAGCGCGGGCCGCTATGCGATGTACGGCCTCGTGTCGCTGGCGGCGGCGTTGCCGGCCGCCCGCTCGCTGCTCGCGCGGCTGACCCGCGAGGATCTCGTCGCGCTCGTGAAGCTCGCGCTCGTCGGCAACGTCGCGTACTACATGCTGCTGTCCGGCGCGGTGCACCTGATCGGCATCGCGCCCAGCTCGCTGATCGTCGGCGTGCTGCCCGTGACCGTCACGCTCGCGGGCCTCGGCGACCATGGCGCGGTGCCGCTGCGGCGGCTCGCCGCGCCGCTCGCGCTGGTGATCGCCGGCATCGTCTGCATCAACGTCGACCTCTTCACATCGGAAGCCGCGCAGGCGACGACGCTCGGCCAAAAGCTCGCCGGCATCGCGTGCGCATGCGGCGCGCTGGCAAGCTGGACCTGGTACGCGGTTGCGAACGCGCGCTACCTGCAGCGCCACCATCATTTCGGCGGCAACGAGTGGTCGGTGCTGTGGGGTGTCGTGACGGGCCTGATCGGCGGTCTCTGCTGGCTCGCGATCCTCGCGCTGCCGGCCGGCATGGCGCAGGCGGCCGTCCCGACATCGCGCTGGCAGCTGTTCTGGCTGCTGAACCTCGCGCTGGCGATCGGCGCGTCGTGGCTCGGCAACGGACTGTGGAACGCGGCGTCAAAGCGGCTGCCGCTCACGCTGTCGGGCCAGCTGATCGTGTTCGAAACCGTGTTCGCGATGCTCTACGCGTTCGTCTACGACCACCGGATGCCGCGCACGCTCGAGATCGCGGCGCTCGCGCTGCTGCTGGCGGGCGTCTATGCGTCGGTGCGCCGGCACGGCGACACGCACGCGGGAGGCGATACGGCCGGCCGCGCGAACGTTGCGGCCCACTGAGCGCGGCCGCGGCTGGCCTGACGAATCGGAACGAAAGTACGGGGGCGACGCTGCAGCAATGCGTCAGCGCGCGTCCTTGTGCATCCACTTGCGGCCCTCGACAGAGCCCTCACGGCGGGTCTTGTCGACGCGCCGCTGGCGCGCGAGCTTCGGATCGACGATCAACGGTCGGTAGATCTCGACGCGATCGTGGTCGGCGAGCGGCGCGTCGAGGGGCGCGAGCTTGCCGAACACGCCGGTTTTCGCGTGGGCGAGATCGATCTCCGGGTGCAGCGCGAGCACCCCGCTCGCGTCGATCGCCGCGCGCACGGTCGCGCCTTCGGGCAGCGACACCGGAATCAGCGTCTGGCGATCCGGCAGCGCATAGCAGACTTCGATCGACAGCATTGCGTCACCCCTTCCCGTAGCGCTGGTCGGCGCGCTTCACGAACGAATCGACGAACGTGTTCGCGATATGGCTGAACACCGGCCCGATGATCTTCTCGAGCAGGATGCTCGAGAACTCGTAGTGCAGCGCGAATTCGATCTTGCACGCATCGGCGCGCAGCGGAATGAAGCGCCACGAGCCCGTGAACTTCTTGAACGGGCCGTCCGCGAACTCCATGTCGATCCGCGTCGGGCGCTGCTGCGTGTTGCGCGTCGCGAAATGCTGCTTGATACCCTTGAAGTTGATGTCGATGCGCGCTTCCATCCCGCGGTCGTCCTGACGGCGAATCTCGACGCCGCCGCACCAGGGCAGGAAATTGGGGTAATCGGCCACGTCGGTGACGAGGTCGAACATCTGTTCCGCCGAATGACGGATCAATACTGTTTTCTGGACATCTGCCATAAATCGCGCGGCATCGCTCGAAGTGAGAACGCAAGGCCGGGCGATTCTCGCCCCGCTTTGCTAAAATCGTGATTTTAAACGAGTTGGCCCAATCCTTTCATGAGCATCATCGACAACAGGAAAGCGCACTTCGATTATCACATCGAGGAACGCTACGAGGCGGGGCTCGTGCTGGAGGGCTGGGAAGTCAAGGCGCTGCGCGCCGGGCGCGGCCAGATCAAGGAAGGCTACGTCGTCGTCAAGAACGCCGAGATCTTCCTGATCGGCACCCATATCAGCCCGCTGCCCGAAGCCTCGACGCACATCCACCCCGATCCGGTCCGCACGCGCAAGCTGCTGCTGCACCGCGAGGAAATCAAGAAACTGATCGGCAAGGTCGAGCAGCGCGGCTACACGCTCGTGCCGCTGAACTTCCACTACAAGGGCGGCCGCGTGAAATGCGACATCGCGCTCGCGAAGGGCAAGAAGCTGCACGACAAGCGCGAAACCGAGAAGAAGCGCCACTGGGAACGCGAAAAGGCCCGCATCATGCGCGCCGGTACCTGACCACCCGATCCGCATCGCAAACGACACGGCCCGCTCGAAGCGGGCCGTGTTGCTTTGTATCGCGTGATTCGGGCGGGTGGCGATCGGGCAGTCGATCAGCGCCCCGGATGAAGCGCTGCGCCGCCCGTCGCCGTGCAAATGCGATCGTGATCGCGATTCCACCGTGCGACGATTCGCCGCATGCGCGGCGCATGCCACGGCCGCCGGCGCCGGGAACCGCGCGTATGCTCAGCCCTTCCCGCCCTCGGCCGGCACGGCGTTCTTGACGATCGTCAGCGCCGACGCGATCGCGGTGCCGAGATCCGACAGGTTCGCCGGCACGATCAGCGTATTGCCCTGTTTCGCGAGGTTCGAGAACGCGCCGACATATTGTTCGGCGACCTTCAGGTTCACGGCATCCATCCCGCCCTGCGACTGGATCGCGCCCGCGATCTTCTGGATTGCCTGCGCGTTCGCCTCGGCCACCGCGAGAATCGCGGACGCCTCGCCCTGCGCCCGGTTGATCGCGGCCTGCCGCTCGCCTTCGGACTTCTGGATCGCGGCCTCGCGCGCGCCCGACGCGAGGTTGATCTGCTCCTGCTTGCGGCCTTCGGATGCGGCGATCAGCGCGCGCTTTTCCCGCTCGGCGGTGATCTGCGCCTGCATCGCGTGCAGTATCTCCTTCGGCGGCGTCAGGTCCTTGATCTCGTAGCGCAGCACTTTCACGCCCCAGTTCGCGGCGGCCTGGTCGAGCGCCGACACGATGTTGTGGTTGATGAAGTCGCGCTCCTCGAAGGTCTTGTCGAGTTCGAGCTTGCCGACCACCGAGCGCAGCGTCGTCTGCGCGAGCTGCGTGATCGCGAGCACGAAGTTGCTCGACCCGTACGAAGCCTTCATCGGATCGGTGACCTGGAAGTACAGCACACCGTCGACCTGCAGCTGCGTGTTGTCGCGCGTGATGCAGACCTGGCTCGGCACGTCGAGCGGAATTTCCTTCAGCACGTGCCGGTAGGCGATCCGATCGACGAACGGCAGCACGATGTTGAGACCGGGCGACAGCGTCGCGTGATAGCGCCCGAATCGTTCGAGCACCCACGCATGCTGCTGCGGCACGATCTTCACCGTTTTCGACACGATCACGATGGCGATGACGAGCAGGACGACCCAAATGATCAGCGAATCCATGAAATGTTCTCTCCTTGTTTTATCCGTGGATGATCAGCGCGCGGGTTTCGCGACGACGACGAGACTGTTGCCGCGCACGGCGCTCACCTGATACTCGTGTGCATCGTCACGCTCGCCGGTCGCGAGCTCGACGTCCCAGTCGGCGCCGCGATACTGCACGCGCGCGCGGCCGTCATGCCACGCGTCGACCGTCACGGTCGAGCCAATATCGAGATTGACGTCCGGATTCGCCGACGTGTCGCGTTTCTGCTTGCGCCCGAGCCCCGAGCGACGCAGCACGATCATCGCGATGATCGCGACCGCGGCGGCCGCCGCGACCTGCACGTGCGGCGCGAAACCGGCGAGCTGCAGCAGCGCGCCCGCGAGAAAGCCGAGCGCGATCATCAGCAGATAGAACGTGCCGGTCAGCAATTCGGCGACGACCAGCACGCCGACTCCGACCCACCAGAACAGATGCCCCGACATCATTGTGGTCCCCCGAAAAACGCCCTCACGCTCGCCATGTTCGCGGTTCGGTGAGTACAAACAAAAACACCCCGGTGCCTACCGGGGTGTTTATAGCATGAACCTTGCATTCTGCCTTCATCGAAAGAGCGGCGAGCCGCCCTTTCGTCAAGGCTGCATGACCGACCGTTACTTCCGGTTGGCGAGCGCCTGCCACGTATCGATGATCGTGTCCGGGTTCAGCGAGATCGACACGATGCCTTCGTCGGTCAGCCACTGCGCGAAGTCCGGGTGATCGGACGGGCCCTGGCCGCAGATGCCGACGTACTTGCCCATCCGCAGGCAGGTATCGATTGCACGCTTCAACAGGAACTTGACGGCCGGGTCGCGTTCGTCGAAGTCGACGGCCAGCAGTTCCATGCCCGAGTCGCGATCGAGGCCGAGCGTGAGCTGCGTGAGGTCGTTCGAACCGATCGAGAAACCGTCGAAGTGTTGCAGGAACTCTTCGGCAAGAATCGCGTTGGTCGGGACTTCACACATCATCACGAGGCGCAGGCCGTTCTCGCCGCGCTTCAGGCCGAACTTCTCGAGCAGGCCGACGACGCGCTCCGCCTGCTTCACGGTACGCACGAACGGCACCATGATCTCGACGTTGGTCAGGCCCATCTCGTCGCGCACGCGCTTCAGTGCACGGCACTCCATCTCGAACGCCTGCGCGAAGTCTTCCGCGATGTAGCGCGACGCGCCGCGGAAACCCAGCATCGGGTTTTCCTCGTCCGGCTCGTAACGCGAACCGCCGATCAGCTTCTTGTACTCGTTCGACTTGAAGTCGGACAGACGCACGATCACGGGCTTCGGATAGAACGCCGCGGCGATCGTCGCGACGCCTTCCGTCAGCTTGTCGACGTAGAACTGGCGCGGCGACGCGTGACCACGCGCGACGCTCTCGACCGCCTTCTTCAGGTCCTGGTCGATGTTCGGGTACTCGAGGATCGCCTTCGGGTGCACGCCGATGTTGTTGTTGATGATGAACTCGAGACGCGCGAGGCCAACACCCGCGTTCGGCAGTTGCGAGAAGTCGAACGCGAGCTGCGGGTTGCCGACGTTCATCATGATCTTGACCGGGATTTCCGGCAGCTCGCCGCGCTGCACTTCCGTGACTTCCGTCTCGAGCAGCCCGTCGTAGATCTTGCCTTCGTCGCCTTCCGCGCACGACACGGTGACGAGCGCGCCGTCCTTCAGCACGTCGGTCGCATCGCCGCAGCCGACGACTGCCGGCACGCCGAGCTCACGCGCGATGATCGCCGCGTGGCAGGTGCGGCCGCCACGGTTCGTGACGATCGCCGCCGCACGCTTCATCACCGGCTCCCAGTTCGGGTCGGTCATGTCCGCCACCAGCACGTCGCCCGGCTGCACGCGTTCCATTTCCGACGGATCCTGGATCACGCGCACGGGGCCCGCGCCGATCTTCTGGCCGATCGCGCGGCCCGTCGCCAGCACCTGCGACTGGCCCTTCAGCTTGAAGCGCTGCTCGGCCTTGCCGCTTGCCTGGCTCTTCACCGTTTCCGGACGTGCCTGCAGGATGAAGATCTTGCCGTCGCGGCCGTCCTTGCCCCACTCGATGTCCATCGGACGCTGGTAGTGCTTCTCGATGATGACCGCGTACTTCGCGAGCTCGATCACGTCTTCGTCGGTGATCGAGTAGCGGTTGCGCTGCTCGTGCGGCACGTCGACCGTCTTCACGCGGCCCGGCTCGCCCGGCTGCGTGAATTCCATCTTGATCAGCTTCGAGCCGATCGAGCGGCGGATGATCGGGTACTTGTCCTGCGCGAGCGTCGTCTTGAACACGTAGAACTCGTCCGGGTTCACGGCGCCCTGCACGACGGTTTCGCCCAGGCCGTAGCTCGACGTGATGAACACGGCGTCCTTGAAGCCCGATTCGGTGTCGATCGTGAACATCACGCCGGCCGCGCCGACGTCCGAGCGGACCATGCGCTGCACGCCGGCCGACAGTGCGACCTCGGCGTGCGTGAAGCCCTTGTGCACGCGATACGAGATCGCGCGGTCGTTGTAGAGCGACGCGAACACGTGCTTCATGCGATCGAGGACGTCGTCGATGCCGACGACGTTCAGATACGACTCCTGCTGGCCGGCGAACGATGCGTCGGGCAAGTCTTCCGCGGTGGCGGACGAACGCACGGCGAACGACAGCTCGGCCGGCGAGCCGCTCTTCAGGATTTCGAACTGGGCGCGAATTTCCTCTTCGAGACGTGCCTGCATCGGCGCATCGACGATCCATTTACGGATTTCGGCACCGGCTTCGGCGAGCGCCTTCACGTCGTCGATGTCGAGCGACTCGAGACGCTTGGCGATGCGATCGGTCAGATCGTTGTGCTTGAGGAAATCACGGAAGGCGAGCGCGGTCGTGGCGAAACCGGTGGGTACGCGAACGCCTGCTTCGGAAAGCTGGCTGATCATCTCGCCGAGCGACGCATTCTTGCCGCCCACGATCTCCACATCGGTCATCCGCAACTGCTCGAACGGGATTACATACGCCTGGTCCTTTGCGACGTTTGCTGCGTTAGTCATACAAGCCCCTAAGTGTGAAAAAAATGCTCGATTGCGCAAGTGGGCTCGGACGCGGGCGCCTGCAAAAAGGCGCGGCGCGTCTTGCGCAACCTGTTGGAGAAACAATCGCGTGGGCGAAAAATCAGCGAAAAATCGTCCGACCCGATTTGCAAAAATCCCGGCAGAAGGGCGATATATTCAGACGAATCGCCGAACTTGCCGGGAGTTTTCGAATCGAGCGGCCAAGCCTGGGGCGCCGTTCGTATCCTGCCCCTGCAATTGCTTATCCAACAGGTTGCCGCTATTCTACCGTGCCGGCTGCCGGATGTGGCGCGACCTTGTCTCCGCGTCTGGAGGCGAACCTCCAGCCGCCCGCGCAACCGCCCTTCACGCTCGACGCCCAGATTCATGCTGCCTACCGTTTTCATCGTCTCCGACGGCACCGGGATCACTGCCGAAACCTTCGCGCATTCGATCCTCTCCCAGTTCGACCAGAAATTCCGTCTCGTGCGTCTGCCGTTCGTCGACTCGCTCGAGAAGGCCTATGCGACCGTCGAGAAGATCAACGACGCCGCGGTGCACGACGGCCGCCGCGCGATCGTCTTCACGACGCTCGTCGACAGCGAGTCGAACGACATCGTCAAGCGCTCGAACGCGCTCGTGCTGGACATGTTCCAGCGCTTCGTCGAGCCGCTCGAGCAGGAACTGGAGCTGAAGTCGAGCCACGCGATGGGCCGCGGCCACCAGAACGCCGATACCGAGGAATACAAGACGCGGATCGAGGCGATCAACTTCTCGCTCGCACACGACGACGGTCAGTCGAACCGAAACCTGTCCGAAGCCGACGTGATCCTGGTCGGCGTGTCGCGCAGCGGCAAGACGCCGACGAGCCTGTATCTCGCGATGCAGTACGGCGTGAAGGCGGCCAACTATCCGCTGATTCCGGAAGACTTCGAGCGCGGCAAGCTGCCGTCGGCGCTGACACCGCATCGCGACAAGCTGTTCGGACTGTCGATCGATCCGCAGCGCCTGTCGGAGATCCGCAACGAGCGCCGCCCCGGCAGCAAGTACGCGGCGCCGGAAAACTGCCGCTACGAGATCAACGAGGCCGAGGCGATGATGCGCCGCGAAGGGATCAAGTGGCTGTCGTCGACGCACAAGTCGATCGAGGAAATCGCGACGACGATCCTGCAGGAAATCCGTCTCGACCGGCAGTCGTACTGACGACCGGCGCGCCGGCCGCCGTCAGGCCGCCGCCAACAGCAAAAAAGGCCGCATACGCGGCCTTTTTTTCGTGATGCGGGATACGCGCGGGCAACGCCGTGCGTCACGTCGTCATGTCATGCGCGCCGCTGCTGCCGCACCTGCTCGAACAGACATACCGCCGCGGCGGCCGCGACATTCAGCGACTCCATGCCACCGGGCTGCGGGATCGTCACGCGATGCGTGGCCGCATCGCGCCAGAACGCCGACACGCCGGCGCCCTCGTTGCCGAACACCCATGCGACGGGGCCGGCCAGGTCGCAGTCGTAGACCGCTTGCGCGCCGTGCGAATCCGTCAGCGCGACCGGCACGTCGAGCCGCGCGGCGAGCGCATCCGGCTCGACATCCTCGTGGATCGACAGCAGGAAGTGCGCGCCCATCCCCGAACGCAGCACCTTCGACGACCACGCATACGCGGTGCCCGGCGCGCAGAACACGTGCCGCACGCCGGCCGCCGCCGCGCTGCGCAGGATCGAGCCGACGTTGCCGGCGTCCTGCACGCCGTCGAGCACGACCGACGTGTGCGTGACGCGCTCGGGCAGCGGCTGCACGGGCCGGTCGACGAGCAGCAGGAAACCGACGCCGCTGACCACGTTCGACAACTGGCCGAACAGCGCGTCCGGCAGCGTGACGACCCGCTGCGCGTCGATGCGCGCGATGATCGCCTGCGCTTCGGCGTGCGCGAGCGCGCCTTCGGTCGCGACGCACAGCTCCGGTGTCGCGCCCGTATCGAGATACGCGCCGGCGAGATGGAAACCTTCGAGCAGCGCCTGGCCGCCGCGCCGCTGGTGAGACGTCGAGCCCGCGAGCGCCTTCAGGCGCTTGTACAGCGGGTTGTCGCGGGATGTAATGCTCTTCATCAGGGGCCTGTTCCCGCTCATCGCGGGCGTGCGAACGTGCGTTGCCGGCTGTCCCCGACGGGGAGTGCCTTCGGGCGCGTGCGAGAAGCACGGCGCGCCGTCGGGCCGCGCCGAACCCGCGACGCGCGACGTCGCCATGCGGCCGGCAACGCACGTTCACGAAACTAAAAAAATCCCTTTCCGGCGGGGCCGCCGGAAAGGCCGATCGTGGCGTCATGCTCGCGGCGAATACGCGAGGTATTCGCCGTGCCCCTTCCGTCGCGCTCGCCCCTTCTGGCGGCCGGCGCAAGCCCGTTCTCAGCGGGAACCGGCCATCAGGTCGAGCGCCTCGCGCACGGGCGCGAACGAGCGCCGATGCACTTCGCACGGGCCGTGCTCGCGCAGCGCGGCAAGGTGTTGCGGGGTGCTGTAACCCACGTGCATGTTGAAGCCGTACACCGGGAAGCGTTCATGCAGATCGACGAGCATGCGGTCGCGCGTGACCTTCGCGAGAATCGACGCGGCCGAGATGCTCGGCACGAGCGCGTCGCCGCTGACGATCGCCTCCGCACGCACCGTCAACGTCGGACAGCGGTTGCCGTCGATCTGGGCAAGCGTCGGCAGCACCGACAGGCCCTCGACGGCCCGCTTCATCGCCAGCATCGTCGCGTGCAGGATGTTCAGCGTGTCGATTTCGTCGACGCTGGCCGACGCGACGCAAAACGCGCTCGCGCGCGCGACGATCAGGTCGTACAGCGCGTCGCGCTTCTTCGCGGACAGCGCCTTCGAATCGTCGAGCCCGTCGATCGGCCGTGCGGGATCGAGGATCACCGCGGCGGCCACGACCGGCCCCGCGAGCGGGCCGCGGCCCGCTTCGTCGACGCCGCAGACGATCTCGTCGGGCCGACTGAAGTCGAAACCGCCCTGCAGATCGGCCGACGCGCGGCGGCGTGGCACACGGATGGCCGTCATGCGCGCCCCCTGCGTTGCTCGAGCACGCGCACGACCGCTTCGGCGGCCTTCGCGGCCGTGTTCTGACGCAGCGAAAGATGCATTTCGGTAAAGACTTCGGTCAGCGTGCGGCGGTTCGCGTCGTCGCGCAGCTGCGTAAGCGTCGCATCGGCGAGCGCCTCGGGCGTCGCGAAATGCTGCAGCAACTCGGGCACGACGAAGCGCCCCGCCAGGATGTTCGGCAAGCCGACGTATGGCAGATAACCCTGCCGGCGCATGATCTGCCCGGTCAGCCAGGGCACCTTGTACGAGATCACCATCGGCTTCTTCAGCAGCGCGGCTTCCAGCGTGACGGTGCCGCTCTTCACGAGGATCGCGTCGGCGGCTGTCATCGCGACCTGCGAGCGGCCGTCGGTGATCGTCAGCGCGAGTTGCGGATGGGCGTCGACGAGCGGCTGCAGCAGTTCGCGCAGCGCAGGCGTCGCCGCCGGCATCACGAACCGCACGCCGGGCTCACGCTGCTGCATCAGCGCCATCGCCGCGAAGAACGTCGGGCCGATCAGTCCGATCTCCGAGCGCCGGCTGCCCGGCAGCACCGCGATCACCGGGCCGTCTGCGGGCAAGCCGAGCGCGATGCGCGCGCCGTGCGTGTCGGGCTCGAGCGGAATCTCGTCGGCGAGCGGATGACCGACATACGTCGATGCGACACCCGCCTTGTCGAGGATCGCCGGTTCGAACGGGAACAGGCACAGCATGTGGTCGACGGACTTCGCGATCTTCTTGATCCGCCCGCCGCGCCACGCCCAGATCGACGGGCACACGAAGTGGATCGACGGGATGCCCGCATCGCGCGCGGCCTGCTCGACGCTGAAGTTGAAGTCGGGCGCGTCGACGCCGATGAACGCGTCGGGCCGCTCCGCGAGCAGCTGGCGCTTCAACTCGCCGCGAATCCGCAGGATCTCGGGAATCTGGCCCAGCGCCTCGACGTAGCCGCGCACCGTGAGCTTGTCCATCTGCCAGTGCGAGTCGAAGCCGTGCGCGAGCATCCGCTGCCCGCCGATCCCGTAGTAGCGGGTCGACGCGGGCAGCCGCTCTTGAAGCCCGCCGAGCAGCGACGCCGCGAGCAGATCGCCCGACGGCTCGCCGGCCACCATTGCGAGCCGGAGCTGATTGGTCGGGAGCGACATCGCTTAGCGGATGATGCCGCGTTGGGACGCGTCGATGAACTCGACGAACGCGGTGACCGCTGCATCGCCTTCGCCGCCCGCGACCGCCAGCTCGCGCAACTGCACCTTCGCTTCCTCGAGCGACAGGCCGTTCTTGTACAGCAGGCGGTACGCGCTGCGCAGCGCCGAGATCGCGTCGGGAGAGAAACCGCGCCGGCGCAGCCCTTCGACGTTGATGCCGTGCGGCTCGGCCTTGTTGCCGGCCGCGATCACGAACGGCGGCACGTCCTGCACGAGCGCCGACGCGCCGCCCAGCATCGAATGCGCGCCGATGCGCACGAACTGGTGCACGCCCGACATGCCGCCGATGATCGCGTAGTCGCCGATCTCGACGTGACCGGCCATCTGCGCGTTGCTCGACAGGATCACGTTGTTGCCGACGCGGCAGTCATGACCGATGTGCACATAGGCCATGATCCAGTTGTCGTCGCCGAGCGTCGTCACGCCGACGTCCTGCACGGTGCCGGTGTGGATCGTCGTGAATTCGCGGATCGTGTTGCGGTTACCGATCACGAGCTTCGTCGGCTCGGCCTTGTACTTCATGTCCTGCGGACGGCCGCCGACCGACGCGTAATGGCCGATGCGGTTGTCCTCGCCGAGCGTCGTGTGACCTTCGATCACGCTGTGCGAGCCGATCGTCGTACGCGCGCCGATCGTGACGTGCGGCCCGACGATCGCATACGGCCCGATCTCGACGGACTCGTCGATCTGCGCGCCCGGTTCGACAATCGCGGTGGGATGAATCCTGGTCATGCGCCGTTGCCTCTCGATATGATGTGTCGCGTTGCTCGCGTTACGATATCCATGCGTGCCGCGTCGCTCAGGGCGCCGCGTCGGCCGTCTTGACCGTGCACATCAGTTCGGCCTCCGCCGCCACCTTGCCGTCCACTTCCGCCACCGCCTTGAACTTCCAGATGCCGCGGATGTAACGCACGAACGTCACGTTCAGAATCAGCTGGTCGCCCGGTTCGACCACGCGCTTGAAGCGCGCGCCGTCGATGCCGACGAAGTAGTACAGCGTGTTTTCCGGATCCTTCGGCTGCTCTTCCGCGAACGTCAGCAGCGCGGCTGCCTGCGCGAGCGCCTCGAGGATCAGCACACCCGGCATCACCGGCCGCTTCGGGAAGTGTCCCTGGAAGAACGGCTCGTTGATCGACACGTTCTTCAGCGCTTTGATCCCTTTGTGCGGCTCGAGTTCGAGCACGCGGTCGACGAGCAGAATCGGGTAGCGATGCGGCAGCAGCGTGAGGATCTTGTGGATGTCGAGATTGATTTTTTCAGTGCTCATGATGGTTCGTCTCACGCAGAGGCTGCGCGGTGGTGATGCAAAGGCTGAAGCGGGCCGCCGCGCGGCCCAGTCTGACAAACCGGGCCGGTAGCGCTGGCCGTGCCCGGTTGCTGGTCTCGCATGGCGTCGGTCAGGCGTCCGTGCCGCCCTGGGCGGCCAGTGCGGTTTCGAGCGCCTTGATGCGCTCGCGCAGCTTGTCGAGGTTGCGCACGAGCGCGGCGCTCCGGTTCCATTCGCCGTGGTCGACGGCCGGGAATGCGCTCGTGTAGATGCCGGCCTTCGGCAGCGACTTCGACACGCCCGACTTCGCGGTGATGATGACATAGTCGCCGAGCGTCACGTGGCCGGCAATGCCCGCCGCGCCGCCGATCATGCAGTGGCGGCCGATCGTCGTGCTGCCGGCGATGCCGGCGCTGCCCGCGATCACCGTATAGGCGCCGATCCGGCAGTTGTGGCCGATCTGGACCTGATTGTCGATCTTCACGCATTCGTCGATGACGGTGTCCGCCATCGCGCCGCGATCGATCGTCGTATTCGCGCCGATCTCGACATCCGGGCCGATGGTCACACCGCCGACCTGCGGGATCTTGACCCAGCTGCCGGTGCGCGCATCGCCGTCGCCGACGAAATCCGGCGCGAAGCCGAACCCGTCGGATCCGATCACGGCACCCGCATGGATGATCGCGCGCGGGCCGATCTTGCAGCCGTGGTACACCGATGCATTCGGATACAGGTGCGAACCCGCGCCGATCGTCGTGCCGCGGCCGATGAACACGTTCGCGTCGAGCTGCACGCCGTCCTCGATCACCGCGCCGGCCTCGACCGTCACGTGCGGGCCGATCACCGCGCTCGCGGCAACCTGTGCGGCCGGATCGATCGTCGCGCTCGGATGCACGCCCGGCGCGCGCGGCGGCGTGGCGAGATCGATGAACATCTGCGCGACGCGCGCGAAATACGCGTACGGATTCGGCGTCACGATGAAATTGAGGGGGCCGGCCGCCTGGCCGCCAGTAGCCGCGCGCAGCTTTTCGAGATCCTTCGGCGCGATCAGCACCGCGCCGGCGCGGGTCGTCTCGACCTGCGACAGGTACTTCGGATTCGCGAGAAACGCGAGTTGCTGAGGGCCTGCCTGGTCGAGCGGCGCGAGGCCGCTCACCTTGCACTGGGCGTCGCCGGCGATCTCGCCGCCGAACCGCTTTACGAGTTCCTCGAGCGTCAATGCCATTCGTCGTCTGCTCCGTTCAGTTCGTCGAGCCGGACGCGAGCGCCTTGAGCACCTTGTCGGTGATGTCGATGCGCGGACTGACGTATACGGCTTCCTGCACGATCAGGTCGTAATTCTGCTGCTCGGCGATCTGCTTGATGACCTTGTTCGCGCGCTCCAGCACCGCCGCGAGCTCCTCGTTGCGGCGCTGGTTCAGGTCCTCGCGAAACTCGCGCTGCTTGCGCTGGAAGTCGGTGTCGAGCTGCGCGAGATCGCGCTGCTTCTGCGCACGATCGGCCGCCGACAGCGACGCACCGTTCTTGTCCAGCGAGTCGGACATCGACTTCAGGCGCGCCGCGAGGTCCTGCAGTTCCTTGTCGCGCTTCGCGAACTCGGCTTCGAGCTTCGTCTGCGCCACCTTGGCGGGCGCCGACTCGCGCAGGATCCGATCCGAATTGACCGCCGCGATGCGGGCGACGTCCTGAGCATGCGCCGTCGCCGCGCCCAAGGCCAGCGCAACGGTCAGCGCACACATCACTCGTTTCGAAAACTTACCGGTTAGCAAAATTACCCTCTCGTTGCTGTTGTATGCGTTCGATCAGAACGCCGTCCCGATCTGGAACTGGAATTTCTGGTACTGGTCGCCTTCATGCTTCTGCAGCGGGAAGCCGAGGCTCAGCTTCAGCGGGCCGATCGGCGAGATCCACGCGAGACCCACGCCGTAGCCGTAACGCAGGCCGTTCGCGCCGGTACTCGTGCCGCCCGGCGCGTTACCCCACACGTTACCGCCGTCGAGGAACGTGAACACGCGCAGCGTGCGGTCGTAGCCGGTGCCCGGCAGCGGGAACGTCAGCTCGATGTTGCCGACCAGCATCTTCGAACCGCCGATCGGGTCGTTCGTCTTCGTGTCGCGCGGGCCCAGCGAGCTCGGCTCGTAGCCACGCACCGAGCCGATACCGCCCGCGTAGTAGTTCTTGAAGATCGGGTACGGGTTGCCGATACCGTTACCGTAGCCGCCTTGCAGGTTCATGCCCAGGATGAAGCCGCGCGAGAACGAATAGTAGTACTGCGCCTGCAGGTCGGCCTTGTAGTACTGGATCTTGCCGACCGGCACGCCGTACTCGACGTTCGCTTGCGTGAAGTAGCCGCGGCTCGGGATCAGCGCGCTGTCACGCGCGTCGCGCGACCACGCGACGGTCAGCGGCACCGTGTTCGACACGCGGCCGAACTGGTTCACGTAATCCTGGTAGCTCTGCGGCGTGTTCGAGTCGACATCGAGACGGTTCTGCTCGAAGCCCGCGCCGAAGTAGACGGTGTCGACTTCCGAGAACGGAATGCCGAACTTCAGGTTGCCGCCCGCGCTGATGATCCGGAAGCTCGAGCTCGTCGAATAGTAGAGCGGCTGGTACGTGCGGTAGTAGACGTCCGTGATCCGCTTGATGCCGTCGACCGTGAAGTACGGGTCGACCTGCGTGACGGTCAGCGTGCGGTAGCTCTTCGCGGTGTTGACGTTCACCGACAGGCTCGTGCCCGAGCCGAACACGTTGTCCTGCGACACGCCGGCCGACAGCACCACCTTGTCCGTCGACGAGAAGCCCGCGCCCAGCGTGATCGCGCCGGTCGGCTTTTCATCGACCTTCACGGTCACGTCGACCTGGTCGTTCGTGCCTTCGACCGGCACCGTCGTCACGTCGACGTTGGTGAAGTAGCCGAGACGGTTCACGCGATCCTTCGACAGCGCGAGGCGGTTCGAATCGAACCACGAGCTTTCGAGCTGGCGCATTTCGCGGCGCACGACTTCGTCGCGCGTACGCGTGTTGCCGACCACGTTGATACGGCGCACATACACACGACGGCTCGGATCGACGACGAGGTTCAGGTTCACCTTGTGGTTCGCCTGGTCGATGTCCGGCTGCGCGTTGACGGTCGCGAATGCGTAGCCGTATTCGCCGAGCTTGTCGACGATCGACTTCGTCGTTTGCTGCAGCTTTTCGGCCGAGAAGCGATCGCCCGGCTTGATCTTGATCAGCTTGGTCAATTCGGCTTCGCGATCGAGCAGGTTGCCCGACAGCTTGATGCCCGACACCGTGTACGGCTCGCCTTCGTGCAGCGTGACCGTCAGGTACATGTCCTTCTTGTCGGGCGAGATCGACACCTGGGTCGACTCGATGTTGAACTCGAGGTAGCCTCGGTTCAGGTAGTACGAGCGCACGGCCTCGAGGTCGCCCGTGAGCTTTTCCTTCGAGTACAGGTCGTTCTTCGTGTACCAGGAGAACCAGTTCGGCGTGGACAGCTGCATCTCGTCGCGCAGCTTGCTGGTGCTGAACGCCTTGTTGCCGATGAAGTTGATCTGGCGGATCTTCGCGCTCGGGCCTTCGGCGACCGCGAACAGGATCGACACGCGGTTCGCGTCGACCGGCGTGATCGTCGTCTTGACCTCGGCCGCGTAGAAGCCGCGCGTCAGGTACTGACGCTTGAGCTCCTGCTCCGCCTTGTCGACGAGCGCCTTGTCGTAGTAGCGGCCGTCGGCCAGACCCACCGCGCGCAGCGCCTTCGTCAGGTTGTCCTTGTCGAATTCCTTCGTGCCGGTGAAGTCGATCGACGCGATGGCCGGACGCTCCTGCACCTGCACGATCACGACGTTGCCCTGGGTCGCGATGCGCACGTCGTTGAAGAAGCCCGTCGCGTACAGCGCGCGAATTGCTTCGGATGCCTTGTCGTCGGTGAAGGTATCGCCCTGCTTGATCGGCAGGTAGGCAAACACCGAACCCGCTTCGACGCGCTGCAACCCCTCGATCTTGATGTCTTGCACCACGAACGGTGCCGCTGCATGCGCCGCGAGGCCGTGCGCGGCGAGCGCGGCCGCTGCAACTGTCTTAGGTACAAAGCGATGAGGTTTGAACAACGTGCATCCCCAATATTTAGCTGCATCAAATCAGGCGGCGGCCGACTGGCCGCCGCCTGACGCTTCAGAAATGGATTAACCGAGCCAGGTCGTTGAACAGCGCGATCGCCGACAATGCGACGATGCAGATCAACCCGGCTCTTTGCAGAATCAGCTGCCAGCGCTCCGAAACGGCTTTCCCGGTCGCGGCTTCAACCAGATAATATAACAGATGCCCCCCGTCCAAAACGGGAATCGGCAGCAAGTTCAACACCCCGAGGCTAATGCTGACAAGGGCGAGGAACGACAGGAAGGCCGACGGACCGAGCCGCGCGCTCTTGCCCGCGTAGTCCGCAATCGTCACCGGACCGGACAGGTTCTTCAGCGACGCGTTGCCCGTGATCATGCGCCCGAACATCTTCAGCGAATAGACGGCGATGTCCCACGTGCGGTGCGCACCGAGCCGCAGGCTCTCGATCGGACCGTAGCGCACGTCGACCGACGGCGTGTGCATCGACAGCGCCGCGCCGATGCGGCCGACCTGCTGGCCCGTCTCGTCGTCGCGCTGCGCCTGCGGCACGATCGACACCGTCTGCGTGGCACCGCCGCGCTCCACGCGCAAGTCGACCGGCTGCCCTGCGTGGTGCTTCACCGCGTCGA
This sequence comes from Burkholderia ambifaria AMMD, assembly GCF_000203915.1. Taxonomy (NCBI): domain Bacteria; kingdom Pseudomonadati; phylum Pseudomonadota; class Betaproteobacteria; order Burkholderiales; family Burkholderiaceae; genus Burkholderia; species Burkholderia ambifaria. Next base: position 2,240,442 of record NC_008390.1, read on the forward strand.
TGAAGCGCGAGGCGCCGCCGATGGGCTTGCCGTCGAGCGCGAGCAGCTTGTCGCCGGCCTTCAGGCCCGCGCGCTCGGCCGCGCTGCCGGGCTGCACCGATGCTACCGACAACGTGCCGCCGCCGGTCTCGAAGCCCAGGTGCGTCATGAAATCGTCGTCGAGCGCGCTTTCGGGAACGTTGCGCAGGTCGACGCGGAAGTCGAACGTCGACGCGCCGCCGTCGCGCGCACCGAGCACGACCTCGCGATGATCGAACGCGGCGGCCAGCAGCTTCCAGCGCAGATCCGACCACGAACGCACCGGCACGGCCTCGCTGCCCTGCGCGTCGCCTGCGTGCACGTCACGGATCGAGACGATCGTCTCGTTGCCGTCGAAGCCCGCGCGAGCTGCCACCGTGCCGGCGGCCGGCGGCGCGAGCACCGCGGCCGGCTCGGTCACCCCGGTGGCGAATACGACGGAAAACAGGACGATTGCCAACAGGAAGTTCGCGATCGGGCCGGCGGCGACGATCGCGATGCGCTTGAACACCGATTGCCGGTTGAACGCCTGGGCGAGCTCCTCGGGCTTGATGTCCGCCCCCGGCTCGCGCTCGTCGAGCATCTTCACGTAGCCGCCGAGCGGCAGTGCGGAGAGCGTCCATTCGGTGCCCGTCCGGCGGCTGACCCAGCGCGCGACGGGCTGGCCGAAACCGATCGAGAAACGCAGCACCTTCACGCCGCACCAGCGCGCGACGCGATAATGTCCGTACTCATGCACGACGACCAGCACCCCGATCGCCACCGCAAACGCGATCAGTTCGACCAGCACGTTCATGAGCACCTCATTCAGACAGTACGCTCCACGCGGGGCGCAGGCGCTTTCGCAATGATCTCGGCGGCGAGGCGGCGTGCCTCGGCATCCGCCGCAAGGACGTCGTCGAGCCCGTTCGGGCTGCGGTTCGGCAGCGCGTTGAGCACCGCGTCGACGGTGGCCGCGATCGCCATGAAGCCGATCCGGCGCTCGAGAAACGCTTCGACCGCGATTTCGTTCGCCGCGTTCAACGCGGCGCTCGCGATACCGCCCTCTTCAAGCGCCTTCAGCGCGAGCGCGAGGCACGGGAAGCGCGTGTAATCGGGTTTTTCGAACGACAGCTGCACGATCTGCGCGAGGTCGAGCTGGTCGACGCCCGCGTCGACGCGCTCCGGGAACGCCAGCGCGTGCGCGATCGGCGTGCGCATGTCGGGGTTGCCGAGCTGGGCGAGCACCGAGCCGTCGCGGTACGACACGAGCGAATGGATCACGCTCTGCGGGTGAATCAGCACGTCGATCCGGTCGCCGGCCAAACCGAAGATCCAGTGCGCCTCGATCACCTCGAGGCCCTTGTTCATCATCGTCGCGGAATCGACCGAGATCTTGCGGCCCATCACCCAGTTCGGGTGCTTGCAGGCTTCGTCCGGCGTCACGTCGGCGAGCGTGGCCGGCTCGCGCGTGCGGAACGGGCCGCCCGACGCGGTCAGGATGATCTTCGAGATCCCGCCGTGCTCGTTCTCGTCGCGCGGCATGCACTGGAAGATCGCGTTGTGTTCGCTGTCGACCGGCAGCAGGATCGCGCCATGGTCGCGCACGGCGTCCATGAAGATCGCGCCCGACATCACGAGCGATTCCTTGTTCGCCAACAGGATGCGCTTGCCGGCGCGCGCGGCCGCGAGGCTCGGCGCCAGGCCGGCCGCGCCGACGATCGCCGCGACGACGGTGTCGCAGCCGTCGCTCTTCGACACGTCGACGAGCGCTTGCGGCCCGTACAGCACGATGGTCTTGCTGCCCGCCGCGCGCAGCTTTGCCTCGACGTGCGCCGCCGTGTTCGCATCGCCGACCACCGCGACTTCGGGCGCGAAGCGCAGGCACTGCTCGACGAGCTTGTCGCCGTTGCGGTGCGCGGTCAACGCATAGACCGAGAAACGCTCGGGATGGCGGGCGACCACGTCGAGCGTGCTGTCTCCGATCGAGCCCGTGGAACCGAGCAGTGTCAGACGTTTTTGCATAACAGAAATAGTGGTTTAACCAAGCAGCAGCATTGCGAGCGGCAGCACGGGCAGCAGTGCGTCGACACGGTCGAGCACGCCGCCGTGCCCGGGCAGCAGGCCGCTGGAATCCTTCACGCCCGCCTGACGCTTGAGCAACGACTCGAACAGGTCGCCGATCACGCTATAGGCGACCAGCAGCGTCAGCGCGGCCCACGCACCGGGCATCCCGTAGCGGGTGGCGAATGCGGAAAACAGGGTCGGCTCGAACCAGTGCGCCGCCATTGCGACACCCGCGACGACCATCACGGCGAACCAGCCGCCGATCGCACCTTCCCAGCTCTTCCCGGGACTGATCGTGATGGCCAGTTTACGCTTTCCGAAGGCCTTGCCCGCGAAGTATGCGCCGATATCGGCCAGCCAGACGACCAGAAGCAGCGACAACACGAACGGAACGCCCTCGGCACGCGCCGCGACGAGCGCATGCCAGCAGGCCGCGAACACGACGAGCCCGGCCGCGAGCAGGAACGCCCGCCACACGCCGCCCGCGAGTTCCGGCTTGCGCCGCAGCGAGAACGGGCCGACCAGCAGCCAGAACACGCCGGCCGCCATGAAAAGGGGACGGGACGAAGCCGCACCGACGCCGAGCGGCGCGGTCGCCGCGAGCGCGGCCGCGGCGACGATCGCATAGACGATGGCGCCGGTCGCGCCGAGCTTCAGCAGGCGCGCCCATTCCCACGCGGCGAACACGAGCACGACGCCGATCAGCGCGCCGAACGCGGTGAGCGGCGCGAACAGCGTCACCGGCAGCAACACTGCCAGCATCACGACCGCCGTGATCACACGGGTCTTCAGCATGAAAGGGAATCGGCGTTCTGCGATTGCGGTTCGAGCTGCGCGCTGGTGCGCCCGAAACGGCGCTCGCGCTCGGTATACGACGCGATCGCGTCGGCAAGCGCCGCGCCGTCGAAGTCCGGCCAGTATTTGTCGGTGAAATAGAATTCCGCGTATGCGAGCTGCCACAGCAGGAAATTGCTGACGCGCTGCTCGCCGCCGGTACGGATGAAGAGATCGGGCTCCGGCGCATAGGCCATCGCCAGGTGCGGCGCGAACGCGTCTTCGGTCACGTCGACCTCGCGGCCCTCGCGCACGGCCTGCTCGACGAGCTTCTTCGTCGCTTGCAGGATGTCCCAGCGGCCGCCGTAGTTCGCGGCGATCGTCAGGGTCAGGCGGGTGTTGCGCGCCGTCTTGGTCTCGGCGCGACGGATCAGTTCACGGATGCGCGGCTCGAAGCGTTCGAGATCGCCGACCACCCGCAGGCGGATCCCGTTCGCATGCAGCTTGCCGATCTCGCGCTCGAGCGCGGTGATGAACAGCCGCATCAGGAACGACACTTCGTCGTTCGGCCGGCGCCAGTTTTCCGAACTGAACGCGAACAGCGTCAGGTATTCGACGCCGGCGCGCGCGCAGCCTTCGACCACCGCCCGCACGGCATCCACGCCGCGGGTGTGCCCCGCGACGCGCGGCAGGCGGCGTTCGGTCGCCCAACGGCCGTTGCCGTCCATGATGATCGCGATATGACGCGGCACGGCGCCGACGTCAGGCACGCGAACAGTAGAGCTTGTATAGGTCATGGCCGTTGAGACAGTAATGCGGAAAGAAGGCGGCGCGCGAGGACGGTCGTCAGACCGTCATGATCTCGGCTTCCTTGCTCTGCACGAGCTTGTCGACTTCGGCAACGTGCTTGTCCGTCAGCTTCTGCACGTCGTCGCTCGCACGGCGCTCGTCGTCTTCCGAGATTTCCTTGTCCTTCACGAGCTTCTTGAGCGCTTCGTTCGCGTCGCGGCGCAGGTTGCGGATCGCGACCTTCGCCGTTTCGCCTTCGCTCTTGACCACCTTGGTCAGCTCGCGGCGGCGCTCTTCCGTCAGCGCCGGCATCGGCACGCGGATCAGGTCGCCGGCCGTCGCCGGGTTCAGGCCGAGATCGGCTTCGCGGATGGCCTTCTCGACCTTCGCGACCATGTTCTTTTCCCACGGCTGCACGCCGATCGTGCGTGCGTCGACGAGCGTCAGGTTCGCAACCTGCGAGATCGGCACCATCGAACCGTAGTAGTCGACCTGCACGTGATCGAGCAGACCGGTATGCGCACGGCCCGTGCGGATCTTCGCCAGATCGTTCTTGAACGCTTCGATCGAGCGCTGCATCTTCTGCTCTACGCCCTTCTTGACATCAGCGACACTCATTTCAACCTCCAAACCTTCAACCTTCAAAGAACGCGGGCCCCGCCCGGCGCGCGACGCACCACGGCCGGCGACCCACGCCGCTTGCCCGCATCCGCGGGAGTTTACACGTGGACGAGCGTACCTTCGTCCTCGCCCAGCACGATACGCTTGAGCGCGCCCGGCTTGTTGATCGAAAACACGCGAATCGGCAGCTTCTGGTCGCGGCACAGCGCGAAGGCCGTCGCGTCCATCACCTGCAGATTCCGGCTGATCGCCTCGTCGAAGCTGATCGTCGCGTAGCGCGTGGCCGACGGATCCTTCTTCGGATCGGCAGAATATACGCCATCGACCTTGGTCGCCTTCAGCACGACCTCGGCGCCCACTTCCGAACCGCGCAGCGCGGCGGCCGTGTCCGTCGTGAAGAACGGGTTGCCCGTGCCGGCCGCGAAGATCACGACCTTGCCTTCCTCGAGCTGGCGGATCGCGCGGGGCCGGATGTACGGCTCCACGACCTGGTCCATGCGCAGCGCGGACTGCACGCGCGCGACGATACCGGCGTGGCGCATCGCGTCCTGCAGCGCCAGCGCGTTCATCATCGTCGCCAGCATCCCCATGTAGTCGGCCGTCGCGCGGTCCATGCCGGCCGCACCGCCCGCGACACCGCGGAAAATGTTACCGCCGCCGATCACGACCGCAAGCTGCGTACCGAGACCCACGACTTCGGCAATGTCCGCCACCATCCGTTCGATCGTCGCGCGATTGATGCCGAAGGCATCGTCGCCCATCAGCGCTTCGCCGGAGAGTTTGAGGAGGACGCGTTTATAGGCATTGGACATAGGGGCTTCCGAGCGACGAGAGGATGACAACCACGAACTGTAGGGGCGAAATACTGATTCGGGCAAGCGCCGACGGTCGGACCGGGGTTCCCGGCCGGCCGGCGGCGCCGCCGGCCGCGGCGGAGCGGACGCCCGCCGCGGATACTGCCTGACTGCTTACTGCTGCTTTGCTGCTGCGACTTGCGCGGCCACTTCGGCGGCGAAGTCGTCCTGGCGCTTCTCGATGCCTTCGCCGACGACGAACAGCGCGAACTTCTGCACCGTGGAATTCGCCGCCTTCAGCATCTGCTCGATCGTCTGCTTGTCGTTCTTCACGAACGTCTGGTTCAGCAGCGACACTTCCTTCAGGTACTTCTGGACGCTGCCGTCGACCATCTTCGCGACGATTTCAGCCGGCTTGCCCGATTCCGCAGCCTTCTGCTCGGCCACGCGGCGTTCCGTGTCGATCAGCTCTGCCGGCACGTCGGCCGACGACAGCGCGACCGGCTTCATCGCGGCGATGTGCATCGCGACGTCCTTGCCGACCTGCTCGTCCGCACCCGTGTACTCGACGATCACGCCGATACGTGCGCCGTGCAGGTACGTCGCGATCTTGTTCGCGGTTTCGAAGCGCACGAAACGGCGGATCGAGACGTTCTCGCCGATCTTGCCGATCAGTGCCAGACGCACTGCGTCGACCGTCGAGCCTTCGAGCGGCAGCGCCGACAGCGCGGCCACGTCGGCCGGGTTCTGCGTCGCGACGAGTTCTGCAACCGTCTTCGAGAATGCGAGGAAGTCGTCGTTCTTCGCGACGAAGTCGGTTTCGCAGTTCAGTTCGACCAGCGCGCCTGCATTGCCGCCGACGAACGATGCGACGACGCCTTCGGCCGTCACGCGCGATGCCGCCTTGCTCGCCTTGTTGCCGAGCTTGACGCGCAGCAGCTCTTCAGCCTTGGCCAGGTCGCCGTCGGCTTCCGTCAGCGCCTTCTTGCACTCCATCATCGGTGCGTCGGTCTTTGCGCGCAGTTCTGCCACCATGCTTGCGGTAATTGCCGCCATCATTCGCTCCTTGAGTCTGTATTCACCACGCCGCCCGCTTGGACGCGAACGGCCGAAAATCGTTTCCGGACCCGCGCCGATTCAGCGCGATCAGGTCCGGCGCACAAGCTTAAAAAAAGGGGGCCTGTTGAGAGCCCCCTTTTTGCGCCGGCTCGGGGCCAGTTACGCGTTTTCCTCGACGTACTCGTCGTCGCCGCGCGCTGCCTGGACCACTTCGTTGACCGCGTTCGCACGGCCTTCGAGGATCGCGTCGGCCACGCCTTCAGCGTACAGCGCGACTGCCTTGCTCGAGTCGTCGTTGCCCGGGATCACGTAATCCACACCTTCCGGCGAGTGGTTCGTGTCGACCACGGCGATGACCGGCACGCCCAGCTTGTTCGCTTCCGTGACGGCGATCTTGTGGTAGCCGACGTCGACGACGAAGATTGCGTCCGGAATGCCGCCCATGTCCTTCACGCCGCCGATCGACTTCTGCAGCTTGGCGATTTCGCGTTCGAACAGCAGCGCTTCCTTCTTGCTCATCTTCTCGAGCTCGCCTGCCTCGACTGCCGCTTCCATGTCCTTCAGGCGCTTGATCGATACCTTCAGCGTCTTGAAGTTGGTCATCATGCCGCCGAGCCAGCGTGCGTTGACGAACGGCATGCCCGCGCGCTGTGCTTCCTGGGCGATCGTGTCACGCGACTGGCGCTTCGTGCCGACGAACAGGATCGTGCCGCGGTTCGCTGCCAGCTGGCGCACGTACTTCTGTGCGTCCGTGAACATCGGCAGCGTCTTTTCGAGGTTGATGATGTGAATCTTGTTGCGGTGACCGAAAATGAACGGAGCCATCTTCGGGTTCCAGAAGCGCGTCTGGTGACCGAAGTGGACACCCGCTTCCAGCATTTGGCGCATCGTAACTGCCATGTAAATTCTCCACGAGGGTTGGGTCTTAAGCCGGCTGCCGTACCGCCGCGCGAACGCGCCCCGAAGGACCTTCGTTCCGCGCGGCCGGCACCCTTGGTTGCGCCGGCTTGCGATTCGGCACGTGCGAAAAATGCGCGTGCCACAAGCCTTTCATCGCCATGCCGCCCCAAAAACGAGGCAGGTTCGGCATTTGGATGTCGACTTAGCCAAAGAGTATAGCACGCCGATTTGTCGGCTCTCAAGTCGCCCGCCACTTTCGCTTGCCGCGCGGCAGCGGGCCGGACAATCCCCGGAAACCCGCATCGGCACCGCCGGCAGGGGCTGCGAGGCCAGCCATAAGGTGCGATAATCCGTCAATTCACCGCATTCCAGGCATACCTCGATGGCTATTACGCTCAAAAACGAACACGACATCGCCGAGATGCGCGTCGCCTGCCGTCTCGCGAGCGAAGTGCTCGACTTCATCACGCCGCACGTCGTCGCGGGCGTCACGACCGGCGAACTCGACCGGCTCTGTCACGAATTCATGCTCAACGAGCAGGGCACGATCCCCGCGCCGCTGAATTATCAGCCGCCCGGCTATCCGCCGTACCCGAAGGCCACCTGCATCTCGGTCAACGACGTGATCTGCCACGGCATTCCGGGCGAGAAGGTGATCAAGAACGGCGACGCGCTGAACATCGACGTCACCGTGATCAAGAACGGCTACTTCGGCGACACCAGCCGGATGTTCATCGTCGGCGAGGGCTCGATCCTCGCGAAGCGCCTCGTGCAGACCACCTACGAGTGCATGTGGCTCGGCATCGACCAGGTCAAGCCCGGCGCGCACCTCGGCGACATCGGCTACGCGATCCAGAAGCACGCGGAAGCCCAGGGCTACAGCGTCGTGCGCGAATACTGCGGCCACGGCATCGGCACGGTGTTCCACGAAGATCCGCAGGTCGTCCACTACGGCCGTCCGGGCACCGGCATCGAGCTGAAGGCCGGGATGATCTTCACCATCGAGCCGATGATCAACGCCGGCAAGCGCGACATCCGCACGATGCCCGACCAGTGGACGGTCAAGACGCGCGACCGCAGCCTGTCCGCGCAATGGGAGCACACCGTGCTCGTCACCGAGACGGGCTACGAGGTGCTGACCGTGTCGGCCGGCACGCCGGCACGCCCGGTGTTCGCGCAACCGGCCGCCGCGGTCTGAGCGCCGTCGCGCCCGCCCGCCTGCCCCCGCCCCCGACCTGAACGGCCACCCATGAGCGCTCACGCCGCCCCCTCGCCCGAAGCGCTGTCGCGGCGCGCCGAATTCAAGGCCGCCAAGGTCGACATGCTCGAGCGCTTTCGCAGCGCGGCGAACGTCGCGTCGCTGATGCACGCGCTGTCGAAGCTCACCGACGACGCGCTCAAGCGTGTATGGGACGACTGCGGATTGCCCGCGACGCTCGCGCTCATCGCCGTGGGCGGCTACGGACGCGGCGAGCTCGCGCCCTACTCCGACGTCGACATCCTCGTGCTGCTGCCCGACGCGCACGACCCGGCGCTCGACGCGCGCATCGAGCGCTTCATCGGGATGGCGTGGGATCTCGGCCTCGAGATCGGCAGCAGCGTGCGCACGGTCGCGCAATGCATCGAGGAAGCATCGCAGGACGTCACCGTGCAGACCTCGCTGCTCGAGGCGCGCCGCATCGTCGGCAGCACCGCGCTGTTCGAGCGCTTCACGGTACGGTATCACGAGGCGCTCGACGCCCGCGCGTTCTTCACCGCGAAGGTGCTCGAGATGCGCCAGCGCCACGCGAAGTTCCAGGACACGCCGTACAGCCTCGAGCCGAACGTGAAGGAAAGCCCAGGCGGCCTGCGCGACCTGCAGACGATCCTGTGGATCGCGCGCGCGGCGGCCTTCGGCAGCAGCTGGCGCGAGCTCGACACACGCGGGCTCATCACCGAGCGCGAGGCGCGCGAGCTGCGCCGCAACGAAGGATTCCTGAAGACGCTGCGCGCGCGGCTGCACGTGATCGCCGGCCGTCGCCAGGACATGCTCGTGTTCGACCTGCAGACGCAGGCCGCCGAGAGCTTCGGCTACCGGCCGACGCAGGCCAAGCGCGCGAGCGAGCAGCTGATGCGCCGCTACTACTGGGCCGCGAAGGCGGTCACGCAGCTCGCGACGATCCTGATCCAGAACATCGAGGCGCAGCTGTTCCCCGCGACGAGCGGCATCACGCGCGTGCTGTCGCCCGATCGTTTCGTCGAGAAGCAGGGCATGCTCGAGATCGTCGACGACGGCGTGTTCGAACGCCATCCCGACGCGATCCTCGAAGCCTTCCTGCTGTACGAGGTGACCCGCGGCGTGAAGGGCCTGTCCGCCCGCACGCTGCGCGCGCTTTACAACTCGCGCGAGATCATGAACAACACGTGGCGGCGCGATCCGCAGAACCGCCGCACGTTCATGCAGATCCTGCAGCAGCCCGAAGGCATCACGCATGCATTCCGGCTGATGAACCAGACGAGCGTGCTCGGCCGCTATCTGCTGAATTTCCGCCGCATCGTCGGCCAGATGCAGCACGACCTGTACCACGTGTATACGGTCGACCAGCATATCCTGATGGTGTTGCGCAACCTCCGCCGCTTCGCGGTGGCCGAGCATGCGCACGAATACCCGTTCTGCAGCCAGCTGATCGGCAATTTCGAGCGCCCGTGGGTGCTGTATGTCGCCGCGCTGTTCCACGACATCGCGAAAGGCCGCGGCGGCGACCATTCGACGCTCGGGATGGCCGACGCGCGGCGCTTCTGCCGCGAGCACGGCATCACCGGCGACGACGCGGCGCTGATCGTATGGCTCGTCCAGCATCACCTGACGATGAGCCAGGTCGCGCAGAAGCAGGACACGAGCGACCCGGAGGTCATCAAGCGCTTCGCGGAAGTCGTCGGCAACGAACGCTACCTCACCGCGCTCTACCTGCTGACCGTCGCCGATATCCGCGGCACGAGCCCGAAGGTGTGGAACACGTGGAAGGGCAAGCTGCTCGAGGATCTCTACCGCATCACGCTCGCGGTGCTCGGCGGCGCCAACCCCGATGCGCATTCGGAACTGAAGTCGCGCCAGGAGCAGGCGCTCGCGCTGCTGCGCCTCGAGACCGTGCCCGACGACGCGCACCGCGCGCTGTGGGATCAGCTCGACGTCGGCTTCTTCCTGCGTCACGACGCGGCCGACATCGCATGGCAGACGCGCGTGCTGTACCGGCACGTGAACGCCGAGACGGCGATCGTCCGCGCGCGGCCGTCGCCGATCGGCGACGCGCTGCAGGTGCTCGTGTACGTGAAGGACCGCCCCGACCTGTTCGCGGGCATCTGCGCGTACTTCGACCGCAACGGACTCTCCGTGCTCGATGCGCGCGTCAGCACCACGCGGCATGGCTATGCGCTCGACAATTTCATCGTCACGCAGACCGAACGCGACGTGCGCTATCGCGACATCGCGAATCTCGTCGAACAGCAGCTCGCGACGCGCCTTGCCGAGACCGCGCCGCTGCCGGAGCCGTCCAAGGGCCGCCTGTCGCGGCTGTCCCGGACGTTTCCGATCACGCCGCGCGTCGACCTCCGGGCCGACGAGCGCGGTCAGTACTACATCCTGTCCGTGTCCGCCAACGACCGGCCGGGCCTTCTCTATTCGATCGCGCGCGTACTGGCCGAGCATCAGGTCGGCGTCCACGCGGCGCGGATCAATACGCTCGGCGAACGCGTCGAGGACATCTTCCTGCTCGATGGTGCCGGCCTGTCCGACAACCGCCTGCAGATCCAGCTCGAAACCGAATTGCTGCGCGCGATCGCAGTCTGAATGAATCCCAGCGTTTATGCGCACCAAATTAACCGTCAAGAATCCGCGTCCGGCGTCGCCGACCCGCGCACCCGTCCGCTCCGGCAGCCTCGTCGCTCGCAAGGCGGTGCGCCCCGCCGGGCCGCCCGCGGCCGACAAGCCGCCGCGCCCGAAGAAGGCCGCCGCGCCGGCAGCCGCCGGCGAACGCGCGTTCAAGCCGCGCGGCGCGGAACGCCCGGGTGCGGATCGCGCGCCGGCGAAGCGCGCACCGCGTGACGGCGGTGCCGAGCGCGGCGACGCGCGTCCCGCGCGTCCGTATCGCAGCGCCGAAGGTCAGCCCGATGCGCGGCCGCGCCGCGCGGGCGCCGAAGGCGGTGCCCGCGCGCCGTATCGCGACAAGGCGGAGGGCTACGGCGAGAAGCGCAGCTTCGGCGAACGCCGTACGTCGTCCGACCGCCCGGCTCGCCGCAGCGATGACGATACGCGGCCGCGCCGTGCAGGCGCGGAAGGCGGCGCACGCGCACCGTATCGTGACAAGGCAACCGGCGAAGGCGCGAAGCGCAGTTTCGACGATCGCCGTACGTCGTCCGACCGCCCGGCTCGCCGCAGCGACGACGATACGCGGCCGCGCCGCGCAGGCGCCGAAGGCGGTGCACGCGCGCCGTATCGCGACAAGGCAACCGGCGATGCGCCGAAGCGCAGCTTCGGTGAACGCCGTACGTCGTCCGACCGTCCGGCACGCCGCGACGACGATGCACGGCCGCGCCGCGCAGGTGCCGAAGGCGGTGCACGCGCACCGTATCGCGACAAGGCAACCGGCGATGCGCCGAAGCGCAGCTTCGGTGAACGCAGTACATCGTCCGACCGACCGGCACGCCGCGACGACGATACGCGGCCGCGTCGCGCAGGCGCCGAAGGCGGCGCTCGCGCACCGTATCGCGACAAGGCAACCGGCGATGCGCCGAAGCGCAGCTTCGGCGAACGCCGTGCGCCGTCCGACCGCCCAGCTCGCCGCAGCGATGACGATACGCGGCCGCGCCGCGCAGGCGCCGAAGGCGGCGCACGCGCACCGTATCGTGACAAGGCAACCGGCGATGCACCGAAGCGCAGCTTCGGTGAACGCAGTACATCGACCGACCGACCGGCTCGCCGCAGCGACGACGATGCACGGCCGCGCCGCGCAGGCGCCGAAGGCGGCGCACGCGCCCCCTATCGCGACAAGGCAACCGGCTACGGCGAAAAGCGCAGCTTCGGCGAACGCGGCAACACCGAGCGCCGCTCGACGGCCGCCGCGCCGAAAGCCGCACAACCGGTCAAGCACCGCGCCCCCGACATCGATCACGGCGACGAAACCGGCCTGATGCGCCTGTCGAAGCGCATGTCCGAGCTCGGCCTGTGCTCGCGCCGCGAAGCCGACGAATGGATCGAAAAGGGCTGGGTGCTCGTCGACGGCGAACGCATCGACACGCTCGGCACCAAGGTCCGTCCCGACCAGAAAATCGAGATCGACGAACGCGCGAGCGCCGCGCAGGCCGCACAGGTGACGATCCTGCTGCACAAGCCGGTCGGCTATGTGTCCGGTCAGGCGGAAGACGGCTACGAGCCCGCGTCGGTGCTGATCACGCGCGCGAACCAGTGGAGCGGCGACCGCTCGCCGCTGCGCTTCTCGCCGCAGCATCTGCACGCGCTCGCTCCGGCCGGCCGGCTCGACATCGATTCGACCGGCATGCTCGTGTTGACGCAGAACGGCCGGATCGCGAAGCAACTGATCGGCGAGCAGTCGGACATCGACAAGGAGTACCTGGTGCGCGTGCGCTTCGGCGAACGGCTGCTCGACATCGACCAGCACTTCCCCGCCGAATCGCTCGCGAAGCTGCGCCACGGCCTCGAACTCGACGGTGTCGCACTGAAGCCCGCGATGGTGAGCTGGCAGAACGGCGAACAGCTGCGTTTCGTGCTGCGTGAAGGCAAGAAGCGCCAGATCCGCCGGATGTGCGAACTGGTCGGTCTCGAAGTGATCGGCCTGAAGCGCGTGCGGATGGGCCGCGTGATGCTCGGCGCGCTGCCGCAAGGGCAATGGCGCTACCTGTCGCCCGACGAGTCGTTCTGACGGCAGGCAGGCACACACGGCGTGCCACGCAATGACAAAGCCCGCGCAAGCGGGCTTTGTCGTTTCCGTCACGACGACGGCACGCAACATCGCGCACCGCCGCGTACCGATCAGTCGTCGTCGGTCGGATCGAGCCCCGGGAACAGCACCTCGGTGAAGCCGAAGCGCGTAAAGTCGGTGATCCGCATCGGATACAGCTTGCCGATCAGGTGGTCGTATTCGTGCTGGACGACCCGCGCGTGGAAGCCTTCCGCGACGCGGTCGATCTTCGCGCCGAACTGGTCGTAACCGCTGTAGCGCACCTTCGCATAGCGGCTGACGACGCCGCGCATGCCCGGCACCGACAGGCAGCCTTCCCATCCCTCTTCCATGTCCGGCGGCATGTACTCGAGCTTCGGGTTGATCAGCACGGTCTCGGGCACGGGCGGCGCGTCCGGATAGCGGTTGTTGCTGCCGAAGCCGAAGATAATGAGCTGCAGCCCGATGCCGATCTGCGGCGCGGCGAGGCCCGCGCCGTTCGCGTGATGCATCGTCTCGAACATGTCCGCGACGATCTCGTGCAGCTCCGGCGTGTCGAACTGCGCGACCGGCTTGGCGACTTCGAGCAGGCGCGGATCGCCCATCTTCAGGATCTCGCGAATCATGGGGTGTTGCCCTCCAGGAGTTGGTGCAGTCCGTCTTCGTCCAGTACGGGGATGCCGAGTTCCTCGGCCTTCGCGAGCTTGCTGCCGGCGTCGGCGCCCGCGACCACGTAATCCGTCTTCTTCGATACCGAGCCCGCGACTTTCGCGCCCGCCGCTTCGAGCATCTCCTTCGCCGCGTCGCGGGTGAGATTCGGCAGCGTGCCCGTCAGCACGACCGTCTTGCCGGCCAGCACGCCCTGCGGCGCCCTCGGCGCGGGCGGGCCTTCGGCCCACGTGACCTTGCCGGGCGCGCGCAGTTGCTCGATCACGGTGCGGTTGTGTTCTTCCGCGAAGAACTGGTGGATCGACTCGGCGACGATCGGCCCGACGTCGTTGACTTCGAGCAGTTCCTCGATCGACGCGTCCATGATCGGGGTCAGCGACCCGAAGTGCTTCGCGAGATCCTTCGCGGTCGATTCACCGACATGGCGGATCCCGAGCCCGTAGATGAAGCGCGCGAGCGTCGTGTGCTTCGCCTTCTCGAGCGAGTCGAGCAAATTCTGTGCGGACTTCTCGGCGAACCGGTCGAGTTCCGCGAGCGTCGCGAAACCGAGATTGAACAAGTCGGCCGGCGTGCGCACGAGATTCAGTTCGACGAGCTGATCGATGATCTTCTCGCCGAGCCCGTCGATGTCGAGCGCGCGACGCTGCGCGAAGTGCCACAGCGCCTGCTTGCGCTGCGCCGGGCAGAACAGGCCGCCGGTGCAGCGCGCGATCGCCTCGTCCGGCAACCGCTCGATCTTCGAACCGCACACCGGGCATTCGGTCGGCATCACGAATTCGGCCGCATCGTCCGGCCGGCGATCGAGCAGCGCGCCGACGACCTCGGGGATCACGTCGCCCGCGCGCCGCACGATCACGGTATCGCCGATCCGGATGTCCTTGCGGCGCACTTCGTCCTCGTTGTGCAGCGTCGCGTTGGTCACCGTCGCGCCGCCGACGAACACGGGTTCGAGCCGCGCGACCGGCGTGATCGCACCCGTGCGGCCGACCTGCACGTCGATCGCGACGAGCCTGGTCAGCGCTTCCTGTGCGGGAAACTTGTGCGCGAGCGCGAAGCGCGGTGCGCGCGACACGAAGCCGAGGCGATCCTGTTCGTCGCGCCGGTTCACCTTGTAGACGACGCCGTCGATGTCGTACGGCAGCGACTCGCGCTTCTCGCCGACCTTGCGGAAGAAGCCGAGCAGGCCGTCGGCGCCGTACACGACCGCGCGCTCGCGGTTCACCGGCAGGCCGAACGACTCGTACCAGTCGAGCAGTGCGCTGTGCGTGTCCGGCATCGGCATCCCGTCGAGCACGCCGATCCCGTACGCGAAGAACGACAGCGGCCGCTGCGCGGTGATCTTCGGATCGAGCTGGCGCAGGCTGCCGGCCGCCGCGTTGCGCGGGTTCGCGAATTCACGCTGCTCGGCCGCGCGCTGGCGTTCGTTCAGGCGTGCGAAATCGCGCTTGAACATCAGCACCTCGCCGCGCACGTCGAGCAGGGCCGGCACGTGCGCGCCCTTCAGCTTCAGCGGGATCGAGCGGATCGTGCGGACGTTCTCCGTCACGTCCTCGCCGGTCGTGCCGTCGCCGCGCGTCGACGCCTGCACGAACACGCCGTGCTCGTAGCGCAGCGAGATTGCCAGCCCGTCGAACTTCAGCTCGCACGCATATTCGACCGGGTCCGTCACCGAGCCGGCGAGATCGGTCGTCTTGCCGAGCGCATCGGCGACGCGCTTGTCGAACGCGGCGATGTCCTCGTCGGCGAAGCCGTTGTTCAGCGACAGCATCGGCGCATCATGGACGACCGGCGTGAAACCGCCCGCCACTTCGCCGCCGACGCGCTGCGTCGGCGAGTCGGGCGTCACGAGGTCGGGATGATCGGTTTCGAGTTGCTGCAGCTCGCCGAACAGTCGATCGTATTCGGCGTCGGGCAGATCCGGCTGGTCGAGCACGTAATAGGCGTAATTCGCCCGCTCGAGTTGGTCGCGCAGCCACGCGGCACGCGCGTCGGGCTGGCTGGCTGGCGGTTCGGCTTGGGTTCGGGCCATGCTGGCGGCAGTTTCGTTCTGAAAAATCGGATGTTCGATTATCTCAGTTTGACGCCGCGACGGGGGCACGCGATGCGTGGCGCGCAAGCCGGCCGCAGCGCACACAGGCGGCGTGCGTGCGGCAGCGCAGCGACGGACGGCGGCGCGGATGGCCACCGCCCGTGCAACGCGTTACTGGCTGAACAGGCGTCGCGTGACCGGCGAACCGGCCGGGATACCCGCTTCCTCGAGCTTCGCGTACAGCTTCATCAGTTGCTGGTCGATCGCGACGAGCGTCGATTCCGGCAGCGGCCGGCGCGAATCGTCGACGACCCGCGCACCGATTCGCTCGGACAGCGACTTCGCGTAGTCGCACATCAGCCGGAACGGCAGGATGTCTTCTTCGGCGACCGGCACGTCGAGCACCAGCGTGATCATGTTGCCGCCCTTGTACGTCAAGTCGTCGCGCAGGAAGTTCGTATCGCCGAACTGCAGCATGAACACGGGGTTCTGCTTCGCGTCGAGCTTCACGAAACGCGTGCCGTCGCGCGACAGCAGCAGCCCGTCCTGCGATGCGACGGCCTGCACGTAGTTCGCCGACCACGGCGCGCCGTCCGACATCACGTTGATCGACAGCTGCGCGTCGCACTGCGCGGCAAAGCCATCGAGCTCGCGCGCCATCGCGACCGTCTCCATCATGTCCGGGAATTCCGGTGCGCCGTCGATCGCATCGGCGAACTGCTGGACGCCCGTCACGAACTCGGAGAATTCGAGCTCGTTCAGCGCGCCGCTGCGGTTCGCGAGCTGCGCGGCCGCGCGCAGTTCTTCATAGCGCACGCCGTTCTGCAGCAGCTCCCACTGGCCGCCTTCCGGCTTGCCCTCGATATGCACGGGCTTGCTGCCCGCGCGGCGCAGCCGCTGCGCGGCCGGCAGGATCTTGTCGCCCGGCAGCGGCCCGCCGAGGCGAATCGGCACGATGCAGTCGATCCGGCGGTCGACGATCGCGGGCGGTGCCGACGAGACCGTCGTCGCGGCCGGCAGCACGGGTTCGGCCGGTTCGTTCGATGCGTCGGCGGCCGGCGCTTCATGTGCGGCGGCGACCGAACCTGCGTCGACAGACTGCCTGGCCGGCTCGGTCGATTCCGACGGCGTGTCGCCGCCGGTGGCCTCGGCCTGCAGATCGGCCGGCATGTCGGCAGGCGCCGCGCCGCCGAAGGTCGGCTCGACGCGCGCCGCTTCAGCTGGCGTGCTCGCGGCGGCAGCCGCCGGCGCCGGTGCCGCGGGTTCGCGGCGCGCGGGCTGGCGCACAGGCTCGATGAACGGCAGCTCCTCGTCGCGCTCGGGGCGATTCATCGCCTCGGCCGCCTCTTCCGGCATCGGGCGCGGCATCCTGCGCCGCACCTTCGCGCCCTGCCACGCGTTGTAGACCACGACGCCGCCCACCACGACGGCGCCGGCGCCGATCAAACCGAGTGTCAACTCGTCCATGCACGCTCCATCAGCAATTCTTTTTCGTCGGACCGCGAACGGGCGCCCATGCGCCGCGCGAACGCGGTCCGGTTTCGTCAAACGTCAATTCTGGGCAAAACCCGCGGCGGTTTCCATGTCCACCGCGACGATCCGCGACACGCCCTGCTCCTGCATCGTCACGCCGATCAGTTGCTGCGCCATCTCCATCGCGATCTTGTTGTGCGAGATGAAGAGGAACTGCGTCTTGTCGGACATCGCGCGCACGAGATTCGCGAAACGCTCGGTGTTCGCGTCGTCGAGCGGCGCGTCGACCTCGTCGAGCAGACAGAACGGCGCCGGGTTCAGCTGGAACATCGCGAACACCAGTGCGGTGGCGGTCAGCGCCTTCTCGCCGCCCGACAGCAGGTGGATGGTCGCGTTCTTCTTGCCCGGCGGCTGCGCCATCACCTGCACGCCCGCATCGAGGATTTCGTCGCCCGTCATGATCAGCTTCGCCTGGCCGCCGCCGAACAGGCGCGGGAACAGGTCGCTGAAGTGACGATTGACCTCGTCGAAGGTGCCCTGCAGCAGCGTGCGGGTTTCCTGATCGATCTTGTGGATCGCGTCCTCGAGCGTCGTGATCGCATCGGTCAGGTCGGCCGACTGCGCATCGAGGAACACCTTGCGCTCGCTCGCGGCCTTCAGCTCGTCGAGCGCGGCCATGTTCACCGGGCCGAGCGCGTTGATCGCGTTGTTCAGGCGCGTGACCTCGCCCTGCAGGTACGACGGTTTCAGGTCCGGCGTCAGCTTCTCGCGCAGCGCTTCCTCGTCGACCTCGGCTGTGGTGAGCTGCTCGGCAAACTGCTCGACGGACAGGCGCGCGGCCTGCTCCTTCAACTGCAGCTCGGTGATGCGGTCGCGCAGCGGCTGCAGCGAACGCTCGGCGACGAGACGCTGCTCGTCCGACGCGCGCAGCTTCGCGGTGAGGTCGTCGAGTTCGATCCGCGCGGCCTGCAGCGCTTCTTCCTTCACCGCGCGAATTTCGAGCGCGTCCTGCAGCCCCGTGTGCGCGGTCTGCTCGTTGATCGTTTCGAGTTCGGCGCGCGCGTCCTCCAGCGACGCGGCGACGCGCTCGCTCTGCTCGTGCGCGACCTGGATGCTGCGCTTGAGCTCGTCGATCCGCGTGACCGCGTTGCGCGCGGCGAAGCGCGCGTCGTTCGCGCCGCGCTCGAGATCGCGCGCTTCCTGGCGCGCGTGCGTCAGCGATTCGTCGAGCGCTTCGAACGCGAGCTGGTTGTCCTCGAAGCGCGCCTGCAGTTCCGCGAGTTCGCCGTCGAAACGCTCGAAGTTCGCTTCCGATTCGGCACGCAATGCGCGCTGCTCGTCGATCTGCGCGCCGATTTCCTCGAGTTCCTCGCGGATCTGCGTGCTGCGCTGCGTGTAGCGTTCATGCGCCTGCGCGAGCTTCAGCACGTCCATCTGCAGCGCGTGCACGCGCTGCGTCGCGCGTTCGGCCTGCGCGCGCACGTCGCCGAGCGCCTGCGCGGCCTGCGTGTGCGCGGCTTCCGCCCGCACCGCGGCCGTGCGGGCCTCGTCGGCGAGCAGCGCCTGTGCCCGCACCTGGCGGCCCAGGTTCTCGATCTCCTGCTGGCGGGCCAGCATCCCGGCCTGCTCCGAATCGGCCGCGTACAGCTGCACGCCGACGCGCGTGACGATGTGGCCGGCCTTGACGACGAACGCGCCGCCCGCCGGCAGCTGCGTGCGCGTCGCGAGCGCCTGTGTGATGTCGTCGGCGACGTACACGTTGCCGAGCCAGTCGTTCAGCACCGCGCGAATGCCTGCATCGTCGATTCGCACGAGCGACAGCACCGGGCGCAGCCCGGCCGCGGCGGCCGGCGGTTCACCGGCGGCCGGCGGCGCATAGAACGCGAGCTTGGCGGGCGGCGCATCGGTCGCGAACGCCTTCACCCAGTCGAGATTCGACACTTCGAGCGCGGCGAGGCGCTCGCGCAGCACGGCCTCGAGTGCCGCTTCCCAGCCCGCTTCGACGTGCAGCTTCTTCCACAGGCGCGGCAGCGCGCCGAGTTCGTGCTTGTCGAGCCACGGCTGGATCTTGCCTTCGGTCTGCACGTTCTCCTGCAGCTGCTTGAGTGCGGCGAGCCGCGCCTCGAGCTGGTGGATCTGCGTGCTTTCGGCCTGCACGCGCTCCTGCGCGGCACGGCGTTCGCCGTCGAGGCGCGGCAGCGCTTCCTGTGCATCGGCAAGACGCGCCTGCGCCTCGGCGAGGATCTCTTCCTGCTCGGCGAGCTGCATGCGCAATTCTTCGAGCTGCGTTTCGTCCGGCGCATCGAGCCCGCCCGCCTCGGACTTCAGCCGCTCATGGCGCTGCTGAAGCTGCTGGAGCTGCTGGTCGGCATTGCGCTGGTGCGCGGCCTCGAGCTTCAGCGACTGCTCGGTCTGCGCAATGCGCGCGCGCTCGTCGTTGAGCTGCGCCTGCGCATCGCGCCACTTCGCTTCGAGCGCCGGCAGCGCGTCGTGCTTCGCGGCCGCGTTGTCTTCGGCGAGCGCGGCCTTCTCGTCGGCCATCGCGCGCGCTTCCTCGGCTTCCTCGAGCTCGTCCTGCGCCTTCTCGGCCTGCGCGCGCCATTGCTCGCGCTGCGCGTTCAACGCGGCGATCTGCGCCTGCACGCGGTTGCGCGATTCGACGATGAACTTGATCTCGGCCTCGAGGCGGCTCACTTCGGCGTTCGCCTCGTAGAGCGCGCCCTGCGCGCCCTGCATCGCGTCGCTCGCCGAGTAATGCGCGACCCGCAGCGTCTCGAGTTGCGACTCGACCTCGCGCAGCCGGGCCGTCTGGGCCTCGAGGTCGATCTGCGCCTGCTCGATCGCGCGCTGCTGCTTCTGCTGCTCGCCCGCAGCCTCGTTCTTGCGCAGCAGCCACAACAGGCGCTGCTTCTCCTCGCCGTCGGCGACGAGTTCCTTGTACTTGTTGGCGACGACGGCCTGCGCCTCGAGCTTCTCGAGGTTCGCGCCGAGCTCGCGGACGATGTCCTCGACGCGCGTCAGGTTCTCGCGCGTGTCGTGCAGGCGGTTCTCGGTCTCGCGGCGCCGTTCCTTGTACTTGGACACGCCCGCGGCTTCCTCGAGGAACACGCGCAGCTCTTCCGGCTTCGCCTCGATGATCCGCGCGATCATGCCCTGGCCGATGATCGCGTACGCACGCGGGCCGAGGCCCGTGCCGAGGAAGATGTCCTGGATGTCGCGGCGGCGCGCCGGCAGGTTGTTGATGTAGTAGCTCGACGTGCCGTCGCGCGTCAGCACGCGCTTCACCGCGATCTCGCCGTACTGGCCCCACTGCCCGGCCGCACGGCCGTCGGAGTTGTCGAAGATCAGCTCCACGCTTGCCCGGCTGCCGGGCTTGCGGGCGGTCGAGCCGTTGAAGATCACGTCCTGCATCGACTCGCCGCGCAGCTCGGACGCGCGCGACTCGCCGAGCACCCAGCGCACGGCATCGATGATGTTGGACTTGCCGCACCCGTTCGGGCCCACCACGCCGACGAGCTGGCCCGGAACCTGGAAATGCGTGGGATCGACAAAGGATTTGAAGCCAGCGAGTTTGATCGAGCTCAGACGCACGGCGGTATCGGATGTGAAGAAGGTGTGAAACGGAACGGGCCGCGACGCGCGGGGCCGGACGGCCCGTGTGCGCGATGCGCCCCGGAATTCAAAAGCGGGGCCGCGCGCATCCAGCGTTGGGCCCCGCAAACGGCTTCCATCATACCATCGCGCGTGCGCCATCCCGCCCGTCGCCGGGTTTGCCCCGTGCCGGCGCGGCACGATGGACCCGGCTCGACAGCAGCGTCGCCAGCACGATGCATGCGCCGCCCGCCCACTCGCGCGCGCTCGGCAGTTCGCTCGCGAACACCCATGCGGACAGCGCGGTGATCACGATCTCGAACAGCATGATGATCGCCGCGCGGTTGGCCGGCACGCGCGCAAGCCCGTACTGCACGAGCAGGTTGTTCACCGCGACCGTCACGCCGATCGCGACGACGATCAGCGCGGCGGTGCCGAGCTGGGCGCCGGCCGGCGCGGCCGGCAGCCCCTCGAACAGCGACGCGATCGCGCCGAACACCGCCGCGCCGCCGAACAGCGTCGCGGTGCGCATCTCGGCGCGCATCTCCGGCAGCTCGCGGCTCGCCTTGATCACGAGCACGTTGCTCATCGCGAAACTCAGGCCGGCCGCGAGCCCCGCCCATTCGGCCGGGTTGGCCGGCAGCGGCACGCCGAGCGTCGGCGACCACAGCATCAGCATCGCGCCGCCGATCGACAGCGCCGCGAGCCCCGCGCCGGCCCAGGTCAGGCGCTCGCGCAGCAGGAAATGCGCGTAGATCGCGGTCCACGCCGGCGTCAGGTAGAACAGCAGCATCACGCGCAGCACTTCGCCGTGGATCGTGCCCCACACGAAGCCGAGGTTGGTCACGCCGGCCGTGATCGCGATGCCCGGCAGCACCCAGTGCCAGCGCAGCGTCGCGATCGTGCGGTGGCGCACGACGATCACGAACAGGAACGCGACGAGGCTCGTCAGCGCGCTTGCCAGCGTGCCGGTGAGGCCGAGCGACGCAAGGATGCGCAGCGGATACCAGATCAGGCCCCATACCGAAGCGCCGATCAGGATGGCCAGCGTCGGCAGGCTGCCGCGTACCGCGTTATTCATTTGGTTCGATACCCTTTATTCGACCGGCCCGGCCGCCGTTCCGGCGGGCCGTGACCGCATTGCGTCACGCTATAATCGTCCGCTGCGAGCCGCGCGCCGTCGGCGCCCGTTCGCAGCCGTGCGGCACCTGCGCCGCCCCTTTTTGCTCCAACCGGCCGCGACGGCCGCTTCGCCCGTGAACCCTCGACTCGACTCGCTCCAGCCCTATCCCTTCGAAAAGCTGCGCGCCCTGTTCAAGGACGTGACGCCCGGTGCCGGTATGCCCGGTGCCGGTACACCCGCTGCCAGCCTCAAACCGATCAGCTTCGGCATCGGCGAGCCCAAGCACCCGACGCCGGCGCTGATCCGCGACGCCGTGGTGGCCGCGCTCGACGGTCTCGCGTCGTACCCGGCCACGGCCGGCTCGGACGCGCTGCGCACGTCGATCGCGCACTGGCTCGAACGCCGCTACGGGCTGCCGGCGCTCGATCCGGCCACGCAAGTGCTGCCCGTGTCGGGGTCGCGCGAGGCGCTGTTCTCGCTCGCGCAGACGGTGATCGACTCGCGCGCGAGCGCGGACGGCAAGAAGGCGATCGTACTCTGTCCGAATCCGTTCTATCAAATTTACGAAGGCGCGGCGCTGCTGGCCGGTGCCGAACCCTATTTCGCGAACAGCGACCCGGCGCGCAACTTCGCTTGTGACTATGCGGCCGTGCCCGACGAGGTGTGGGCGCGCACCCAGCTGCTGTACGTGTGCTCGCCGGGCAACCCGACGGGCGCCGTGCTGACGCTCGACGACTGGCGCGAGCTGTTCGCGCTGTCCGACCGCCACGGTTTCGTGATCGCGTCCGACGAGTGCTATTCGGAAATCTATTTCGACGAAGCGGCGCCGCCGCTCGGCGGCCTCGAGGCCGCGCACCGCCTCGGCCGCGGCTTCGAACGGCTCGTGATGCTGTCGAGCCTGTCCAAGCGCTCGAACGTGCCGGGCATGCGCTCGGGTTTCGTCGCCGGCGACGCCGCGCTGCTCAAGAAATTCCTGCTGTATCGCACGTACCACGGTGCGGCGCTGTCGCCGGTCTGGCAGCACGCGAGCATCGCCGCGTGGAACGACGAGGCGCACGTGCGCGAGAACCGCGCGCTGTACCTGCAGAAGTTCAACACGGTCACGCCGATGCTGGCCGACGTGATCGACGTGAAGCTGCCCGACGCCGCGTTCTACCTGTGGGCCAACGTCGCGCGCACCGGGCTGTCGGACACCGAGTTCGCCCGCCGCCTGTACGCCGACTATAATGTGACGGTTCTGCCCGGCTCGTACCTGGCGCGCGACGCGCACGGCACGAATCCAGGCCGCGATTTCATCCGGATCGCGCTCGTCGCGGGCACCCCCGAATGCGTCGAGGGCGCGCAACGCATCGTCGATTTCTGCCAAGCTCTCGCGCGGTAAGACGTCCATCCCGATCAATTCCATTCCTCTCCTGCGAAAACGAACATGTCGCAACAACTTCAGCAAATCATCGATACCGCCTGGGAAAACCGCGCCGAGCTGTCGCCGAAGGCCGCGCCCGCCGACGTCCGCGAAGCCGTCGCTCATGCGCTCGAGCAACTCGATAAGGGCGCACTGCGCGTCGCCGAGAAGATCGACGGCAACTGGACCGTGCACCAGTGGCTGAAGAAGGCCGTGCTGCTGTCGTTCCGCCTGGAGGACAACGCGCCGATGCCTGCCGGCGGCTACTCGCAGTTCTACGACAAGGTGCCGTCGAAGTTCGCGAACTACACCGCTGAAGACTTCGCCGCGGGCGGCTTCCGCGTCGTGCCGCCGGCCATCGCGCGCCGCGGCTCGTTCATCGCGAAGAACGTCGTGCTGATGCCGTCGTACACCAACATCGGCGCGTACGTCGACGAAGGCACGATGGTCGACACGTGGGCCACGGTCGGTTCGTGCGCGCAGATCGGCAAGAACGTGCACCTGTCGGGCGGCGTCGGCATCGGCGGCGTGCTCGAACCGCTGCAGGCGAACCCCGTCATCATCGAAGACAACTGCTTCATCGGCGCGCGCTCGGAAGTCGTCGAAGGCGTGATCGTCGAGGAGAACTCGGTGATCTCGATGGGCGTGTACCTCGGCCAGAGCACCAAGATCTACGATCGCGAAACGGGCGAAGTCAGCTACGGCCGCATCCCGGCCGGCTCGGTCGTCGTGGCCGGCAACCTGCCGTCGAAGGACGGCTCGCACAGCCTGTACTGCGCGGTGATCGTGAAGAAAGTCGACGCGAAGACCCGCGCGAAGGTCGGCCTGAACGAGCTGCTGCGAGGCGACTGATGGCCAAGCCGCACACCGTGGTCGTCTACGGCATTCCGAACTGCGACACCGTGAAGAAGGCCCGCGTGTGGCTCGACGATCACGGCGTCGAGTTCGAGTTTCATGACTTCAAGAAGCTCGGCGTCAGCGCGCCGCTCGTCGAGGACTGGCTGAAGGACGTGTCGCTCGACGCGCTCGTGAACAAGCGCGGCACGACGTGGCGCGGCCTGGACGATGCGATGAAGGCGGCCGCGGAAACGCGCTCCGGCGCGGTCGCGCTGATGATCCACAAGCCGTCGGTCATCAAGCGTCCCGTGCTCGTCGTCAACGGCCGCGTGAAATCGCTCGGCTTCGTGGCCGATCAGTACGCGGCGCTGTTTGCCGCCTAGGGCCGCCCCCGCTGCGCCCGCGGGTGCAGCCCGACGTCTCGTCACTGCCGGCCACCGCGCCGGCATTTTTTATCGAAAGTGGTCCGAACCATGTCCGCCACCCTAGCCCTTACCGAACAGCTGATCGCCCGCGCGTCCGTCACGCCCGACGACCAGCATTGCCAGCAGCTCATGACCGAGCGCCTCGCCGCGCTCGGCTTCGAATGCGAGACCATCGCGTCGCACGGCGTGACCAACCTGTGGGCCGTCAAGCGCGGCGCCGACGGCCGCGACGGCAAGCTGCTCGCGTTCGCGGGCCACACCGACGTCGTGCCGACCGGCCCGCTCGAGCAGTGGACCTCGCCGCCGTTCGTCCCCACGCATCGCGACGGCAAGCTGTACGGCCGCGGCGCGGCCGACATGAAGACGTCGCTCGCGGCGTTCGTCGTCGCGTCCGAGGAATTCGTCGCGGCCCACCCCGGCCACCGCGGCGCGATCGCGTTCCTGATCACGAGCGACGAGGAAGGCCCGGCCACCGACGGCACCGTGAAGGTCGTCGAACTGCTCGAAACGCGCGGCGAACGCGTCGACTACTGCATCGTCGGCGAGCCGACCTCGAGCGCGGAGCTCGGCGACGTCGTGAAGAACGGCCGCCGCGGCTCGATGTCGGGCGAGCTGGTCGTCAAGGGCGTGCAGGGCCACATCGCATACCCGCACCTCGCGAAGAACCCGATCCACCTGCTCGCGCCGGCGCTCGCCGAGCTCGCCGCCGAACAGTGGGACGCAGGCAACGAATACTTCCCGCCGACCACCTGGCAGGTGTCGAACCTGCATGCCGGCACCGGCGCGACCAACGTGATCCCCGGCCATGCGGACCTGATGTTCAACTTCCGCTTTTCGACGGCGAGCACGGTCGAGGGCCTGCAGGCACGCGTGCATGCGATCCTCGGCAAGCACGGCCTCGAATACACGCTGAAGTGGTCGGTGAGCGGCCTGCCGTTCCTCACGCCGCGCGGCGACCTGTCGAACGCGCTGGAGAACGCGATCCGCGCCGAGACCGGCCTCACGACCGAGCTGTCGACGACGGGCGGCACGTCCGACGGACGCTTCATCGCGCGCATCTGCCCGCAGGTGATCGAGTTCGGCCCGCCGAACGGCAGCATCCACAAGATCGACGAGCACATCGACGTGCGCTTCGTCGACCCGCTGAAGAACGTGTACCGACGCGTGCTCGAACAACTGATCGCCTGACGGAGCCTCGCATGACGACACCATTTGCAACTATTCGCGACCTGCTGCGCTACGCGGTCACGCGCTTCTCGAAGGCCAAGCTCGCATTCGGCCACGGCTCGGACAACGCGTACGACGAAGCCGCGTACCTCGTGCTGCACACGCTCGACCTGCCGCTCGACACGCTCGAGCCGTTCCTCGATGCGCGCCTGCTGCCCGATGAAATCGCGGCCGTGCTCGCGGTGATCGAACGGCGCGCGACCGAACGCGTGCCGGCCGCGTACCTCACGCATGAAGCGTGGATGCACGGCCACCGCTTCTACGTCGACGAGCGCGTGATCGTGCCGCGCTCGTTCATCGGCGAGCTGCTCGACGACGGGCTGCAGCCGTATGTCGCCGACCCCGAGCAGGTCGGCGCGGTGCTGGAGCTGTGCACCGGCTCCGGCTGCCTCGCGATCCTCGCCGCCAGCGCGTTCCCGAATGCCGAGATCGACGCGGTCGACCTGTCCGACAAGGCACTCGAAGTCGCCCGGATCAACGTGAGCGACTATAGCCTCGACGATCGCATCACGCTGCATCGTGGCGATCTCTACGCGCCGCTGCCCGCGTTCCGCGCCGAACCCGACGCGCGCTACGACGTGATCCTGACGAACCCGCCGTACGTGAACGCGACGTCGATGGCAGCGCTGCCGCCCGAGTACCGGCACGAGCCGGAGATGGCGCTCGCGGGCGGCGAGGACGGCATGGACATCGTGCGGCGCATCATCTCGGAAGCGCACAAGTGGCTGCACGACGACGGCGTGCTCGTCGTCGAGATCGGCAACGAGCGCGAGCACGTCGAAGCCGCGTTCGGCGGCCTCGAACTCACGTGGCTGCCCACCAGCGCGGGCGACGACACGGTGTTCCTGATCCAGGCGTCCGACCTGCCGCGCAAGGCCTGACGGCACGCCGCGGCCCCAACCGTGCGGCACGGCAAACCGCTGTCCCGCACGGTTGGGTAAGATGCGCGTAAGCGGCCGTCGCGCCGCACGACTTCAGGAGTCCGTCACGCGCCCATGACCCTCGACTGGCTACATCTCGGCACCCTGATCCTGGCCGTTCACGTGCTCGGGATCGTCGCGGCGTGTCACGCGCTCATGAACACGCGCACGTCGCAAGGCGCGATCGCGTGGGCCGTGTCGCTCGCCGCGATGCCGTACCTGACGCTCGTCCCCTACCTGTTCCTCGGTCGCAGCAAGTTCTCCGGCTACGTCGACGCGCGGCGCCACGAAATGGAAGCGTTGCGCACGCATACGCCGCGCGTGCCGTGGCTCGATGCGGACGCAACCAACGGGCCGGCGGCCGACGCGATCGGCCGCGCTGCGGTGCTCGCGCTCACCCGGCTCGGCGGGATGCCGTTCGTCGGCGGCAATTCGGTGCGCACGCTCGTCAACGGCGATGCGACGTTCGAGGCGATCCTGTCGGCGATCGACTCGGCGCGCGAATACGTGTTCGTCCAGTTCTTCATCGTGCGCGTCGACGCGCTCGGCCTGATGCTGCGCGACGCGCTGCTCGCCCGCGCGGCAGCCGGCGTGCGCTGCTACCTGCTGTATGACAGCATCGGCTGCTTCGACCTGCCGCACAGCTACGTCGACACGCTGCGCCGCGGCGGCGTCGAGGTCCACCCGTTCGCGACCCACCGCAAGTTCGTCAACCGCTTCCAGCTCAACTTCCGCAATCATCGCAAGATCGTCGTCGTCGACGGCAATCGCGCGTTCGTCGGCGGACACAACGTCGGCGTCGAATATCTCGGCGCGAACCGGCGTCTGTCGCCGTGGCGCGACACCCATATCGAAATCCGCGGCCCGGTGGTGGCCAGCATTCAGTACGTGTTCGCCGAAGACTGGCACTGGGCCACGCAGACGCTTCCGCCGCTCGCCGCGCCGCCGGAGGCGCTGCCCGGCGACGCGATGCATTGCCTCGCCGTACCGATGGGCCCGGCCGACAAGCAGGAAACCGGCTCGCTGTTCTTCGTCGGCGCGATCAACGCCGCGCACGAACGGGTGTGGATCACGACGCCGTATCTCATACCCGACGAAGCGGTGATCGCCGCGCTGAAGCTCGCGGTGATGCGCGGCGTCGATGTGCGCATCCTGATCCCGTGCCGGCGCGACCACTACGTCGTGTTCGAGGCGTCGAAGCTCTATGCGCGCGATCTCATCGACGCAGGCGTCAAGGTGTTCCGCTACCGCCCGGGCTTCCTGCACCAGAAAGTCGTGCTGATCGATCGCATCGCGGCCGCGGTCGGCAGCGCGAATCTCGACAACCGCTCGTTCCGGCTGAACTTCGAAATCATGGTGCTGACCGTCGATCGCGCGTTCGCCGATGAAGTCGGGGCCATGCTCGACGCCGATTTCGCGCAGTCCTACGAGGTCGATGCGAACGAGTATCGGCACTCGCCCGCGTGGCGGCGCATCGCCATGCACGTCGCGCGCCTGTTCGCACCCATCCTGTAGCGTCCGTGGCGCCCGCGCGAGCGCCGGGCCGCCGTCGCCCGGATGGCGCCGCCCGCTTTCGCCCCATCCGGCCCGACACCGCGGTCGCGGGCCAGACGCCCCGCTCGCGGCTCCACGGCGTTACAGCAGCTTGTCGATATCCGCGGCGATTTCCTCGGGCTTCGTCGACGGCGCATAGCGCTTGACGATCCGCCCGTCGCGGTCGACCAGGAATTTCGTGAAATTCCACTTGATCGCCTTCAGGCCGAGAATGCCGGGCGCCTCGTCGGTCAGATAGCGATACAGCGGATGCGCATGGTCGCCCTTCACGTCGACCTTCGCGAACATCGGGAACGTGACGCCGTAGTTGCGCTCGCAGAACGCGCCGATCTGCGCGGCGTCGCCCGGCTCCTGCTTGCCGAACTGGTTGCACGGAAAGCCGAGCACGAAAAAGCCGCGCGCCGCGTACTGCTCGTACAGTTTCTGCAGGCCCGCATACTGCGGCGTGAAACCGCACTCGCTCGCGGTATTGACGATCAGCAGCACCTTGCCGCGATACGCGTCGAGCGACGCCGGCTCGCCGGCGAGCGTCTCCGCGCTGAACGAATAGAGGGTGGACATCGGGCACTCCTTTGATGAGACCGGAACGACGTGGAGTCTAGGCGAAATCGCGCCGTTGCGGCATCTGCCGTTCGGCCGATATCCGGAGCGACGCGCGCGCAGTCTAGAATAGCGGTTTTCGTCAGTCATTCCCGCCGTGATCCGTTTCAATCAGTTCAGCCTTGCTCGAGGCACCAAACCGCTGTTCGAGTCGGCCTCGTTCGTGCTCAATCCCGGTGAAAAGGCCGGCCTGATCGGCGCGAACGGCGCCGGTAAGTCGACACTGTTCTCGGTCCTGCGCGGCGAGCTGCATTCCGACGCCGGCGATTTCTCGATGCCGCCGTCGTGGCGGATCGCCCACGTGTCGCAGGAAACGCCCGCGGTCGACCGCTCGGCGCTCGACTACACGCTCGACGGCGACACCGCGCTGCGCGAGATCGAGGCGCGCATCGCCGCCGCGTCGGCCGCGCATGACGGCGCGGCCGAAGCCGACGCGCACGCGGCGTTCGCCGATGCCGACGGCTATACCGCGCCGGCGCGCGCCGAGGCGCTGTTGCTCGGCCTCGGCTTCACGCTTGCGCAGACGCGCGAGTCGGTCGCCAGCTTCTCCGGCGGCTGGCGCATGCGCCTGAACCTCGCGCAGGCGCTGATGTGCCGCTCCGACCTGCTGCTGCTCGACGAACCGACGAACCACCTCGACCTCGACGCGATCGTCTGGCTCGAAGACTGGCTGCACCGCTACGCCGGCACGCTCGTCGTGATCTCGCACGACCGCGAATTCCTCGACTCGATCTGCAACGTCACGCTGCATCTGGAAAATCGCCAGGTGAAGCGCTACGGCGGCAACTACTCGCAATTCGAAGTGCTGCGCGCGCAGCAGCTTGCGCTGCAGCAAAACGCATACGAAAAGCAGCAGAAGACGATCGAGCACCTGCAGAGCTTCGTCGACCGCTTCAAGGCCAAGGCCAGCAAGGCCAAGCAGGCGCAGAGCCGGATGAAGGCGCTCGAGAAGATGGAGCTGATCGCGCCCGCGCACATCGCGTCGCCGTTCACGTTCGAGTTCCGCACGCCCGACGCCGCGCCGAACCCGATGATGGTGATGGAAGACGTCCGCTGCGGCTACCATGCCGACGACGGCACGGACATCCCGATCGTCGAACGCGTGGCGCTGTCGATCCAGAATGGCCAGCGCATCGGCCTGCTTGGCGCGAACGGCCAGGGGAAATCGACGCTGATCAAGACGCTGGCCGGCACGCTCGCGCCGCTGTCGGGCCACGTGCGCGACGGCAAGGGCCTGACGATCGGCTATTTCGCGCAGCATCAGCTCGAAACGCTGCGCGAGGACGATTCGCCGCTCGCGCATCTCGCACGGCTCGCGCCCGACACGCGCGAGCAGGAACTGCGCGACTTTCTCGGCGGCTTCAATTTCTCCGGCGAGATGGCGACGAGCCCGGTCGGCCCGTTCTCCGGCGGCGAGAAAGCGCGGCTCGCGCTAGCGCTGATCATTTGGCAGAAGCCGAACCTGCTGCTGCTCGACGAGCCGACCAACCACCTCGACCTCGAAACGCGTCACGCGCTGACGATGGCGCTCGCGCAGTTCGAAGGCACGCTGATCCTCGTCTCGCACGACCGCCACCTGCTGCGCGCGACCACCGATCAGTTCATGCTCGTCGCGAAGCATCGCCTGCAGCCGTTCGACGGCGACCTCGACGATTACCGCGACTGGCTGCTGCAGCACGCGGCCGAGCAGCGCGCGGCCGCGAAGGCCGACGGCGCGGCGGCGACGGGCGCCGATCCGGGCGTCAACCGCAAGGACCAGAAGCGCCAGGCGGCCGAGGAGCGCCAGCGCCTGTCGCAGCTGAAAAAGCCGCTGCAGAACCGCATCACGAAGCTCGAAAAGGAAATGGAAACGCTGCACGCCGAGAAGGCGCGCCTCGATGCGTTCGTCGCCGATCCGGCGAGCTACGAGGCCGCGCGCAAGACGGAGCTGACCGACGCGATCCGCAAGCTCGGCGAGGTCAATAGCCGGCTCGAAACGGTCGAGGCCGACTGGCTCGCCGTGCACGAAGAGCTCGAGCAGATCGGCTGAACGCGGCCGGGGTGCCATCCGCCGGTCGCTTGACCGGTGGCGCGGCATCCACGGTGGCGTCAATACCCGACGAACCGGGCCGGCTGCATCCGGCCCGAAAACGACAAAGCCGGGCGCGCTGGCCCGGCCTCTTCATCGTGACTACGGCTGTCGTTGTCGGGTCAGCCGTACGCCGCCCGCTCAACGCCGCGGCAACGTATCGCGCGGCAGTTGCTCGTCATCGTCCATCAGGTAACGCCGCCCTTCGGTCGGCTGGCGGATCGCCGCGGCGACTTCCGCTTCCGTCACGTCCTCGGACACGACCCGGCGTGCGAGGCGCCCTTCTTCGTCGATCCACTCGACGATCCGGCATCCGCCGCCCCACGGGTGAACGATGGGCTCCGATACGCGGCAGCCGCGCAGGTTGTAAAGGCGTCCGCTGGCCGCATCCCCATACTGTTTGAACATAGGTTCCCTTCCATTGCGGTTCGACAATCCGCCAAAGGATAGGGAAAAGCGATGTCCGCCGGGTTACAGGAGCCTACATATTCTTTACAACCAATTACGCGACAGATCGTGGCCGGCCGCCCCGCACGGGTGCCGGCCACGCGCGGTCATTCGAGATCGCGCACGCGGTCGATCGCCTGCTCGATCCGCTCGACGGCCATCACGTTTAGCCCTTCGATCGGCTGCTTCGGCGCATTCGCCTTCGGGATCAGCGCAGACGTGAACCCGAGCTTCGCCGCTTCGCGCAGCCGTTCCTGGCCACGCGGGGACGGCCGGATCTCGCCCGCCAGCCCCACCTCGCCGAATACGATCAGGCCCTTCGGCAGCGCCTTGTTGCGCATCGACGAATGGATTGCGAGCAGCACGGCGACGTCAGCGGCCGGCTCGGTGATCTTCACGCCGCCCACCGCGTTCAGGAACACGTCCTGGTCGAAACACGCGATGCCCGCGTGCCGGTGCAGCACCGCGAGCAGCATCGCGAGCCGGTTCTGCTCGAGGCCGACCGCGAGCCGGCGCGGATTCGGCACGTGCGCCGTATCGACGAGCGCCTGGACTTCGACGAGCAGCGGGCGCGTGCCCTCCTGCGTGACGAGCACGCACGAACCCGGCACGACCTGCTCGTGCTGCGACAGGAACAGCGCGGACGGGTTCGCGACGCCGCGCAGCCCGCGCTCGGTCATCGCGAACACGCCGAGCTCGTTGACCGCGCCGAAGCGGTTCTTGAACGCGCGCACGAGCCGGAACGACGAATGGGTGTCGCCCTCGAAGTACAGCACCGTGTCGACGATGTGCTCGAGCACGCGCGGGCCCGCGAGGTTGCCCTCCTTCGTCACGTGCCCGACCATGATGATCGCGGTGCCGGACTGCTTCGCGATGCGCGTGAGCTGCGCCGCGCATTCGCGCACCTGCGCGACCGAGCCCGGCGCCGACGTCAGCGCTTCGGAATAGACGGTCTGGATCGAATCGATGACAGCGACGTCCGGCCGTTCCGCGTCGATCGCGGCCTGAATCTTCTCGAGCTGGATCTCGGCGAGCAGCTTCAGCTCGGCCGCCGGCGCGCCGCCGTCGAGCAGCGCGAGCCGTTGCGCGCGCAACGCGATCTGCGCGGCCGATTCCTCACCGCTGATATAGAGCGCGCGCCGCTCGTTCGCGATGTCCGCGAGCGACTGCAGCAGCAGTGTCGACTTGCCGATGCCCGGATCGCCGCCGATCAGCACGACGCCGCCCGGCACCAGCCCGCCACCCAGCACGCGGTCGAATTCGCCGATGCCGGTGGAGAAGCGCGGCACGTCGGCCGCCTCGATGTCGACGAGCCGCTGCACCGGCGCCCGCTTCGCGAGCGACTGGAAGCGATGGGCGGCCGGCGACTCGGCGACCGATTCGACGAGGGTGTTCCAGGCCTGACACGACGGGCATTGCCCCTGCCACTTCGGGGTTTGTCCGCCGCACTCGCTGCAGACATAGACGGTTTTCTGTTTCGCCACGCGTGTCGCCCTTATTCCGCGCGCACCGGTACGCGGCCGGCGACCGCGCACATCAGTTCATAGCCGATGGTCCCGCAATGGCGCGCGACGTCGTCGATCGGCAGCGTGTTGCCCCACAGCTCGACGCGCGCGCCGACTCCGGCCTGCGGGCACGGCGTGAGGTCGACGGTGATCATGTCCATCGACACGCGGCCGACGATCCGCGTGCGGATGCCGTCGACGATCACCGGCGTGCCTTCCGGCGCGACGCGCGGATAGCCGTCCGCGTAACCGCACGCGACGACGCCGATGCGCATCTGGGCCGGCGCGGAGAACGTCGAGCCATAGCCGATCGCCTGCCCCTTCGCGATCGTCTGCACCGCGATCAGCTCGGACGCGAGCGTCATCGCGGGCTTCAGCCCGGTGTCGGCGATGTCGGCCGACAGTCCCGACGGCGACGCGCCGTACAGGATGATCCCCGGCCGCACCCAGTCGAAGTGCGTATCCGGATGCCACAGCACGGCCGCCGAATTCGCGAGGCTGCGCGCGCCGGCGATGTTTTCCGCGCCGCGCTCGAACGTCGCGAGCTGCTCGGCGACGCCGCGCTCGTTGTCGGCATCCGAAAAATGGGTCATCAACGTGATCTGGCCGATGCCGGGGCACGCACGGGCGCGCTCCCACGCGGCGCGGTATTTCTCCGGCGCGTAGCCGAGTCGGTTCATGCCGCTGTTCATCTTGAGCTGCACGTTGACGGGCTTCGACAGCCGGGCCGTCTCCAGCATCCGCATCTGCTCGTCGTTGTGGACGGTGGTCGTCAGGCTGTAGCGGTCGATCACGTCGATGTCGGTCGAGCGGAAGAACCCTTCGAGCAGCAGGATCGGACCGGCCCACCCGAGCTCGCGCAGCTTCACGGCCTCGTCGAGGTCGAGCAGGCCGAAGCCGTCGGTGCCGCGCAGGCCGGGAAACACGCGCGCGAGACCGTGGCCGTACGCGTTGGCCTTGACGACCGTCCAGACCTTGGACGGGCCGGCAAAGCGGCGGACGACGGAGAGATTGTTCGCGAGAGCGGCGGTATGGATGGTGGCGGAGATCGGGCGCGGCATGGGAAATTTACGTAAAGACGCTTGCGAATCATCAGCTTACCGCGCCTTTTGAGCACCGAAGCCGACAATTTGCGGAACGATCGGGGAATCTTGCTAGTCCGAATTGCCGTATTTTCGTGTTATAAAGCCGTGCGCACAACCCATTTCGAACGGAATAAGCCGATCGCATACCAGGCGGCCTACGCGGCCCTGCCGCAGCGACGAAAGCATCGCATCAGATGAAAAAAGGTTTTTACACCATCATGGCCGCGCAGTTTTTCTCGTCGTTGGCCGACAATGCGCTTCTCATCGCCGCCATCG
This sequence comes from Burkholderia ambifaria AMMD, assembly GCF_000203915.1. Classification (NCBI taxonomy): domain Bacteria; kingdom Pseudomonadati; phylum Pseudomonadota; class Betaproteobacteria; order Burkholderiales; family Burkholderiaceae; genus Burkholderia; species Burkholderia ambifaria. Next base: position 2,274,607 of record NC_008390.1, read on the forward strand.
CCCTGCTGAAAGACCTCCACGCCCCCAACTGGATGACACCGCTGCTCAAGCTGTTCTTCGTGTTGTCCTATGTGGTGCTGGCGGCTTATGTTGGTGCGTTCGCCGATTCGCGTCCGAAGGGGCGCGTGATGTTCATCACCAACTCGATCAAGGTGGTCGGCTGCCTGATCATGCTGTTCGGCGCCCACCCGCTGATCGCGTACGGGATCGTCGGGTTCGGCGCCGCGGCCTACTCGCCCGCCAAATACGGGATCCTGACCGAGCTGCTGCCGGCCGACCGGCTCGTCGCCGCGAATGGCTGGATCGAAGGCACGACCGTCAGTTCGATCATTCTCGGCACCGTGCTCGGCGGCGCGCTGATCAGCCCGCACATCGCATCGCACGTGATCGCGCACACGCCCGCTTGGATCAGCACGCCCGCCGAAGCGGCGATGGCGATCATCATGGCGATCTACGTGATCGCCGCGATGTTCAACCTGCGGATCCCCGATACCGGTGCGCGCTACCCGAAGCAGGAGCGCGGCCCGGTCAAGCTCCTCACCGATTTCGCCGACTGTTTCACGGTGCTCTGGCGCGACAAGCTCGGCCAGATCTCGCTCGCGGTCACGACGCTGTTCTGGGGCGCGGGCGCGACGCTGCAGTTCATCGTGCTGAAGTGGGCCGAAGTCTCGCTCAACATGTCGCTGTCCGAAGGCGCGCTTCTGCAGGCCGTGGTCGCGGTGGGCGTCGCGGGCGGCGCGATCGCCGCCGCCGCGCGCATCCCGTTGAAGAAGTCGCTGTCCGTGCTGCCCGTCGGCATCATGATGGGCATCGCGGTCATGCTGATGGCGTTCTACACGCGCGACCTGTTCCCCGCGCACTGGGCCGTGCACTTCGGCCACCTGCGCCTGCCGGTGTACCTGATCGTCGCGTACATCTTCCTGATCGGCGTCGGCGCGCTGTCCGGCTATTTCGTGGTTCCGATGAACGCGCTGCTGCAGCATCGCGGCCATGTGCTGCTGTCGGCCGGCCACTCGATCGCGGTGCAGAACTTCAACGAGAACCTGTCGGTGCTCGTGATGCTGTGCCTGTATGCGGTGCTGGTCTGGCTCGACGTGCCGGTCGGCGTCGTGATCGTGCTGTTCGGCACGTTCGTCTGCCTGACGATGTGGCTCGTGATGCGCCGCCACCAGGCGAACCAGCGCCAGTTCGACTCGGTCGCGCTGATCGGCGAATCGCGGCACTGACGCTACACTGTCCGTTTCCGTCCGTCGGCGCCGGTCTTCGCACCGGCGCCTTGCCATCATGACGCACCCGATACCCAACGTCCTGACGATCGCCGGCTCCGACTCGGGCGGCGGCGCAGGCATCCAGGCCGACCTCAAGACCTTCTCCGCGCTCGGCGCGTACGGCGCGAGCGTGATCACCGCGCTGACCGCTCAGAACACGCGCGGCGTGAGCGGCGTGCACGCGCCGGACGCGGCGTTCGTGACCGCGCAGCTCGACGCGGTGTTCGACGACATCCGCATCGACGCGGTCAAGATCGGCATGCTCGCGAACGCCGCGATCGTGCATGCCGTGGCCGACGCGCTGCGGCGTTACGCGCCGCGCTTCGTCGTGCTCGATACGGTGATGATTTCGAAGAGTTCGCACGCGCTGCTCGCGCCCGACGCGGTCGACGCGTTGCGCGACGCGCTGCTGCCGCTCGCGACCGTCGTCACGCCGAACCTGCCCGAAGCGGCCGCCCTGCTCGGCGACACGCCCGCGACGACCGAAGACGACATGGTCCGGCAAGGCCACGCGCTGCTGCAGGCAGGCGCGAACGCCGTGCTGATGAAAGGCGGCCACTTGCCCGACGCGGCCGCGAGCCCCGACTGGCTCGTCGATGCGGCGCATGCCGTGCGGCTCGGCGGCACGCGCGTGCCGGTCAGCAACACGCACGGCACCGGCTGCACGCTGTCGTCGGCGATTGCCGCGCTGCTGCCGCAGCGGCCGGATCTCGAGAGCGCGGTGCGCGACGCGAAGGTCTACCTGACCGGCGCGATCGCCGCGAGCGGCCAGCTCGACGTCGGCCACGGCGTCGGCCCGGTCCATCACTTCCATCGCTGGTGGTAAGCGCCGGCTGACGCGGCGTCAGTCGTCCAGCGCGGCGAACGCCTGCGCGCGCGCCGGCCAGTCGTCCGGCACGATGAAGCCGCGCGCCGTCTCCCGCCACACACCGTCGCCGTCCTGTCGATGAACGGCGATCAGCGCGGGCGCCTGGCGCGCCGTCAATACGGATGGCAGCGCAAGCGAATTCGCCAGCGGTTCGGGCGCGGCGTCGGCCGCCACCCGCCGCGGCGCGAGCCAGGCCAGCCGCGCCAGCACGTTCCACGCCGCGCCGTCGGGTTGCGCGGCCGCCCACGCCGGCCACTGCGCGTGCGTCAGCCAGAAGCCGCGCGGATGATCGGCCGCGATTTCCGCGGCGACCGGCGGCAGCGGCACGCCATGCGGATAGAACAGCCAGCCCTTGATGAACATCTGCGCATCGGACGGCGCGCCGTAGCCGAGCAGCGCAAACCCGTGGCGATCGCTCAACCGCAACTGATGCTCGAGCAGCCGGCTGCGCTTGCGGTCGAGGCGGTCGACGAGATTCGGACCGACGAAATCCGCGAGCGATGCGTCGCCCGCCACCGGCGCGCACAGGTAGCACTTCACGGCGAGCTCCCAGTGCAGGCGCTGCCCGCCCGGCGCATCGACGAGGAAATCGACCTCGCCGAGCGTCTTGCCGTTGCTGCGCAACGGCAGATTGGCGGCGACGAGCCGCAGCGACGGCCCGTGCGTGAGGAAATATTCGAGCAGGCATTCGGCATAGCGTCCGAGCCGCACCGGCCGCAGCCCGTCGAGCGCACGGTGCAGCGGCTCGGGCGCGGCGTCGAGCGCGACGAGCCACGCTTCGACGGCCACCCGTTCGGGCCCATCCGACCACGGATGCGCGAGCGGCGCGCCGGGCGCCGCGGTGAGCAGGCTCGGGCTCGCGAGGAGCCAGCCCAGATCGCGGACCGCGACATCGCGCAGCGTATCGACGAACGCGAACGCCGCGTCGTGCGTCATTGTGCGGCCGGCCCGGTCGTGTCGGCGTCCCCCGTCTGCTGGAAGGTATCGCGCGCAAGGCACAAGTCGGCCCACGCCTTCGACTTGTCCTGCAGGCTGCGCAGCAGGTACGCCGGGTGGTAGGTGACGATCACCGGCACGCCTTCGTACGTGTGCACGCGGCCGCGCAGCGACGCGATGCTCGCGTCCGTCTTCAGCAGCGTCTGCGCGGCGAAGCGGCCGAGCGCGACGATCAGCTTCGGCTTCACGAGCGCGACCTGGCGCTGCAGGTACGGCTCGCAGCGCGCGACCTCGTCGGGTTCGGGGTTGCGATTGCCGGGCGGCCGGCACTTGATCACGTTCGCGATGTAGACGTTCTCGCCGCGCTTGAGCGCCAGCGACTGCAGCATGTTGTCGAGCAGCTTGCCGGCCTGGCCGACGAACGGCTCGCCCTGCTTGTCCTCGTTCTCGCCCGGCGCTTCGCCGATCAGCATCCAGTCCGCTTCACGATCGCCGACGCCGAACACGGTATTGGTGCGCTTCTCGCACAGGCGGCAGCTCGTGCAGTCGGCGACGCGTGCGGCGAGCGTGTCCCAGTCGAGCATCGCCACCGGCGTTGCGGCGGGACGCGCTTCGTCCGGCGGCAGCGGATCGCCGGGCGGCGTCGCGTCGAACCACGCGAAATCGTCTTCGGTGGCCGGCGGCATGTCGTCCGCGGCGGCAAACGGTGCGGGCTCGGCGGACGCACGGTCGTCATCGAGCGCGGCGCGCGTGGCCGTACCCGTACCCGCTTCGTCGCGCAGGGCCGCATTGCGAGCCGCGCCGCCCACCGGCGGCGTATCGTCACGCGGGACCACCCGCGCAGTCGGCTGCGTGGCATGCGGCTGCTGCGTCGCCGCCCGCGGTTTGGCCGCGCCGGATACGCCGGATACGCCGGATACGCCGGATGCACCGGATGCACTGGATGCACCGGTTGCGGCCGCAACGGCGGACGCGTCGCCCCCTCCGCCGGATGCCGCAGCCGGTGTTTCGCCCGCTTCCGCGCTTTGCGCGCGCTGCCCGCGCCGCACCCAGATCTGCGCGAGACCCATTTCCTCGAGCGCTGCTTCAGCCCACGCCATGCGTGTCCCCTTCGTCCTTGTTCAGCGTCAGACGCATTACGATCGCGTCCTCCCGGCCGCGATGCCGCGCCGGATAGTAGTTCTTGCGCCGGCCGATCGTCACGAAGCCGAAGCGCTCGTACAGATGGATCGCGCGCAGATTCGACGGCCGCACCTCGAGCAGCACGCCGTCGAGCCGCTCCGCGCGCGAGATGCGCACCGCTTCGCGCAGCAGCGCGAGGCCCGCGCCCGAGTGCTGGGCGGCCGGGGCGACGCACAGGTTCAGCAGGTGCATCTCGTCGATCACCGGCATCAGCACGCAATAGCCGACGAGCGCGCCCGTCACATGCCGCAGGCACACGCCGAAATAGCCGTTGCGCAGCGAATCCTCGAAGTTGCCGCGGCTCCACGGGAATTCGTACGCGACCTGCTCGATCGCGACGACCTCGTCGAGATCGGTGTCGGTCATCGGCGACAAATAGCGGTCGCTCAGCAGTACACCCGTCATCCTTTCACTCCGCCCGTCTGCGCGGCGCGCGCCGCGATGCGCTCGGCGGTGGTCTGCGCGACCTTGTCGCGCACGTATTCCGGCGCGGCCTGGTCGGCCGGCACCGTACGGCCGGCGCGAAACGCGCGCAGCGCGGCATGCGCGACCGCCAACGCATGCGGCAGCGCATCGCCGTCGATCACGGCTGCCGCGGCGGCGGCCGGCAACTGCGCGCCGAACGCGGCCGCCGCGTTGCCCGCGAGCGTGAACGGCACGTCGGGCACGCCGACGGCGCCGGGCGCGTCGAGCGACGCCGGATGCAGCGTGCGCCAGTCGCCCGCCTGGTCGTCCCACGCGAAATCGGCCCAGTATGCTTGGTCCATCCGCGCGTCGAGCGCGGCCAGCACGCGCGTCGTGCCGGGCGCGCGCAGCCGCGCGTGCTCGGCGCATGCCAGCAGCGTGCTCACCGGCACGACCGGCAGCCCGCGCCCGAACGCGAGCCCCTGGGTAATGCCGGTCGCGGTACGCAGGCCGGTGAACGAGCCGGGGCCCGCGCCGAACGCGATCGCGTCGCAGTCGGCGAACGACAGGCCCGATTCGGCGAAGAGTTCCTGGATGGCCGGCAGCACGCGCGTGCTCGACACGGCGCCCGTCGGTTCGTGGCGGACCCAGGTTTGCGGGGTGGAAACGGCGTCATCGGCCGAAGCCGAGCGCAGCAGCGCGACCGAGCAGAATTCGGTCGACGTATCGATGGCGAGGAGCACTGTTTGCGTCATGGCCGACATTGTAATGCGGCGCCCCGCTCCCACGGGCGATCGGACCCGATCCAGATGCGTGCGCCGCGCGGCCGGCGGTTTGGAAGGATCGCTCGACCCCGCGCGGCGCGGCGCTTGTTAAGATCGGCCGACTCGAAACCCTTACGGAGACACACGATGAGCGATCTCACCGCCCAATTCGACCAGGCCCAGGTCGACGTCAAGCAACTGCCCGAGCGTCCGGGCAACCTGACGCTGCTGCGCCTGTACGCGCTCTTCAAGCAAGCGACCGACGGCGACGCGCACGGCGACAAGCCGGGCTTCACCGATATCGTCGGCAAGTACAAGTACGACGCGTGGGAAGCGCTGAAAGGCACGTCGCAGGACGCCGCCAAGCAGCAGTATGTCGAACTCGTCGAATCGCTGAAGAACGGCACGGCATCCTGACCGGATCGCCCTCCCCGCAATCGGCAATCAAATCAGTGGCGCAGCGCAGCAAATTTCTTTATAATGCGGCCTGCGTCACCCCCGCGCTCGGCTCGAAAGCCGTTCCGGCCAGACGCCTCGTAGCGTTATGCTCCAATCCGGTTTAGAACCTGTCCCCTCCTGCTTCGACCCTCGCGGTCGTCACTCTCAGGCTGGCGGCCCCGCTCCTGAAGCGCGCCGCACCCAAAACAGCTTCTAATGCCTCATCCGCCGAAGGTTCGGCGGATTGCACCCCCGTTTCCTGATTTGCTCGCTGAATCCGACGACTTGGGTATGCGCGATTGGCGCCGACGTTTCACCCACTGTGTTTCAAGGATTGTTATGACTTCGAGCATTAACTCCAGCCCGCTCAACGCGATCGCCGACCAGGCGCTCGGTCTCGACGACGCCGCCGTACCGGCCGCGATCGAACCGGCGTCGGACGAGCCCAGCTTCGCGTCGCTCGGGCTGTCGCCGGAGATCGTCTCCGCGCTGGAGGCCGCCGGCTATGTGAAGCCGACGCCGGTCCAACAGCGCGCGATTCCGGCCGGCATCGCCGGCCGTGACCTGCTGGTGTCGAGCCCGACCGGTTCGGGCAAGACGGCCGCCTTCATGCTGCCCGCGATCGAACGTTTCGCGCAGCTTCAGAAGACGCTGGCGCAGCAACCGCGCACGCCGCGCGAACCGAGCCAGGGCGACCGCCGCGTGCGCCGCCCGCAACCCGTCGCGCGCCCGGGCCTGCTCGTGCTGACGCCGACCCGCGAACTCGCGATGCAGGTCACGACGGCCGCATCGACCTACGGCAAGCACCTGAAGCGCCTGCGCACCGTCAGCATCCTCGGCGGCGTCGCCTATGGCCAGCAGCTGATGCTGCTCGCGAAGAACCCGGAAATCCTGGTTGCCACGCCGGGCCGCCTGCTCGATCACCTCGAGCGCGGCCGCATTGACCTGTCGGAACTGAAGATGCTCGTGCTCGACGAAGCCGACCGCATGCTCGACATGGGCTTCATCGACGACATCGAGACGATCGTCGCGGCAACGCCCGCGTCGCGCCAGACCATGCTGTTCTCGGCCACGCTCGACGGCAAGATCGGTTCGCTGACGGGCCGCCTGCTGAAGGACCCGGAGCGCATCGAGATCCAGCAGCGCCTCGAGTCGCGCACGAACATCGCGCAGACCGTGCACTACGTCGACGACCGCGACCACAAGGATCGTCTGCTCGATCACCTGCTGCGCGACGACGCGCTCGACCAGGCGATCATCTTCACGGCGACCAAGATCGACGCCGACCAGCTCGCCGGCCGTCTCGCCGACGCAGGCTTCGAATCGGCCGCACTGCACGGCGACCTGCCGCAGGGCGCGCGTAACCGCACGATCCGTGCGCTGCGCGAGCGCCGTGTGCGCGTGCTGGTTGCGACCGACGTCGCGGCCCGCGGCATCGACATCCCGGGCATCACGCACGTATTCAACTACGACCTGCCGAAGTTCGCGGAAGACTACGTGCACCGTATCGGCCGTACGGGCCGCGCCGGCCGTTCGGGCACCGCGGTGAGCCTCGTGCACCACGCCGAACAGGGCGCGCTCAAGCGCATCGAGCGCTTCGTGCGCTCGCCGCTGCCGGTCAACGTGATCGAAGGCTTCGAGCCGCGCAAGGCACCCGCGCGCACCGGCAGCACCGGTGGCCGCGGCCGTCCGGGCGGCGGTAACGGCGGTCGTCGTTTCGGCGGTAAGCCGGGCGGCGGTCATGCCGGCGCCGGCCGTAGCTACGGCGGCGGCAATGGCGGCGGCTGGAGCGGCAAGCCGAGCGGCAGCCGTGACGGCGGCCCGCGTCGCGACGGCCAACGCAGCAGCGGCCCGCGTCGCAGCAACTCGGCGTCGTAAGCACGCCCGGGCGGCTCCGGCCGCCCGACGGAGGGCCACCCCATCCGGCAGACCGGCGCACCCGCGCCGGTTTTTTTTCGTCCCGCCCCACATTTCACGATGCGGAAAATTTTTTTGCGTCGTAAAAAGTCATGCTGCGCGGCACAACCTTACGATTGCGAGATGGGAAAAATCGTTTCTCATTGCGAAACGTTACTGGCAACCTTTTGATTCATAACGATTAAAAAATTTCGAGCTTCCGGAGATAGCCCCTGTTTCATGTCGGTCGGTTTGCCTAGACTCTTATACAAGACTTCGCGAAACGGCAGCACCCCGCTCCGCTTCGCGAACAGCATCCTCACCGTCCGATTCGACTCATCAGGCAACGCACCGTATCAAGGAGCTCATCATGTCGCGACACCAACAGGCGCAGGAACTGCAACAGCAATGGGAAACCGATCCGCGCTGGAAAGGCATCAAGCGCAGCTACACCGCTGACGACGTGGTTCGCCTGCGCGGCTCGATCGCCGTCGAGCACACGCTGGCCAAGCGCGGCGCGCAAAAGCTGTGGAGCCTCATGAACGAAGAGCCGTTCGTCAACGCGCTCGGCGCGCTGACCGGCAACCAGGCAATGCAGCAGGTGAAGGCCGGTCTCAAGGCGATCTACCTGTCGGGCTGGCAAGTGGCCGGCGACGCGAACGTCGCGGGCGAAATGTACCCGGACCAGTCGCTGTACCCGGCGAACTCGGTGCCGCTCGTCGTCAAGCGCATCAACAACACGCTGACGCGCGCCGACCAGATCCAGTGGTCCGAAGGCAAGAACCCGGGCGACGAAGGTTACGTCGACTACTTCGCGCCGATCGTCGCGGATGCGGAAGCCGGCTTCGGCGGCGTGCTGAACGCGTTCGAGCTGATGAAGGCGATGATCGAGGCAGGCGCATCGGGCGTCCACTTCGAGGACCAGCTTGCATCGGTGAAGAAGTGCGGCCACATGGGCGGCAAGGTGCTCGTGCCGACGCGCGAGGCCGTCGCGAAGCTGTCGGCGGCGCGTCTCGCCGCTGACGTGATGGGCACGCCGACCGTGCTGGTCGCGCGCACCGACGCGGAAGCAGCGGACCTGATCACGTCCGACATCGACGACAACGACAAGCCGTTCCTGACGGGCGAGCGCACGGTCGAAGGCTTCTTCCGCACGAAGCCGGGCATCGAGCAGGCGATCTCGCGCGGCCTCGCGTATGCGCCGTACGCCGATCTGGTCTGGTGCGAAACGGGCAAGCCGGATCTCGAGTACGCGAAGAAGTTCGCGGAAGCGATCCACAAGCAGTTCCCGGGCAAGATGCTGTCGTACAACTGCTCGCCGTCGTTCAACTGGAAGAAGAACCTCGACGACGCGACGATCGCGAAGTTCCAGAAGGAACTGGGCGCGATGGGCTACAAGTTCCAGTTCATCACGCTGGCCGGCTTCCATGCGCTGAACTACTCGATGTTCAACCTCGCGCACGGCTATGCCCGCACGCAGATGAGCGCGTTCGTCGAACTGCAGCAGGCCGAGTTCGCGGCGGCCGACAAGGGCTTCACGGCCGTCAAGCACCAGCGCGAAGTCGGCACCGGATACTTCGACGCGGTGACGCAGACGGTCGAGCGCGAAGCCTCGACGACCGCGCTGCACGGCTCGACCGAGGACGAACAGTTCTTCGACGGCAAGAAGGTCGCGTAACGCGCGCAAGCGTCACGCCGATGCCCGCCCGTCACGCGACGGCGCGGCATCGGCGGCACCGAACAAAAATCAGGGAGGAGACGGCAGGCGCGCGGTGACCCGCGCGACCCGCCGCGCGCGGCCCTCGGCCGCCTGCAACGACGCGCGCCGGCTTCGTCCGGCGCGCCCTTTTTCAGCGGCGCTGCCGTGCCGCCGCCCGCGCGGCCACGGACGACGTCGCCGCTACCGATAGACAATCACCGGAATTTTCGTATGGGTCAGCACGCGCTGCGTCTCGCTGCCGATCAGCAGGCTGCCGAGCCCGCGGCGCCCGTGGGACGCCATGAAGATCACGTCGCAACCGCCGCGTTCGGCCGCCTCGATGATGCCGAGATACGGAGACGGATGCACGCTCGTCCAGCTGTCACAGACGACGCCGGCCGCCTTCGCGGCCGCCTGCACCTCGTCGAGGTGCGCGCGCGCCTCGCGCTCGCTGCGCGCGCGGAAATCGGCGGGCGGCTCGATGATCACTTCGGAAAACGGCGAGTACGGATACTGCGGCAGACACGCGTAGGCCGTGACCTGCGCGCCGACCGCGCGCGCCAGGTCGATCGCGCCGTCGATCGCCTTCTGCGACAGTTCGGAACCGTCGGTTGGAACGAGGATGTGCCGGAACATCGCGCCCTCCTTCGTCAGACGCACCGCGCGCGCCGCGAACCCATGCGAGCCGGCCCCGGCGTGTCGCGCATGCCAGTTTCGATTGTAGTGCGCGAAACCGGGCGGCCGGCGCCGTCAGCGGGTTCGCCCTCATATCGGAAACGCGCGGGCGGCCGCGCGCTACTCGCCCCAATACCCGGGCCGCTCGTACGTGTGTTTCAGGTAATCGAGAAACAGCCGCACGCGCAGCGGCAGGTGGCGGCGCTGCGGAAACACCGCGTGGATGCCGATCGGCGGCGCCGCGAACGCATCGAGCACGCTGACGAGCCGGCCGGCCGCGATGTCGCCGCCGACCTCCCACCACGATCGCCAGGCCAGGCCGTAGCCGGCGAGGCACCACTCGTGCAGCACAGCGCCGTCCGAGCATTCCATCGTACCGTTCACGCGGATCGACACGACCTTGTCGTCCTCCTGGAACGCCCAGCCGCGCTGCTGGTTCGCGTTCGCGGCCAGCGCGAGGCAGTTGTGGCGCGCGAGTTCGGCGAGCGTGGCGGGCGTGCCGCGCCGCGCGAGATACGCCGGAGACGCGACGCACACGCGCCGGTTCTCGCCGAGCTTCAGCGACACCAGCGACGAATCGGGCAACTCGCCGAGCCGTACCGCGCAATCGAACCCTTCGTTGACGAGGTCGACCATCCGGTCGGACAGGTCGAGCGTGACCGACACGTCCGGATGCGCGCCGCTGAACTCGGGCACGAGCGGCGCGACGTGGCGCCGCCCGAAGCCGGCCGGCGCGGAAATACGCAGGTGGCCGCTCGCCTTCACGCCGCCGGCGGACACGCTCGCCTCCGCGTTCTGCATGTCGTTGATGATCCGCTGGCAATCCTCGAGGAAGGCCGACCCCTCGAAAGTCAGCGTGAGCTTGCGGGTCGTCCGCACCAGCAGCTTGACGCCGAGCCGCTCCTCGAGCGCGTCGAGGCGGCGGCCGATGATCGCCGGCGCGACGCCTTCCGCGTGCGCGGCCGCCGACAGGCTGCCCTTCGCCGCGACCGCGGCGAACGTTTCGATCTGTTTGAACCGGTCCATGACTCGAAAGGACGGCCATCCCGCCCTTCAAATAGCTTAAGCCGGTCAAGATTATGTATATGAAAGTAAAAGATCAAGTGATGATTAGCGTCTTTTTTAGTACATGTGATCACAAATAGAATCGACTCGACCTCTGAAACTGGAGCGCAAGGCTATGTCGGCCACAACGACACTCTCCTCTCCCGACGCAATCCTCTTCGACGCATTCGGCACGTTGTTCGACGTGCATGCGGTCGTGGCCGCGGCGGAGCAGATGTTTCCCGGTCACGGGGAGCGGTTGTCGCAGCTGTGGCGACGCAAGCAAATCGAATACTCGCAGTTGCGCACGCTCGCCGATCCGGCCGGCGCCCGCTATCGCCCGTTTCGCGACATCACGCTCGACGCGCTGCGCTTCGCCGCGCGCGTGCTCGGCCTCACGCTGAACAGCGCGGCCGAGAAACGGCTGATGGACGAATACGCGTGCCTATCCACCTACCCCGACACGCTGCCCGCGCTGCGCAAGCTGCGCGCGCTCGACCCGCGCCCGCCGCTCGCGATCCTGTCCAACGGCAACCCGGAAATGCTCGACATCGCGATCAAGAGCGCCGGCATGACCGGCCTGTTCGATCGCGTGCTGTCGGCCGACACCGTGCGCGCGTACAAGCCGAGCCCGGCCGTCTACGCACTCGGCACCGCGGCGTTCGGCGCGAACGCGCGCGACATCGTGTTCGTGTCGTCGAACGCGTGGGACGTCGCGGGGGCCGCCTGGTTCGGCTACACGACGTTCTGGCTCAATCGCACGGGCGCGCCCGCCGAGGAACTCGGCGCGCCGCCCGACGGCACCGGCAGCGGCATGGCCGACCTGCTCGCCTTCCTCGCCACCCCGGCTCCATCCGGCAGACCCGCGAACCGCGCGCGCCCCGGCCCGGGCGCATGAGGGTCGCGGCGCTGCCGCCTTCCCCCTTCACCGAAACCGCAACTGACCGACCAAGGAGATGAGACTCATGAGCACCCCGATCACGCTGCCGCAAGGCATGGCGATCACCGGCGAAATCAAGCCGGGTTACGAAGCAATCCTGACGCCTGACGCGCTCGCACTCGTCGCGGCGCTGCACCGCACGTTCGAGCCGCGTCGCCAGGCGCTGCTGCAGGCCCGCGTCGAACGCACCAAGCGCCTCGACGCCGGCGAACGCCCCGATTTCCTGGCCGACACGAAGGCGATCCGCGAAGGCGACTGGAAGGTCGCGCCGCTGCCGGCCGACCTGCAATGCCGCCGTGTCGAGATCACGGGCCCCGTCGAGCGCAAGATGATCATCAACGCGCTGAACTCCGGCGCCGATTCGTACATGACGGACTTCGAGGACTCGAACGCGCCGAGCTGGACGAACCAGATCGACGGCCAGATCAACCTGAAGGACGCGGTGCGCCGCACGATCTCGCTCGAGCAGAACGGCAAGTCGTACCGGCTGAACGACAAGGTCGCGACGCTGATCGTGCGTCCGCGCGGCTGGCATCTCGACGAGAAGCACGTGACGGTCGACGGCCAGCGCGTGTCCGGCGGCATCTTCGATTTCGCGCTGTTCCTGTTCCACAACGCGAAGGAATTGATCGCGCGCGGCTCGGGCCCGTACTTCTACCTGCCGAAGATGGAAAGCCATCTCGAAGCGCGCCTGTGGAACGACATCTTCGTCGCGGCACAGGAAGCGGTCGGCGTGCCGCGCGGCACGATCCGCGCGACGGTGCTGATCGAGACGATCCTCGCCGCGTTCGAGATGGACGAGATCCTGTACGAACTGCGCGAACACAGCTCGGGCCTGAATGCCGGCCGCTGGGACTACATCTTCTCGGCGATCAAAAAGTTCAAGAACGACCGCGACTTCTGCCTGGCCGACCGCGCGAAGATCACGATGACGGTGCCGTTCATGCGCGCGTACGCGTTGCTGCTGCTGAAGACCTGCCACAAGCGCAACGCACCGGCAATCGGCGGGATGAGCGCGCTGATTCCGATCAAGAACGATCCGCAGGCGAACGAGAAGGCGATGGGCGGCGTGCGCTCGGACAAGCAGCGCGACGCGACCGACGGCTACGACGGCGGCTGGGTCGCGCACCCGGGCCTCGTGCCGATCGCGATGGAGGAATTCGTCAAGGTGCTCGGCGACAAGCCGAACCAGATCGCCAAGCAGCGCGACGACGTGCAGATCGAAGGCAAGAATCTGCTCGACTTCCAGCCTGAAGCGCCGATCACCGAAGCCGGCCTGCGCAACAACATCAACGTCGGCATTCACTATCTCGGCGCGTGGCTCGACGGCAACGGCTGCGTGCCGATCCACAACCTGATGGAAGACGCGGCCACCGCCGAAATCTCCCGCTCGCAGGTGTGGCAGTGGATCCGCTCGCCGAAGGGCGTGCTCGACGACGGCCGCAAGGTCACGGCGGAACTCGTGCGCGAATTCGCGAAGGCCGAGCTCGACAACGTGAAGCGTTCCGTCGGCGGCAACACGCAGCCCTACGAGCGTGCGGCGGCGATCTTCGAACAGATGTCGACGTCGGAAGGCTTCACCGAATTCCTGACGCTGCCGCTGTACGAGGAAATCTGACGATGCGGGCCGGGTCCTGCCGGCCCGGTCGTGCCCGACCTGCCCGCCGCCGGTCGCACCGGCCGGCGGCATGAAAAGCGCCCGCCATGAAAAACACCCCAAAGGTTGGATTCGCATCCAACTTTTGAGGTGCAGTTCAGCCAGGGCGCTTTTTCTTTGCGGCGCAGCAGTTGGCCGCGCGAGCGCTCAGGCGGCTTCCCGCTCGCGCCGGTGCTGAACCCAGTCGCCCGATGCGATGCGCGGACGGTCGGCTGCCGCATGCGCGGCGACCGGATAGTAGATGCACGCGTACGTACGGCCGCCGAGCTGGACGGTCACCGGCTCCTGCCGGAACAGCGTGTCGACGCCCGGATAGACGCGCTCGATCTCGTCGAGCACGGGCATCAACTGCTCGTCGATCTCGTAGACGTCGCCCCATACGAGCGACTGGCCGGCCGGCCCGGCGATCATGCCCGGGTACGTGCCGAAATCGTACAGTTCGCCCGGCAGCGCGGCCGCACCGAGCAGCGTCGGCGCGGCGATCCCGTGCCGCGCGGCCGCATGGCCGATGTCGTTGGCTTCTCCCGCTCTCAACGTGCCGTAGACGAATACGTAGCGCATCTTGGTTCTCCTCTTCGATTCAGGTGTTGCCATGCCGGGCCGTCGCGGCCGCGCCGCGGGCACCGGCGTGTTCAGGGCGTTCGGGGCGCCGCTCGCGCGACAACGCGCCCGCATCGGTAGACCGCGATCGCGGCCCGATGTTTTTTGGCCCCGCGCGTCTGCAGGCCCAAACTTGCCCGCGGCCGGAATGCGCGCGGCCCCATACAAAGTTCATTTGAACGGTGCATTATCGGCCGAAAAACCGCCGCATGCGCCTGCGCGGCGCCTTCTAAAATAACGGCATCGCCGCCGCGCCGACCGAGTCGTCCATGAATCCGCCTGCCCAAGCCGACACATCGAACCCCTACGACGTCATCGACATCCCGCCCGAGTTCGCGCCGACCCGCGTCCACCCGATGCGCGTGCGGGCGCGGCAGGTGGATGCCGGCCGCCGGATCCCGCTGCACACGCATGCGTGGGCGCAGCTCGCGTACGCGTCGCGCGGGGTGCTGCGCGTCGCGACGACCGGGACGACGTGGATGGTGCCGCCGTCCCGCGCGATCTGGGTACCGCCGCACGTCACGCACGAAGTCGTGATCGTCGAGGACGCGTATCTGCGCACGCTGTATATCGACGAGTCGATCGTGCCGGACGGGCTCGATGCATGCCGGGTGGTCGAGGTGACGGGCTTGCTGCGCGAACTGATCGTCGCGCTCGACGCGCGCGACCTGAGCGATGCGCGCGAGCGGCTGCTGTGCGGGCTCGTGCTCGACGAGCTGAGCCGCGCCGAACCGCTGCCGCTCGCGGTGCCGATGCCCGACGAGAAACGCCTGCGCATGCTGTGCGAGTCGGTGCTCGCGCAACCGGCGCATGCGGAATCGCTCGAGCACTGGGCAAGCGAGGTCGGCGCGAGCACGCGCACGATTTCGCGGCTCTTCAAGCAGGAACTGGGCGTGAGCTTTTCGCAGTGGCGGCAGCAGGCGCTGCTCGCGCGCGCGATTCCGCTGTTGAACCAGGGGCGTCCGCTGTCGCATATCGCGCGCGAGCTCGGCTACCAGAGCCAGAGTGCGTTTTCGGCGATGTTCCGGCGCGCGTTCGGCGAAAGCCCGCGCGCGTTCATGCTGCGCGGCTACGAGCACCGCGGCGCGGAGGACGGCATCGCGACGGACGACGCCCTCGACGACGACGACGCGTTCGGCACCGCCCGCTGACGGTCTCCGCGCTGCACCGTTATTCGCTCAGACCGTACGCACCATGTGGCGGATCGAGCCGAGCTGCGCGAGCCTCGGCCCGGTGACGCGGTAGCCCATTCGCTGGTAGAGCCGCGCGGCCGGATTGTCGACGAACACGCGCAACTGCAGTTCGTGCAGCCCGCGGGCGCGCGCCCAGCGCAGCGACATGTCGAGCATGTAGGTGCCGGCGCCCTGGCCGCGATGACCGGCTGCAATCTGCACATCGCGAATGTGCAGCGAATCGCCCTCCTCGGTCACGCGCAGCACGCCGATGCGTTCGCCGTCGGCTTCCAGGATGAAGTTTTCGGATTCGCGCCAGCTCGCATAGAACAGGTCGCTGCGCCAGACGAGTCCATGGCGCTTGTAATAGCCGCCCATGTTGCCGTGCGTGAGCGCCTCGGCAAACGGAAAATCGCCAGGCTCCGCGGGCCGGAGCTGATACAGCAATCGCAGGTCGGTCGGATCGAGCATCGCGCGGGGGTCAAGAACGCATCCCGCCACGATAGCGCAGTCGCGGGCGGATGCAATCGCGAATTTCTCGTAGCGGGTGCCCGCAAGCGGGCACGACCAGAAATACAAATGAAAAAGCCCGCACAAGGCGGGCTTTCTCATTTTCTGGCGGAGCGGACGGGACTCGAACCCGCGACCCCCGGCGTGACAGGCCGGTATTCTAACCAACTGAACTACCGCTCCAGTTTTGCTTCTTGCCTGGCAGGCGTCGGTCACTTCCTGCCGGCGCATCGTTTGTTCGAACGACGCCGAAATCTGGCGTCCCCTAGGGGATTCGAACCCCTGTACTCACCGTGAAAGGGTGATGTCCTAGGCCTCTAGACGAAGGGGACAACGTACTGCTTACATCTTTAATACAAAAGCCCGTTCAAAACGTTCATTTGAACGGGCTTGGTTCTGGCGGAGCGGACGGGGCTCGAACCCGCGACCCCCGGCGTGACAGGCCGGTATTCTAACCAACTGAACTACCGCTCCAGCTTTCTGCACCACCACCCGCAGGACCACGTTCACGTCCTGCCAGCGTTGCGACACTTCTACGAAACGCCGCTGAATCCTGGCGTCCCCTAGGGGATTCGAACCCCTGTACTCACCGTGAAAGGGTGATGTCCTAGGCCTCTAGACGAAGGGGACAGCGTACTGCTTACATCTTTAATACAAAAGCCCGCTCAAAAACGTCTTGAACGGGCTTCGTTCTGGCGGAGCGGACGGGACTCGAACCCGCGACCCCCGGCGTGACAGGCCGGTATTCTAACCGACTGAACTACCGCTCCAACTTTCTGCACCGTTACCTGCAGGACGTCGGTTACGTTCTGCAAGCCTCGCGACACTTCTACGAAACGCCGCTGAATCTGGCGTCCCCTAGGGGATTCGAACCCCTGTACTCACCGTGAAAGGGTGATGTCCTAGGCCTCTAGACGAAGGGGACATGATCTTTTCAGATCTGTCTGACTTTCGCTATTCACTCACCGCAACAGCGAAGGCCGAAATTCTAACTGCTTTAAATCATTTTGTGAAGCATTTATTACTACTGCCACCGCTTCACAACTCAATCCATTCTGCTCTGATGGTGGAGGTAAGCGGGATCGAACCGCTGACCTCTTGCATGCCATGCAAGCGCTCTCCCAGCTGAGCTATACCCCCTTGCAGAACAGAAATGAGATTATATGGACCGATTTTGAACTTGTAAATACCCTTTTTGCGATTGGAGCGAAATTTTTTGCGAAGCCGCGCCGCCCTCACGCGCGGACGGCCTCGCTCGCGCCCCAACCTCAGGCCAGCGCGGCCTCGATACGCGACACCACGACGTCGCGACCGAACAGCACGAGCACCGCGTCGATCGACGGCGTATGCGTCGTGCCCGCCACCAGCAGGCGCACCGGCATCGCGAGCTGCGGCATCTTTAGCTTGTGCGTGCCGAGCGTCGCCTTCAGCGCCGCGGACACGGCTTCCTTCGTCCAGTCGGCCGCCTTCAGTGCGGCGACGAGGTCGGCCAGCGCCGGACGCACCGCATCGGTCACGTGCTGCGCGAGTGCGTCGGCGTCCGGCGCCGGCACACGGTAGAACATCGCGGCGCCTTCGGCGATCTCCTTGACCGTCGTCGCGCGATCCTTCATCAGGCCGACCACCGCGTCGAGCGCGGGGCCCGTCGCGATCGCCGCCTCCTCGATGCCGAGCGCGTCGAGGAACGGCTTCGCCAGCGCGGCGAGGCGCGCGTTGTCGGCTTCCTTGATGTAGTGGGCGTTCAGCCAGCTCAGCTTGCTGTGGTCGTACTGCGCGGGCGACTTGCCGAGATGCTCGAGGTCGAACCATTCGACGAACTGTTCGCGCGTGAAGATTTCAGCGTCGCCGTGCGACCAGCCCAGACGCGCGAGATAGTTGACGACGGCCTCCGGCAGGAAGCCGGCGTCACGGTAAGCCATCACGCTCATCGCGCCATGCCGCTTGCTCATCTTCTCGCCCTGCTCGTTCAGCACGGTCGGCAGGTGCGCATAGACGGGCGGCTCGCCGCCGAGCGCGCGCAGGATGTTGATCTGGCGCGGCGTGTTGTTCACGTGGTCGTCGCCACGGATCACGTGCGTGATGTTCATGTCCATGTCGTCCACGACGACGCAGAAGTTGTAGATCGGCGTGCCGTCCGGGCGCGCAATCACGAGGTCGTCGAGTTCCTCGTTCGAGATCTCGACACGGCCCTTCACCGCGTCGTCCCACACGACCGTGCCGGTCAGCGGGTTGCGGAAACGCAGCACCGGCTTCACGCCGGCCGGCGGCTCGGGCAGCACCTTGCCCGGCTCCGGACGCCACGTGCCGTCGTAGCGCGGCTTCAGGCCGGCCTCGCGCTGGCGTTCGCGCAGCGCGTCGAGCTCCTCGGCCGACATGTAGCACGGGTACGCGAGGCCCTGCTCGAGCATCTGCGCGAGCACCTCGCGATAGCGGTCCATCCGCTGCATCTGGTAGATCGGGCCTTCGTCGAAATCGAGGCCGAGCCACTGCATCCCTTCGAGGATCGCGTCGACGGCTTCCTGCGACGAACGCTCGACGTCGGTATCCTCGATACGCAGCACGAACGTGCCCTTCATCTTGCGGGCGAACGCCCACGGATAGAGCGCGGAGCGGATGTTGCCGAGGTGGATGAAGCCGGTGGGACTCGGCGCGAAGCGGGTACGGACAGGACGGGTCATAAACGGTAACTCGAACGCCTGGGGCGCATGAATGATTCGACGCGGGATCGACGGCGGCAGCCCGGACAGCAATGGGGCCGGCCGCGCCCGGAACGGGAAAGAAGCCGGAATTATACTCGCGCCGGTCTTCGCGCCAAGCGCGCCGCTTGCTTTATGATGTGCGCGCCGCGGCCGCCAGCCGGCGCCGCGCCGGCCGCCCGGATTCCGCCGCACGGCCGCTCGGAACCTATCGCCGCCGCGGGCCACACGGCCCGCCGCCAAGCCGCCGGAGAATCAATCGATGTCGTCCCCTCGCCTGTCGCGCCGTCACTTCACGATCGCGTGCGCGTCCGCCAGCCTCGCCGCCTGTACGTCGATCGGCGACAAATCCCGTCCCGCGCAGTCGCAGGAAAAACCCGTGAAGATCGGCATCGCGCTCGGCGGCGGCGCCGCCCGCGGCTTCTCGCACATCGGCGTGCTGAAGGCGCTGGAGGCACGCGGCATCCCGGTCGAGCTCGTCGCGGGCACGAGCGCCGGCTCGGTGGTCGCCGCGCTGTACGCGTCCGGGATGAGCGCGCTGCAGATCAACAAGATCGCACTCGACATGGATCAGGCGGCGATCAGCGACTGGGCGCTGCCGTTCCGCTCGCGCGGCTTGCTGCAGGGCGTCGCGCTGCAGAACTTCCTGAACAAGACGCTCAACAACCGGCCGATCGAGAAGATGGCGAAGCCGCTCGGCATCGTCGCGACAGATCTGCAGAGCGGCCAGCCGATCCTGTTCCAGCAGGGCAATACGGGGCTCGCGGTGCGCGCGTCGTGCAGCGTGCCGTCGGTGTTCGAACCGGTGAGGATCGGCAACCGCGAGTACGTCGACGGCGGCCTCGTGAGTCCGGTGCCCGCGTCGTTCGCACGCAAGATGGGCGCGAGCTTCGTGATCGCGGTCGACATCTCGGCGCGGCCGGACGGCGCGGCGACCAACAACCCGATCGAGATGCTGCTGCAGACCTTCACGATCATGGGCCAGACGATCAAGTCCTACGAGCTCGACAAGTACGCGGACGTCGTGATCCGCCCGAACCTCGCGGCGATGGGCGGCAGCGACTTCAACCAGCGCAACGCGGCAATCCTCGCGGGCGAGGAAGCCGTCGCGCGTATCATGCCCGAGCTGCAGCGCAAGCTCGCGGCGGCCCGCGGCGTCGCGGCGGCGTAATCGGACGCAGCGCGGTGCGCGACGCATGACGGCGCGCCGCCCCGCCGGTTCCGCGCACCTCAAAACAAAAAACCCTGCCGCCTTTCGGTGACAGGGTTTTTTCGATTCGGCGGCGCGCCGGCGAGCGTCAGTTGCTGCCGTTCGCGTCGTCGCCGATCGTCGCGCGCACGCGCTGGCGCAGGTCGTCGGCCTTCATCGGAAACTCCGATTCGAGCCGGCGCGCGCCGGTGAACCGCTTTTCCCAGTAGCCGTTGTCGAGATCGTCGACGCGAATGGTGCTGCCCGTCGACGGCGAATGCACGAACTTGTTGTCGCCGATATAGATGCCGACGTGCGAGAACGTACGGCGCATCGTGTTGAAGAACACGAGGTCGCCCGGCTTGAGGTTGCTCATGCTGACCTTCTCGCCCACGCGGCTCATTTCTTCCGCACGGCGCGGCAGCGACATGCCGAGCGTGTCCTGGAACACGTAGCGCACGAAGCCGCTGCAGTCGAGGCCCGAATCCGGCGAGTTGCCGCCCCAGCGATAGCGCACGCCGATCATGTTGAGCGCGCCGACGACCACGTCGCCTGCCTTGCCGGCCATGCCGGCGAGGAACGACTTCGCACCGCCGCTGGACGGCTGCGCGCTGGTCTGCTGGAGGGAGGAACCCGACCCGATCTGAGTCGAATTGCTGGCATTCTGGCTAAAACTGCTGACTTCGTCGGCGAACGCGCCGGGAGCTGCTGCGAACAGGGCGCCGATGAAGAGCCCGGCGATGGTGCGCGCGCATGCCTGGGTCAAGGATCGATGCTGCATTGGGCGATGGAATTTGCTTAAAAATCAGCTGATTGGCGGAAAATTTCGGTCGATACTAGCCAGCGCGTAATCGTTTGTCAAAACAAATTAATAAATACAATCGAGATGATCAGACCATTGGCGGCCTATCACGCTTTCCAGACCGCTTTCAACAGCTTTTGTGTGTAAGGATGTGACGGTCTTTCGAAGATCTCGGCGACCTCTCCCGACTCCACGACGACCCCCTCCTGCATCACCGCGACGCGGTGCGCCATCGCGCCGATCACCTCCAGGTCGTGGCTGATGAACACGTAGCCCAGGTTGTATTTCTGTTGCAAATTGGCGAGCAGTTTCAGCACCTGCTGCTGGATCGACACGTCGAGCGCGGACGTCGGTTCGTCGAGGATCAGGATGCGGGGCTCAAGCACGAGCGCGCGCGCGATCGCGATCCGCTGGCGCTGGCCGCCCGAGAATTCATGCGGATAACGGTGCAGCACCGTGCGGTCGAGCCCCACTTCGCGCAGCACGGCCAGCGACTTCGCGCGGCGCGCGTCCGGCGTCAGTTCCGGACGATGCAGTTCGAGCCCCTCGCCGACGATCCGCTCGATCGTGTGACGGGGAGAAAGTGAACTGAAGGGATCCTGGAAGACGACCTGCATGTTCGAGCGCAGCGCGGTCTGCTCCCGGCCGCGATAGGTCGACAGCGCGCGCCCCTGGAATTCGATTTCGCCGTGCGTCGTCTTCTGCAGCCCGAGCAGCGCCATCGCGAGCGTCGACTTGCCGGACCCCGATTCGCCGACGATGCCGAGCGTCTCGCCCTGCCGCACCGACACTGATACATCCGCGACCGCCGTCACGGGCACCGTGCCGAACCAGCCCGCGAAGCCCGGCCGCTTGCGCGCGAACTGCACGCTGACATGGCGCGCGTCGAGCACGACGGGCGCAATCGGCATCACCGGCACGACCGCGCGCTGCGGGCGGCTGTTCAGCAGCCGCTGCGTATACGGATGCTCGGGCTGCGCGAAGATCCGCTCGACCGGCCCGGTTTCGACCAGCTTGCCGCGCTCCATCACCGCGACCCGATCGGCGAAGTGCCGCACGAGGTTCAGGTCGTGCGTGATCAGCAGGATCGCCATCCCGCGCTTTTCCGCCTCCTCGCGCTGCAGTTCGAGCAGCAGGTCGACGATCTGCGCGCGGATCGTCACGTCGAGCGCGGTGGTCGGCTCGTCCGCGAGCAGCAGGCGCGGCCGGCACGCGAGCGCCATCGCGATCATCGCGCGCTGCCGCTGGCCGCCCGACAGCTGGTGCGGGTAGCTGTCGACGCGCTTCTCCGGCTCCGCGATGCCCGTGCGCGCGAGCAGCGCGATCGCGCGCTTGCGCGCCTCGGCCGCCGTCACGCCGTCGTGCAGCACGATCGTCTCGCCGATCTGCGCGCCGATCGTATACAGCGGGTTGAGCGCCGTCATCGGCTCCTGGAAGATCATCGCGATGTCCGAGCCGCGCAGCCCGCGCATCTCGCGCTCGCTCTTGGCCGCGAGGTCTTGTCCGGCCAGGCGGATCGTGCCGCTCACGTCGGCATCGCGCAGCAGCCGCAGGATCGCCAGCGCGGTCACGCTCTTGCCCGAGCCCGACTCGCCGACGAGCGCGACGCGCTCGCCGCGACCGATCGCGAGCGTCACGTCGTCGACGGCTACCGTGTCGCCGAAGCGCACATGCAGATGCTCGAGCGACAGCAGCGGTTCACCCGATTTCGCTACGACCGTGTCGCTCATCGCTGGCCTCCCGCGGCGCGCACCGAGTCGGCGATGCGCGTGTCGAGCGCGTTGCGCAGCGCGTCGCCCATGAAGGTCAGCAGCAGCAGCGTCGTGACCAGCACGCCGAACGTCGACAGCGAGATCCACCACGCGTCGAGGTTGCCCTTGCCCTGCGCGAGCAGCTCGCCGAGGCTCGGTGTCGGCGGCGGCACGCCGAGTCCGAGGAAGTCGAGGCTCGTGAGCGCGAGGATCGCGCCGCTCATCCGGAACGGCAGGAACGTGATCACGGGCGTCAGGCTGTTGGGCAGCACGTGACGCCAGATGATCTGCCAGTTCGTGAGCCCCATCGCGCGAGCCGCGCGCACATAGTCCTGGGTCCGGTTGCGCAGGAATTCGGCGCGCACGTAGTCGGCCAGGCCGATCCAGCCGAACAGCGACAGCAGCACGATCAGCAGCAGGAAGCTCGGCTCGAAGATCGACGCGAAGATGATTAGCAGGTACAGCTCCGGCAGCGAACTCCAGATCTCGATCAGCCGCTGTCCGACGATGTCGATGCGCCCGCCGAAGAAACCCTGCACCGCGCCCGCGGCGATCCCGAGCAGCGTGCCGATCACGGTCAGGATCAGCCCGAACTCGACCGATACACGGAACCCGTACACGAGCCGCGCGAGCAGGTCGCGCCCCTGCGCATCGGTGCCGAGCCAGTTCTCGCGCGACGGCGGCGCCGGGTTCGGCACGCTCGAGAAGTAGTTCAGCGTGTCGTAGTAGTAACGGTTCGGCGGATAGACGACGAAGTTGCCCGGCGCCTCGAGCCGCTTGCGCACGTACGGATCGAGATAATCGGCCTGCGCCGGGAAGTCGCCGCCGAAGGTCGTCTCCGGGTACGCATGGAACATCGGGAAATAGTAGTGATCGTCGTAGCGCACGACGAGCGGCTTGTCGTTCGACCACAGCGGCGCCGCGAGGCTCGCGGCGAACGCGACGAAGAAGATCACGAAGCTCCAGTAGCCGAGGCGCTGCTGGCGAAAGCGCTGCCAGACGCGGCGCGCGGGCGACGGCGACACGCGCGCACGCGCGGCGTCGACGCGGGACGACACGACGGCCCGGTTCATCGCGATCCTCGCCCGATCGCCCCAGGCATGCGGATGGCTCGTTTCATGTCAGCGCTCCAGGTTGTCGAATTGAATGCGCGGGTCGACCCACACGTAGCAGAGGTCGGAGACCAGCTTGGTCGCGAGCCCGATCAGCGTGAACAGGTACAGCGTGCCGAGCACGACCGGGTAGTCGCGCCGCACGACCGACTCGTACGACAGCAGCCCGAGGCCGTCGAGCGAGAACAGCGTCTCGATCAGCAGGCTGCCCGTGAAGAACGCACCGATGAACGCGGCCGGGAAGCCGACGATCAGCGGCAGCATCGCGTTGCGGAACACGTGCTTCCACAGCACGGTGCGCTCGGCGAGCCCTTTCGCGCGCGCGGTCAGCACGTACTGCTTGCGGATCTCGTCGAGAAACGCATTCTTCGTGAGCATCGTGATGACCGCGAAGCTGCCGACGACCGACGCCGTGATCGGCAGCGCGATGTGCCACAGATAGTCGAGCACCTTGCCGGCGACCGACAGCTGCGCGAAGTTGTCCGACGTGAGCCCGCGCAGCGGAAACAGCTGCCAGAACGAGCCGCCGCCGAACAGCACGAGCAGCAGCACGCCGAGCACGAAGCCCGGGATCGCATAGCCGATCAGCACGACGAGGCTCGTCGCGACGTCGAACGGCGAGCCGTTGCGCACGGCCTTCGCGATGCCGAGCGGCACGGAGATCAGGTAGGTGACGAAGAACGTCCACAACCCGATGCTGATCGACACCGGCAGCTTCTGCACGATCAGCGACCACACGCTCTGGTGGCGGAAGTAGCTGTCGCCGAGGTCGAAGCGCGCGAAGCGCTCGAGCATCAGCCAGTAGCGCTCGAGCGGCGGCTTGTCGAAGCCGTACAGCGCCTTGAGCTGCGCGAGCTGCTGCGCATCGACGCCGGTATGCGCACGCATCCCGAACGGCGTCGCGCCCTGCTCCGTCGCGCCCTTGCGCAATTCCTGCACGGCCTGTTCGACCGGGCCGCCCGGCACGAACTGGATCACGGCGAACGTGAGCGTGAGCACGCCGATGAGCGTCGGGATCATCAGCAGCAGGCGTTTGAGGATGTAGCTCCACATAGGTGGCGACTCGCGATCGATAGGCTGGGTTGAACGAAGGGCCGGCGTGCTTCACTGGCCGGGCTTGGCCCACCAGGTCGACACGACCCAGCCCTCGGCCGAATAGTACAGCGGCAGCGTTTGCGGATAGCCGAGCGTGCGCTTGTAGGCGATCCGGTGCGTCGTGCTGTACCACTGAGGCACCGCGTAATAGCCGTGCATCAGCACGCGGTCGAGCGCGTGGGTCGCGTCGAGCAGCTCGTCGCGCGTCTGCGCGGTGCCGAGTGCATGCAGCAGCGCGTCGACGGCCGGCGACTTCAGGCCGATGAGGTTGTCCGAGCCCGGCTCGTCGGCGAACTTGCTGCCGTAGCGCGAGAACTGCTCGGCACCCGGCACCTGCACGCCCGGCAGGCGGACCGTCGTCATGTCGTAGTCGAACGCGTCGAGCCGCTTTTGCAGCAGCGCGTAATCGGCCGTGCGAAAGCGCGCTTCGATGCCGAGCTTCGCGAGGTTGCGCCGAAAGGCCGTCACGATGCCTTCCATCGCAGCGCCCGAATCGTCGAGGATCTCGAACTCGAACGGCTCGCCCTGCGCGTTGCGCAGCGCGCCGTCGCGGTAGGTCCAGCCGGCCTCCGCGAGCAGCGCGCGCGCCTTCAGCAGGTTCGCGCGCAGCGAGCCCGGCGGGTTCGTGCTCGGTTGCGAGACCATCGGGCCAAACACGGCCGGATCGAGTTGCGCGCGCAACGGTTCCAGCAGCTTCAACTCGCCCGGGCCCGGCGTGCCGGTTGCCTGCAGGTCGGTGTCGGCGAAATAGCTGTCGAGGCGCGTGTACGCGCCATAGAACAACTGGCGGTTCAGCCATTCGAAGTCGAACGCGAGATCGAGCGCCTGGCGCACGCGCACGTCGCGAAACAACGGCCGGCGCAGGTTCATGAAGAAACCCTGCATGCCCGCGCCGTTGTGCTGGCGGAATTCGCGCTTGACGAGCTCGCCGCTGTCGAAGCGCTTGCCGACGTCGCGCCGCGCCCAGTTGCGCGCGATGTATTCGACCAGCACGTCGTACTCGCCGGCCTTGAACGCCTCGAGCCGCGCGACGCCGTCGCCGTACAGCTTGTAGACGATCCGCTCGAAGTTGTGGGTGCCGACCCGCACCGGCAGGTCGGCGCCCCAGTACGCGGGATTGCGCCGGTACGTAATGGTGCGGCCGTTGTCGTGGCGCTCGATCAGATACGGGCCGCTGCCGATCGGCTGCTCGAACGCGAGCTGGTCGAACGGAATCCGCGAACCGTCCGCGCGCAGCCCCCACTTGCGCGAGAACACCGGCACGCCGCCGGCGATCAGCGGCAGTTCGCGGTTCGGGCTGCGGAATTCGAACCGCACGGTCGCGCGGTCGATCACGACGGCCTTCGCGATTTCAGCGAAATACGCGCCGAACTGTGGCGCGGCCTGCTTGCTCTTCAGCGTCTCGAACGAAAACCTGACGTCGTCGGCCGTGACCGGGTCGCCGTTCGAGAAGCGCGCGCGCGGGTTCAGGTGGAACGTGACCGAGCGGCGGTCCGGCGCGATCTCGATGTCGTCGGCGAGCAGCCCGTAGGCGGACGCCGGTTCGTCCGAGCTGCCGGTCGTGAGGCTCTCGAACAGCATGTCGATGCCCGGCGCGGCATTGCCGCGCATCGTGAACGGATTGAACTTGTCGAACGACGTCAGCCGGCTCGGATTAGCTAGCACGAGCGTGCCGCCCTTCGGCGCATCCGGGTTCACGTAGTCGAAATGCTTGAAGCCCGGCGGATATTTCGGCTCCCCGTACTGCGCGATCGCATATGCCGCATGCGCGGCCGTCGCGGCCAGTACCGCCTGTATTGTCCATACGGCCGCGGTGCGGCCGGCGGCGCGGACCGCCTGCGCGGCGCCGGATCGGAGGCGCGCGGCGGTGGTCCGGGGCGAACCCTTCGTCATAGAGGCCCTGTCGGTCGATTGGGGGGATGTAATGTAGGTCGATTCTACCCATTCAATTCGACGCCGAGCCAACTTGCTCGCGCGCGTGCGTGACGTCACCGCGCCGCGGCCTCCGCGTGCGGCCGGCGCGGGCAAAAGAAAACCGCCACGCGGGCGGTTTTCTGTTGATGCGGCGCATGCGTCAGGCCTGCGCCATGTGCACTGTTTGTCGATCAGCGCCAGCCGTTGTGGCGGCCGTTGTCCCAGTGACCGTGACGACGCTCGTCGCCCCAGCCGCGGCCGTGATGGCGATACCACTCGTCGCGCCCCCAGTAGCGGCGGCCGTCCCAGTAGCGATCGCCGTGCCAGCCGATCACGATCGCCGGTGCCGGCGCATAAACGGGCGCCGGTGCATACACAGGCGCCGGTGCATACACGGGCGCCGGCTGGTAGACGACCGGCGGAGGCGGCGGCGCATACACGGGCGCAGGCGCGACGTAGACCGGAGCCGGCACGCCGACGTTGATCCCGACATTGACTCCCGCCATTGCTGCGCCCGACACGAGCAAGGCCGTCATACCGGTCAAGAGCGAGGCAACACGCAAAGTCTTCATGGATTCCTCTTCGAGTTGTTTCATGTGTGATTCGACTATAGCGGCAAGCGCCGTGCCCGCATATTTCAAGTTTGTAAGAACTGATGCGCGGGATGGCAACCGGAAGCGCGGCTAACGTCTTGTAACAATTGACGACGCGCCGCCGTACCCGCCTGACCGGGCGTTCTTGCCGCGCCGGCCGCCCGCCCTCTTCATCCTTTCCGCCCGTTCCTAAAACATCTTTCATCCTGGCCCGCGCCCGGCGTTAAGCGGCGCCACGCACACTGCGCGAGCCGATGCGGGTTCACGCCGCGCTTCGACACCTCGCTGACAGGCCGGCGCCCCGCGCCGGCGGAGACCTCGCCGATGCTGAAACTCGTCCGACTCGCGCTCGCGCGCCCCTATACGTTCATCGTCCTTGCGCTGCTGATCCTGATCGCGGGACCGCTCGCGGCGCTGCGCACGCCGACCGACATTTTCCCCGACATCCGGATTCCGGTCATCAGCGTCGTGTGGAATTACGCGGGCCTGCAGCCTGCCGACATGGCCGGACGCATCGTCACGTACTACGAACGCACGCTCGGCACGACGGTCAACGACGTCGCGCACATCGAGTCGCAGTCGTTCCGCAGCTACGGGATCGTCAAGATCTTCTTCCAGCCGAGCGTCGACATCCGCACCGCGACCGCACAGGTCACTTCGATCTCGCAGACGGTGCTCAAGCAGATGCCGCCCGGCACCACGCCGCCGCAGATCCTCAACTACAACGCGTCGACCGTGCCCGTGCTGCAGCTGGCGCTGACGAGCGACACGCTCAACGAGCAGCAGCTCGGCGACTACGCGACCAACGTGATCCGGCCGCAGCTGCTGTCGGTCGCCGGCGTCGCGATTCCGTCGCCGTATGGCGGCAAGGTGCGCCAGGTGCAGATCGACCTCGATCCGCAAGCGCTGCAGGCGAAGGGGCTGTCCGCGCAGGACGTCGCGACCGCGCTCGCGCAGCAGAACCAGATCATCCCGGCCGGCACGCAGAAGATCGGCCGCTTCGAGTACAACATCCGCCTCAACGACAGCCCGCTCACCATCGACCAGCTCAACGCGCTGCCGATCCGGACCGTCAACGGCGCGGTGATCTTCATGCGCGACGTCGCGCACGTGCGCGACGGCTTTCCGCCGCAAGGCAACATCGTGCGCGTCGACGGCCGCCGCGCGGTGCTGATGAGCGTACTGAAAAGCGGCTCGGCGTCGACGCTCGACATCATCGCCGGCGTGAAGGCGCAACTGCCGCGCATCGAGGCGACGCTGCCGCCGTCGCTCAGGCTCGTCGTGATGGGCGACCAGTCGGTGTTCGTCAAGGGCGCGGTGAGCGGCGTCGCGCGCGAAGGGCTGATCGCCGCCGCGCTCACGTCCGCGATGATCCTGCTGTTCCTCGGCAGTTGGCGCTCGACGCTGATCATCGCCGCGTCCATTCCGCTCGCGGTGCTGGCGGCGATCGCCGCGCTCGCCGCCGCGGGCGAGACGCTCAACGTGATGACGCTCGGCGGGCTCGCGCTCGCGGTCGGCATTCTCGTCGACGACGCGACCGTCACGATCGAGAACGTGAACTGGCATCTCGAACAGGGCAAGGACGTGCGCAGCGCGATCCTCGACGGCGCGTCGCAGATCGTCGCGCCCGCGTTCGTGTCGCTGCTGTGCATCTGCATCGTGTTCGTGCCGATGCTGCTGCTCGACGGCGTCGCGCGCTTCCTGTTCGTGCCGATGGCCGAAGCCGTGATCTTCGCGATGATCGCGTCGTTCGTGCTGTCGCGCACGTTCGTGCCGATGATGGCGCGCTACCTGCTGCGCCCGCATGCCGCCCATCCGGCGGCCGTGCTCGCGCCGCACGGCGCGCCGTTCCCGACGCCGCGATCGCGCAATCCGCTCGTCGCGTTCCAGCAGGGTTTCGAGCGCCGCTTCGCGGCCTTGCGCACCGGCTACCGTGCCGTGCTCGGCCTCGCGCTCGCGCACCGCGCGCGCTTCGTCGTGCTGTTCCTCACGGCGGTCGCGCTGTCGTTCGCCCTGGTGCCGGGGCTCGGCCGCAACTTCTTCCCGTCGGTCGACGCGGGCGAAATCGCGCTGCACGTGCGCGCGCCGATCGGTACGCGCATCGAGGAGACGGCCGCGCTGTTCGATCGCGTCGAGCGCACGGTGCGCGGCGTCGTGCCGCCGCGCGCGCTCGCGAGCATCGTCGACAACATGGGGCTGCCGAACAGCGGGATCAACCTAACGTACAGCAACAGCGGCACGATCGGCCCGCAGGACGGCGACATCCTCGTGTCGCTCACCGGCGAGCACGCGCCGACCGCCGACTACGTGAAGCAGCTGCGCACCGTGCTGCCGCGCGCGTTCCCCGGCGTCACGTTCTCGTTCCTGCCTGCCGACATCGTCAGCCAGATCCTCAACTTCGGCGCGCCCGCGCCGATCGACGTCCAGGTGACGGGCCCCGATCTCGCGGCGAACCGCGCGTATGCGACCGAGCTGCTGCGGCGCATCCGCACGGTGCCGGGCGTCGCCGACGCGCGCGTGCAGCAGGCGTCGACCTATCCGCAGTTCACGGTGTCGGTCGACCGCGCGCTCGCCGCGCAGCTCGGCATCACCGAGCAGGACGTCACCAATGCCGTCGTCGCGAGCCTGTCCGGCACGAGCCAGGTATCGCCGACCTACTGGCTCGATCCGCACAACGGCGTGTCCTACCCGATCGTCGCGCAGACACCCCAATACCGGATGACGTCGCTGTCGGACCTGCGCGCGCTGCCCGTCACGGGCCGCTCGGGCGCGCCGCAATTGCTCGGCGGTCTCGCGACGATCGTACGCAGCCAGACCGACGCGGTCGTGTCGCACTACGACATCGCGCCGCTGGACGACATCTTCGCGACGACCCAGGACCGCGATCTCGGCGCGGTCAGCGCCGACATCGCGCGCGTGCTCCACGCAAGCGCGGCCGACCTGCCGAAAGGGTCGCGCGTGACCGTGCGCGGCCAGGTGCAGACGATGAGCAGCGCGTTCGGCGGGCTGCTCGCGGGCCTCGCCGGCGCGGTGCTGCTGATCTATCTGCTGATCGTCGTGAACTTCCATTCGTGGCGCGACGCGTTCGTGATCGTGAGCGCGCTGCCCGCGGCGCTCGCCGGCATCGTGTGGATGCTGTTCGTCACGCGCACGCCGCTGTCGGTGCCGGCGCTGACGGGCGCGATCCTGTGCATGGGCGTCGCGACCGCGAACAGCATCCTGGTCGTCACGTTCGCGCGCGAGCGGCTCGCGCATACGGCCGACGCGACCGTCGCCGCGCTCGAGGCCGGCTTCACGCGCTTCAGGCCGGTGATGATGACCGCGCTCGCGATGATCATCGGCATGGCGCCGATGGCACTCGGCCTCGGCGACGGCGGCGAACAGAACGCGCCGCTCGGCCGCGCGGTGATCGGCGGCCTGCTCTGCGCGACCGTCGCGACGCTCGTGTTCGTGCCCGTCGTGTTCAGCCTCGTCCATCGGCGCGACCGCGCGCCCCACTCCGAATCCCCGTCCCTCACTCCGGGAGAACAGCATGTCCACTGAATTCGACGTCCGTCCCCCCGCCACGCCGCGTTACCTGAAACCGCTCGCGATCGCCGGCGTGATCGCGGCACTCGCCGCCGCCGCGGCCGGCGTCGTCGAACGCGCGCACGATGCGCGTGAAGTCGCCGCGTGGACCGCCAGCCAGGCGATCCCGACCGTCGCGACGGTCGCGCCGCAGCCGGCCGCGGCCGATGCGCTGGTGCTGCCAGGCCGCCTCGACGCGTATGTCGACGCGCCGATCTACGCGCGCGTGCCCGGCTACCTGCATGCGTGGTACGTCGACATCGGCGCGCACGTGAAGGCCGGCCAGTTGCTCGCGTCGATCGACACGCCCGACCTCGACCAGCAGCTGCAGCAGGCGCGCGCCGACCTGCAAAGCGCGACGGCGAACGAACGGCTCGCGGCCGTCACCGCCGCGCGCTGGTCCGAGATGCTCGCGCAGGATTCGGTGTCGCGGCAGGAAGCCGACGAGAAGCGCAGCGATCTCGATGCGAAACGCGCGGCCGTGGCCGCCAGCACCGCGAACGTGCGTCGGCTCGAGGCGCTCGAATCGTTCAAGCGCCTCACCGCACCGTTCGACGGCGTCGTGACCGCGCGCAAGACCGATGTCGGCGCGCTGATCGACGCGGGCAGCGGCAACGGCGCCGAACTCTTCACCGTCTCGGATGCACGGCGGCTGCGGCTCTACGTCCATATTCCGCAGGACGACGCGGGCGCGATCCGTGCGGGCATGCATGTCGCGCTGACCGTGCCCGAGCGTCCCGGCATGACGTTCGATGCGACGCTCGCCGATTCCGCCCAGGCGATCGATCCGGCTTCCGGCACGCTGCTCGCGCAGTTCTCGATCGCGAACCCGGCAGGCACGCTGTTCCCGGGCGAATACGCGCAGGTGCGGATCGCGGTGGCCAACGCCGCGCACGCGCTGACGATTCCGGCGAGCACACTGATCTTCCGCCACGACGGGTTGCAGGTCGCCGTGCTCGACGCGACCGGGCATGCGCGCTTGCGCCACGTGTCGATCGCGACCGATCTCGGCACGCGCGTCGAGATCGCGTCGGGGCTCGCGGCGAGCGACCGCGTGATCGACAATCCGCCCGATTCGCTCGCGGACGGCGACCCGGTGCGCATCGCCGGCACCGCGACGAAGGAGCCTGCGCATGGCTGACCGTACGCTCGCTGCATGGCTCGGCAGCGTCGCGCTGCTCGCCGGCTGTTCGTTCGCGCCGACGTATCACGCGCCGGCCGTGCCGGTGCCGGCCGCGTTTCGCGAAACCGGCCCGTGGGTCGATGCCGCCCCGGCCGATCGCCTGCCGCGCGACGGCTGGTGGCGCGTGTACGGCGACGCGACACTCGACCGGCTCGAGCCGCTCGTCGCACGCGCGAATCCGGACCTCGCCGCCGCCGTCGCACGGCACGACGAAGCGGCCGCATTGTTCGACGAGGCGCACGCCGCGTTGCTGCCGACCATCGGCATCGGCGCCGAGACCGACCGCGACCGGCAGTCCGCGCGCCGGCCGCTGCGCGGCAGCGGACAGCCCGACGTCTACGAATCGAACACGCTCGACGCCGGCCTCGGTTACGACATCGATCTGTGGGGCAAGGTCCGCAACACGGTCGCTGCCGGCCGCGACAACGCGCAAGCCGCGGCCGATGATCTCGCATCCGTGCGGCTCAGCCTGCAGGCCCGCGTCGCCAGCACCTACTTCGACCTCGCGGGACTCGATCGCGAAGCGGACTCGCTCGCGCAGACGATCGATGCGTATCGCCGTGCGTGGCAACTGACGGTCAGCCGCCATCGCGGCGGCCTCGCATCGGGGCTCGACGTGTCGCGCGCGCAAACGCAGCTCGCGCTCGCGCAGGCGCGCGCATCCGACATCGCCGCGCGCCGTGCGCTCGACGAGCATGCGATCGCCGTGCTCGTCGGCGTATCCGCGTCGACGTTCTCGCTGCCGGCCGCCGCCGCGCTGCCCGCCGTGCCGTCGATTCCGACCGGGCTCGCGTCGACGCTGCTCGAACGCCGTCCGGACATCGCCGCCGCCGAACGCCGCGTCGCGGCCGCGAACGCACGGATCGGCGTCGCGCGCGCCGCGTACTTCCCTGACCTGTCGCTCGGCCTCGACGCGGGCTTCCAGAGCGACACGTTCTCGCCGTGGCTCGCCGCACCGAACGAAATCTGGTCGATCGGGCCGCGCCTCGCGACGACACTGTTCGACGGCGGCCTGCGTGCGGCGGGTGTACGCCACGCGCGCGCGCAGTTCGCCGAACAGGGCGCACGTTACCGAAGCGTCGTACTGGCGGCGTTCCGCGAAGTCGAGGACGATCTCGCGCTGCTGCACCGGCTCGGAGACGAATCGGCCCAGGACGACGCGGCGCTCGTCGCGGCGCAGCAGTCGCTTGCGCTTGCAATGTCGCGCTATCGCGACGGCGCCGTCAGCTATCTCGACGTGGTCACCGCGCAGACCACCGAGCTCGATACGCAGATCGCGTCGCTCGACGTCGATGCCCGACGCCTGCAGGCGTCCGTCGCGCTCGTACGCGCGCTCGGCGGCGGCTGGCGCGACGCGCGTTCATGAACGTTTCTTCATCGGCGCGCCCGGTGCTCGACGCAGCGCGCCCGATAACGTGTGACCTGCCGGCTACGCATTCGCGGCGCCGGTCTCCGCCCTTCGCAAAGGATCACGCCATGAAGACACTGCTGTTCGCCACCCTGCTCTGCGCCCTCTGTGTCGCGCTGCCCGGCCGTGCCGCCGCATCGCAATCCGCTGCCGCGACCGCGCCGCAGACGCTTGCATCGACTGCCCCCGCGCGGGCGTCATCGCGCGATGCGTGGCATGCGCCGCCGGTGACGCCGCTCACGCGCGCCCAGGTCTATCGCGAGCTCGTTCGCGCCCAACGCGATGGCCAGCTCGCGCAGCTCAACCGCGAGCTTTATTCCCACTGATTGCGCCGCAACGGCGACGCCGCGCGCCATGCCGCCGGCGTCCGTTCGCCGTTCTCAAGCCCGACCGATACCGCGTCGTCAACCGCCGGCATCGAACCTGAATCCGAATCGCGCAACCGTCTCGATGCGCGCGGAAAACGCGTGCGCGACGAGCTTGCGCCGCAGCCGCACGACCAGCGCATTGACGGTTTCCGGTTCGATGTCGGCTTCGCCCCATGCGTAACGCAGCACGGCATCGCGCCCGACCGGCCGCCCGGCTTCGCGCAGCAGGCATTCGACGACACGGAATTCGCGTGCGCTGAGTGCGAGCCTGCGGCCGCGCTCCTCGAGCGCGCGCGTGGCCGCATCAAGCCGCACCGACTCGCGCAACGCGATGACGCCCGCGCGACGCCACAGCGCGCGCAGGCGTTCGTGCAGTTCCACGAACGAACACGGCTGGGAAAGACACACGTCGCAGCCGGCTTGCAGCATCCGCGCACGCCGTGCGGGCGTCGCACCGACGACGAGTACTGCGATCGTCGCGCCGCCGGCCGACGCGGCAAGCCGCGGCAACATGTCGAGCAGCACGGCCCCGGCAGCCGCATCGGGTTCGACCAGCACGATCGCGTCGAAGCGGTCCTGCGTCGCCGCGAAGCAGCCGTCGCGCCACTCGTCGACACGCTCCACGCCATGCGTGCTTTCGCGGAACGCCTTGTCGAGCCGCGCCGCCTCCGGCGTCGGCGGGGAAATCAGCAGGATGCGCATCGACCGTTTTCCCGCGCGCTCATCCGAGCGAGCGCGGCCAGCATTCGACCGTGATCGCCGCACCGGCCGGCTGCGCATCGCCGATCCGCAGCGCGAAGCCGTGCACGTGCATCACCGCCGACACGATGCTCAGCCCGAGTCCCGAACCGTTCACGTGACGCGTGCGCTCGCCGCGATAGAAGCGCTCGAGCACCGCGTCGCGCTCACCCGGCGCGATCCCGGGCCCGGTGTCCTCGAACCGCACGAGCGGGCCGTTCGGCGTCGCGTGAAGCGCGACGCGCACGCGACCGCCGAGCGGCGTGAACTTGATCGCGTTGTCCGCGAGATTGCTGAACGCCTCGAACAGCAACGCGCGGTCGCCATGAATGCCGTCGACCGGCATCGCGTCGAGCCCGAATGCGACACCTCCCGCTTCGGCGAGCGGCTCGTACAGCTCGCACACGTCGCGCAGCAATGCCGCGACGTCCACCGCGGCGAACCCGCCGCGCCGGCTCAGCGTCCCGATCTCGGAGATGCGCAGCATCGCGCGAAAGCGCTCGAGCAGCCGGTCGGTTTCATCGCGCGCCGACGCCAGCAGTTGCGCCGACGCCGGATCGTGCGCGCAATGCGGCTGTTCGGCGAGCCGCGCCAGCATCGTATGCACGCGTGCGAGCGGCGTGCGCAGATCGTGCGCGATGCCGTCGCAGGTGTGACGCACCTCGCCCATCAGCCGCTCGACTTCGTCGAGCATGTGGTTCACGAGATGCGCGAGCAGGTCGAGCTCGTCGTAGCGGCCCACCGGCAACCGCTTGCCGAGATCGCCCTCGGCGATCTGTCGCGTGACGCGCCGGATCGCGGCGACGCGGCGGATCTGCCGCATGCCGAGCATGCTGCCGCCCGCGATGCCCGCGATCAGGATCAGTACACCGCCGATCACGAGTCCGCGGATCGCGACTTCGCGAATCTGGATGAAATGCGACAGGTCGCGCGCGACCACCAGCGTCATCCCGTCGTCGCGGTGCACGGCCATCGCGCGCGTGATCGGCGCGGGCTGGCCGTCGAGCGGCACGAGCGTACGGTCGAGCGTGCGTCCGCGGCGATCCGTGCGCAGCACGGGCGGCGTCGCGATGTCGCCGGCCACGCGGCGCCCGCTCGCGTCGAACAGTCCGTAGAAGTTCGTATGCATGTGCTCGTGCTCGAGCCGCCGGTGAATCGCAAGCGGCAGCTCGGCGTCGGGGATCGAATCGAAGTAGATCAGTTGCCACGCGAGCACCTCGTCGGTGTCGCGCGCCATCGTGTGCGTCGCGGCGACGTTGATCACGCCCGCGAGCAGCAGCAGCGAAACGGAGAAGATCGCCGCGTATGCGCACAGCCAGCGAAACGTCGTCGTATGCCAGCGACGCGTGAAGTTCGCCGCACGGTCCGCATCCATCCGTGCCTCCGTCATCGGAGCATGTAGCCCGAGCCGCGCACGGTCTGGATCATCGGCACGGCGCCCGGCGGGTCGATCTTCTTGCGCAGCCGCCCCATGTGGACATCGATCAGGTTGGTGCCCGGGTCGAAGTGATAGCCCCACACGGCCTCGAACAGCATCGTGCGCGTGATCGTCTGCCCCGCGTTGCGCATCATGAATTCGAGGACGCGAAACTCGGTGGGCAGCAACGGAATCTCGTCGACGCCGCGGCGCGCACAGCGCGAAATGAGGTCGAGTTCGAGCGGGCCGACCGTCAACAGCGTCTGCTGCGGCACGCCCGAGGCCTGCCGGCGGCGCAACAGCACCTCGATGCGCGCGCTCAGTTCGCCGGAATCGAACGGCTTGGTCAGGTAGTCGTCGCCGCCCGCACGCAGCCCGCGGATGCGCTCGTCGACGTCGCCGAGCGCGCTCAGCATCAGCACCGGCGTGTCGATGCCGACCGTGCGCATCGCGGTCAGGATCGCGAGCCCGTCAGCGCCGGGCAGCATCCGGTCGAGCGTGATCGCATCGTAGGACGCGCTCATCGCGCGCATCATTCCTTCGCGGCCGTTGTCGATCCAGTCGACCTCGAATCCGCGCGCGGTCAGTTCGCCAACGATCTCGTTCGCGGTCACCGCATCGTCTTCGACCGTCAGTACTCGCATGTCCGTCCTCGCAATGGCTGTCACGACGCGCGTATCGATGCGCACGCAACTATCTTAGCGATGTCGATCGCCGTCCGGCGTTAGATGAAAATAGCTTCATTCGGCATCGGCGCATGCGGGTGAAACATGTTTCATCCGTGCGTCGCCCGCCTGGCTCCGCGCACTGCCTACGCTGACGTCATGCGGCATCGGGCCGCGAATTCAGGAGCCACCGGATGAAACTGTCGATTACCGTCGCCTGCATGCTGAGCGCATGCGTCAGCACCGCCGCGTTCGCGGCGCCTCACCTGACGCCGCAGGAATGCAACGCCTACCCGTTCGTTCACACGCGGCACGAAGTCACGCATGCGGATCTCGTGCGCGAGCTGACCGAACTCGAGCAGGTCGGCTACGATCCGTCGCACAACAGCCCCTACTATCCCGACGATCTCGACGGCGCGCAGCAGCGGCTCGCCGCCGAATATCGCGCGGACTGCACGCATGC
This sequence comes from Burkholderia ambifaria AMMD, assembly GCF_000203915.1. Classification (NCBI taxonomy): domain Bacteria; kingdom Pseudomonadati; phylum Pseudomonadota; class Betaproteobacteria; order Burkholderiales; family Burkholderiaceae; genus Burkholderia; species Burkholderia ambifaria. The sequence goes on from NC_008390.1 coordinate 2,311,622, forward strand.
ACTGACGGCGGACGCGCACACGGACACGCACTGACCGGCGTGCGCGGCGCGCCGAAATGAAAAAAGGCGGCACTCGCGTGCCGCCTTTCCTGCATGAATGCGCATGGAGATCGTCCGTTGCGCAGCGACACCGCTCAGCGCGACATCATGTTCATGCTGACGTTGTGCATCACCCACAGCGTGCCGACGATCAGGATCGCCGCGGTCAGCACGGTGTAGCTGAACGCCATCACGTTCCAGCGCTGGCCGGAGGAGCCGTTCATGTGCAGGAAGTACACGAGGTGCACGACGATCTGCACGAACGCGAGCGCGGCCAGCGCGATCAGCGATGCATGCGGCGACAGCACGCCGCCCATCACGAGGCCGAACGACGCGGCCGTGAGCAGCACCGACAGGATGAACCCGGCGACATAGCCGCCGACGCTGCCGTGCCCTTCTTCGAGTTGAGACGAATGCGAATGGGCCATTTAGATCACGCTCGCGAGATAGACAAAGGAAAACACGCAGATCCACACGATGTCGAGGAAGTGCCAGAAGAGGCTCAGGCACGTCAGGCGCCGCAGGTCGCGGTCGGTCAGGTCACCGCCGCGCATTACGATCTGCGCCGCGAGCACGATCATCCACAGCAGGCCGGCCGTCACGTGCAGCCCGTGCGTGCCCACCAGCGTGAAGAACGCGGACAGGAACGCGCTGCGCTGCGGGCCTGCGCCGTCCGCGATCAGGTGCGAGAACTCGCGCAGTTCCATCGCGAGGAACGCCGCGCCGAGCACGAACGTCACCGCGAGCCACGCGAGCAGCGCGCCGCGCCGCTGCTTGTACGCGGCCAGCATCGCGAAGCCGTAGGTGATGCTTGACAGCAGCAGCGCGGCGGTTTCGACCGCGACGCCCGGAATGTCGAACAGGTCCTTAGCGGTCGGACCGCCCGCGTGCTGGTTGCCGAGCACCGCGAACGTCGCGAACAGCGCCGCGAAGATCACGCAGTCGGTCATCAGGTACAGCCAGAAGCCGAACACCGAGTGCGACGGCGGATGGTCGTCGTGCTCGAGCAGGGTTGCGCTCAAGGTTTTCTGCAGCATCAGTTGGCCTCCAGTTCCACGTCGTCGACACGCGTGGCCACGCGCGCCGCCGGTTGCTTCTCTTCGATCTTGCGCACTTTCGACGCCGGGATGTAATAGCCGTCGTTGTCACGCGAGCTATAGATCACGAGCGTCGCGATGATGCCGACCAGTCCGCCGATCGCCATCCACCAGATGTGCCATACCAGCGCGAAGCCGAGCACCAGGCTGAAGACCGCGATGACGAGACCCGCACATGTGTTCGACGGCATGTGGATGTCGCGGATCGTCGCCGGGTTCGGCCGGCCGTCGCCGCGTGCCTTCATGTCGGCATACGCGTCCAGCGTGCGCACGTGCGGAAGCACCGCGAAGTTGTAGTCGGCCGGCGGCGACGAGGTCGCCCATTCCAGCGTGCGGCCGCCCCACGGATCGCCCGTCGTGTCGCGATACGCGGGCAAGTTGCGGTTGCGGATGCTGACGACCAGTTGCAGCAGCTGGCATGCGATGCCGATCGCGATCAGCACGGCGCCGAACGCGGCGACCAGCAGCCACGGATGCCACGCCGGGTTGTCGTAGTGGTTCAGGCGACGCGTCATGCCCATGAAGCCGAGCACGTAGAGCGGCACGAACGCGACGTAGAAGCCGACCTGCCAGAACCAGAACGCGGCCTTGCCGAGCTTCTCGTTCAGCTTGAAGCCGAACGCCTTCGGGAACCAGTAGTTGAAGCCGGCGAGATAACCGAACAGCACGCCGCCGATGATCACGTTGTGGAAGTGCGCGATCAGGAACAGGCTGTTGTGCAGCACGAAGTCCGCGCCCGGGATCGCCATCATCACGCCGGTCATGCCGCCGAGCGTGAACGTGACCATGAAGCCGATCGTCCACAGCACGGGCGTCGTGAATTCGATCCGGCCGCGGTACATCGTGAACAGCCAATTGAACACCTTCACGCCGGTCGGGATCGCGATGATCATCGTCATGATGCCGAAGAACGCGTTCACGTTCGCACCGGACCCCATCGTGAAGAAGTGATGCAGCCACACGAGGAACGACAGCACCATGATCGCGCAGGTCGCGTACACCATCGTCTTGTAGCCGAACAGCGGCTTCTTCGAGAACGTCGCGATCACTTCCGAGAAGATGCCGAACGCCGGCAGGATCAGGATGTACACCTCCGGATGGCCCCACGCCCAGATCAGGTTCAGGTACAGCATCGCGTTGCCGCCGGCTTCGTTCGTGAAGAAGTGCATGCCGAGATAACGGTCCAGGCCGAGCAGCGCGAGCGTCGCGGTCAGGATCGGGAACGACGCCATGATCAGCACGTTCGTGCAGAGGGCCGTCCACGTGAACACCGGCATCTTCATCAGCGTCATGCCGGGCGCGCGCATCTTGATGATCGTCACGAAGAAGTTCACGCCGGTCAGCAGCGTGCCGACGCCCGAGATCTGCAACGCCCACAGGTAGTAGTCGACCCCTACCCCCGGGCTGTACTGCAGCTCCGACAGCGGCGGATACGCGAGCCAGCCCGTCTGCGCGAACTCGCCGATCACGAGCGACACGTTGATCAGGATCGCGCTGACCGCCGTCATCCAGAACGACAGCGAGTTGATGAACGGGAACGCGACGTCGCGCGCGCCGATCTGCAGCGGCACGATCAGGTTCATCAGGCCGACCATGAACACCATCGCCATGAAGAAGATCATGATCACGCCATGTGCCGTGAAGATCTGGTCATAGTGGTGCGGCGGCAGGTAGCCGGGCGCGTTGTACGCGAGCGCGAGCTGCATGCGCATCATGATCGCGTCGGCGAAGCCGCGCAGCAGCATGATCAGCGCGACGATGATGTACATCACGCCGAGTTTCTTGTGGTCGACCGTCGTCAGCCACTCCGTCCACAGCCACTTCCAGCGGCCGGTGATCGTCAGCGCGGCGAGGATGCCCAGCACGACCAGCCCCATGAAGGCGCCGGCCACCATGATGATGGGCTGATCGAACGGGATCGCCGATAGTGTGAGTTTTCCGAACATGCGTTACCCCTTCGTGCCGCAGGCGGCGTCCTTCAGGTCGAGAACGTGGCCATCGTTGTACTTCGCGATGATGTTGTGGAAGAGCCGCGGATCGACCGACGAGAAGTAGCGCACGGGCGCCTTCTCGCTCGGCTGCGCGACGGTGCCGTACACGGTCGCGTCGAGCCGCTCGGGCGAGGCCTTCACCTTCTGCACCCATGCGTCGAACTGCTCGCGCGGCTCGGCGAGCGTGCGGAACTTCATGTCGGAGAAGCCGCGGCCGCTGAAGTTGGCGGACGTGCCCGCGTAGTCGCCGGCTTCGTCGGCGATCAGGTGCAGGCGCGTCTGCATGCCGGCCATCGCGTAGACCTGGCCGCCGAGCTGCGGAATGAAGAACGAGTTCATCACCGAATCCGACGTGATGCGGAAATTCACCGGCGTGCCGACCGGAATCGCGAGCTGGTTCACCGACGCGATGCCGAGCTCCGGATAGATGAACAGCCACTTCCAGTCGAGCGCGACGACCTCGACGTCGATCGGCTTCACCGACGACTCGAGCGGCTTGTACGGATCGAGCTCGTGCGTGGTTTTCCACGTGAGCACGCCGAGGAACAGGATGATCAGCGTCGGCACCGTCCAGATCACGACCTCGATCGCGGTCGAGTGCGACCAGTTCGGCGCGTAGGTGGCGTTGCGGTTCGATGCGCGGTAACGCCACGCGAACCACAGCGTGAGCAGGATCACCGGCACGACGACGACCAGCATCGCCCATGTCGAGGTGGCGATCAGCGCCTTTTCGGCGGCGCCGACGCTTCCTTTCGGATTTAGTACATCTAAATTACAACCTGACAGGCTCAGCGCCGCGCCGATCGATATCAGCGCCGTCCAGCCTTTTGAAGCTCTTCTTTTCATCACACAGCCCGAGGGTCATTGAATCCGTTGCGTATGCCCGATGCGCATTCGATCCACGAAAGTGGCCGAATCATACGTCGCGCGAGTGCGATGAAAAACCGGTGGATGCGGCAAATCATCATTGCAGAATCTGTTGTGAGACAGATTGTCGCGGGGCAATTTCACGCAGCCGGAAGCCGGCCGAAGACCGGGCGACAACGTTCGAGCGTTCGCGCCCGCACAGATGGATGCGCGCACAACGACCGCATCGTCGTGCGATGCAGCCGTCGTGCGCGATGTCACGCGATTCAGCCGTGCGCCGATGCCATGAACGCCGGCTGCGCCGGTGCAACGCCGTCCCCGGCCGGCAGCTTCGAACGGCTGGCGTCTTCGATCAGCCGTGCGACGGTCGGATCGATCGCGTCGGTGAACGGCTTCGGATCGACGCCGACCATCAGCACGATCAGTGCGAGCGATGCGAACATCACGATCTCGCGGCGGCTCAAGTCGGCGAGCTTCGCGATGCGCTGGCTGGCGATCTTGCCGAACACGACGCGCTTGACCATCCACAGCGTGTACGACGCGCTGAGAATCAGCGTGAGTGCCGCGATTGCGCCGATCCAGAAGTTGACGCGGATCGCGCCCATGATGACCATGAACTCGCCGACGAAACCCGACGTGCCCGGCAGGCCGACGTTGGCCATCGCGAACAGCAGCGCGAACGTCGCGAAGCGCGGCATCACGCCCGCCACGCCGCCGTATGCGCCGATCTCGCGCTGCTTCGTGCGATCGACCAGCACGCTTACGCAGAGCAGCATCGCGCCCGCGACGAAGCCGTACGACACGAGCTGCACGATCGCGCCTTCGACGCCGATCTGGTTGAACAGGAACAGCCCGAGCGTGACGATCCCCATGTGCGCGACCGTCGAATACGCGAGCAGCTTGCCGAGGTCGGTCTGCGCGAGCGCGATCAGGCTCGCGTAGACGATCGCGAACAGCGACAGCGCGATCACGGCCGGCGCGAAGAAGTGGCTCGCGTCCGGCGTGATCGGCAGCGCGAAGCGCAGGAAGCCGTAACCGCCGAGCTTGAGCATCGCGAGCATCAGCGCGGCGCCCGTCGGGCCGTCCGTGTAGACGTCGCGCAGCCACGTATGCACCGGCCACATCGGCACCTTGACCGCGAACGCGGCGAAGAAGCCGAGAAACACCAGCAGCTGCGGCGCAAAGCCGAGTTGCAGCGTGCGCCATGCGTTCATGTCGAACGTGTGCGACTTCGCGAACAGGTACAGCATCGCCATCAACAGCAGCAGCGAACCCGCGAACGAGATGAAGAAGAATTTCACGGCCGCGTAGACGCGATGCTCCCTGCCCCACGTGCCGATCAGCAGGTACAGCGGAATCAGCGTCGCCTCGAAGAAGATGAAGAACAGCAGCCCGTCCTGCGCGACGAACACGCCGACCATCAGCCCCGACAGGATCAGGAACGACGCGTAGTACTGCGCGACGCGCATCGTGACCGATTCCCACGACGCGATCACGACGACGAGCGTCGTGAAGGCGGTCAGCACGACGAGCCACAGCGACGCGCCGTCGATCCCGACACGCCAGCCGGCGTTGAATGCCGCCAGCCAGTCGCGGGTTTCGGTGAACTGCATCGCGGCCGAGTGCGAATCGAAACCGGTGACGAGCGGCACGACGGCGGCCAGCCCCGCGAGTGCGCCGACGAGCGCGATCAGTCTCGTGCGATGCGGATGATGGTCGGAGCCGGCACGCAGCAGGCACGCGCCGAACAGGATCGGAACCCAGATCGCCAGGCTCAGAAAGGGGAAATCATGCATGTCAACAGGCCTTGAGAGGGTCGCGCGCTGTAGTGGGAACAGACGTGACGATGGGAACGAAATCAAATCGACAGCTAGATTTCGTGGATCGCCAATGTTGGCAAAATGTAAAGCGGAATCAGGGCGAAGCTTGATGCCGCTCAAACGCTATCGGGTTAACCAGCATAAGGCGGTTGATTATTTTTTGCAGCGCAACAGAGCTTTGTTTTGTGCTTCCCAGATAGGCTACTGATTTTTATGAGTAATTTTTTGTAGTGCGGAGCAGTGTCGACGGCCCGAATGGGTGCGACGCCGCATTTTTTTCGCACACGCTACGCGCCGGTGCGCAAGGAGAGAATGTGGGGAGCGATGGATGAGAGCGACTCGATCCTTACACGGTCACTTTCATTTTTATTTCAGTGAGCACCCGGTCGCAGTGATTCGCGACCTCCGAGGTCGCCGCGTACGTCGGCGAACCGATCAACAGGGGTCGATCCGAAAGGATGGTCAGTACGGAATGCCCAAACGGCACGTTCGGGAAGGAAGCCGAAAAAGAAAAAGCCCCGCAAGTCCGAGAACTTGCGGGGCTTTGTCACCGCTTTTGGCGGAGACGGAGGGATTCGAACCCTCGATCCAGGTTTTGGCCCAGATGCTCCCTTAGCAGGGGAGTGCCTTCGACCTCTCGGCCACGTCTCCCAAACTTTCGCTCGCACCAGGGAGGCAGTGCGACGAGAACGAAATAATATAGGGTTTCGAACCGCTCGTCAATTTCCGTGATGCATTTTCTTCAATGCATCACAAATAATTCACGCCGCCTGCTCGAGTTCGAATGCCTTGTGCAGCGCGCGGACGGCCAGTTCCATGTACTTCTCGTCGATCAGCACCGAAATCTTGATTTCGGACGTCGAGATCATCTGGATGTTGATGCCCTCTTCCGACAGCGTGCGGAACATCTTGCTCGCGACGCCCACGTGCGAACGCATGCCGACGCCGACGACCGACACCTTCGACACCTTCGGGTCGCCCTGCACGCGCTCGGCGCTCACATGGCCCTTCACCTGGTTGGTGAGGATGTCCATCGCCTTCTGGTAGTCGCCGCGACCGACCGTGAACGTGAAGTCGGTCTTGCCCTCGACGCTCTGGTTCTGGATGATCATGTCGACGTCGACGTTCGCGTCGGCGACCGGGCCGAGGATCTGATACGCGATGCCCGGCTTGTCGGGCACGCCCATCACCGCAATGCGTGCTTCGTCGCGCTGGAACGCGATGCCGGAAATGACTGCCTTTTCCATGGTCTCGTCTTCTTCAAAAGTAATCAGGGTGCCCGAGCGCATTTCTTCGTCGAGCGCAATCAGCGGATCGGTCAGGCTCGACAGCACACGCGTCTTCACCTGGTATTTGCCGGCGAATTCGACCGAGCGGATCTGCAGGACCTTCGAGCCGAGGCTGGCCATTTCCAGCATTTCCTCGAACGTCACGCGGTCGAGGCGTCGCGCCTCTTCGACCACGCGCGGGTCGGTCGTGTAGACGCCGTCGACGTCCGTGTAGATCAGGCACTCTGCGGCATCCAGCGCGGCCGCGACCGCCACCGCCGACGTGTCCGAGCCGCCGCGGCCCAGCGTCGTGATGTGGCCGTCCGGATCGACGCCCTGGAAACCCGTGATGATCACGACCTTGCCGGCGTTCAGATCGGCCTTCACCCGCTCGTCGTCGATCGAGTGGATACGCGCCTTCGTGTACGCGTTGTCCGTCTTGATCGGCACTTGCCAGCCGGCGTAGCTCACGGCTTCGACGCCGATTTCCTGCAGCGCGATCGACAGCAGGCCGACGCTGACCTGCTCGCCGGTCGACGCGATCATGTCGAGCTCACGCGGGCTCGGCTGGCTCGAAATCTCTTTCGCGAGACCGAGCAGACGGTTGGTTTCGCCGGACATCGCGGACGGCACGACCACCATCTGGTGCCCGGCCTGATGCCATTTTGCGACGCGTTTCGCGACGTTCTTGATGCGCTCGACCGAGCCCATCGAAGTGCCGCCGTATTTGTGTACGATGAGTGCCATTGTCGTTCTGAACTGGAGGAGAAGCCGCACGGGCGCGCTGGGCAGGCCGCGTTGCCGTTCGGTCACGCGGCTTGTGGCTGTGGACGGACGACGAGGGGGACGGCTGGGACGCAACACGCAAGCGTGACGGATTTTGCCCGGAAGGCCGATCAGGCCGCGCAAACCGGGTACGTCACGCGGAAAACCTGCACAAAACGCTCAAAAATCGAGCCGAGCAAACGTCCGAGCGTACCCGATAGAGGCTCGCTTGACAAGCCGCCCGCCCGTTTGGCAGGCGTTCCGGCGCTGTTTACCAAATGGTGAAAACCGGCGCGCGATCGCGCAGCCAGCGTGCCGCCGCTACGCGATCAGCAGGTCGGGACGCCACTCGATCCGGCGCCACCCGCCTTCGCCGGAGAGCCCGTCGCCGGCAAGCCCGTCCCCGTGATTCACGCCAAGCCGCGGCACGTAGACGAGCCGGTCGCCCGCGAACAGCAGCGGCACGTCGCGCTGCCAGGCCGGCACGCCGCGCTCCTGGAACAGGTTCTTCAGCGTGCGTCCCGGGCCGCCGGGCGACGTACGCAGCCGCTCGCCGCCCGCCCGGGCGCGCACGACGAGCGTCGCACCGCGCAGCAGCGCATCCGGCACCGCCCCGTCGCTGCCGGCCTCGGCCGGCGCGAACACGAACGTGCCGCGCCACGCCGGCACGTGCCAGACTTCCTGGCCGTCCCATGCGAGCGAGGATTCGGGACGCGGCATCCCGGTGCCATCGTCGGCCGGGTCGGCACTGTCGCCGGCCTCCCAGTACACGACATCGCGATAAAGTCGCAGGCACTGCCCCGCGTGATCGACCCGCAGCGCATGCGCGTCGTGCGCATCGCGCAGTTGCCGCATCATGTTCGCGAGCCGGCCTGCCGACGCACCGGGCAAGCCGAGCCGCCGCATCCAGAAACGCAGCAGGTTCGCGCCGCGCGTGTCGTCGAACGCGACCAGCGCATCGCGCGACAACGCGCGGCCGTCGTCGCGCGCGGCGCCGGCGAAATCCAGTTCGGCCAGGTCGTCGAGCAGCCGCTGCGCGGCGGCCGCATGCTGGGCCGCACGGCCCAGCGCATCGCGAAAGCCCGGGAAGTGCATGGCGAGCGTCGGCAGCACGTCGATGCGCAATGCATTGCGCGCGTAGCGCGTGTCGGCGTTCGATTCGTCGTCGATCCACGCGAGCTCACGCTGCGCCGCGTAGCGCTCCAGTTGGGCACGCAACAATCGCAGGAACGGCCGCACGCGCTCGACGCTCGCGCCGTCGGGGCGATAGCGCGGCGCCATCGCGGCCAGGCCCGCGATGCCCGCCCCGCGCAACAGTTGCAGCAGCACGGTCTCGGCCTGGTCGTCCGCGTGCTGCGCGACCCACAGCGCCGCCACGCCGTGACGCTCGCACATCGCATCGAGCGCCGCATAGCGACGCTCGCGGGCGCTCGCCTCGATGCCGAGGCCGCTATCGCGCGGCACGTCGACGCGCTCCGATTCGAACGTGACACCGAGCCGCTCGGCCGTCGCTTGTGCATGCGCGACCCACGCGTCGGCGTTCGCGCTCAGGCCGTGATGCACGTGCAGCGCCACGCAGCGCGATGCGCCGGCCACGCGCACGGCCGCATCGAGCAGCACGGTCGAGTCGAGGCCGCCGCTGTACGCGATCGCGATGCGCGCATCGGCCGGCAGATCGGCAAGCGCAACGCCGACCGCATCGAGTACGACGCGGTCGGCGAAAAGTTCGGTCGGGGGGATCACGAGACGGACGCGCGCCGGACGGCGCGCGATGTGAACACGCCGGTCATGCGCCGGGCGTGGTTTCCTTGAACTTGCCGTAGGCCATCAGGCGCTCGAAGCGGCGCTCGCGCAGCGCATCGATGCTCATACCCTGGAACTGGCGCAGCGAATCGGCAAGCGCGCGGCGCAACAGCGCGGCCATGCCCTTCGGATCACGGTGCGCGCCGCCGAGCGGCTCGTTGATGATCTTGTCGATCAGGCCGAGCGCCTTCAGGCGATGGGCGGTCAGGCCCAGTGCTTCCGCGGCCTCGGGCGCCTTCGCGGCACTCTTCCACAGGATCGACGCGCAGCCTTCCGGCGAGATCACCGAGTAGGTCGAGAACTGCAGCATCATCACGGTGTCGGCCACGGCGATCGCGAGCGCACCGCCCGAACCGCCCTCGCCGATCACGGTCGTGATGATCGGCGTCTTCAGTTCGGCCATCACGTACAGATTGCGGCCGATCGCTTCCGACTGGCCGCGCTCTTCCGCGCCGATGCCCGGATAGGCGCCCGGCGTATCGACGAACGTGAAGATCGGCAGCCCGAACTTCTCGGCGAGACGCATCAGGCGCTCGGCCTTGCGATAGCCTTCCGGACGCGGCATCCCGAAGTTGCGCGCCGCGCGCTCCTTCGTGTCGCGGCCCTTCTGATGGCCGATCACCATGCACGGATGGCCGCCGAAGCGCGCGAGACCGCCGACGATCGACAGGTCGTCCGCGAATGCGCGGTCGCCATGCAGTTCGTGAAAATCGGTAAACAGTTCCGCAACGTAATCGAGCGTGTACGGACGCTGCGGATGACGCGCGATCTGCGAGACCTGCCACGGCGACAGGTTCGCGTAGAGGTCCTTCGTCAGTTGCTGGCTCTTCTTCGACAGCCGCTCGATTTCTTCCGAAATATCGACAGCCGAGTCGTCCTGCACGAATCGCAACTCCTCGATCTTGGCCTCGAGTTCGGCGATCGGCTGTTCGAAATCCAGAAACGTGGTCTTCATGTGTTCGAATCCTTGGGTCTTGCGGCAGCGCGTATTCTACCCGCGCGGGCGATGTGCAAAACCGGCTCTCAACTATTGATGTTTAAAACCCGATAGCCATCAATCGGCGTCGGGCGCGTCGAGGCTGCGCCACATGTACCAGGTCGCGACGGTACGCCACGGCTCCCAGTTGGCGGCCACCTCGCGCGCCTCGCTGCGCGTCACGGGCTCCCCGCTGAAGTAATTGACGCTGATCGCGCGGATCAGACCCGGATCGTCGAGCGGCAGCACGTCCGGCCGCGACAGGTTGAAGATCAGGAACATCTCGGCCGTCCAGCGACTGATGCCGCGGATCTGCGTGAGTTCCGCGATCACGTCCTCGTCGTCCATCGACGTCCATTTGTCGACGTGCAGCGCGCCGGACACGAAGTGCTGCGCGAGATCGAGAATGTATTCCGTCTTGCGCTTCGACAGCCCGCATGCGATCAGCTTGTCCGCGCCGAGCCGGATGACCGGCTGCGGCGCGAGTTTCGGACACGCATCCTCGATGCGTGCCCACAGCGCCTGCGCGGACGGCACCGAGATCTGCTGGCCGACCACCGAACGCGCGAGCGTGACGAACGGGTCGCCACGCTTCACGAGATGCGCGGGACCGAACTTCGGGATCAGTTTCTTCAGGATGCGGTCGCGCTTGACGAGATCGGCGCACGCCTTGTCCCAGTACGCGGGACGCACGACGCCATCGGCGCCGTCGGCCGCCGCCTCGGATGCACGCACCTTGCGCGCCGCGTCGCCGGCCGCCATCGCGGCCTCCGGCTGTGCAGCGTCCGCGCCCTTCGCGCGCGCAGGCCTCGCATGACCGTTGAGCGCGCCGTTCGGCACGGCGCGCGTCGCGTCCGTTTTCGCCGCCGGCGCGCGCCTGGCTGCCGGACGCGCGGCGACCGGGGTCGCGCGCCTGACCGGCGCTTTTCTTGCCGTTGCCATCTTGCCTCCTACCTGACGGATCGGTCAGTGGAACGCGCCGCGCTCATACGCGACGCCATTCGGTCGATCCGCCCGGTTTGTCTTCAAGAGCGATGCCGGCGTCGAGCAGTTCCGCCCGAATCCGGTCCGCTTCGGCATAGTCCTTCGCTTGTTTCGCCGCGACACGCGCGGCGATCTTCGCTTCGATCTCGTCGGCTGCGAGCCCGCCCGCCTGCGCGGCACCAGTGGCCTGCTGCAGGAACGCGCGCGGTTCGCGGCCGAGCAGGCCCAGCAGGCCCGCCAGTTGTTTCAGCTGCCGCGCGAGCGATGCATCGCGCGTGCGGTTGATCTCGCCCGCCAGCTCGAACAGCGTCGCCACCGCGACCGGCGTGTTGATGTCGTCGTTCATCGCGGCCGCGAAACGCTGCGCGTGCGGCTCGTTCCAGTCGAGCGCGAGCGCGTCGGGCTCGACATCCTTCAGCGCCGTGTACAGGCGCGTGAGCGACGCGCGCGCATCGTCGAGATGCACGTCGCTGTAATTGAGCGGCGACCGGTAGTGCGTGCGCACGATGAAGAAGCGCATGACCTCGGCGTCGTACCGCTCAAGCACTTCGCGGATCGTGAAGAAGTTGCCGAGCGATTTCGACATCTTCTCGTTGTCGACCTGCACGAAGCCGTTGTGCATCCAGTAATTGACGAACGTCTGGCCGGTCGCGCCTTCGCTCTGCGCGATTTCGTTCTCGTGGTGCGGGAATTGCAGATCCTGCCCGCCGCCGTGGATGTCGAAATGCTCGCCGAGCAGCGTGCAGCCCATCGCGGAGCACTCGATGTGCCAGCCCGGCCGGCCCATCCCGTACTTCGATGCCCACGTCGCGCCTGGCGGATCGTCCGCTTTCGCGCGCTTCCACAACACGAAATCGAGCGGATCTTCCTTCGCGTCGTTCGCGGCGACGCGCTCGCCCGCGCGCAGGTCGTCGAGCGACTTGCCCGAGAGCTTCCCGTAGTTCGCGAACTTGCGCACGGAATAATTGACGTCGCCGTCGGCCGCCTGGTACGCGTAGCCGTTCGTCTCGAGCTTCTCGATCATCCCGAGCATCTGCGGAATGAACTGCGTCGCGCGCGGCTCGAGGTCGGGCCGCTGGATGCCGAGCGCGGCTTCATCCTCGTGCATCGCGCCGATGAAACGATCGGTCAGCGACTTGATCGTCTCGCCGTTCTCGACTGCGCGGCGGATGATCTTGTCCTCGATGTCGGTGATGTTGCGCACGTACGTGACCCGATAGCCGATCGCACGCAGCCAGCGCTGGACGAGGTCGAACACGACCAGCATGCGCGCGTGGCCCACGTGACAATAGTCGTAGACGGTGATCCCGCATACGTACATCCGCACTTCGCCGGACTGGCGCGGCACGAAGACTTGCTTGTCACGCGCGAGCGTGTTGTAGATGCGCAGTGATTCCATAGAGATGAACCGTGAGCCGAAGGAAACCGCCCTGGCGAAGCTCGCCCAGCATGCGAAACGGAAGCACCACCTGCTGCGGCACGACGCCGGGTGTCCTCGGTATCACATGGGGCGGTCAGGCTGCAAGCACAGCGGTGACGGCCACGAGAGGCAAAGAAAGACTGTCTACGGCTCGCCGGAACGCGCAGACGTTTTGTTAGAATGGCTCGGAGTATAACATTCCGATTTACGCCTATGAAACCTCATCGCGGCCGCGCGCCGAGCGCTGCGACCCTCGTTGCGACCGCCGTCATGGGCGTCGCACTGACGCTTTTCGCGGCCCCCGCGGCACATGCGCAGAAGGCCCCGGCCACCGCCGACGGCACGCCCGAAATCGACGCGTCGATCACCGGCAAGCAGTGGAAGCAGGCGCTCGCGCAACTCGACGCGCGCATCGCGGCGAATCCGCACGACGTGCAGGCGCAGTTCAAGCGCGGCACCGTGCTCGCCCGCCTGAACCGCGACGACGACGCGATCCAGCAGTTCGTCGCGATCACGCAGGCCTACCCCGAACTGCCCGAGCCGTACAACAACCTCGCGGCGCTCTACGCGAAGCACGGCCGCTATGACGAAGCGCGCAGCGCGCTCGTCACCGCGACGCAATCGAACCCGAGCTACTCGCTTGCATACGAGAACCTCGGCGATCTCTACCTGCGCCTCGCGGCCGAATCGTACAAGCGTGCGCAATCGCTCGGCCGCACGAGCGGCGCGACCGCGCAGCGCCTCGCCGATCTGCAGAAGATCGTGTCGCCGCCGAAGGCCGCGCCGAACGCCCGCGCGGAGAAGCCCGCCACGCGCGAGTACACCGATCGCGCCGCCGCGAACGTGAGCACCACCACGCTGCCTATGTCGCCGACGTTCCAGTTCAGCGGTCCGTCGGGCGCACTGGCGGCGCCGTACGTCGCGCCGTCGAAATAAGCGGCGCGGCCTTCTTTCCCTCCCAACCTGAGGATCGCAATGAAACGTCTGTTGCTGGCGCTTGGCGGCGCCGCCCTTCTCGCGACCGCGCCTGCTTTCGCGCAATCGGCTACCACGCACCCCGTCGTGCAGCTGAAGACCTCGCAGGGCGACATCCGCGTCGAGCTCTACCCGGAGAAGGCGCCGAAGACGGTCGCCAACTTCCTCGATTACGTGAAGGCCGGCCAGTACAACGGCACGATCTTCCATCGCGTGATCAAGGGCTTCATGATCCAGGGCGGCGGCTACAAGACCAACTTCGAGGAGAAGCCGACCCGCGCGCCGATCCCGCTGGAAAGCCGCAATGGTCTGAAGAACCTGACGGGCACGATCGCGATGGCGCGTACCAGCGATCCGAACTCGGCCACCGCGCAGTTCTTCATCAACACGGTCGACAACAACGGCCTCGACTACCCGAACCCGGACGGCAACGGCTATGCGGTGTTCGGCAAGGTCGTGTCGGGCCTCGACGTCGTGAAGAAGATCGAAGGCGTGGCGACGACCTCGCGCGGCCCGATGCAGGACGTGCCGGCTCAGCCGATCCTGATCGAATCGGCCAGCATCGTCTCGAAATAAGCACTTGCCGGCACGTCCGGCGCCACACGCGGCCGCGTCGCACGACCGGCCGCGTGCCATTTAAACCGCCTTACCGAAGGAATTCATCATGGTTGAACTGCACACGAACCACGGCGTGATCAAGCTCGAGCTGGACGCCGCGAAGGCACCGAAGACGGTCGAGAACTTCCTCAACTACGTGAAGAAGGGCCACTATGACGGTACGGTGTTCCACCGCGTGATCAACGGCTTCATGATTCAAGGCGGCGGCTTCGAGCCGGGCCTGAAGCAGAAGCCGACCGACGCGCCGATCGACAACGAAGCGAACAACGGCCTGAAGAACGACAACTACACGGTCGCGATGGCGCGCACGAACGATCCGCACTCGGCGACCGCACAATTCTTCATCAACGTGAACGACAACGACTTCCTGAACCACTCGTCGCCGACGCCGCAGGGCTGGGGCTACGCCGTGTTCGGCAAGGTCGTCGAAGGCCAGGACGTGGTCGACAAGATCAAGGGCGTCAAGACGGGCAACGCGGGCTTCCACCAAGACGTGCCGACCGACGACGTCGTGATCGAAAAGGCCGTGGTGGTCTGACGCACGGTTGTTACGGAGGCACTTCGATGTTGCAGGAGAGTCCGCCGCGAAGCGTCTCCGCGGGCGTGCCGGGCGAGCGCGAATACGCGCAAGCCGCACGCCCGTTCCTGTTTCTGTCCGATCTGCACCTGAGCGAGGCGATTCCGAAGACGGTCGCCGCGTTCGAGCATTTCGTGAAATACACGGCCGACAGCGCCGACTCGGTGTTCATCCTCGGCGACCTGTTCGAATACTGGATCGGCGACGACGTGCTCGACGACGATCCGTTCGCGGCACGCATGGCCGCGCTGATGCATACGTTCTCGGAGCGCGGCATCGCGCTCTACGTGATGCACGGCAATCGCGATTTCCTGCTCGGCCGGCGCTTCATGAAGGCGGCCGGCGCGATGCTGCTGCCCGACCCGGCGCTGATCATGGCGTTCGGCCAGCGCATCGTGCTCGCGCACGGCGACGCGCAATGCACGGCCGATCGCGGCTATCAGGTGTTCCGGCGGTTCGCGCGCAATCGCGTCGCGCAGGCGCTATTTCTCGTATGGCCGTTCCGTTGGCGCCGCGCGCTCGCCCAGCGGATGCGCTCGAACAGCGAAGCGGGCCGGATGCGTCCCGTTTCGGCGATCTACGATGTCACGCGTGAAGGCGTTGCCGCGCTGTTCAAGAAGAGCCGCGCGAGCGTGATCATTCACGGCCACACGCATCGCCCCGCGCGCCACCTCGAACCGGGCGGGATTCGCTGGGTACTGCCCGACTGGGATCTCGACCACGGCCCGCGGCGCGGCGGTTATCTGCGCGTCGATGCCGAGGGCATCCACGCGATGCCGCTCGACTGACGCGATTGGTACGATCGGCGCGATTATCGCTGCCGGCAGGCGCCGGCACGCGCCGCGTTACGACTGGCGCTCGACCGCCTTGCCTTCCAGCACCGCCGACAGCCTGCGCAAATCGAGACGCGCCGCGTCCGCGCCCTGCAGCGTTTCCAGATGCGTGCCGAGTTGCTCGAGCGCCGCGACGATCTCGTCGACGCGCCGGCTTTCCTTCGCCGCGTGATCGATCAGCCCGTGAATCGCGAGCGACATCGGGTCGTCCGCGTTCGGCGTGATCCCGTATGCGCAGAACGCGGCGCGCTCGGGCTGCGGCTTCGGTTGCGCCGGCATCACGATGCGCGCCGGATTGCCGACCGCGGTGCCGCCTGCCGGCACCGGCTTCACGACAACCGCGTTCGAACCGATCTTCGCGCCCGCGCCGACCGTGAAACCGCCGAGCACCTTCGCGCCCGCGCCGACGATCACGCCGGCCTCGAGCGTCGGATGGCGCTTCGCGCCACGCGTGAGCGACGTGCCGCCGAGCGTCACGCCCTGATAGATCGTGCAGTCGTCGCCGATGATCGCGGTTTCGCCGATCACCACCCCCATCCCGTGATCGATGAATACGCGCCGGCCGATCGTCGCGCCCGGGTGAATCTCGATCCCCGTCAGGAAGCGCCCGGCCTGCGACGCGAAGCGTGCGAGCCAGTAGCGTTTCGCGCGCCAGCACGCATGGGCGAAACGATGGAGCACGAGCGCGTGCAGCCCCGGATAACAGGTCAGTACTTCCCAGGCACTGCGAGCGGCGGGATCCCGCTCGCGAATCGTCGCAACGTCTTCGCGCAGTCTAGTGAACATGATCTGATCTGGGCTGGGGAAAAGGCCGGGCGTTATCGCGCCGGGTCATTTGCTTATGATGTCCGGCGATTGTAGGGCCAGTCGGGTAAGGCCGCACAACGTCGCGCGTTCACCCCGTCGGCGGCGCGGGTATTCACGCGGGGTGCGCCTGTTGTCGCCGGCCGACACGACCTGCCGGTGGATTCGGGCGGACCGGGAGGCAGGCATCGGGCGGACGGCCGGCGCAGCGCGGCCGCGGCAGGCGAAACGCAGCCACCGAACGCCTGAGCGGCCCGGCCGCCAGCCTACCGGCCGCTTACGCGTCGCCGGCAGGCGTACCGGACTTCAGCAGGATGTGCTTCGCGATGCCGCGCAGGATGTTGACTTCCTCGCGCTCGAGGCCCGTGCGCGCGAACAGGCGCCGCAGCCGCGGCATCAGCTTCTTTGGGTTGCGCGGATCGAGGAAATCCAGTGCGACCAGCGCGTTCTCGAGGTGCGCGTACATCCGCTCGATCTCGTCACTCTGCGCGAGCGTGCCGACTTCGGCCTGCGCGTGGTGCAGCTCGCTCCCCCGCTCCAGGAACGCGACGCGCAGCTCGTACGCGAGCACCTGGATGGCCTGCGCGAGGTTCAGCGAGCTGTAGGCCGGATTCGCCGGGATGTGCGCGAGCGCGCTGCATTGCTCGACGTGCTCGTTCGCGAGGCCCGTGCGCTCGTTGCCGAACACGAGCGCGATGTCGCCGGCGCCGACCTGCATGCACGCCTGCTCGGCGGCCGCGCGCGGCGCCAGCCGCGGCGGCCCGTATTCGCGCGTGCGGGCGGTCAGCGCGATCGACCAGTGGACGCCGGACAGCGCGTCGCCGAGCGTGGGCACGACATGCGCGGACGCCAGGACGTCGTCGGCGCCGCTCGCCATCGCGATCGCCTCGGGGTCGTCCTGCACGTTCGGCACGCGCGGCGCGACCAGCACCAGCCTGGAGAAACCCATCGTCTTCAACGCGCGGGCGGCCGCCCCGACATTGCCGGGATGGCTCGGCTCGACGAGCACGAAACGGGTGGACGTGAAACCGCCGGACGGCGGCGGGGACGAAGCCGCGCCGGATTCGGACGGCGCGGCGGGGTTCAGCGGAGTTTCCACTACATATGACTCGGTTCATCGGAATGGCCGTATGGTAGCGCCATCGCCCCGGCAAACCCACCCGTCCGGACGGCCAGTGGGGTTTCCCCGCATCCCGGTCACCTGAAACGCTCGAAAATCGGGTAAAATCATGCGCTTACGCGTCGCATCTCGTGCGACGCGGGTCGTACCCCGCTCTTTGTCAATTCGCGTCTCATCTCGCCCGGCACGTTTTGCGCCGTTCCAGGCGGTGTGTTCCACTTCGTGGCGGCCCGTGCCGCCGGCTACAGGATCCAGCTCATGCATCCCATGCTCAATATTGCTGTCAAGGCTGCGCGCCGCGCCGGACAGATCATCAACCGCGCCTCCCTCGACCTCGACCTGATCGAGATCCGCAAGAAGCAGCAGAACGACTTCGTCACCGAAGTGGACAAGGCCGCCGAAGAGGCGATCATCGAGACGCTGAAGACCGCCTACCCCGACCACGCGATCCTCGCGGAAGAATCGGGCGAATCCGAGAACGAATCCGAATTCAAGTGGATCATCGATCCGCTCGACGGCACGACCAACTTCATCCACGGCTTCCCGTACTACTGCGTGTCGATCGCGCTCGAGCACAAGGGCGTCGTCACGCAGGCCGTCGTCTACGATCCGAACAAGAACGACCTGTTCACGGCAACCCGCGGCCGCGGCGCGTACCTGAACGACCGCCGCATCCGCGTCGGCCGCCGCGACCGCCTGGCGGACGCGCTGGTCGGCACCGGCTTCCCGTTCCGCGAGAAGGACGGCCTGGACGCCTACGCGCGCCTGTTCACCGAAATGACCCAGGCCTGCACGGGCCTGCGTCGTCCGGGCGCGGCCGCGCTCGACCTCGCGAACGTCGCGGCCGGCCGTCTCGACGCATTCTTCGAGCAAGGCATCAACGTGTGGGACATGGCGGCAGGCAGCCTGCTGATCACCGAAGCCGGCGGCCTCGTCGGCAACTACACGGGCGACGCCGACTTCCTGCATCGCCATGAGATCGTCGCGGCGAACCCGAAGATCTATGCGCAGATGATTCCGATCCTGAACCGCTACAGCCGCGTGCATCCGGCAGCGGAATAAGCCCGGGCCGCGCCCGCGCGGCACGGCTTGCGCATCAACCACGCGCTGGCAGCGTCATGATGGAGCGCTCGTTGCCTTTCCGTTGTCCGGGGAGCGAAGTAATCTTCTTGACGGAGCGGACGCTTCGGGCGGCCGTCCCGACCTTGCCAGAGTGGCCCGGCCTGACCGGTGTACCGCCGCGCGTGCCGCGCTTTCCGATGCCGGATGATCGGCTTCGGGAATGCCCCGGCAGCGCATGCCGCCGCCGGCGCGCCGGCCCCCGCCTGTCTCAACACCGCCACGACTGCGTGGCGACCGTATCCGAATACTCATGTTACGGCTAAGCGAACTGAAACTCCCGCTCGATCACCCCGAGAGCGCCCTCGAAGCCGCGATTCGCGCGCGCCTCGAGGAGCTTGGCGTGGCGGCTGACGGGCTCCTCCGTTACACGGTGTTCCGCCGTGCGCACGATGCGCGCAAGCGCTCCGACATCAAGCTCACGTATATCGTCGATGTCGAGGTCAAGGACGAAGCGTCCGTGCTTCCGCGCCTCGCCGCCACGCCGCATTGCGGCGTGACGCCCGACATGGCGTACCACTTCGTCGCGAAGGCGCCCGAGCACGGCAACTTCCTGCGCCCCGTCGTCATCGGCATGGGGCCGTGCGGCCTGTTTGCGGGATTGATCCTCGCGCAGATGGGGTTCCGTCCGATCATCCTCGAACGCGGCAAGGCCGTGCGCGAGCGCACCAAGGACACCTTCGGACTGTGGCGCAAGAGCGTCCTCAATCCCGAGTCCAACGTGCAGTTCGGCGAAGGCGGGGCCGGGACGTTCTCCGACGGCAAGCTGTACAGCCAGATCAAGGATCCGCACCACTACGGCCGCAAGGTGCTCGACGAATTCGTCAAGGCCGGCGCGCCGGAGGACATCCTGTATCTGAGCCGGCCGCACATCGGCACGTTCCGCCTCGTCAGCATGGTGGAAAAGATGCGCGCGACCATCCACGAACTGGGCGGCGAAGTGCGCTTCGAAAGCCGGGTCGAGGATATCGAGATCGATCAGGGCAAGGTGCGCTCGCTGAAGCTGTCGAACGGCGAAACGCTGCGCTGCGACCACGTCGTGCTGGCCGTGGGCCACAGCGCGCGCGACACGTTCCAGATGCTGCACGATCGCGGCGTCTACGTCGAAGCGAAGCCGTTCTCGCTGGGCTTCCGGATCGAGCATCCGCAGGGGCTGATCGATCGCAGCCGTTTCGGCAAGTTCGCGGGTCACAAGCAACTCGGCGCGGCCGACTACAAGGTGGTCCACCACTGCAGCAACGGACGCGCGGTCTACAGCTTCTGCATGTGCCCGGGCGGCACGGTGGTCGCGGCGACTTCCGAGCCGGGCCGCGTGGTCACCAACGGCATGAGCCAGTATTCGCGCGCCGAGCGCAACGCGAACGCGGGCATCGTCGTCGGCATCACGCCGGAAGACTATCCGGGCGGCCCGCTCGCGGGCATCGCGTTCCAGCGCAAGTGGGAAGAGCGTGCGTTCGAACTCGGCGGCGGCGATTACAGCGCGCCGGGCCAGCTGGTCGGCGACTTCATCGCGGGCCGGCCGTCGACGTCGCTGGGCTCCGTGGTGCCGTCGTACAAGCCTGGCGTGCGCCCGACCGATCTCAGCACCGCCCTGCCCGACTACGTGATCGAAGCGATTCGTGAAGCGTTGCCGCAGATCGACAAAAAGATCGCCGGCTTCGCGATGCACGATGCGGTGCTCACCGGCGTGGAGACGCGCACGTCGTCGCCGATCCGGATCCGTCGCAAGGACGATTACCAGAGCGTGAACGTCGAAGGGCTGTATCCGGCCGGCGAAGGCGCGGGGTATGCGGGTGGCATCTATTCGGCGGCGATCGACGGGATCGAAGTCGCGCAGGCGGTGGCGCTCGATCTGGTGTCGGCGCGCGGGTCCTGATTGGTTGGGGAGACTCGGCGCAGGCGGGTCGCGTGCGCCGGGTGAAGCCAGCTTTTCAATTCCTGGTTGAGAAGCAGATCGCTGGGTTGGGCCGGCGGCTACCGATCGCGATCTTCGGCTACTGGCTGAATGGGGAACGTCGCGCTTGTGCGCGGAAGCCACACGGCCGCTGCCGGCCGATCGCCGCCGCGCGCCATCGCCGACCACTGGCCGGATGGCGAGCTTCGAGCGGTCCAGCGCGGCGCTGGTTGACGCTGACGCATGTAACAGCCGCGAGTCCCCGTTGTCCATGCGCAGCCGCCCAATCATGAAGCGCAGCTACACCCGGGAGCCTCTTTCCGTTTGGCCCGGGGTTCAGAAAGCCAGCAGATAAGCTATCCGAACACCCGAGCCCATACCACCCGAAGGCGTCGTGCGCGATCTTCGAAGAGATATGAGGCTGCCAGCGTCAACAGACCTGAAATTGCACCCGTCACGATGTGCTCGACATAGGGGATACGGTAGTGACTCGTGTGCGAGTAGGCGTCGCCCAACGTTGTCAGGATGCCAACCAGCAGCGCATTGCCGTATCGATGCCCATAGAGTTTCGCTGCGGGCGTGAACGTCAAAAGCACCGCCAGGAGTCCAGTAAGCAGACCGGTTTGAAATGCAATAGTCCAGTGGGCAAAGCTCATGATATTGCCCCAGCTCCCCGGCATGCAGGTCATGCACGCACTGGTGGGCTGCCAGAAACGCTGGACAAACAGTCCGACGCGGTGCTTCCACTCGATTGACATGATGCATTCCCGTCAATGCCGTCGCCACGGCCTACGCCCCGCAATCGCCTTCGGTCAGCAGCACCCTGCCCTCACACGCCTTTCGGCAGGCGTACCGCGAATATCGTTTCGGTCTGATCGGACCGCGCGTCAATACTGCCGTGGTGTGCCTTTGCGATTTCGCTGGCGATGAACAAGCCAAGCCCCAAGCCAACATCGTCACTGGGCACGTCTGGTTGATGCGCTCCGCGCTGAAGCGGGTCGAAGATGCGGTCCAGCGTGCACCGATCCATCGCCGGTCCACTGTTCCTGATCTCGATGAGCACTTCCGCATCAGCCGATGCTGCCATCACCCATACCGGTGTCTCGGGCGTTCCGTACTTGACGGCGTTGCCCACGAGATTGCTCAGCAACCGCTGCATTCGCTGATCGTCCCAGTCCCCTCGGAGATCGCCGCTTACATCGAGATTGATCTCGCGATCGGGATGAGCCACCTGCAATTCATCGACCACATTGGCGAGCACACGGGCGAGATCGATATTGCGTGGAACGACGTTGATGCCTACCCCGAGCTGGGTCCGGTTGTAATCGCAGAGATCGTCAAGGAGGCCCTGCATGCGGCTGCCGCTTCTGATCAACCGCGCGGCAGCGTCCGATACCGCCTCCCCCGCATTGAGCGCGGCAAGATAGGACGCTGTTACGTGAATGGTCTGCAGCGGCGTCCGCATGTCGTGACCCAGCATACCGAGCAACAAGTTGCGAGACTGCTCGACCTGTTCGGCGAAGAAAGCAAGCGATTCCGCCAGCGCCTGATCTATCGCTTCATTGAAGCGAATCATGTCGTCCAGATCAGGCGGGCTCGGCTTGCACTCGTCGATCCACAAGCGCAGCACACTGGCACGCAGCGCCCGATACTCGGCCGCCAACTGGTTGATGTTGAAGCCTCGCCGGGCGCGCAGAACGGCATGCGTCTGCGCGGCCGTCTCCGTGGCCTTCACCGGCTGGGGCGCGCGCCCCAACGATTTGTCATGTTGCGCTTCCCTTGTTTGCGGGGTCGTTATGTCCTTCGCTACGGCCTCCAGGATCTGGCGCGCGTGGTCCCGCAGCGCGAGCGAGTCCATGCTCCTGGCGGCTGGTAGCAGCGTGGCGGCAAACGCTTCCCACTGCACCAGGATCGGCTCTATGTTCCTAACAATGAAATCAGCTAGACGCATGTCGCCCTCATAACAGAATGACCGACGGATGCTTCTGTCGTACTTGCGCGATATTAAGTGAATACCGGGGACTGGCGCAATTACATCGAAAGCGACGCATAATCCGGCCGTCGAATGCCCGCAATCCTGTGAACTCAGCAGAACATTGTCTCTCCAGCGGACGGGCGGACTCGCGCGCAGCTGCTACTGCCAATGTGCCGGAACCAATGTCAAAGCGAACTTCGTGGTTACCCGTCAAAGCAGGGATAAACTCGCCCGCCGAAGCAATTTTTCGCGGCGTACCTGCGCCTTAATAGTTAAGGCGTTAACTCAAAAGCTACGCGGTAAGCCACGCCGCATTCCTGACGTTACCCTCTGCCGTCACTTCTCTTTTGATTGAGATGATCGGCTTTCAAGTTTATGCGGCGTGATTCTTCCTTACAAAGATGGCTCCGAGCAATCGCTTCGACGAATCAAAACCTTGACCGTGCGCAAGAGATGACGATTTATCGTCGGAATCGAACCTCGACGCACGGGTACAGCGGATCCCGATCGATCGCCGACAGAATGAACCAGGTTAGCCGATATCTGATGGCAGGCCCCTCGTCCCGGCCGATTCCCCAATTCGCAACTGGCCAAACGGCGAACTTCCCGCGTCCCCGTCCGGGCCACTGGTAAACTCGGGCAACTCAAGCAACAACTTTACGCCGGATCTATGACCACGCTGTCGCCCGAGGCCTTCGCTGGCCACACCCCGATGATGCAGCAGTACCTGCGCATCAAGGCCGATCACCCCGACACGCTCGTCTTCTATCGGATGGGCGACTTCTACGAGCTGTTCTTCGAAGACGCGGAGAAGGCCGCGCGCCTGCTCGACCTGACCCTCACGCAGCGCGGCGCATCGGCCGGCACGCCGATCAAGATGGCCGGCGTCCCGCATCACGCGGTCGAACAGTATCTGGCGAAACTCGTGAAGATGGGCGAATCGGTCGCGATCTGCGAGCAGATCGGCGACCCGGCCACATCGAAAGGGCCGGTCGAGCGCAAGGTCGTGCGCGTCGTCACGCCCGGCACGCTGACCGATGCCGCCCTGCTGTCCGACAAGAACGACGTCTACCTGCTTGCAATGTGCACGGGCCACAACAAGCGCGGCGTCGCGGTCAACATCGGCCTCGCATGGCTGAACCTCGCGAGCGGCGCACTGCGGCTCGCCGAAATCGAACCCGACCAGCTCGGCACCGCGCTCGAACGCATCCGCCCTGCCGAGATCCTGACGGCGGACGGCGCAACCGACGCGGTGCCCGCCGGCGCCGGCGCGATCAAGCGCGTACCGGCATGGCACTTCGACATCGCATCGGGCACGCAGCGCCTGTGCGACCAGCTCGACGTCGCGGGCCTCGACGGCTTCGGCGCGCATTCGCTGACGAGCGCATGCGGCGCCGCGGGCGCGCTGCTGCTGTACGCGGCGGCCACGCAGGGCCAGCAACTGCGTCACGTGCGCAGCCTGAAGGTCGAGAACGAAACGGAATACATCGGGCTCGATCCGGCGACGCGCCGCAACCTCGAGCTGACCGAAACGCTGCGCGGCACCGAATCGCCGACGCTGTACTCGCTGCTCGACACGTGCTGCACGACGATGGGCAGCCGCCTGCTGCGTCACTGGCTGCATCACCCGCCGCGCGCGTCGGTCGCCGCGCAATCGCGCCAGCAAGCGATCGGCGCACTGCTCGATGCGCCCGCGGACGCGAGCCTCGACGCACTGCGCAGCGCGCTGCGCCAGATCGCCGACGTCGAACGGATCACCGGGCGTCTCGCGCTGCTGTCCGCGCGGCCGCGCGACCTGTCGAGCCTGCGCGATACGTTCGCCGCGCTGCCGGCGCTGCGTGAGCGCATCAGCGCGATCGTCGCGAACGCGGATGCGCTCACGCGCGTCGACGCGGCGCTCGCACCGCCCGCCGAATGCCTCGACCTGCTGACGAGCGCGATCGCCCCCGAGCCGGCCGCGATGGTGCGCGACGGCGGCGTGATCGCACGCGGCTACGACGCGGAGCTCGACGAGCTGCGCGACATCTCCGAGAACTGCGGCCAGTTCCTGATCGATCTCGAAGCGCGCGAGCGCACCCGCACGGGCATCGCGAACCTGCGCGTCGAATACAACAAGGTGCACGGCTTCTACATCGAGGTCACGCGCGGCCAGACCGACAAGGTGCCCGACGACTATCGCCGCCGCCAGACGCTGAAGAATGCCGAGCGCTACATCACGCCCGAACTGAAGACCTTCGAGGACAAGGCGCTTTCCGCGCAGGAACGCGCACTGGCCCGCGAGCGCGCGCTGTACGACGGCGTGCTGCAGGCGCTGCTGCCGTTCATTCCCGAATGCCAGCGCGTCGCATCGGCGCTCGCGGAGCTTGACGTGCTCGCCGCGTTCGCCGAGCGTGCACGCACGCTCGACTGGGTCGCACCGACCTTCACCGACGAAATCGGCATCGAGATCGAACAGGGGCGCCATCCGGTCGTCGAAGCGCAGGTCGAGCAGTTCATCGCGAACGACTGCCGGTTCGGCGCCGAGCGCAAGCTGTTGCTGATCACCGGCCCGAACATGGGCGGTAAGTCGACGTTCATGCGCCAGACGGCGCTGATCGCACTGATGGCGTATGTCGGCAGCTACGTGCCCGCGAAGTCGGCCTGCTTCGGCCCGATCGACCGCATCTTCACGCGGATCGGCGCGGCCGACGACCTCGCCGGCGGCCGCTCGACGTTCATGGTCGAGATGACCGAAGCCGCCGCGATCCTCAACGACGCGACGCCGCAAAGCCTCGTGCTGATGGACGAAATCGGCCGCGGCACGTCGACGTTCGACGGCCTCGCGCTTGCATGGGCCATCGCGCGTCACCTGCTCGCGCAAAACGGCTGCTACACGCTGTTCGCGACGCACTACTTCGAGCTGACGCAACTGCCGGCCGAATTCCCGCAAGCGGCGAACGTCCACCTGTCGGCCGTCGAGCACGGCCACGGCATCGTGTTCCTGCACGCAGTCAACGAAGGTCCGGCGAACCAGAGCTACGGGCTGCAGGTTGCGCAGCTCGCGGGCGTACCGGCGCCGGTGATCCGTGCCGCACGCAAGCATCTCGCGTATCTCGAGCAGCAGTCGGCCACGCAGAACACGCCGCAGCTCGATCTCTTCAGCGCGCCGCCCGCCGCGGCGGCCGACGAACTCGAATGCGCGGATGCGCCGGCGGTCTCCGCCCTCCCGCATCCGGCGCTCGAAAAGCTGCGCGACATCGATCCCGACGACCTCAAGCCGCGCGACGCGCTCGACCTGCTGTACGAACTGCGCACGCTCGTCCGCTCGCACGATGCCGACGGGCACGCATAAACGCCTCCCGTCGGGCCGGCCGGCCCGCGCCGCAGCCGCCGCGCTGATCGCGGCGGTGCTCGCCCTGGCGCAGGCCGGTGCGCTGGCCGCGCCACCCAAGCGTTCCGCCGCACCCTACTCGTTCGCGATCGTATCGGGCGTGATCGCCGCGCCGGCCGACGAACCGGCCGCACAGCGACTGCTCGAATCGATCGCGCGCGAGCGCAATCTGGCTTTCGTCGTCTATGCGGGCGACATCAAGGGCACGAAGGAAGCGTGCCGCGACGCGCTGTATACACAGCGCGGCGCGATCCTCGACGCGTCGCGCGTGCCGCTCGTGTTCATTCCCGGCCACGACGACTGGGTAACGTGCAACACTGCGGCCGGCGGCGGCTACGATCCGGTCGAACGTCTGGACTTCCTGCGGCAGACGCTGCTTGCCGACGCGGCACTGCCCGACCCCGGCGCGCTGCAGATCACACGCGAAAGCGAAGTCGCCCGGTTCCGGCCATATCGCGAAAACGCGCGCTGGATGCATGACGACGTCGTCTACGTCGCGGTGAACGCACCGGCGCCGAACAACCATTACCTGACCGCCGGCGGCCGCAATGGTGAATTCGAGGACCGCATCATCGCGAACGGCTTCTGGATCGACCATGCGGCCGAATATGCGAAGCGGCGCGAAGCGCGCGCGATGGTGGTGATTTTCGAAGGCGATCCGCAGTTCGATCGCTATGAGCGAGCCGAACGCTTCGCGTGGTTGCGCTTCAACCGGCCGCGCATCCGCGATGGCTTCCGCGAGCTGAAACGAACGCTGGTGAAGGCGGCGGCGACGTTCCGCGGGCCGATCCTGGTGATGCACGCGAGCAGCGAGCCGCTTGCGAATGGCTTCCTGATTGACCGCCCGCTGCATGCGGACGACGGTGTGCTGGTGGGAAATGTGACGCGCGTCGCGATCGGACCGCGTCATCCTGCGAATCAGTGGGTGAAGGTGAGCGTGTCGCCGGCACGGCAGACGATCTTCAACGTGAGCCTGCAGGACGTGCCGAAGAACCTGCCGATCCCGCCCGCGCTGCCGGCCGCGCCGCGCGACGATGTGCCGCTGCCGCAGATGCCGGAAATTCCGGCGTTGCCGGCATTGCCCGACTCATCGTCGGTCGCGCCGCCGCTGCAAGGCGACGGCACGACGCCGGGTGCGCCGCCCTCTCCTTGAGGGCCGGCGCCCGGCTTCCCCGCCAGCTCAGTGCAGAGTCCGCCCTGAGGGCGTGTCGCCGTCCTCGTCTTCGTCCTCGTCGACGATTTCGGGGCCTTCCGCGCCGTGCGCGTGCTCATGCTCGATCTCGTCCTCGGTCGCCTCGCGAACGTCCTTGACCGTGAGCGCAAAACGCAGCGCCATGCCCGCGAGCGGGTGGTTGCCGTCGAGCACGACCTTGTCTTCGGCGACGTCGGTGACCGTGTAGATCAGCGAATCCACTTCCTCGTCGCCGTCTTCCGGCGTGCCTTCGAACTGCATGCCCACTTCGAGCGGCTCGGGAAAACGATCGCGCGGCTCGATCTTCACGAGTTCGGGATCGTAGTCGCCGAACGCGTCCTGCGGCTCGAGCTGAACCTGCGCCTGATAACCGGGCTCGTGGCCGTCGAGCTGTTCCTCGATCTTGGGGAACGTGCCATCATAGCCGCCGTGCAGATAGACCATCGGCTCGTCGCTTTCCTCGATCAGGTTGCCTTGTGCATCCGACAACTTGTAAGTGACAGACACGACGGTGTTTTTTGCGATTTTCATCCAATTCTCCCAAATACAAGTCTCATTATACGATGCGCAACCGGTCTCAAGCCGAACCGCGGGATGCCGCTGCCGCCCCGCTCGGCGCGCCTCCTTCCGATCTTCCCACACCGCTGCTCGGCGGTCTCTCGCCGGCGCAATTCATGCGCCGCTACTGGCAGAAAAAGCCGCTGTTGATCCGTCAGGCGATCCCCGGCGTGAAGCCGCCGGTCACGCGCGACGCGCTGTTCGAACTGGCAGCCGACTATGACGCCGAATCGCGACTGATCACCCATTTTCGTAACAAGTGGCAACTCGCGCACGGCCCATTCGAGCCCGGCGCGCTGCCCGCCGTGTCGCGCAAGTCCTGGTCCCTGCTCGTGCAGGGGCTCGACCTGCACGTCGACGCGGCCCGCGCGCTGCTCGACCGCTTCCGCTTCATCCCGGACGCGCGCCTCGACGACCTGATGATTTCGTACGCGACGGACGGCGGCGGCGTCGGCCCGCACTTCGACTCGTATGACGTGTTCCTGCTGCAGGTCGAAGGCCGGCGCCGCTGGCGCATCGGCGCGCAGAAGGATCTGTCGCTGCAGCCGGACGTGCCGCTGAAGATCCTCGAGCATTTCGAGCCGAGCGACGAGTGGGTACTGGAGCCGGGCGACATGTTGTACCTGCCGCCGCACATCGCGCACGACGGCGTGGCCGAAGGCGACGAATGCATGACCTGCTCGATCGGCTTTCGGGCACCGTCCGCCGGCGAGCTGGGCGCGCAATTCCTGTACTACCTCGCGGAACGCGGCGGCCTGCGTGATGGGCGCGGCGACGCGCTCTACCGCGACCCGAAGCAGCCGGCGGTCGACACGCCGGCACAACTGCCGCCAGCGATGGTCGAGCGCGTCGCCGAGATCGTCGATGCGATCCGCTGGCGCAAGCGCGACGTCGCCGAATTCCTCGGCTGCTATCTGAGCGAGCCGAAATCGAGCGTGGTATTCGAGCCGCCGGCACGCCCGCTGTCCGAGGCGGCGTTCGTCACGCAAGCTTCTCGCCGAGGCGTATATCTCGACAGAAGGGCCGCATTGATGTATAACGCGCGATCGTACTTCATTAATGGTGAAGAAGAACCGCTCGAGCAAGCCGGCGAATGGCTGCCCGAACTGGCCAATCTGCGCTATATGGAGGCGAAACGGTTTGTAACACTCTCCCGGGCTCCCTCCATGACAGCCTTGCTGCACGAGTGGTATTGTGCGGGCTGGATACGGGTCGGAAACCGGATTTAGTGAGTTGCCCCGTATGCCCATGCAGATCAAATTCTGTATGGGAAAGACAACGTATTGACCCCGCATTTGTCGACGGTCGATAGGAAAGTGCATATAATTTCCGCCCAAGCCGTAGGGAAGATTCACGCTCTAGAAGTGCGTCTCCACCAGCGGCCCAGGTCGGTGTTGGAGCACATTACCGGTATTGTTTCGCGCTGTTGCTTACCTTTAACCATAAAAGGACGTGATCATGAAGAAATCCCTCCTCGTAGCTTCCCTGTTGGCTGCTGTTGCACTGGCTGCTTGCAACAAGAGCGCTGATCAAGCTGCTTCGTCGGCTGCTAGCGACGCATCGGCTGCTGCTTCGTCGGCTGCTTCGGCAGTTGCTGGTGCTGCGAGCGACGCTTCGGCTGCTGCTTCGTCGGCTTCGGCTGCTGCGAGCGATGCAGCTGCTGCTGTGGCGTCGGCTGCTTCGGCAGCGACGGCTGCTCCGGCTTCGGGCGCAAGCCAGTAAGCCTCAGCATCAGCTGAAAAAAAACCGGCCCTCTGGGCCGGTTTTTTTATGTCCGTCGGTTCCGCATCGCGCGCCCGGCAGCCAGGACGGCCAAGACGCCGCTCCGCCCTCTTGCGGCCGCTCAGCCGAGCGTCAGCCAGTCGAAGCCCGCGTCCTGCGTGGCGACGACCACCTCTTCCCCGTCCGTTCCCAGCACGCCGGCAAACGCCTGGCGGGCCAGCTCGGGCCGATTGTTCTGCTGGCTCAGGTGCGCCGCGACCAGATGCTGGAGACGGCTGCGTTCGAGCGACGCGAGGATGCCGGCGGCGGCATCGTTGCTCAGGTGGCCATGATTGCCGCCGATCCGCGCCTTCAGGGACTGCGGATAGCGGCTGCCGGCCAGCATCGCGGTATCGTGGTTGGATTCGAGCACCAGCGCGTCACAGCCGCTCAGGACGGTCGTGATGTGCGGCGTGGCCATTCCGACGTCGGTCAGCACGCCGAGCCGGCGGCAACCATCCATGAAGACGAACTGGAGCGGCTCCCGCGCGTCGTGGGGCACCGTATAGGGCATCACGGCCAGATCGCGTATCGCGGCCGTCTCGTCGCCCCACAACACGTGGAGATCGACATCGGCCTCGTCCGCGCCCACCGCGCGCGCCGTGCCCCAGCTCATGTAGAGCGGCAGCGACCCGCGCCGCGCGAGCGTCAGCGCGCTGCCGACGTGGTCGCTGTGTTCATGGGTAACGAGGATTGCATCGAGATCGTCGATGCCGAGATTCAGGCGGCCGAGGCGGCGCTCGACCTCCTTCGCTGAAAAACCGCAGTCGAGCAGCACGCGGGTGGTCGTCGTGCCGCTCGCGACCTCGACGACCAGTGCGTTGCCTTCGCTGCCGCTACCGAGGCTGGCGAAGCGCACGCGTTCAGTTCAGTTCGGCGTGCAGCAGCGAAATGATCCGCTGTGCGTCCGACGAGTTGTCGACCTTGCCGCTGGCGTCGACCACCGCGACCTGCGTGCCGCTGCCCTGGGCGCGCACGTTGACCAGGTATTCCTTGCCGGGCTTGGCCGCCGCCGGGCCGCCGTAGAACAGCTTGCCGAACAGCCCGTCGCGCTTGAGCTCTTCCATCGTGTTCGCGTAGCGGACCGTGTACAGGCCCTTCTCGCGATCGCGATTGTCGACCGCGAAATTGGTGCGGTCGAGCGCGAGACCGACGCGCAGCCATGCGCGGTCGAACGATTCAGCCAGCTGCAGCGTCGCGGCGCCGCTGCTCGCGTCGCCGACCTGCGCCGGCGCCGTCGCCGGACGCGCGTCCGTCAGCAACTGCTTCGCCTGCGCGTCGCTCAGGCCGAACTTCTGCATCAGCTTCGACAGGAACACGGCCTCGAGCACCGGGTTGCGCGGACGCTCTTCCCAGCGCGACGACGTGCCGCCCTGCGGACCGACCATCATTTCCTCCATCGCGCTGTGCGTGATCGAGATGTCGGTGTTGCCGTTCGACGTGCGGTTCACGAGCGTACGGAAACGGTCGCGCGTGCCGGACGAGTATGCGAAATCGATGACCTTGCCGATCGTGCGGCGGAACCAGTCGTCGGGAATGTTCGCGCGGTTCTCGGCCCAGTCGGTGGCCATGATGCCGGTCGACGGCGCGTCGGTCTTCAGCGAGAAGCCGTTCTCCTGCCAGAATTCCTTCAGGATCGGCCACAGCTGCTCGGGCGTGCGCCCGTCGACGACGAGCCAGCGGCGATCGCCGTCGCGCTCGATATGCATGCCGAGCGGATCCTGCGCGCTCGGGACGCCGTCGGTCGCGTTACCGGCGGCCGTCGTCGCCCGCGGCGGCAGCGTGCCGAGACCTGCGTTGCTCGGCGGCGCGACGAACTGCTGGGTCGTCGGCACCGGCTTCAGGTCGCTCGGCACGGCGAGCGGCGGCGCCGAACCCGTGTTCTTGTAGTTGACGCGGTCAGGAGCCAGATAGTCGTTCAGCGTATCGCAGCCGGCGAGCGCGCCCAGCGCCAGCGCCACCACCGAAACCTGGATGGCGCGAGATGAAAAGGCGAAACGTTTCATGAAATCCTTCGTCTTGCTAGAGCGCTCGTCAGGAGCGGCGCCGGACGGAGCCGGCCGGTGCGGGTTGATGAGGAGTGCCGGCGGCCGCAGGACGCGGCCGCCTGTGCATCAGGCGAGGACGCCGGCCTCGACGAGAGCCGAACGCACGACATCGTGACAGCGCTCGTCGAGCGGCGTAAGCGGCAGGCGGATGCCGCCCTGCATCTTGCCCATCGCCTGCAGCGCCCACTTCACCGGAATCGGGTTCGCCTCGATGAACAGGTTCTTGTGCAACGACAGCAGCTTCATGTGCAGCGCCCGCGCCGTGGCGACGTCGCCGGCCAGCGCCGCGCGACACAGGTCGCTCATCGCGCGCGGTGCGACGTTCGCCGTCACCGAGATGTTGCCGTGGCCGCCGAGCAGCATCAGCGCGATCGCGGTCGGATCGTCGCCGCTGTAGATCGCGAAATGCTTGGGCGCGGCCTTGATCAGATGCGCGGCGCGGTCGATGTTGCCCGTCGCTTCCTTCACGCCGATGATGCCCGGCACCTGTGCGAGGCGCAGCGTCGTCTCGTGCGCCATGTCCGCGACCGTGCGGCCCGGCACGTTGTAGAGGATCACCGGCAGGTCGACCGCTTCCGCGATCGACTTGAAGTGCCGGTACATCCCTTCCTGCGTGGGCTTGTTGTAGTACGGCACGACCTGCAGCGTCGCGTCGGCGCCGACGGCCTTCGCGTGCTTCGTCAGTTCGATCGCCTCCGCGGTCGAATTGCCGCCCGCGCCCGCGATGATCGGGATGCGCATCGCCGCATGCTCGACCGCCGTGCGGATCATCAGGATGTGCTCTTCGACGTTGAGCGTTGCCGACTCGCCACTCGTGCCGACCACGACGATGGCGTCGGTGCCTTCCGCGATGTGCCAGTCGATCAGTTTGCGAAACGCCGGCAGATCGAGACTGCCGTCTTCGAGCATCGGAGTGACGATCGCGGGGATGCTGCCGCGGATTTGAATGCCGTCTTGGGTGCCGTTAGCCATGAAACGCGATTGATTGATGTACCGGTAAACGTTGGATTGTAGCGGATTAGCCGGGCAGTTCGTAACGTGGAATTCCCGCCCCCGCCTTCGGGGTCGCGCCCTCATGTACCGCGCAGATACGCTGCACGAACGCCTCGCGCGGCCCGGCGACGAATCCGTCCTCGTAAGCGATCACCCGCAGGCGGCCGCGCACCGCGTCCAGCAACTCGCCCGGAGCGAGCAGGAACGCGGGGTTGGACGGTTTGCCGACCGTTTCGTTTCCTTGCGCGAAGGTTTCGTAGATGAGCACGCCGCCGGGCGCCACCGCATCGAGCAGATGGGGCCAGAGCGGACGATGAAGATAATGGGTAACGATCACGGCTGCGAACGACGCTCCGGCCGGTAGCGGCCAGGGTGCGCCCTCGAGATCGGCGTCGCGCGCGTCGACGCCTGCGATCGCCCGCAACGCGGCCAGCGAGGCCGGATCGCGGTCGAGCGCGACGACCGGATGCCCGTGCGACGCGAACCAGCGCGCATGGCGGCCGCCGCCCGCGGCGACGTCGAGCACCGCACCGCCCGCCGGAACGAGCCGCGACCACCGGGCGACCCAGCGCGACGGCTCGGTCTGGGCGATGTGGCCGCCCGCGGCGACAATGACGGATTCGCGCATGCCGTCAGCTCAGGTGTACGACAGGCCCATCGCCTCGCGCACGTCGCGCATCGTCTCGACCGCGTGCTTGCGCGCCTTGTCGCAACCGTCCGCGACGATCGCGCGCAGCAGCGACGGATCATCCATGTACTTCTGCGCGCGCTCGAGCATCGGCTGCTGTTCGCGCAGGATCCCTTCGACGACCGGCTGCTTGC
This sequence comes from Burkholderia ambifaria AMMD, assembly GCF_000203915.1. NCBI lineage: Bacteria > Pseudomonadati > Pseudomonadota > Betaproteobacteria > Burkholderiales > Burkholderiaceae > Burkholderia > Burkholderia ambifaria. Next base: position 2,345,311 of record NC_008390.1, read on the forward strand.
AGTCGAGGCAACCGATGCCCGCCGAACGGCAGCCGTGCTGCACCCACTCGTGCGTCGTTGCGTCCGTATAGACCTGGTGCAGCTGCCACACCGGGCACTTGTCGGGATCGCCCGGATCGGTGCGGCGCACGCGCGCCGGATCGGTCGGCATCGTGCGGACCTTCTTCGTGATCGTCTCCGCGTCTTCGCGCAGGCCGATCGTATTGCCGTACGACTTCGACATCTTCTGGCCGTCGAGGCCCGGCATCCGCGACGCTTCGGTCAGCAGCGCCTGCGGCTCGACCAGGATGATCTTGCGCGCGCCTTCGAGATAGCCGAACAGGCGCTCGCGGTCGCTCATCGACAGGCTCTGCGACTCCTGCAGCATCGCGCGCGCCTGTTCGAGCGCCTCGTCATCGCCCTCCTGCTGGTATGCATTGCGCAGCTCGTGATAGAGCTTCGCGCGCTTGCCGCCGAGCTTCTTCGCGGCTTCGAGCGCCTTCTCCTCGAAGCCCGGCTCGCGGCCGTACAGGTAGTTGAAGCGGCGCGCGATCTCGCGCGTCATCTCGACGTGCGGCACCTGGTCTTCGCCGACCGGCACGAGCGAGCCGCGATACAGCAGGATGTCGGCCGCCATCAGCACCGGGTAGCCGAGGAAGCCGTAGGTCGACAGATCCTTGTCCTTCAGCTTCTCCATCTGCTCCTTGTAGGTCGGCACGCGCTCGAGCCAGCCGAGCGGCGTGCTCATGCCGAGCAGCAGCGCGAGTTCCGCGTGCTCGGGCACCTTGCTCTGGATGAACAGCGTCGCCTGCGCCGGATCGATGCCGGACGCGAGCCAGTCGATCAGCACGTCCCACACGTTCTTCTCGATGACCTCGGGCGTCTCGTAGTGCGTCGTCAGCGCATGCCAGTCGACCACGCAGAAGAAACACGGGTACTCGGACTGCAGCTTCACCCAGTTTTTCAGCACGCCGTGGTAGTGGCCGAGGTGCAGCGACCCGGTGGGTCGCATGCCGGAGAAAATACGATCTGGGAACATGATTGTCGTTAGAAAAGCGAGGCGAAGGGAGACAGGATGGCGCTCAGCACGCCGGCCGCGGCGTTCACGAGCGGACGCAGCCAGAAATTCGTCAGCACGCCCGTCGCGACCAGCGCGAGGACGATGATGAAACCGTACGGCTCGATGCGCGACAGCGCGATCGATTGCTTCGGCGGCAGCAGCGCCGCCAGGATGCGGCCGCCGTCGAGCGGCGGCAGCGGAAACAGGTTCAGCACGCCGAGCACCAGGTTCGCGCTGACGCCCGCGTAGGCCATCCGCGTGAAGAACGGTTCGTCGACGCCGGCTGCGGGCAGCACGATGGTCAGCACGCCCCAGATCAACGCCTGTACGAAGTTGCAGGCCGGGCCCGCGAGCGCGACCCACAGGCTGCCCCAGCGCGGATTGCGCAGGTTGCCGAACGAGACCGGCACCGGCTTCGCATAGCCGAACAGGAACGCACCGCCGGTCAGGAAATACATCGCGAGCGGGATCGCGATCGTGCCGAGCGGATCGATGTGGCGCATCGGATTGAAGGACACGCGCCCCATCATGTAGGCGGTGTTGTCGCCGAGCAGGCGCGCGGCATAGCCATGCGCGGCCTCGTGCAGCGTGATCGCGAAGATCACGGGCAGCGCGTAGACGGCGATGGTCTGTATCAGGGAAGCATCCATATCGCGTTATTGTAACAAGCGCACTCGCGCAAAAATGAACGGCGTGCGCTTACGCGGCCACGAGCCCGAACGGTTCGAGCGCGCCGCGCCCCGCGCGCACGAGCTGTGGCTCGTCGCCCGTCAGGTCGATCACCGTCGACGGCTCGCGCGGACACGCACCGCCGTCGATCACGAGATCGACCTGCTTCTCGAGCCGCGCGCGAATATCCTCCGGATCGTTGAGCGGTTCGTCGTCCGGCGGCAGGATCAGCGTCGTGCCGAGCAGCGGCTGCCCGAGCGATTCGAGCAGCGCGAGCGTGATCGCATGATCGGGCACGCGCAGCCCGATCGTCTTGCGCGACGGGTGCGACAGCCGGCGCGGCACTTCCTTCGTCGCCTGCAGGATGAACACGTACGGGCCCGGCGTCACCGACTTGATCTGCCGGTACTGGCGGTTGTCCACCATCGCGAAGTTCGCCAGCTCCGACAGGTCGCGCACGAGCAGCGACAGGTGCTGCTTGTCGTCGAGGCCGCGGATGCGGCGCACGCGCTCGACCGCGCCCTTGTCGTCGAGGTGGCATGCGAGCGCGTAGCTCGAATCGGTCGGCATCGCGATCACGCCGCCCTTGCTGACGATGTCCGCGGCCTGCTTGATCAGGCGCGGCTGCGGATTATCCGGGTGAATCCTGAAGAACTGGGACATGGGGGCACGTAAAGGGGGGAAAAGTCGGATGCGGGCGCGACGGGCGCCGCGTGCGGCAAGCGGCCGCCGCGCGTCAGAGCCAGCGTTCCCAGACCGGTTTGAGGTCGGGCGGCAACGGCGGCAGGCCGCCGAGCTCGACGCGGCCCTCGCCCGGCGCGTGGAAATCCGAACCGCGCGACACCTCGAAGCCGAAGCGGCGGGCGACGTCCGCGTATTCGCGGTACTGATCGGGCGTGTGGCTGCCCGTGATGACTTCGATCGCGCGGCCGCCGAGATCGATGAATTCGCCGAAGAACGCATCGAATTCGACCGGCGTATAGCGATAGCGGCCCGGGTGCGCGACCACGGCCTCGCCGCCCGCCGCGCGAATCCACGAAACCGCATCGGACAACGTCGCCCAGCGGTGCGGCACGAATCCGGGCTTGCCGTCGCCGAGCAGGCGGTCGAACACGTCGGAAGTGGATTCGGCATGGCCGTGCTCGACCAGAAAGCGCGCGAAGTGGGTGCGGGAGATCAGGTCGGGATTCGATACGTACTTCAGCGCGCCTTCGTAAGCGCCGGGAATGCCGAGCGTCTCGAGTTGCGCGGCGATCGCCTGTGCGCGGGCGGCACGGCCGTGGCGCGTGCGATAGAGGCCGTCGACGAGCGTCGGGTTCGACGGATCGATGTGCAGCCCGACGATGTGCACGGTGCGCGACGCCCACGTGACCGAAATCTCGACGCCGCTCAGGTAGCGCATGCCGAGCGCCTCGGCCTCGCTGCGCGCCGCCGCCTGGCCGCCGATCTCGTCGTGGTCGGTCAGCGCCCACAGGGTCACGCCGCCGGCATGAGCGCGGCGCGCGACGTCGGCAGGCGACAGCAACCCGTCGGAAACATTCGAATGGCAGTGGAGATCGGCGTTCATTGTCGGTATGGCAGGTGAAGCTTCATTCTACTGCAATGCGGCAATTCCGCCGCCCGCCTGCCCTGCCGATACCGCTGCCGCCCTACGCGCAGAAGGCCTCGATCAGTGCCGCGATCTGCTCCGGCTGGTCGTGATGGACCATGTGGCCGGCATCCTCGACGAGCTTTTCGCGCCAGTCCGGGAACGCGCCGAAGCGCGCCTTGAATTCCGGCAGCGGGATGTCGCCCGCGAGGTACGCGAGGGTCGGCGAAGCGACGGCCTCGACGTGCAGCACCTTCGCACGCACCTGCTTCCAGATAGCCATCACCTCGTCGAGCCGGTACAACGTCGGGCCCGCCATCTTGTGCGCGGGGTCGGCCAGCAGGTGGTAGAGGCCGTCGTCGCCGCGCTTCGACCAGTGGGCGGCAAGAAACGCGGCGCGGCGCGGCTCGAGCCGCGGATTGGTCTTGATCAGCCGGGCTGCCACGTCGTCGAGCGACGCGTACGGGCGCAGCACCGGCGGCTCGCGCAGCTCGTCGAGCCAGCCGCGCAGCCGGCGTGGCGCCTGCTCGGCCCGCGCGGGGGCGAGCCCGAACCCTTCGAGATCGACCACGCGCCGCACGCGCTCCGGCCGCGCGCCCGCGTACAGGCACACGACGTTCGCGCCCATGCTGTGCCCGACCAGGTTGACCTCGCCGGTCGGCGCATAGTGATCGACGAGCGCATCGAGATCGCCCAGATATTCGTGGAACCAGTAATGACCGCCGCCGTGCCTTGCGACCGGCCAGTCGGACAGGCCGAAGCCGCGCGCATCGGGCGCGATCACCTGCCAGTCACCCGCGAGCGCGTCGACGACGAACTGGAACGACGCCGCGACGTCCATCCAGCCGTGCAGCATGAACAGCGTCGGCGCATCGGGCCGGCCCCAGCGCCGCACATGCAGCTTGACGCCGCGCACCGTGACGAAATCGGAAACAGAACTCGACGCACTCATTGCAGTCGCCAGAAAAAAGAATGATCGTTCGATTATAGCGGTGGCGCTTGCGTTCCGGCGGCTGGCAGTCGAGGCCGCTCTCTAGCGACAGGGGGGGCCGATGACGCGCGCCTCCGGTGCACCGGAGGCACGGGCATGACGTTACGGCCGGCCTGCGGCAGCTTTCGCACCGCGGCAGCCGGCCGCCCGCAGCCGCCCTAACCCGCCGCCTTGCTGTCCGCCGCGTCCTGCGCGGCCAATTCGTCCAGCTCCGCCTGCTCGAATCCCGCGGTGCGGCGCGCGTCGAAATTGAACGGACCGCGCAGCCGCGGCGCATGGTACTGCTCGGCGAGCTCACGGTAGGCAGACACCGGATCGCGGCCCGCCGCGTCGCACAAATGCCGGAACCAGCGGTTCCCGATCGCGACATGGCCGATCTCATCGCGCAGGATCACGTCGAGGATCGCCGCGGAGGCGTCGTCGCCCGCTTGCACGAGCCGCGCGCGGATCGGCGGCGACGCGTCGAGCCCGCGCGCCTCGAGCGTGCGCGGCACGAGCGCCATACGCGCGAGCACGTCGGCCTTGGTCCGCTCGCACATCTCCCACAGCCCGTTGTGTGCGGGAAAATCGCCGTACGCATGCCCGAACCCGGCCAGCCGCTCGGACAGCAGCGTGAAGTGATAAGCCTCCTCGGCCGCGACCTTCAGCCAGTCCGCATAGAACGCGTCCGGCATCCGGGCGAAGCGCCACACGGCGTCGAGCGCGAGGTTGATCGCATTGAATTCGATATGCGCGAGCGCGTGCAGCAGCACCGCGCGCCCCGCGGGCGAGCGCATGCTGCGACGCTCGAGCTGGCGCGGCTCGACGAGCGGCGGGCGCGCCGGACGGCCCGGCAGGTCGGCCGGTTCGTCCAGCTCGAGCGCCGGCGCGATCGCGGCCTGCCCGGCCAGCAGTGCGTCGTACAGCGCGCGGACCTGCGCGGCCTTCGCGGCCGGCTCGGACATTCGCAGCGCGTCGAGCGCGGCGCGGCGCACACAGCGCGGCGCGGCGGTGAAAGAAGAAGGCTCCATGCTCGTCAAAACGGGGGCACCATCCGTGCGCGTCGGGGGAGCGCAAGCACGCGACGGTTTACAATATGCGTTTGTGCCGCGACGCAATGCAATGCGCCCGGCACGCCAGACGCGCCATTCTACCGGCGCCCATCATCGAAGAGACCAGGAGACTCCGTGACGATCTACAAACTGGGCGAGACGGCCCCGACGATCCACGAAAGCGTATTCGTCGCCGATACGGCGGCCATCATCGGCAAGGTCGTGCTGGAGGAAAACGCGAGCGTCTGGTTCGGCGCGACGATTCGCGGCGACAACGAGACGATCACGGTCGGCACCGGAAGCAATGTCCAGGAAGGCGCGGTCCTGCACACCGACCCCGGTTTTCCGCTGACGATTGCGGAAAACGTGACGATCGGGCACCAGGCGATGCTGCACGGCTGCACGATCGGCGAAGGTTCGCTGATCGGGATTCAGGCGGTGGTCTTGAATGGTGCGGTCATCGGCCGCAACTGTCTGGTTGGTGCCGGCGCGGTCGTGACGGAAGGCAAGGTGTTCCCGGACAATTCGCTGATTCTCGGCGCCCCGGCGAAAGTCGTGCGCGAGCTGTCGGCGGACGATATCGCGCGACTGCGCGCCAATGCGAAGACGTACGTCGAGCGACGTGCGCATTTCAAGGAGCAACTCGTGCGGATCGGGTGATTCGCGCGATTTCAAGGAAGAAGAGTGAGCGACCAGTTACAGAAATTCATGTTCAATTCGGCACCCGTGCGCGGCGAGATCGTGTCGCTGCGCAACACGTGGCAAGAGGTGCTTTCCCGCCGTGACTACCCTGCTCCGGTGCGCACGGTGCTCGGCGAGATGATGGCCGCGTGTGCGCTGCTGTCCGCGAACCTGAAATTTCACGGCACCCTGATCATGCAGATCTTCGGCGACGGCCCGGTCCAGATGCTGGTCGTCCAGTGCAGCTCGGACCTGTCGATGCGCGCCACGGCCAAGTTCGCCGGCGACGCGGCGCAGACGATCGGCGACGACACGAGCTTTGCGTCGCTCGTCAACGCGAGCGGCCACGGCCGCTGCGTGATCACGCTCGACCCGGCCGAGAAGCTGCCGGGCCAGCAGCCGTACCAGGGCATCGTGCCGCTGAACGGCGTCGACGGTCCGCTCGAATCGGTGTCGCAGGTGCTCGAGCACTACATGCATCACTCGGAGCAGCTCGACACGCGGCTGTGGCTCGCGGCCGATCGCGACCGCGCGGTCGGCATGCTGCTGCAGAAGCTGCCGGGCGACGGCGGCATCGTGCCGCGCAACGCCGAGACGGACATCGATACCTGGGAGCGGGTGTGCACGCTCGGCGGCACGCTGTCCGCGAAGGAACTGCTCGAGGTCGAACCGGAAGTCGTGTTCCGCCGGCTCTTCTGGCAGGAAAACGTGCAGCACTTCGAACCGGCCGGTACGCGCTTCCAGTGCTCGTGCTCGCGCGAGAAGGTCGGCGCGATGCTGCGCATGCTCGGTCGCGATGAAGTCGACAGCGTGATCGTCGAGCGCGGTCACGTCGAGATTCACTGCGAGTTCTGCAACCAGCGCTACGAGTTCGACCCCGTCGATGTCGCGCAGTTGTTCGCCGCGCCGGAACTCGCGACCGGCATCACGCCCGCGGCCGGCCAGCGTCACTGAGCCGCGCGCCCGTGCCCGCGATGCGGGCGCGGGCGCATAATGAACGCATGAGCGTCGCATGCGCGGCTCGGTCGCCGCAGGCCCGGCCTTCGGTGCAAGCCGCTTTTCGCTGTCGGCGCGCTGCTGGAGAGACACATGAATCGCCCGTTCCGCATCCTCGTCCTGACCAGCGTCGCCGCCGGCACGCTGGCCCTCGCCGGCTGCGCGGTGCAGCCGCCTTCGTCGACGATCCTCAGCCGCCTGCCCGAACCGGGCGCATCGGGCGGCCAGCCGCCCGCGCTGTCGAGTGCGGAACGCAAACGCTACGACGAAATCGACCGGCAGGTGCTGCGCGAGCAGAACGATGCCATGGCAGCCGAGGCAGCCGCGCGCGCGTGGGCGTATTACTCGCCGCCGCCCGTGACGGTCTACGGCGGCTATTACGGCGGTTACGGCGGTTGGGGAAACCGCTGGGGCACCGGCATCGGCTATGGCTATCCGGGCTGGTGGTGGTGATGCGCGAACGCGCCGATCGACCCGATTGAAAACCGGCAGGAAATAAAAAAGCGCGGCATTTCCCGCGCTTTTTCAATGGTTCGGACTGCCGTGCTCAGTGATGTGCTCAGTGATGCGCGGGCTTGCCCTTCTCGCCGCCGTGATGCCGCGACGGCTTTGCAATCGACTGCGGGTTCGGCACGACACGCACGGGCGCCGCGGACACGGCGCCACGCGTCGACGTGTTGGACGGCGTGGTGTTCAGCGGCCCGGCCGGCGTGTTCGGCGACACGAACTGCACGAATACTTCGCCGTCCTTCACCATGCCCATCTCGTAGCGCCCACGCTCCTCGATGGCCGCGGTGCCGCTTTGCAGATCCTGCACTTCCCCCGCGATCCGTTCATTGCGCAGCTTCTCGTCCGCGTTCTTCTGCAGCTGATCGCCGAGTTGCTGACGCAATTCGTGCACCCGCAACCAGCCGCCGTGTCCCCACCATAGGGGGTACTGAATGAGCGCCAGCAAGGCAATCAGGACGACAGTGACAAGCCGCATGTAAGAGACGCAGATATAAGAAGCGCCGCTTCGCGCGAATGCGCAGAGCGGCGTCGAGGTGACGAACCCGATAGTAGCGCGTTAGCGCAGGTTATAGAAAGCCGATTTGCCCGGGTAGCTTGCGATATCGCCGAGATCTTCCTCGATACGCAGCAGCTGGTTGTACTTCGAGATGCGGTCGCTGCGCGACAGCGAACCCGTCTTGATCTGACCGGCGTTCAGGCCGACCGCGATGTCCGCGATCGTCGAATCTTCCGTTTCGCCCGAGCGGTGCGAGATCACGGCCGTGTAGCCTGCGCGCTTCGCCATTTCGATTGCCGCGAACGTTTCGGTCAGCGTACCGATCTGGTTGATCTTGATCAGGATCGAGTTCGCGATGCCCTTCTCGATGCCTTCCTTCAGGATGCGCGTGTTCGTGACGAACAGGTCGTCGCCGACGAGCTGCACCTTCTTGCCGAGGCGCTCGGTCAGCAGCTTCCAGCCTTCCCAGTCGCTTTCGTGCATGCCGTCCTCGATCGACACGATCGGGAACTTGTCGGCGAGCGTCGCGAGGTAGTCGGTGAATTCGGCCGACGACAGTTGCAGGCCTTCGCCGGCGAGCTGGTACTTGCCGTCGTGGTAGAACTCGGAGGCCGCGCAGTCGAGCGCGAGGAGGACGTCTTCGCCCGCACGGTAGCCGGCCTTCTCGATTGCCTGCAGGATCGTCGACAGGCATTCGTCGTTGCTGCCGAAGTTCGGTGCGAAGCCGCCTTCGTCGCCGACTGCCGTGCTCATGCCGCGGTCGCTCAGGATCTTCTTCAGCGCGTGGAATACTTCCGCGCCGCAACGCAGGGCTTCACGGAACGTCGGCTGGCTGACCGGGACGATCATGAATTCCTGGATGTCGAGGCTGTTGTTCGCGTGCGCGCCGCCGTTGACGATGTTCATCATCGGGACCGGCAGCTGCATCGCGCCCGAGCCGCCGAAGTAGCGGTACAGCGGCAGGCCGGCTTCTTCGGCCGCCGCCTTCGCGACGGCCATCGACACGGCCAGCATCGCGTTCGCGCCGAGGCGCGACTTGTTGTCGGTGCCGTCCAGCTCGAGCAGGGTCTTGTCGAGGAACGCCTGTTCCGACGCGTCGAGGCCCATGATGGCTTCGGAGATTTCGGTGTTGATGTGCTCGACCGCCTTCAGCACGCCCTTGCCGTTGTAGCGGCCGGCTTCGCCGTCACGCAGTTCGATCGCTTCACGCGAGCCGGTGGACGCGCCCGACGGCACCGCCGCGCGGCCCATCGTGCCCGATTCGAGCAGCACGTCGCATTCGACGGTGGGGTTGCCGCGCGAATCCAGAATCTCGCGGCCGATGATATCTACGATTGCACTCATGGGTTTCCTCTGAGAATGACGATGGATTCTTCAAACTGCGACGACACGCGTGCCGAAACCGCTTTCGCTACAGACGCGCGAAGCCGCCGCAAGGTTCATTCGATCTTTAGTTGAAATCGTTTTCCAGGAACGGATGGCGCTTCACCGCCTGGTCGAGCGTGACGAGGGTCTCCAGCAACGCGCCCATCCGGTTCAGCGGCACCGCGTTCGGGCCGTCCGACTTCGCTTCGGCCGGATTCGGGTGCGTTTCCATGAACAGGCCCGCGACGCCCGTCGCGACCGCGGCACGCGCGAGCACCGGCACGAATTCGCGCTGGCCGCCCGAGCTCGTGCCCTGCCCGCCCGGCAGCTGCACCGAGTGGGTCGCGTCGAACACGACCGGCGCGCTCGTCTCGCGCATGATCGCGAGCGAACGCATGTCGGACACGAGGTTGTTGTAGCCGAACGAGACGCCGCGCTCGCACGCCATGAATCGGTCTTCCGACAGACCGGCTTCACGCGCCGCTTCGCGCGCCTTGTCGATCACGTTCTTCATGTCGTGCGGCGCGAGGAACTGGCCCTTCTTGATGTTGACGGGCTTGCCCGAGCGCGCGCACGCGTGGATGAAATCGGTCTGACGGCACAGGAACGCGGGCGTCTGGAGGACGTCGACGACCGACGCGACCTGCTCGATCTCGTCGATCGAATGCACGTCGGTCAGCACCGGCAGGCCGAGCTGGCGCTTCACCTCGCCGAGGATCCGCAGGCCCTCGTCCATTCCGAGGCCGCGAAACGACTTGCCCGAGCTGCGGTTCGCCTTGTCATACGACGACTTGTAGATGAACGGCACGTTCAGCTTCTCGCAGATCTCCTTCAGGCGGCCCGCCGTGTCGATCGTCATTTGCTCCGATTCGACGACGCAGGTACCCGCGATCAGGAAGAAAGGCTGGTCGAGACCGACCTCGAAATCGCACAGCTTCATGCTTTCACTCCGCGCGCTTGCTTGTTGGCAAACGCGGCTTCGACGAACGATTTGAACAGCGGATGGCCGTCACGCGGCGTCGACGTGAATTCCGGGTGGAACTGGACGCCGACGAACCACGGGTGCATCGAACGCGGCAGCTCCATCATTTCCGGCAGATCCTCGCTCGGGGTACGGGCGCTGATGATAAGGCCGCCGGCTTCGAGCTGGGGCACGAAGCGGTTATTGACTTCATAACGGTGGCGATGGCGCTCGTTCACGTCCTTGCCGTAGATCTCTTCGGCCATCGTGCCCGGCTTGATCGGGCAGCGCTGCGAGCCGAGGCGCATCGTGCCGCCGAGATCCGACTCTTCGGTGCGCGTCTCGACCTTGCCGTCGCGGTCGTACCACTCGGTGATCAGCGCGACCACGCGTTCCGGCGTTTCCGAATCGAATTCCGTGCTGTTCGCCTGTTTCAGGCCGACGACGTCGCGTGCGAATTCGATCACCGCGAGCTGCATGCCGAGACAGATGCCGAGGTACGGCACCTTCGACTCGCGCGCATAGCGGATCGCCGCGATCTTGCCTTCCGTGCCGCGACGGCCGAAACCGCCCGGAACGAGCACCGCATCCAGGTGCTTCAGGCTGTCGACACCGTTCGCCTCGATTTCTTCCGAGTCGATGTACTCGATGTTGACCCTGGTCGACGTATGCAGCGATGCGTGACGCAGCGCCTCGATCAGCGACTTGTACGACTCGGTCAGATCGACATACTTGCCGACCATGCCGATCGTGACTTCGTGCTTCGGGTTTTCCAGCTTCTCGACGAGCTCCGACCACATGCTCAGGTCTGCGTCCTTCGGCGACAGCTTCAGCTCCTCGCAGATGATCCGGTCGAGGCCCTGGTCATGCAGCATCTGCGGAATCTTGTAGATGCTGTCGGCGTCCCACACCGAAATCACGGCGTCTTCCGGCACGTTCGAGAACATCGAGATCTTCTTCGATTCGTCGTCGGGGATGCGGCGATCCGCACGGCACAGCAGCACGTGCGGCAGGATGCCGATCTCGCGCAGCTTCTGCACGCTGTGCTGGGTCGGCTTCGTCTTCAACTCGCCGGCCGTCGCGACGTACGGCACGAGCGTCAGGTGCACGAAGCACGCGCTGTTGCGGCCGAGGCGCAGGCTCATCTGGCGCGCGGCTTCCAGGAACGGCAGCGACTCGATGTCGCCGACGGTACCGCCGATCTCGACGATCGCGACGTCCGGCTCGCCGCAGGTGGCCGATGCCGCCCCGCGCTCGATGAATGCCTGGATTTCGTTCGTAATGTGCGGGATCACCTGCACGGTCTTGCCGAGATAGTCGCCGCGGCGTTCCTTGCGGATCACCGATTCGTAGATCTGGCCGGTCGTGAAGTTGTTGGCCTTGCGCATCTTCGTGCTGATGAAGCGCTCATAGTGGCCGAGGTCGAGGTCGGTCTCCGCTCCGTCTTCCGTCACGAACACTTCGCCGTGCTGGAACGGGCTCATCGTGCCGGGGTCGACGTTGATGTAGGGATCGAGTTTGAGGAGGGTGACTTTCAGACCGCGCGATTCAAGGATCGCGGCGAGAGAGGCGGCGGCAATACCCTTGCCGAGGGAAGAAACTACGCCGCCGGTGACGAAAACATATTTGGTCATCGCTGGATGCTCGCGGGAAAAACGGATTATACCGTAAAGCCCGCCCTTCTCTCAGCAATTGGCGCGATGATCGCGCCCCTTCGCGCAGTGCCGCACCGGCCGTGCGGGCCGACGCGAACCGACCGGCCGGTCGGTGCACCGCGCATGTGCACCGCGTGCGCCGGACCCCGCGTCAGGCGCGTTTCGCGAGCGCCACGCTGTCGCGCGGCACGCCGCCTTCCGCCGCCTTCAGCGAATTCAGCATCCGCTGCAATGCGCGGGCCGTTTCGATCGGCCGCTCCATCGGGAACAGGTGGCTGCCTTCGAGCCATTCGATGCGCCCGCGCGCCGCGCGGCGCGTCGCATCGAGCCCGACCTGCCGCACTTCGCGCGAGCGCGTGCCGGCGAGAAAGCCAAGCGGCACCGGCGCGCCGTGCGCGAGCCGCGGGCCGAGCGTATGCGGCAAGGTCCGGTAGATCAGGTATTCGACCTGCCGGTCGAACGCGAGCGCGCGTTCGCCGTCGGCGCCCGCCTGCGGAATGCCGTAGTCGATGTAGTCGGACAGCATCCGTTCGTCCCAGCGGGCGAACGCCGGTTTCTCGTGGAAGTGGCGCCAGACTTCGTCGCGGCTCGTCCAGCGCGTGCGCCGGTTGCGGGTCGCGGCCGCCGGCGACAGCCGCTCGTCGAGCCCGGCCCACTGGCTCGCACGCAGCGCGCCGGCGCGCCAGCCCGCGATGATCGGCGAATCGATCATCACCACGCCGCGCACCCAATGCGGCTTTTTCAGCGCGGCCATCAGCGACAGGTAGCCGCCGAGCGAATGGCCGACGAGCCAGACCGGGCGCTCGTAGCGGCCGCCGATGTCGTCGAGCAGCTGTTCGACGAGATGCGGCCAGTCGCGCGTCACCGGGTAGCGGCGATCGTGACCGATGCGCTCGATGTAGCGCAGCTCGTAGTCGTCTGCCAGCTCGGCGAAGATCGTCCGGTACGTCGACGCCGGAAACCCGTTCGCATGCGAGAAGTGGATGATGTCCTTCAAACGCCAATGTCTCCTGTGTCGGTCACCGGTCCATCCAGTACCGTCGCTGCGCATCTCGATAACACTCGAACGCGAACCCGCCGCCCGCCGGCGCGACGTCGAACCGCACGGCCCCGTCGCGATCGGTGCGCGGCAGCGGAATCCCGCGCGCCTCGTAGCGCGCGAGGACCGTCCGGTGCGGATGCCCGAAGCGATTGCGATAGCCTACAGGAAATACCGCGACGCGCGGCTCGACCGAATCGAGGAAAGGCTCGACCGACGACGTGCGGCTGCCGTGATGCGGAACGACGAGGATCTGCGCGGCCAGTGCGTCGCGCGCGTCGGCCACCAATCGCCGTTCGGCGCGCGCCTCGATGTCGCCCGTCAGCAGTGCCGACGTGCCGCCCGCGTCGATGCGCAACACACACGATTGCTCGTTCGACGGGCCGGCGCCCGCCACGCCGGGCGGCCACAGCATCGTGAAGACGACACCGTCCCAGGTCCACCGCTGCCCGGCCGCGCACGGCAGCCGATCGGCCACGCCGGCCGCCTGCGCGTCGCGCCACAGCCGGTGCCGCGGCGCAATGCCGGCGAGCAGTTGGCGCACCTCGGCCGCCGCATAGACGGCCGCCGCGCCGCCCGCGTGATCGGCATCCGCATGGCTGAGCACGAGCGAATCGATGGTCCGGATTCCGCGTGCGCGCAACGCCGGCGCAACGATCCGCGTGCCGGCATGGGTCGACTCCGCCCCCGGCCCCGCGTCGAACAGCAGGGTCCGGCGCGCGGTCTCGACCAGCACCGACGCGCCCTGCCCGACGTCGAGCACGGTCAGCCGGAAGCCGCCCGGCGGCGGCGCATCGGGCGCCGGTGCGACCAGTGGCAGCCATGTGAGCGGCGCCGCCCAGCGCAACGGCCAGCCGCGCGGCATCAACGCCCACCCGACACCCACGCATGCCAGCACCAGCACCGGCCAGTCCGGCATGGGCAGCCAGAACACGCCGGCCGGCCAGTCGGCGAGGTGCCGGAGCAACGCCATCATCGGTTCGAGCGCCGCATGCGCGAGCCGGAATGCATATGCGTCCAACGGCGCGGGCAACCCGATACCGGCGAGCACGATCGGCGTCACGACGGAACTGACCCACGGAATCGCAAACGCATTGCCGAGCGGGCCCGATACCGAGATCTGCGCGAACCACGCGGCCGTGAGCGGCGCGAGGCCGAGCGTCACCGCGTACTGCACGCGCGTCGCCTCCGCGATCCGGCGCCCGGCACGCGTGCACCCTGCGCGCAGCCGGCGCCGGCGGTCGACCGCGGCGGCGCCGTCGGGCGCACTGTCGTCGCCGCCGTCGAATTCACGCACCGCGCGCCAGCCCGCCACCGCCATCAGGATCACGGCGACCGCGCCGAACGACAGCCAGAACCCGGCCGACAGCACCGCCCACGGATCGGCAAGCAGCACGCCGCCGAGCGCCGCGCACAACACCGCGGAAGTCGGCACGCTGCGGCCGGCCAGATAGGCGGCCGCGCCGGCCGCGATCATCCACCACGCGCGCTGCGCCGGCACGTTGAAGCCGGCAAGCGCCGCATAGCCGGCGGCGGCCGTCAGCGCCGCCAGGGAAGCGACGTAGGGCGCCGGCATCACGAGCGCCGCGGCACGTCCGCGCCAGCGCAGACGCCGCCAGACCATCGATACGATCCCGCCCGCGATCGCGCCGACGAGCCCGACGTGCAGCCCCGAAATCGCGACCAGATGGCTCGTGCCCGTATTGCGCAGCACGCGCCAGTCGTCGTCGCCGATACCGGATTGATCACCGACCGCGAGCGCGGTGACGATGCCGCGATGGCGCGCGTCGCCGAGCCCGTCGCCGATACGCGTGCGCAGCGCGTCGCGCAGCCGATCGATCGATGCGCGCCATCCCGCTGCGCGTGCGTCGAGCAATTCCGCGCGCTCGGGCGCGACGACATAGCCGATCGCACGAATGCCCGCGGCGAGCCACGCCGCCTCGCTGTCGCGCACGCCGGGGTTCGCCTCGGCGTGCGGGCGCTTCAGCCGCACGACGAGACGCCAGCGCTGCGCCGCGCGCAAATCGGGAATCGCAGCGCGTGCGGCGGGCGCGCCGTACGTGCGCCATGACAATCTGATCACCGGCGGGAAACGGGCCAGGCCCGCGTCGTTCGATTCGACGGCCAGCAGCAGTCGCGCGCCGGTGTCGTCGATCACCGGCAACCCGCAGATCACACCGGTGACGGCGATGTCGCGCCCTTCCCATTCGACGGGCAGGCTGTCACGCAGCCGCCATTCGGCGCGCGCGGCCGCATAGCCGAATCCGATCGCACAGGCGGCGCTTGCGCACAGCATCCACCGGAGCGCGACGATCTCACGGGTTCGACGGCGCCGCGCACACCATGCGAGCAGCGCGCCGCAACCGGCCAGCACCGCCGCCCCGATTATCCAGCCGCTCGCGCCCGGCAACGCCGCCTGCCGCTGCAGCACGACGACGCCGAGCGCGAACGCGATCCACCCCACCCGCATCGCGCCTCCTCGTCGACCCGGCGCCGCCGATATCGATGCGGCGCCTTCCGGCAACGATTATGCGGACGAAAGTGCGAGGCGCGGCAGCGCGGCGAGCGCGTTAGCCGTTGTGGATAGGCATAAAGAGTGAGCGTCGACGCCGCGCAGTTCGGCGAGCACGGCACCGATGCGCGGCACCTGGTCGGGCGTGTTGCGGGACTTGTACGCCCACTCGGGCGCGATGTCGGGCGCATCTGTCTCGACGACGATCGCGTCGAGCGGCAACTGCGTGGCGAGCCGGCGGATCTGCAACGCGCGTCCGAACGTCACGTTGCCGCCGAAGCCGAGGTGCAGCCCCTGCGCGAGATACGCATCGGCCTGCTGGAAGCTGCCGTTGAACGCATGCGCGATGCCGCGCCGCACGCCGAAGCGGCGCAACCCGGCGAGCACGCGGTCCTGCGACTTGCGTACGTGGCACAAGACGGGCAGATCGAATTCGCGCGCTAGCTTCAATTGCCCCTGATAGAAGAATTGCTGCCGCTCTTCGTCGAGCCCCGGCACGAAGTAGTCGAGGCCGATCTCGCCGATCGCGACGAAGCGCGGATCGTCGAGGCTCGCCTCGATCTCCATGCGCAGCCGGTCGAGATCCGCGTCGTGCGCGTGCGGTGTAAAGATCGGATGGATGCCGAGCGCATAGACCGCGCCCGGCGTGCGCTGCGCGAGTTCGCGCACCGTCGTGAAATTGTCGCGCCCGACGCTCGGAATCACGATGCGCGACACGCCGGCCGCGCGCGCCGCCTCGGCGACCGCGTCGCGGTCGGCGTCGAATTCGCCGGCGTCGAGATGGCAGTGCGTATCGATCCACATGGCGGTTTTCCTGCGCCCTCGCCGCGCCGCCGGGCTCACCCGGCAGCGCAGCGGGAGCGCTCGTTCACACCGGCAGCGCCGGCTCCTCGTGCAGCACGCCGTCGCGCAGGCGCATGATGCGGTCGCAGCGCGCGGCGAGCTCGGGGTCGTGCGTGACGATCACGAAACTCGTTTCGAGCGTCTCGGACAATTCGAGCATCAGGTTGAACACCGTATCGGCCGTCGTGCCGTCGAGGTTGCCAGTCGGCTCGTCGGCGAGCACGCAGGCCGGCTTCGTCACCAGCGCGCGCGCGATCGCGACGCGCTGCCGTTCGCCACCCGACAGTTCGCCCGGCCGATGCTTCGCACGCGGGCCGAGCCCGACCCGCTCGAGCATCGCCTGTGCCTGCTCGCGCGCATCCTCGGTCGTCATCCGGCGAATGCGCAGCGGCATCGCGACGTTGTCGAGCGCGGTGAATTCCGGCAGCAGGTGATGGAACTGATAGACGAACCCGAGCGCGCGGTTGCGCAACTCGTTGCGCTCGCGCTCGGCGAGCTGCGTAAACGGCTTGCCGAGCAGCGACACTTCGCCCGCGCTCGGTTCGTCGAGGCCGCCCAGCACGTGCAGCAGCGTGCTCTTGCCGGAGCCCGACGCGCCGACGACCGCGAGCTTCTCGCCGCGCCGCACCGTCAGCTCGGTGTCGTTGAGCACCTGCACATTGAAGCCGCCCTGCACGAACGCCTTCGTGATCCCGCGCGCCTGAAGCACGTATTCCTGCATACCTGCCGAATCCTGTCTGATGGGTTGTCGTGAATCCGCGAATGCGGTCGCGCGATCATTCATAGCGCAGCGCCTCCGCCGGCTTCACATTCGCGCCGCGCCAGCTCGGATAGAGCGTCGCGACGGCCGACAGCACGAACGCGATCAGGCCGATCTTGATCACGTCGCCCGCGACGAGCTCGGACGGCAGCTCGCTGATGAAGTACACCGACGGCGGCAGGAACTGCACGCCGAACAGATGCTCGATCATCGGGATCAGCCACGGAATGCTCCACGCGATCAGGCACCCGAGCGCGACGCCCGACGCGGTGCCGACGAAGCCGATCGTCACGCCCTGCACGACGAAGATCTTCATGATCGACCCCGGCTGCGCGCCGAGCGTGCGCAGGATCGCGATGTCGGCCTGCTTGTTGGTCACCGTCATCACGAGCGACGACACGAGGTTGAACGCCGCGACCGCGATGATCAGCGTGAGGATGATGAACATCATCCGCTTCTCGATCTGCACGGCCGAGAACCAGGTCTTGTTCTGCTGGGTCCAGTCGCGGATATACAGGCTGCCCGACAGCGTGTGCGACAGCTCGACCGCGACCTGCGGCGCCTTCTGCATGTCGGTGAGCCGCAGCCGCACGCCGGTCGGCGCGGACATCCGGAATAGCGCCTCCGCGTCGCGGATGTTGACCATCGCGAGCGTGCTGTCGTATTCGTAGTGGCCCGATTCGAACACGCCGACGACCGTGAACTGCTTGAGCCGCGGCATCATCCCGGCCGGCGTGATCGTGCCTTCGGGCGCGACCAGCGTGATCTTGTCGCCGACCGTCACGCCGAGGTTGCCGGCGAGCGCATCGCCGAGCACGATGCCGAACTGGCCGGGCACGAGCGCGGTCAGCTGGCCCGCCTTCATGTCCTTGCCGATGTCCGACACCTGCGGTTCGAGCGACGGCTCGATGCCGCGCAGCATCACGCCGCTCACCGCGTCCTGGCGCGTGAGCAGCGCCTGCGCGTCGACGTAAGGCGCCGCGCCCGTCACCGACGGATTGCGGCGCGCCTCTTGCGCGGTCAGTTGCCAGTTGGGCATCGAGCCGGTCGGCGAGAACACCTCGACGTGCGCGAGCACCGACAGCATGCGGTCGCGCACTTCCTTCTGGAAGCCGTTCATCACGGACAGCACGACGATCAGCGCCGCGACGCCGAGCGCGATGCCGAGCATCGACACGAGCGCGATGAAGGAAATGAAGCCGTTGCCGGTCGTGCGTTTGCCGGCGCGCGTGTAGCGCCAGCCGATCTGCCATTCGTACGGAAGTTTCAAGCGAATCCTTTCTGCTGGTTACGGCGGGGATGACGGCCCGCGCCCGGGAGCGCCATCCGGCGGAGGCCGGCCGCCCGGGCGCGGTCGAAAAACGGTCGCCGGACGCAATCGGGCCGTCCGCCGGCCCGATCACGCGCGCAGTTTGCCATACAATGCGCACCATCATGCACGACCGACGCCTCCATTTCCTCGTTCCGTTCGCGCTGCCGTCCGCAGCCGATGCGGCCTCGTCCCTGCACACGCTGGACAGCCCCGCGCTCGAAAAGTTGCTGGCCCGCGCGAGCCTCGTCGAGCGCGTGGCCGGCGAGGACTTCCAGCGCACGCTGCCGCACGAGCGCTGGCTGGCCCGCCAGTTCGGCGCGAGCCGGGGCAACGCCGCCGACGAGGCGCCGCTCGCGCCCTACATGTTGCTGGCGGACGGCGGCGACCCGGGCACGCAGGCCTGGGCGTGCGTCGAGCCGGTGCACGTCCAGATCGCGCACGATCACCTCGTGCTCGTCGACCCGGCCAGCCTCGCGCTCGACGACGGCGACGCGGCCGCGCTGCTGGCGGTCGCGCGCCCGCTGATCGAGGAGCTCGGCGTGCGGCTGGAAGCGCCGCGGCCGACCCGCTGGTACTTGTCCAGCGAACAGCTCGCCCGCCTCGCCGGCGCCGCGCCGCTGCGCGCGAGCGGCCGCAACATCGAAATCTGGCTGCCGCACGAGGCGCACACCGGCGAACGTTCGCGGATGTGGATGAAGCTGCAGAACGAAGTGCAGATGGCGTGGTTCCAGCACCCGGTCAACGAAGCGCGCGAAGCGCGCGGGTTGCCCGCCGTCAATTCGATCTGGTTCCACGCGCAAGGCACGCTGAAGCCGGTCGGCAAGCCGTTCGAGCGCGTACTGTCCGCCTCCCCCGCGGCGCTCGGCCTCGCGCGCGCGGCACAGGCCGAGGCCGGTGCCGCGCCGGCCGCCTTCGGTGCGCTGCCCGCCGCCGCCGGCGCGACACTCGTCGAGCTGCCGGCGCTGTCCGCCCCGTTCATCGAACAGGACTGGGCACGCTGGCACGACGCGCTCGCCACGCTCGAGCGCGACTGGTTCGCGCCGACCCTCGCCGCGCTGCGGAACGGCGAGCTGGCCAGCGTCGATTTCACGCTGTGCGGCGACACCAGCTCCGTGACGCTGCACGCGACGCGCGGCGACCTGCGCAAGTTCTGGCGCCGCCGCGCGCTGGCGTCCCTGTTCGAATGACCCCACTCGTATGACCCGGATCGTTACCCGCCCCGTCGCGCCCGCCGACGCAGAAGCGCTCGCGCGCCACGGCCTGCACCCTGTCCTCGCGCGGCTGTATGCGTCGCGCGGCGTGCAGTCCCCGACCGACATCGAGACCGCGCTCGCGCGCCTCGTGCCGCCCACCGAACTGAAAGGCTGCGCGGACGCCGCGGCGCTGCTCGCCGACGCGATCGCCGACAAGCGGCGCCTGCTGGTCGTCGCCGACTACGATTGCGACGGCGCGACCGCCTGTGCGGTCGCGGTGCGCGGCCTGCGAATGTTCGGCGCGCAGATCGACTACCTGGTGCCGAACCGCTTCGAATACGGCTACGGGCTCACGCCCGAGATCGTCGAACTCGCGGCCGCACGCAAGCCCGACCTGCTGATCACCGTCGACAACGGGATCGCGAGCGTCGCAGGCGTCGAAGCGGCAAATGCACGCGGCATCGACGTGCTCGTGACCGACCACCACCTGCCCGGCGACGCGCTGCCCGCCGCGCGCGCGATCGTCAACCCGAACCAGCCCGGCTGCGCGTTCCCGAGCAAGCACATCGCCGGTGTCGGCGTGATGTTCTACGTGCTGCTCGCGCTGCGCGCCGAGCTGCGCCGCCGCGGCGCGTTCGCGAGCAAGGAAGCCGAGCCGCGCCTCGACGGCCTGCTCGACCTCGTCGCGCTCGGCACCGTCGCCGACGTGGTGCGGCTCGACGGCAACAACCGCGTGCTCGTCGCGCAGGGGCTGCAGCGCATCCGCAACGGCCGCATGCAGCCGGGCATCGCCGCGCTGTTCCGCGCCGCCGGCCGCGAGGCGCGCACCGCCTCAGGCTTCGACCTCGGCTTCGGCCTCGGCCCGCGCCTGAATGCCGCCGGGCGGCTCTCGGACATGTCGCTCGGCATCGAATGCCTGATCACCGACGACATCGGCCGCGCGTGGGACCTCGCGCAGCAACTCGACGTGATGAACCGCGAGCGCCGCGAGATCGAGGCCGGCATGCAGCAACAGGCGCTCGCCGACCTCGCCGACGTCGATCCGGCCGACGCGTGCACGATCACGCTGTTCAATCCCGAATGGCACCAGGGCGTGATCGGGATCGTCGCCGGGCGGCTCAAGGAGAAATTCCACCGCCCGTCGTTCACGTTCGCGCATGCGGACGAAGCCGGCACGCGGGTCAAGGGGTCGGGCCGCTCGATTCCCGGCTTCCACCTGCGCGACGCGCTCGACCTGGTGTCGAAGCGCGAACCCGACCTGATCGTCGCGTTCGGCGGCCACGCGATGGCGGCCGGCCTCACGCTCGGCACCGACGACGTGCCGCGCTTCGCGGCCGCGTTCGAGGCGGTGGCGCGCGAGTGGCTGTCCGACGACGCGCTCGCGCGCGTGATCGAGACCGACGGCGAACTGGAAGACGCGTATTTCACGCCGCAGTTCGTCGGGCTGCTCGACGAAGCCGTCTGGGGCCAGGGCTTTCCGGCCCCGCTTTTCTCCGGCGAGTTCGACGTCGTGTCGCAGTCGCTCGTGAAGGAAAAGCACCTGAAGCTGCAGCTGGCGCGCGGCCGCCAGCGCTTCAACGCGATCTGGTTCAACCACACCGAGCCGCTGCCGGCGAGCGCGCTGATCGCGTATCGCCTCGTCGCCGACACGTGGAACGGCGTGACGCGCGTCCAGCTGATCGTCGAGCACGCGGCCGGCTGAGCACCGGCCACCCGGCCCGCGCGCTCGCGGGCCGCATGCGCGCCGCGCCGAACGGGCCACGGCGCGCATGCAAGCACACTCCGCGTCACCGGGAAACCCCGCCGATCGGCTATAATTCCGCTTTTTTACGAAGCAAGAACAGCGAACGATCATGGAAGCGGAACGTCTCAACGCGATCGAAAGCTCCCTGCTCGACCTGCGCACCCGCGCGGGCGAGCTTCGGGGGTATCTTTGACTACGACGCCAAATCTGCGCGTCTGACCGAAGTCAACAAGGAACTCGAAGACCCGAACGTCTGGAACGATTCGAAGAACGCCCAGGCACTCGGCCGCGAGAAGAAGCTGCTCGAAGGTGTCGTCACGACGCTCACCGCGCTCGATAGCGACCTGCGCGATGCGCTCGACCTGTTCGAGCTCGCACGCGAGGAAGGCGACGAAGACACCCTCGTCGCATCCGAAGACGACGCGAAGAAGCTCGAAGCGCGCGTCGGCGACATCGAATTCCGCCGGATGTTCTCGAACCCGGCCGACCCGAACAACTGCTTCATCGACATCCAGGCCGGCGCCGGCGGCACCGAGGCGTGCGACTGGGCGTCGATGCTGCTGCGCCAATACCTGCGCTACTGCGAGCGCAAGGGCTTCAAGGCCGAAGTGCTCGAAGAGTCGGACGGCGACGTCGCCGGCATCAAGAACGCGACGGTCAAGGTCACGGGCGAATACGCATACGGCTTCCTGCGCACCGAAACGGGCATCCACCGCCTCGTGCGCAAGTCGCCGTTCGACTCGTCCGGCGGCCGCCACACGTCGTTCTCGTCGGTGTTCGTGTATCCGGAAATCGACGACTCGATCGAAGTCGAGGTCAATCCGGCCGACCTGCGCATCGACACGTACCGCGCGTCGGGCGCGGGCGGCCAGCACATCAACAAGACCGACTCGGCCGTGCGGATCACGCACATGCCGACCGGCATCGTCGTGCAGTGCCAGAACGACCGCTCGCAGCACCGCAACCGTGCCGAAGCGATGGCGATGCTGAAGTCGCGCCTGTACGAAGCCGAGATGCGTAAGCGCCAGGCCGAGCAGGACAAGCTCGAATCGAGCAAGACCGATGTGGGCTGGGGCCACCAGATCCGTTCGTACGTGCTCGACCAGAGCCGCGTGAAGGACCTGCGCACGAACGTCGAAATGAGCAACACGCGAGCCGTGCTCGACGGCGATCTCGACGACTTCATCAGCGCGAGCCTCAAACAGGGCGTGTAAGCGCCGCGGCGCGGCCTCTCCGGTCGCGCCGCCCTTCCCGTTGCGTTGCCGCACCCATTCCGAATTCCGACCATCATGACCGAACCGACCCAAACGCAGCCCGCCGTCGCGGCGGACGAAAACCAGATCATCGCCGAGCGCCGCGAGAAGCTGCGCGCCTTGCGCGAGCAAGGCGTCGCCTATCCGAACGATTTCCGGCCGACGCATCACGCCGCCGATCTCCAGGCAACCTTCGCCGACTCGGACAAGGCCGCGCTCGAAGCGAACCCGGTCGAGGTGTCGGTCGCCGGCCGCATGATGCTCAAGCGCGTGATGGGCAAGGCGAGCTTCGCGACGGTGCAGGACGGTTCGGGCCAGATCCAGTTCTTCGTGACGCCGAACGACGTCGGCGCGGAAACCTACGACGCATTCAAGAAGTGGGACCTCGGCGACATCGTCGCCGCCCGCGGCGTGCTGTTCCGCACCAACAAGGGCGAGCTGTCGGTCCAGTGCAAGGAGCTGCGCCTGCTGTCGAAGGCGCTGCGCCCGCTGCCGGACAAGTTCCACGGCCTCGCCGACCAGGAAATGCGCTATCGCCAGCGCTACGTCGACCTGATCGTCACGCCGGAAACGCGCGACACGTTCCGCGCGCGCACCCGCACCATCGCGTCGATCCGCAAGTTCATGGACAACGCCGACTTCATGGAAGTCGAAACGCCGATGCTGCACCCGATCCCGGGCGGCGCCGCGGCCAAGCCGTTCGTCACGCATCACAACGCGCTCGACATGCAGATGTTCCTGCGCATCGCGCCGGAGCTGTACCTGAAGCGCCTGATCGTCGGCGGCTTCGAGCGCGTGTTCGAAATCAACCGCAACTTCCGGAATGAAGGCGTGTCGCCGCGCCACAACCCGGAATTCACGATGATGGAGTTCTACGCCGCGTACACCGATTACCGCTGGCTGATGGACTTCACCGAGCAGCTGATCCGCCAGGCGGCGATCGATGCGCTCGGCACCGCGACGATCCAGTACCAGGGCCGCGAACTCGACCTCGCGAAGCCGTTCCACCGCCTGACGATCACGCAGGCGATCCAGAAGTACGCGCCGCAGTACACCGACGGCCAGCTGTCGGACGACGCGTTCCTGCGTACCGAACTGAAGCGCTTCGGCGTCGACGTGTCGCAGCCGGCCTTCCTGAACGCCGGCATCGGCGCGCTGCAGCTCGCACTGTTCGAGGAAACCGCCGAATCGCAGCTGTGGGAGCCGACCTACATCATCGACTACCCGGTCGAAGTGTCGCCGCTCGCACGCGCGTCGGACACGACGCCGGGCATCACCGAGCGTTTCGAGCTGTTCATGACGGGCCGCGAGATCGCGAACGGCTTCTCGGAGCTGAACGATCCGGAAGACCAGGCCGCGCGCTTCAAGAAGCAGGTCGAGCAGAAGGATGCCGGCGACGAGGAAGCGATGTTCTTCGACGCCGACTACATCCGCGCGCTCGAACACGGGATGCCGCCGACGGGTGGCTGCGGGATCGGCATCGACCGTCTCGTGATGCTGCTGACCGACAGCCCGACGATCCGCGACGTGCTGCTGTTCCCGCACCTGCGCCGCGAAGACTGACGTGCCTGCGTGTGCGCCGCGCCCCGCGGCGCGCACGCGTGCGGTTTGTAACCACGCGTAAATCCCGCCTGCTGGCGTCCGCCGCCTTTCGATCCTCCCCCGTTTTATCCCCTCGCCGCCACGGCCTTCTCCGGGTTTTCCCGGTTACGCGCGCCGGTCCCCCGCTGCAATTCGTTACACCTTGATACGGTGCGCCGCTCGCCGGTAGACGACACTCCTGTTGCGTCACCACGCATGACCAGGGGACCAGAACGCGGCGCCGGAACGCCAAGTCTGCTCGCTCCCGAAGCGTGGGATCCGGCCAGCGCCAATGTGCGGAGCCGGATCGACACCGGAGAAAAACATGGACAACCAGAATCAGACCACGCCGCAAAAACAACGCCTCCACCCGCTGATCGCGACCGCGGCAGGCGCCGTCATCGTCGCCAGCCTCGCCGCCACCGCGGCGATCACGGGCATCTTCCCGAAGGCCAGCAGCAACAACGCGCAGAACGGCCAGACCCAGGCCGCGCTGATCGCGTCGCAGCCGGCCGTCGATACGGCCGCGGCAGCCAGTGCCGCGCTGGCCGCGCAAGCGCAGCAGCAGGCAGCCGAACAGGCCGCGCAGCAGAAGGCTGAGCAAAAGGCGGCGGCCGAGAAGGCCGCGGCGGCACAAGCCGAACCGAAGCCCGCGCCGCGCCCGGCAGCCACGCACCGCCGCCATACGCCGGCACCGCAACCGCCGCAATATGCGCAACAGCAGTCCGCGCCCGCTCAAGCGGCCTATTGCCAGAGCTGCGGCACGATCGTCTCGATCACGCAATCGCGCACGCCGGGCCAGAGCTCGGGGATCGGCGCGGTCGGCGGCGCAGCAGCCGGCGGCCTGCTCGGCAACCAGTTCGGTCACGGCAATGGCCGCACCGCGATGACCATCATCGGCGCGCTCGGCGGCGGTCTTGCCGGCAACCAGGTCGAGAAGCAGGTGCGCGCGGAAACCGACTACCAGGTGCAGGTCCAGATGGAAAGCGGCGCGACGCGTACGTTCACGTACCACAGCCCGCCGCCGTTCGGCCAGGGTCAGCGCGTGCGGATCGAGAACGGCACGCTGGTCGGCGCGTAATGCGTAACGCATGACGAATCGCCGCGCGGCCGTTGTGCCGCGCCGGAAATGAAAAAGGCTCGTGACAGCATCACGAGCCTTTTCTTTTTGCGGGAGCGGCGTCGGGCGAATACCGGGCGCCGGGCGCGAACCTCAGTCTTCGTCGTCGAAGTCGGATTCGTCGATCCAGTGAGCCTGGATCGCTTCGAGGATTTTCTCGCCCGAATGGCTGGGATCGTCGGAGAAGCCATCGAGCTCGATGACCCATTGGCGCAGGTCGACGAAATTGATCCGCTGCGGATCGACGTCCGGATGCTTGTCTGCCAGCGCGATGGCGATTTCGCGCGAATCGGTCCATTTCATGGCCTGCTCTCCCGTGTACGTAGCGAGTTCGCTAGGCGGAACGCACATGATGCGCGCCGCCCGCCCCGCCGAACCGTCAGTGATTTTCCTTCGCGTGGTTGATCGAGTACTTCGGGATCTCGACCACCAGGTCCGAATCTTCCTGCACGATCGCCTGGCACGACAGGCGCGACGTCGGCTCGAGGCCCCACGCCTTGTCGAGCAGGTCGTCTTCGTCCTCTTCGGACGGCTCGAGATCGTTGAAGCCCTCGCGGATCAC
This sequence comes from Burkholderia ambifaria AMMD, assembly GCF_000203915.1. Classification (NCBI taxonomy): domain Bacteria; kingdom Pseudomonadati; phylum Pseudomonadota; class Betaproteobacteria; order Burkholderiales; family Burkholderiaceae; genus Burkholderia; species Burkholderia ambifaria. The sequence continues at coordinate 2,371,212 of NC_008390.1, forward strand.
CACGTGGCAGGTCGTGCATGCGCACGACTTCTCGCATGCATGCTCGATCTCGATCCCGTGGTCGAGCAGGTTGTCGCAAATACTCTTGCCGGGCGTCGCGTCGATTACTGCGCCGTCCGGACACAGTTCGACGTGAGGCAGCACTACCAGTTGAGGCATGTCCGTTCCGTCAGTCAGGGTGCGGCGGCTGGCGCCGCACGGTTCAATAACGCACGGGCCGTCGCCGGCCCGCGCGCAGGTCGTTCGTTCAGATCTCGTCGAGCCGTCGGCCCGACAGTGCGCGCTTGATGCTCTTGTCCATCCGGCGCGCCGCGAATTCGTCGGTGCCGTCGGCCAATGCCTTGGTCGCGGTTTCGATCGCGTCCGCGTCGTCGCCCTGAGCGATCGTGCGCAGCGCCGCGACGAGCGCGTCGACCTGCGTGCGTTCGGCGTCGTCGAGCAATTCGCCGTCGGCTGCAAGTGCCGCCTGCGTCGCCTCGATCATCCGCTGGGCTTCGACCTGAGCTTCGCGCAGCGCGCGTGCGCGCATGTCGATCTCGGCGGTCTTGAAGCTGTCCTCGAGCATCTTCGCGATGTCGTCGTCGGCGAGGCCGTACGACGGCTTCACGACGACCGATGCCTCGACGCCCGAATGCTGCTCACGTGCGAACACCGACAGCAACCCATCCGCATCGACCTGATAGGTCACGCGGATGCGCGCCGCACCGGCCGTCATCGGCGGGATGCCGCGCAGCTCGAAGCGTGCGAGCGACCGGCAGTCGGCGACGAGCTCGCGCTCGCCCTGCACGACGTGGATCGCCATCGCGGTCTGACCGTCCTTGAAGGTCGTGAACTCCTGCGCACGCGCGATCGGAATCGTCGAATTGCGCGGAATGATCTTCTCGACGAGACCACCCATCGTCTCGACCCCGAGCGACAGCGGAATCACGTCGAGCAGCAGCCAGTCGTCGCCGCCGCCGCGATTGCCGGCGAGCAGGTCGGCCTGGATCGCAGCGCCGAGCGCGACGACCTGGTCCGGATCGAGATTGACGAGCGGCGGCTGGCCGAAATACTTCGCGACCGCATCGCGGATCACCGGCATGCGCGTCGCGCCGCCGACCAGCACGACACCCTTGATGTCGGCCGGCGTCACCTGCGCGTCGCGCAATGCCTTGCGGGTGGGCGTCAGCGTACGCTGCACGAGCGGCTCGACGAGCGACGCGAACGTGTCGTGCGAGATCGTCTGCACGAGCCGCGTGCCGTTCGACAGCGTCACATCGAGCGACGCCTGCGGCGCCGACGACAGCGCTTCCTTCAGCACGCGCACGCGATCGAGCAGCAGGCGCACGTCCTCGGGCGCGAGCGCCTTCGCGTCGATGCCGGCCTGTGCGAGCACGTGACCGAACAGCAGGTGATCGAAATCGTCGCCGCCGAGTGCGGAATCGCCGCCCGCGGCCAGCACTTCGAACACGCCCTTCGTCAGCTTCAGGATCGACAGGTCGAACGTGCCGCCGCCGAGGTCGTACACCGCGTAGAGGCCTTCGGCCGCGTTGTCGAGCCCATAGGCGATCGCGGCCGCGGTCGGTTCGTTCAGCAGGCGCAGCACGTTGAGGCCCGCGAGACGCGCGGCGTCCTTCGTCGCCTGACGTTGCGCCTCGTCGAAATACGCGGGCACCGTGATCACCGCGCCGACCAGCTCGTCGCCAAGCGTGTCTTCCGCGCGGTAACGCAGCGTCGCGAGAATCTCGGCCGACACTTCGACCGGGCTCTTCACGCCGTCGATCGTGCGGATCTGCACCATGCCCGGCGCATCGATGAATTCGTAAGGTGCGTTCGCCGCGCCTTCGACCTCGGCCTTGCCGCGACCCATGAAGCGCTTGACCGACACGATCGTGTTGCGCGGATCGGTCGCGGCCTGCTCCTTCGCTTCGTGGCCGATGCGGCGGCCGCCCTTCTCCAGATAACGGACCACCGACGGCAGCAGCGCGCGGCCCGCCTCGTCCGGCAGCACTTCGGGCACGCTGTTGCGCACGGCCGCGACGAGCGAGTTCGTCGTGCCGAGATCGATCCCGACAGCGAGTCGCCGCTGGTGCGGCGCCGGCGCCATGCCCGGTTCGGAAATTTGCAGTAATGCCATCTTGGTTCGTTCGGGCGCTCGGCCCGTTTGCTGCGCGTGCCGCGAGGCACGCGGTTAAGTTTCGAGGCGCTCGATCTGCGCGCCCACTTCCGACGCGACGCGTTCGATGAACATCAGCTGGCGCACGGCCTCGGCGGCGGCCTGGTCGGCCGCGCTGTCGAGCAGCGTGCCGAGGCGCTCCAGGCGCACGCGCTTCTCGTCGCGCAGTTCGGCGAGCAGCGCATCGAGCGCGTCGACGTTGCGGGCGGCCGCGGCATCCTCGATGCCTTCGCGCCACTCCATCTGCTGCATCAGGAACGCGGGCTCCATCGCGGTGTTGTTTTCGGCACCGATGTCGACGCCGCGCAGCGACAGCAGATAGGTCGCACGCTTCAGCGGATCGCGCAGCGTGCGGTAGGCCTCGTTCGCGCGCGTCGCCCATTGCATCGCGATGCGTTTTTGCGCATCGCCGGCCGCCGCGAAGCGGTCCGGGTGCACCTGCGTCTGCACCGTGCGATACGCGCTGTCGAGCGCCGCCTGATCGAGCGCGAATTGCGCCGGCAGGTGAAACAGATCGAAGTGGCTGTCTTTCAGCGAAACCATCGTCGCGTTCAATTCCGGTTCGTCGCGCGGCAAACGCCGCACATTAAAAAGGCGGCCCGTGCCGCCTCTTGCCCGCATCGCGCGGAAAGACCGCGCGTCAGACGCGGAACGATTCCCCGCAGCCGCACTCGTCCTTCACGTTCGGGTTGTTGAACTTGAACCCTTCGTTCAGGCCCTCGCGCGCGAAGTCGAGTTGGGTGCCGTCGATGTACGCGAGGCTCTTCGGGTCGACGATGACCTTCACGCCATGGCTCTCGAATACCTGATCCTCGGGAGCGAGCTCGTCGACATACTCGAGCTTGTACGCGAGCCCCGAGCACCCGGTCGTGCGAACGCCAAGCCGCAGGCCCACACCCTTGCCGCGACGGACGAGGTATTTCTGGACGTGCTGTGCTGCTTTTTCGGTCAGTGTAATTGCCATGATGTCCTTGCCGCGGCACACCTGGGGCGCGCCGCGATCCTTCACAAGCCGCTCGATGCCGCTCAGGCTGCTGCCTGATCGCCTTCCGTGGTGTCGTGGCGCTTCTTGTAGTCGGCCACGGCTGCCTTGATCGCGTCTTCCGCGAGAATCGAGCAGTGAATCTTCACCGGCGGCAGTGCAAGTTCTTCGGCGATCTGCGTGTTCTTGATCGACAGCGCCTCGTCGAGCGTCTTGCCCTTCACCCATTCGGTCACGAGCGAGCTCGACGCGATGGCCGAACCGCAGCCGTACGTCTTGAACTTCGCGTCTTCGATCACGCCGTCCGCGCTGACGCGGATCTGCAGCTTCATCACGTCGCCGCAGGCCGGCGCGCCGACCATGCCCGTACCGACCGCGTCGTCGTCCTTCGCGAACGAACCGACGTTACGCGGGTTTTCGTAGTGATCCAGAACCTTGTTGCTGTATGACATGACTCAGACTCCTTGACTCGTTACGTCTGCGTGCGCAAATTCGCCCGCGAATGTACTCAATGCGATGTTCAGTGCGCAGCCCATTCGATCGTCGACAGATCGATGCCTTCCTGGTGCATTTCCCAGAGCGGCGACAGTTCGCGCAGCTTCGCGATCTTGCTGTTCAGCAGGTTGATCACGAAGTCGACGTCCTGCTCCGTCGTGAAACGGCCGACCGTGAAGCGGATCGAGCTGTGCGCGAGTTCGTCGTTGCGGCCGAGCGCGCGCAGCACGTACGAAGGCTCCAGCGACGCCGACGTGCAGGCCGAACCCGACGACACCGCGACATCCTTGATCGCCATGATCAGCGACTCGCCTTCGACGAAGTTGAAACTGATGTTCAGGTTGTGCGGGACACGATGCTCCATGTCGCCGTTCACGTAGGTTTCCTCGATCTGCGACAGGCCGCGCAGCAGCTTGTCGCGCAGCATGCGCACGCGCTCGTTCTCGGTCGCCATTTCTTCGCGCGCGATGCGGAACGCTTCGCCCATGCCGACGATCTGGTGCGTCGCCAGCGTGCCCGAACGCATCCCGCGCTCGTGACCGCCGCCGTGCATCTGCGCTTCGATGCGCACGCGCGGCTTGCGGCGCACGTACAGCGCGCCGATGCCCTTCGGGCCGTAGGTCTTGTGTGCCGAGAACGACATCAGGTCGACCTTCAGCTTCGCGAGGTCGATCTCGACCTTGCCGGTCGACTGCGCGGCGTCGACGTGGAACACGATGCCCTTCTCGCGGCAGATCTCGCCGATCGTCTCGATATCCTGGATCACGCCGATCTCGTTGTTCACGTGCATCACCGACACGAGGATCGTGTCCGGGCGCAGCGCGGCCTTGAACACGTCGAGGTCGATCAGGCCGTCTTCCTTCACGTCGAGATAGGTGACTTCGAAGCCGTCGCGCTCAAGCTCGCGGCAGGTATCGAGCACGGCCTTGTGCTCGGTCTTCACCGTGATGATGTGCTTGCCCTTGCCCTTGTAGAAGTTCGCGGCACCCTTGATCGCGAGGTTGTCCGACTCCGTGGCGCCGGACGTCCAGATGATCTCGCGCGGATCCGCGTTCACCAGCGCGGCCACCTGCTCGCGCGCTTCCTCGACCGCGCGCTCCGCATCCCAGCCGTATGCGTGGCTGCGCGATGCCGGGTTGCCGAACTGCTCGCGCAGGTACGGCACCATCTTGTCGACCACGCGCGGGTCGACCGGCGTCGTCGCGCTGTAATCCATGTAGATGGGCAGGTGGAGAGTCTCTTGGGTCATCTGTCGCTCCGGGTATTCTGTGCAGGGACTATGTGCGTTATAGGGTGTGCGGGGGTGTGCGGCGCGTAGGCGCTCACGAACTCGCGATGTTGAACACCGAATTGGGACCGAGCGGCATCGTGCGCACCGGTTCGGCCGGCGCCGCGACGGGCTCCGGCGTGCGCCGGTCGCGCAGCACCGCGGGGGCGCCCTCGCGTGCGCGCTGCTGATCGACGAGATCCTGCAGCGACACCGAATCGAGGTATTCGACCATTTTCTGGTTCAGGGTCGACCACAGCTCGTGCGTCATGCAATGGCCGTCGGGCTGCTTCGAGCCGTCGCACGTGCCTTTGCCGCCGCACTGCGTGGCGTCGAGCGGTTCATCGACCGCGATGATGATGTCGGCGACGGTGACGTCCTGCGCGCGGCGCGCGAGGTTGTAGCCGCCGCCCGGGCCGCGCACGGATTCGACGATTTCATGCCTGCGCAGCTTCCCGAACAGCTGTTCGAGATACGAGAGCGAAATCCGCTGGCGCTGGCTGATGCCTGCAAGCGTCACCGGGCCCTGCTCCTGGCGCAGTGCCAAGTCAATCATCGCCGTGACGGCGAAACGGCCTTTGGTGGTGAGTCTCATGGTGTCTAGGGGACTGCAATCTTGACGATTTTGGTCAAGTATAAATATTTGACGATTTTAGTCAAGTATCCATGTCTGCGACAGGGTATTCGCAGCACGCTGAATACCCGGCCGCGATCAGCGTCCGGTACGGCTCCGGAGGGTGTCCAGCAGGCCCGCGCACGCGCGCTCGACTTGATCGAGCACCTGGTCGAAACCCTGCGCGCCGCCGAAATAAGGATCGGCCACTTCGGTCTCGGCCGCGCCCGCCGCGAATTCCATCAGGAGGCGCACCTTGTCGCGATGCTCGGGCGGACAGCGCCGGCGCAATTCCGCGAGATTGGCTTCGTCCATCGCCAGCAGCAGGTCGAACCGCTCGAAATCCGCCGCGCTCACCTGCCGCGCGCGCAGCGCCGACAGGTCGTAGCCGCGGATACGAGCCGCCGCCTGCGCGCGCGTGTCGGGCGGTTCGCCGACGTGCCAGTCGCCGGTGCCGGCCGAATCGATCGCGATGTGCTCGGCCAGCCCGGCCGCGTCCACCTGGTGGCGCATCACGCCTTCCGCGGTGGGCGAACGGCAGATATTGCCGAGACAGACGAAACAGATCGCAACGCGGGTCATCGCACTATCGGAAAGCCGCGGCGAACCGCGTCGGAGAAGAACGCGCCATTATACAAAGGCGCCCGAAACCGCGCCGCCGCGCAAAGCGACGGCGGCGTGCCTTACAGCGCCTTGGGCGCGGCGAGCCCGACGTTGCCGGACGCGGCCGGCAACGGTTGCACCGCGTCGTCGACGAGCCCGAACGACACCGCGCGCGCCAGTTCGGCCGATGCCTGATGCACGGCGAGCGGACCACGCGACGGCGCGTCGGCCATCGCGTGCAGATAGGCGAGCGCGGCGAGCGGGACGACGATTGCCAGCGGCCAGTACATCGATATTGTCTTTTTCATGATGCGGCTCCTTGACCTCATTCCCCGAAACCCAATTCCGGGGACTACAGACGAGATTCTATAGACCGCATCTATCGAGATAAATACATAAATAGCGAACGCACTGTTGTCGCCCCGTGAACAGTCGTCAGCCGAGGTGGCTTTGCGATGCCGCGTACAGTTCGCGGAACGTGCGGCCGGTCGGGGTCGGCATGTCGCGCGTGTCCATCCAGCCGCCCATCATTGGCAGGCGCCGCAGCATGCCGCCGCTGCCGCCGAGCCGCTCGAGCACGCGCACCGCGAGCTTGGTCGTCAACGCGTAAAGCAATGGCCGGCGCGCGAAAAAGCCCCACACGGCGAGTCCGGCGCGCTCGCGCCACGGCCGCAGGTGCCGCTCGACCTGTTTCTCGCGCAGCGTGCGCAGCAGGTGCGACAGCGGGATCCCCACCGGGCAGACGCTGTCGCATTCGCCGCACAGCGTCGCGGCCTGCGGCAGGTCGAGCGCACGGTCGATTCCGACGTAGCTCGGCGTCAGCACCGACCCCATCGGGCCCGGATAGACCCAGCCGTACGCGTGCCCGCCGACCTTCTGGTACACCGGGCAATGGTTCATGCATGCGCCGCAGCGGATGCAGCGCAGCATCTCCTGGAATTCGCCGCCGATCAGGCCCGTGCGGCCGCCGTCGACGAGCACCACGTAGTTGTGTTCCGGGCCGTCCTCGTCGCCCGGGCCGCGGGGCCCGGTGAGCAGGGAGAAGTAGTTCGACGTCTTCTGCCCGGTGGCCGAACGCGGCAGCAGACGCATTGCTGTGGCGAGATCCTCGAGCGTCGGCAGCACCTTCTCGATGCCCGTCACGGCGACATGCACGCGCGGCATCACCGTGCACATGCCTTCGTTGCCTTCGTTCGTGACGATCGCGACCGAACCGGTCTCGGCGATCACGAAGTTGCCGCCCGTCACGCCCATGTCGGCCGACAGGAAATGCGGGCGCAGCACCTCGCGCGCCTCGCGCGTCATGTCGGGAATCTCGGTCAGCCGCTCGCGGTGGTGCGTGCGCGCGAACAGGTCGGCGATCTCGTCCTTGTCCTTGTGCACGACGGGCGCAATGATGTGGCTCGGCGGCTCGTTGTCGTTGATCTGCAGGATGTATTCGCCGAGGTCCGTCTCGATCGACTGCACGCCCATCTCGGCGAGCACCGCGTTCAGGCGCATTTCCTCGGACACCATCGACTTCGTCTTGATGACCTTCTTCACGTCGTGGCGCCGCGCGATGTCGGCGACGAGCCGCGCGGCATCCTCGGTCGTTTCCGCGAACAGCACCGTGGTGCCGCGCCGCGTCGCCTCGCGCTCGAACGCCTCGAGCCACACGTCGAGGTTCTCCAGCGCACGATTGCGGCGCGCCTTCAGCGCGGCGCGCGTCGCCGGGAAGTCGATCGCGGTCATCGCGTCGGCGCGCGCGGACACGAACTTCGTCGACAGCTTCTTCAGGTTCTGCTGCAGGCGCTGATCGGCCAGCTTCTGGCCGGCACGCGCCTTGAAATGCATCGATTGGACTTGCATCGCGGTATCGGGGAAAAGTGAGCGGAACCGGGCGTCAGACGTCGCCCGCCAGCACCTGCGCGACGTGCAGCACGCGCGTGTCGCGGTCGCCCGTGCGGCGCAACCGCCCTTCGATGTTCAGCATGCAGCCGAGGTCGCCCAACACGACGGCGCCCGCGCCGGACGCGCGCACGTTCGCGCATTTCTCGTCCGCGATGGCTGCCGAAATGTCGCCGTACTTGACCGCGAACGTGCCACCGAAGCCGCAGCAGTGCTCGCAGTCCTTCATCTCGGTAACGGCCACGCCGCGCTGCGCGAGCAGCGCGCGCGGTTGCGCCTTCACACCGAGTTCGCGCAGGCCCGAGCAGGAATCGTGGTAGGTGACCGGCCCCGCGAATTCGCCGGGCGCGAGCGTGACCTTCGCGACGTTCGTGAGGAAATCGGTCAGTTCGTAGACTTTCTGCTGGAACCGCGCGAAGCGCCCCATCAGTTCGGGGTCGTCGCGGAACAGATCGCCGTAGTGCGCGCGGATCATGCCGCCGCACGAGCCCGACGGCGCGACGACGTAATCGAACTGCTCGAACTCGCGCAGCGTCTTTTCAGCGAGGTCGCGCGCGAGCGCGCGGTCGCCCGAGTTGTAGGCCGGCTGGCCGCAGCAGGTTTGCGCGGGCGGCACGAACACCTCGTAGCCGGCGTCGCGAATCAGTTTCAGCGCCGAAAAGCCGATTTCCGGACGCATCAGGTCGACCAGGCAGGTCACGAACAAACCGACTCGCATACGCGCTCCTTCGAGAAAACGGCTCTCATTATCCGCCGTTTGGCCGGCAAGACCAACGCCGGCGCATGCGCAAGCATGCATGTCAGGAAACGAGGACTTCCTCGAACGGCGTTCGCTTTTTTCACAATACGAGATACAATCGACGCAACACCGCTTGACGCGTCAACCGATTCTCCCCCGACATGAGCCAACCCACCCCGGATTCCAAAACGTCGATCCAAGTGATCGAACGCATGATGCGGCTGCTGGACGCGCTCGCCGCGCACAGCGACCCCGTCAGCCTGAAGGAGCTTGCGCAACGTACGGAGCTGCATCCGTCGACCGCGCACCGCATCCTCAACGACATGGTGACCTGTCGCCTCGTCGACCGCTCCGATCCCGGCACGTACCGGCTCGGCATGCGGCTGCTCGAGCTCGGCAATCTCGTGAAGGCGCGCCTGTCGGTCCGTGACGCGGCGCTGATGCCGATGCGCGAGCTGCACCGCCTGACGGGCCAGACCGTGAACCTGTCGGTACGCCAGGGCGACGAAATCGTCTACATCGAGCGCGCGTATTCGGAACGCTCGGGGATGCAGGTCGTCCGCGCGATCGGCGGCCGTGCGCCGCTGCATCTGACGTCGGTCGGCAAGCTATTCCTCGCGGTCGACGAAACGTCGCGCGTGCGCGCCTACGCGACGCGCACCGGGCTGTCCGGCCATACGCAGAACAGCATTACCGACATCGCGAAGCTCGAGCGCGAATTAACGCTCGTGCGCCAGCAATCGTGCGCGCGCGACAACGAGGAACTGGAGCTGGGCGTGCGCTGCATCGCGGCCGGCATCTACGACGACTCGGGCAAGCTCGTCGCGGGCCTGTCGCTGTCGGCACCGGCCGACCGCCTGCAGGACGCGTGGCTCGGCCAGTTGAGCCGCACCGCGCTGACCATCTCGGAATCGCTCGGCTACCGCCCCGCGCCCGCGAAGGAGACGGAAGGACTGCAGCGGCACGCATGAGCCGCACTACCCGCCGCACGGCGGCCGGACGAAAAAAAGCCCCGCGATTGCGGGGCTTTTTGTTTGCGGCAACCGGTGCGGCGGCAAACCGCCGCGACGCGATCAGGTGCCGCCGTTCGCCGTGTTGGCCGCCGTCAGGCGCTCGCCGCCGCCGGCGTCGAGCCAGTTGCGCAGGCGCGAGGCATCGGCGAAGCGCGAATACTTGCCGAACGAATCGAGCAGCACCATCACCATCGGCCGGCCATGGATCGTCGCCTGCATTACCAGACATTCGCCCGCCTCGTTGATGAAGCCCGTCTTCTGCAGGCCGATGTCCCACGAGCCATTGCCGCGGATCAGCGCGTTCGTGCTGTTGTAGACCAGGTTGCGCTTGCCCGTATAGACGTCATACGTCCGATCGGTCGAGAACTGACGAATCATCGGGTACTGGTACGCCGCATTGACCATCTTCACGAGGTCGCGCGCGCTCGACACGTTCGAGCTCGACAGGCCCGTCGAATTCTCGAAGTGCGTGTCGTTCATGCCGAGCGACTTCGCCTTCGCGTTCATCGCGGCGATGAAGGCCGGACGGCCGCCCGGGTAGTAGCGCGACAGCGCGGCGGCCGCGCGGTTTTCCGATGCCATCAGCGCGATGTGGAGCATGTCCTCGCGCGACAGGACCGAGCCGACCGACAGGCGCGAGCCCGTGCCCTTTTCGTAGTCGCGATCTTCGTCGGTGACTTCGAGCTGGTCGGTCATCGGCGACTTCGCGTCGAGCACGACCATCGCCGTCATCAGCTTCGAGATCGACGCGATCGGTACGACCGCGTGCGAATTCTTGTCGAACAGCGGCTCGCCGGTGTTCTGGTCGACGACGTACGCGACACTCGAGCGCAGCGCGAGCGCGTCCGGCGTGTCGTGCAGGCCGAACGCCTGGCCGACCGTCGGGCGGCGCGGCTGGAACGCGACCTTGCGCACCGCGCCGCGGTGGCCGTGCACGTTCGCCGCGAGCGTCATGCGCTTGCGCGATGCCTTCGCGCGCGGCGCGTCGGCCGACGCGACGTCGGCGGATTTGGCGGAGGCGGCCTTCACCGACTTCTTCGCGGACGAAGAGGAAGCGGCTTTCTTGGCGGCCTGGTGGGTCTTCGCAGTGGCGGCAAAGGCGTCAACCGGCGTGACGGACGCGGTGGTCGCCAGCAAGGCGACAGCGACCGACACAGCCGTGCCGAGCGTCATGCTCTGCAACAATCTGCGGGGTGAAAACGATTCGGCTTTCATTGGGGTCTGGACAAAGCGGGCGGGAGGTTTCCGCAAGTGTAGTTAAAGCTTAAAAAAAGAGCAATATTAGGCACTTACCGATCGTCGTTAAACCGGAATGTAAGGGTCGCCCGACGATCCATCGATCGACCCTCCCGCTCCCATCGAAAAAATTCATGAGACGCGCTGCCCGCCACTACCCGCCTCCCGATTACCACGCGGTTAATTGAGATAACGTCACTTTGACGGGAAATTAAAGCGGGGAAAGTACGTATCCGGCGCTTGATGGGCCTCCAGCACGGCTCTCGGCCGCGGGCGGCACGTCATCACGGCACGCGCATTGAAACGGCGCGCTTTTCGACAGGAACAGAAGCATAACGTTCCACATGCCTGTCAGGTTTACCTGTGCATGATCATGGTGCGCCGCGCCTGCCCTGCCCGGGTGCGCACCATGTGGGAAAAAACGGCTGAAACCGATTCCACACGCGGGCGATAACTCATTGTTTTATCGATAATTTGTCGCAATTGTGCAATGCACAAAAAATGCTTGACAAGACTTTTCTGTGCCCTAAAATATGACTCATTGCTGCGATGCACAAAGCACGCGGCGCCGAGGTTCCCCAGCGTAGTGCCCTTTATATCCCTGCGATCGACGCGATCGCTTTTCAGGAGCTTGACATGTCCTTGCTGACCCCCGAGCAAATCGCCGCCGCCCAGAAAGCCAACCTCGAAAGCCTGTTCGGTCTGACGACCAAGGCGTTCGAAGGCGTCGAAAAGCTGATCGAACTCAACCTGCAGGTCGTGAAGTCGACGCTGACGGAAAGCCAGGAAAACGCACAGCGCCTGCTGTCGGTGAAGGACGCACAGGAACTGATCGCACTTCAAGCGAGCCTGTCGCAGCCGGTCGCGGAAAAGGTGCTGTCGTACACGCGTCACCTGTATGAAATCGCGTCGTCGACGCAAGCCGAGTTCGCGAAGGTTGCGGAAGCGCAATTCGAAGAGCAGAACAAGAAGGTCCAGGCGCTCGTCGACAACGTCGCGAAGAACGCACCGGCCGGTTCGGAAACGGCTGTCGCCGCACTGAAGTCGGCGCTGAACGCAGCGAACACCACGTACGAAACGGTCCAGAAGGCTGCGAAGCAAGCCGTCGAGATCGCCGAAACGAACTTCAACGCGGCTGCCGCTGTCGCGACGAAGGCTGCAAGCGCTGCTGCATCGCGCCGTTCGACCAAGCCGGCCGCGTAAGCGTCCCTGCTGCTGAAAAAGCCGCGCACTGCGCGGCTTTTTCGTTTGTGGCGCCGACGCACCGGTCGGCCCGCCAGCGTCGATGCGACACGGACGGCGCTCTGCCGTCGGCCTTGGACAAAAGAAAACGCCGCCGTCCGGATGTTCCGGGCGGCGGCGTTTTTCATGGCCGGCGCGAGGCCGGCCATGCCGGTCGAGTTACTTCTTGCGTTGCGGCGGCAGGTCCGTACACACGCCTTCGTACAGTTCGGCGGCCATGCCGATCGATTCGCCGAGCGTCGGGTGCGGATGGATCGTCTTGCCGATGTCTTCCGCGTCCGCGCCCATCTCGACGGCGAGACATACTTCGCTGATTAGGTCGCCCGCGTTCAGGCCGACGATGCCGCCGCCGATCACGCGATGGGTTTCCTCGTCGAAGATCAGCTTCGTGAAGCCTTCGTCGCGGCCGTTCGCGATCGCGCGGCCCGATGCGGCCCACGGGAACACCGCCTTGCCGTACTTGATGCCTTCGGCCTTGCACTGGTCTTCCGTCTTGCCGGCCCACGCCACTTCCGGATCGGTATAGGCCACCGACGGGATCTGCAGCGCGTCGAAGTATGCCTTCTCGCCGTGCGCGGCTTCCGCTGCGACGTGCCCTTCGTGCACGGCCTTGTGCGCGAGCATCGGCTGGCCGACGACGTCGCCGATCGCGAAGATGTGCGGGACGTTCGTGCGCATCTGCTTGTCGACGTCGATGAAGCCGCGGTCGGTGACGGCCACGCCCGCCTTGTCGGCGCCGATCGTCTTGCCGTTCGGGCTGCGGCCCACCGCGACGAGCACGAGGTCGTAGCGCTGCGCTTCCGCCGGCGCCTTCTCGCCCTCGAACTTCACGTAGATGCCGTCTTCCTTCGCTTCCGCGCCGACCGTCTTGGTCTTCAGCATCACGTTGCCGAAGCGCTTCGCGTTGTACTTTTCCCAGACCTTCACGAGATCGCGGTCCGCGCCCATCATCAGGCCGTCCATCATTTCGACCACGTCGATCTCGGCGCCGAGCGTTGCGTACACCGTGGCCATTTCGAGGCCGATGATGCCGCCGCCGATCACCAGCATCCGCTTCGGCAGTTGGCGCAGTTCCAGTGCGCCCGTCGAATCGACGACGCGCGGGTCTTCCGGCATGAACGGCAGCTTCACCGCTTGCGAGCCCGCGGCGATGATTGCCTGCTTGAACTTGACGACCTTCTTGCCGTTTTCGCCCTGCACTTCCATGTGATACGGATCGACGAATGCGCCGACGCCGGTGACGACTTCGACCTTGCGCGCCTTCGCCATGCCGGCGAGGCCCGTCGTCAGTTTCTTGACGACGCCGCCCTTGAAGTCGCGCAGCTTGTCGAGATCGACTTCCGGCTTGCCGAACGTGATGCCGTGCGACGCGAGCGCCGCGGCTTCGTCGATGACGAGCGCCGTGTGCAGCAGTGCCTTCGACGGGATGCAACCGACGTTCAGGCACACGCCGCCGAGCGTCGAATAGCGTTCGACCAGCACCGTCTTCATGCCGAGGTCGGCCGAGCGGAACGCGGCCGAATAGCCGCCGGGGCCGGCGCCGAGCACGAGCATGTCGCACTCGATGTCGGCGGTGCCGCTGTAGCTGCCGGCTTGCGGCGCGGCTGCGGGAGCGGCTGCGGCCGGTGCCGGCGCAGCGGCTGCCGGCTTGGCCGGTTCCGGAGCTTTCACGGGTGCGGCGTCGGTTGCTGCTGCTTCGACGATGGCGATGATGGTGCCTTGCGAGACTTTCTCGCCGGCTTTGACCTTGACTTCCTTGACGGTGCCGGCGACGTCGCTGGGCACTTCCATGGAGGCTTTATCGGATTCGAGCGTGATGAGCGTTTGCTCTTTTTCGATCACGTCGCCGGGTTTCACGTTGACTTCGATGACATCGACGCCGCTGAAATCGCCGATATCCGGAACTTTGACTTCGATGAGACTCATTACTGTCCCCTTCTTGATTAGCTGCTGACAGAGGCAGAGGGCTCAACCGCTGAACGACGGCCTGACTGGAGAACGCGATGCTGGGCAGGACCACCTTTGCTGTCCGCCCAAGGACGCGCCTTTCTTTTGGTTACTTTTCTTTGGAAGACAAAGAAAAGTGACCGCCGCCCCGCGCAGGGGCGACGCCAGCAGACCGTTAGCGAAACAGGTTCAACGACGAGGCATGGATGACCGACATAAACCCCACGCCCCCGCGAGCCCCTCCACTCATCAAAGAATGATGCGACGGAAATCCCCGAGCAACGCTCCGAGATACGCATTGAACCGCGCGGCTTCCGCGCCATCGATCACGCGATGGTCATACGACAGCGACAGCGGCAGCGTCAGACGCGGCACGAACTGCTTGCCGTCCCACACCGGCTTCATCTGCCCGCGCGACAAGCCGAGGATCGCGACTTCCGGCGCGTTGATGATCGGCGTGAAGTTGGTGCCGCCGATCCCGCCGAGCGACGAGATCGAGAAGCAGCCGCCTTGCATCTGGTCCGGCTTCAGCTTGCCGTCGCGCGCGGCCTTCGACAGCTCGGCCATTTCCTTCGCGATGTCGACGAGGCCCTTCTTGTCCGCATCGCGGATCACCGGCACGACGAGGCCGTTCGGCGTATCGGCAGCGAAACCGACGTGGTAGTACTGCTTGAACACCAGGTTGTCGCCGTCGAGGCTCGCGTTGAAGGTCGGGAACTTCTTCAGCGCGGCGACGACCGCCTTGATCACGAACGCGAGCATCGTGAACTTCACGCCCGCCTTCTCGTGCTCCTTGTTCAGCTGGACGCGCAGCGCTTCGAGCTCGGTGATGTCCGCTTCGTCGTTGTTCGTGACGTGCGGGATCATCACCCAGTTGCGATGCAGGTTCGCGCCGGAGATCTTCTTGATGCGCGACAGCGGCTTCGCTTCGAACGGGCCGAACTTCGAGAAGTCGACCTTCGGCCACGGCAGCAGGTTCAGCTCGCCGCCGCCTGCCGGCGCGGCTGCAGCAGCCGGTGCCGCGCGCTGGCCCGTCATCACGCCCTTCACGAAGCCCGTGATGTCTTCCTTGGTGATGCGGCCCTTCGGACCGCTACCCTGCACGCGTGCGACTTCGACGCCGAGTTCGCGCGCGAACTTGCGCACCGACGGCGACGCGTGGCTTGCACGATACTCGCCCGACGGTGCGGCGGCCGGTGCAGCTGCGGCCGGTGCCGGCGCGGCCTTCGCGGGTGCCGGTGCTGCGGCAGGTGCCGGCGCGGCCGGAGCCGGAGCCGGTGCGCTCGCCTGCGGCGCGGCGGCAGCCGGTGCGCCGGCGGCGTCGAGCAGCACGATCAGCGTGCCTTCCGACACCGAATCGCCCACCTTGACCTTGATTTCCTTCACGACGCCGGCGGCCGGGCTCGGCACGTCCATCGTCGCCTTGTCCGACTCGAGCGTGACGAGCGACTGCTCCTTCTCGACCGTGTCGCCGACCTTCACGCCGATCTCGATCACCGGGACATCCTTGTAGTCGCCGATGTCGGGTACCTTCACCTCGAGCGTGCCGCCCGACGCTGCCGGCGCGGCGGCCGGTGCCGCTGCGGCCGGTGCTGCCGGTGCCGGGGCTGCCGCCGGAGCCGGGGCCGCCGCCGGCGCTGCCGCGCCGTTCACCTGCGCCGCGGCGCCGCCTTCGAGCAGGATGATCAGCGAGCCTTCCGACACGGAATCGCCCACCTTGACCTTCACTTCCTTGACCGTGCCGCCAGCCGGGCTCGGCACGTCCATCGTCGCCTTGTCCGACTCGAGCGTGACGAGCGACTGCTCGGGCTCGACCGTGTCACCCGCCTTCACCAGCACCTCGATGACGGGCACGTCCTTGTAATCGCCGATATCCGGCACCTTCACTTCGATCGCTTGACTCATCTTTTTGTGTCTCCATGGCCGCGCCCGCCCCTCCCGGAAGCGGCGCGCGGCATCACACGGCGCGTGTGCGTTAAACGGTCATCGGGTTGGGCTTGGACGGATCGAGGTTGTACTTGGCGATCGCGTCCGCGACCACCTTGCGCTCGATCGTGCCTTCGTCGGCCAGCGCGTTGAGCGCGGCGACGGTGACCCAGTGACGGTCGACTTCGAAGAAGTGACGCAGCTTTTCGCGGGTGTCCGAACGACCGAAGCCGTCCGTGCCCAGCACGACGAAGCGGCGATCGATCTGACCACGGATCTGGTCGACCAGCGCGCGCACGTAGTCGGTCGATGCGATGACCGGACCCTGCGTGTCCTTCAGGCACTTCTGCACGTGCGACAGGCGACGCTCCTCGGTCGGATGGAGCAGGTTCCAGCGCTCGACATCGTGGCCTTCACGCGCGAGTTCGGTGAAGCTCGGCACGCTCCACAGATCGGCCGCGACGCCCCAGTCGTTCTTCAGCAGGTCGGCGGCGGCGATCACTTCGTTGAAGATCGTGCCCGCGCCGAGCAGCTGCACGCGCGGCGCCTTCTGGTCGGCGTCGGCCTTCTTGAACGCGTACATGCCCTTGATGATGTCGGCCGCCACGTGCTCGCCCTGCGGAATCGCCGGGTGCTCGTAGTTCTCGTTCATCACCGTGACGTAGTAGTACACGTCTTCCTGCTCCTGCACCATGCGGCGCAGACCGTCCTGGATGATCACCGCAAGTTCGTAGCCGAACGTCGGGTCGTAGCTCACGCAGTTCGGCACCGATGCCGCCCACAGGAGCGAGTGACCGTCTTCGTGCTGCAGGCCTTCGCCGTTCAGCGTCGTGCGGCCCGCGGTGCCGCCGAGCAGGAAGCCGCGCGAGCGCATGTCGCCCGCCGCCCATGCGAGGTCGCCGATCCGCTGGAAGCCGAACATCGAATAGAAGATGTAGAACGGCACCATGATCTCGCCGTGCGTCGAATACGACGTCGCCGCCGCGATCCAGTCGCACATGCCGCCCGCTTCGTTGATGCCTTCCTGCAGGATCTGGCCGGTTTCCGATTCCTTGTAGAACATCAGCTGGTCGGAATCTTCCGGCACGTACTTCTGGCCTTCCTGGTTCCAGATACCGATCTGGCGGAACAGGCCTTCCATGCCGAACGTACGCGATTCGTCCGGGACGATCGGCACGACGCGCTTGCCGAGCGCCTTGTCCTTCAACAGGATGTTCAGGACCCGCACGAACGCCATCGTCGTCGAGATCTCGCGGCCTTCGCCCGTGCCCTTCAGCAGCGGCTCGAATGCGTCGAGCGCCGGCACCGGCAGCGAGGTCGCCTTTTCGCGGCGATGCGGCAGGTAGCCGCCGAGGTCCATGCGCTTCTGGCGCATGTATTCGAGTTCCTTCGAGCCTTCCTCGAACTTCAGGTACGGCACGTCGGCGATCTGCTCGTCGGCGATCGGCAGGCGGAACTGGTCACGGAACTTCTTCAGTTGCTCGACCGGCAGCTTCTTCTGCTGGTGCGTGATGTTCATCGCCTGGCCCGACTCGCCCATCCCGTAGCCCTTGATGGTCTTCGCGAGGATGACGGTCGGCGCGCCCTTCGTGTTGGTCGCTTCGTGGAATGCCGCGTAGATCTTGTGCGGATCGTGGCCGCCACGGTTCAGCGCCCAGATGTCGTCGTCCGACCAGTCGGCGACGAGCGCCTTCAGTTCAGGCGTGTTGAAGAAGTGTTCGCGAACGAACGCGCCCGACTCCGACTTGTACGTCTGGTATTCGCCGTCGACGGCTTCCATCATGCGGCGCATCAGCGCGCCCGTCTGGTCGCGTGCGAACAGCGCATCCCAGCGGCTGCCCCAGATGACCTTGATCACGTTCCAGCCGGCACCGCGGAATTCCGATTCCAGTTCCTGGATGATCTTGCCGTTGCCGCGCACCGGACCGTCGAGACGCTGCAGGTTGCAGTTGATCACGAACACCAGGTTGTCGAGCTTCTCGCGGCTCGCCATGCCGATCGCGCCGAGCGATTCCGGCTCGTCGGTCTCGCCGTCGCCGAGGAACGCCCAGACCTTGCGGCCGGCCGTCTTCGCGATGCCGCGCGATTCCAGGTACTTCATGAAGCGGGCCTGGTAGATCGCCATGATCGGGCCGAGACCCATCGACACCGTCGGGAACTGCCAGAAGTCCGGCATCAGCCACGGGTGCGGGTACGACGAGATGCCCTTGCCGTCGACTTCCTGGCGGAAGTTGTCGAGCTGCTCTTCCGACAGGCGGCCGAGCAGGAACGCGCGCGAGTACACGCCCGGCGACGAGTGACCCTGCACGAACACGAGATCGCCGCCGTGCTGGTCGGACGCCGCGTGCCAGAAGTGGTTGTAGCCGACGTCATAGAGCGTCGCGGCCGACGCGAACGATGCGATGTGGCCGCCGACGTTCGTGTCCTTGCCTGCGCGCAGCACCATCGCCAGCGCGTTCCAGCGCGTGTACGAACGAATGCGGTGCTCGATGTCCTGGTCGCCCGGGATCTTCGCCTGCGCGGCGACGGGAATCGTGTTGATGTACGGGGTGTTGGCGGAGAACGGCAGGTGTTCGCCGTGCATGCGGGCGAACTCGATCTGCTTTTCGATCAGGTAGTGCGCGCGGCCGGTGCCCACGGAGGAGATCACGCCATCGAGCGACTCGAGCCACTCGACGGTTTCTTGCGGGTCGTCGTCACGTTCGGCGGCGACATACTTCATCACTTCGTTCGGTACAGCGGACATTCTCGTCTCCTGGGTCCTGGAATGTGAGGATCGCTCTCATGCAGACGACGCGACGCGACCGGCTGCGGGCAAGCTCCGACGGATTGTAATGAGCGTGGACGGGCCCGCGCAACTGAATTTTCGAATTATGAGATCTTTTCTCGTAATGCGAAATATTGCTGCGCTGCACCCATCGGCTGGGGCTCCGCGGCGCGCGCCGCGGGCACAAATCCGTTTCCGTTCAACATATCCGGTATCGGTTTTCCATGTATTGCGCTGCGCTACAATCCTGCCATGTTGACCGATCGGCTTTTCGCACGCTCGGCGCGACCGTCGGGCCCGCCGGCGGAGTCGCAGCCGTCCCGTTGGCACCACGGACCGTGGTGGTCCAATTCCTATTTGCTGACGCCGCTGCTGTCGATCCTCGTGTTCCTCGTGGTGATGAGCCTGATTCTATGGAGCCTCAATCGCCGCGAACAGCAGCAGCAGGAAGACACGCTGTTCCGTAACGTCGCGTGGGCGCAGCAGCAGATCCGCCTGTCGATGACGGGTGCGCAGGAACAGCTGCAGGCGCTGTCGCGCGATCTCGCGTCGGGCCGCCTCGACCAGAACGCGTTCCAGATGGCCGTGGCGGACGTGATGCAGACGCATCCGGAAATCCTCTATCTGAACTGGTACACCGCGCCCGGCGTGCAGCGCTGGCCGGCCGTGCACCCGCCGCTGCTCGGCCAGCGGCTCGCGAAGCCCGGCGACGCCCAGATGCAGGACGCCGTGCGCGGCGCGTACGACGAAGCGCGCAGCACGCGCCGCCAGGCCTATTCGCCGCTGATCTACGACGACTTCGGCAACGGCTTCATCACGCTGCAGACGCCCGTGATGCGCGGCGACCGCGAATATCTCGGCTCGATCGCCGCGGTGTTCTCGGTCGAAGGGATCCTGAAGCACGACATCCCGCAGGAGTTGTCGTCGAAGTACAAGATCTCGATCACCGACTCGAACAACCGCGAGCTGTCGTCCACGTCGACGCGCCCGCGCCTGCCGCGCGACTCCCATTACGACCTGCCGCTCGATCCGCCCGGCCAGGGGCTGACCGTGCGCGTGTACGCGTTCCCGCAGCTCACGAACCTGACCAACAACACGCTCGTGTGGCTCGTCGCCGGGCTGTCGTGCTTCGTGCTGTGGAGCCTCTGGAGCCTGTGGAAGCACACGCGCCAGCGCTTCGAGGCGCAGCAGGCGCTGTACGCGGAGGCATTCTTCCGCCGCGCGATGGAAAATTCGGTGCTGATCGGCATGCGCGTGCTCGACATGCACGGCCGCATCACACACGTGAACCCCGCGTTCTGCCGGATGACGGGCTGGGATGAAACCGACCTGGTCGGCAAGGTCGCGCCGTTCCCGTACTGGCCGCGCGACGCGTATCCGGAAATGCAGCGCCAGCTCGACATGACGCTGCGCGGCAAGGCGCCGAGCTCGGGCTTCGAGCTGCGCGTGCGGCGCAAGAACGGCACGCTGTTCCATGCGCGCCTCTACGTGTCGCCGCTGATCGACAGCTCGGGCCGCCAGACCGGCTGGATGTCGTCGATGACCGACATCACCGAGCCAAAGCGCGCCCGCGAGGAACTCGCGGCCGCGCACGAGCGCTTCACGACGGTGCTCGAAAGCCTCGACGCCGCGGTGTCGGTGCTCGCCGCCGACGAAGCCGAGCTGCTGTTCGCGAACCGCTACTACCGCCACCTGTTCGGGATTCGCCCCGACGGCCATCTCGAGCTGTCGGGCGGCGGCTTCGACCGCGCGCAGGCGTCGTCCGACTCGATCGACATGGTCGACACGTTCGCGGGCCTGCCGGCCGCCGCGCTGACGAGCAGCACGGCCGACGCGCAGGAGGTATACGTCGAGAGCATCCAGAAATGGTTCGAGGTGCGCCGCCAGTACATCCAGTGGGTGGACGGCCACCTCGCGCAGATGCAGATCGCGACCGACATCACGACCCGCAAGAAGGCGCAGGAACTCGCGCACCAGCAGGAAGAGAAGCTGCAGTTCACGAGCCGATTGATGACGATGGGTGAAATGGCGTCGTCGATTGCTCACGAATTGAATCAGCCGCTCGCCGCGATCAACAACTACTGCTCGGGCACGCTCGCGCTCGTGAAGAGCGGCCGCGGCACGCCCGAGACGCTGCAGCCCGCGCTGGAAAAGACCGCGCAGCAGGCGCTGCGCGCCGGGATGATCGTCAAGCGGATCCGCGAATTCGTGAAGCGCAGCGAGCCGAAGCGCCAGCCGGCGCGGGTCGCGGACATCGTCGCCGACGCGGTCGGGCTCGCCGAAATCGAGGCCAGGAAGCGCAGGATCCGGATCGTCACGGAAATCCTCGCAAGAATGCCTATTATTTATGTCGACCCCGTGTTGATCGAGCAGGTACTGATGAACCTGATGAAGAACGCGGCCGAGGCGATGGCCGACGTGAAGCCGGCGACGGTGGACGGCGTGATCCGCGTCGTCGCCGACATCGACGCCGGTTTCGTCGACATCCGCGTGATCGACCAGGGTCCGGGCGTCGACGAGGCAACCGCCGAACGCCTGTTCGAACCGTTTTACAGCACCAAGTCCGACGGCATGGGCATGGGGCTGAACATCTGCCGTTCGATCATCGAATCGCATCGGGGGCGTCTGTGGGTGGTCAACAATGTCGAACCGGATGGCCGCATTTCCGGCGCGACATTCCACTGCAGCCTGCCCATTGGGGAACCCGCTGATCTCGGCCAAGGGGGGCGCGAGGCATCGGCATCACATACCGTTACGGGAGAACTATGAATAGCCCTGTCACCACCACTCAGGAAACCGTCTTCGTCGTCGACGACGACGAGGCCGTACGGGACTCGCTGCGCTGGCTGCTGGAGGCGAACGGCTATCGCGTGCAATGCTTCTCGAGCGCGGAGCAGTTCCTCGATGCGTACCAGCCGGCGCAGCAGGCCGGCCAGATCGCCTGCCTGATCCTCGACGTCCGGATGTCGGGCATGAGCGGCCTCGAGCTGCAGGAGCGCCTGATCGCCGACAACGCCGCGCTGCCGATCATCTTCGTCACGGGCCACGGCGACGTGCCGATGGCGGTGTCGACGATGAAAAAGGGTGCGATGGACTTTATCGAGAAACCGTTCGACGAGGCCGAGCTGCGCAAGCTCGTCGAGCGGATGCTCGACAAGGCCCGAAGCGAAAGCAAGAGCGTCCAGGAGCAGCGCGCCGCGAGCGAGCGTCTGTCGAAGCTGACCGCGCGCGAGCAGCAGGTGCTCGAGCGGATCATTGCCGGCCGCCTGAACAAGCAAATCGCCGACGATCTCGGGATCAGCATCAAGACGGTCGAGGCGCACCGCGCGAACATCATGGAAAAGCTCAACGTCAACACGGTGGCCGATCTGCTGCGCCTCGCGCTGTCGAAGAAGCAGGCCTGAACGTCGCGTGCGGCCGCGGGCCCCGCCCGGCCGGCCGCACCCACGCACCCGCGGGCCGCGCAATGCGGCCCACTCGCGCGGCGCGGCCCGGCGCTTGCTCCCGGGCGCCGGCATCGCCGCCATGACGCTTTCCTTGCATTCGCTGTCGGACGACAGCAGGCGACCGGTATAATTGCGTGCTTTGCTGCGGCGTTTCGTGCGCCGCACACCCGCATTCCAACTTCCCGGCAGGACCACCACCATGACAGCCCTCCTCATCGACGGCAACGCCCTCTCGAAGACCTTGCGCACGCAGGCCGCCCAACGCGCCGCCGCCCTCACCGCCCGCGGCCACCAGCCTGGTCTCGCGGTGGTCCTCGTCGGCGCCAACCCGGCGAGCGAAGTCTATGTGCGCAACAAGATCAAGGCGTGCGAGGACAACGGCTTCTTCTCGCACAAGGATGCGTACCCGGACACGCTGTCGGAAGCCGACCTGCTCGCGCGCATCGACGAACTGAACCGCGATCCGAAGATCCACGGCATCCTGGTCCAGCTGCCGCTGCCCGCGCACATCGACAGCCACAAGGTGCTCGAGGCAATCGCTCCGGAGAAGGACGTCGACGGCTTCCACGTCGCGAACGCCGGCGCGCTGATGACGGGCAAGCCGCTGTTCCGCCCGTGCACGCCGTACGGCGTGATGAAGATGTTCGAAGCGCATGACATCCCGCTGCAAGGCGCGAACGCGGTCGTGATCGGCCGCTCGAACATCGTCGGCAAGCCGATGGCGATGATGCTGCTCGAAGCCGGCGCGACCGTGACGATCTGCCACAGCAAGACGCGCGACCTCGCCGCGCACACGCGCCAGGCCGACATCGTGGTCGCCGCGGTCGGCAAGCGCAACATCCTGACGGCCGACATGGTCAAGCCCGGCGCGACGGTGATCGACGTCGGCATGAACCGCGACGACGCGGGCAAGCTGTGCGGCGATGTCGACTTCGCCGGCGTGAAGGAAGTCGCCGGCCACATCACGCCGGTGCCCGGCGGCGTCGGCCCGATGACGATCACGATGCTGCTGATCAACACGATCGAAGCCGCCGAGCGCGCCGCCGCGGCCGCCTGATCGCCCTTGCCTGCACAGCCGGCGCGCATTCGCGCGCCGGCATCTCGCCGGTCGCCATTGCGGCCGCGCGTCACACTGTCACATCCCGCCGCGTTTCGCCCGAATCCGACCCCGCGTCGCGCGTATCCAATCGCGTCGTTAGAAACTAACGATTGGAAAGCGCGCGATGCGCCCCAATAATGTCGGTATCGGGCGCCGCTGCTTCGCGCCTCACCCTTTTCACCCCGGTTCATCCGGCAACAGACAGGGAGTCTTAATGTCCGCCAGCGCCAATACCAATCCGCTCCTCGATTTCTCCGGCCTGCCCCGCTTCGGCGAGATTCGTCCGGAACATGTGACGCCCGCGCTCGACACGCTGCTCGACACCGCCAACCGCGCGGTCGACACCGCGAGCGCACCCGCGACGCCGGCGACCTGGGCCACGATCGTCGAGACGGTC
Organism: Burkholderia ambifaria AMMD; assembly: GCF_000203915.1. Taxonomy (NCBI): domain Bacteria; kingdom Pseudomonadati; phylum Pseudomonadota; class Betaproteobacteria; order Burkholderiales; family Burkholderiaceae; genus Burkholderia; species Burkholderia ambifaria. Next base: position 2,395,026 of record NC_008390.1, read on the forward strand.
GAGCAGGCGACGGAGCCGCTCGGGCGCGCATGGGGCGTCGTCGGCCATCTGAACGCGGTCGCCGATACGCCGGAACTGCGGGCCGCCTACGGCGAAAACCTGCCACGCGTGACCGAATTCTGGTCGAGCGTCGGCCAGAACCTCGCGCTGTACGAGAAGTACAAGGCGATCGCCGCGAGCGCCGAATACGCGACGCTGTCCGCCGAGCGCAAGAAGATCCTCGACAACGCGCTGCGCGATTTCCGCCTGTCGGGCGCCGAGCTGCCGGAAGACCAGAAGCCGCGCTTCGCGGAACTGCAGGAGCAGCAGGCCGCGCTGTCGAAGGCGTTCTCCGACCACGTGCTCGACGCGACCAACGCGTATGCGTACTTCGCGCAGGACGAGGCCGAACTCGCCGGCCTGCCGGGCGACGCGATCGAAGCGGCCCGCGAAGCCGCGCAGAAGGAAGGCAAGGAAGGCTGGAAATTCACGCTGCACTTCCCGTCCTACTTCCCGGTGCTGCAATACGCGGAGAACCGCGCGATGCGCGAGACGCTGTATCGCGCGTATGCGACGCGCGCCTCCGAACTCGGGCCGCAGTACGGCGGCGGCAAGGCCGAATGGGACAACACGGCGATCGTCGCCGACGAGCTGAAGCTGCGCCGTGAAGAGGCACAGATGCTCGGCTACCGCAACTTCGCCGAAGTGTCGCTCGCGCCGAAGATGGCCGAGTCGCCGCAGCAGGTCATCGCGTTCCTCGAGGATCTCGCGACGCGCGCGCGCCCGCACGCCGACAAGGACTGGGACGAACTGCGCGCGTTCGCCGCGAAGGAACTCGGCCTGACCGAACTCGCGCCGTGGGACGTCGCGTTCGCGGCCGAGCGGCTGCGCCAGCAGCGCTACGCGTTCTCGGAAAACGAGGTCAAGCAGTACTTCCCGGAACCGGCCGTGCTGAAGGGCCTCTTCACCGTCACCGAAACGCTGTTCGGCGTGCGGATCAAGCCGGACGACGCGCCGGTCTGGCACCGGGACGTGCGCTTTTTCCGCGTCGAGAACCGCGACGGCTCGCTCGTCGCGCAGTTCTATCTCGACCTGTATGCACGCGAAGGCAAGCGCGGCGGCGCGTGGATGGACGATGCGCGTGCGCGCGCGAAGCGCGGCGGCACCGTGCAGACGCCGGTCGCGTACCTGACCTGCAACTTCTCGGCGCCGGTCGGCGGCAAGCCCGCGTGCTTCACGCACGACGAAGTCATCACGCTGTTCCATGAATTCGGCCACGGGCTGCATCACATGCTCACGCGCGTCGACGAGCTCGGCGTGTCGGGCATCAACGGCGTCGAATGGGATGCGGTCGAGCTGCCGTCGCAGTTCATGGAAAACTTCTGCTGGGAATGGGACGTGCTGTCGTCGATGTCGTCGCACATCGATACCGGCGCGTCGCTGCCGCGCGAGCTGTTCGACAAGATGATCGCCGCGAAGAACTTCCAGAGCGGCCTCGGCACGCTGCGCCAGATCGTGTTCTCGATGTTCGACATGCTGCTGCACGTCGACTTCGACCCGGCCGGCGCGACCGGCGTGAATGCGTTCGCGCGCGAGATCAACGAGCGCTACCACGTGATCCCGCAGGCAGCGTTCTCGCGCTGGCCGAACACGTTCAGCCACATCTTCGCGGGCGGCTATGCGGCCGGCTACTACAGCTACAAGTGGGCCGAGGTGCTGTCGGCCGACGCGTACGCGGCGTTCGAGGAAGCGGCCGCCGCAGGCGGCAGCGTGCTCGACGCGGCGACCGGCACGCGCTATCGCCGCGAGATCCTCGAAGTCGGCGGCAGCCGCCCGGCGATGGATTCGTTCAAGGCGTTCCGCGGCCGCGAGCCGGAAATCGACGCGCTGCTGCGCCACAACGGGATGACCTCCGCCGCGCACTGAGCACGCGCTGGCCGGTTCGGCCCGCTGCTTTGGAAGGCACCGCTTCGGCGGTGCCTTTTTTCATGGTGCGGGGGGTTTGGCGTTGGCGGCGTTGGCAGCATCGTCGGCGTGGTCAACTTGGTCGACTTCATCGTCGAACAACGAGAACTGCCCGCGCCGCTCGGCCGTGTCCTCGTCGATGCGCACGCCGACGCCCAGCAGCCGCACGGCCTGCGCGCGCCGCTGCAGCCCCTTCGCGAGCAGCGTGACCGCCGTCTGCGCATTCGTCGCGTCGGCCACGCATTCGACCGTCGTGCGCTGGAAATCGGCGAAGCGAATCTTCACGTACAGCTTGCGGATCGCCCGCACAGCACCCGCACGCGCGATCCGCGCGTCGAGCTGCACGACGAGGCGGCGGATCTCGTCCGCGCATTGTTCGAGCGTCGTCAGGTCTGTCACATAGGTCGTCTCGACGCTGACCGACTTGCGCTCCTGGTCGGCCTGCACCGGCCGCTCGTCGATCCCGCGCGCCAGCTGGTACAGCCGTCGACCGAACGCGCCGAAGTCGCGATGCAGGTCGATCAGCGACCAGTCGCGCAACTGCGCGCAGGTCTGGATGCCGAGCCGCTCGAGCCGCGCGGCCGTCACCTTGCCGACACCGTGCAGCTTGCGCACGGGCAGCGCGGCGACGAACGCATCGACTTCATGTGGGCGCACGACGAACAGGCCGTCGGGCTTGTTCCAGTCGGACGCGATCTTCGCGATGAACTTGTTCGGCGCGACGCCCGCCGACACCGTCACGCCCACCGTGTCGTACACACGCTGGCGGATCTCCCGCGCGATCAGCGTCGCGCTGCCCTGGCACAGTTCGGAGCCGCTGACGTCGAGATAAGCCTCGTCGAGCGACAGCGGCTCGACGTCGTGCGTGTAGTCGCGATAGATCGCCATGATCTGCCGCGACGCCGCGCGGTACTTGTCCATCGCGGACGGCAGGATCAGCAGGTCCGGACACTTGCGCATCGCCAGCGCCGACGACATCGCCGAATGCACGCCGTAGCGCCGCGCCTCGTAGTTGCAGGTCGCGATCACGCCGCGCTGGTCGGGCCGGCCGCCGACCGCGAGCGGCCGGTTGCGCAGCGACGGGTCGTCGCGCATCTCCACCGACGCGTAAAAGCAGTCGCAGTCGCAATGGATGATCTTGCGCACGCGCGGCGGCGCATCGCCAGGCGGCGGCTCGCGGGGAGGATCGGCAGGCGGGATGATGGTCGGATTCACGGTGCCGATACTGTACAAAAACACAGTGCCGGTTTCAACTGTCGCGTACTGCCGCGTTCGGTCGCCCCGTACCGGCGCACTTCGCGCCGATCGTGCCGCCCGCGCGCACGGGCCGGCCCCTATACTCGTCTGCCACGACATACGAAATGCACAGGTGACGGATGAAGACGATCGGACTGATCGGCGGGATGAGCTGGGAATCGTCGGCGGAGTACTACCGGATGATCAATCGCCATTCGAAGGCGCTGCACGGCGGCCATCACAACGCGAAGAGCGTGCTGGTCACGGTCGATTTCGCCGAGATCGAAGCGCTGCAGCGCGCGCAGGACTGGGTCGCGCTCGGCGAACGGATGGCCGACGCCGCGCGGCAACTCGAAGCGGCCGGCGCCGATCTCGTCGTGCTGACGACCAACACGATGCACCGCGTATATGGCGCGATCGAAGCTGCGGTCGCGCTGCCGTTCCTGCACATCGCCGATCCGACCGGCGCCGCGCTGCGCGCCGCGGGCGTCGAGCGCGTCGCGCTGCTCGGCACGCGCTACACGATGGAATTGCCGTTCTATGCGGAGCGTTTGCGCGACAAGTTCGGCCTCGACGTGCTGGTGCCGGACGAAGCCGCGCGCGGCGACGTGCACCGGATCATCTACGACGAGCTGTGTCACGGCGTGATCGATGCGGCGTCGCGCGCAACCTACGTGGCGATCATCGACGAACTGGCGAAACGCGGCGCGCAAGCCGTGATTCTCGGCTGCACGGAAATCACGCTGCTGATCGGCGCGGACGATTCGCCGCTGCCGGTATTCGATACGACCGCGCTGCATGCGAAGGCGGCGGTCGAGTGGGCGGCGGGCTGACCATCGCGCGCCGCCGCGGGGTGGACATTGGCCCGAGGCCGGTGCGCTCTCCGGCCACCCTCACCGCGATTTGAAGGCCGGATTATTCCACCCGGCAGGAATCGTTATCTTGCCCGTCACATCGCGTCGCGCTCTACGCCCCGCTCTCCCCCGCGCCATGGGGGCCGAGGGGAATGGTCCGCGAATCGGGCGGCGCGCGGCGCACGGTCTCGCCGCTTCAACTGGTTATCCATTGGTAATAAAGTGGGCGCAAATTAGTATTCGCGCCGCATCGCTTCAATCGGTGCTGCTCGTGCGCTCTCTTTTCCACCAACGGGAAACCGGAACATGAAACGACTCAAGTCCACGGTCGCTGCGATGCTCGCCATGTCGACCATGCTCGGCGCACACGCCGACCCCACCATCAACGCCTCGGCCTCGACGACGCCCAACGGCGGTTTCGATCGCATGACGTGGGACATTACACCGGAGGTGGTGCCGACCAATATCAACGCCAGTTACTACTGGGCCACCCAGGTGTCGTCCGAACATGGCAGCCACCCGATCTATACCGGCATCCAGCCGCGCACCCAAAGCACCAACGTCGTGATCTTCAGCGCGTTCGGCCCGGGCACGACGCCGCTGTCGGCGAATTGCCGCGGCGGTGCCGACGGCGGCTCGGGCACCTCGTGCTCGATCGGCTATGCGTGGAAAACGGGCCATGCCTACCGGCTGCAAATGGTCCATGCGCAGGGCAATCGCGCCGACGGACGCTCGACCATCGAAGGCTTCATCACGGACGTCGCAACCGGCGTCACGACGCCGACCGGCAGCATCGCGGTGCCGGCAGACTGGGGTGGACTGTCGAACAGCGCTTCCGTGTTCGACGAGTTCCTCCCGTTCAACAGCGCGTCGAGCGACCCGATGCAGCGGCCGTGCGTGCCGTACGCACGGCACACGACGTCGCTGCCGCATTTCTATCT